>NZ_CP104900.1:1200000-2400000 GCF_025449215.1 Shewanella seohaensis
GTCATTGGTGCAGGAATGCTGCCTAAACGATGAACACTTGGCGGCCATTTTACAGAAAGTCGAATTAACCCATTTAAAGCATCGCGGGTTTAGGCAGTTATCGACCGGTGAAACCCGGCGAGTGATGTTAGCGCGGGCGCTGGCAACTGAGCCCAACTTGCTGATTCTAGATGACCCTTATGCAGGGCTGGATATCGAGCATCAACTTAGCCTGTCGCAGTTGCTGGTGGAGGTTGCCGAACATACGCAGCTGCTAATCATTACCTCACGCCAAGAAGAATTACCGCCCTGTATTAGCCATGTGGCGCTGTTTAATAGCGATATGCTCAAATCGGGTCAGCATGTGCATCAACTGAGCGCGCCCATGTCGATTGAGCAGTGGCATACACATCCTGTGATGGCGCAGCTTAATGCGCTTTCGGCCAGCCGCAGCGCCGAACTCTTGGCATTGATGGCGCGTCAACGCCACAATGCCGAGGCGTTTGACCCGATAGTCGACATTAAAAACGGCAAGGTCGAATATGTGAGCGGCTTGATTTTTAAAGGGGTGAATTGGCGGATTAGTGCTGGCCAGCATTGGCAAGTGCGAGGGCCCAATGGTTGTGGCAAGAGTACTCTGCTCGGACTGATTTTGGGCGACCATCCCCAGTGTTACAGCAATGACATTACCCTCTTTGGCCGACCCCGTGGTAGCGGCGAGAGTATTTGGCAGATTAAACAACGGATTGGCATAGTATCGTCGGCATTGCATTTACAGTATCGCGTCAGTTGTTCGGCGCTCGATGTCTTATTGTCAGGTTTTTACGATTCCATCGGCCTGTATCACAAGCCCACTAAACCCCAATTGGATCTGGCCAAGGAATGGTTGGCGATTTTGCACATGAGTGAGTTTGCTAGCACGGGCTTTAAAAAACTGGATTACGGTCAACAGCGGTTATTGCTCATAGGTCGAGCCTTGATTAAACAGCCGTTATTATTGATTTTGGATGAGCCATATCAAGGGCTCGACTTTATCAATCGCACCTTAGTGATGCGGGCTTTGGATATGATTGCCGAGCACCATCTTAGCCAATTGTTGTATGTCTCCCACCATAGGGAAGATGCCTTGCCCGCCATCAAAAACTTTGTCGATTTTATCAAACAGGATGAAGGTTATTCGGTAGAGGTGAGTTACGCTACTGATTTATAAACGCTTTCATCTATCGAACTAAAACTTATCATTTCTATAAACAAAACTGTGATGACTCCCTCGGTTTAGATGCTCTAAATGACAATAATAGTTTTTGGCGTATGCCAGAAACTATTTGATGTGAACAGAATATTATTTTCTGTGCACCGACATTTGCCCCTGAGGTGCAATCACAGATGCCAAGACCCAAAAAGTGCCGCCAATTATCGAGCTGTGTGCCCTGTAGCTTATTTAAACCCAATGGCATACCTGCGGCTAACTTACCTCAGATCCTTTTAGCTGCCGATGAGTTTGAAGCGTTAGAGCTTGGTGATGTCCAGCGTCTGAGTCAGCTTGAGGCTGCCGCGCAAATGGGGATCTCACGGCAAACTTTTGGTTATTTACTCGCCAGTGCCCGTAAAAAAGTGGCAACAGCTGTCACTCAAGGGGTGGTACTGAAGTTACCTGTTTCAAACGATAAGGACCCAATATGATTATCGCCCTTCCTATTAGTCGTGGACGGCTTGCCAGCCATTTTACTAAGGCGCAGCAAGTGAGCTTTTACGATGAAAATCATCAGCTTTTACTCTCTATCCCTAATCCCGCCCTTGGCGGTAATTGCCAAGATAAAAAGGCCTTGTTAGATGCCATTCGCGCCCAACACACCAGCATTGTGGTGGTGCAACATATTGGGGAGCGTATGTTAGGTAAATTGCTCGATGCAGGGATTAGTGTGAGTCGAGGGGATAATCAACTCTCGATAGCGGCTCTGCTCGCCCAGAGTCGGGATCTGAACTTGCGTCTAACTGCTGCATCACAGGGGCGTGCATCCCTTAAACATTTAGCCAAGGGCGGATGCTGTGGTGCTAAAGGAAGTTGTGGCTGCGGTGGTAAGGCAAAGACAACTCAAACCTTGTTGAGCCTGACTCAAGCGCAGCCAAGCTTAACCTTAAGTAAGCCCATTCAATACAGTGGTTTTAGATTATCAAAATAGTCATGGCGTAATAGTAGGAGAGGAATAAAGTCTCATACTAAACAATCAATTACCCCTGCGAGTACCGCTTTATATTAAACATGACCAAAAATAAAGATTCATACTAATTGCTACAACTCAGTCCGAATCGAGCTACAACCGAGTTTTAAAGTATCATACTCGTTGTAGCTTAAACGCTGGATTTGATTGATGGGTGAGTCATGGTATTTGCTCAACGACGCGCAGCGAGTCCTTCCTTGGATGCTCGACCGCCCGTCTGATGTGAATGGATTCACAAATGCCGCGATGGCATGGATGCCAAAGAGCGGCCATGGTGCGGACGATCGTCTCGCTAATCACCATAACTAACCCTTTTAGCATCGGTGTAGCTTGCAGGTTTTAAAGAAACGCACAGCATGCTTTGGGACAAAAGCGAGCTAGGTTTTTTATTCTAATCCGTGGAGTTCGGATTAAAATTTCTATGGATTAATGCCGCCTACAGTCGACTAGCGCAGCGAGGTCCAGGGTGCAAAGATGCTTGGCTTTGTTATATGTGTGATAGAAGGTAAGAACCATATTCATCTTGAACAACGCCTTGGTTTACAAAATTGAGCGAACTTATACCCAACTCTTTAGTCGCATCCTCGATATTTTCAGAATGTACCACTTTGACCGGCTCATAGTACTCACCTGTTGGAGAGTCAAAGCTATAGATATCTAGGTAATCTTCTGAACCTTGGTCATAAACTTCCCAAAGACTACCGCTAATACCTTTCTCCGTCTTTGCAAACGAAGCCCAACGAATGCACCTGTCATCATTGAGAGTGAACCCTCCGATGAATATCTCAACTAACTTTCCGCGATGCAGTGCGGAATTCGCTTCTTCAATAGTGAGGTATCTACGAGTCATAATTTATCCAAAATTGAATTGCCACCGTTACTTTGGTCACTTTGAAGCATTACTAAAATTTGTTCAACTAACGAATTACTTGCAAAGTGCTGATGTGGCACAAAAATCATTTTGGGGCAAAAAGCTTTAGCCAATGAACAGTTCAATGATCGTAAAGATTGCCATTGTTGCAACTGTGACCGTTGGCGGCATGGCCGCTCTTTCACATCCATGTGAACGCGGCATTTACACTTCCATGTGTTGCAGATGCCGCCGTCGAGCCCTCAGGGATGCTTCTTGTGAAATAAAGGGTGGCGTGTCACAGGGGAAACAATGACAATTCGTCTTGCACACCTGACGACAAACTTATCTCGTTTGGGGCAAAAATGTTTTAGAAAAGGTAGTACACCGATGTGATCGCTGCCTTTTCAGTATGATTCTTTATTACTTGGTGACAGTTATTCTGCATTCAGTAATTCATAGGGGCGAGCAATCGCCCCTTTGAGATCGCCAAGGGAAAACACCTTCGAGAAACGCCCAAAGGTTTTGCCATAAAACACGGTTTCGACTACTGGCAAACTAAAGACCTGGTAGCTGGCGGCAATCTCGCCTTGGGCCTCACAATCGATATATGCCAGCGCCATTTGGGGAAACTCCCTCGCCAACAAATCCGCAATCTGAGGCTTAAGGGCCTGACACACGCCACAGCTTGGTGCGCCAAAGAGGAGTAATACCGCTGGAAATTGCTTTAGTACGGCATCCAGTTGCTCTGGCGTTTCCATGGTATGGATTTGGGCGTTAGGCATGGCGCGTCCTGTGGAATGCGGCTCAAATAAACTGGGTAAGATAACTATCGTTCCAAGGTTACTACACAACCCAAGCTAAATGTACTTAGTTCAGATAGGTAAAGTATAAGCGTCGCTTGTTCGTTCGCTAGAATCTCGCGTATTAGCGTCGTTTGAGTTCGATTCAAAATTGAATGGTGTAACATTTAAAACAAAGACTTACTACACCATTGGCTTTCACAAGGGATGCCGTCACCATCGCCATCCATTTGGGTATTCGGACAGTGATTGATGTAATACGTTGCTTCGTCGCAAGAGCTCATATGGCTGCAATGGGTTTTACCAGCCTCGCAGCGAAACTGAGCCTGAGGTGCTGACAGAGACTGAGTTTGAGGCTCATACAGGGGCGTTGTCTCTATCTCTGCGTTGTTAGGCGCCTGAGCAATCTCGAACTCGGTATATTTCTTAAAACCAAATATCCCAATACCCAAGATTAACAACAGCGGTAGCAGCGTATTTGATAGGGAGCGACTCGGGGATTCGCATTGCGTCGTGGGTTTTTATTTGTGTTCGCTAACACGGCGACGCCTTCGATAGAGGCCTTGATGGCCTTCACTTTGCCATCGTTTTGTATTTCGGTTCGATACAAAATACTATCGCCGACTTGGGGTTTTCTAGCCATGTGCTTCAACACAGTGATATGGATAAAAACGTCTTTACCCTTTGAATCTTCTGGTTGAATAAATCCGAACCCTTTCTCATCGTTCCAACGAACTAAAATGCCTCTTTCCATGAGTTTGCTCTAAGTGCTTAATTTATGTTCTTTATATGTGGGATTGGCCTTAAGGTCAATGGCGTTAATCGGATTATGACTGGGATGACTGCATCAACTTGTTGGCTTTTTTGACCGCATACATGGCTTGATCCGCATAGTTGATCAGGGTCTTAGCATCGGTGCCGTGGCAGGGGAAAATTGCCGAGCCAATGCTCACTCCGATGCGTAACTTGTGTTCATGGATAATATAAGGCGCGGTGACCGCTTGAGTGATTTTTTGAGTCAACACGGGCACGCTTTCTTCGTTGGGTAAGTGTTCCAGCAAAATCACAAATTCATCCCCGCCGAGGCGGGTAATAGTATCGATTTGTCGAATGTTGCCCGTGAGTCGTTTTGCGACTTCCTGCAATAACTTATCGCCGACATCGTGGCCAAATTCATCGTTGACCGGTTTGAAGTTATCCAAATCGAGAAACAAAATGGCAAAGATCCCGTCTGAACGCTGCGCATGGACGATCGCTTGCTCCAATTTGGTATGGAATAGCACCCGATTGGGAAGGTTGGTGAGGGCATCGTGGTGAGCGATGTGGCGTAAATGTTCTTCTTCGGCTTTACGCTCAGAAATATCGGTTATCACAATCACGAAGTGAGTCAGTCGGTTATCTTGGTTACGTACAGTGTTTATCCGCACGCTAAGGGGCAGATAACCCGAGGCGGTTTCTTTAATCAGCTCTCCTTGCCATTGCTCTCCCTTTTGGAGCAGATTGAGCATGGCTTGATAGGCATCTTCGCTCGGATGCCCAGTATTGATAAAGCGTGAGGCGTCTTGATGTAAATCCTGCTCGGTTAAGCCAGTGATATCGGTAAAGGCTTGATTGATAGAGATAATACTCAGTAGGGGATCGGTAATGATAATGCCGTCTGTGCTGGCATTAAACACGGTTGCGGCGAGCCGCAGTTTATCTTCTGCCTGCTTGCTGCTGGTTAAATCCATAAAGTAGGCGACCCCTTCATGGGTGCTGCTGTTTAAAAAGCTTGCACCTAGCATCACGGAAACATGGGCGCCTGTTTTACTAATGAGTTGTTTTTCATACTGATTGCAATGGCCTAATTCGATGAGTTCGGCGATGGCGATTTGATCTCTGGCCTCAAACTCAGGCGGTGTGAGCGAGCGCCAATTGACTCGGCCTGAGGCGAGATCCTCACGGTCAAATCCCAACATATTGAGAAAGTGATCGTTAGCATCGTGTATGGTGCCATCAAGCTGCCATGAAATAATGCCTATGGTGTCGGAGTCTTTCAGGCTGTTAAATCGTGACTCACTGATAAGTAAGAGTTTTTCTGATTTGGCAATGTTGCGGATAATCTGCCTACTGGCCAACACGCCAATGCTGATAAACAACAGCAACACGCTTAGGCTGATTAACCAAGTGATTCGTTTCACCCAGCGGGCGCCCTCACTGAGTACGGCGGAGAATTCAATCTCTAAACTGAGTAACTCTTCGCTCAGTTTGATGATTTTTTCTCGATATTGGCTAAGGTCTGCCGCGTTGCCCCCTGACAGGTTGATTTCTTGGTGCATCGCGCTGGCGAGGGACATCATGGTACTGAATTTATCGTCGGCGAGGCCCCAAATCTTGACGGCCTGCTGCATATAGTGAGTACGGTTAAAATGGCGGAAAAACCAGATTAAGGACTCTGTATCCCTGTCGTCATTTAATCCCTGGATAAAGCCTTCCCTTGCTTTACGCTGATTAATCGGTGAGGAGAGTAGGGCCTCGCGAGCTTGTTTGTCGCCCTGCATAACGGCGGTTGCCGCCAGGTAGCGTTGATAATCTACTTCATTTTTATGGTAGGAATATTGGATCAGATAAAAAGTGGCATCCTTTTGCGCCTTCGCCCACAGTCCTTCACCTCTAACATAGGTACGAACGCCATCGAAAATATTGCCCTGAACATAGACGAGGGCAACCTGCACGATACAGATAGTGATAAACATGCCAATAATCAACAGTACCTTAGCGACGGTTGAACGGGACTGTTGCTGCAATATGTTGATGAATTGCCTTAATTTACTACCCATCCTTCCTCCCCAACGCCATGGGAGTGCCGATGAGTAAAGGCGAGTCAGTTTGGCCTATGAGGTCGTTAACCTGTGGGTTTCTCATCTGTTCCTTGGAAAATGTGTCGTGATACGCGATGTATGCCTATGTTATGAGCTTTCTTGGCCTCCTTATTAGTTAGGAATTATGTATGACTGTAGCAAAGGCTAAAGTGCTTTCAAGTTAACCGAATGAAATGCCATCAATTAGATCAAATTTCAGTCCTTAACCTCTGACGGTTCGTTTGGGGACAGGCTTGGGTCGAGTTCACTATGGGCTTGCTGCCGGTATTGTTCGAATAAGCCTTCCTGTTTCATTTGCTTAAGGGTAGTGCTGAGTTTGGCCGCCAGTGCTTTATGGCGTTTATGCAGGTAGCCGAAGCTAATGAGGTCGTCCAATTCGCCCACGGAATGGATTTTACTGTGTTGAAATTCAGTGTATTTAAGGACTTGTTCCCCAATCGCTTCGGTATCTATGTAGATATCAATCCTATCGCGCAGCATACGGCGAAAGGAATTTACGGGAGAAGAAGAGGTGGTGATACGGTCCTGGGGCACTAGCCCTTCAAGTTTTTGTTCGATATAAAAAATCCCTCGATAATATTCAATACGATATGGATGATTCAGCAGTGAAGCCCAGTCCTGAATCTGCATATCGGGATGGATACCATAGGCGATGAGTTTAGTCTCGATCACGGGTTCTTCGATTCGGATTAAGTTCTTAAATTTCAGTCCATAGGAAAATACCCGCGCTGGTTCACCATCGATTTTGCCCGAATCGGCCATTAGGCTGGCGCGCATCGGCGGAACCACTTGATAACTAAATCGATAACCAAGGCGAGCAAACGCCTCGGTGTAAATCAGTTCACCAAATCGAAAATAAAGGTTGTCCTTAGGATCTTCATAAAACGCCATAGTAATAACGGGCATATCGGCTGTGGTGGGCGTTTGGGTTGCGGGGAGGGATTAGCGCTGAGTGTCTGGCATAACAGTGGATTAAATAGTAAGCCTAAGCAGATGCTCAAGAAAAAGCCTTTATTCCGTTGGGACGACAGGGAGCTTGCATAGGGTATCCTTAACCTTTTTAAGTGCTTAAAGTATAGACACTCTCGTAAAAGTGGGGGATTTTGAGGTTGGTAATGTGAGCTGCCTTAGTTTGTTTATCGCGGAATAAAATGTGATCTTGATGAGGACAATTTGTCCTTTTGCGGATAAAAACGTGCGATACAGCACGTAAAATAGAAAGATAACTGTCATTGGTGATTTTTTCCTCAGCAGAGTTTGAGCTTGATCCGCTTTTTAACCGTGAAGACAGCGTTAAATCCGTGTCACTCATTCGTTGATGCGGGAAGGAAAAATGAAGTTATTCCATACGGTTGCAGGATGGCGAACCAAGGCTTATTTATCTGGAGTTTGGTTATTGCCGCTCTATGGTTTATCGAGTGTAAGCTTGGCCGACAGCGCAGATAATATTGAACGCTTAGAAGTGCGTGGCAGGCAAATCAATACCTTAGGCCATAGTACTTCGGCGTCGGAAGGGATAGTGGGTGCGGCGGAAATCGAAAGTCGTCCGCTGCTGCGCACGGGGAGATCCTTGAGTTTGTCCCCGGGATGATAGTCACTCAGCACAGTGGTTCGGGTAAGGCGAATCAGTATTTTCTGCGTGGCTTTAACTTAGACCATGGCACAGATTTTAATACCCGTGTCGAAGGTATGCCGGTCAATATGCGGACCCACGGCCATGGTCAAGGTTACACGGATCTTAATTTTTTGATCCCCGAGCTGTTAGGGGAAATCCGTTACGCCAAAGGAGCTTATTATCCTGAAGTGGCAGACTTTTCTGGCGCGGGTGCGGCGCAAATTCTACTCGCCGATGAACTCGCTTATCGCCAAGTTGGGGTGACCATAGGGGAATACGGTTATCAACGGCTGGTGGCGACTCAGGATATGAAGACCGAGGTCGGCCGGTTTATTTTAGGAACCGAATTACAGGCTTACGATGGCCCTTGGAGCGATATTAAGGAAGATGTCAGCAAGATCAATGTTGTTGGTCGCTATCTTACCAAGCTTAATGGCGGGGACTTTAGCCTCACTATGATGGCCTACGACAATAGCTGGAATTCTGCGGATCAAATTCCGGCGCGTGCGGTGGAGTCTGGGCTGATTGATTTTTACGGTTCACTCGATACCGATGTGGGCGGAGAGGCCAGTCGTTACAGTATTTCGGCGAATTATGACGCTGGCAACTGGCAGGCCAATGCCTATGCCATTCGCTCGACCATGGATCTGTTTTCAAACTTTACTTACTTCTTAAACGATCCCATCAATGGCGATGAATTTGAACAGGTCGATGAGCGCACCATTTGGGGCGGCGATATTAAACGCGACTGGCAAATGAGTCTGGCGGGGACACAAGTCAATTACAGCCTAGGTGCCGATGTACGCTACGACGATATTGGTGCCGTAGGCTTATATAACACCAAAGCACGAGAACGCCTCAGCACTGTGAGGCTCGATGAAGTGCAGGAACTCTCTACGGGATTGTTTGGTAAGCTGGAATGGTTACCAGCTGATCAATGGCGTTTGAATTTAGGCTTGAGATACGACTATTTCGATGTGCAGGTCGATAGTGATAATCCCCTCAATAGCGGCGATGCTTCCGATGGCATGTTGAGCTTAAAGGCGGGCGCTTCCTACCTAGTGAACGATAATCTGGAACTCTATATGAATGCGGGGCAGGGATTGCATTCTAACGATGCCCGCGGTGCAACCATTAAGGTCGACCCAGTCACGGGCGATCAGGTTGAAAAGGTCGATTTGTTAGTCCGCTCCAATGGCGGCGAGTTTGGCGTCAAATACTATGATCGCGACTTTATTAACTTTTCGGCGGCGCTTTGGTATTTGGAACTCGACTCTGAACTACTCTTCGTCGGCGATGCGGGCAATACCGAACCAAGCCGCGCCTCTGAGCGTTACGGTGTTGAAGTCACGGCCTATTATTGGCTTAACGATGATTTGAGTTTAGATATGGAACTGGCCTGGACCCGTGCCCGTTTTACCGAAAATGAACTCGATGAAGGCAAATATGTCGATGGTGCAGTGCCCTTTGTTGGCAGTGCGGGCATTACCTACCGTCCCGATGGCTATGGTTGGTATACCAGTGTCAGGCTGAGATATTTAGGCGAGCGAATTCTCGATAGTTTTGATGAGCATAAAGCCGATGACACAACTTTAGTGAACCTTGCCTTGGGTTATCAGTTATCGGGCTTCGATACTAAGCTCGAGCTATTGAATATATTTGATAGCAAAGACCACGATATCGATTATTTCTACGAGTCTCGTCTCGCGGGTGAGCCAGCTGAAGGCGTGGAAGACTTGCATTATCATCCTGTTGAGCCGCGCATGGTGCGGGTGAGTGTCAGTTATCGTTTCTAATTTGAGTGACCATTCTTGAGTGACCACGGCTAGCGCCAATCGATACGCTAAGTTTGTTCCGCACCTAGGATAAACTTAGCGTTTTCTATTCTGTTTACTGCAATCATTCCGACATCTAGTTGCAATAAAAACGCCATTAAAATCACGCCAGTTCGTCATATATAGCATTGAAAATGTGGGCGCCTCTTAAGGGAATACCCTCATACACTCAATAATAAAATCGGTGATGAACGTGATGAATATTAAACGGATCGCTGCAGCTATCTCCTGCAGTTTAATGACGGTTGTAGCCCACGCTGCAGTCTTACCCGCAACCCAAACTGACAGTCAGTGGTTTAAAGACAGTGCAGCCAATGTCGCGGCTAAAGCGCAGCTTGAAACCAAGAAAACAGCTAAAAACGTGATTCTTTTTGTCGGCGACGGCATGAGTATTTCAACCTTAACTGCCGCCCGTATTTTGCAAGGACAGCAGCAAAGGGGTAACCAAGGCGGTGAAGAAAACTTCTTAAGTTTCGAGCAGTTTCCTCACACGGCCTTAGTAAAAACCTACAACACTAACCAGCAAACGCCCGACTCGGCAGGTACCATGACCGCCATGGCGACCGGGGTAAAAACCAAAGCCGGTATCATCTCGATTTCTGACACCAGTTTACGTGGTAACTGTTTGTCTTCTAAAGGTAATGAACTCGTTTCTCTGGTTGACCTTGCCAATGCTAAAGGCTTATCGACCGGGATTGTCACGACCGCCCGTTTAACTCATGCGACGCCTGCCGCGACTTACGCTAAATCACCAGAGCGTGATTGGGAAGGCGACTTTAACCTGCCTGCCGAAGCCGTTGCTAACGGCTGTACCGATATAGCCAGCCAACTGGTGATGCGCGATGAGGCAAACTCACTTAGCGTTGCACTGGGTGGCGGTCGCAGCTATTTCTTACCAAAAGAAGTCACTGACGGTGAGAACAAAGCCGGTAAACGTAAAGACGGCAAAGACCTGACTAAAGCGTGGGTCGAAAACTTTAGCAAAGCGGCTTATGTGTGGGACAAAAAAGGCTTCGATGCCATCGATGTCGCCAATACCGATCACTTACTCGGCCTCTTTAACCCATCCCATATGGAATACGAAGCGGACCGTGCAGATGACGTTGGTGGTGAGCCATCACTTTCAGAAATGACCGCGAAATCCCTCGAGATTTTAAAGAAAAACGATAAAGGCTTCCTGCTGATCGTGGAGTCGGGTCGTATCGACCATGGCCACCATGCGGGCAACGCTAACCGCGCCTTGACCGACGCAGTTGAGTTATCTAACGCAGTGAAAGCCGCGGTAGATGCAACCAGCAGCGATGACACCCTGATCATGGTAACAGCTGACCACAGCCATGTATTTACCATTGCAGGCTACCCAAAACGCGGTAACCCGATTTTAGGTTTAGTCCACGATGTGGATGGTTCGTTAGCCCTCGCTAACGACGGCAAGCCTTACACCACGCTGGCTTACACTAACGGCCCTGGCGCTGTGGTTGGCGTGCGTGACGACTTAACCTCGGTCGATACTCAAGACAAAGACTTCATGCAACAAGCACTTATCCCAATGGAAAGTGAGACTCACGCCGGTGAAGACATCAGCTTACACGCAATGGGCCCAGGTTCGAATCTGGTACAGGGCGTGATTGAGCAGAACGTGATCTTCCACATTATCAACCAAGCCCAGCAGCTTGGCGGCACTAAGTACTAATAGGTCGTCTGCGACCTACAGTTCTCACTTTTGGAGTTAAAAATGAATAAGAAATTACTGGTACTCGCAATCTCTGCCATGCTGGGTTTAGCCGCATGCGGTAGCGATGGTGACAACGGCGCTGCAGGTACGCCGGGTTCGAATGGTTCTAACGGTTCCAATGGCAGCGACGGTAAAGACTGGACCGCAGTCAACCAATGGTATGTCGATGCTCAAGCACGTGTGACTAAGGCCGATGGCTTGAGCGTGAACAACGATGTGGGCGCGGCGAAAAACGTGATCCTATTTGTTGGCGATGGCATGGGCGTCTCTACTATCACTGCGGCACGTATTTTAGAAGGCCAATTAAAGGGCAAGACGGGTGAGGAAAACTCTTTATCCTTCGAAACTCTGCCTTACGTCGGTTTATCTAAGACCTATAACGTCGATGGTCAAACACCAGACTCTGCGGGCACTATGTCGGCGATGATGACAGGGGTGAAAACCGATGTGGGCGTGATTTCACAGGCCGAAGGCGTAGTGCGTGCTAACTGCGCATCGACTAAAGATCAAAACTTAGTGACATCACTGGAACTGGCCGCCATGGCGGGTATGTCTACTGGTGTGGTCACCACAGCGCGTTTAACCCACGCAACACCTGCGGCAACCTATGCCCACGTGCCTGAGCGTGACTGGGAAGCCGACTCAAACCTGCCAGCCGAAGCCGTGACCAATGGCTGTAAAGATATCGCCGCGCAAATGCTCGACTTTAACTATGGCAATGGCTTAAACGTGATGATGGGCGGTGGTCGCCGCAGCTTTATTCCAAAAACCTTAATTGATCCAGAAGGTAAAGCGGGTAAGCGTAACGATGGTCGCGATCTGACTGCCGAATGGTTAGCTAAGTACACTAATGCGGCCTACGTTCAGGACAGAGATGGTTTCCTCAATGTGGATGTTGCCAGCACTGACCATTTATTGGGCCTGTTCAACTCATCCCATATGGAATACGACTATGACCGCACCGAAGCGGGCGTGAAGGGCGAGCCATCACTTGCTGAGATGACAGCCAAGTCGATTGATATTCTGAAGAAAAACACCAAAGGCTATGTGCTGATTGTCGAAGCGGGTCGTATCGACCATGCGCACCATGCGGGTAACGCTGCTCGTGCCCTGTACGACACAGTTGCGCTATCTGAAGCAGTCCGTGTTGCGATGGAAAAAACCTCGGCCAACGACACTCTGTTAATGGTGACGGCTGACCACAGCCATGTGTTCACCATTGCAGGTTATCCAACCCGTGGTAACCCGATCCTAGGTCTGGTGAAGAGTAACGATGCGAACGGTATCGCCGAAGTGACTAACTCAACCGACGCTAACGGTTTGCCTTACACAACAGTAGGTTATGCCAACGGCATGGGTTATGCGTCATTAGCGACAGGTGGCGATGAACGTTATAACTTCCCTGTGGATGCTGGTCGTAAGGACTTGAACTTTGTGGATACCCAAGACGTTGGATTCCATCAAGAAGCCCTAGTGCCATTAAGCGATGAAACCCATGCGGGTGAAGACGTGGCGATTTTTGCCCGCGGCCCAAGCTCGGATCTGGTTCAAGGTACGGTTGAACAAAACCATATCTTCCACGTGATGAACCGTGCGGCGAACTTAGTCGCGAAAGCGGAAGCTGCAATGGCGGCGAAGTAAGCCAAATGCCGATGGTGGGTTGTCCTGCCATCGGCTTTTATCTAACTGTCTTTAAAGACGTTAGTCAGTAATGCGAGTCATAAAATTAGCGTGTAAGTGAGATATAACATGAACAAACTCCTCTTAGTCACTCTGGTATCGACATTAGCCTCCCCTGTGATGGCCTTAGCCACTCCCGTTAGCGCTGCTTCTGCCATTCAGGCCAATGCAAAATGCGCAACACTTGAGGCCAGCCATTTAAAAGCCCAGTACCAAGTCACCAATGCTAAGGGGCAAAGCTGGCAGATGACCCTGCTAAGAGATGGACAAGATTTTATTATTCAACGGGATAACACCACCTTCGAACAATGGGCACCCAATGGCGAATATGTGCGTTATTTCCCCGTTGAAAAACGCTCAGTCACCTATCGTAAGGGTGACTTAAGGGCGCTAAACATTCAGCACGACCGCGATCAGTTGTACCATGTGGTGTCTCCTGCATTGCCAGCTAACTTGACTAAAACCGAGCAAAAACTACTGCCTTGTTTTGCGGCCCAGGGCTTTGCAGGTAAGGTGAATGGTATGGACAGCCAGCTCGACTGGATTGCCAGCATTGAACTGCCACAGCAATTTAACTTAGGCGATGTATTAAGTTACCAATTGCTCAAGGTTGAGCCCTACAGCCACGAGGCGTTTGCCGCTTTAACCCAGAATTATCAAGACATTGATTTTGCCGATGTGGGCGACAGTGAGTCCGACCCCTTTATCGCCAAGATGATTAACCAAGGCTTTATCGAGCACGGTAGCAGTGGTTTTTATAACAGTGAAGGTCATGCCATTGAGGCACAAGGCGGCCACGGCAGTCATTCGCACTAAGCGACTTTTTGAGTCAACAGTAAACGCCCGCATTTGGGCGTTTTGCTTTAGGGAGCACGCTGCAATATTTTACTATTCGAGCCAAGTTCTCGGCGGCTAGAATGAGTCGTATCTAAAGTTGTCTTTGCCTGTGAGATTAAGCTTGCCCTATGAGCCGTGTGACTCCCGTTGAAAATATCAATTACTGGCGCCATCCCAGCCTCTCGGGCATTGAACTGAGTCAGGCCGAATTTACCCATTTCAGTTTTGATAAACACGTGCATCTGGATTACCACTTAGGGGTTGTGACTCAAGGGGCGCAGCAATTTATCAATAAGGGCAGTCGTTATCAGCTCGGGCAACATGGGCTATCGACCCTCAATCCCGATGAAACCCACGATGGACAAAGCCGCGACGCCGAAGGGTATCGGGTTAAGGTGATGTCTATCCCCGTGGAGTATATGAACAGCATTAGCCAAGAAATGGGGCTCAAGGCCCATTTCTTTAATGCGCCCATGGTGGATGACCCCGCGTTATATCAATACTTTATCCAGTTGCATGATCTACTCATTCAAGGCCAATGCTCTGAGCTTGCGGCCGAGTCCCATCTGCTGAACTTTATGCAGCTGTTATTGACGCGCCACCCCACGGGAATGCTGAATTTGCGGCAGGATAGGGGGTTATCATGGCAGCAGTTAAATCGCATCAAACAGAAAATTCACGATGAGCCGTGGCTAAATACTCAGCTTGAGGCGCTGGCCGATGAGGTTAATCTGAGTAAGTTTCAGTTTTTACGCCAATTTAAACTGGCGACCGGGATGACACCCCACGCCTACCTGAAGCGAGTGCGATTAGAGTTAGCGAAAAAGTCCTTAACCCATGGCGCCTTAGTGGCGGATGTGGCGCAGCAGTTAGGCTTTTTCGACCAGAGTCATCTAAATAAGGCGTTTAAACAGGCCTTTTTACTCTCACCGGTCCAATTTCAGCGGCGCATGCTTTAAGGTAAATTAGCCGCGTGCAATTTCTTACAATGCAGGTGCTGAAGGCTTGGGCATACTGGCGTTCTTACATGTATTTGCGGAGCCCTATTGATGGATGTATCCCTGTTAGTCACCTTAGCCGTTATTCACTGCGTAGCCTTAGTCAGCCCTGGGCCGGATTTTGCCATTATGGTGAAGATTGCTACCTCACAGCCGCGAAACACCGCAATTGCCACGGCGGCTGGCATATCGGTAGCGATTTTAGCCCATACCATTTTGAGTTTAACTGGCGTCAGCTTAGTGATTAAAAGCTCCCATAGCTTGTATCTGTTAGTGCAATTGCTGGGCGCTTCGTATTTGGCATGGATGGGATTTGGCGCGCTTAAGGCTGCGGTCGCCTTTTTCAGTAAACCCAAAACCGTATTAAACGGCGAGGGCGCAGAGCCCACTGGATTTACAACAACCTCGGAAAACAGCCTTGAGATGCCTACGGCGGGCGGGGTAGACGCCTTATCACCTAAACAGGGGTTTATGCGGGGGCTTTATACCAATTTATTGAATCCTAAAGCCTTAGTGTTTTTCTTAACCTTATTCTCTGCCCTGATCACCCCGAGCGTGGCTTCGGTGACTAAATTCGCCGCCGCGCTGATGCTGTTTGTGTTGTCACTGCTCTGGTTTGGCTTTCTGGCGCTGATGCTCTCTAAAGCCAAAGTACAGCAAAAGCTGCAACGACTCACACCTATCATCGATGGAGTTATTGGGGTGATCTTTATGTCGGTGGCGGTAGCGATAGTGTCTAATTTGCTGCTGGCCTGACGGGGTGATAGTGGGGCAGTGATGCGGCTTACAGCACATAAGCTTGGGGGATTGTGTGTGTTTATCCCTCCTTAGCTATGGTATCCTTGCCAAGTCTTAATTTGGATGTTTTTGACTTTAAAGGAATAAATCATGTCTAGTCGCCCGTTTTTTCAAGGTTTTTCAGCGATTAATCGACTCTCGCGTTTAGGGCTTTATACGGGCTTGTTGCTGGGGAGTCTTAGCGCAACGCCACAGGCTCTGGCAGCCCTAGAGGCGGAGTACGTGCCGCAGGTGCAAGCCTTGATTGATGCGGCCAAGGCGGGTGATCGTCAGGCGATTGCCGAGCAAATTTCTTATCCCCTCCAGCGCGAATACCCGCTCCCCGATGTGCAAAATCCACAGCAATTGCTGACAAGATTTCAGCAAGTCTTTGATAGCAAGTTGCTGAGTCAAATCGCCAATTCGACCACAGAGAACAACTGGCAGACTATGGGCTGGCGCGGTATTATGCTCGACCACGGCAGTGTCTGGTTGGATTTCGATGGCAAAATCTCGGGCATTAATTATCAAAGCCCAGAGGAAGCTAAGTTAAGGGATGAACTGATCGCGCAGCAAAAAGCGATGCTACACGAGAGTGTGCGCGAGTTTGCTAGCCCTGAGCTGGCGTGGGAAACCGAGCGATTCATCATACGTGTCGATGCCCTCGATCGTCAGCAATACCGTTATGCCGCTTGGGCAAAGGGTAAATCCCTGAGCGAGAAACCTGATTTAGTCCTCAAAAAGGGGAAGTTAGTCCTCGATGGTAACGGCGGTAATCACTCCTTCCAGTTTAAAAGCGGTCCCTATCTTTATGTCTGCGATGTGATAGTGCTAAGCGCCGAAGAAAGACCCATAGGTGAGCTGTTGGTTTACAAGAACGACCAATTACTGGTGCAGGAGCCTGTGATTAAGGCGTTATAGCTTAATTGGCCATTCGCTTAAGGCTAATTCCCTGAAGCGAATACCATCAAGCTTGTCTGTAACTGTCTTTTTACCACCACTGGATTAAGGTTTGTTGTCATGATTAATCCCACTAAAATCGCCATATTCAGCAGTGCCATAGTGCTGTTGTTTTTACTGACAGAATGTCGCCAAAAAGAGCAAATTCCCCTGTGTGGCCACGTCGAAGGTACGCCAATCGATACTAGCTTTGATGGCGGCCTCGATAATAACGACCGCACTCTAGCATCAACCAACTGCTTAAAAATCAAAGCGCTTTACGATAAAAGCGATCGCCAGACGAAATGGTTTAGCAGCTCGCCCTCCATCGCCGTGATGAATGCCTTGGGTTATCTTGAACAAGATGATGCCAACAACCGTGGCGATAGCTATGCGATGACGTTTAACGTACAGGAGGAGTTTGTATTTGGCCCGAGCCGAGGCGAATACGCCCTGTTTCGGCAGGACGCTAAAGGGGTCATCTTACCTGGCACCGAAGCGGCCAAGGGCAATGAGGCCAAGGTTGGTGTTAACGGTCAGTTTGACCGCTGGTGCCAAAAAATGGCTTCAATCGAGTTTGCTGGTAAAGACAATTGGCGCAGGCCAACAGAGCAGGAGTTAAACACTCTCTATGGGTACGGCGAGAGTCGCGCAGCCTATCAACGTGCGCAGTGGAGCTCGACAATCCCTTCTTGGTCTCGCACAGTGTATGAGACCGAATTCGAGGTCGGCATTATCTCGGTCGCCCCCAGCGGCTATAGTTTTCGCAGTTATGCCAATAGTGCCAAATTTGCTGTTTGTGTCGCCGCGTTTTGAATACTAAAGAGAGCTTGAATAAGCTCTCTTCTTGTCTCATTTAATCAACTTAATCAGCGCCTTAAATCGGTCGCCTTGAGCTTCGTGTTGCAGTTCAAATAACAGTGATTCCACATTGGTGAGAGTGGCTCCCTTGGCGGTCATCATTTGAATGCCCAGCTGTTTATTGTCAACGCTGCGAGAAGACACCGCATCGGCGACAAGATGCACAGAGTAGTGTTGGTCGAGCAGATCGCGGCAAGTTTGGTACACGCAGACATGGGTTTCTATCCCCGCCAGCAACACCTGCTTGCGTCGAGATTTCGTGAGTGCATTGGCAAATTCATCACAATACCAACCGCTAAAATGTTGCTTGGCAATGGGCGAGCCAGTTCTTTCGAGCAAGGTTTTTAACTCTTCGGTGGTCGAGCCTAGTTTAGCGGGCAATTGCTCGAGCCAGAGGATGGGGATTTCAAACAGCTGTGCGCCTTGGATAAGTGTACTCAACTGCTGATGAAGCTTGGCTGAGTTATCCATGATCTGAGCGAGCTTTCCCTGCACATCGACGATAACGAGTACACATTCTTCGGGTTTTAACATCGGGCGTTCCTTCTGCGCGGGTGGATAAAGGCATCGTTTAGCGATTGCTCTGCTTATTTTGTGAGTTGTGTGTTTTTTGCACTGTTAGTAAACCCTAATTGGGCAGCCTCACCAATAGGGCAAAGGTCGAATATGGCGTGCACTTAAATTGCTCACTAAAAGAGTGCGTCGCTCTCCTACTTGCACAAGTCTGGTGCATTTTTAATCGAACTATTCCTGGCGAATATTTGTTATTTCTTTTAAATCAATAAATTAAAATTCTGGCCTAATGATTGAATTATCTTGGCTACAAGTTAATAACAATCGCGTTTTTTGGAGGTCAGGATGAAACTAGTCAGCGCTATCATCAAGCCATTTAAATTGGATGATGTCCAGTGAAGCTATCGCCGGTATTGGTATTGAGGGGATGACGGTGACCGAGGTTAAAGGTTTTGGCCGTCAAAAGGGGCACACGGAGTTGTACCGTGGCGCCGAGTATCAGGTGGATTTTTTGCCAAAAGTAAAACTAGAAATTGCCACTAAAGCAGAAAATCTCGACATGCTGATTGAGGCGATTACCAGTGCGGCTCATACGGGAAAAATTGGTGACGGAAAGATTTTCGTTATCGACTTAGAACATGCCATCCGTATTCGTACGGGTGAACTCGACACTGAAGCGCTATAGGGGGCGGAAGATGGAAGAACTAACAAAATTAGGCGTGACAGTCTCTGAACTGCGCTTTGCACTCGACACCTTTTATTTTTTGATTTCAGGCGCTTTGGTTATGTGGATGGCGGCGGGTTTTGCCATGCTCGAAGCTGGCCTAGTACGCTCTAAAAATACCACCGAAATTTTAACTAAAAACGTGGTGTTATACGCGATTGCCTGTGTGATGTACCTATTGGTTGGCTACAACATTATGTACGTCGACAATGCCGAAGGCGGTTGGTTGCCTTCACTCGGTACGCTGATTGGCTCACAAGCCGAAGATGCAAACCATGCCTTAGAATCTGACTTCTTCTTCCAAGTGGTGTTTGTGGCAACGGCGATGTCGATTGTCTCTGGCGCCGTGGCGGAGCGGATGAAGTTATGGGCTTTCCTGTTCTTCTCCGTGGTGATGACAGGCATTATCTACCCTGTTGAAGGCTACTGGACTTGGGGTAAAGGCTTTATCTCTAGCTTAGGTTTTGTGGACTTTGCGGGTAGCGGTATTGTGCATATGACAGGCGCTGCGGCGGCTATCGCTGGGGTGTTATTGCTCGGTGCTCGTAAGGGCAAATACGGCCCTAACGGCCAAGTGAATCCGATTCCAGGCTCTAACCTGCCAATGGCAACCTTAGGGATGTTTATCCTGTGGATGGGCTGGTTTGGTTTCAACGGTGGCTCACAATTAATGGTTTCAGATGCGGCCAACGCTAGCTCTGTCGCTAAAGTCTTCGTGAACACCAACACCGCGGCCGCTTTTGGTGCTATCTCTGCCCTAGTTGTGTGCAAAATGATTTGGGGTAAAGCGGACTTAACTATGATCCTCAACGGCATTCTGGCGGGCTTAGTGGCGATTACTGCCGATCCGCTGTCGCCTTCGCTGCTGATGGCTGGGGTAATTGGTGTGGTTGCTGGTGGTTTAGTGGTGTTCTCTATCGTGGGTCTGGACAGAATCAAGATCGACGACCCAGTGGGCGCGATTTCTGTGCACGGTGTTGCGGGTTTCCTCGGTTTGATGTGTGTCCCCTTATCGAATGCCGACGCCACTATCACAGCGCAATTAACTGGCGCAGCGATTATCTTCGCATGGGTATTTAGCGCGTCGTTTGCGGTGTGGTTTGTACTGAAGATGACTATGGGCATCCGTGTTTCTGAGGAAGAAGAATATAACGGTATGGATGCATCTGACTGTGGTATCGACGCTTACCCAGAGTTTGTGACTGTCAAAAGTGCAGGCTAACGGGTATTGATATCACTTGATGCCTCTAAGGGATAAGAGGATAGTAAAGCAGAGCCTAGTGCTCTGCTTTTTTATGGGTCTTCGACTGTCATGCTGATACCACAAGGAGCGAATGATGCGCTTAATCTTTGATTCCACTGGACAACTCAGACGCACCTGCTTGCTTGGTGGCATTCTGAGTGCACTCATAGCCTTGCCCGCTTTGGCGGGGCAAGTCGTAGTGACCCGCTCGGATGAGCCTTTCGATGCTTTTGCCGTGCGCGATCAAGTGTTGAAAGATTATGAATGGCAGGAATCTTTGCGAAGACAGGAGCAAATTCAAATTCTGCAGGCCTTGCCACTCGGTTGTATTGCCCAGGTAAAGCCTTACCCTTACTTCACTTGTGGTCAGGATAACTACCGCCCCTATCGTTATCAGCAGCAGGATGTGTATATCAAGGTTGACCCTCCGGCGCAGCGTTAACCTTTAAGCTGCCTCAATCCTTTGTGGCAGGCCATTATTTTTTGTAACCATTTTATGACGTCTTTTTGGCCAAGTGTAATAAGCTCAAATAGGAGCCTTATGGTCTGGGGGACGTATTATGATACAACTGCGCACCATCTCTAGCGGTATATTCTGCTCATTATTACTTTTACTATTATGGGGTTGTAGCTCGACTGCCCCCAAACCAAATGATGATGAGATAGATGCCCTATTGGCAGATTCGTTATTTAAATCTGTCAGCAATATTCCTAGTGTCGAGGATATTTTCAGCCTTCCGCCCTCGGTTGCAACCGATGTCCGGCGCGCCTACGACCGCTACAGCTTATCGACTAAAAACCCCGTCGCGGTGCATGAATGGTTAGCCAGTTATATCAATGCCAATCAGCTCGGCGGCCACAGCGATTTTCACTATCAAGATAATTTGACTCAAACCGCCAGCGAAACCTACGCCCAGCGCGCGGGGAATTGTATGTCGCTGGTGGTGATGACATCGGCACTCGCGGATGTGTTTAAAATTGGCACTGAGTTTCAGGATATTGCGATTGAACCCGTATGGGACAAACAGGGCGAGTTTTATCTGATTAACGGCCATGTCAATCTACGCTTGCTACCCGCCGAGAGCGTGCACACTGTGTATGTGTCGGCCCATGCAATTCTGGTCGACTTTATGCCCGAGCGCGCCCTGCGAGGCTACAACAAAGTGCAAATCAATCGCCAGACCTTAACCAGTATGTTCTATAACAATATGGCCGCCGAATCCTTGGTCGAAGGGGATTTAGACCGCGCCTATGCGCTGATTAAAGCGGGCTTAAAATCAGGACACTTTATTCCAGCGCTCAACACCTTAGCCGTGATTTATCGCCACAAGGGCGATGAAAAGCGGGCCGAGCAAGTCTATCGCTATGCACTCAAATATGATGCCGATGATATGACGACGCTCTATAACTTGGCGGTGATTTTAGGTGAGCAGGGCCGTTTGGAAGAGTGGGCACAGGTCAATAAAGTGCTGGAGTTAGCGCGTATTCGTAATCCTTATTACTACTACGATATGGGTGAGCAGGCCTATGACGAGCACCAATACAGCGAGGCGCTCGCTTGGTATCAAAGGGCCGTGGATAAAGCCGATTATCGCCATGAGTTTTTCTTTGGCCTGTCACGCACCTATTGGGCGCTGGGGGATGAAAAGCGCGCCAAACTCAATATGGAAAAAGCCATGGCTCTAAGCCGCGAAGCCACAGATAAACATCGCTATCAGGCAAAACTGCAGGCCATGCAGCAACATTAATCCTTTACTCAACCTCCTTTGTTTGCGTTTGACTACTGGCAAAGGAGGTTTTTTATTTCCGCTTTCACCACCGCTTGCTTCCAACCCCAACACTCGTTTGGCTTTAGTTTGCATATCACATTGAAATATTTGAATTTGTATTTTTTAAAAATATGTTAAAACAATACGTTATATTTGATTTCTTGAAATGGAGACAACTTGGTTGCATTAGCGGCGCAGACTGGATAAATTGAACTCAGTATTGCAGTTGAGATCCCCTATTGCAGCGATAAAAATAGCCTAAACACGAGAGTTGGAGCAGTAAATTATGTATTACCAAAATGATGACGTTCGCATTAATGAAGTCAAAGAGTTACTTCCACCTATTGCGATTCTAGAACGATTTCCTGCCTCCGAAAACGCTGCTGCAACTGTGTTTAACGCCCGTCAAAGCATTCATAACATTCTTGCCCGCCAAGATGATCGTTTGTTAGTGGTCATTGGTCCTTGCTCAATTCACGATCCTAAGGCCGCATTGGAATATGGCCAGCGACTGGTTGCGCTCAGAGAACGTTATCAAGATCAGCTCGAAGTGGTGATGCGTGTTTATTTTGAAAAGCCGCGTACTACAGTGGGTTGGAAGGGGCTCATCAACGATCCTTATATGGATAACAGCTTCAAGCTGAACGATGGTTTACGTACCGCGCGTAAACTTTTAGTCGATTTGAATGACTCTGGCATGCCTACCGCAGGTGAGTTTCTCGATATGATCACTCCGCAATATGTGGCGGATATGATGTGCTGGGGCGCGATTGGTGCGCGCACCACAGAATCGCAGGTGCACCGTGAATTAGCTTCTGGGTTATCTTGCCCTGTAGGCTTTAAAAATGGCACTGACGGCACGATCAAGGTGGCGATTGATGCTATCGGCGCCGCGAATGCGCCGCACCACTTCTTATCGGTAACCAAATTTGGCCATTCGGCGATTGTGTCGACCAAAGGTAATCCTGATTGCCATATCATTTTGCGTGGCGGCCGTGAGCCTAATTACAGTGCCAGCCATGTTGCGCAGATCAGCGAACAACTGAAAAAGGCCAAGCTTGTCGATAACATTATGATCGACTTTAGCCATGCCAATAGCAGCAAACAATATCAACGCCAGATGGATGTCGCGAACGATGTGGCCGAGCAAGTGGCCGCGGGTAATAAGGCAATTTTCGGTGTGATGGTTGAAAGCCACTTAGTGGAAGGTCGCCAAGATCTGATTGAAGGCCAGGCGTTATGTTATGGCCAGAGTATTACGGATGCCTGTATTGGCTGGGATGATACCGAGGGTCTGTTAGATGTGTTAAATCAGAGCGTTATTGCACGCCGCCAGCGGGTCTAAGTCCTGAAAAGCTCAAAAATAAAGGCGCTATTCTGGCGCCTTTATTTTTATTATTTTTTGCTCATTTCGGCTAAGTATTCGTTAGCTTTGGCCAAGCTACCAAAAGCTGCAATGAGGTTATTTCTGCCTTTGTCCTGAATTTCTGGATTGCCAGATTCGATCATCATCCACACCCAAGTTTGGATCAGTGGTAATGGCGGGTATTGAACTTTAGCGGAATCCAACATAAAGCTTCCTTCGATCTTAATTTATTAGAATTATCGTTAGTGTTATCGCAGAACGAGTGCAGCACGGCATATACACACGGATCTACGGCCAGAGATTTGCAAATCCTGCTGCTAGCGATCTTAAGTCCATAGGGCATTTTGGGTAAAACCGACAAAATATTCAACAGTAGAACCCTTGATGTTAGGCCTATTTTAACGGTTACTGTTCTGATATAGCCAAGCTTGATTCAGAATTTTTTTACCTTAATATTCGCGTTGCGAACTCTCTGAGCGTAAGTCGTTAGCATGACATTTTTATTTCGATAAGCCAGAGAGATTTTGCCAAGATGGCCGCTTTTTGTCTGTCAGAAAAATCTGATTGATTTTATTCAAACTTTCCCTGTTTGGTTTCGCCTTAACGTGCGCCATGCTGCTACAATTGAGCGACTTTGGCAAAGGTTTAGACATATGCGCCCAACACTGTATTTTGAAGGTCCCATCGATAAGCTCAATTGGCACGTAGTTAAGTTGCTCTGGCCTTATTTGCTCGAGTACAAGGGCCGAGTGGCATTGGCCATGTCTTGTCTTATCGTTGCTAAGCTTGCCAGCGTGGGCTTGCCCTTTATTCTTAAAGATTTAGTCGATACTTTGGATGCCAATAAGACCGCGCAGGCATTGAGTGTGCCCATCGGGTTGGTATTAGCCTATGGCGCGGTGCGACTATTAACTGTGATCACGGGTGAAATCCGCGACACACTCTTTGGCCGTGTCACTGAGCGGGCCATTCGCCGTTTGGGCTTAGCGGTGTTCGATCACTTACATCGACTCGATTTGGATTTTCACTTAGAGCGGCGCACAGGCGGCTTGTCGAGGGATATTGAGCGCGGCACCAGTGGCGTGAGTTTCTTGATGCGCTTTATGGTGTTTAACATAGTGCCGACCCTGCTCGAAATCGCCATGGTTATTGGTATTTTCTTTTTTAATTATGGCATTGCCTTCGCCGCGATCACTTTTACCTCAGTGATGGCCTACATCTGGTTTTCGGTGGTGGCGACAGAGTGGCGCACCGAATACGTCCGCGATGCGGCCAAGGCCGACTCACTCTCCAACACCCGCGCCATCGACAGTCTGCTCAACTATGAAACCGTGAAGTATTTTAATAATGAAAAGTATGAATCGGATCGATATGACCAAGCTTTAGATCAATGGGAAGTGGCTAAACGTAAGAATCGTTTATCGCTATTTGCCCTCAACGGTGGGCAGGCGCTGATTATTGCGTTGGCGATGACGGCGATGATGGCGTTAGCCGCCTATAAAGTGACCAATAATGAGATGACCTTAGGTGACTTTGTATTGGTCAATGCCTTTATGATGCAGCTCTTTATGCCGCTCAACTTTTTGGGATTTGTCTACCGTGAAATCCGTGGCGCCTTAGCCAATATTGAGCGGATGTTCAGTCTGCTCGATAAGCATCCTCGTATAGTGGATAAACCCGATGCCTTAGACTTTGAGCCTAAGCGCGGCGAGCTTAGTTTTGAACATGTGAGTTTTAGCTACGATGACAGGCCCATCTTGCGCAACGTCAGCTTTAAGGTGGCGGCGGGGAAAAAGTCGCCGTCGTTGGAGATAGCGGCGCCGGAAAATCAACACTCATCAAGTTGTTGTTCCGTTTTTACGATGTGGAGCAAGGGCGCATTTTGATTGACGGGCAAGATATTCGTCACTTAACCCAAGATGCACTGCGCCGTGCTATTGCCATAGTGCCGCAGGATACTGTGTTATTTAATGATTCCTTAGTGGAGAACATTCGTTATGGCCGCCCCGATGCGACAGATGAAGAAGTGCGCCATGCCATCAAACTCGCACATTTAGAGCATTTTATCGCGTCGCTCTCCCAAGGTTGGGATACCAAAGTGGGTGAGCGGGGCTTAAAGCTTTCGGGCGGAGAGAAACAGCGTGTGGCCATTGCGCGGGCGATTTTAAAAGGCTCCCCAGTGTTAGTGTTTGATGAGGCCACATCCTCCCTCGATAGCCGTTCGGAACAAGCTATTCTGTCGGCACTGCGCGAGGTCGCGAAAGGGCATACCAGCTTAGTGGTGGCGCATAGGTTATCGACCATAGTCGACGCCGACCAAATCGTGGTCTTAAGCCAAGGGGAAATTGTCGAGCAGGGGAATCATCAGTCTTTACTGGCTCAGGATGGTTTATACGCTAAGTTGTGGCGCATACAAAATGAGCAACAGCAGCTTTCGGTAGAAGTGTAACAGCGTTGGGACAATTCAGTTTTTATTCAGGTTCGGCTCTCTATACTCAAATCCAAGCAAATAATGATAAGAGGTGCTTGGCATGGAAAATATGGCATTAAGAGTCAATATTGAAGGCAGAGAAGAGAAAGTAAGCACAGACTGGTTTGCGATTATGGCAACCCTTAAAAAACGCGGTGTGGATTATGATTCGCTACAACGCATTCACGCAGAGTTAAATGCAGGCCTTAAAGTGACCACAAGACGTTTAACTCTGGCAAAATTGAATCAAGAACTTGAATTAGCTGGGATTATCCGTAAAACCAATGAATATAATGCAGATATTCGTGGTGGGTATTAGAGAGTATCACTGCTGAAACAAAACAAGGGAATATAAGAAATTATATTCCCTTTGGTTTTTCTGCCTTCCAACCTTCACACAACAGATTGAATTTGGTGGTCGATTCGTCGATTCGCGTGAGCCGAATGACTTGGCCTTCACGAAAACACACTAGTTCGCCTTCGATCTCGGTCAAGCGATTACAGCTCTTACAGCTTGTGCTGGCAGTCTTACTGTCGGGCATATGGCTTACAAAGCTTGCTTTCACAGTGTTTCCTTAACTTAATATGCAGTTGTTTAATCTCATGCGTGCATCACGGATCTTACCCCTTTTGTGATACGCATTCAAATTACCTCTTGCTAAATTAACTTTAGACTAA
This sequence comes from Shewanella seohaensis, assembly GCF_025449215.1. NCBI lineage: Bacteria > Pseudomonadati > Pseudomonadota > Gammaproteobacteria > Alteromonadales > Shewanellaceae > Shewanella > Shewanella seohaensis. The sequence continues at coordinate 1,226,756 of NZ_CP104900.1, forward strand.
AGTCGTACAAAATGCATACAGAGTTAGGTTACTTATTGATTGATATGGGAATAGTACTTATCCAATGAAACCGACAAACCGCTCTCGAGTACAATCCTCACATGGGATGGCTTGAGTTGTCTTGGCTCTGTCACACCGCAGGAGTGGGCTATCAAGGCTAAATCGTGGTGCAGGTTATGGTTATAGTTGGCGACACGCGTCGATTTATCTCTAGGAGCAAGACCTTGCTGGAGTTTCTTATTGTGAGTCGTGATACCCGTTGGACAGGTATCTTTGTTGCATTGCAGTGCTTGAATACATCCGAGGGCAAACATATTGCCACGGGCTGAGGCGATAAAGTCCGCACCTAAGGCCAGCGCCCAAGCCACCCGCGATGGCACTATGAGTTTACCCGAGGCGATCACTTTAATGCGTTTACGTAGCCCACGCTGAATTAAGATATTCACCAGTATGGGCAGGCTTTCCTTGAGTGGCAGTCCCACATAATCCATTAAGGGTTGAGGGGCGGCGCCTGTGCCGCCATCGGCACTGTCTAAGGTAAAAAAGTCCGGGGCGGATGCTTCGCCACGGCGCTCAATTTCATCGCAAAAATCTTCGAGCCATTGCACGTCCCCAAGTACGGCCTTAATGCCGGTGGGTTTACCCGTGACCTCACGCACTCTGGCAATCATATCCAGAATGTCAGCCACATTTTTAAACTCGATATGACCATTGGGGCTTATGGAATCATGGCCCTGCGGGATACCGCGAATTTTGGCGATCTCCTCGGTGACTTTGATTCCCGGTAAGATACCGCCCTTGCCTGGTTTGGCGCCTTGGCTCATTTTGATTTCAAACATTTTAACTTCAGGGTGTGCGGCGATCTCTTTGAGCTTGTCATCGTCTAAATGGCCGTGCTCATTACGTACACCATATTTAGCGGTACCAATTTGAAAGACTAAGTCGCAGCCACCTTTTAAATGATAAGGACTTAAGCCACCTTCACCGGTATTTAACCAACATCCCGCCTGCGCTGCGCCGTGGGATAAGGCGGTGACGGCAGGGCGTGATAGGGCGCCGAAGCTCATGGCGGAGATATGGCAAATGGCCTTAGTGGTGTAAGGCTCACGGCAATGGGGGCCAATGGTTTGAGGCAGAATTGGAGTGATATCTTCATCTTGAGTCGGAAAGGCGGTATTCATAAACATGATGGCGCCCGTGCTGTCTAGTGGGCGTGTCGACCCAAAGGCGATGGTTCTGTCGACATTTTTCGCGGCGCGATATACCCAGCTCCGCTCGGCGCGGTTAAAGGGCAATTCTTCCCTGTCCTGTGCGAAAAAATATTGTCTAAAAAACTCACCTTGTTTCTCAAATAAATACCGAAAGCGACCTATCACAGGGTAGTTGTGGCGCACGGCCTGTTTGGTTTGTAGCTTGTCGGCGATGTACATATAGACGACAGCGAGGGCGCCTAAACCAATGAGAATTAAAAAGAGTCCTGAGAAGAGATCCAGTCCCCACATAAACCAATTGAGTTCTTGCATCTTGTTATCCTCTATTCGTGTCCATAACGGGTGGAGATAAGGCTCGCTGGCTGTCCATCATGGATGGAGAGTAAAAACAGCTGGCTGTAATCATCTTCTGCGATGGTGGGGATTTCAGGGCCGCCAAGGGCCTTGATGATCAGTGGGACGGTATTGGAATGCCCCGCGATTAAGCTGTTACCTTTAACGGCATGTACTTGTTCAACTATCTGCTGAATATGGACTTCGATTAGTTTTTCTGCTGCGACCACGGTAATGGGTAAATGCCGCTCCGCAGACATAGGCAATAAGGTTTGCTGGGTTCTTTGATATTGGGTCGCGATCAGTTGCGAGATCTGTGTCCTTTGCAAGGCGCTAACCAGCGCGAGGGCACGTGCATGGCCATCATCTGAAAGTGTAGGATCGCCTGCTGGAGCTTCGGCTTTTTCGGCATGTCTCACCAAAATAATCAATCGATTATCGGCAAAAGCTTGATTGTTGGCGCTGAGTCCAATGCTAGTAAAGAGTAACAGGCCTAACAGCTGAGTGTGTAATAGCCGAGGGGCATTGAAGCTGTTGATGCGTAAGGAGTGGGTAACAGCTGTTAACCATTGGGGAATTGCCATGCCGTATATCCTTATCTAATGGGGTATGCAAGTGTGACACTGAGGCGAGTAGATTCATCATGGGTATCATTGCCTTAGGTTGTGATGGTACTGCAATTTATAAAATTACTAAAGTTGCTCAATTTTTGGTCGATAATAAAGTCATCCCAAATTGAATGGATTAGCATCATGGAAATCAACAACCCTGCACAGGTACAGACTCCTTCTACGCCCCATAAGAAGTATGCTGACAATGCCGCTGCTAATAGTGAAAAGACGAAAAATGTGGAAGCGCCCGGCAAACAGACTGCATACCAAACCAGTAAGCAGCTAATGAACCAGGCTATTTTGTCGGCACAGGAAGAAGTGAGTCTAAAATCCGGTGATCAATCCATGGCGTTACTTTATCGCGCGGCAATTGAAGCGATAGATAAAGAATTAGCGCCTTCGATGGGGCCAAATGCGACTCAAACTAACTATGACAATCAGGTCGATTATTCTCCCGAGGCGACGGCCGATAGGATTGTGAGTTTTGCGACGCAATTTTTTAGCATTCACCAACAGCAAAATTCGAATATGAGTCTAAATGATCAGCTCGACAGTTTTATGGGCATCATAGGTGGCGCTATCGATAATGGCTTTAAGGAGGCGCGAGATATTTTGTCTGGCCTTAAAGTGCTGCAAGGGGATATCGCCGATGGCGTCGATAAAACCTATGGATTGGTGCAAGAGGGATTGCAGGCCTTCCGAGATAGCTTCAATAAGAAACCAGATGAGACACAAATGGCTAGCGCATAATGTCCCGCGCTTAGCACTCAATGTTGTTGCCATTTCCCTTGTCTTAAGCCCCTTGCAATAAGGGGTTTTTGTTGCGCAGAGAACAGTCTATGCTAGGGGTCTATTTAACGTTTTGCTTGAGGGCGAGTTATGTGGACTAGGGGACGTGTTATTGAACGTATTGATTGGAGTGATAAATTATTTTCGCTGCGGATAGCGGCCGAACTGGCGCCCTTTATTCCGGGTCAATTTATTAAACTCAGTCAGCTGCAAGATGATAAGCGTGTCGCTAGAGCCTATTCCCTGGTTAATTCCCCCGATAAACCCTATGCCGAAATCTTGGCTGTGGCCGTAGAAGAGGGCCAGTTATCCCCACAATTACAAAATCTTGCCATCGGGGATGAAATCGAGATCACCCCCACAGCCACAGGCTTTATGACTTTAGATGAGATCCCTAAGGGGGAAGGGCAAGGCCGTCACTTATGGCTGTTAGCCACGGGCACGGCCGTGGGGCCATTCTTATCTATGCTCGATACAGCCGAGCCTTGGCAGCGTTTCGAAAAAGTCGTACTCGTCTATGGTGTCCGCGAAGCTAAAGATTTAGCTTACCTTGATAAATTAAAGGCTTATTCGGTGCAATATCCTGATCAGTTTATCCTGTGTTTAACCGTCACCCGTGAAAAGCTTGACGATGCACTGCAATGTCGTATCCCCGATGGCTTAGTCTCGGGAGAGATTGAAGCTAAAGTCGGTTTAGCGCTCAGCGCGGCGGATTCACAGGTAATGATTTGTGGTAATCCGGGGATGATCAGTGGCGCACAGGCCGCGTTGCTCGACAAGGGACTCGCAAAGAATTTACGCCGCGCTCCGGGACAAATTACCGTCGAGAAGTATTGGTAATTGGTTGAGTGTTAATGACAAATAATTAGTCTTAATCGTTTTAATGTCAGTCATATAGAAGGATTTTTTGATGAAGTTGCTCTGCTCCCTCGCTTCACCCTATGCTCGCTGTGTTCGCACATTAATCCGTTATTTAGGGATTAAGGATATCGAAGAAGTCTTAGTCAATCCGATGGAAAACACCGCCGAGCTGCTCGATGTTAACCCGCTTGGGCAGATCCCTTGCCTCATCACCAACGATGGTGTGCCTATCTTCGATAGCGAAGTGATTATGCGCTATTTAGACGCCGAATTAGGTGAGCAGCAGATGTTCGGTGGCCAAGTGAATAATTGGGTATTACAGTGCCAATATTCGATGATCAAAGGTCTTATCGATAGCGCAGTAAAATTGCGCCAAGAACAAATGCGTGAAGAGGAAGGGGTAAGATCGGCCTTTTGGACATCGCGTTTTGAGCAAGCGCTGCTGCGTGGTTTGATGCAAATGGAACATCAGAGCGTGATCACTCAGGCAACGATTCAGGCGCCACAATTAGCCTTAATTTGCTTATTAGATTATGTGGATTTCAGACATCCAGAGCTTGATTGGCGTAAAGTGGCTCCCGCGACCTCGCTCTGGTTTAGTGAGATGCGCGATCTCCCAGCGTTTGTGGAAACTCGCCCAGCGTAAAAGGCGTTTAATGGTCTGTCGAGCGGCGGCCTCTATGGGTCTCACGGCGATTATGTTCACCAAACGCGCCGTAGAGATCCTTCGTTATGCCGTAATCGACCCTACGATCATTACCCGTTTGGCGTCTATCATCATAGTGTTGATAGCGGCATTGGCAATTGGCCATAGTGCATTCTTCCATGGGAAGCTCAGGGGCTTCCTTCGATAGAAAACGTTTCCCTTTGAGCTCATCTACCTGATCACAACAACTGCCGTCATTTTCGATACTGACACAGTGGAAGCGGCGATCTTGCCCTGCAACTCGTTGATTTTTATTTTTTGCGGTTTCCATGAGTTTGACAAAGTGCTTGCGCTTTTTAGGGCCTCGCTTGAGTGTCAGCAATGCGAGTAGCGCTACCGCGATGACCAGCAGTAGTAAAACGCCCAACATACCGCCTCCTCATGTATTTTAAGCGAATTAAGGTTCAGTTTAGTTTGGTTTGAGATAATCACCAGTTTTAAGTTTTATTTCATTAAAAACAAAAAGTTAATCAACCTATTGCCCTAGTTCATTTGATCTATTACTCTTGCGCAACTGATAACTATTATCATTAATAGTCTTAAGAATTGACTCACGCTTGCTGTCATCATTTTGGGGAGAAATCGCGAATGAAATGGGTAACTTGTGCCGCTTTACTTGGGTTAATGTCGGTTGCGAATTCGGCTAGCGCTGATGAGACATTAACCGTTTACTCCTACCGTCAGCCGTTTCTGGTTGAACCTATTCTGAAGCGCTTTACGGAGGAAACGGGCATTGGGGTCAATTTTGTCTTTGCGAAAGACGGTATTGCCGAGCGTATCGCCCGCGAAGGCCGTTTATCCCCTGCGGATTTAGTGTTAACTTCAGATTTCTCTCGCTTGGTTGAATTGGTCGACAAAGACCTGACGGCTCCCGTGAAAAGTGAGCAGCTCAATAGCAATATCCCCGCGCAATACCGCGATCCCGATGGACAATGGTATGCCTTAACGATGCGTGTGCGTAATCTCTATACGGCAAAAGATCGCCTCGGCCCACAAGCCATCAGCTACGAAGAGTTGGCCGATCCTAAGTACAAAGGCAAGATCTGTACGCGCAGTGGTAAGCACCCTTATAACATCGCCTTAGTGGCGTCTATGATCGCCCACCACGGTGAGGCCGACACTAAGACTTGGTTGCAAGGTGTGAAAACCAACTTAGCACGCAAGCCTCAAGGTAACGATAGGGCGCAGGTGAAGGCGGTTAAAGAGGGCTTATGTGATATCGCCATTGGTAACAGCTACTACTATGGCAATATGCTGCAAGATCCAGAGCAAAAGAGCTGGGCAGAGGCAGTGGTGATTAACTTCCCGAACCAAGCCGATCGCGGTGCCCATGTGAACGTTTCTGGTATGGTGCTCACTCGCCATGCGCCGAATAAAGACAATGCAATCAAGTTGATGGAGTTTCTGTCTGCGGATGTGGCACAAAAAGCCTATGCCGAAGTGAACATGGAGTATCCAGTCAAAGCCGATGTCGCGCCTTCAACCTTGGTCGCCTCTTGGGGCGAGTTTAAATCCGACCAATTACCGATTTTCAAACTGGCGGAATACCATCAAGCGGCGGTGAAACTGTTAGATGAAGTTCAGTTCGATCTCTAGTTGAGCGCTTATAACGACTAGAAATAGTAAAAGTGAAAAGTGCGCCTTGATTGGCGCACTTAGGTTAAAGGATCCACATGATTTTAGGATTAGCCAGAAGCTGGTCGCTTACTGGTTATGCCATAGCCGCGCTACTGGTGTTACCCCTCTTTGCGTTAATTCTTCAGGCGGCGCAGCTGATGAGGCCGTCTTTGGTCATCTGCTCTCCACTGTATTACCTACTTATATCTCCAACAGCCTATGGTTGATCCTGTGGGTGAGTATTGGTTCACTCTTGTTGGCACTGCCCTGCGCTTGGTTAATGGCGCGCTGTGAGTTTGTTGCTAGGCGTTATCTGCAATGGGCATTATTGCTCCCCTTGGCCATGCCTGCCTACATTGTTGCCTACGTATATACCGATTTACTCGATTACGCCGGCCCAGTACAAACTGGGCTTCGTTCTGTGTTTGGTTGGAGTTCACCGCAGGATTACTTTTTCCCCGATATTCGTACCTTAGGCGGCGCGGCATGTGTGTTGTCGCTGGTGCTCTTTCCCTATATTTATCTGTTGGCGCGCACCGCGTTTATGGAGCAATCCCTAAGCTTGGCCCACGCCTCGAGAATTATGGGCTGCTCGCCGTGGCAGAGTTTTTGGCGTTTATCTTTGCCAATGGCAAGGCCCGCCTTGGCCGTGGGCGTAGCCTTAGTGGCGATGGAGACCGCGGCGGATTTTGCTACGGTTAACTACTTTGCCGTACCAACCCTGACCACTGCCGTGTACGACACTTGGCTGGGTTATGGCAATTTGACTGCGGCGGCTAAGCTCTCGGCCATTATTCTCTTGGTAGTGTTTAGTCTGATTGGAATGGAACGTTTTGCTCGCCGTAAGCAGCAGTTATTCCAAAAGCAGTCCCGTATTCAAGCGAGCGATTTATATCGGCTCTCACCGATGCAAACCCTGTTTGCTCTCGGCTATTGCATCACCTTGTTAGTGCTGGCCTTTGTGCTGCCAAGCGGGATTTTACTCTCCTATGCCATCGATTATTTTGAGCAGAGCTGGGATCCGATTTTCTGGCAATTGAGCGTGAATAGCTTGAGCCTCGCACTCATCACTAGCCTAGTGTGCTGCACGATTGCATTGATATTGATGTTTATTCGCCGCGTGAGCCCAAGGTCGAGCGATGCGCTGCCATCACGCTTAGCATCGACTGGCTATGCCTTGCCTGGCACAGTGCTCGCCATTGGCGTATTGGTGCCATTAACCCTGCTCGATTTTGCAATCAATGACGTAGCCGATTGGTTGGGGATGACAGGCCCTGGGCTCCTGCTTACGGGCAGTACGGCCGCACTGGTTTTTGCCTTTTGTGTGCGCTTTGTGGCTATCGCTATCGGCAGTGTTGAGACCAGCTATAAACGCATTTCGCCGTCACTGGACATGGTGAGTCTGACTCTGGGGCAGAGCCCAAGACGACTATTGCAAAGAGTGCATTTACCGCTACTCACCAAAGGCTTATTTGCTGGGGCGTTGTTGGTATTTATCGAAAGCATGAAAGAATTACCGGCGGCATTGTTGTTGCGTCCCATAGGGTTTGAGAATCTTGCGACCCATGTCTTCCAGTTTGTCTCAGACGAAAAGCTTGAACATGGCGCCTTGCCCGCTATTGTGATTGTGCTCGTGGGCTTAGTCCCGCTGATTTATTTAAACCGTTCCTTGGAGCAAGATAGCCGATGACCAGCACCCTCAATCTTCATCAAGTTCATAGCGATTATCAGGGCCAACAGGTACTCAAAGGCTTAGATTTAACCTTGGCTCAAGGGGAAATCCTTGCGCTGTTAGGCCCAAGTGGCTGCGGCAAAACGACTTTGCTGAGGGCGGTTGCAGGATTGCAGGCCATCAGCCAAGGTGAAATTAAAATCAATGGCAAGACGGTTAGCGGCGCAGGGCAATTTGTGCCGAGTGAGCAACGGGGGATCGGGATGATTTTCCAAGACTATGCCTTGTTCCCCCATTTGACCGTCGCCGAGAATATTCTCTTTGGTGTGGCAAAACTAACGCCTGCGCAGCGCAAGGCGCGGTTAGATGACATGCTCGGCCTAGTGAAGCTCGAAGGGTTAGCCAAACGCTATCCCCATGAGCTATCCGGCGGACAGCAGCAGCGGGTGTCGATTGCCCGCGCACTAGCCTATGAGCCGCAATTACTGTTACTCGATGAGCCTTTTTCGAATATCGATGCCCAAGTGCGCCACAGCATGATGGCGGAGATCCGCAGCATACTCAAACAGCGTAATGTCAGCGCGGTATTTGTGACCCACAGTAAGGATGAGGCCTTCGTCTTTGCCGATACCTTGGCTATTTTCAACCAAGGCGTGATAGTGCAGCATGGCCGCGCCGAGGACTTATATGCCGCGCCCAATAGCCGCTATGTGGCGGATTTTCTTGGCAGTGGTAACTACTTACCCGCCGAAGTGCTCGATGGCCATAGTGTTGCCACCCCGATTGGTGAGCTGCGCAGCCTGACGCCCTTGTCGCAATCCCATGCTTTCAATGGCCAAGTGTTTTTGCGGCCACAGCAATTGGCGCTTAGCGCCGATGATGCGGGTGTGGGGACCATTACCGAGCGGCGCTTCCTCGGGGCATTTTGCCATTATTGGGTGAAAGTCGAGGCGGCGTCCCACGCCCATTATGTTGAAGTGCGCAGTCAAATCATGCAGTTGAATGTTGGCCAGCGAGTGGGGTTAAGCACTGAGCCACATTCTCTGGTGCTGTTTGAGTCTTAAGCAGGCCGCAGAGGATATGTCACTGTATCAGCATAAAGTATGACATCTTTGCTTACGTTTAACTTGGGCAAAAAACCTCTAGATTGCTGATATTTTCAGCCTTCCTTGTTACCTTAATTCCTCCAGAGTGGGAGGAATTATGATAAAAACAATAAAATCAATTTGTACCTTAGTCACAGTGGCGACAGCAATGTCGTCATCGGGAGTATTGGCCATGGATAGGATAACGGGTAAAGCCTTTGCGACGCGCTCAGAAGTGTATGCCACCCATGGGATGGCGGCGACCAGCCAACCGCTGGCGACACAGGTGGCGATTGATGTGTTAAAACAGGGCGGCAGTGCTGTGGATGCGGCGATTGCGGCCAATGCCATGCTGGGCTTAGTCGAGCCTACTGGTGCCGGGGTTGGCGGCGATTTATTTGCCATTGTCTGGAGCGCTAAAGATAAAAAGCTCTATGGCCTCAATGCCTCGGGTCGTAGCCCCAAATCCTTAACCCTAGAGAAGCTTAAATCCCTCGGCTTAGATTACTTACCGCCCTTTGGGCCGCTGCCTGTATCGGTTCCCGGCGCGGTGGATGGATGGTTCGAGCTGCACGATAAGTTCGGCAAACTGCCGATGGCCGATAATTTAGCGCCAGCGATTCGTTATGCCCGCGAAGGCTTCCCCGTTTCTGAGCTGATTGCTTATTATCTTAATGGCAGTGGTAAAAAACTCGGTCAATTCCCCGGTTTTAAAGAAACCTATATGCCCAATGGCAAAATGCCTGCGGTAGGAGAAATCTTCAAAAATCCTGCATTAGCAAACACCTACGAGAAAATTGCCAAGGGCGGTCGCGACGCATTCTATAAGGGCGACATTGCCAAGAGCATAGATAAATACATGAAGGCTCAAGGCGGTTACCTCAGTTATGAAGACCTAGCCAGCCATACTAGCGACTGGGTTGAACCCGTATCAGCCAACTACCGTGGCTATGATGTGTGGGAATTGCCGCCCAATGGGCAGGGGATTGCTGCACTACAGATCTTAAAAACCATGGAGCCCTTCGATGTCGCGGCCATGGGCTTTAACAGCCCCGAATATGTGCATTTATTCGTAGAGGCTAAAAAACTTGCCTTTGCCGACCGCGCGAAATTCTATGCCGATATGGCCTTTAACAAAGTGCCTGTTAAAGAGCTGATTTCGCAGCAATACAATTACGATCGCGCCAAACTTATCGACTTAAACAAGGCGGCTAAGAGTGTCGATGCGGGTAATCCTGCGCTGCAACATGGGGATACTGTGTATCTCACTACCGCGGATAAAGACGGCAATATGGTGTCGCTGATCCAGAGTAACTACCGCGGCATGGGCTCAGGTATGACGCCACCGGATCTCGGTTTTGTACTGCAGGATCGCGGGCAGATGTTCGATCTCACCGAAGGTCGTTTCAACACCTACGCGCCTGGTAAGCGCCCCTTCCATACCATTATTCCCGCCTTTGTAACTAAAGACGGTAAACCTTGGCTAAGTTTTGGGGTGATGGGCGGTGCAACGCAGCCGCAAATGCACGCGCAGATCATTGTTAATCTGATTGATTTTAAAATGAACTTGCAAGAAGCGGGCGATGCCCCCAGAATTTTGCACACAGGTTCGACCGAGCCTACGGGCGAGGTGATGAATGACGGTGGCTATGTGAGCTTAGAATCAGGCTTCCCCGTTGAAACTCGCCGTGAGCTGATTAAGAAAGGCCATGTGCTCCGCGATGGGCTTGGTGATTTTGGCGGATATCAAGCCATTGGTTTTAATGCGGAAACGGGCGTTTACCGCGGCGCCTCCGAAAGCCGTAAAGACGGTTATGCCGCGGGTTACTAAGGCATAATTTGCTTGCGGCGTAATGAGCGCCGAAGCTTGCGTAAGACTGATTGACGAGGCGTAATGGCCTCGTCAATTTTTATATTCCAGTCTACAAACGTGTTTACATTACAAAGACGGACAAACTGTGCGTTACTTAATGTCATTTTCAGGTAAAGTTGCGGATAATATTGCCGAAAATGAATCGACAAAAGGGTGATAACCAGATGGATATTCAAAATATGCCGCGTGAACAGTTGGGTGTGTGTGCAGAGGGAAACTTACATAGCGTCTATTTGATGTTTAATGCGAGCGACAACGATAACGTTGAATCGCAATTGCGTCCCTGTATTGCCAACGTTGCGCAGTATATTTATGAGTTGACGGATCAATATTCCGACAGCGCATTCAATGGTTTTGTGGGCATAGGCGCCAACTATTGGGACAGCCTCTATCCCGATGCTCGCCCCGAAATGCTCAAACCATTCCCAGCGATGCAAGCGGGTAACCGTGAGGCGCCTGCGATCGAATACGATCTGTTTGTGCATATTCGCTGCGACCGCTACGACATTTTGCATTTAGTCGCCAACGAAATCAGCCAAATGTTCGAAGACTTAGTCGAGTTAGTCGAAGAGGAGCGCGGCTTTAGATTTATGGATAGTCGCGATTTAACGGGCTTTGTGGATGGCACCGAAAATCCTAAAGGACGCCATCGTCAAGAGGTCGCCTTAGTCGGGGATGAAGATCCTGAATTTAAAGGCGGCAGCTACATTCACGTGCAAAAGTACGCCCACAACTTGAGTAAGTGGCATAGATTACCGCTTAAAAAGCAAGAAGATATTATCGGTCGTACCAAGCAAGACAATATCGAATACGAGTCCGAAGATAAGCCATTAACCAGCCATATCAAGCGGGTAAACCTCAAGGATGACAACGGCAAGTCGATTGAGATTTTGCGCCAGAGCATGCCTTACGGTTCGCTCAAGGAGCAGGGGCTGATGTTTATTTCAACCTGCCGTACGCCAGAGCACTTCGAGAAGATGCTCCACAGCATGGTGTTTGGTGATGGCGCGGGTAATCACGACCATTTGATGCACTTCACCAGCGCCTTGACGGGCTCTTCTTTCTTCGCCCCAAGCTTAGATTTTTTGATGCAATTCGATAATTAAGCCTGCGTAAAACCTTAGATAACGCACTGAGCCTTAAAGCCTCAGTGCGTTTTTGTTTGTGGGCTTAGCTCGATGCCGTCCACTTGCTGAAATCCTGCTGCCACTGCTGGGCGGTAAAATCGATAAAGGCGCGCACTAGCGCTTGTTGATAACTGCGGGAGAGATACACAGCCCAAAGGGTTTGCCCTGGCGCCGTGTATTCGGGGAGCACTTCTTGTAGTTGGCCGCTGGCCAGATAGGGATTGGCTAAGTCGCAGGGCAAGTAGGCAATCCCATGTCCGCGCAACGCGGCGCTGACAAGCACTCCCATTTCATTCGCCATCAGATTCCCCATAGGTTTAATCAGCTCACTCTGTTGCTCCTTGAGTAGCTGCCAATGTTGCTGCGAATTATGGATAAGGCAATTATGGCGGAGCAGATCGTTAGGGACGGTTAAAGGCTCGGCTTGAGCCAAGTAACTGGGTGCGGCACACAGCACGGCATCTATGCTCATCAGTTTGCGGGCAATCAAATTCTCATCGGGCTGCTCGGTATAGCGCAGTGCCACGTCCACCCGCTCATCCACTAATTGAGCAAAACTGTCTGACATTAACAGCTGAATATTGACCTTGGGGTGTAATTTTATAAAGCGATCGACCACATCAAACAGACTGTGTTGCCCAAGCCCGACGGGCGTGGCAATACGAATACTGCCTACTAATTCGGTGTTATGACTATGGGCGCGGCTTTCCATTGCGGCGACTTCGCTCAGCACTCGCTGACAATATTGCAGTGCTTCTTCACCCTGCAGAGTGAGGCTCACGCTGCGGGTCGTGCGGTGCAGTAAACGTAAACTCAGCCACTGCTCAATTTCTTGAATATGACGTGAAACCTGTAGGCGACTCAGATCGAGGTGTTCTGCGGCCTTAGTAAAGCTGCCACAGTTGGCCACTTCGATAAAGCTACGCATGGCGGCGATTTTATCCATTAGTATCTCAATCTGAAACAATCATGCTCATTTATCGATATTTATCACGTGAAGTGTCGCAAGTAAACTGGTCTCAATTTAAATCAGTAGCGAGACTTATCAAATGAAAATTGCAGTATTAGGTGCATCAGGTTGGATTGGCGGAACCATTTTTAACGAGGCGCAGAGCCGTGGTCATGAAGTGGTTGCCTTAGTGCGTGACCCAAGCAAGCTTGGTGAAACGCCAGCAGAAGTGCGTAGTGTTGACCTGACTCAGCCATTAACCGCTGAAACCTTTGCAGGCGTGGATGTGTTAATTGCTTCAGTGGGCGGCCGCGCCGAGCAGAATCACGGCTTAGTGGCGAAAACAGTTAATAATCTATTAGCCGTGTTGCCACAGGCTAAAGTGCCACGTTTATTGTGGGTTGGTGGTGCGGGGAGTTTAGAAGTCGCGCCGGGAGTGACCTTAGTGTCTACGCCAGATTTCCCGCCCGCTTATAAGGATGAGGCCTTGGCTCAAGGTGAGGCATTGAAGGCATTTCGCGCCGCCAATACTACTGTTAACTGGACTTTTGTTAGCCCAGCGGCAGAAATCTACCCAGGCGCCAGCGAAGGCCCTTACCGTTTAGGTGGCGATAGCTTCTTTACCGATGCGAATGGCCAGAGCAAGATTTCAGTAGCCGACTACGCCAAAGCGATGCTCGATGAAGCAGAAAAAGCGGCGCATCTTAATCAAAGGATCAGTGTGGCCTACTAAGGCTGACGAACTGTGGCTGAGTGCTCAGGTTTGTAAGCTTGGGGTGACGAGTGTTTGTTCTCGGTGTGCGTCATCCAAACCAACAGATAGGTCTTATTCTGTAACGTAATCGGGACACCAGCCCTGAAACGAGGGCAATGTTGGACTGAAAAGCGTACAGATAAAACAGAACAGGTCAGCAAGCTGACCTGTTTTTTTATTCTGCGTAGTTGAATAAAGATTTGATGGTTTCCAAGGTATCGGCGATATCTTGGATGCTGGATGGACAGATAAAGATAGTGTCGTCTCCGGCAATGGTCCCCAAAATCCCTTCAGGTTTACCGATGGAATCCAATAAACGGGCAATTAATTGCGCGGCGCCAGGGCTGGTGCGAACGACAATCATGGCTTGGTTATGGTCAACATCGAGTACTAAGTTCTTTAACGGGCTGCCTGCGGTAGGCACGCCGAGTTCGGCGGGTAAGCAATAAACCATCTCCTGCTTAGCGTTGCGGGTGCGCACTGCACCGAACTTGCTCAGCATCCGAGACACTTTCGATTGGTTAATATTGCTAAAGCCTTCTGCTTGTAAAGCGGCGACAATTTCACTCTGGGAGCCAAAGCGCTCCTCTTTTAAAATCGCCTTAAAAATTCTAACAAGGTCATCCTGATTCTTGGTCGTTTGCATAGTCTTATTCTTTATTCAAAAAAACAGGCGTATTTTGAATAGTTTTGGTCAAAGTGTCAACAAATAACCATTATGACTGAATAAAAATGCAAATTACGGATGGCTAGATAGCCGTGTTGTCGGTATTGATATTGAACTAGAGTAAATATTCAACATTGGAATGCTCAGTTTCGCTAAAACTTTGTCTCCACGACTAAGGGATAATTGAAATTAACGTGACATTCCAGTAATGTGACGCCAACGGAAATTAGATCCATGTCACACATATCCAAGAATTAACGGAGATAACTATGAAAGTTGCTGTACTTGGTGCCGCCGGTGGTATTGGCCAGGCTCTTGCCCTACTGTTAAAAACTCAATTGCCTGCCGGTTCAAAACTATCCCTTTATGATATAGCACCAGTCACTCCTGGTGTTGCTGTAGACTTAAGCCATATCCCTACGGCTGTTGAAGTTAAAGGTTTTGCGGGTGAAGATCCAACGCCAGCACTGGAAGGTGCCGATGTGGTACTTATCTCTGCAGGTGTTGCACGTAAGCCTGGTATGGATCGCTCAGATCTATTTAACATCAATGCGGGTATCGTACGAAACCTGGTTGAGAAAGTGGCAGCAACTTGTCCTAAGGCGTTAGTGGGTATTATCACTAACCCAGTGAACACTACAGTGGCTATTGCTGCTGAGGTGTTAAAAGCGGCGGGTGTTTACGATAAGAACCGTCTGTTCGGTGTGACGACACTTGATGTTATCCGTTCTGAAACTTTTATCGCTGAATTAAAAGGCTTAAACGTTGCTGACGTTAAAGTTAACGTTATTGGTGGCCACAGTGGCGTGACTATTCTGCCATTACTGTCTCAAGTTGAAGGCGTGACTTTCTCTGATGAAGAAGTGGCTGCACTAACTAAGCGTATCCAGAACGCTGGTACTGAAGTGGTTGAAGCTAAAGCCGGTGGCGGCAGCGCGACACTTTCTATGGGTCAAGCGGCTTGTCGTTTCGGTCTGTCACTGGTTCGTGGTCTGCAAGGCGAAGCTAACATCGTTGAATGTGCTTACGTTGACGGCGGCAGCGAGCACGCTGAATTCTTCGCTCAACCAGTGCTGTTAGGCAAAAACGGTATCGAAAAAGTACTGCCTTACGGTGAAGTGAGCGCATTCGAAGCTAACGCCCGTGATTCTATGTTAGATACGCTGAAAGGTGATATCAAACTAGGCGTTGATTTCGTTAAGTAATCCATCTGGATTATCAGAAAACGGAGCCCAATGGCTCCGTTTTTTTATGGGCTAAATGTGAGTCTTTACTTGAGGCTAGTTACTTAGGCAGTTGGCATTGATTGTCGCAACGCGCCTTGCCTGTCAGTAAATAAGAGATGCGGTATCTGTGCTTGGCAAATCTCAGGTAGCACCAATCCGCAATAGGTTTGATAAGTGGTAAGCGTAGCATCTGCACCCAAGGGCGCGTACCCGTTAATCCCCAAGCTTTGCAGGTGACATCGAGCCCAAGCAAAATCTCCCCCGACGCCGTCTCACCATGCAGAATGGCATTGGCGTACTCTTTATCGATATAGCCGAAGCGAGCGCCAAAATGCTCGGCATTAAGATCCACAAGCTCGATGCGATCATCGGGATCGCGCGCTTTAAGCTGACGCATTTCGGCGCTACATAAAGGGCAATTGCCGTCGTAAAAAATCCGCAGTTCCATAGGGCTTCCTCGATTAAGCTGGCCTTGAGTATACGCGGGCGCCATCATTTTAGATCTAAATCATGCAGCATTTAATGCCTTTATGATTAGGCGCAGGACGATAAAGACAGTAACATTCTGTGTATTACACTGTTTTATTGATGATTTGGCTAACTAGATTTGCCCTACATTGAACACATAAGCCCGTACTCGGCAAATAACAGGATGAATATGACAGCTCCCATTATTATCACTGGTGTGGGTAAACGCATTGGCTACGCCCTCGCGAAACACTTGCTCGCCCAAGGGCACAAGGTGATTGGCACCTATCGCAGCCATTATCCCAGCATCGATGAGTTGCAGTCTTTGGGCGCGACTCTAATCCAATGCGACTTCTACGATAATGCGCAGCTGCAAACCCTGATTGAGCAATTGAGCCAATATCCCAAAATCCGCGCCATTATCCATAATGCCTCTGACTGGCTGCCAGACAACAGCCCAAGCCTTGCCGCCCATGAAGTCATGCAGCGCATGATGCAGGTGCACGTGAGCGTGCCCTATCAAATGAACTTGGCCTTTGCCTCACAGCTGCGAGCGGGAGCCGAGGGCGAGATTGGCGCCAGCGATATTATCCATTTCACCGATTATGTGGCCGAAAAGGGCAGCGCCAAGCACATGGCTTACGCGGCCAGTAAGGCGGCACTGGATAACTTAACCTTATCCTTTGCGGCAAAATTGGCACCTGAGATCAAAGTGAATGCGATTGCGCCGGCAATGATCCTCTTTAATCCAAGCGATGATGAAGCCTACCGGCAAAAGACCTTGGCTAAGGCCATCTTGCCAAAAGAAGCTGGAAATCAGGAGATTATCGCCTTAGTGGATTATCTATTGGCGAGCCGCTACGTTACAGGGCGTAGCCACAATGTCGATGGTGGGCGGCATTTAAAGTAAGGCGGCGTAATAGCAGTGAACTTAATCAAGTACTGAGTTTAAAAAAGTCACTGGATTTAAACGATTAGCAGGGTTTAAACGAGTAGCTGGGCTGATTCAACTAAAGGGCCTAGTCGAACAGCCATTCGCGGCTTGGGGTGATAATAGTCGGTAAGGGCACATCCCAATGTTCGCATGGCAGGCTCGGTACTTGTTGGCAATCATGGGCATACCCCATGGGCAGTGGTTTGCCTTTGCTGTGCCAATTAGCTAGCGTTCTGTCGTAATAGCCGCCGCCCATGCCCATACGATTACCTTGGATATCAAAGGCAACCAACGGGGTGATCACCACATCGAGTCGCTCAATCGGCATAACGTTACGCACATCTAGCCGAGGCTCTAAAATACCAAATTGATTCGGCAGCATTGGCGAGTCGGCGTGGTAATGTAAAAACAATAATTGCCCAGCATTAAAGGGGTGGAGCCGTGGCAGATAGGTGTGAATCCCCTGTTGCCAAAGCGCTTCGATAAGCGGAGCGGTTGCCAGTTCACCATCGTGGGTGAGGTAAAGTGCGACATGTTGGGCATTCAGCGCGTTAAGTTTTTCGAGCATTCGCTGACCCGCGGCAAGGCTTGCCTCTGCCTGCTGCTCTGTCGAAAGCGAGCGGCGAGCTAAGCGGATCTGTTTACGCAATTCGGCGCGGCTTAGCGTTGGGCTTAGGCTTAGCGTTGGACTTAGAGTTGGGCTTAGCGACTGGGTATCAATTGCAGACTGAGTACCGTGTGGCCCCTTGACTGTTGGGGCCGAAGTGTTCGAGACAGGTGAAGTGATAGACATAAATAAGATGCTCCCCAGAATGCCGCTACCGGTGTAGCCCTTGAACCGTAGGTTCAAGGCGGGTAAATGATTACCTCCTAAGGCTTCTCGGTACGAGCCGAGCATGCTCAATGTCAGTAAAGCATTCACCCTGAGATCAAAATTATCGGCACAGGGACATTACCAGTTGGCCTGCACCCCAGGGAGCAAAAACGGTATTGAATCGCTAAAATCTTGGCTTAAAAAGTATAGGCCAGTTTAGCCATTCACTGTGCAACTCTTCTCAGATAGATGGTGCTTGGCACCGAGTGGCACAGTCTAAATCTATTTGGTTGAACGCTCAACTAAGGCGTTTTCCAAGGTTGACTGCAACAGGCTGATGCGGTCATCCATTTGTTTCATATAGTGCTTATTCTTTTGCTTTTCTTGGTACAACTCGTGTCCAATATTCAGCGCCGCCATAATAGCAATTTCTTCGCGGCTTAAGCTGTTGGTGCGATTTTTCATCGAGATGAGCTGTTGCTCAACACCTTGCGCCACAACGCGTAGGGCATCTTCCTGACCTTTCGGGCAGGCGATAGAGTAGGTGCGCCCCAGTAGGGTGATTTCAACTGCACTATTACTCATTCGAAGATGATCCTTTCGTTGGCATCGATAGGGCGGACTATATAGGGCTGATATTAAAAGTGCAAGGTGAGCCGCCGATGGATTGCACATTCGCCGTTTTGTTTGCTGCTTGTGTGAGCAGTTGCCGGAATTTTTATCTTCGCCCCCAAGAATGCCGGATCAGAGTTGGTTCAAGTCTTTATCTCTGCTAGCATTGCTGCTGGAAAATTCTGATTGGAACCTGATATGGCTACCCCTCCTTCGTTACGTATCGACAGCTTAAAAATCGCCCTCGATGCGGCTGAAATTGGTCAGCATCCCGTGGAAGTGCACGGTGCCCTTGTGGGGTTAATCTGCGGTGGCGTAGATCAAACTGGCGATCTGTGGATTAAACCTTTATTTGACCTGATGAATGATGGTCAACCTTTACCAGCGCCTCTGCATCAATTGGTGTGTGAGCTATTCCAAGACTCGGTTGCCCGTTTAGGCGACTTTGAGTTTGGCTTTATGCCACTGCTTCCCGAAGAGGAAGAACCGTTAAGTCAACGCGTTGAAGCGTTATCACTGTGGACGCAAAGCTTCTTAACCGGCATCGCGATTATCCAGCCAAAGCTGAATAAAGCCTCGGCCGAAGTGCGTGAAGTGATCAAAGATCTGGCGGAGATTGCTCAGGTTGAGTTTGACGTGACCGAAGATGAAGAATCGGAAACGGCTTACACTGAGTTGCTGGAGTTTGTCCGTATTGCCGCCATTTTGTGTTACTCCGAGTTTGGCCCAGAGCCGAGCCACGGAGAGGGCGACGATCCTGCGGTGATCCACTAATCGTAGAAAGAGAAAGGCGGAACGATTCCGCCTTTAATGAGTTTCAAATCTAACATCCTGATGGCGAAACGCTTTTAGCCATGCCATAGCTTGAATGAGAACCCCATGACGGTAGCAGAGCACATGGATAATTCAGTTCAAAATGTCGATATTGCCATTGTTGGTGGCGCCATGGCGGGGGCGACCCTTGCGCTGGCCTTAGCGCGTTTGTCTGGCACTGAAAAACCTTTATCTATTGCCTTAATCGAGGCGCATCTTCCCGATAATAGCCACCCCGGCTTTGACGCCCGCTCCATCGCCATTGCCCATGGTTCCATCTTCGAGTTATCCCGTTTAGGTTTATGGCCGAAACTGGCGCATTTAGGCACGGCGATTAGGGATATCCACGTATCCGATCGCGGCCATTTTGGGATGACGGAACTCAACGCCAGTCAGTTTCACTTAGATGCGCTGGGCCAAGTGGTCGAGCTTGAAAGAGTTGGCCAAGTGCTCTTTAGCGAGCTTCATAAAACTCAGGTTAAGCTGTATTGCCCTGCCAAACTGTCAGAGTTAATTCCGGCTAACGAGAGTCACACCTTAGTGCTCGATTCCGGCGAGCGGATTTGCGCCAAGCTGGTGGTTGCGGCCGATGGCTTGCAGTCCAAGGTGCGCAGCAGTTTTAATCTGCCCATTACCCAAGTGGCGTTTGAGCAAACCGCGATTATCGCTAATCTGCAAACCGATAAGCCGCATCAGCACTGGGCTTATGAACGCTTTACCGAGACTGGCCCACTGGCATTATTACCGATGGCTGATAGCCAAGGCCAACCACGTTTATCCCTCGTCTGGGCACTCGATAATCACCGCGCGCAAGCGATGCTCACCGCGCCCAAGGCCGAGTTTTTAGCTGCGTTGCAGCAAGCCTTTGGCTATCGCGCAGGCCAGTTTATCGACGTTAGTGAGCGCCATGCTTATCCGTTAAACCTGTCCTACATGCCAAGGCCGATTCACCATAGATGTGTGTTTATCGGCAATGCGGCGCAGACTCTGCACCCAATTGCGGGGCAGGGGTTTAACTTGGGCCTTCGGGATGTCGTCAGCCTGCTCGATGTGCTGCAACTAGCGCTGGCGCAGGGCGAAGATATCGGCGGTGTCGCCGTTACCCATGGCTATTTGCAGGTCCGTGAGGCGGATAGAAACAGCACTATTCGCAATATTGAATTTTTAGTCCGTGGCTTCTCTAACCAATATTGGCCTTTGGCCCTTGGGCGTAATCTGGGATTGCGTCTGTTATCTTGGTTCCCGCCACTGAAAACCCCCGTCGCGCAGAAGGCGATGGGCTGGAAATAATCATTACTGGTATCGCAACGCGAAAAGGATGTACCCATGTTAAGTTCACAAGCCTATGACATTGCCATTGTGGGTGGCGGCATGGTGGGACTCGCCACCGCGATAGGATTGGCGCAGGCCAACTTGAATGTCGTCGTGATCGATGCTCAAAGCACCCAAGCCGTGAGCGGTGAGCCAAGGCTTAGGGTCAGCGCGATCAACAAGGCGAGCCAGCGTTTACTCGAGCACCTCGGCGCTTGGCACTATGTCGATGCCAGCCGTGCAACGCCCTATCAAAAAATGGCGGTATGGGATAAAGACGGCTTTGGTAAAATCGCCTTCGATGCCAGCAGCATCAGTGAACCTAGCCTTGGCGCCATTATCGAAAATGATGCCATCAGCTACGCCCTCGCCAAGCGCGCCAGTGAATTTGACAATATCACCCATATCGAAAACCAGCGCATAGAGCGTATCGCCTTTGGTGAGCGCGAAGCTTGGTTGACCTTAGCCAATGGCGCCGATGCTGACATTGAGAGTGTTAGCGCCGCACTGGTGATTGCCGCCGACGGTGCCAATTCTTGGGTGCGCGAACAATGTAAGATCCCGTTAACCTTCTGGGATTATGGCCATCATGCGATCGTGGCGACCATTCGCAGTGAAATGCCGCACCTTGCCA
Source organism: Shewanella seohaensis (assembly GCF_025449215.1). Lineage (NCBI taxonomy): Bacteria > Pseudomonadati > Pseudomonadota > Gammaproteobacteria > Alteromonadales > Shewanellaceae > Shewanella > Shewanella seohaensis. The sequence continues at coordinate 1,247,823 of NZ_CP104900.1, forward strand.
CCGCCCGCCAAGTCTTTTTGCAGGACGGCCCGCTGGCCTTCTTGCCCTTATATGAAGATAACCTCAGCTCCATCGTCTGGTCAGTGCCGCCAGAGCGCGCCACCGAATTACTTGAGATGGCGCCAGAGCAGTTCGAGCGCAATCTCACCGCCGCCTTCGATGGCCGCCTCGGTATTTGCAAGCTTGAGAGTGAACGCCAAGCCTTTCCACTGCGGATGCGCTACGCCCGCCATTTTGCCCGCCACCGTTTAGTGCTCGCGGGGGATGCGGCCCACACTATTCACCCATTAGCTGGCCAAGGGGTAAACCTAGGCTTCCTTGATGCTGCCAGCATTATCGAAGTCATCGGCGAGCTACACGAGGCGGGTAAGGATATTGGCGATTATGCCCAGCTGCGCGCCCTTGAGCGTTGGCGCAAGGCCGATGCGATGGAGATGATTGCGGCGATGGAAGGCTTTAAGCGCCTGTTCGAGGGGAGCAATCCTCTTAAAAAAGCCATTCGCGATCTGGGACTCAACCTCGTTGATAATGTCGCTGGGCTGAAAACAGTGTTCATGCAACAGGCCATGGGCAATAAGTCCTCACTCCCCAAGTTATGTCGCTAGCCTCGGTTGCGCTAATGTAATCATAATTGCTGATAATATCCGTATACCCAAATAACCAGCAGATACGAGTTTCAGAGCGCCTAAGGTGCGCCAATTCAAGGCGCATCAATGAGAAAATGTCGGGTACCTTTTGAATTGATGCAACGCAGAAGTGGCGCGCCCTAGACGCTCCGTCCCGGCGGGTTTTAACGCACTTTATGCTGTGTTGGTTATTCTTAACTTAGCCCACTAGGTCCTCAAATAACCGCCTTGCCTAAAGTGCGTTAAATTCCCGCTGAATCCGGCATCTTCTGGTTATTTGGGTATATCTTTTGATTGCAGGCTGCGCAAATCTCGCTTTCGTATGTAAAAAAATTACATGTTGAAGATGAGAAAATCTAATGACACTGGCTTCGGATTAGAAAAATCTCCTGTATACAAATTTGTGACGCAAGGTATAATTTCGCCGCATTTTAGACCCTAGTACTTATACCAATCACGATAAATATCTGATTAATTCAGAGCAAATCAGGCGTTGCAGTGACAGACGCATTGATACAGAAAGAATCACCTTTCAAATTGATGCATCGTGGAAGTGAAATGCCGATTAGCCAGATATTTAGCCGGATTTGTATCACCCTACGCTAGGCAGAGACCTGAAAAAGGCCGCAAAAAAGGGATAATAATGGCTAATAAAACTGTTCTGTTTAACAAGCACCTAGAATCAAACGCCAAAATGGTCGACTTCCACGGTTGGGACATGCCGCTAAACTACGGCTCTCAAATCGAAGAACACCATGTAGTGCGTCAAGACGCAGGTATGTTTGACGTGTCTCACATGACAGTAGTTGATGTGACCGGAACCGACGCTTGTGCATTCCTCCGTAAGTTGCTGGCAAACGATGTGGCCAAACTTAAAGTTCCTGGTAAAGCCTTATACGGCGGCATGTTAGATGACAATGCCGGCATCATCGACGACCTGATCACTTACTACCTCACCGACACTTTCTACCGTGTTGTTGTTAACAGCGCGACCCGCGAAAAAGACTTAGCGTGGATTGCCAAACAATCCCAAGGTTTTGATGTCACTGTGACTGAGCGTCCTGAACTGTCTATGATCGCCGTTCAAGGTCCTAACGCTAAGGCGAAAGCCGCCGCCGTATTCAGTAGCGAGCAAAACGCCGCCATAGAAGGCATGAAGCCTTTCTTCGGTAAGCAAACTGGCTCTCTCTTTATTGCGACCACAGGTTACACAGGCGAAGTGGGTTACGAAATCATCGTACCTGAAGCCGAAGCCGAAGCCCTGTGGCAAGCTCTGTTAGATCAAGGCGTTAAACCATGTGGTTTAGGCGCTCGCGATACATTACGTCTCGAAGCTGGTATGAACCTCTACGGCTTAGATATGGACGAAACCATCAACCCGCTGGCCGCCAACATGGGCTGGACCATCGCATGGGAGCCAACTGACCGTGACTTTATCGGTCGTAAGGCGCTTGAAGCCCTGCACGATACGGGTACCGACAAATTAGTCGGTCTGGTGATGGAAGAAAAAGGCGTGTTACGCCATGATATGCCAGTATTTTTCACCGATGCAGCGGGTGTTGAGCAGCAAGGCGTGATCACTAGCGGTACTTTCTCGCCAACATTGGGCTATTCTATTGCGATGGCGCGTGTTCCTAACTCGATTGGGGATACGGCGGAAGTCGAAATGCGTAAAAAGCGCGTGGCTGTTAGAGTAGTAGCGCCAAACTTTGTGCGCAACGGTAAACAAGCATTTTAAAAAACGGAACAAGGAACAAGAACAATGAGCAATATTCCGACAGAACTGAAATACGCCTCTTCACACGAATGGATCCGCAAGGAAGAAGACGGTAGCTACACTGTGGGTATCACTGAGCATGCTCAAGAGCTGTTAGGTGACATGGTTTTCGTTGAGCTGCCAGAAGTGGGCGACACTGTGACTGCAGGCGACGACTGTGCAGTGGCAGAATCAGTGAAAGCGGCTTCTGACATCTACGCGCCAATCTCTGGTGAAGTGATTGCCGTCAACGAAGCACTGGAAGATTCTCCAGAGCTCGTAAACAGCGACGCTTACGGCGAAGGCTGGTTCTTCCGCGTTATGCCTTCTGATGAATCAGAAGTTGACGCTCTGCTCGATGCAGAAGGTTACCAAGCTGTCATCGACGAGGAATAATCGTCGACGCTAACGAAGCCCCAAGGGGCTTCGTTTGTTTTAGCGCAAGTTTGACATAACAATAGCCCGTTTATCAGTACCCTACAGTTCTGAGCTACGGCAAATCTGGAACAAGGTTTATCATGACCAAGCAAACCCTCACTCAGTTAGAACAGCACGATTTATTCTTACGTCGCCATATCGGCCCGGATAGCAGCCAACAACAAGAAATGTTGAACTACGTTGGTGCTGAGTCTCTGGACGATCTGACTGCGCAAATCGTGCCTGAGTCGATCCGTTTAAGCCAAGAGTTGAGCATTGGTGATTCCTGCGGCGAAGCCGAAGGCATTGCTTACATTCGTGGTTTAGCCAAACAAAACCAAGTCTTCAAAAGCTACATTGGTATGGGTTACTACGGTACCCAAGTGCCTAATGTGATTTTACGTAACGTCTTCGAAAATCCAGGTTGGTACACGGCGTACACGCCCTATCAGCCAGAGATCGCCCAAGGCCGTTTAGAAGCCATTCTAAACTTCCAACAAGTGTCTATGGATTTAACCGGCTTAGATTTAGCCTCTGCTTCACTGCTGGACGAAGCGACAGCCGCTGCCGAAGCGATGGCGCTGGCTAAGCGTGTGTCTAAAGCCAAAAAAGCCAACATCTTCTTCGTAGCCGATGACGTATTCCCACAAACCTTAGACGTAGTGAAGACTCGCGCTGAGTGTTTTGGTTTTGAAGTAGTGGTAGGTCCTGCCCATGAAGCGGTAAACCACGAACTGTTTGGTGCCCTGTTCCAGTATTCAAACCGTTTCGGTCAAATCACTGACTTCACAGACTTATTCGCCGAATTGCGTGCGAAGAACGTAGTTGTGACTGTGGCTGCCGACATCATGTCACTGGTATTACTGAAATCACCGGGTGCCATGGGCGCCGACGTGGTCTTCGGTAGCGCGCAGCGTTTCGGTGTGCCGATGGGCTTTGGTGGTCCACACGCGGCCTTCTTCGTGGCCCGTGACGAGCACAAACGCTCTATGCCTGGCCGTATCATCGGTGTGTCAAAGGACACCCGTGGTAACCGCGCACTGCGTATGGCGATGCAAACTCGCGAGCAACATATCCGCCGCGAAAAAGCCAACTCAAACATCTGTACCGCGCAAATTCTGTTAGCGAACATGGCGTCTTTCTACGCCGTATTCCACGGCCCACAAGGCCTGAAAACCATCGCATCACGCATTAACCGCTTCACCGATATCTTAGCCGCTGGCTTACAAGCTAAAGGCGTGAGCTTAGTGAACAGCACTTGGTTCGATACGATCAGCATCAAAGGCTTAGACGTTGCAGCAGTCAATGCTCGCGCGCTGGCCGCTGAAATGAACCTGCGTTTCGATGCTGACGGCATCGTTGGCGTGAGCTTAGATGAAACCACTATCCGCACCGATATCGAAGCCCTGTTCGATGTGATTTTAGGTGCTGGTCATGGCTTAGACGTTGCCGCATTAGACGCGCAAATCGTGGCGCAAGGTAGCCAATCGATTCCGGCTTCTTTAGTGCGTGAAGATGCCATCCTGAGCCACCCAACCTTCAATCGCTACCAAAGCGAAACCGAGATGATGCGTTATATCAAGCGTCTCGAAAGCAAAGACTTAGCACTGAACTACTCAATGATTTCATTGGGTTCATGCACCATGAAGTTAAACGCTGCGGTTGAAATGATCCCAGTCAGCTGGCCAGAATTTGCTAACATGCACCCATTCTGCCCACTGGATCAAGCCAAGGGTTACACTCAACTGATTGAAGAACTGTCTTCATGGTTAGTGAATGTCACAGGTTACGATGCCGTGTGTATCCAACCTAACTCTGGCGCACAGGGTGAATACGCGGGTCTGCTGGCGATTCGTAAATACCACGAGTCTCGCGGCGAAGCCCACAGAAACATCTGCTTAATCCCACAATCTGCCCACGGCACTAACCCAGCATCGGCGCAATTAGCCGGTATGCAAGTGGTTGTGACTGCCTGTGACAAACAGGGTAACGTGGATTTAGAAGATCTTAAGGCTAAAGCGGCTGAAGTGGCCGAAAACCTGTCTTGCATCATGGTCACCTACCCATCGACTCACGGTGTGTACGAAGAATCTATCCGCGAAATCTGCAACATTGTGCACCAGCACGGTGGTCAAGTGTACTTGGACGGCGCCAACATGAACGCCCAAGTTGGCTTAACCTCTCCAGGCTTTATCGGTGCCGACGTGTCGCACCTTAACCTGCATAAGACCTTCGCAATTCCACACGGTGGCGGCGGACCAGGTATGGGCCCAATCGGCGTGAAAGCGCACTTAGCGCCGTTCGTAGCGGGTCACGTAGTGGTGAAACCAGGCCGCGAAAGCGATAACAACGGTGCGGTTTCTGCCGCGCCATACGGCAGTGCTGGCATTCTGCCAATCAGCTGGATGTACATTAAGCTGCTCGGTTCAACCGGCCTGAAAAAGTCGACTCAAACCGCGCTGTTAAACGCTAACTATGTGATGAAGAAGCTGTCTGAACATTACCCTGTGCTGTACCGTGGCCGTAATGACCGCGTAGCGCACGAATGTATTATCGACCTGCGTCCATTGAAAGAAGCCTCTGGCGTTACCGAAATGGACATTGCTAAGCGTTTGAACGACTACGGTTTCCACGCACCGACCATGAGCTTCCCAGTTGCCGGTACCCTGATGATCGAGCCGACAGAGTCTGAGTCTAAGGCTGAACTGGATCGCTTCATCGAAGCCATGGTGTCAATTCGCGGCGAGATCGCCAAGGTTGAAGCAGGTGAGTGGCCAGCGGACAATAACCCGCTGCACAACGCGCCGCACACCATGGCCGATATCATGGATCCTGAGTTCGACTCACGTCCATACAGTCGTGAAATCGCCGTGTTCCCAAGTGCTGCAGTGCGTACTAACAAGTTCTGGCCGACAGTGAATCGTATCGATGACGTGTACGGCGACCGTAATTTGTTCTGTGCGTGTGTGCCGTTATCAGACTATGAATAATAATTGCTGCTTAGGCTCGCTACTGCGGCGTTGAATCTCAGCTTTCGTGCTCATTGACAGGAGTCAACTGCGCGCGAAAGCTTTCAATCCGCCTTGCATTAGCTTCGCCAGCAACGCAATTATGGACATACAAAAGCGACCTTAGGGTCGCTTTTTTGTTTTATGCGTATTATCTCTGGCGAACTTAGTGCTGCGAATGGGTTATTTTGTAGCTTTTGGCAACTGTACTTCCCAATTGCCTGCTGCAGGCTTTTGCATTCTCTTATATAAGTTACACCAGTGACTCGCCGCCCATGATGTAAACATTAGTCGTCCCTGTAAGCTCTACTAAAACATCCTGTTTTAGAAGGTCACTGGTGCAACAATGCTAGTTCTGGCGTAATCATTGAGTGAAGAGTTATGCCTGTCCTGTCATTTGTACAGACGTAGGCAAGCCACAAGTAGGTTATGTTGTTGATTTATTATGGATGGCCATTTACTTATATTTAGTATAAAATCAAATTGTTAGAAGCCTATACGTTAGTGCTGTCTGTGTTTTTTGTAACTTAATGGTTGATTAGGTATTTGGGTTAAATGGTTGCTTTATAATTTATATTTGGAGCTATTGTGCTAGGACGTAATCAAATTGTTGAGCTAATTCAAAGTGAGAAAATACTGAGTTTAGATGATGGCTCGTTTAATGACATTATAAATCAAACTCAAGCATCCTCAGTTGATTTGACAATTAAATCGATTTATGCAGCTAATAATGATATATCTAGGTCGAATGTTGATGTAAATGTCTCTGGATTAGATGTGATTGATCTGCATCCTGGTCAAACGGTTGTTATTCAAGTCGCAGAAAAATTCAATTTTCCTTTTGATGTTGGGGGGGTTATTTTTCCACCAAATTCGATGTCAAAATCAGGGGTTATTATGACTAATCCAGGGCATATAGATCCGCTGTTTTCTGGTTATATTAGTGTGTATTTAGTCAATATGGGTAAATCACCAGTAAAGTTGCGCAAGGGTGACAAGGTTGCGACTTTATTATTATTTTTTATTGATGGTGAATGTGATAGTGATTTTAAATCAATATCTGGAGCAGGGGTAAGTAAAGAGCAAGTATTAACTCTAAGTAAAGATTTTGCAAATTTAGACATAAGAATGCCAGATTTATTGGAATCAGTAATTCGTAAGAAAGCATTTATTTGGAGTGGTTTTTTTATTGCATTATTAAGTGTTGTGCTTAGTGTTGTTTTTACAATAATACCTATTGTTAGTGAGCAGATATTCACTAATTCAATGCTTGACAAGTTTAGATTGGAATATGTATCCCCTCTGAAAATTTCTAGTGATAAATATCAAGTCGAATTGAGTTTGTTAAGAAGTGAGTTGAAGGAAAAATCAGCAGCTTTAGAATCTTTAAACACTAGTATTAAAGTTAAGGAGTTGGAAATTAAAAAGCTTAATTCCAATGTGGAAAAACTTTATTGTCACTTTGGGATTAATAAATGTGAAGATTTTGATCTGACCAGCAAAGAAGTGATGAAAAATGAAAATAAAATGCGCTAAATTTAATGTACGGATTTTAAGCAGGCCAAGTTTTGATGAGAAAGAATTTTTTAGTTTTTTGAAAGATGAATGCTTGGAATGGATTAGAACCGGCGGCACAGAGGCTGAGGAACTAGTTGAGGTTTCGGGAAGGCTTTGTTATTTATCATTTGGGAAAGATAGACAGTCACCTCGTAATAATAAAGAGTATATAGCAAATTTAATATTACAAGGTCATGAAAGTGTCTTGGAGCATGTAAGTTGGACTATCATTTTGTCCGGAGTTTCTAGAGGTTTTACTCATCAACTTGTTCGTCATCGCGTAGGTTTTTCATTTAGCCAATTGTCTCAGCAATATCATGATGAATCTGAGGCTTTATTTGTAGTGCCTCCGACAATAGAGAAAAATAAAGAATTGTTTTCAGTGTGGTCAGACAACATGTATAAAAGCATTTGTACTTACAGGAAAATAATCACAACATTTGAAAATACGAAGTTATCTAAGAAAGAACATTTAAGAGAATTAAGGAGTGCAGCGAGATCTATTTTACCAAATGCAACTGAAACCAAGATAGTAATAACTGTTAATGCAAGATCCTTGAGGCATTTTTTCACAGTAAGAGGTAGTTTAGAAGGTGATTGGGAAATGAGAAGAGTTGCTTGTGCTTTATTTGAATTAGTTTATCAAGATGCACCATCAATCTTCTTTGATTTTAAAAAGATAGAGATGAGTGATGGAAGCTTTAAATTAATTAAAGTCTAACTATTTTATTAGATGTTGATTTTTAATTCATGAAAGGTTTCACTTTTGTGTTCTCAGGATTTATGTGATTCAGCAAATCTAAGTCAGAGTTAAGTTATTAACTACTGTTAATTCTCGTTATTTCCCCACCTCGCTTTTACTTAGGCATCTTTGGGCGACTTGGTAGATGATGGTGTCTACTTGTTGCTGGCTAAGATCTTGGGTTTTCAGTTTCGGGATGGTTCCGACTAATTGTTTGTGGTTAAGGATCGGGAACGGTGGTTTCGATTGGCTTGTGACATACCAGCCGGGGAATACGAGGGCTGGGGTGGCGGCGACGGGGGAGCCTGTGGCTTTGGTTAACCATTGGCTGACCCATTTGCTTTGCCGTTCGGCCTGTTCGATGGGTTTGGTTTCTGTCCACGAGGGGAAGTTTAAGCGCCCGTCTTTGTAAAATACTTCATAGCCTTTCTTACCAGAACTAGAACTAGAGCCTCCGCCATTGCCATTGGTTTGGCGTAGGTCTTTATTGCGCTTATGGCGGCCTTTGGTTTCAATCGCGAATACGCCATTTTTACCGATTACGAGGTGGTCGATATTAAAGCCGTCGGCTTGCACATCGTGAAACACTTGATAACCCAAGGCTTGTAGGCCGATAAGTTCATTGGCGGTAGCGATTTCAGCCGTATGCCCTAGACGTAATTTGGTGAGTTTGGAAAAGTTTTTCCAAGTTTTAATACCGCAATAAGTTAATCCCATTAAACCTGTTAGGGCGTAAACCCAAGGGAATTTCCCGACGGCAATATGTGCTTGAATACTGCTTATTGCAAAGGGGAAACACACTATCATCAGCCCCATCATCATGCTGCCGATTAAATCTAATTGCAGATCTTGGATTTGCTTTTGTAAGCCATAGGCGGGAATACGGCTGAGTTGCTCGCGATCAACGGGCAGGGTGACAGTAGCATCACGGTACTTGAGCAGCGCGTACATCACTCCAATTGTGACGAACATGCTGGAGAGGATGATCACTATCGATAAAAGATTGTTTGTAAAATCTACCATTTACATCCTTGAAATAGAAAGGTTTATCGTTAATTCCATAACGCACACATGATGAATGTGCTTGATACCTTGGTGGCAGAGGAGGCTGTTAAGAGTGGGGCGGCATGGTACAGATTGGCTGCTTTGTCCTTAAATAGCGTGCTCGATAGTGGCGTTCGAGTGTGGCTCTGCATTTCCCTTAGTGGTCACACTTTAACCCGCGTTATGCGGTGTAATCAATGCGTTTTATCACAAAAGCTTATTTTAAATAACAACTTGTGAATACTTGGGGAGATGAATTACTGAGGGTTTTGGGGTTATACAGGGCAAATAAAAACGGCCAATCGAATTGGCCGTTTTTATTATCCATTAAGCAGTGGGTGCTTAACGGTAAAATGCTTCTACTGTGCCTTTGATGGTTAACAGCAGAGGTTGACCGCGACGGTCTAAAGATTTGCTTGGTACTTTAACCCAGCCTTCGCTGATGCAGTATTCTTCAACATCGAAACGTTCTTTACCGTTCACGCGGATACCCACATCGTATTGAAAGACTTCAGCTACATGGTGGCGGCTGCGTGGGTTAACCGAAAGACGATCCGGTAATGCGGGTTGTGAAGTTGTGTCAGTCATGGTCGTTATCTGTAGTGAACAAAAAGTGCGTTATTGTAGGCAATCCCGCCGCCTTGCTCAAGGACTGTTGTTGTCAGTCTGTGACGCCTGAGCCGCTATCTTGGGCGAGGGGCGCTTAGCGTGAGTTGATGCGTGAGTTGTTGCATGAGTTTGTATCGTCTTTTGTTCGCACCCGCCGCAGGGTAAACTCTGGCGGCGTTGGCTATAGGTTTCGCGCTTAAGGCTTAAGACTTAGCGCCGCGCTCCGTTATTCACCCATATTCGACCCAAGGCCCGATAGTTAACTTGCCATGCATGATGATATTAGTATTCCCTTGCCATCCCTTATCCATCGCATCGGCCGCGAGGCGGTCAAGCGGGCGCAGGCGATTGCTGTGCAAAAGGGCTGCGAGCTTAAGCGGGTGCGCCGCTCCCGTAATTGGAGCATCACTGGGCAGGCTATCGCGATTCAAAGCTGTTGCGTCGAGTTAAAAGGGCAGAGTGATACTGCCGAATTTGCCTTTATGATCAAAAAGATCGACAGCGGCTTATTACAACATGCCGATAAGCTTGAACCACTCGGCGCAAAATTGGTTCGCCTGATCAACCAAAACCCCGCCATTACCTTGGGCGAACTGATGCAACAAACCCAATGCACGATGAGCGAGGCGCGCCTTGCTCGCTTCGAGGCCGAGCTTTGATACCGAACTCTATTATGTTGGGTTATTAGCAAGCAGCCACCAAGAAAAAGGCCTCAATTGCTTGAGGCCTTAGGCGGTTAAAGATAGCGATTTATACCGAATCGACTAACACTGAATCGACTTACGCCGAGGTGATGAACACCTAATCGACTAACAGCGAGCGCCGATATCACGCCTTAGCGTTAAATCTTAAATTGGCCGACGAGTTTGCCGAGGTTAAGTCCTTCCTGCGACACGGTTTGGCTCACGCTCGCCGCCTCTTCGCTGGAGTGCAGTAGCTCATTCACAATTTCTTGAATAGCAAACACATTGCGATTGATCTCTTCGGTCACTGAGCTTTGCTCGGTTGCAGCGGTGGCGATTTGGGTACTCATATCGTTAATGGCGGTCACCGCCGAGGTCACTGAGCCTAAGCTTTCGGAGATGGCGCGGGACGAATCCACCGAGCGTATACAACTCTGCTGACTCTCTTCCATGGTTTTAACCGCTAAGCTCACCAGCTTGTGCAGTTCAGATAGCATCTCGTTGATTTCTAATGTGCTTGATTGAGTACGGCTGGCTAAGTTGCGTACCTCATCGGCCACCACGGCAAAGCCGCGACCCTGTTCACCCGCGCGGGCGGCTTCAATCGCGGCGTTTAATGCCAACAGGTTAGTTTGCTCGGCAATACCGCCGATCACCGAGAGCACGCTGTTGATTTTTTTGGATTGTTCACTCAAGGATTGAATGTTGCTGGCGGCATTGTTGATTTGCGCCATCAGCGCCGAAATCTCCTCTAACGAGGCATCGACACAACGCTGGGCATTGGCCACATCGCCCGTGGCGGCGTGGGTCGCTTCGGCCACTTGGGTGGTGTTTTGCGCTACTTCACTCGCGGTGGCAGACATCTCAGTAATGGCGGTAACCACTTGATCCGTTTCATTGTTATGGCTGATAAGCTGGCGCGACATCACCTTGGTTTGGTCATGAATCGCATTGGCTGCGGTTTTGACCTTAGCGGTGGCATCGGCCACATCACCGATAATGGTTTGCAGTTTATCGACAAACAGGTTGAAGGAGCGGCCGAGTTGGGCGATTTCATCGTCGCCCTTCACCGCAAGGCGCTTGGTTAAATCGCCTTCGCCTTTGGCGATATCGTTTAAGTTATCTGCCATGTTTTTAATCGGTGTGACCATGCGCTGGGCGGTCACTAAGATCACGGCGGCGGTAATGGCCGCTAATAACAGTGCGATCAATAAAATCGCGTAGGACTTATCGATCATCTGCTCGGTCACTGTGGTGCGGTAATCCTCAACCACGGCATCGATATCGTCGATATAGGCGCCGGTGCCGAGCATCCAATCTGTGCCTGGGATCATCATGGAGTAGCCGATTTTTTCGATTTGCTCGTTGGTATTGGGTTTTTGGAAATAGAACGAGAAATTACCGTCACCGTTTTTGGCGGCATTGAGTAGGCCGACAATGATCTTGGTGCCACGGGGATCGGTCATATCGATTTTATTCTGCCCCTCGAGGTTGGGCATGACCGCATGGAATAGGTTTTTACCTTGGGAATCGTAAATAAAGAAGTAGCCCGAACTGCCAAAGCGAATATCACGTAGGGCTTGGTTAACATTGCCCTGTTCTTTTAACGATAGCTGGTATTGCACTATGCCTGCGGCGATTTGGGTGGCTTCTTTGATTTGGGTTTTACGCTCACCGATTAACTTTTCTCTAAATGTGGTGACTTCATCGGCAAGCGCCGATTGCTCGACATGGTAGGAAACTGTCATCAGCACTATGAGGGTCAGAATCAACGGGAACAGTGCGAGTAGGAGCAATTTGTTACGTAAACTGAAATTAGACATGTTCAACAACTCCGGAATAAGCCGCTTTATTATTGCAGGGCAGTATAACGAATCCCCAATATTCTTAAGTGCTTAAGTTAACAAAAATCTAATGTAACCGACAAAAGTGCAAAGTGGTATTTGACTTAAGGATGAGGGCGAAAGGCTGAGTCACTTCGTTGATCTTAATCAAAGCCTAAATAAGCCAATGCGCTCATTATATTAGTTAATCTTTATGCATAGGCGGCGCTTGTTTGTTTGAGTGGCTAAACGGTGCGACGCAAGCTTAAACAAGACGACTCTAGCTCAATCAAGGCGTGCAACTAAAGGCAGGACTGTGACTAATCAAAGGCTGATAACGCTGTTAAAAATCTGCATTGGCCTTGGGCTGTGCCTGATTATGCTTGGGATTTATCTGCATAACTTTAATGAAACCGTCGAAGCCATGGGCGTAAAAGGCATAATTATCAGCGCCGTTTGCGTTGCCGTTGGCATGGCGTTATCCCTGCCGACAAAGATGTATCTCACCTTTTTACTGGTTAAGCGCGAGGCGGATAAGCAAGGCAGTGCTGAGCATTAACCCTTGGCTAACCCACAGTGAATGCCGCAATTAATCCTACCGTTCTGCTTGCGGCCCAAGGCATAAAAATCCCGCTGGTGTTTTTTAACATAATTAACCCAAGACTAATGGGCGAAAAACACCGATAATTCCCCCAAGACGATAGCGCCCAAGGGCAATGCTGTGCGGTAACGAATGCGATTATCGCGTTTGAGCATATTGAGTGGAAAAATTCTAATGGAAATCAAAGTTAATTTTCTCGACAACCTGAGACTCGAAGCCAAGTTCGACGATTTTACGGTAACGGCCGATCAGCCCATCCGTTATAAGGGCGACGGCTCGGCGCCGAGTCCCTTCGACTACTTCTTAGCTTCTTCGGCATTGTGCGCCGCCTACTTTGTGAAGGTATATTGTAAATCTCGCGATATTCCGACGGACAATATCCGCCTGTCGCAAAACAATATTGTCGACCCAGAAGATCGCTACAACCAGATTTTCCAGATCAATGTCGAATTGCCCGATGATATTTCGGATAAAGATCGCGAAGGTATTTTGCGCTCCATCGACCGCTGCACCGTGAAAAAAGTCGTGCAGACTGGCCCAGAATTTAGAATCGAAACCGTTGAAAACCTCGATGCCGACGCCAATGCCATGTTGATGGGTCACCCAGGCGACGACAGCAGCACCTATATTTTGGGTAAAGACTTACCGCTAGAGCAGACCATTGCCAATATGACTGGCATTTTGGCTGAGCTGGGGATGAAGATTGAGATCTCCTCATGGCGTAACATTGTGCCCAATGTGTGGTCACTGCATATCCGTGATGCCGCATCGCCCATGTGTTTTACCAATGGTAAAGGCGCAACCAAAGAGAGCGCGCTGTGCTCGGCCCTCGGTGAGTTTATCGAGCGTTTAAACAATAACTTCTTCTATAACGACCAATTCTTTGGGGTTGAGATTGCTAACAGCGAGTTTGTGCATTATCCCAACGAAAAATGGTTTGCTCTCGAGGAAGACGACGCTCTGCCAGCGGGGTTGTTAGACGACTACTGCCTAGAGATTTATAACCCCGATGAGGAGCTGTGTGGCTCGCATCTTATTGACACTAACTCGGGCAATCGTGACCGTGGCATTTGTGCGATTCCGTACAAGCGTAAATCCGATGGCGAGACTGTGTACTTCCCATCAAACCTGATTGAAAACCTGTTCTTAAGCAATGGCATGAGCGCGGGTAACAACATCAAAGAAGCCGAAGTACAGTGTCTGTCTGAAATCTTCGAGCGCGCGGTGAAACGCCAAATTATCGAGCAGGAAATCGTTCTGCCAGACGTGCCTATGTCGGTATTAGAAAAATACCCAAGCATTCTTGCGGGCATTAAGGGCTTAGAAGAACAAGGCTTCCCAGTGGTGGTGAAAGACGCCTCCTTAGGCGGCCAGTTCCCTGTGATGTGCGTGACGCTGATGAACCCGAAAACCGGCGGGGTATTCGCCTCCTTCGGTGCCCACCCAAGCTTTGAAGTGGCATTGGAGCGCAGTCTGACCGAATTGCTCCAAGGTCGCAGCTTCGAAGGCTTAAACGATGTGCCAAAACCGACCTTTAACAGCATGGCGGTGAGCGAGCCTGAAAACTTTGTTGAGCACTTTATCGACTCAACGGGGGTGATCTCATGGCGCTTCTTTAGCAGCAAGCATGACTATGAGTTCTGCGAATGGGATTTCTCTGGCACTAACCAAGAGGAAGCGGACCGCTTATTCGGCATTTTAGAAGATCTAGGTAAAGAGGTGTATGTCGCCGAATTTACCGCATTAGGCGCATCGGCTTGCCGTATTTTAGTGCCTGATTACTCTGAAGTTTATCCAGTTGAAGACCTGATTTGGGACAACACCAACAAGGCGCTGGATTACCGTGAAGATATCCTAAATCTGCATTCTTTAAGCACTAAGCAATTGGTTAACCTAGTCAATCGTTTAGAAGAAAGTCAGCTCGATAACTACACCGATATTCGTACCCTGATTGGTATCGTCTTCGATGAAAATACCGTCTGGGGCAAGTTGACGATTATCGAACTTAAGATCCTGATTTATCTGGCACTCGGCGCGCATGAAGAGGCGCTGGAATTAGTCGGTGAGTTCCTGCAATTTAACGACAATACCGTGAAGCGTAATCTGTTCTTCCAAGCAATGAGCGCGGTACTGGAAGTGACGCTGGATGAAGACCTTGAACTCGAAGACTTTAGCCATAACTTTACCCGCATGTTTGGCGCAGAAGTGATGGAACAAGTGGTCGGCAGCGTTACGGGTAAAGTCCGTTTCAGCGGTTTAACTAAGACCAGTATGCAGCTCGAAGGGATTGAACCGCACCTAAGACTTATCGAAAGCTATAAAAAACTGCACGCCGCCCGCAAGGCTAACGCGGTTAAGTAAGACTCAACAGAGGCTTGCATCAAACTAACCTAAACAGTGTTGATGCAAGCCTCTAAATCGTAGTTCCTAGTTTGATGTTATAGGCCATCGTACAGTACTGTGTTTAATAAACGCAGCTTGTATTAAATACAGTATACTTTTAGAAAATAATCACCATAAAAAACACTTCCATTGCCAATATTTTTATATGGAATAATATTTTTTTTAAAGTAATATGATTTGTTATTAACATCTAGCAATATATCATTGCCAAAATTGTAAGGTTTTCCTTCTAGATCTCTAATATGACTGTACCATATTCTAGATTGTATGCTATTAAAAATTACGGATGTATTAACTGGTATTTTACTCTCAGAAACCATTCCCTGATTATTTTCTTCTGAATATACCATGGCAATAATTTCTTTTTTGCAAAGATTTTCAATATGCACATAAGTTCGAGGTGTTGTTTTAAATTTTACGGCGCTAAAATGTTTAATCGATTCAGTGCGATTTTTAATAATATTCTCAATATCCTGTATCATTTCAGTAGAAAAAAGAACCGCTGCACCTGATAGTCCATTATCCGATGAAGATGAAACTATCCCTAACACTCTATCTTTATCAGAATTAGGTGCCTTTATTAGCAATCCTGCACCACTAGAACCCGAGTAGATTTGGCAGTCAAACTTCCCTATTAATGACTTGTGTTCTGTTAAGTGACATTGTTGATACCATAATGTATTACCACTTTTATCTGCTGGATAACTTAGTAAACTAACATTAGGTTTTTTAGTGGTTAACACATCTTCTGCTGCAATAGGGGAAACATATCCGTACTGCTTCCCTAAGCCATATCCTGTTTGGCTGTTTGTGACTTTTAGTATAGCTAAATCACTCGTATTTGGTTTGCGATTGAGTGAGACTAAACCATTTTTGAACTGTAAAATATCTTTATAATCAGTGGTTAAATATTTTTTGTGAACCCATCCTTTTTCAATGAACACTCTTGAACGAATTTGCTTACCATCGCCAAGGTATTGTGGAATAAATTCTGCATTGAGCACACCCTCACCAGTCATATGGTCGATAATGCAGTGCGCCGCTGTCATAAGATAGTCATCAGCAATTAGAATACCCGTACATAGTGATTGAGTATCTTTGCTAAATCGATTTCTTGTAATGACCAGAGTACCTACGCTTTGAGCTGACAACACTTGATTGATATCTTTAATCTGTATTCTGGAGCTTATCGTTGAGCTTTTAACAGAATGTTCCGTAGAGTCGGCATGGAAACTACAAAGGAGTAGAATGAATAATGCTATATTTAGTAATCTCATTTTCTTATTTTTATTTATTATGTTTTTAGGATAGTTTTCCAATATCAGCTTGATAAATTGCCCATTCTTCTACTTCGCTTAGCTTTGTTTTTGCTTGCTATCATTGCTATCGCAAAATTAATCGGTGCTAATAGATAAAAAATTATTCCACTTCCTAATATGTAACATCCTAAAATATGAGTTATTGCTCCGATTAGCCCTGTGGGGATACGATGCTCTGGTCTAAAGGTTCTTCCAACAAAGCGTGAAAACATGCCAATTACAGCTGGAGGCAAAATGCATAAAATCCAAATAGGTCCATTAACATTCATAAAAACAAATGATATATAAATTGCTAGCGCCGGAATGGTACCGACCAATGCGCCAAAAA
The DNA here is from genome assembly GCF_025449215.1 of Shewanella seohaensis. Lineage (NCBI taxonomy): Bacteria > Pseudomonadati > Pseudomonadota > Gammaproteobacteria > Alteromonadales > Shewanellaceae > Shewanella > Shewanella seohaensis. The sequence continues at coordinate 1,264,739 of NZ_CP104900.1, forward strand.
TAGCACCCATAGGTTTGCATTTTTTCATAACATTATTATATGCTGTTTTCATCTCTTCCTGAGAATATCTCATTATATTAGCCTTGTTTAAATTTTGAGTGTAAATATTTTTCTGTTGACTTGATTATGTATAAGCAATCATGTCGTCTAAGGTAAAATAGGGTTAATAATTGTAAATGAGTTTATTCACTCTATCAATTTATTAATCTTACAATAACTGGTTTTTTTGATATTTATCTTAAATGTTTTTGTATATTAGGCTTGTGTGAATTTGTTTTATTACAATGTGTTATGATTATAAGGTCATAAATTCTGTGGGTGATATGTTGCAAGGTGAACTCATATCAAGCTCTATACTATCCTATTGTCGGAAATTAAGCCGTATTGGCTATTACGCGATTCTTACCATTCCGCTTGGCTTGATAGAGCGCGGCATCGGCGCGCTTTAGGGTGTCTTCATAGGATTTATCGCCCGCTTCTATGCTGGCGACACCTATGCTGACGGTGGCAAATAATCCTTTTACCGAGAGTTGCTGCAATGCCTTGAAGCAACAGTCACAGAGATATTCGGCAAACACTATGGCTTGGTCATGGTCAACCCCGGGCAGGGCAATCACAAATTCATCGCCACCAAAACGGTAGGCGCTGTCGGTTTTGCGAAATTGCTGTTGGCAGGCTTCGGCGACCGCCATGATGACGCGATCACCCGCTTGGTGCCCCAGTTGATCGTTAATAAGCTTCAGGTGATCCAGATCGAGCACTAAGATCGAGGCCGGAATACGGTGGCGGCTAAAGGTGTCGAAGAGAAAGTGTAAGTCACGGTCTAAGCGGCGGCGGTTATAGAGTCCAGTCAGTTGGTCAGTATCACTTAATTGCCGCAGTTGTATTTCTAGCTTATGGCGTTTGGAAATATTACTGGCGACCCAGAGGACGACGGGTTCGTTATCCACTAGAAAATCTAACGCCTGAATGCGCCCTTCAAACCAGATGGGTTCTGAAGGACCTTGATCGGATAAGCCTTTGACATCCTTATTACTGAGTTCATATTCCTCAATCAGTAATTTACGGCTATCTAAGGCTTGCTGAATAATCTTGAGGTAGTAAGTGGTCTTTTCGTCGTTGAGTACATCGCTCAGGTAAAGGCCAACTAATCCACTGCCGTCGTGGTAATAACGCGCATCTTTACCACCAAACACAGCAACATAGCGGCCGCTTTGTGACAGGATAAACGCCGGATCGGGTAGCGCGTCCAGCACTAAAGCCATTTGCTCAACACTGACCATCAAACAAGCTCCCTATACGTTAAAGGGTCTAATAGATTGAAGCACTCTTAGTTGGCTCCTTGTCTGCTATTGCACCCATTACTCACTATCGCTGGCCCATGTGGCTTTTTCAAACCTAGGCAAGGGCATGTCGGAGTAACACTCTAAGTGTATCTGATGTTGGCGTTGAACAGTGTAGATTAATGTAGGTTTTATTGGCAAAAACCTATTGTTCTCAATCGGAATGGTGTGCCATTTAATGGCATCAAACAACACTCTGATTGAAAACAATAGATTAAATTATGCTGATATTAACTCGAGCGGCAGAGTTGAGCCTTCAGCTCTGCTTCATCGGTAAAACCGCGATAGCCTTTGATTAACTCTCCCTTGGTATTGAGCAGCAGCAGGATTGGCGTGGCAGGAATACCGCCCATATCCTTTAGCAAAGCGGGCGGCGCGCGGTAGGCTTCAAAGGGGAAATTCAGCCTAAACAGGGCACGTTTTAAGGCTAAGTTATCTCCATTGACCCCAAGCGCCACGGGTTGCACGCCTTGATGACAGCTTTGATGCAGCTGCTTCAGTACACTGGCCTGCTTGATGCACCAAGGGCACTCAGGCTCGAAAAACATCAATGCCATCGCTTGCCCCTCGAGATGTGACAAGTCAGTCACTTGCTGACCCCGCAAAGCTTGAAACTGATAGTCGCGGGTGAGCTGCGCCGCCGATAACGGCAGGGCGCAGCACAGCAACATAAGGAGAAGAATGCGCAGCATTAGAAGCTAAACTTCATGCCAGCGTAGATTTCTCTGCCACGCAGTGGGCCATAGATATAGCCCACGTCGAAGGCGCCCTCGGCATCGTAAAACAGTGGCGTGTCTTCATCCCCCGCTTGGGTATAGTCAAACAGATTGCTGACCCCAGTGTAGAGTGACAGGGTATCGTTGAGCTGATAACTGACCTTTAAATCTAAAGTCACGTAAGCGGGCGCATCCGTGGTCTTTTTCGAGCTAGGGTCGACTTGGCCATTGGCATCGAGGCGGTTATAGCCTTCGTAGCCAAAGTCGGCGAGATCGCGACTACCGATCCACACTAGGTTGGCAAAAATTTCCCAGTCATTCACGTCCCAATCCATGCTGAGGCTGACCCTTTTCTCCACTGGCGCAATGGCATAGGAGGATTTGAATACTGAATCATAATCAAAATGCTCGGCGGTAAGGCTTAAACTCATATCGTCGGTCAAGCGATAACCTAAGGCAATATCGCTGGTGATAACCCGCGCTTTTTCATCGAGCTGGGTCAGTAATGGAATGCCATGGTCGTTAGTGGTTAATGCCGCTAAATGCTCGACTTCGGTCCAAGCAATCGAGGCGGTAGAGGTGAGGCGTTCACCTTCGTAACTCAGGGCATAGTTGACTGAGTTGGAGCGCTCTAGCTCGTCGATATCGATGTCAAAGCCCAGAGAGCCGTCTAAAATGCCGTGGTCGGTTTCAAAGAAGGATAATGGCGCGCGATAGCCGCGACCTGCGGATAGGCGCGAGGTCCATTCATCATTGTGGCGCAGACGAATGTCGACCCTAGGCGACAGAATCGACTCATCGAGTTCGGTGCCGGGTTTGTTGGGGTCGGTAAAATCGGCGCTGATAGTATCGTAACGCAGCGCCATCGCGACTTCTAACGACTCAGTGGCTTGCCAAGTGTCCTGTAGATAAACGCCTTTGACATCATAGTCAAAGGAGTCGGAAACATAGTCAGGGTTGGCACTGCCCGAGCGGGAATGGGAGCGCATTTCCTCTGTGCGTAAGTCGGCGCCGAAGGTGAGTAGTTGGCTCTCGCTCAACAGATAATTAAAACGTGCATCGAAGAACCACATCTTGTCATCGGCGCTGTAATCGAAGCCTTCGTAGAAGGAGTCCTGTTTATGATCGGCGTAGCTGGCGGCAAGGTGCATGTTCCAGTCGTCGTTAAATTCCCTCAGCCAAGCGAGTGAGGCTTCGTTACGTTCGGTCTTAATCCATTCGGTGGTTTCCCAGGCTTTTCCTGTGTAGCGCTTACGCACATCACCATCTTCAAACAGTTGTTGTGGCTCGCTCGGTTGGCCATCGTAGCCGGATAACACGTTCCCCGTGCTAGACGCTACGCCATCGGCGAAGGTGCTGCCTATCATAGGGCCGCCGAAAATTTCCGATTGAATATTGGCGACGCGCATCACTAGGTTATCGGCATCGGTCACATCGTGGGAGACTCGAGCGGTCAGGCTACGGTTTTCCTGCATCGGTGCTTCGTTGACTTTGTTATTGTCCGCATCGGCTTGATCTCTATCGTCATATTGGGCAACGAGTGTCGCGCGGGTGCGGCCATCTTGAGTCACGCCTTTACCGAGAAAACCCAGTTTACGGTAGCCATTTTCACCAGCGGACAAATCCAGTTCTGCGCCGTTTTCAGTGGGCTCATAGCTAACAATATTAATGGTGCCGCCAATCGCTTCGGGGGCGATTAAGGAGGCGCCCGCACCACGGGCGACTTCGATGCGCTCGACTCCAGTTGTTGGGATCGCATCGACCGCATAATAGCCCGAAATCATAGTGTGTACGGGTAAACCATCGACCAGAATCGTGGTTTGCTCGCCTTTCATGCCGTTGAGCATAATGCGTTTCACGCCACACATGGAGCATTCGTTGGAGACTTTGACGCCGGGGGAATTATCAATCGCCTCGGAGAGGTTGACGGCATTTTTGTTCTCAATCACGCTGGCGTCGATGACTTCGGTTTTCATGATAGTGTTAGCCAAGGTTCCGGCTTGCTCTAATCGTTGTCTTACGCCGACAACACTCACGCGCTCGATTTTATCCAGTTCAGGTTGTTTCACTTCGTCTGCGCTGGCCAAGGGGGATGTAGTAGGGCTGCTAACAGGATGGCAAGGTAAGTAGGCTTCACTCTCATTTCTCCGTAAAATCACAAGTGGCAGCATTATATGTAAATGAGAATAATTATTATTTGATTTTGGTCATGGTTCTAACATCTTCTTAAAAAAGGTATTAACCAAGATACAGGTGCGAAAAAATGAATGGAGTAGTAATGATGCAGAATGCAGATGATTTTATTCAGTATTTAGAACTTGAGCAGCATGTTGAAGGCGGATATTACCGTTCTTCCTATCGCTCAGAATCGGCTTTTGATCCGAGTCGTCAGCTGTGGAGCAGCATTTATTTCTTACTGCGAACCGGCGAAGTGTCGCATTTTCATCGACTCACGGCCGATGAGATGTGGTATTTCCATGCGGGTCAATCGCTGACAATTTATATGATTTCCCCCGAGGGTGAGCTGACCACGACGCAATTGGGGCTGGATTTAGCCGCGGGCGAAAGGCCACAGTTTTTAGTGCCTAAGGGCTGTATTTTTGGCTCGGCCATGAATCAACCGGGGTTTTCGCTGGTGGGCTGTATGGTGTCACCGGGTTTTACCTTCGATGACTTTGAATTGTTTAGCCAAGAAGCTTTGCTGGCCATGTATCCACAGCATCAAGACGTGATCCACAAACTGAGTCGGCCAGAGGCGAAATAGCTCGTGAGATCATTGCGTTATCATGTAATGAGTTGTTCGTTGAATAGATTCGGTAGCCGCATGCCCGCATTAAGGCATGCGGCTTAAGCAGGTTAAGCGCGAATAATATGGGTTACCTGCACCATGGCATCCCGCGCCGATTGACTGACGCCAGCGAGTTGGAAGAAGCCATGGATCACCCCTAAATAGCGGCGGCAATGGGCATTGACGCCCGCATCCAACAGGTTACGGAATAGCTGTTCGCCCTCATCTAACAGGGGATCGAACTCGGCGGTAATAATATGGGTTTCGGGCAGGCCTGCTAACTCTTGGCTGCGCAGAGGGCTGGCTTCAACGTCGGTTCTGGGGTGCCAATCGAGGTACATATCAAAGCCCGTGAGCAGGGTGTCGCGGGTGATGATGTACTTGTCGCCATTGTCGATATAGCTCTGACTTTTGGCGGTCGCATCTAACATAGGATAGATAAGCACTTGTTTTTTAGGTAACCATTGCCCTTTTGCTTTTAACCTCAGGCAAGTGACTAGGGCTAAATGGCCGCCGGCGCTGTCGCCCATCAGAGTGATATTGGTGTTATCGCCGCCCCATTGTTGGCAATGTTGCTGCACGAGATTGGCGGCATTGAAGGCATCGTCATGGGCGGCGGGGTACACATGCTCAGGGGCGAGGCGATAGCTGACCGCCACCACTAACGCGCCAGAATCATTGGCGATTTTACGCAGTTGTTGATTATGGGTGGCGATGCCGCCACTGACAAAACAGCCACCGTGATAGTAAATGACCACGGGTAAGTTGTTGTCCGCCGAGGGCTTAAATAGGGTTAATTCGATGCCCTCAAGGGATAAGGTTTTGACCTCAAACACCGCTTCCGGCTCGCCAGCCAATACCGTGCTGGCGATGTAACCTTGACGACGTTCCTCAAGGTTTTGCTCGCGCACCGAAGGGCAACCTGCGGCGATAAACTCGCTCACCAATTGTTTAATTCCGTCTTCTAAATAGAGTTGGCTCATGTGCAGTTTCCCTGAATATATTCGGTGAGCGTTGATCGCCCCTTGTGGTCGGCAAAGTGTATCGGCTCAATATTGAAAAGGGTAGTGTGTATTGGCTGATTTGCTATTAACTCCATCTATTTCAGTTGATTAGCACTTATTGATGAAAGCTTGTTGAGGGAAGCATCGCCAATGAATACGGTTGCAGCGGTCGGTTTGGTTGTAATGAAAGATTGAGCACAATCTAAAAATGTAAGAAAATTACCGTTCGCCAGCCTTGGCGTGTTATTGCTATTTCACTTGTCTTCCCGCGGTAAGGATAGAACGTGGCCAAATCAGCTAAAACCCTGCAACAACGCATGGGCATTGTCGCCCTCACTTGGCCGATTTTTATCGAAACCTTGCTGCAATCCTTACTCGGGATCAGCGATATTTTTATGCTGAGCCATTATTCCGATAATGCCGTCGCCGCAGTCGGACTCACCACCCAATTGATGTTTTTTATGATGGTGATGTCCATGATGGTCAGCACGGGCGCCAGCATTCTGATCAGCCAAAATAATGGTGCGGGGCAGACGCAGCAGGCGACCGATATTGGTGTGGCGAGTGTGGCCTTAAGCTTAGGCTTAGCTGTGATTATGGGTGCATCGATGTTTTTCGGTGCCCACGGCATTATCGGTTTGTTTGCCCTAGAGCCTGAGGTTGCTGGCTATGGTTATGACTATCTGCTGATCTGCGGCAGTTTGAGTATCGGGCTGGTGATGAACATCGCCTTTGCCGCCATCTTACGCAGCTACGGTTTTACCCGCTCGGCCATGTTAGTCACCTCTAGCACGGGGTTGATGAATGTGCTCGGTAACTATATTGCCCTCTATTCTCCCTTTGGGTTGCCGGTTTATGGGGTGACTGGGGTGGCGATTTCGACTGTAACCAGCCAGATTATCGGTGCCTTGATTATGCTGGCGGTGATCCGCGGTAAAGGTATCCCGCTGCCGATGCCAAGGTTGAAGTTATTGCCGCGCAGCACCTATTGGAGTGTGATGCGCATAGGTTTGCTCAATGCGGGCGAAATGCTCTCCTACAACGTGGCACAGATGACTATCATCTATTTTATCAGCCAGATGGGCACACTCTCGCTGACCGCCTATACCTATGGCTTGAATATCAGCCGCTTTATTTACTGTTTTGCGGTGGCGCTTGGGCAGGCATCGCAAATTCAAACCGGCTACTACGTCGGTAAACAATGGTTCGATGAGATTACTGTGCGGGTGCAAAAATATTGCCTTGTGGGCTTTATTGCTTCCCTCGCCATAGTGTTAACCTTTTATTGGCAGCGTTTTACCATAGTGGGCTGGCTGAGTGAGAACCCTGAAGTGATTCAACTTACCGCACTCCTGCTATTGGGTTCCATCGCGCTGGAAACTGGCCGAGTCTTTAATCTGGTGATTATTTCGGCATTAAAAGGCGCGGGGGATGTGGCGTTTCCGGTGCGCGTGGGCCTGTTTAGTATGTGGGGAATTGGCGTGCTATTGGCTTGGTTCTTTGGGCTGCATTTAGGTTATGGCGTGCTGGCCGCTTGGCTTGCCGTTGCCGCCGATGAATGGGTGCGAGGCTTGATTATGGTGCACCGTTGGCGCTCGGGTCGCTGGCAGCGTTTTACCCGTATTCCGCCAGCAACGCCTGTTTCATCACGTTAATAGCTTGGCTTTAAGCGCTCTATTTAAAGACAGAACGGGGCTTATTACTGGCCCCATTTGCCCGATTTTAGCTGTTCATTTTTAAATTGTAGATACCTTGAATGCCCTGCATCGGTTTCGATTTCCATGGTGCTGTAGGGGGCAAAAATGGCCCCAGGAATTTGGCATCCATTCGTGAGGACGTCCTCTAATGAGGGCATAAAACATTCTTTAAACGGATCAAAATGGATTCTATAACTGGCATAGTCGCGCGTAACAAAGCGTTCGGTGATGGTTTTGAATAGCTGTCCAAAAGGCGTGTCTAGCCTCTGTGGCGTGGAGTAATAAAAGCCTTGTCCGTACCAGTAAAGCAATAAGGCGGTACCCGCATCGCAGAGTGGGTGTTCGATAATCGCCCTCACCATATCGGGATCATGGTCATCCCAATTCAAGTTACCCGCGACAAAATGCAATTCCTCCATGCTTTGTAAGTCACTGATACAGATGATTTGTTTCGCCGCTTTGCCAAAGTAGGCGCTGTATTCATGTAAAGCGTCATAATCGGGATCGGCGAGCAATTGGGCGAGGCGATCATGGTTGGCAATACAGCCTAATTCGGCGCATTCATAGGCGCGGATAAATTGTTCTTGGGTTAATAACTTGGCCACGGGCGTCCTTGGAGTTTTTAGACAATGACTCTCGCCAGCCCTGATAACCGAGGGCCAGCGAGAAAGAGTGAGGATGTTAGGCGTTAAGCTTGCTGTTGCAGCAGGGTGCGACAGAGCTTAATAAAGTCGGAAGAGGTGACAATCCCTAATACTTTCTTATCGTTATCTACTACGGGTAAGCAGCCGAGTTTGTTGTCGATAAAGTATTCCACTACCACGCTTAAGGGCTCATCGGCGGTTAAGTGCTGGCAGTCTTTGTCCATCACAGTCGCTATGGGAGTGTAGCGTTCCTTGCGATCCAATGCGCCTTGGCCGTATTTGTTCAACATAGACAATACGCTGGCGATCATCTTCTTATGGGTGAGTACGCCGACTAAAGTGCCATCGGTTTCAGATATCACAGGTAAATGGCGCACGCCGCGGGTTTGCATTAAATGGTGGGCATCTTTCAGGCTAGCACCATCGCTGATGCAGATGACCTCAGTGCTCATAATATCGCTGACTTTCATCCTATAAATTCCTTTTTTAACAAGGCTCAGGTTTGACGTTCGACGAGCCAAAATCTGAGCGATTTGCCACTGATCCGATGTTAGCAGCTTACTCATGGCTTGTGCCAGTGCTGTACAAATAAAGTACGTCATCCAGTATAAGCTTATGAATTAAAAGAAATCATAAAAGGCTGACAAAGATGTCACAAATGTGTAACAGTGATGTCTCACAATCGGGGCCTCATTAGACCTCATACCAGTGAAACCTCATCTTATAAGGGAATAATAATAATGAAACGAACCGTGACTCGTCGTGATTTTTTAGCCATGTCGGCCAAAGGCATTGGTGCTGCAGTGATCTCCTACGGCCTAATGGGGTGTAGTGACAGTAATGATGATAACTCTGTGCCCGCACAGTTTTTACATGGGGTTGCCAGTGGTGACCCAGCGCAGGATGCGGTGATCCTTTGGACCCGCGTGACGCCGGATTCTGCGGGGGATGTAAAAGTCAGCTGGCAAGTCGCCAGTGACGCAGCATTCTCCCAATTAGTGACCACGGGGGAGATGGTCACTAATGCTAATCGTGATTACACCGTTAAAGTTGATGCCCGCGGTTTACGTGCGGGACAAACCTATTTTTACCGCTTTATGACGGGCGGAAAAACCTCTGAGGTGGGCAAGACCCGCACTCTACCCGAGGGTGATGTGAGCTCGGTAAAACTTGCCGTCATGTCATGCGCTAACTTTCCAGCCGGCTATTTTAACGTGTATGAATTGGCTGCTGCGCAGGATGACCTCGATGCCGTGGTGCATCTGGGTGACTATATCTACGAATATGCTCGCGGCGGCTATGCCAGCGAACATGCGGCAGAGCTTGGCCGTGAAGTGTTACCCGCCAACGAACTGCTGACCCTCAGCGATTACCGTACCCGTTACGCCCAATATCATACCGATGCCAGCCTGCAAAAATTGCACGCGAAAGTGCCTTTTATTACGGTTTGGGACGACCACGAAGTGGCAAACGATACTTGGCGTGATGGCGCCGAGAACCACAACGAAGGCGAAGGGGATTTTGCGGTTCGTAAAGAAGCCGCACTGCAGGCTTACTTCGAGTGGCTGCCAATCCGTCCATGGCGCGAGGGTAACCATGAGGAGATTTATCGCAGCTTCAGTTACGGCAACTTAGTTGACTTACATATGCTGGATACGCGCGTGTTAGCCCGCGATAAGCAGCTCGATTATGCCGATTATATGGATGCCAGTACGGGCGCCTTCGATGGCGAGCGTTTCCGCGCCGATGTGACATCGACCTCGCGCACTATGTTAGGTCTGACCCAGTTACTCTGGCTACAGGGCACCTTATTGCAAGCCACCGGCACTTGGCAGGTATTAGGACAACAGATCCTCATGGGCAAGATGTCTCTACCTGCGGCGATTGCTACCCAGCAAATGAGCATTCCACAGTATGCCATGCTTGGGGCGCTGGCGAAGTTAGCCGCCCGCGCCGCGGCAAATGATCCAACCCTAACGGCGGCAGAATTACAGTACTTGCAGGCTAATCAAGCCCTGTTAACGCCAGAGGTGATTGCCCTGCTGCAACTGCCATCTATTCCCTATAACTTGGATGCATGGGATGGTTATGCCTATGAAAGGGAAGTGATTTTAGGTACGGCTAAATCGAAAAACCACAACCTAGTCGTGATTGCCGGTGACACCCATAATGCCTGGGCGAATGAGCTTAAAGATGTCAACGGCGATACCGTTGGGGTCGAGTTTGCCACAAGCTCAGTGTCATCACCTGGTTTGGAATATTACTTAAATCTACCGGCGGAACAGATCCCCGCGACCGAGGCGGCGATCGTCGACTTGGTGCCAGATCTTAAATACACCAACCTCAAAGATCGCGGCTTTATGACCTTAACCTTCACCAAAGAAGCCGTGCGTAGCGATTGGCATTATGTCAGCACTATTCTGGCGAAGGAGTTTGAAGAGTCGAGTAGCCGCAGCTACAGCGCCATGACTAAGGTCGGTGAACCTATTATCAACCCTGTGAGCTAACTTAAGCGTCAAACTTAAGCGTCACACTTTGCTTTGAGCCTGTGCTCGTTCCTTGTTGGTCACCTTTGGGTGGCCTTTTTTGTTCGCTTTTTGTTAGTTCCGTCCTAAAAATGCAAAATAAACGGCCGTTCACCTGCAACTTATGACTATAACTGCAGCACGGCGGTTTTTTTGGTATAAAATTCGCTCCCAAAATTCGGCGGCTGCCTACACTTGCTAGGACTCTTATGAAGAGAATGCTGTTCTCGTGTTTTGGACGCCGAACAGACCTTACAGGGTAAAAGCTTTCGCTTTAACACCTAAAATCAATAATTAAGATGGGGATCGGTGTCATGTCAGAAAAATATTTCGTTACCGCACAGCAACTGCTCGAAGATTCATTTCTATTAGCTTCACAGGTTTATGAGAGTGGATTCCGTCCGCAGTTTATCGTGGGTATTTGGCGTGGCGGTGCTCCAATCGGGATCGCGGTACAAGAGTTTTTCGACTTTAAGAAGGTTGAAACCGACCATATCGCCGTGCGTACCTCGTCTTACTACGGTATTGGTACCGACAAGCAAAGCAAAGAAATCAAAGTCCATGGCCTGCATTACATTGTTGAAAATGCGAATGCTAGCGATAGCTTACTGATTGTGGACGATGTGTTTGACTCTGGCCGCAGCATCCACGCGTTGAAGGAAAAGTTAAGCCAACTGATGCGCTTAAACATGCCGCAGGATATTCGTATCGCTTGCCCTTATTACAAGCCAAAGAATACCGCTGTGCCTTTAAAGCCTGATTACTATATCCATGCCTCTGACGACTGGTTAGTGTTCCCACACGAAGTGACAGGCTTAACGCCGGAAGAAATTGCCGAAGGTAAGGGCGATTTAAAAAATATTCAGCATCTTTTTAAGTAAAAAGAATCTGTTAATAAAAAGCGTTAGCAGTTTTTGCTAACGCTTTTTTGTTTCTTGGTTTTGAAATACAGCCTATTTGTTTGGCCTATAAATCCATGCAGTTGGCATAGTAAGTCACAGTCGCCGGCCAGTCCGAAAACACGCCAATTACGCCCACATCTTTGGCGAGCACATCGAGCAGCTCATAGGTATCGCCTTCATTATCAATGGCATCTGTGATGCTTTGATAATACCAACCGCCGCCATCTTTCAATAATCCTGAGCGCTCTAAGCTCCAAGTGATGATCTTAAGCCCCGCTGCTTTCGCGGCTTTGGCATATTCCGATGGAATGATTTTTTTATCCGCATCTAAAGTCACCAGCACCCAGAGTGGCGGCGCGATAATCTCTACGCCTTGGGCTTTAAGTTCCGCCATTGAGGGCGACCAGCTGGAGGAGTCCTGTGGGTCAAAGCCCGTGTGAATATCATATCTATCATCAAGATATACCGCTTGTTTGCCAAACTCGGGGGCGTTAGCAATCCAGTATTTTACATCTTCTAAATTAAAGGATTGGGGGAATACCTGCGAGGCATCGACACCCGCTGCGGTATATTCATCGAGCATCTTTTGGGCGTACTCCTGCTGAGTAAAACCATCGAAGGGCATAGCGACACTGGCAGCTTTTAGCTCGGGCGTCATTTTAACGCCTGCCTTTTTAAACATCTCAATACTTTCTGCATGGGTCATCAGGGTACCGTTGCCCGCATAGAGATCGGTGCGCCACTTAGGCGTGGCATTTATAAATTCCTCGACATTGGTCGCCTTAGGATTCTCGCCCTCCATCTTGCCCTTTAACATTTTAAATTCGGCGAGGGTGATATCGCTGGTGCAGCAAGTTGCAGTGGCGGCGACGCCATTGACCGCATCGGCGGGGGTAAAGGGGACTGAGCATTTGTTGGCAAGTTCGGGAATGGCCAAAATATTGGTTGTACTGGCGAGATCGCACTGGGAGTGGCGACAGACTAAGGCTTTATCGGCGGTAAAAGTCACATCACACTCGACGATACCCGCGCCAGAGTCGATGGCGGCTTGATAGGATTCTTTAGTGTGTTCAGGGAATTGCATCGCCGCGCCGCGGTGACCAATAGAAAAATCACTACGGTGGAAATGATCGGTTTCGCACTGGGCTAAGCGGGTCTTTAAGCTGCTGTCCTGCATTTGGCGCACTAAAAACAGTGGTCGCTCACCGACTTGGGCGGGCACCATTTTCGCTGGTGGCGGTGTAGTCTCGCTATCTTTGTTATCGCTGTTACAGCCTGCTAGCAGGGCCGTGCTTGCGAGCAGCATGCAGAGTGTTACTGAGGAGGTATTCATCATCTTTCCTAAATTATGAATGACTTATTAATAGGGTCCCTCACACTCTAAAATTGCTATATGACTAAATTTACTTATTTTTATGACCAAAACAAGAAAAGATACCGTCCGTCAGCCGCTTTTGCGCTAGCTTGATACTGAGCTTAGGACTAAGATTAGGGCGAAAAATCATCTGGCAGGCGGGGTTATATTGGGATGCCTCGACTCACTGAGCCTGCAGTGCATGAAAATTTTCTCGTAAGCGATCTTTCTTTGCCGAAATCAAGTAAACTGCGCTCCTTTTGTTTTATGATGGCGTTTGTATCGCTTGATAAGACAAACGTGGCAAGCATCATTTAGGAAATAGAGCAGAATGAGCAAGGGTAAAAAATACGATTTTCGCGTCACTCAAGCTGAAAATGGTTGGAAGACGGAAATCACCCGTCGTATGACGTCGACTAAGACGGTAGTGTCGAAAAGCCATGACGGTTTTGCGACCGAGGCCGAGGCACAAGCTTGGGGTCAAGCCGAGCTGCAAGTGTTTTTAGGCACGCTGGCTGAGCGCAACAAGCGTCGCTCAGAGAAACAGGCTAAGGCCAAATTAGCGGCGGCTTTAGCGGCTGAAGCGGCAACCGATGCCGATGATTTTGATGATGAAGACGAGTTCGGCGAAGAATAACTCGCTCGAAGAATACATCTCGAAACAAAATCCTCGAAGGCAAACTGGCTTGTGAGCCAATCAGCATTCAACAAAAAAGCGGACCCGAGGTCCGCTTTTTGTTGTCTCACTTAAGGTATTCCCTAAAGTGAGCATTAGGCAATGGAATTAGCCTTGGATCTTAAAGCTACCTTGCATAATCGCCCAGTGACCTGGGAAGCTGCAGAAGAACTGGTAAGCTTCAGTCGCGCTCATGCCCGCAGTGCTAAATTTTACAGAAGTTGATTCACCGCCACCCACTAATGCAGTGTGAGCGATAACACGGGTATCACCGGCTTTAACGTAAGCTGCATCGGCGCCAGCGCTCATACCATCGGTCGCAACGGCAGACATATCAGCGGCTTTAGTTAACACCCAGTTGTGGCCCATCGCCGCTTTTGGCAGTGTGCCAGTGTGCGTTAGCGTCAGAGTCACTTCTTTACAAGTAGCGGGAACAGACAGCTCTTTAGTGTCAAATTGCATAGCGTCAGTCGCAGCAATTTTGAGTTCACATTCGTTAGCACTCGCTTGACTGGCGACTAATAATCCTAGGCCAAGTAAGCTAGCGCTAGTCATATTACGGAAAGTGGTGCTTTTCGCTTTCATCTGGTACTTCCTTATTCTGAACAAGGTGGATCGAGCCGATGTGACTCGAGTATTCGCTTGCCAGCATAGGCTTAATTCATTAAATGGGAATGAATTCGATATGTAAATTATGTATATACAACTTTAGGGTGAAATAGGCTGAGTGCGACAATTTGCCGCACTCATGGGGCATTAACGCGGCAGTTCGTGGCGGTAGGGAATGGCACGCTGAGCGCCCGCGCGGGTCACAGTGATCGCGGATGCGGCATTGGCAAAGCCGACGGCAGCGGCTATCGACATGCCCTCACTTAAGCCCACCACTAGGGCGCCATTGAAGGTATCACCAGCGGCAACCGTATCTATGGCTTGTACTTCAAGTGCCGGAATTAACCCGGTAAAGCCTGCGCTACTAATAAACGCCCCTTTACTGCCTAAGGTAATTACCACAGTCGTTACCCCTTGTTGATGCAGCAGTTGGGCGGCTAAGTTGGCATCTTCTTCACTATTGACCTCAATGCCCGTTAACGCTTCGGCCTCGGTTTCATTTGGGGTAATAATGTCGACCCACTTGAGGTAATCCAGTTGTGAACTCACGGCGGGCGCGGGATTCAGCACTGTGGTAATGCCTAGGCGTTTGGCGGTTTGCAACGCATGGCTTACCGTCTCCATCGGGGTTTCCTGTTGGATAAGCATAAACTGGGCATTGGCAAACAGAGCATAATGCTTGTCTAATTCTAAAGGCGTGAGATCGGCATTGGCGCCAGCGGCAATGCCGATGGAGTTTTCACCATTCTCGGCGATAAAAATCATCGCCGTGCCGGTACTCATATTGGCGACTTGCGTGATGCCATCGGCTTTTATCCCATCCTTGAGCCAATTGGCGCGCATCTCGTTTCCAGCGCTGTCTTGACCTAAGTGACAAATAAAATCCACTCGCGAATCGGCCTGACATAAGCGGGCGCAGGCCACCGCCTGATTCGCTCCTTTGCCACCATGCTCTAGTCGGTAGCTTTGACTCACTAAGGTCTGCCCCGGTGCGGGCAAATACTCAAAATTCATAACGTGATCGGCGTTGGCACTGCCTATAACGAGTATGTGACTCATGGAAGCGTTACCTTAAGTTCATCTGCGATTGAGATAGGTTGGTGTGTAGACCGCTAAACTGTCAACTAACAAGTCAACAAAGCCCTGTCTATCAATACCAAATAGCACAGTGGCATTCGCGGGTTTACCCGTCAGTTGATAGCGATCGACGACTGTCATTCCCAGTGTGAGTGCGCTTTGGGTTTCAATGCCGACCCAGCAGTCTTGGGCATCAAACAATGCGGGGTTGAGTAACCAAGCGATAGTGCAAGGGTCGTGCAGCGGCGCGCCGACAAATCCCCACTTGGGATCTCTATGGTAAATCATAAAGAAATCTAGCAATTCGGCGACGCACTTAGCCACGGGATTAGGAATGGCGCGAATGCGCTCGATATCTTCATCCATAATTTGTGCCTGATGGGTAACATCTAGGCCGCACATGGTAATGGGAATGCCGGATTTAAAGACGATATCGGCCGCCTCGGGGTCGACAAAAATATTAAACTCGGCGGCGGGCGTCCAGTTACCTACACCCGCAGCGCCGCCCATCAACACAATGCGTTCAATATTGGCGTGCAATTCGCCATGGCTGGCGAGTAGCAGCGCGATATTGGTGAGCGGCCCCGTTGGCACCAAGGTTACAGGCTTATCGCTTTGGCGGATTTTCTCGGCCATCAACTCGACCGCATTTACGGCCTGAGGCAGAAAACTCGGTGCAGGCAGAGCTGGGCCATCGAGTCCCGTTTCACCGTGAACGTTATCGGCAATCATCAACTCACGGCTTAAGGGTTTAACCGCGCCGCCCGCGACTGGAATATCGCTGCGATTGAGCAGGGTTAAGATCCGCAGGGCATTATTGAGGGTTTTATCTGGGGTTTGGTTGCCGGCGCTGGTGGTCACGGCCAGTGGATTTAGCTCGGGATGGGCGAGGGCTAAAATGAGTGCGATGGCATCGTCATGGCCGGGATCGCAATCCAAAATAATTGGGCGACTCATACTGTTACTCCTTTAAACAGCGGGAATGGAGGCTAAGAATAGCACGCCCACGTTTGCAGGCTAGGATGTGGCCGAGTCTTTAAGGCAAACTGTGAGCTTTTTCTGATTTCTATCAATAAGCTGCTACAATAGCGCCCCGCTTTAGGCAGAATCAAGTTCTCTAATGCCTTACCGATCATGGAATGATAAGGAAGTTCTGGCGTGTTGATGAATCGCAGTCAATTAACCTCGGGTGCACCCGCGCGTTTTTGGGGTTGGTTAGAAATACTCTTGACCGGTGTCCCTCTCTTTTTGGTTGGTGTTGCCGCGCTGTTTCTCTGGGAAGGGGCGGAAAAGTGGTTTCTGGTCAATCAGTTGCTAGAGCGTGGCGATGTGGCCATGGGTCGAGTGGTGGAGACGGCCTATCGTAGTGAGCGCAGTTCGACGGGCGTATATAACCAAAGATTGATTTGCTTGGTTGAGTATCGCACCGCTGAGGGCAACCTGGTTCGCCAGTGGGAGCTCGATGGCGTGAATTGCCAGGCGACCTATCAATTACGGCCGCCGCAGGGCGACACTCCTGGCGCATTAGTGCCCAACTACGGGCAAAGTTTTGTGCATTATCTTCCCGAGGCACCAACACGGGCGAGTGCCGATCTTGAGTTAACCCGCGATCGCGCCAAACTGGACTTCGGCTTTGGCATCGCAGGCATATTAGGCTGTTTGCTTGTCGGTTATTTCTGTTTGACGCTATTAAGGATCCGCTGGGCCGAGTTTCGTTATGTGCCAATACTCAAGCGTTTAGGGCAGCAACAGGATTACACTGGGGTTATCCGTTTGCTTGAAACCTATCGGCAGCACCCCGCCGCGAATATTTTGGTCTGGGAGGCGGCAGAGCATTTAGGTCATAGCCCTGAGCACTATCCGCGTTTGGTCGATTTATTCGAGCAAATGCAAACTTCACCTAGCAAAAAAAGCTGGAATCGGTAGATGAATCTATTGTGATGATAAGCTTTTATCGTTTGAGTTCATTAGGATTTCACGACTTAGCGCTGGCGATGCTCGCCCGTAGTAAACAGGCATTGTCGGTTAAAACCTTAGCCAGCTTTGTGTTGATGACGCGCACTAAGCAGTTGCCCTTTGCATTGGAATTAACCGCAGAAAAGTTAGCGGCATTGAAGGCGCTGTGCGAGGCCAAAGTACTAAGGTTCGGCTTGGCAGATGAAAAGCAATGCCCCGTCGATTTTGCGGTGCACCTCGATTATTTACTCTGCTTGGTGACATTAGTGCTCGACAATACCGCACTGAACCGTCAAGCGGGGCAGGCTATCGGCCCAGTTCAACGGCTGCTCTTAACAGCCTTAACGCAGGCGAAGGCGTTCGACACCCTAAGCCAAAACAGTGCGCAGGCGCTGGATAAACAAATTCAAGTTATCCTAACCCGTATCGATTCGCGTCCGAGCTTTGAATACCAACTCAAGCCGCTACTCGAGTCGATATTAGGCAAATTAGCACAACCCAATCAGCAACCCGCGTTGTCAGCAACCAAAGTTTCAGCAAATACAGGGAAATAAGTAATGCAGTCTTATCCTATCTCACGCCCCTTGGCATTGGTGGCCGCCTTAGTGGCGTTACAATTAACCGCCTGTAGCCAACCTAAACCCGTAGCCGTCGTCGAAAATGAAAAGGAATCCTTGCTGCAATTTGATAACGGCAAGCTTATCCAGTTTCAGGAAAAGGCGAATCCGAATTATCGCCATATTCCCTGCGATTTACCCGCAGTTGAGACTGTGGTGACCAACAGCACAGCCTTTGCCGCATTAACTCAGTCGGGTGAGGTGATCACTTGGGGTGACAGTTTTGCTGGTGGCGATAGCCAGAAGTGACAGAACAACTTAAGCAAGTGAAGCAAATTGTCCCGGTTAAAGACGGGTTTGCCGCGCTGCGACAAGATGGCACTGTGGTCTATTGGGGCAATGCGGGAAAATTAAGTCTGGACAAGGCATTGCAAGCACGCATGACCAATATCACTAAGCTATTTGCCAACCGAGAGGCCCTAGCCGCGCTCGACGCTAATGGTAAGGTGCATACTTGGGGCTATGGGCCTTACGGCGGCAATAGTTTGCAGGTGCAAAATGACTTAGTCGATGTGGTCGATATCTTTGCTAAAGGGCGCAGTTTTATTGCCCTGAAAAAAGACGCCAGCGCTGTAGTGTGGGGTGAGGTTGAAAGTTCGACCAATATGAAGAAGTTGCAGTCGCAGCTGACGGATATTAAACATATCGAGTATTTTCAAAATACCTATGCCGCTTTGAAAAAAGATGGCTCAGTGGTGAGTTGGGGCTGGCGTAGTGATGCTTATCCGATCCGCAGCGCCCTTGAGGATGTGGCGAGTCTCACGGCAAACAGTTGCGCGTTTGCGGTGTTAAGTCCAACGGGGGATGCCCATTTCTGGGGCGATGGCATTAACTGTGGCGTCGATTGGATCAAGAAAACCGATATCACAGGCGTGAAAGAGATTATCAGCGTCGGCCCGGGATTCTTGCTACTGCGTGACAACGCCACGCCGCAAATTCTCGCCGACGATACGGATTATGCCTATCTGTTTGGCTTTCATCATGCTCAAGCGATCCTCGACAAATATTGGCAGCAAGGCAGCAAAATTACCCTAGGTAAGTCCTCCTTTGCCTTTACGCGCCCCGACGGCAAAGTGGTACCAGTCGGTTATCGGGCAGACCTTAAAAATGTCGAGCAACTGATTGAACGCATTCCACGCCTCACTTGGCTAGCGCCGGCAAATGATGGTTTTGCGGGGATCAGTGAAAAGGGAGAATGGGTCTCTTGGTCGATGAATCTCGGAATGTTTGATAAATCGCCGGTACAACCTGCCGATTCCTTGGTGATTAAGCCACTGGAATTTACCCCCGCTGCCCAATGTGAGACCCCAGAGCAACGGCAGGCAATTTTGAGTCAGGCAAGGCCGCAGCGTAAAATCAATTGGTCATTTGACTAACTCATTGTTGGGTATGTAGGGCATTCTCAGCTGGTGAAAGTTCATTCACCAGCTTTTTAAATCCATCATCGCCCCTATCTTTGGCTGCTATTTGCTGTTTTACAGTTGTTGTGACTGTATAAGTATCATTTTGTTTAGCTTTTTAACTGTTATCTTATTTACATCTTCGCTAGAATGCTGGATGTTTTCTATGCAATTTCATATGTCGTATTAACCCATAACAATGCGATACAAGGATGATAATAATGAAATGTATACCCCATATGCAGATGAGGTTATGGCAGGGCGCGAGCGTATTAATGCTGTGCAGCCTAATCGGATCTGAATCCGTCGAGGCGAAATTGGATATGCCTCGCAGCGAAAGTGGCGCGTCGCATACCCATGTGTTGCCTGTCTTTAGTCAGCAATTAGGATTTAATCTGCCAAAGGGTTGGCGTCAAGCCTACCATGAGGAACGTGCGGGCATGTTTATGGCGGAATTTGTGCCGGAGCAGGAAGCGCTCAATCAATGGAGTGCACTGTTTTGTGTGCAAGGCTTTAAGGACATGGCCGAAAGCGTGAGCCCAGAGCAGTTTTTAGATGCGATGGCTGAAACTTACCAAGCCGCCTGTGACGGTGAAGTGGTGTATCAAAAGCTAGGAGATACCCAAGTAGACGGTCACGAAGGTTTTCAAGCTATTCTCGGTTGCACCACAATGCCGAATGTCCATAGCGCGACTCAGTTTAATCCCAGTGCTTTTACTTCTCATCCCCAGGGCGAAATTGGTTACTATACCGTGGTAAGTGGTAACAAAGACTTGTATTTATTGCATAAATCGATGCGTGGCGATGTGTTTTCTGCCGATAAACCTCCCTTACAGGCGGCTAACAGTGCCGACTTTATTTCAGGCTTAGCGCCCTATTCATTAAAGTAGTTGTCAGTCGAGAGACGGATGAGCATGGACTTTCATCCGTATAGACGTCTATAATGCGCGCGCTCAGGCTTGATATGCCACGAGCCTTATTGGGCGTTAACTGGTTTTTCGCCCTCTGAACCTATTTTTAGTCAACCTTCTGTGGTGCTTGCGATGCATTCGTCGCGAGATAATCGGGAAGCCAGTGAAATTCTGGCACTGCCCCCGCAACGGTAAAAGGTGAGAGACGACCGCATTCGCAAGGTAGCTCAAGGTGAGCCAGAGAATTGAGTGTGTAAAGGTCAGTTTCGCGTTAGTCCTTCTATTGCTTGGATTAACATAGCCTAAGTCCGGAGACCGGCCCTAAAGGTGTTTTTGAGATTTCGGTGGGCAGATCTCAAAATGCGATAGTGACTGTCAGTATTTGTTACTGAATCAACGGTATCGTGGCGCCAATGCCCCGTTTTCCTTGCAGGAGTTAAAGGTAAAATGGGAACACATCCAACTAAAATCGCGCTGCTGATCGGCAGCCTTTGCAGCTTTTCTGTTATCGCCCCCGCCGTGGCGGCCGATGATGCCAGCGTCGCCAAAGTCGATGAGCATATCGTCGTAATTGGCCGTTCAGACAAGACCCCCTTAAATATTGCCGCCAATGTGAATGTGATTGATGCCGCTGCGATTGAGCAGAGTGGCGCAACCAGCTTAACCGAAGTGTTACGTGGTCAAAGTGGTATTCAGCTGTCCGACAATAACATTGGTACTAGCTTCGCGATGCGCGGCTTTAGCGCCAGCACCGCCGTTAACAACACTTTGATTTTGCTCGATGGTCGTCGCTTAAATAACATCGATATCGCCGCCCCTAGCCTGAATGCCATTCCACTCAATTTAATTGAGCGTGTCGAAATTTTATCGGGCAGTGCGGGCGTGCTCTATGGTGACCAAGCGGTAGGCGGGGTGATCAACATTGTGACTAAGTCGCCTGAGAATACGGGCGGTAGCGTGCAATTATCCGGCGGCAGCTTTAATACCTACGAAGGTCGCGGCGATGTGTCGGGCGCCATCAATAAAGATTGGCATTATTTCCTGACCGGCAGCTACAACCAAGGCGATAACTATCGCAAGCACAATGCCAATGAAACGGGTTCTATCCTTGGCCGTATTCAATATAAAACCGCCACAGATTCTTTCTTCGTTGAAACCAGTTATTACGATGATGACCGAAAATCCTGGCTCGTTGACGGTAGAGCAGTTCAAAGAAAATCCACGCCAGTCTTCTAATAGCAGCGAATATGTTCATGAGATGACCACAGCGGCACGCAGTGGTTATCAGCATCAGCTTAACCAAAACTGGGCCTTAGCGGCGGATCTGGATTACAGCGATACCTTAGTGACCTCATTAAACTGGGGGCGGGTAGCCAAAATACTCGCTCGCTACTGATGTTTAGCCCTAAAGCGCTTGCTAATTACAGCACCCGTCAAGGTGAGTTAAACCTAGTCACTGGTTTAGACATCAGCCGCGGTAAGGCCGAGTTTGACTCTATGGCGCGCAGCAACGTGCAGGAAATGCAAAGTGCTTACCTGCAAGCTACTGTGCCATTAAGCCACACCTTAAGCTATGTGGTGGGTGGCCGTTATGCGCGGGTGACCGACGATCTGGTCGATGGCAATGTGTATCCAAACGGCATCGATTTAGATGAAGATGCGACCGCATTCGAGTTCGGTTTAAATTACCGTCCGAGCGCCGAGCACAGATTCTATCTGCGTGGCGATGAAAACTTCCGCTTTGCTAAGGTCGATGAGCAAGCTTACACCCCGAAAGATGTCTATGGCTTAAAGCCACAGACAGGCCGTTCCTATGAGGCGGGTTGGGATTGGACTGTGGCTAACCAAAGCCTACGCGTTAGCCTATATCGCCTCGATTTAGAAGATGAAATTGTCTTCGACCCGAGTGCTGAAAAACCTGTTGGCGGCAGCTTCCAAGGTGCCAACGTCAATGCCGATGCTTCACGCCGCTATGGCGCGAGTGCCGATTGGGATTGGCAGGTCACTCAAGCCCTCACCTTAGGCTTGGAATATAACTATATTGATGCCGAATTTACCGATGGGGTGAATGATGGCAAGCAATTGTCTTGGGTGGCTGAGCATACGGGACGCGGTTATGTCAGTATGGATTTTGCCGAGCATTTCCAAGTGTTTGCCGAGGCGATTTACACGGGTGACCGTTTTATCGAAGGCGATAACGGCAACGAAGGCGATAAATTATCTAGCTATGTCTTAGGTAATCTAGCCCTTAACTATACCCGTGACGCTTGGTTAGCGAGCCTGCGTATCGATAACCTGTTTGATAAAGAGTATGTTAGTTCGGGTTACTACGGTGGCATTTGGGGTGATAGCTATTACTCAGGCCGAGGCCGTGATATTCGCTTGACTGTGGGTTACCGCTTCTAAGCTTGAAATAAATGCTTAACCGAATAAAGCCAGACTCAGTCTGGCTTTATTATTTCTGTTGTTTGGCTATGCGCAGAGAAAAATCCATTTTCTCGGTGTATTCTTTATAAGTTCAGCCTATTTTGAGATGGCCTAAGTCGTTGCTTGTGCTATAGATCACTTCATCTAAAGCATAGTCACAATTATTCTGCGACTTAGGGCTGAAATTCTCAGTAGTTTGGGTATGATGTGAGCGGTATTCGAATCATCTTATAGCTAATTAACAGGTGCAAAGTGTCTTATGACAGATCTTGAGCAACAGGTTTTTACTCAAGTGAGAGCCATCATAGCGAATGAAGAGCAAGTGATCGGTCGCCGTGGGATCTTAATTCCACTCAAAAAAGCGATCCTTGCCGAAGGCGACATTCGTAATGTGATCGATATTATTTCGAGCGATCCCGCATTAGCTGCCCACATGTTGATGCGCAGTAATTCGGCGCAGGCTTCAGGTGTAGTAAATCCTAAATCTCGCTCCTTAAAAGACGCCCTAATCCGTTTAGGCCAGGTCAATATTTATCGTTATGCCTTCACCTTCTATTTGAAAGAACGCCTCGATGAATTACCCCAACCCTATAAGAAGTTGGTACAAGGTTATTGGAAACTCACGGAAAATATCGCTACCGATGCGGTCGACAGCCTAGTCGATATGCCGGATGTCGATGTTGACCCCGATGAAGTACAAACCTTGGCGCTGTTTAGCGTGTTCGGGCAAATCATTGCCTTAACGGCCTTTGCTTACTTAAATGCCAGCTCTGAGCAATCTTTCCCGTTAAGCGTGATTAAGTCATTGATTGATAATCAGCAGCAGACCTTAACCATCGAAGCCTTTGAGGCCTTAGATCTCGATCAGGATCTGCGCCAAGAGTTTATGATCGCCCATAACCTGCGCCAGACCCGTAATCAAAATTCTCCCGGGTTGATTCTGCGCCGTGTGCTCTCGATGCGCGGCATGTTACTCAACCCGCTCTAAGCACTGCTCATAAAAACAAAGCCTGCAATTGCAGGCTTTGTTTTTATGCTGTTTTTACGGCATTAATTGGATTTTTGCTGACGCGCTAAGCCTTCGCTTGCCACCAGTTGCAGCCAGTTTTGCACTAAGGCCGAGTTCGCGCTGTGGCGGCGATAGGCCCCAAATAGTGGGCGCTTTAAGCCTTCTTGGCCGAGTTTGACTGAAGCTAAACTCAAGCCATGTCCCTCATTGATTGACCAGTTGGGCAGGGCGGCGATACCGTCCTTACAGGCGATGCGTTGCAATAACATCATGGTCAAATCGCAGGTCTTTTGCTCGCCCGCCTCAACGCCGGCGGGTTCTAAAAAGTGGCGGTAAATATCTAAACGCGCCAGTGGCACTGGATAGCTGATAATGGGTAAGCGGGCCAATTGCTTAGGCGTAACATAGGCTTCTTTCGCTAAGGGATGATCCTTGGCAACCACTAACTTCACTTCAAAATCAAACAAATGCTGATAGGCGAGCGAGTGTCCCGGTACGGGATCTGAGGTCAGTACTATATCGAGTTCGCCCATCTCTAAGGCATTGAGCGAATCGAATAGATGACGGCTCGATAGATCTAACTCGGCCTGCGGATGATCTTGCCTAAATTGCTCCATCACTGGCATTAACCAGCGAAAACAGCTGTGGCATTCAATCCCCACTCTGAGTTGATTGGTCTCTGTCTCTAGACCATTTTTCAGATCTGTTTCCGTTTCTAACACCTTAGGCAGGATCTCTTCGGCGAGGTGCAGTAGCCGTGCGCCTTCTTGAGTAAAGGAGAGGGGTTTGCTTTTACGCACAAAAATGGGCGAATTAATTCGTTGCTCTAACTCCTTAATTTGATGGGAAAGAGCCGATTGAGTGACAAAACGTTTTTTGGCTGCGCCCGCCAAGCTGCCACTTTCCTTCAGTGCCATTAAGGTTCGCAGATGTCTTAGTTCGATCATGATCACTCCAAGTGAATTTCGCTCATGTTGTGCTTGAAATCAATTCGGTTGCTGGCATAGAGACTACCACAATAAACTTCTAGACGTCCAGACGCCCATTGTGATTTATCAAGGCTTAAATGCGAAAAATTGCCAAGAAAACACCATCAGCTGGGTGCAAGTGCCGAATATGGCTTATCTCAAATAAAGGAAGATATGGTATGCAATTAAATAGTCTTGGTTTTCCCCGTATCGGGCGTCGTCGTGAACTGAAATTTGCCCTCGAAAAATACTGGCGTGGTGAGAGCACTCAAGCTGAACTGCATGAGGTGGCCAAGGAGTTACGTCGTACCCATTGGCAATGGCAAGTAGCCGCTGGGATTGAGCAAGTGCCCGTGGGGGATTTTGCCTTTTACGATCAAGTGTTAACCCTGAGTGCGACCCTAAACGCTATCCCAGATCGTCACCGTGGCGAGGGCGCTATCGATCTTGATACCTTATTCCGCGTTGCCCGTGGCCGTGCGCCAACTGGCACCGATGCGCCAGCCTCGGAAATGACTAAGTATTTCAACACTAACTACCACTACTTAGTGCCAGAGCTTAAGCAAGACCAAGTGTTCTCTATCGCCTATGAGCAGTTTTTTGATGAAGTCGCCGAGGCGCAGGCGCTGGGTTATCAAGCCAAGCCCGTGCTGTTAGGCCCTGTGAGTTACTTGTATCTGGCCAAAACCGTGGGTCAGGATTTCGATAAACTCAGCCTATTGCCAAATCTGTTAAAGGCCTATGCTGACATTCTGGCGCGTTTTGCCGCGCAGGGCGTGACTTGGGTGCAGCTTGAGGAGCCGATTCTGGCACTCGAATTAGCCGCCGATTGGCAAGTAGCGATTAGCGAAGCTTATCAAGCGCTTAAAACGGCTCAAGTGAAGATTTTACTCACCAGCTACTATGGCAGTATCAGTCATCATCAGGCGCTGGTTTCTGCACTGCCTGTGGCGGGTCTGCACCTCGATTTAGTGACCGCCCCTGAACAATTGGCCTTGTTTGCCAATGCCTTAAAACCAGATCAAATTCTGTCGGCTGGTGTAGTTAATGGCCGTAACGTGTGGGCGGCAGAGGTTGACCTGATTGTCGAGCGTATCGGTAGTGTTGCCCGAGACTTATGCTCACAAGACGGCGCACGCCTTTGGATTGGCACTTCCTGTTCACTGCTTCACAGCCCTGTAGATTTAGAGGTGGAGACGACGCTCACGCCGGCGCTACGTCAGCAGCTCGCGTTTGCTAAGCAAAAGCTGTTGGAGCTGGCTAATGTGCGCCAATTACTGCTGGCGCCTGAGTCCGTCGCGGCCAAAGAGATAGTTAACACTTGTTTGGCACGCCGTGAGGCTAAGGCGCAGGCGGCGGATGCTAAAGTGATCGCCCGTGTCGCTGCACTGACTCAAGCCGACTATGAACGTGTGAGCGAATTTACTGAGCGCCAAGCGGTGCAGCAGCGCAAGTATCGTTTGCCATTGCTGCCAACGACCACGATTGGCTCATTCCCACAAACGCCTGCTATTCGTGGTTTACGTAGCCGTTGGCGCAAAGGGGAGCTAAGCGATGCCCAATATACCGAGCAGTTGCAGCAAGTGACCCGCGATACCATAGATCGTCAGCTCAAACTCGGTATCGATGTGCTAGTTCATGGTGAGGCCGAGCGTAATGACATGGTGGAATACTTCGGCGAGCAGCTCGAAGGCGTGGGCTTTACCAAAAATGGTTGGGTACAGAGTTATGGTTCTCGCTGCGTTAAGCCGCCGTTGATTTATGGTGATGTGAGCCGCCCTAAGGCTATGACGGTTGAGTGGGCCGAATTCGCCCAGAGCCTAACGGACAAACCCGTCAAAGGCATGCTAACGGGTCCAGTGACGATTCTACATTGGTCATTTGCCCGTGAAGATATCAGCCGCGATACCATTGCCACCCAATTGGCGCTAGCGATTCGTGATGAAGTGGTGGATTTACAAAATGCAGGCATTGGCATTATCCAAATTGATGAGCCAGCCTTCCGCGAAGGTCTGCCATTAAAGCAAAGCGAGTGGCAAGCTTACTTAGATTGGGCGGTGAATGCTTTTAAACTCAGTGCGGCAGGTGTTGTGAATGAAACCCAAATCCACACCCATATGTGCTACAGCGAGTTTAACGACACGATTGCGGCCATTGCCGCCATGGATGCGGACGTGATCACCATCGAGACCTCGCGTTCACGCATGGAGCTGCTCAACGCCTTTGAAGATTTTGAATATCCAAATGAAATTGGCCCAGGCGTTTACGATATCCACTCGCCAAATACCCCAAGTGTTGAGGCCATGGTGCACCTTATCGAAAAAGCGGCGCAAAAAGTGCCTGTGCGCCAACTGTGGGTTAACCCCGATTGCGGCCTTAAGACCCGCACTTGGGATGAGGTAGAACCCGCACTGAAGAACATGGTGGATGCGACCCGCGAACTGCGTCGCCGCCTCGGCTAAACGCTGTAAAATCTGCAATTTATGCCTCTTTGGCATAGCGTAAAAAACAGGGATACCTTAGGTATCCCTGTTTTTATTGGCGATTTGAAAAGGCATAGTTGAATGCGCGCTTGAACCTACTTATTCACTGAATTGGGCTTATTCGTTAAACATCATCTCGGGGACATGCTCTGGCACTACAAGTTCACCAGCAGTGAGCTTAATAATCTCCTCGACACTCACGCCGGGGGCGCGTTCGAGCAGATGGAACTTGCCTTCTTTGATTTCGATAAAGGCCAAGTCTGTCAGTACTTTTTTGATACAGCCCTTGCCCGTTAGCGGCAGAGTGCACTCGGTTAATAGCTTAGACTCACCGTGCTTTGAGGCGTGGGTCATGGTCACAATAATATTGTCGGCGCCGGCGACAAGATCCATGGCGCCGCCCATGCCCTTAATTAATTTTCCTGGGATCATATAGGAGGCGATATTGCCCTGAGTATCGACCTCAAAGGCGCCTAATACGGTGAGGTCCACATGGCCGCCGCGGATCATGGCAAAGGACTCGGCCGAGTCGAAGATGGCGGCGCCCCTTGCCATCGTCACAGTCTGCTTGCCGGCATTGATTAAGTCGGCATCGACCTCTTCCATCGTCGGAAAAGGCCCCATCCCTAACAGACCGTTTTCGGATTGCAGCATCACTTCAATGCCTTCGGGAATATAGTTAGCCACCAGTGTGGGGATACCGATGCCAAGATTCACGTAATAGCCATCTTTGAGTTCTTGGGCGACGCGCTGGGCGAGTTGTTCTCTTGAAAGTGCCATAACCAAATCCTATTTGCTGGAGGGGCGGGTAGTCAGTTGCTCGATACGTTTCTCGAAGCTGCCTTGGATAAGCCTATCGACATAGATGCCGGGCGTATGGATTTCATCGGGATCTAATTGACCCGGTTCGACAATTTCCTCCACCTCCACCACGGTTATCTTGCCCGCGGTGGCGGCAAGGGGATTGAAGTTACGGGCAGTTTTGCGAAAGACTAAATTGCCGAAGGTGTCGGCCTTCCAGGCTTTGACTATGGCAAAGTCGCCTGTAATCGATTCTTCAAGAATGTAATGGCGACCATTGAATTCTTTGACTTCTTTACCTATTGCCACGTCAGTCCCATAGCCAGTTGCGGTATAAAAAGCCGGAATGCCCGCGCCCGCCGCACGCATTTTTTCCGCCAGCGTGCCCTGCGGCGTGAGTTCGACTTCCAGTTCGCCAGACATCATCTGCGCCTCGAAGTTGGCATTTTCGCCCACATAGGAGGCGATCATTTTTTTAATCTGTTTATCGAGCAATAAGATCCCAAGTCCGTATTCCGTAGTGCCGCAGTTATTGGAAACGACGGTCAGGTTTTTGGTGCCTTTGTGTTTGATTTCTTTGATTAGATTTTCAGGAATACCGCAAAGGCCAAAGCCGCCCGCAATCACCGTCATCCCATCTTCGAGTCCTGCTAACGCATCGCTGTAGCTGGTAACCACCTTATTCAATCCAGACATGGAGTGCTCTCTTACGCTTGCTGAAAGTGTGGCGCTTACTATTACCCAATTTTTCGAGCGCTCCTATGGTACTAAGGTGCCAAATAAAACCGCGGCCAATTGCCATATTCTAATGGCATTGAGTCTGGGGCATTGGGAATGTGCGCCCCGCCATGCCTGTGTTCAAGGCATGGATAAAGGACTGTGACTGGATTTTAAAGCATCGGGAGACAAGCAATATGGCGGTTGAACACTCAAGCTTAAAGGGCAAGGTAGGGCTGATAACCGGCTCCACCAGTGGAATTGGTTTAGCAACGGCCCATGTGCTGGCGGAGCAAGGCTGCCATCTTATCCTGCACGGCTTAATGCCCGAAGCCGAGGGGCAACGCTTGGCAGCGGAGTTTGCCGAGCAATATCACATCCACACTTTCTTCAGTAACGCCGATCTGCGGGATCCCAAGAACATTCATGCCTTTATGGACGCAGGCGTTAAGGCTTTGGGCAGTATTGATATTTTGGTGAATAACGCCGGTATTCAACACACTGAAAATGTTGCTCATTTCCCGATTGATAAATGGAATGACATTATCGCCATTAACCTGTCCTCGGCCTTTCATACCATTCAACAAGTCGTGCCTGCGATGGCCGAAAAGCGTTGGGGCCGCATTATCAATATCGCTTCGGTGCATGGCTTAGTGGCCTCGGTCAATAAGGCGGCCTATTGTGCGGCTAAACACGGGATTGTCGGTTTAACCAAAGTCGTGGCTATCGAGTACGCCGAGCAGGGGATTACCGTCAATGCGATTTGCCCTGGTTGGGTGGATACGCCGCTGATCAACAAGCAGATTGAGGCTATCGCCAGCAATAAGGGCTTAAGTTACGACGAGGCTAAGTATCAACTCGTCACGGCAAAACAACCCCTGCCAGAGATGTTAGACCCGCGTCAGATTGGTGAGTTTGTACTGTTTTTATGTAGCAGTGCGGCGCGGGGTATTACCGGCGCATCGCTGGCCATGGACGGCGCCTGGACCGCGCAATAGGTTTGGTATTGACTGCGACAGTCCAACATTCATTTTCACTTGCTTGTTAAGATGTTAATAACAAAGGCGAACCTTATGGTTCGCCTTTTTGCATTGGCTTGGGTGGGATGGCGGGGGCGGCTACTGACAGCAAATAGCGCATTATCCTGTAAATTCTCACCAATGCCCTGCATAGCACTATTCAGCGAAAGCCGTCTTAAATGATAAGATAGGCGCCAGAATTTTTATGAGGTGAAAACTCACCTAGTGAAGACGTGGCAATTTTGACCTAACGCGCCGCGTGAAGAATGCGGTTATTCGATTTATTTATTTGATTATGTTAGGTGTATTTCTATTCTGTCGTCCTAAATGGGGCGTACACCCTTATAGATTTGAGCATTACTGGAGACAAAACTCATGACAAACGCGAATGTGGATGCCACGCAGTTAACGACTAAGCCATCACAAGATGGTTTTTATATGCCCGCCGAATGGGCGGCGCAGCAAGCCGTATGGATGATTTGGCCATATCGTCCTGATAACTGGCGCTCTGCAGGTGCTTATGCTCAAGCGACCTTTGCTAAGGTGGCCGATGCTATTGGTGGTGCAACTCCCGTTTATATGGGTGTACCTCAGGCCTTTTTAGCCGAAGCTCAAAAAGTGATGCCTTCCCACGTGACTCTGGTCGAAATCGACAGCAACGACTGCTGGGCTCGCGATACTGGACCTACTGTGGTAGTTAATGCCGAGGGCGAATGCCGTGGCGTAGATTGGGGTTTCAATGCTTGGGGTGGTCACAACGGTGGTCTGTATTTCCCATGGGATAAGGACGAACAAGTTGCCGCACAAATGCTCAAGCAACATGGTTTTGCCCGTTATAGTGCACCGTTGATCCTCGAAGGTGGCTCTATCCATGTCGATGGTGAAGGCACCTGTATGACTACGGCCGAATGTTTACTGAACGCTAACCGTAACCCTGACCTGACGAAAGAGCAGATCGAAGCCTTACTGCGTGACTACTTGAATGTTAAGCAGTTTATCTGGTTGGAAGAGGGCGTTTATATGGACGAAACCGACGGCCATATCGACAACATGTGCTGTTTTGCCCGCCCAGGTGAAGTGATCCTGCACTGGACCGACGATGAAACCGATCCACAATACCCACGCTCGAAAGCCGCGCTGGATGTGTTGCAAAATACCGTTGACGCCCAAGGTCGCAAGTTAAAAATTCACCTGCTGCCACAACCGGGTCCGCTGTATTGCACCGAAGAAGAATCAAAAGGCGTAACAGAAGGCACTGGCGTACCGCGCACTGCTGGCGAGCGCTTAGCGGGCTCTTATGTGAACTTTTTAATCACTAACGACCGTATCGTATTCCCACTGCTTGACCCTGCAACTGACGATATCGCTGCGCAAAAACTGCAGGACATTTTCCCAGAGCACAAGATTGTGGGTGTGCCCGCGCGGGAGATTTTATTAGGCGGCGGCAATATCCACTGTATTACCCAGCAGATCCCTTCTGGAAAGTAAGTACACCAAGGAGAACTGTATGATGCTTGATGTCACTGTTATTGCACCACAATTGGTTTTCTGCGGGAGGGCGTAAGATGTTTGAAGTAACTGAAGTTTCCATTGCCGAGCTGCGTGACGCACTCGAATCCGGCCGCACGACTGCGGTTGAGTTGGTGAAATCCTATTTGGCTCGAGTGGCGGCTTACGATGGCCCTGCCACTGAGACTAAGTTGAATGCGTTAGTGGTGCACAATCCCGATGCGCTCAAAGAAGCCGAGGCTTCCGATGCGCGCCGTGCCCGTGGCGAAACCTTAAGCCCGCTCGATGGTATTCCTTACACCGCTAAGGACAGCTATTTAGTGAAGGGACTGACGGCGGCGTCTGGCAGCCCAGCATTTAAAGATTTAGTGGCCCAGTACGATGCCTTCGCCGTCGAGCGCCTACGCGCCGCGGGTGCTATTTGCTTAGGCAAAACCAATATGCCACCCATGGCGAATGGCGGCATGCAGCGTGGTCACTATGGCCGCGCCGAAAGCCCCTACAATGCGAATTATCTGACTGCGCCCTTTGCTTCGGGTTCTTCCAACGGTGCGGGCACCGGAACGGCGGCAAGCTACTCGGCGTTCGGTCTTGCTGAAGAGACATGGTCGAGTGGCCGTGGCCCTGCGTCCAACAACGGTTTGTGTGCCTATACGCCGTCTCGCGGTGTGATTTCGGTACGCGGCAACTGGCCATTAACCCCAACCATGGACGTGGTCGTGCCTTATACCCGCACTATGGCGGATATGCTCGAAGTGCTGGATGTGATTGTGGCCGATGATCCAATCACCCGTGGCGACCTCTGGCGCCTGCAACCTTGGGTTCAAATCCCTAAAGCTTCTAGCGTTCGCCCAGAATCCTATCTGGCGCTCGCCGCCAGCACCGACACCCTGAAGGGTAAGCGTTTTGGCGTACCGCGCATGTACATCAACAAAGATGAACTCGCGGGAACCAGCGAAAACCCAGGTATCGGTGGACCAACGGGACAACGCATCCATACTCGCCAATCGGTTATCGATTTGTGGGAAGCGGCGCGTAAAGCCCTAGAAGCCGCTGGTGCGGAAGTGATTGAAGTCGATTTTCCGCTGGTGTCTAACTGCGAAGGCGACCGCCCCGGCGCGCCGACCGTGTTTAACCGTGGCATAGTCACGCCGCAATTCCTCCATGATGAATTATGGGAACTGTCGGGTTGGGCGTTCGATGAATTCCTACGGGCGAACAACGACCCTAAACTCAACAAGCTTGAAGATGTGGTGGGACATTTGATATTCCCCCATGACCTTGGCACCTTGCCAAACCGTGAGGGTGACTTAGCGGCTGGCATGGAAGAGTATGTCAACATGGCCAAACGCGGCCTGAAATCCTATGACCAGATCGACAGTATTCCCGATGGTCTGCGTGGTTTAGAGAAGACCCGTAAGCTGGATCTCGAAGACTGGATGGACGGACTTAAGCTTGATGCCGTGCTGTTCCCAACCGTGGCCGATGTCGGCCCCGCCGATGCCCATGTGAATCCGGCCTCAGCCGATATCGCTTGGAGCAACGGGGTTTGGGTAGCAAACGGTAACCTTGCGATTCGCCATTTAGGCGTGCCGACTGTGACTGTGCCTATGGGCGTAATGGCCGATATTGGCATGCCAGTGGGATTAACCTTCGCGGGCCGTGCCTACGATGATAACAATCTGCTGAAGTTTGCCGGCGCGTTCGAGTCGACGGGCAATAAGCGTATGATTCCGCCGCGTACACCGCCGCTGAGTCAATAAGCTTTACGCCGTAAGACTGAGAAATACAAAACGGGATGGGTAACAATACCCATCCCGTTTTTTATTGTGTTACTCCATTATTTTAAATCGCTTCTTTCATCATAACCGACTTAAAAAAAGCACCTACAAGCATATCTTGGGTGTAGGTGCTTCGAGGGAGAGTTTGAATAGGCCAGCTAGCGAGTAGCTGCGGTTATGGGCTCTGCTAAAAATGCAGCAATCATGCGGTAGGTAGTAAGGCATTCTTGCGAAACCAAATCCTGCAGCAGCATATAGGCGTGGATCATGTCTTCAAATTGATGGTGCTGCACCTGCACGCCAGCCGCCGTTAAGGCGTTGGCATAGGCAATGCCTTCATCCCGCAGAGGGTCGCAGCCTGCGGTAAATATCAAGGTGCTAGGCAGTTTGGCGTTGAACTTGCCATGTAAGGGGAAGCTTGTTTGACTCGCTCGGCATCCTTAGCCATCTCTTGAAAATATTGCTCGAAGTACCATTGCACCCTAGGGGTTTCGAGCAGGAAACCTGCACCATTACTCTGATAGGAAGCGCTCGCCATAGTGTAATCCACGCTGGGATACACCAAGATCTGTTTGGCGATGTTAAGTGTGCTGTCGCTCAGGCTGCGTTGGCTAAGGCTAGTGCATAGCGCGCCACCGGCACTGTCGCCCATGATGCTGACACCTTGTTGGTATTGCACCTCAGTCAGCACGCTTTGATAGTGGCGCAGGGCGTATTCGCAGTCTTCAAGTCCCGCCGGATAGGGATGTTCGGGCGCGAGGCGATACTCAACACTGATCACCACACATTGAGCGATACTGGCAAGGTGACGACAGATAGGGTCGTATAGTTCCACACTGCCGCACATATGGCCTCCGCCGTGAAAATGTAATACCACGGGCAGTGCTGTGCTGGGCGCAGGGCTATAAACACGGCAGCCAATTTCCCTGTCGCCATGCTGCGCATCCTTAACTTGCCATGCCTTATCGGCGATATAACTCACCTCAGGCTTAGCGCTCATCAGGGCGGCGAGTTTGTTCAAGTTTTCCCGCAGCAGCTGTGGGCTGTATTGAATATTTTGCTGTTTCGCGAGGGCGATATTCTGGTTCGCTAACTCAAGAAAATCCGTCAGCTTTGCTGAAGCGGTACCGCGTGGGGAAACTTGCATGCTTACTCCTTAGCTTGTCCGGTTTCGGGGAGAAAATAGCTGCCAATAAACACTGTTGCGCTTAATAGGGTGATCAGCACAAACGAGGCGAAGTAACTGCCTTGGTTGATATCCACGAGCTTGCCAAACAGCCATAGCACTAAGGTCGAAATCAGATAGCTGATGGACCAAAACAGGCTAAAAATCACCGTGATTTTTTGACTGGTCATCTTAGGTAGCTCGTGGGGAATCGAGACTAAAGCGGTGACGGGTAAAAAGATGCAAAAGCCTAAGACGATGGCGCACAGGGTTTGCAGCCAAGGCGCCGAGCCAAAGGAGAGCCCTAACACGGTTAAGAAAATAAGCAGGCCGCTGAGGCGAATAATCGGCAGGCGCAGGGGCTGTTTACGGCTGTAGAGTATCCCCGCTATGGTGCCGACAATCCCAAAACCAATCACCCACTTACTCTGGCTGATGCCCGCCTGCGGATAAAAGGTGAATAGGCAAATATAAAAGGATAATAATCCCGAGTAGGTGAGGGCATAGGCCCAGTTAAAGCCGTCTTTTAAGCCATCGAGATAGGAGTATGAGTTGATGGCATCTTGTTGTGTATTGGCTTGATGGCTAGGGGCTTGTTCAAACTTCACCAATAACCACAGTAGCGCCAGTACCAGACTGGCAATGGAAAACACCAACAGACTTTGTTGCCAACCGCCGCTAATGGCGTTGATGCTCGGCATGCCCCAAAGCACGATAGCCGTGCCCACATTAAAGGCCACCGCGTTTAATCCATTGATCACTGGGCGTTCTTCTGGGGCGAACCAGTGCATCACAATCGGGTTGAAATAGACAATCATAAAGGCGCCGCCCAGTCCCATTAAAAAGCGGCTCACCAGCAGCAACTCATAGTTTGGGGCGAAGGGTGTCATGATGCCGGTGACTATCAATAACGCCGCGACAAAAAACGCATACTTCACCCCAAATTTGAGGGTGAGATAGGCCGCGGCAAAGGTGCCGACAATTTTGGCTAAGGTGACTGCACCGCTCAGTAAACTGGCGGAGGCATAACTCTCGATATGCATCGAGGCCATGATGTTATTCATACTCGCGGTGCCGCCAACCCATGCCATAGCAAATAAGACGTAACTGGTAAAAGCCAAGCCTTCTACGAGATATTTATGGGTAATTTTTATCGGCATAGTTGTTTAAAACCTCGAGTCAATATTGGCCGTAGGTTAGCCGATGGGGGGGATAAATAAGTACTACCTTAGTGCACCGTGATGTTATCAAGTGTTTAACAATTTGTTTGTCTAGTGTAGTTTGGCTGGGTGTATACAGGTTGATTGGGGAATATCTTGCTGGCGTGGTTGTCTGTTGAGACTTGGTGGATCAGCGTTATATCGATTGCCTATTTGGCTGTGCTGTTTATTGTCGCCCAGTGGGGGCAAAATCAGGCGATTGATCAATGGCGTAAACGGCCTTGGGTGTACAGTTTATCCTTGGGGGTGTGTTGTACTTCGTGGGCGTTTTACGGCACGGTAGGGCAAGCGGCGACCACGGGTGCTTGGTTAGCGCCCATCTACATAGGTTCGATAATCTGCCTAGTGCTGGCGTGGCCTATGTTGATGCGCACATTGCAGATCATCAAAAGCCAAAACCTGACCTCGATTGCCGACTTTATCGCCTGCCGCTTCGACCGCTCGCCTAAAATTGCCGCCAGCGTTGCCATGGTGTCCCTCTTTGGCACTATTCCCTATATCGCGCTGCAACTGAGGGCGATAAGCACCAGCTTCGACCTCTTAACTGGTACCTTTCAATCTGGGATCAGCACGGCGTTTATCGTTACTATCGTGTTGATTATCTTTAGTATCTTATTCGGTACTCGGCAGCTTTCGGCCAGTAAACAAAATCAAGGCTTGGTTCTGGCGATTGCCTTTAGCTCTATCGTAAAGCTGTTGGCGCTCACCACGGTTGGGTTGTTCGCGACTTTTTATGTATTTGATGGTTTTAGTGATTTGCTCGCTCGGGGTCAGCATTTACCGCCGAGTTCTGAGGGTAATTCACTCTATTTTGTGCTGTCACAAATTCTGCTGGGCGCCATTACCATCTATGCGCTGCCTCAGGAATTCCACATGATGATGATTGAAAATCATCATGCCAAAGAGTTAAAAGCCGCCCGTTGGATGGTGCCACTGTATCTGCTGCTGATTAATGCCTTTGTGTTGCCTATCGCGCTTGCGGGGCAGATTAGCTTTCCCGGCGGCAGTGTCGATGCCGACACCTACGTGCTGACCTTACCACTCTTCTATCAGCAAGCTTGGCTTGGGGTCTTGGTGTATATTGGCGGCCTTGCGGCGGCAACGGCCATGGTCATTGTGGCGGCGATTGTACTCAGCACCATGATTTCGACCGAGATTTTGACCCCGCTGCTGCTGAGATTACCGAAATTTAGCTCGCAGCAGACGCCGCAGCTCGCGGGAATATTGCTCAATTTACGGCGGATATCGATAGCGGCGATTCTGCTATCGGCCTTTGCCTTCGAACGTTATATCGATCAGCAGAATCACTTGGCCAGCATTGGCTTATTATCCTTTGTGCTGTTGTCGCAGTTCTTTCCCGCCGCCGTGGGCGCGCTCTATTGGCGCCGCGCCACCACCCAAGGGGCCTTTTGGGGCATGTTGATGGGCAGTTTAGTCTGGCTCTATACCTTGCTGCTGCCCGCGACCTTTCCCGATGCACTCTGGGTCACCCAAGGCTTGTTGAATATTTCATGGCTAACTCCGACTGCGCTATTTGGCCTGACGGGGCTGGATAATATCAGCCACGGTCTACTGTATAGTTTGCTCGCGAATGTCGGTTGTTTTGTGCTGATTTCGTTGCTGAAAGAGCAAAGTGTGGGGGAAGTGCTTCAAGCCGATGTGTTCGTCAATCGCAAACAGGTAGCGCTGGAAAGGCACCTCTCGGTTGAGGATCTGGCGAGCCTACTACACCGCTTTATCAATAAGGAAGAAGCCGATGCCCTGCAGGCTAGGGCGAAAGTACTTGGTTCTGAATTGCAATTAGCCACACGGCGCGAGGAGCTGGTGGATTACACCCGCCTTAAGCTGTCGGGGGTGCTTGGGTCTGCCTCGACGCGGATGGTGATGAATGCCGCCTCACGCTCCCAGCAAGTGCCGCTGGAGGATGTGGTTAGCATAGTCGATGAGGCCAACCAGATCTTCGAGTTTAACCGCGAGCTGCTGCAATCAGGGGTCGAAAACATCGAGCAGGGGATCAGCGTGGTCGATGCCGATATGCGCCTAGTTGCATGGAACAAACGCTATATCGAATTGCTTGATTATCCTAAAGATTACGTTAAAGCTGGTATACCGATAGAGACGCTGCTGAGGTTTAATATCGAGCGTGGCATTATTGTGGGTGATGAGGCCCATGAGCTGGTGGAAAAACGCCTCGCCCATATGCGTAGCGGCAGCCCACACCATTTTCAACGCACTATGCTCGATGGCAAGGTGCTGGAGATCCGTGGTCAAGCCATGCCGGGTGGCGGCTTTGTCAGTACCTTTACCGACATTACCGCCCATATTCAGGCCGAAAAAGCCCTGCAACTGGCTAACGAAACTCTCGAAAAACGGGTCGAAAGTCGCACAAGGGAACTCGCGAAAGCTAAGGCCGAAGCCGAGGCGGCCAATAGCAGTAAAACGCGTTTTTTAGCGGCGGCGAGCCATGATTTAATGCAGCCCTTTAACGCGCTCACCCTGTTTACCGAGATGCTTAAACAGCGGGTGACGTCGACCGAACTCAAGGATCTCGCCACCCATATTGAAGCCTCCTTAAATGTGGTGGAGAGTCTGCTATCCGATCTGGTGGAAATCTCCCGCCTCGATGGCGGCAGCCTTAAAACCGAACAGAGCCAGTTTGCACTCGACGATGTACTCTCGACCTTAGTGAATGAGTTTAAAGTGCTTTCTGCCGAGCAGGGCATCGATTTTTCCTATCAGTTTTCCTCTTGCCTAGTGCAGAGCGACCAACGTTTGCTGCGACGGATTATTCAAAACTTCCTCTCCAATGCGTTCCATTATTCCCCAGCTGGCGCGGTGAATCGGCAAACGCCGCTGTCGCTCAATGCCAGCGCGGCTTTGCCTAAGCTATCACAAGCCGATTTTGTGCCTAAGGTGCTGCTGGGTGTGAGGCGGCTCGAACATAGCCTGCTTATCCAAGTGTGGGACAATGGCCCTGGCATTCCTCAAGATAAACAGCAGGCGATTTTCGGCGAGTTTGAGCGCCTCGAACAAACGCGGGAGATCCCGGGGCTTGGGCTGGGACTGGCGATTTGCGATCGCATCGCTAAGTTACTCGGGCTTAAGATTGCCTTGCACTCCGAGGTGGGTAAGGGCACCTGTTTTAGTGTTGAAGTGCCGCGCGTATTCGCACAGGCTAAACCCAGTAATCCCAGTAATGTGGTTAAGCTACGCAGCGAAGAGGAAGGCGCAAACGATAGCTTTAATATCAGCGTGTTAGTCATAGATAACGATGAGTTAATGCTAAAGGCCATCTCCTCATTGTTGTTAGGCTGGGGTTGCCATGTACTCACTGCACGGGATAAAGCAAGTGCCGAGCAGCAACTTGCGCAGCAGGTGTTGCCGAAGCTTATCATTGCCGATTACCACTTGGATGATGACCAAAACGGTGTCGATCTGGTGCAAAGCTTACTCACCCATCCTGTGTTTAGCAGCCAGCGTCCGACCTGCATTATCTGCTCGGCAGATCCGTCTGAATCCGTGCGACAACACACCAGCAGTGCACAGTTCAGTTTTGTGCGTAAACCCGTTAAAGCCACCGCCTTAAAACGATTGATTAAGCAATTGTCTTAACTCTGCACTATCGTGGTTCTGGTTTAATAAATACGGATAAAAAACAGTGGCTTAGTGCCACTGTTTCTTTAGGTTTGAATTCTGGAGCCTAGGTTAGTTAGGCGCTGATCGGCGGTTTATCGTTGCTGGTTATCATCAACTGTTGGAAGACTAAGCCTGCCTGAGTGCGGTTGTAGACTTCGAGTTTGACCAGTATCGCCGACACGTGTTTCTTTACCGTGGTCTCTTTAATATCAAGATCATATGCGATCTGCTTGTTTAAGCGTCCATTGGCAATGCTGGCCAGCACTGTGTACTGCTGTGGGGTTAATTGCGCCAGTTGCTTCGCTAAACGTTGATGCTCGGCAGCGGTTTGCTGATCGACATTGATATCCGTGTGTTCCGGTAGCCAGACTTCCCCTTCGAGCACAGTAGCAATCGCGGTGGAGATCTGGGTTAAGCTGGCGGATTTGGGGATAAACGCACTGGCGCCAAAGTTAATGGCCTTACGGATAATCTCGGGCTGATCATCGGAGGACACCATGATCACCGCGATATCGGGAAAATGATTCTGTAGTAGAGTTAAGCCAGTAAAGCCCTCATTGCCGGGCATATGTAAATCGAGAAAGATCAGTTCAATATCAGGATTATTCTCAACGAGCGTAATTAATTCTTGAAAGTTTTCCGCTTCCAATACTTCCGCTGTATTCACATTCTTGAGAACAGCTTGTGTTAAGGCTGTACGAAATAATGGATGATCATCAGCAATGGCGACTTTTATCTGAGACATAATCCGTTCCCTTTATTTTTTAACCCAGTTTAATCCTATTGGAAATTAATGCTAGATAATATTTAAAGCCGTTAAATTAATAACCGACTCATGGGAGTCGGTTATTATTATGCGTCAATAACATTATATTCTAGAAATTATAGCCAACAGTGAGAGAGATAGTCTCTGGATCGCCATAATAACCAATTAATGTATTGTCACCGCCTAAACCTGGAATATATCCGCCATTACCATCTGGGGTGACGAAGGCGTAGTTACCGACCAGATATTCTTCGTTAGTGACGTTTTTCCAATGCAGACCCGCTTGCCAGTGACCGTCGTTGCTGTACCAGTTCAAGCCGAGGTTTAACAGGCCATAGCCGTCTTGGCTCAACAGGTTATTTACTACGGCTAAGTCGTAGTCGCTGCGATAGTAGTAGTTACCATTGGCCACAAAGCTGCCGATATCCGTGTCGATATTGTAGCTAAATCCAACGTTTGCCGTGGTATCAGGGGTGTTGGTGATAGTGTAAGTGTCGCTGATATCGATGCGGTTTCCATCGCTATCGTAGGAGATCACTTCCTCGAAGCTTGCATCGATTAAGCCCAGAGTCGCGAACAGATTCAATGACTCAGTCGCAGCGTATTCCACTTCGAGTTCTAGACCCGTGGCGGTCGATTTACCAATGTTGCCTAGACGTTGGTTAAGATCGGACGCGTTTTCACCGGGTAATACGGTCACGAACTGTCTGTCTTTATGGTCTAAGTAGAAGGCGGTTGCGTTAACTCGCAGCCTGTCAAACCATTCACTCTTCATACCCAATTCATAGGAATCAACGACTTCTGGGTCTACTGCGGGTTCTGGACCTGTTGCCCTTGGGTTAAAGGTGCCCGACTTGAAGCCCTGTGAATAGCTGGTAAAGAGCATCATATCGTCGCTGAGTTGGTACTCTAAACCTAAGCGTGGATTGAGTTTCGACCAGGTTTCTTCATCATCTAACACCTTAGGAATACTGGCGTTGATGGCATCTTCATCGCGAACATATCCTGGGATCCAGCCAGTTTCGGGATAAAGCGTCGTAAACATGATGCCGTTATAGACAGTGGCATCCTTCGTTTCGCGGGTATAACGCAAACCGGCGGTCATCGACAATTTATCTGTGATGTCGTAAGAGCCCTGAGCGTAGGCGGCATAGCTTTCACTGTTGTTGCAACCACGAACTTCACGAGTGAGACCACCGTAAGCTTTGTAATATTCATACAGGATGGAATCGAACATCCCGCAGGAATCGCCTTTAAAGTAATAAAGGCCTGAGACGAGTTTCAAATTATCGCCGTCGTAGTTAGCTTGGAATTCCTGACTAAATTGCTCGTCATCGTAGATGGCTGGAACGTCCAAAATACGCAGACTGGTGTTGTCAAAGTCGATGTTGGTAGGCGAATAGCTCTCGCGGGATGAGGTCACGGATTTCAGTGTCCAATCATCGTTCAGGCCGTATTCAATGGTCAGCCCCCAACCTTCGGTTTCTACTTTGTTCCAGGTTGGCATACTGGTGTAAGAGTCGTATTTGCTGTCTGGTACTGGGGCATCGGTCAGGACACTGGGGAGCATACGGTAGCCCCCTTTGAATTCGACTCATCTGTGGTTTTGTCGTAGTTGAGGCGCATAAAAAGATCGTCGGTTGGCGTGTATTCTAAGCTCACACGGCCCGCCATAACATCTTTGTTATAGTTTTCAGTATCTTGATCTGGTAATGCTGAGGTGATGAAGTCACCATAACCATCGCGATTTAAGCTTGCGAAGGCGCCACCAATATACAGCTTGTTATCAATTAAAGGTAATTGACCTGCTATCTTGTAGTCTTGCTGGTTGTAGCTGCCGATGGTGGCATTGAGGTTTAACTCAGCGTCACCGCTCATCTTTTTGGTCACGTATTTGACTGCGCCGCCGATGGTATTTTTACCATAGAGGGTGCCCTGTGGGCCACGCAGTACTTCGATACGTTGCACATCGAGGATATCGAGCACCGCGCCCTGTGGGCGGGCGATATACACATCATCGATATAGATACCGACGCCGGGCTCATAGCCCCAGAGCGGATCTTCTTGACCGACACCGCGAATAAAGGCCGTGAGGGTAGAGTTAGTGCCACGACTGGATTGCAGCGTGGTGTTGGGTGAAAATTGCTGGATTTCAGTCATCACGCTGATGCCATTTTCCGCTAAATCGTCAGCACTGACCGAGGTCACTGCAACTGGTACGTTTTGCAGGCTCTCAATGGACTTACGAGCGGTGACTTCAATGCGTTCTAAGGTGGCTTGCTTCTCCCCGGTGCTATTTTCATCCTCGGCAACAGCATATTGTGCTGCCAATGCAGATGAGATAGCTAAAGCAATGCAACTCATTTTGATAGTATTCTGTTTCATACAGATTTCCCGTTGTAGTATTTATTTTTTAAAGGTTGGTACTTACTACTATTTTTCTGATTCACATTGACTCTATAGTAATTATTTAAAATTTAAATCGGTACTATAGTAGTATGTGTTTTTAACTTATTGTTTTTATTTTTATACCGACACGTTGAATATCGATACTCAGGGTTTATTTATTATTAAACCCTATATTCCCCAAAGATTGATTATTTCTGGCATGCTGCTGATAGGTGCTTTTAGTAAAAAGTCTCCCGTTTTTCCGCCGTTTTTAATATCAGGATTAACGGCAATGCCATGGCCCATATTATTTATTTCAACTAACGAAATAAGGTTATTGCCACTCGTATCGGACCAAGTGCTAACACTATAGTCGGCATATTGTTCGACTCTTGGTGTTTTATTCGCTTGGGTCAGTGCGACCCACTGGGCCGAGAGTTGTTTGGCATTTTCAGGATTCACCACCACATCATTTTGCCCGGTCCACACGGTTAAGGCGGGCCAGTGTTGTTGGTTCGGATGCACCTGTTTGGCAAAACTCACCAGTTCTTCAACAGACTCTGCTGGGCCCTTTTTCATGCATGAAATGGCTTTGGTCAGGTTGTCGGCGCAGGGGTAAGGCAGGCCTGCGATCACCGCGCCTGCGGTGAATAAATCGGGATAGTTAACCAGTGCGGCGCTGGCCATAGCGCCACCGGCGGACAGGCCAATCACATAGACGCGCTTCGCGCCGGATTGGGATTGGGCTTTGGCTATCATGTTTTTCAGCGATAGCATCTCGCCGCTATCCACCTGAGTATCCTGCGCTGAAAACCAGTTATAACAACGCTTTACATTGTTCTCAAAACTCTGTTGTGGTACCAGTAAGCTAAACTTTTTCTCTTGGGCGAGGGCGGTTAAACCGCTATTGTTGGCCAGTTCCACGCCATCCTGCACACAGCCGTGCAGTAGCACTACTAGCGCATCTTGGCTTGGGCCTTCGGGCGATAAATAGGAGGCGGTTAACTCACCGGGATTGGCGCCAAATTCGCTAAATGCCTGATACTCACTCTGGGCATAGGCGGGGAGAATAACAGTGCGCTGAGGCAAGTGGCAATGAGTGTCAATTTGCGCATAGGAGTGCTTCCAAGTTCATGATAGTGAGAACTTGCTGAATTTTGCGGCGCCTGACAATGGCACTTTAGTTCCAGAGCCTGATGCTGCCCTGCGCTGGTTGGTGCGCTGTTGCGAATGCCAATAAGGTTGGAGCAATAACCCATCGCAAACGAATCAGGACTCGTTTGCGGGAATTGTTACGGCCGTGATCTCTGTTTCAAACTTCTACACAGATATTTGCAAATCTTTACCCGATATCGACATTTCCTTCGTCTACTGCGCCGAGCTAACTCTATATACTGACTGCACTATTTTTCCTCCCGCAAGATGTACGCTTGCGCCCATTGGCATTGATGGACACCCAGATTCAGATGAAAAAATCCTCAAAGCGTAAACTAATATTGTTCTTAAGTGGCTTAGTCCTCCTCGGGGGCGGCGCTTATTTTCTGCTGCATAAACCCGAGGCGGCCCCAAGCTATGTGACTGAACCCGTTAAGCGCGGCGACATTGAAAACTCGGTGCTCGCTAATGG
Organism: Shewanella seohaensis; assembly: GCF_025449215.1. Taxonomy (NCBI): domain Bacteria; kingdom Pseudomonadati; phylum Pseudomonadota; class Gammaproteobacteria; order Alteromonadales; family Shewanellaceae; genus Shewanella; species Shewanella seohaensis. Next base: position 1,308,474 of record NZ_CP104900.1, read on the forward strand.
CATGTTGCAGGCCTCCAAGTTGGTGAGTGTGGGCGCGCAAGTCTCGGGGCAAATTCAGAGTCTGCCTGTGGATCTTGGGCAAGAGGTGAAAAAGGGCGACCTTATCGCGCAAATCGACAGCCTTGCCCAGCAAAACAACCTGCAAAATGCGCTGGCCTCCCTTAAAAGTATCAATGCCCAGTACCGCGCTAAACAGGCGCAAATTCGTCAGGCAAAACTCGAATATACCCGTCAGCAGGAAATGCTCGCCGATAAAGCCAGCTCCCGCGCAGACTTTGAAGCCGCCGAAGCCACGCTGACGGTTTATCAAGCCGAGCTTGAGCAGTTACAGGCGCAAAAACAACAGGCTGAGATTAATGTCGACAGTGCCAGAATTGATTTAGGTTATACCAAGATCACCGCGCCGATGGATGGCACAGTCGTTTACTCTGCGGTTGAAGTGGGCCAAACCGTTAACGCCAATCAAACTACGCCAACCATAGTCGAGATGGCGCAGCTCGATACCATGACGGTCAAGGCGCAGATCTCCGAGGCGGATATCGTCAATGTGCATCCGGGGCAGGCGGTGTACTTTACGATTCTCGGTCGTCCCAACCATCCTTATCGCGGCACCCTAAGGGCGATTGAACCCGGTCCCACTTCCATGGATGGTGACGATAGCAATATGAGTTCCAGCGATTCAGACGCCATCTACTACCACGGCTTATTCGATGTCGAAAACCCCGACCGTACCCTGCGTATTGGCATGACGGCGCAGATCTCGATTGTGCTCGCCAAAGCCGATGATGCGCAGTTAGTGCCATCGCAGGTGCTGCGAGCTAAACCGCGGGATAAAGCGGCATCGGCAAGCGATCGCAAATCCCGTGGGCCGCAGTATCAAGTGCCAGTGCTGGTAAATAACCAAGTGCAATATGTGGACGTGACTGTTGGTATTAATAACAAAATCAATGCCGAAATCCTGTCTGGCCTGAACGAAGGCGACCAAGTGGTGCTCGGAATGCCCGCCGACGGTTCGACCATGAAGTTCCGTGGCCCACCAATGAGGTTTTAAGCGTGAGTAAGCCATTACTGGAAGTCTCAGCTTGTTACCGCAGTTTTCAGGCGGGTGAGCAACAACTGACTGTACTCAAAGATATTAATCTTTCCATCGCCCGTGGTGAGATGGTGGCGATTGTCGGCGCCTCGGGTTCGGGTAAGTCGACCCTGATGAATATCTTGGGCTGTTTAGATAAACCCTCAAAGGGCTCGTACTTTATCGATGGCCAAGATACCTCGCAGATGGATGTGGATGAACTGGCAAAGCTGAGGCGCGAGCATTTTGGCTTTATTTTCCAGCGATATCATTTGCTTGGCGATCTCAATGCCGTGGGTAACGTCGAAGTGCCCGCCGTGTATGCGGGTAAAGATCGCTTAGAGCGTCGGGAGCGGGCGGAAAGCTTGTTATCGCGCTTGGGTTTAGGTGAGCGCCTAGACCATAAGCCGAATCAGCTCAGTGGCGGCCAGCAGCAAAGGGTGAGTGTGGCGCGGGCGCTGATGAATGGTGGCGATGTGATCCTCGCCGACGAACCGACGGGCGCTTTAGATAGTCACAGCGGCGAAGAAATGATGCGGCTGTTACAGGAGCTGCACCGCGAGGGCCAGACCATCATTATCGTGACCCACGATATGCATGTGGCCCAGCATGCCGACCGTATTATCGAGATTAAGGACGGGGTGATTATCAGCGATGAGCCTAATCCCGCCTCAAATATTGCGCCTGTGCCTAAGACCGAAGCGATCCCCGCCAAGACTAAGGCGCGCGCCCGCGTGGCGGCATGGGACAGATATGCCGAAGCCCTGAAAATGGCGCTGCTGGCGATGTCGACCCATAGATTGCGCACCTTTTTAACTATGCTCGGGATTATTATCGGTATCGCCTCCGTGGTGTCTGTGGTGGCGCTGGGTGAAGGCTCGCAGCGGGAAATCTTAAAGAGCATTAGTTCGATGGGCACCAATACCATAGACATTCGCCCCGGCTCAGGCTTTGGTGATAGGCGCTCGGCAAGGGTGCGAACTTTGACCGCAAGCGATGCTAATGCACTGAAAAACTTGCCCTATGTCGATAGCGTCACCCCGAGCATTGGCTCGAGTGCGACTGTGCGTTATGGCAATAAGGCGGTCACGGCGACTGTGAATGGCGTGGGGCCAGAGTTCTTCCGCGTTCGAGGCTATGAGCTTGCCCAAGGACAGTTTTGGGACGATGACAGTGTTAATGCGTTAGCCCAAGATGCGGTGATCGACGAGAACACCCGTAAACAGCTGTTCCCTAACAGTAGTGGCGCTATGAATTCTGCCATTGGGGAAGTGATCTTCCTCGGGGATTTGCCAGTGCGGATTATCGGTGTGACTCAGCCTAAGGAAAGCGCCTTTGGTAACAGCGATGCCCTCAATGTGTGGGTGCCATACACGACGGTTTCTGGCCGTATGGTAGGCAAAAAATACTTAGATGGCATTACCGTGCGGCTAGATGAGTCGGTGCCGAGTAATGCGGCGGAGCAGGGCATTATTAGTCTGCTGAAGATGCGCCACGGCACGCAGGATTTCTTCACCATTAACACGGATACCATTCGCCAGAATATCGAGAAAACCACCGCGACCATGACGCTATTAATCTCGGCGATTGCGGTGATTTCTCTCGTCGTGGGTGGCATTGGGGTGATGAATATCATGCTAGTGTCGGTGACCGAGCGCACCCGCGAGATTGGTGTTCGCATGGCGGTTGGGGCGCGCCAGAGTGATATTCTGCGGCAGTTTTTAATTGAGGCCGTGTTGGTTTGCCTGTGTGGCGGCGCGCTTGGGGTGGCCTTGGCCTATCTGATTGGCGTGGTGTTTGCCCAAGCGGGAGGCAGTTTCCAGATGATTTATTCGACGACTTCTATTGTTGCCGCCTTCGCCTGCTCTACCTTAATAGGGGTGTTGTTTGGCTTCCTGCCCGCTCGTAATGCGGCGCGTTTAGACCCTGTTGATGCCCTAGCGAGAGAGTAACTGAATGAATAATCGAGTTTTAACGCATCAAAACGAATTAAGCTGCCGTGTCGGTTCAACGCTCAAACTCAGCGTGATTGCCATCAGCATTGCGCTGCTCTCGGGTTGTGGCGCGCTGATGCGCTCCGACTTTGAGCCGCCCGCTTTACAGGTGCCAGAGCAGTGGCAGCATACCCAATTGAATGGTCAAGTCAGCCTAGACCCTTGGTGGCAGAAGTTTAATCAACCCGAATTGGATCAGCTGATTAGCCAAGTGCTCAGCAGCAATAATGACCTGACGCTCGCCACCTTAACCTTGCAAAAGGCGCGTTTACAGGCGGGGTTAGCGCGGGATGATCTGTATCCACAGCTCAGCTCCAATAATACGGCGTCTGTGAATAAACCGCTGGATGGCGGCAGTTCGAGCAAGGCATTTCAGGCGAACCTGTCGGTAAGCTATGAGGTGGATTTGTGGGGTAGAGTGTCGGCCAATATCGACCAAGCTCAATGGACGGCGCTGGCAAGTCTCGAAGATCGGGAGAGCACGGCGCAGAGTCTCGTTGCGACGACGGCGTCGCTCTATTGGCAGATTGGCTATCTGCATCAACGGATTGAACTGAGCAATAAGAGTATTGAACACAGTCGGCAAACGCTGGCGTTAACCCAGCGCCAATTTGCCTCGGGCGCCGTGACTGAGCTGAATGTGCTCGAATCCCAACGCAGTTTAGCGGGGCAAGAGGCCTCCCACAGCCAACTGCTGCAACAGTTGGTTGAGGCCGAAAATGCTCTGGCGATCTTACTCAATCGCGCACCGGGGCAAGTGGCGGTTGAGATCAAGCAATTGCCGGACAGTGCGGTACCTGAGGTTGGCGTCGGCATTCCCGCCGACTTGGTTGGCCGTCGTCCCGATGTGAAGGCGGCCCTGTATCAATTGCGCTCGGCGCTGGCCAGTAAGGATGCGACCTATGCCAGTTACTTCCCAAGCTTGAGTTTGACTGGCAGCGTAGGGGAGTCGACCTCAGAGCTAAAAGAGTTATTGCGCAATCCCGTGGGGAGTTTAGGCGCGGGCTTAGTGTTGCCTTTTTTGCAATGGAATCAAATGCAAATCAACAATGATATTGCCGATATCGACTATCAATCGGCCATAGTGAGCTATCGTAAAACCCTTTACAGCGCCTTCGAGGATGTGGATAACGCCATCTCGGCCAAGCAGCAATACGCTTACCAAGGTGAGAAGCTTGAGCAGCAATTTAGCGCCGCCGCCCAGGCCGAAGCCATTTATGAGAGCCAATATCGCCATGGTGCTATCGGCATTCAAAATTGGATAGATGCGCAGGAGAATCGCCGCAGCGCCGAAGCCGCATTGCTGGAGAATCGCTATAACCAATTAACGGCTCAAGCGACGCTCTACCAAGCCTTGGGTGGGAGCGATATCGCGCCGCCGTTAGCGGATAACTAATTGAATCATTAATAAATAAAAAACCGCGATGCCTAAGGCTATCGCGGTTTTATTATCTCGCTTTTATCTTAATGCGAGTCAGATTAGCTGCGCAGAATATGCAGTGGCAGGCTTAACATATCATCGCCCGTGCCCGCTAAGTGCCAGATAATGCCCACCAAGGCGGCAACGGTGACCAGATACCAAATGGTCGAGAAAATCTGCCCATATCTGTCTAGCGGCAATAGGTGGCTTTGATGGCGGGTACGCCACTCGAACACTATCTCTAAGCTACCGATAAGCAATAGGAAACCGAGCAGGGCAAGGCCTAAGGTATAGCTGATATACACCCCAAAGGCGGCGCCAATCACACAGGCGATTAAGCCCATGATGCTGTTCATCGAGAAGCTAATGCTCTTTAAAATATGGCCGCCATCGAGGGGTAAAATCGGCAATAAATTAAACAGGTTAAGTAGCGCGTTAAAGGCCGCAAGCCCCGCAAAGAAGACATTGTCCGTCATGTGGTAAGCGATAAGCGAGCCTATCGACATCAACAGGCCGAAGGTTGGCCCCATAATCGAGATGACCACATCCTGCCAGCGGGTGTTAATCTTTTCATCGCTCAGCGCGAGTCCGCCCATAAAGGGGATGAGATAAATCCCTTTGGTTTTCATCCCAAAATACTTCATCGCGCGGATATGGCCGTATTCGTGGAAGACCAAACAGGCGATAAGCGCCAAGGCAAATTGGAAGGAAAACAGCCAAGAATAGGCCGCTACACTCGCCCCTGCGAGCACCACTTTAATCACTTTGGCACTCTTGAGCAGCTTAAAGCCGAGGGAGGCTAAGCCGACAAAACTGATTTTTTGTGGATTAGTCACGGGGACTTCTGGGGTTTGACGCTCGATATCTTTCTCCGTGCGAGTGCCTTGGGCAATCACTTCCTCATCGACCAGCAGGCGGTAATCGAATCGAAACGGCTGCCAAACCACATCGGTCTCGAGGCGTACTTGGATTTTGTGTTCTAAAACCTGTGTTTCGCCGGTATCGCTGGCCAATTGGCTCTGGTGCTGGGTGAGTTCAAATTCATGGACTTTGAGGCCGCCATTTTCGACCGATGCGGCTTTTTGTGAGACTAAGGTATTGTCCCAAAAGAGTTGTTGCCAACCTGCGAGTGAGCCTTCCAAACGCAGCGATTTGCCTAAGCAGTCAATCTTAAGTAGTTCCAATTTAGGGTCCGTTTGTATGTGTATCCGAATGATGCCCAGCGATAATTTGGCATATAAATATCAATCGCTTTGGGCAAAACGGCCTGAGCCGTGTGTGACAAATTATGCCTGTGAAATGTGACTGAGGATATTAGCTTTTAGGATCATCTTAATTTTTATTGTGATCGCTCGCGATTTCTTTGAGCTGGGTTAGTCATCTAAGCTGCGAACGATTTCCATCCCTTGGGCCAAGGTGGTGAAGGCTAACTTAGCTACGCAGCACTGGCCTATGGCATTGGCGTGCTTTTGTACCCATTTGATAAAGTCAGTAAGTGGCAATTTTTGCTCTTGTTTGAGGAGTTTAGGCAGCTCGCCTATGGGATCTTCATGAATGGTGCTTGGAGTTGCGCGGATCAAATATTGGTTACCGAGACTGTCGAGTAACAGATCCGTGTCGACAAATTGATGCTGATATAGGCAGGCAAGTTCTAACCAATCCCGTTGATGGGCGAGGTAGAGTAGTTCGTCATTTTGAGTGAGTTTGACTACCGCAGGCCATTCAATGTCTGCCATTTTCACTTGAGTCATGCGCAATCCCGTAGGCTTGTTATGTGCTTAGCCTTTTAGCCGACAGAGTCTGCGCTAAAGGGCTGTATTGAGGTCAGTATGCCACCGACCTAGGCGAAGATGAAAGGCGTTGGGGGATTTTCTCTGGCAAGTCTGCGTAAATGGGGGCACACGGCGAGCAGCAAAGCATTCAGGCAAAGCATTCACGCTAAGAGTTCACTCAATGGAATGAACCCTTAGCGGGGGGATGATTGCCCCGTTAATGGCTTGCCGCTTGCGCCTTAGGTTTAGCGTTGTAATCGAAGTTAATCTCTTGATTAAGATTGGTGATTGAGCAAGTGCCATGTTCGCGGGTGGTTCTGTGATTGGCTTGACCAATATGGAACTCGGCATTGAGGAATACGTGCTTAATCACATCGATACGATACTTGTCGTAGTAGGTTTCGACTTCTTGCTTGAGGCTATCGAACTCTAATTCTTCGCGGGAACGTTCACCTAAGATGCGATTCTTCTCATCGAGCATCATCTTGATCTGTTCGATCATGATAGGGTCGCTCTGCCATTCGGATTTCGGCGGCAGTTTTTTCAGGCGAGCCTCGATATCCAGCGTCGCTACCACCATTGCATGCACGCTCTCCTCCAGCTGCTTGAGATTCTGCTTGAGTTCGCCCTGTTCCATGGCGCAGTACACTTCGGTTTTGGTGCCTGCTGTTGCGCCAATCACGACGGCGGTGAGGCCTTTTTCGGCATGCACGACACCACCCACTAAGTCACCACGGCGGCCGCTCTGATCGCTTACTGTGAGCGTGCCTGCGGTTTTGGTATTACTGTGGAGTAATTGCTTAGTGATCAGAATATTACCCTTTGCTGTTAACTGGGAATATTGCACGAACTGGGCGCTGATCTGCCCCTGAGCCGTGATATTGGTGGAGAACTCATTCACTCTGACTTGGCGACCAATCACGCCCTTGCTCACCGTAATATCGCCATCGGCCTCGAGAGTTGCCGAATCGACAAAGCCCATCACGGTAATATCGCCTGAACTTTTAACCATCATGCCTTCGTGTACATCGCCCGTGATTAAAATACTGCCTTTAAAGTTGATATGGCCGGTACTGATATCCACATCTTTAAGCTGCAACACATCGTCGACATTCATGCCCGTGCGGGTTTCAACGGGTTGGCCTGCCACTGTAGCGATGAGTTTATTGGGGTCTTTCGGGTGGAAGTCGGTACCAGTACCGGGTTGTAATACCAGATCTTTCCCCGGTTTTTGCTTAAGGACTTCGCCTTTAATGTTGTAGCCGGGAGACCCTTCGGTCGCGGGATGCTTAATCATTAGCAGATCGTTGGGCTTAACCATGATCATCGCCCCGAGATTACGCATATCCACAGTGCCGTCTTCCCGCTCCTGCGGCTGCAATAGGCGTTCACGGGCGAGGGAAACCTTACGCTCCAGCACCGCATTTTGACCATTGATCGCGGCCTTACCTTGAGCGATATCACTCTGGCAGCTTTCACCCGGTTTTAACTTGGTCATTTTTTGCAGCAAGGTTTGGATCTTAAGCTTGCTTAAGCCCATGCAAACATTGTCTTTTTTAAGCTGCGTGAGGATTTCGGGTAAATCGACGGCTTTACCTCCCCAAGGGGCGGTTAAGATCATGGTGGCTTGCATTTTATCTTGGCTGAGCTCAATTTTTACGCTGCCATCGCGGCGCTCTGCCAATACGGCAAATAGCTCGTATTTACCATCTTCTTGATGGCATAGGGAATTGGTTTGCGCGATAACTTTATCTATCGCAGGCTCGAGGGGGAATAGGGCGGCGAACTCTGGCACGGACAATAAACGCATCACATCATCACGGGTAATGGGACCGTGTTCATTCGGAATTAAGCGTAATTCCGCCTTGGTTTTATCGCTGCTTAGCTCAAGAAGTTCAGGGGCCAACATAGAGCACTTCCTATCCATTTGTTTTATTTTTGTTTTAGTAGCTAACCTGAGTATAACAGTAGAAACTTTGCTCAAAGAAGCCTTTTCGGCACGAAAAGATGTAAATGTTGGCGTTTTGTTGCTTATAGTCTATGTGTTGATTTTTAAATAGATTTTTATCTGAGCTATAGGCGGTAACTTAGTGTTATCTTTGGTTTTTTGCCTGTGTGCCAGCATGAGCCTAAAACTGCGCAATGTTTGCATGTAACAAAAAATTAAACTTTACAACGCTGCCCCGTATGTTAGGGACAACACCACAGGGGTAAAACCCTCGATAATTTAGCGCTTACTGCATTTGATAGCGTTCACAAAACCATAAAAATCTTACCTAGATAGCCGCTAGTGCTCGGCTTGGGAGCGCGACTTTATTGTGGTGTTCTTAAGGGGAAGGTTTCTATCCAGATGGGGCGGCGCGTTAAAATCTTCGAGTAATCTAACTTAGAAGTAAAGTGGGCTAGGTGCTTTGCTTCCATTCGTGGGGTTAGGCATAAATCGCAGGGTCAGGATTCAACATTCTATGGTTTAACATTTGATTACCCCTTTCTATTCTTGTGTTACCCCCCCATGAGTCAGTTCAAATAGGGGGCTTTATTGCTTGGCCATGTCGGCTTTTCTATGGGAGATTCAAAAGTGGTCAGCCAAACTTCAAGCTCACCGGAGCCTGATAAACACCCCATGTAGGAGAAACACATGCCGCTATCTATCATGTTATTGGCAAATTGAATTGCCTCTTCAAGCGAGCCTTCTTCCTTGTTATGGCTGAAGGTTTCGTCGTCCCACACCCAGTTGATAGGTGCTCCATCTTCATCACAAGCAAGGTATCTTACGTTCTCATAACCTTCGCTAGCTGCTGTTAATGAATCCAGAAAGGATTCTCTGATTTCTGAGAATCTATTTTTAAATTCTTCAATGCCGATATTTTTACTCATAATGTGCTTCATACTTGCTCTAGAGGTTAACGCCGCAAACACCTGTGGCAGAAGCGAAGCTTTTGACAACCGAGTGCTTTCCTTGTTAGGGCTTAATATTCGTTAAAATCAGGCTCATATGTATAAGATGCTTCAACCTCATCTTTTGCTTGCTGCAACTCGTCCTCGGTATATAAGCCAAAGTATTCAGCAGGGGTATATATCGTCTTTGCTAAAAAAGTATCTCCAAGTCCGCATGCCGATAGCTTGGAATAACCAGAAATCTTAAGACCGCATGCAATGCATTCGAAACTAGATGGCAACATAGACTGTCTTTGTACTACTTCATCATCCCCATCATGAATTTCAGTTGATACAGCGCCTACAGGTGAGCCATGTATTAACGCAACAGAATTACATGACGGGCATTCAACTCTGTGACCAGATTGTCTTGTTGCCCAAGCTGTTGCCTGAAGTACCAAGGCTTGTTTCTCGTCATCTGATTTATTTGACCAAACCTTAGAGTAGGCTGATATATCTTGCTTAACACTTTTTGATGCGTCGTCAGTTAGTGACTTAATTAACGATTTTGCATTGTTAGCATCAGATACGAAATCCTCCAACGCTTTCCCCATTGACTTAAGCAATATATCGCAAGACTGGTAAAAGCGAGGAAGCCAACGCGACGTTCCATTTTGACCAAAGATAACCTCTCCTGAATGCAGTTCAGCATTCCGATCATCAGTATGCTTAGAACAAAAGCCAGCCATTTCTTCAGTAAACTCTGGCAGTAATTCTGTTAACCTAGCTAAAACTTCTTTAGTTGAGATCGATATTGGATTAAACATTTTTGCTGTTGGTGCATTACCTAAAGCAAAATTAATGTTTCGCCAGTTCTTCGAATCTGCAAGCAGTACTGGCGATATATTTGATAACGCTGCTCTCGCTAATAATTCAAGACTTAATGAGGACCACAAACCATATTGCCAATCGTCTGCGATGCTTGCTTCCATTTGTTGTAGATAAGTTAATGATTTGGCAAAAAGTGATTCAGAACTCCAAGGATTAACTATTGTTTTATTTGTCATGTGTATAACTCTAATTAAAATAAATCCGTTCTATTTTTCGTTCAGTGAAATTGGATGGAATATTCGATCGACCATGAAGAATTGCGTGATTATTAAGGATTAGAGTATCACCAAAATTTACCAAGTACACATCTATCGCTAGCTCCCAAACTTCTCTAGTCAACATCAATTTACGTATTACTCTAGCATTTTCATTAATTGGCTCTAAAAAATAAGAGTCCCAACGAATAAAACATTCCCCATTAACGTTGAACAGCAGCGGAAATAAACAACCATTTCTACCTCTCGACTTGACAACAGACCTACGTATTCCGTGTTGTTCCAAGATATCCTTAATAATGTTAAGAGGAAGAATTTTAGTTGCCACTCTCTCATCTCCCTTAATACACCTTAACATTAGATAATTAGGAGGCTGACTCCAGTGAGCAAGGTCTGTGTGTAACGGAAAAGCATCTAAACCAAACTCACCACTATATTGATTCTTTAATGCATTATCCTTATCTTTTGGACTTATTAGTTGAGCGTCTGAAATCATCGAATGATTTAAGTAATCTGAAATCTTAACAATGCTACCAAGATTACCTGCCAGCTCATTAATTGTTTGATTTACATTCCATTTTGGAATAAATACAAATCCTTTTCTTGATAACTCTTTTTTAACGTCCATATACACCTGAGCCAATTGGGATCCCTAACGCCGCCCACAGCGGCGAGCGTAGCGAGTCTGGCAGCCGAAGGCTGCAAACTGCTGGGCTTTGTTATGTGGCGACTTGCAAGCCGATGTTATTCTTGAAATTCCCACGGGATTTCCTTTTTGAATAATGCGATTGCTTGCTCTACAAGCTCAAGATCGAGTTCCTTTTTGTAAAGGGTAACTTCTCTGGTCTTTTTGGTGTCATCTCGAAAGACCTCCAGAAGCATCTCGTTGCCAGAATAAATCTCTATTCCGAACCCATCCCTATCAGCACCAACATCACTCGCTACTATGTACTTTTCGATCTTGGAATATTCATCCATGCTCGTTTCTCTGCGATCCCACATAACATTTTATTCATGCGCATGCGCGTTTACCTCGTTGGATCAGTGAAAACGCGTACAGTTAACTATCTGTATGCAAAGAACTTATCAGCTTTCTGCCGCTTTTCATATAAGTAATCCATCTGGAAAAACGCGCATGTGCGTTTTTCAAACCTATTAACTAAATGTCGGTCTCTATAGTTAGTTGATTTTATAGAATTTTATTTTTTGCAGTAGGAGTTAATGCGCACTGATATTGTCTTCAAATTATTCAAAAATACCTCAATTTAAATATGACTATACCCATACATTGTTAGTCGATTTATAGCAGGGCCAAACGTAGGCAAATAGGTGAGAATTTTTATGGAACAGGAACTGGAGTTTTCGATTGAGCTAACGAGCCGAAACATGAAATATAGCCGCGTTTTATATCCATATAAACGCGGCATTCTAATCAATAAGCTTTTACCTTCTGCTTTAACTGCGTTGATTAAGTGCAAACCTTATTTCTGCCAGTGGTTTTGGCTAGGTAAAGGGCGCTATCGGCGCGTCTGACGACGTCATAGGCGCTTTGGTCTGTTTGTTCGACGCAGGATACGCCAATACTGGCTGTGACATGTTTAACCATGGTCAGTTCGGTCATCTCGATTGTGGCTCTGATTTTTTCGGCCATCACTAGGGCGTCTGCACTTTCTGTGCCTGTCAGTATGATTAAAAACTCTTCACCACCGTAGCGCGCGACTAAGTCGGCTTTACGTACCGATTGCGCTAATAACTTAGCGACTTCGACTAACACAATATCGCCCGTCTCATGCCCATAGGTATCGTTAATCTTTTTGAAATGGTCGATATCCACCATCAGGATCGAATAAGCCAATCCAAAGCGTTTAAGTCTCGTAAATTCGCTGTCGATATGTTCGGCGGCCGAACGACGATTGTGAAGATCCGTCAAGGGATCTCGTCGGCTTAATCGTTCAAGCTCTTGATTGGCCGATTCGAGTTCTTTGGTGCGCTCTAAGACTTTATTTTCTAAGGTCTGATTCATTTCCATTAAGCTCTTCTCATGGCTCAATAGCGAGAAGGTCATCTTTTGAATGGCATCAATTAAGAATGAGATTTCAATCAAACCATTCGATTTGGGGAATTTGACTTGCTCTTTGCCCGCTTGGATCTCTCTGGTGACGGTAATTAATCGCTCGAGCGGTAAGCTCATTGAAATCGACATGCGGTAGACAAACCACAGGCACAGCAAGACCGCAATGACGCTCACCCAGAGAAGTTGGCGTTGTAGTTCGGTGGTCTCTTGCAGGGCAATATTTTTCGGGATGCGAACGACAATGCGCCAACCTAACGGATCCATTAAGGTAGATTTTAGGGGGTGACGCCCGTCAGATACTCGTGACCATCTGGCCATAGGATCAATTGGCTGCTGTTATCTTTGGGGAGCAAATCCTGAGGAATGGACTGATTGGCCGATACTTGCGGATATAAAATCCCATTGTCACGACTTAGGATCTGCACATCTATTCCTGTTTGCTGCTCGCTCCTTGCTAGCGCCGATTCAATAACACTGTTAACCCATTTCCAGTTTGAATGGGTGGCAACAACGCCAAGCAAGTTGTTATCGGTATCAAACACTGGTGCGGCAAAATCAATTAAACGCAGCGGGTCATTTTTATCGATGTTTAATACCTTGGCGAGCAATACGGCGTCGTGAACATCGCCAATAAACACACCCGTCTTACCGCTAATAAACCATGGGCGTTTGGAAACGTCGTGGCCTTCGAGTGTGCCGTCGGCAGCGTATTGGACGATGCCGTTTATATCGGCAAAGCCGAGCCAAGAGTAGTATTCGTAGGATGCTTTGATGTGGTCTAAGTTTTGGCGGATCCGTGGGTAATCGGCACGCGTGCCTGAAAATAGCGTGCGTTTGCTTAACAGTGAAATCTCACGGGCGCGCTCATCAATATTATTCGAGATACTTGTTTCGATTGAACTGCCAATCATGGTTAATTGATTGGCATAAGCATTGAGTAGTTTATCTGAGGTGATGGAGGATAAATAACTGGTAAAACCGAGGCAGAAAATAAGGCTGATCCCACCGAAAAAGAAGGTGAGTCGGTATCGTAGTGAGTTAAACCAGCTAAATCTGCTCAAACCTTTTAACCTCATATTCATACAGATATTCGCGCTTCATCATATAGATGCCGATCCAAAAATCCAAATAATATGATTGTGTTAGAGGCGTGCGCGCAAGGGCAAACCAAGAGGGTGTTAAACCTAGCCGCGGAGGCAATGGGCACTGAATTTAAGTAAGGGCGCCCCACTCACAAGCGAGCGGGGCGAAAGATTAGGCCTGTTGGAAGGAATAGAGTTTGTACTTGTTATTCTCTGCTGGCACGGTTAATTGGCCGAACTCGGCGGCGATGGTGTCCGAATAGGGTAGGTGGCGGTTCGCGACGATTTGCCAAATCCCTTTAGATTGTAATTGCTTGGCGCTATCGGCTACAAAACTTTGGGCAATGCTGGTCGTGCTGGCAAGGCCATCGTGGAACGGGGGATTGGAGATAATACCGTCGAATTTTCCACTGGTTTGCGCTAATCCATCGGAGGGATAGATCTTGGCCGTCATGCCGTTTGCCGCCAGCGTAAGTTCGCAGGAGGCCAGCGCCATGGCATTGATATCAATACATTCTAGCGACAATGTTGGTTGTGCCTTTAACAGCGCAGCGGCAATGACGCCAGCGCCGCAGCCAAAATCCAGTACTCGCCCAGAGAGCGTTGGCAGATGCGACAGCAATAGCTCTGTGCCTTGGTCTAAATGCTTCTCGCTGAACACACCGACTAAGTTGCAGATAGTGATATTGCCCTGCGGGGTGGCGAGTTGATACTGGCTAGTCCAATCGCTGAGTTTAATCGCGGGCGCAGTATCGATTAGGCTGCTGCCAAAGAGTAGGCAATGGCGCGCGTTATCGAGTTTGACGCCGGTGGCAAAGTATTTCGGCAACAGTTTGACTAAGGATTTAACCCCGCCTTTGTTCTCACCCACGACTAGGAGTTGACCATCTGCCACTAAATGCTGAGCGGCCAGATTAAACAAGTAGGGCGCTAACGGCTTAGCCTTAGGAAAGTACACAATCACAGTGTCGTACTTATCCTGGTGGGGCAGTTGATGGCCAAAATAGCAGCGCAGTTTGGCATTAGCCTGCGGCGCTAAATGCAGGTAATGGTGATAATCCAAGGCGAGGGCATCGACGGACTGGGCGACATCGAGCAGTGCTTTGGGCAGTGAGTCTGCCTCATGGTTTAGCACTAAGACTTTATGTTGGCTCAGGGTTTCCTGATTGCGGATAATGACTTGCGATGGATTCGTTAACACTGCATGGCTACCGTAAAAAATAAGTGCGGGCATTATACCCCTTATTCGGCTACGAGCCAGCCTGCATGCCGCCGACTGAAGTGATGCCGTAAAACAGCCCTCACTCGAAACTGTGCGGAATGAAAGCTAATAAAAAAGGCAACTGTGTTAGCACGGTTGCCTTTTATCTGTTAGCCAGCGCGATATTTGCTTGGGCGATTATTTGCTAATCGCTGCAAATTAGCCCTGAGACTGCACTGGTGCTAGTTCTGGTGCTGGAGCTGGAGTCGATACCTGTGCGGTGGCTTTTGGCTTTTTAGGCTTAGGTAACAGGCTAAAAATCTTATTGGCGATATCTGTGTTGTCTTGATGACCGTTAAACAACTCAGAGGCTGGGCCTGCGGCAAAGACTTGCACGTCGGTCCCCGTGTGGCCGCCGGTAGTCCAACCCGTATCGGTACGTTTATCAATCACATGGCGAATCGCAACGGCCATGGTTTCTAAGCCCTGCATTCTGGCAACATTTAACTTAGTCACTTCTTCTTCGGTCAATTCAAAGCCTAAACCACGGGATAGGTCGGCTTGCCAAGTGTCACCACCAAGAGCGGCTTGGGCTAAGGTATCTGAGCTTGCCGAGATATTACGTAGGATCTCTGGATTCCAGTTGTAGTTACCATCGGCGCCAATCGATAACCCGCCAGTATTATGGTCGGCGGTGATCACCATTAAGGTATCGGGATTTTGGCGTACGAATTGTTCGACGACTTCAATCGCATTGGCAAATTCATCCATTTCGCCCATGGCGGCGGCGATATCATTGTTGTGTCCCGCCCAGTCGATAAGGCTACCTTCGACCAGCAGCACAAAACCTTGCTCATTTTGCGACAGTAAACTGAGGGCTTTTTGAGTCAAGGTGCTGAGTTTTTTAGCATCTTTTTCATCAATAGCCCAAGGCAGTTGCACCTCGGCAAACAGACCCAAGACTTTAGGCTGGGTAATGCTGGCCAGATCGTCAAAGCGGGTAATATGTTGATAACCCTTGGCGGTGAACTGGGCTAACAGCTCTGGAGGAAAGTACTTTTGCCCGCCACCTAAAAACACATCGGCGTTGGTTTCGAGATAACTTAATGCCAGTGCGTCGTAGTTTTTACGGCTCTCGTTATGGGATAAAAAGGCCGCTGGCGTGGCATGGTTGATTTGCGACGTGACCGCCACACCCGTGCTCAAGCCTAAGGTTTTGGCTTTTTCAAAAATGGTAGGCAGTGGTTGTTTTTGGGTATCGACCGAAATGGCGCCGTTATAGGATTTGACTCCTGTCGCGAGGGCAGTCGCGGCGGCGGCCGAGTCGGTGACATAACCACTGACGCTGGCGGGATAAGTGCTCGCCATGCCAACCAATAAACGGTCGAAGACGGTTTGTTCGACTTCTTCGGTATCTGGATTGTCCTTGTAATAACGATAGGCACTGGTATAGGAAGGCCCCATGCCGTCGCCAATCATGATCACAATATTTTTCGGGCGTGAGGGGGCTTTTACTGGGCCAGTCTCATTCGCTCCTGCTTCGACTGCCAGTGCGGAGGTGGAGAGCCATAAACTCATACCAAGCAATAACAGTGGCGCTTTGGTGAAACTCATATCAGATCCCTAGAAGTCGTAGGCGCTCTGTGGGCGCCTTCAATGAATAATATTATCTTGTAGGTGTACAAGCTTACTGGGCAAGACGGGCTTCGATGGCATCGAACAGCATGCCAGTAATGTCCACATCGAATGCCGCTTGGATTTCACGGATACAGGTTGGGCTAGTGACGTTAATCTCGGTCAGCTTGTCACCAATCACATCCAGACCCACAAATATCAGGCCGCGTTTTTTCAGCTCTGGGCCAATGGCGCGGGCGATTTTCCAATCTGAGTCCGATAACGGCTGGGCAACACCGCTGCCGCCTGCGGCCAAGTTACCGCGGGTTTCGCCTTTTTTCGGAATACGCGCTAAGGCGTAGGGCACGGGCTCACCGTCCACCACCAGAATGCGCTTGTCGCCCTTAGTGATTTCAGGAATAAAGGCCTGCGCCATGGCGTATTGGTTGCCATATTGGGTCAAGGTTTCGATGATCACCCCAAGGTTAGGATCGTCCTGCTTAACGCGGAAAATCGAGGTGCCGCCCATGCCGTCTAATGGCTTGAGGATAATGTCGCCCTTGGCTTGATGGAACGCGCGGATGCGATTAGCATCGCGGGTCACTATGGTCTCTGGCGTAAATTCGCTAAACCATGCGGTGAATAGCTTCTCGTTGGCATCGCGCAAGCTTTGCGGTTTATTCACAATCAGCACGCCTTGCTCTTCGGCGCGCTCTAGCATGTAAGTGGCGTAGATAAATTCGGTATCGAACGGTGGGTCTTTACGCATTAACACCACGTTCAACTCGCTCAGCGGCGTATCTTGGGCGTCGCCCAGTTCGAACCATTTATTGGCATCGTTGATAACCTTTAATGGACGCATATTGCCCATGGCAACACCGTTGACCATAGCGAGGTCGGCCATTTCCATATAAAACAGTTGGTAACCCCTTTCCTGCGCCGCCATTAGCATGGCAAAACTGGAGTCTTTCTTAATGTTGATCTCACTGATGGGGTCCATCACTATGCCGAGTTTTATCATTAATCTGTTCCTTATTGATTGCCGTCGCAGGCAAAAAGCATTTATGGATTAGCCAGTAATCGATTCGCCAGCCAGTGTGTTACCCGCTGGCGTTTAACCATTTTAGATTTAACCTAAGTCACCGAATCTAAGTTGC
Organism: Shewanella seohaensis; assembly: GCF_025449215.1. Taxonomy (NCBI): domain Bacteria; kingdom Pseudomonadati; phylum Pseudomonadota; class Gammaproteobacteria; order Alteromonadales; family Shewanellaceae; genus Shewanella; species Shewanella seohaensis. The sequence continues at coordinate 1,325,843 of NZ_CP104900.1, forward strand.
AGCGCGGTAATCGCCGTGAGCGAGGCGGTTTCGGTGCGCAGCACTCGGGGGCCGAGTAACACATCGGTAAACTGGTAGGTTTCCGTCATGGCGATTTCTTCCGCCGATAATCCCCCTTCGGGGCCGATCAGCAGGCGTACACGGGTATGGGATAAGTCTAAGCCATTGATACCGTGCGGCGCCCTTGGGTGCAAGTTGAGTTTGAGTGCGCTGGTCGGTTCGCTGCACCATTCCTGTAATTCCATGGCGGGGCGAACGATGGGCACTTGGCTACGGCCAGATTGCTCACAGGCGCTGATCACAATCTTTTGCCACTGCTGGATTTTCTTTTCGAGACGCTCACCCGTGAGCTTGACGCCGCAGCGGTCAGAAAACAGTGGTGTAATGGTATTCACCCCTAGCTCAACGGATTTTTGAATGGTGAACTCCATCCGATCGCCACGGGAAATCACTTGGCCTAAATGCAGGTTGAGGGGCGATTCCGATGGATTAGCCTCACTGGAGAGCACTTTTACCGTGACCGATTTTTTTCCCGCATCGACAATTTCGGCAAGATAATCATTACCATCGCCATTAAACAGGCTAATGTGTTCGCCACTGCCCATACGCAACACTTTGCCAATATGGGCTGCGCCATCCTCATCTAAATTCAGCTGTTGATTTACGGCTAATGGTTGAGGTTGATAAATTCTTGGAACTCTCATTGTCGACCTTATTCGGCTAATTGTTGGCGCAGTGGCGGCGCATTGCAGGCATTCTGCACAAAGGGATTATGATTACCTTGGATCTGCGCTATGGCGTTATCGCGTTTGCATTCAATAGTATCAACTGGATAGCTTTTATCCCATGCTTTGAACAATTTTAATTGTTGCGAGGCGATTTTAAGGCCGTAGGTTTGCTGCATATACAGGTAAGTACGGGCAATCTTGCCACGCGCATTGACGGGCGGCTGTGCTTGGCGATTCTTAAAGTCGATGACCATAGTGCATTGACCATATTGGTCGGCCTTACCGTTCCATTGGCTAAAACGGAAGTTGCTGCGATCGCCGTTCACTTCACCAATCGCGGGCACCAGATTGTGCATGTCCGCTTCCATTTTATTGAATTCTTGGCTGTTATCGGCGCAGTTTTTACGGCCACCCTTTTGCCAGCATTGTAATTGGTGACCAAATTCCCATGCTGGGACTATATGTTCCCACTCGATGCGGTTGGCGCGGGTCTCTTGTTTACGCACTTGATAGCCGCAACTGTTGAGATCTGGCTTCCAGGATTTGCCCTTTATTTGGATATCACAGCCACAATAAAAACTGACCGCGGGCAAGGTGCCCTGACGACTGCCTTGATATAAAGATTGGGACAAGACCTTGGCTTGACTAAAACTATTGGGGTGTGAAGGAGAGGCGTGGACTGAGGCCGAAACCGCCAGCCAACTGAATAGGCACAGCAAGGCTTGCCGAGACCTTAAGGCTATCTTGGAGTTGTTCAATATTTATCCCAAAAAGTAATCTGTACTACGCGAGCCTGTGGCTCGTCTCTTATGCCTGAATGGTAAGGGAAATACCGCGCCTTATGCAAATCGCTCGTACTTTTGGCGGAGGATTTGGTGTATGGTGGATTATTCGGCGGCTTCGATAAAGGTGAGGTGGGTATGGCAGCGTTTGCATAAATAACGGGTTTCACCACGCAGCACTTTATTATGGCGACGGATGCTCAGCCTAACCGGACCGCAGGCGCAGTGGTACTCAAAGTCTTTCCCTTTAACCGACTGAGTATCGAAACTGTGGGTGGTATTGGGGCTCACCTTAAACAGCTTGAGCATGATGGATTGCCACTCGCGGCCATGGGGCTTGGTTTTGCCAAAGAGTTGGAAACAGAGCAAATGGCTTATTTCGTGGGGCACCACGTCGGCTAAAAAGGCTTCGCTGTTTTCCCTGAGTAATACGGGATTAAAGCGCAGGCGATTCTGTTGCAAATGGGCCGTGCCCGCACTCCGTCCCCGCAGGGTAAATTGAGTTAGCGGCCGCGCAAATGGGCGCTTAAAGTAGATTTCCGCCTGCTGGTAACAGTCTTCGATGCGTACCAAGATTTGTTGCTGCAGGGGTGTCAGCGGTTTGGGCTGGCGTTGTGGCGTGGTCGAGTTAGCCGCCGTTGCTGAGGTGATACTTGCGGATGAGGTGGCTTTACGGCGCAGGCTATTGAGTAGGGATCTCGGGTTAAACATAGACTTAGGCGTTAACTCTTATTTTGCAAAGCATCAATTAAACAACTCATCTAGCTATCGCACGACATCTATTACGATTTGCTGAGTTCAAAGCTCACATGCTCAGAGCCCTCATTCAAGGCGACTTGCAAGCGTTCGCATCATAACGAACGCTTGCTGACAATGCCAGTAATGCGACTGTTACAGGCTAGCGGCGGCCTGCATCACCATAGTACGCACTTGCTCGACGATGGCTTGTTCGGTGGCATTGTCGTAGCCCTTCACCCTTGGAGTGTGGATATGGCCGACCTTGGCTGGGCTGTTGAACTTTTGCTGTAACACAATGGCGCGATAAGAAATCTCGTTTGAGAGATAGCCACCGCCAGAACCTTCGACCGAGGTTTCATTTTGCAGCTCGCTTAGGGAGCTGGCATTAAATTCGCCGCGAGCTAGTGTGGTCACTGTATGGTTGTCGTTGACTTTCCATTGGCCGTCTTTGACCTGCATGGCGGCGACGGGCAGTGAAAACTCAACAAACTCAGGGCCGATAAAGTCTTTACCATTGAGTTTGGGGGCGACAGGCGCGGTTTTGCTTCCGCCTGTGTACAGATTTTGGTTATCCGGCGCGGCGGCGCTACGGTTACGGCCGGGGAAGCGTTCAATATCAAAGTCACTGCGGCCCATGCTGACGGTAAAGACAAACTGGGTTTTAGGATCGCGGTAAATGGGGCTGAGTAAGGATTCGATAATGCCTTGGTCAAAATCCTCGAAGCGCACTGGGATCATTGCGGTTTCGATTTGGGCTTTCTTGCCGTTGATATCAAACCTAAAGCCATCGAGGGCGAGGGCGACCAAGCCTGAAGGATTGCTCTGGCTGATGTCTTTATCGAGGAAGAAAGGGTCGAATCCTGTCAGGAAGATTTTTATCTGCACATCGTCGCCGTATTGGATATCGCTAAAACCGCGTGATGCCTTTTCGACGGCGCTGGCTAAAATGTTCTGTTGCCAATCGGCCATTTTGAAATTGGCGCTATTGCTCTTGATGCTATTTAACATTGAGAGCCGAGCCCAGTAGAGGGATCTGTCGTCAAAGTGCCCTGACTGCACATCACGCACCGCCTGTTGCCACAGCCTATGCCCTTGGCGGGCTGCAAGTTGGGTTGCATCGCGTTCATTCTTCTGTGCGGAAAGCTGAGTCGCCAAGCCTTCGTCCAAGGCTTGATAGCGGTTGACCACTTCTGCCATGGTTTTTTCTGCAGTGGGAACGCGGGAAACTTCCACATCTCCAAGGAGTTGTACGGCAGATGCGGTTTGCGCCACTGTGCTGGCGAGGATAAAAACGAGGCTGGGCTTTAACATTGGCGTTTCCTTTTTATTTTAATCACTTATTTTGCTGGAAAAGGGCGATGTTCCTAAGGCGTTTGGGTTTGCTTCATCCTAGAGAGGAGGTAACTTATGCCAAAAAGTCACAATGATTGTTTTGAGTATAAGAGTTTACCTAGAGTGATTCGAGGATCTTATTCCTGTTTTGCATATTGAGGTCGGTGCGCGGGCGCTAATCAGTGTTGAGTAGTTAGAAACGCGGGGATAAGTGCCTGCCTTATTTTTGCCACAATTGGTCAGCAGTTTGCTAGGGAAAGCCCGCCAAGACGGTGCTACTCTTAGCGCCTAATTTTTATGGATTTATTGCATTAGGCAAGGGGACATTATGCGTGCGTTAGCCTTATCGGCTGTGTTGATGGTGACAACGATGATTGGCATGCCTGCGGTGGCGAAGGAGTGGCAAGAGAACAAGAGCTGGAATGCTCACTTTAGCGAACATAAAACCCAAGGCGTGGTTGTGCTTTGGAACGAGAATACACAGCAGGGTTTTACTAACGATCTTAAACGGGCAAACCAAGCATTTTTACCTGCATCGACCTTTAAGATCCCAAACAGTTTAATTGCCTTGGACTTAGGTGTGGTTAAGGATGAGCATCAAGTCTTTAAATGGGATGGACAGACGCGAGATGTCGCCGCATGGAATCGCGACCATGATTTAATCACCGCGATGAAGTACTCGGTTGTGCCTGTTTATCAAGAATTTGCCCGCCAAATTGGTGAGGCACGTATGAGTAAAATGCTGCACGCCTTCGATTATGGCAATGAGGATATCTCGGGCAATTTAGACAGTTTTTGGCTCGATGGTGGTATTCGCATTTCGGCTACCCAGCAAATCGCTTTTTTACGCAAGCTCTACCACAACAAGTTGCACGTTTCTGAGCGTAGTCAGCGCATCGTCAAACAAGCCATGCTGACCGAGGCAAATGCCGATTATATTATCCGAGCGAAAACTGGCTATTCGGTCAGAATTGAACCGAAAATCGGTTGGTGGGTTGGCTGGGTCGAACTGGATGACAATGTGTGGTTCTTCGCGACCAATATGGATATGCCTTCCGCTGAGGGCTTAGGGTTGCGTCAAAGCATTACGAAAGCTGTGCTGAAACAGGAAAAAATTATTCCTTAGAAGTGGTTAGCGGCGCATTTGTGTTAAATACCAGTCAAATAAGCTGTAAAGATATATGGACAAAATGCTTAAAATCGATGCGCTTACAGCTAATTACTCATATTTAATTAGGTTAGGCCCAATCTACAGATGTTAAGCATTAACAGTCAGTCTGAGCATTAGCACCTCATTCCTAAACGCAAAAAGCCTAGTGAATTCGCTAGGCTTTTTTGTTATCTCTGTCTCGTCCTGAAATACGTTGACATAAAGAGGATTTCTTTATGACAACATCAATTAACTCAAGCCGTAAGCGCACACAACGAGATTACACCTTAGCCTTTAAATTAGGCGTTGTAGAGCGTGTTGAAAAAGGCGAAATGACGTACAAACAAGCCCAAGCCCATTTTGGTATTCAAGGCCGTTCAACGGTACTCGTTTGGCTTAGAAAACATGGTAGACTCGATTGGTCGAAACCTTTTCAGCATCCCCTTATGCCTAAGTCAAAAGAAACCCCTGCCGAAACGATCAAGCGCCTTGAACGTGAGTTAGCAGAAGAGAAACTGCGTAACCAAATCCTCAATGGCATGGTTGATATCATGGACAATGAATATGGAGCAGGCCTCAGAAAAAAGTACTTATCCGGTACATCTGGCAAGCAAAAGGCAACGGAGAAATAAACCTCGCTGCCGCATGTCGTGCTGCGGGTATGTCGAGGCAAGGTATTTATCAGGCAGTTGCTCGAATGGAAAGTCGTAGAGCTGAGCTATCGGTCATCCAAGACTGGGTCCAGTACTGGCGTAAATATATGCCAAGGTTAGGGGCCCGTAAGCTCTACACGTTGATAAAATCCAGGCTGGTTGAGCACGATATTAAACTCGGGCGAGATGGGTTCTTTACCTATTTGAGAAGTGAAGGTTTACTGCTTAAACCAAAGAAAAGCTACACAAAAACCACGTTCAGCAAACACTGGATGAAGAAGCATCCTAATCTGCTGAAAGAGGAAGGACTGCATGATGCAGGGCATGTACTGGTCAGTGATATCACCTATCTTGAGTCAGACCAAGGTGTGCACTACCTGTCACTGGTCACCGATGCGAGTTCGCGTAAGATAGTCGGTCATCACGTGAGTAAAGACATGAAAGCCGAGAGTGTGGTGAAAGCGTTAAAAATGGCCATCAAAGATAAACGCTATATCGGCAACGCGGTGCATCACTCAGACAGAGGTTTACAGTACTGCTCAGCTGTTTATCAGAATGCGCTTCAGGCGAGCCAAATCCAGCCGTCAATGACGGATGGTTATGATTGCTACCAAAATGCATTAGCAGAAAGAGTGAATGGCATACTGAAGCAGGAGTTTTTACTGCACCGATGTAGGACATTTGCGGAGCTGAAAATACTTGTTAGAGAATCGATAGCAATATACAACGATATGAGACCGCATCTGAGTTTGAATATGGCAACCCCTAATCAGGTGCACAATAGAAAAGGCCAGCTACTGGAGCTGGCCTAAAAACTGTCAACCTATCTTAGGACGAGACACTCAATTGGGTCACTCAACGTAGGGATGTGAATCAAGGAGAGGCGATGTAGGTAAAGGAGAGTGCCGCTGCGATAAAGTGCTTAGCCCATCAAGGATTGCAGGCTTTCTTGGCTGCTAAAGCGTTTGACGAAAAAGTCCAAGAAGGCACTGATATTAGTGGCTAATTGGCGACGACTGGAATATACCCCATAGACCTTAAAGGGTTCGATTGGCCATTCTTGTAGTATGGGAACCAGTTGACCATTCGCTAATTCCGTCTTGCAGGCGGAGTTGGACAGCATGGCAATCCCAAAGTCATCGAGGGCTAACTGCTTGACCATAATAGGGCTATTAACCCTAACCTTACGTTGAAAATTCACCATGGTCTTACGCGCGCCTTTACCCAGTGGCCAAATAGGCGCTGAGCGTGATGTCCCGAGTAAGATGCCACTGTGCTCACTTAATTCCTTGGGGGTTGCAGGTGTGCCTCGGGCTTTTAAATAGGCCGGGCTTGCCACGAGAATGGGTTGGCGCTCGAACAGTAATCTTGCAACAAGATCAGAGGATTGCAGTGGCCCATATTTGATAGCTATGTCATATCCTTCACCCACTAAACCGATATCGTTGTCGGTAAACTGGACATCTAATTCCACATTGGGATATAAACGCATGAATCCGCTACAGAGGTTAGCGATTAATTCTTGGCTAAAAGAGACTGGAATAGCTATCCGTAATGATCCTGACACATCATCATGGGTACTCTCGATAACAGCCTTGGCCGCTTCCACCTCATTGCGAATGGAATCACAGTGTTGATAAAAGAGGGCCCCGACTTGAGTAAGGCTTAAGTTGCGGGTGTCGCGTTGTAATAATCGCACGCCAAGTTCTTCTTCGAGCTGCGCGATTTTGCGACTTATGGTGGATTTTGGGTGGCCGGTTTCACGTGCAGCTTGGGAGAATCCCTTCGCTCTAACTACGGCTGCAAATAGCATCATACCGTTTAAATCTGGCATGTTTTTCCCACTGTCTCATATTTGGAACATAGCGTCTTATGCAGTTTAATGGCATTTGGCGGGATAACAAAGTTATATTTATTGGCTAAAAATTTTCAGAGGCTAAAGCAGAGGATCTTTTGATGACCAGCAATAATCAGCCCACACACATGACTCAAGCCCAAACGCCCGATCCGCTTTTTTTACAAGCCGAGCATTTGGCAAAAGATTTTTCTCTGTTTCCTAAACACAGTAAACAGAGCTTATCAGATGAAATTAAAGGTCTTTTAAACGATGACGCCATTCAGGCAAATTTAAAAGACTTGGCATCTTTAGATGTCGATGGTTACGTCGCAAAAGTGATCCAGCCGACCCAAGATAAAGGTCGTCCTGGTGCAAAACGTATCATTGCTGACCTAAAAGGTCGCTTGATTACCGAAACTCACTTGGGTTCTTTCTACAGCGCTGAGGTCGAGCTGAATTTCGGTTCACGCACTCGTCGTATCGGTTTTATTGCCCAAGAGCGTACCACGGCTAACGGCGCGTGGATGCCTGAACATCACTATGCGGCCTGTAAAGCGATTCGTCATTTCGCCGAATTGTCTATGCCTATCGTTTACCTCATCGACACCCCTGGGGCCGATGCGGGCGAAGTGGCTAACAGCCAAAACCAAGCACATTCTATTTCTAAGGCGATTGCTGAGAGTGCCAACGTTGACGTGCCAACAGTCGGTATCGTTATCGGTGCGGGTTACTCGGGCGGTGCAATTCCATTAGCGGCGGCCAACATCCTGTTATCGCTGCGCGATGGTATTTTCAACACGATTCAGCCGCAAGGTCTGCAGAGTATTGCGCGTAAGTACAACCTGTCATGGCAGGAATGTGCTAAGTCTGTGGGCGTGTCTCCAGAAGAGCTTTACACCGCGGGTTGTATCGATGGCATCATCGATTTCTCTCCAGGTGACCGTGACGAGCGTCAGCACAACTTACGCCGCGCTATTATCAGCAGTATCGAAGCTGTTGAACGTGCAGCCATCAACTTTGTGCGTGAATCTAAAGATTTACGTGAGCACTATGACCGCAGTTTAGCGCGCTTCCTCAGCCCATCTAAAAATCTGATGGCGTTAGAGTTAAACGCGGAATTGGCCGTGGCAACTAGCCCAACCAACCATCACAACCTGTTTGGTAGTGCTTACCGTTACCTGCGTTATTTAACGCTGCGTAGCCGCATTCATTCAATCTCTCAGGAGCAATACGGACGTCTGTCACGTGTTAGCGTGCCTGAAGGTGACTTGTTAGCTCGTATCCAACAAGAGCAAGACCGTGTATTCCAAGCTTGGTTATCAAGCCCTGATAAGCTGGTTTACGATGAAGATCTAAACAAGCTGTGGGCGAACTTTATTGCTAAGCGCGATGAAGTGTCTACCGAGCGTAACATGCTGACTCGTTTGATTTTGGGTGAACCAAAAGAGAACTACAAGAAAGCACGTAAGGCGCTGCTATTTAACATCGGTTGGTCTTTATATCACCGTTGGAAGAGCAACGCGGCAAACAACTTCAAGGGCTTAATCCAGCACCTTGAAAATCTGCCAAAGTCAGTGACTCAAGCCAAGTGGCCTGAACTGAATCAACTGACTGTGCTCGATGTGGTTGTGAACGACGAACTGCGTGAAGACTTCATTTGGCAATGTCATAACATCCTGATCTTTAACTCACTGTACGACAACGTTGTGGGCAGCTTAGCGTCTATCGCGAAAGAAGCCATGATGGCGAAGAGCTTGTCGCGTAACTCAGTGAACAACCTGCTGCACAAGTCAATTGACCATGCGCTGTCGACTCAGGATACCGCTAACGACAAGGCGAAATTCTACAAGTGGCTTAAGTACTTTATGGGCCAATCTAACCGTGCCGATCTCTTGGTGCGTGTAGAGCAGTGGAAGAGTGTGGGCTTCCCACAACTTAACGACAGTTTATTCGTTATCCTGACTTACTTCTTCGAGCGTTTACTGCCTGAATACTTCGACAGTGAAAGCGATAACAGCAAGTACACTGGCGCGATTAACCCTGTGCGTATCGGTCGTCGTAAGGACTTCTGGAACCGCTTGACCATGGGTTATCAGGACTTACTGATCCAAAAAGTATTACGTGACGAAAAACGTACCGGCAAGATGACGTGGGAAAATGTGATTAAGCAATTCTTCACTCATTTTGAAGAGATCAATGGCGACAAAATGTCGGCCAACTTGCTTAACTTCCCTGGTTTCCGCCTCTCAATCGAAGATGCGTTAGACAAAGGCATTCGTCCTTGCGGTCTGATCACAGGTATTGCTGACTTTAAAGAAAAAGGTCAAAAAGTCCGTGTGGGTGTGGCTGTGTCTAACACTGCATTCCAAGCGGGTGCCTTCGATATGGCGAGTGCTGAGAAATTCTCTGCCCTGCTGATCGAGTGTGCTAAGCGTAAGCTACCAGTTGTTTGCTTTATCAGCTCAGGCGGTATGCAGACTAAAGAAGGTGCTGCAGCACTGTTCTCAATGGCTGTTGTGAACGACCGTATCACCCGTTTCATCCGTGATAACGAATTGCCAGTACTGATGTTCGGTTTTGGTGACTGTACCGGTGGTGCGCAGGCGAGTTTCGTGACTCACCCATTAGTGCAAACCTATTACCTGTCTGGTACTAACATGCCATTCGCGGGTCAAATGGTGGTTCCAGCTTACTTGCCTTCGACTTCGACGCTGTCTAACTACTTGTCGAAAGTACCAGGTGCAATGGCGGGCCTAGTCCACAACCCATTCAGCGAAACCTTAGATAATCAATTGGCGAGCATCGATCCGCTGATGCCAATGCCAACGGCGAAGATCAATGACGTGATCATCAACGCCCTATCAACACTGGTTGTTGAAGCGCCTGTTGAAGAAGAAGTGATTGTTCAAAACGATCCGCGTAAGTTAATGAAACCAATTAACAAAGTATTGGTTCATGCCCGTGGTTGTACCGCTGTTAAGTTGATCCGTAAGGCTCACGATAACGATATCAACGTGGTATTAGTGGCGTCAGATCCTGACATGACCGCCGTACCTGCGGATATGCTGAAAGACTCAGACAAGTTAGTCTGCTTAGGTGGTAACACCTCAGACGAGAGTTACCTCAACGCCTACTCAGTGCTCAAAGTTGCCGAATATGAGCAGGTCGACGCGCTGCACCCAGGTATCGGCTTCCTGTCGGAAAGCCCGCAGTTTGCGGCCTTGTGTGTGAATAACGGCGTTAACTTCGTTGGTCCTAGCGTACATTCAATGACCACCATGGGTAACAAGTCGAATGCGATTAAGACGTCGCAAAGCCAAAACGTGCCTGTGGTACCAGGTTCACACGGTATTCTGACTAACGCCGAGCAGGCGGTGAATGTTGCCAACGAAATCGGCTACCCAGTGCTGCTTAAAGCGGTACAAGGTGGCGGCGGTAAGGGGATCCAGGTCGTTCAACGTCCAGAAGATATGATTGGTTTGTTCCAGAAGACCTCTACCGAAGCGGCTGCGGCCTTTGGTAACGGTGACCTCTACCTAGAGAAGTATGTGACCTCACTGCGTCATATCGAAGTCCAGTTGCTGCGTGACAAGTTTGGTAATACTAAGGTACTGGGTCTGCGTGACTGTTCGGTACAGCGTAACAACCAGAAGGTGATCGAAGAGTCTGGCTCAACCATGCTGCCTGAAGAGCTGAAAAAACAAGTGATGGAATACACCCGCGCTTTAGGTGATGCGACAGACTACATGGGTGCAGGTACCGTAGAGTTCATCTACAACCTGGATGCCAACGAAGTCTACTTCATGGAGATGAACACACGTCTGCAGGTAGAGCATCCAGTAACTGAAGCGACTTCTGGTATCGATATCGTGAGCGCGCAGTTTGATATCGCTGCGGGCCGTTCAATCGAGAACCTCGAGCCGAAAGAAATCGGTTATGCGATGGAAGTACGTGTGACTGCCGAAAAAGCAGCACTCGACAGCCATGGTGTACTGCAACTGATCCCAAATCCTGGCAAGATCACCGAATGTGTATTCCCAGATCATCCAGATGTGGAAATCATCTCGATTGCCGCTGCGGGTAAAGAAGTATCACCATACTACGATAGCTTAATCGCTCAGGTGATTATGCGCGGTGAAAACCGTGAAGACGTTATCGCGAAACTGCACGCTTACTTAGATAGCGTAGTACTCAAAGGTATCGCGACTAACATTCCATTGCTGAAACTGATCCTAAGCGATGGCACCTTCAAAGAAGGCGTATACGACACTAACTACCTGCCACGTTTCATGGCTGAGCTCGACATTCCTGCGCTGATCGCTGAAATGGAAGCCGCTGCCGAAACCGTAGGTGTAGACACTGAGTCACTGCGTGTCGGTGAAAGTAACGAACTGAAAGTATTAGCCCAAGGCGCAGGTATCTTCTATACCTCTCCTGCTCCAGGCGAACCTGACTTCGTGAAAGAAGGCGATATTGTTACTGCAGACCAGACGCTTGCGTTAACTGAAGCGATGAAGATGTTCTCTCAGGTCAACTTAGCCGGCTTTAACCGTCAAGGCGCTGTGTTGTACCCAGAAGATAAGAAGTACCGCATCGAGCGTATTCTGAACAGCAATGGTCAGCAAGTATCGCAAGGTGACTTACTCTTCGTTGTGTCGCCAGTTGAAGATTAATCTTGCTTAAGCGATGACAGAATCGAAATACCCGCCAATCGGCGGGTATTTTTTTATCTAAGTAACAGTCGCTGGATACATCCCAGCGTATATTTCCATAATCAATTTAGGGTTTATTGGTATTATCTTAATATCGCGTATACACTTTTTTTACCTTGTAAGACGAATTGCTGAGTGTATTAGAGAAGCGACATGGGTTGCAGATTCTGGGTTTTACTCCTTTGTTTATGCTCACCTTTATGTGTCAATGCCGAGCGCTTGGCCTCATACCTTAATGCTGCAGACGATGAATTTGCCAATGCCACCCAGTTGGTGCGTTACTGTGTTGACCCCGATTGGTTACCCTATGAAGCGATTCGTGACGGTCAACATGTGGGGATTTCGTCGGATTATATTCGTTATATCGAAGCCCATTCGTCATTAAAGTTTAGTCTTGTGCCCACCACCTCTTGGACACAAACCTTAGATTTCCTACAAACGGGGCGCTGTGATTTAACCCCACTACTCAATAAGACGGCGACTCGGGAGCAGTTTTTACATTTCAGCCATGTGTATTTTCGCTCCCCCAATGTATTAGTGTCTCTCAAGGACGAACCCTTTTTGCAAGGGTTTGAAAACATCGGTCCGCGCACCTTGGCGGTGCCTGATGGCTATCGTCTCGCCGAATATATTCAGCATTACTATCCCAAGGTTCACACCATTAAAGTGGCGAGCGAGCCAGCGGGGCTTGAAGCCGTGCTCGAGAAAAAGGTCGACCTCTTTGTGGGGTCGATGTTTTCCGTTAATGCCTATATTCAGCAGACAGGATTCAATCACCTTAAAATTGCCGGTTGGGGTGGCCCAGAGGATGAACTGCGGGTGGGGGTGAGGGCTGGACATGAGGCGCTGCTGCCGTTAATCAATCAAGTGCTAGACAATGTGGATGAGCTGGAGCGGATCAGGATTTACCAGAAATGGAACAACATCACCATTATCGATGAAACCAACTACTTACTTATCTATCAAGTGATTGCGGCGACACTGTTAGTCGTGTGCCTACTGGTAACGCGCACTTATATGATCAGTCGTTACAATCGCCGACTAACCGATAAAAACCAGCAGCTTGAGGAATTGCGTTTGCAGTTAGAGCAAAGCAATACCGAACTTGAGTTTTTATCCACCCATGATCCGCTTACTAAACTCTACAATCGGCACTACTTTAATCGACAATTTGTCCATGAACACCGCGCCGCCGCTTCCACGCAAGGGGCCATTTGCTTGGTGATGTTAGATATCGATTTCTTTAAAGAGATCAATGACACCTTAGGCCATTCCGTTGGGGATACTATTTTGATGGAGTTGTCCTCGGTATTGCAGCACTGTGTGCGTGAAAGTGATGTGGTTGCACGCTGGGGCGGGGAAGAGTTTGTGATCCTCTGCCATAACACTTCACTCGAGGCCGTGAAGTCTCTGTGTCAGCGGATCACAACCGCCATCAGTGAGTACCATTTTAGTGGTGATGTTCAGCTCACCTGTAGTTTCGGGATTGCCAAACTCGCCGCCAATGAGCCGATGCAATCGTGTTTTGAGCGGGCTGATAAGGCGCTATATCAGGCAAAAGCGCTGGGGCGGGACCAGATTTGTGTCGATGATACTCATCTGTAGCTGCCTTGCTTGGTAAGATTTAAGTCCATTCCTAAGCTCGTAGCGGTTTTTATTCAGAAATCCGCCATTTATCCTAGAAAACCTTCCCAGTTCGCACGATTTTTACTGAGTTGCACAGTCAGTGAATCAACTCATGGTTATTGATTGACTGGCTCCAGGCTATTTGTTGACAGGCTTAGAGCGGGTTTATGGCTGTTTGTTAACAGCTAAAGCATGGAAAAACATCAGTCTCGATGAAAATCGGCTTATTTTTAGGTTTTTTACTAATTGATTGAATATTGAGCTAAATTTTTTATTTAATTGTTTTCACATATTTTTCTTATTTTTTTTTAATTTTTTCCGCGACTTTATCGTGAAAAATTGCAAGAGCCATTTGCGCATAGCGGGGTTCCAATTTACAATATGCGCCTAAAATAATCTGATGTGCGGTGTGTCGGTGGTTTGTCGCATACTCCGTCTACTTCTTAAACTAATCATTAAAGTTGAATCATGACCGAATTATCCAAAGTACAGAAACATTGGTATCTTCGCTCACGTTGATGCGGGTAAGACCACGACCACCGAGCGTATCCTAAAGCTAACCGGCAAGATTCATAAGCTGGGTGAAGTTCATGATGGTGAATCTACAACCGACTTCATGGAACAGGAAGCTGAGCGTGGTATTACCATTCAGTCTGCTGCTGTAAGTTGCTTCTGGAACGATCACCGTTTCAACGTCATCGACACCCCTGGCCACGTTGACTTCACAGTTGAAGTTTATCGTTCTCTAAAAGTACTAGACGGTGGTATCGGTGTATTCTGTGGTTCTGGTGGTGTTGAGCCACAATCAGAAACCAACTGGCGTTATGCAAACGAATCTGAAGTTGCGCGTATCATCTTCGTAAACAAGCTGGACCGTATGGGTGCAGACTTCTTGCGCGTTGTTAAGCAAACTAAAGACGTTTTAGCGGCTAACCCACTCGTTATGGTACTGCCTATCGGTATCGAAGATGAGTTCACTGGTGTTGTTGACCTGTTAACTCGTAAAGCTTACGTGTGGGATGATTCTGGTCTTCCAGAAAACTTCACTGTAACTGACGTTCCAGCAGACATGGTTGACCTTGTTGAAGAATACCGTGAAATGCTGATCGAGTCTGCCGTTGAGCAAGATGACGACCTGATGGAAGCTTACATGGAAGGCGAAGAGCCATCTATGGAAGACCTGAAGCGTTGTATCCGTAAGGGTACTCGTACCATGGCATTCTTCCCAACATACTGTGGTTCTGCGTTTAAGAACAAAGGTATGCAACTGGTTCTAGACGCAGTTGTTGATTACCTACCTTCTCCACAAGAAGTTGATCCACAGCCTCTGACCGACGAAGAAGGTAACGAAACTGGCGAACACGCTATCGTTTCAGCTGACGAGCCACTAAAAGCATTAGCGTTCAAGATCATGGATGACCGTTTCGGTGCCCTGACCTTCGTACGTATCTATGCTGGTCGCATCAACAAAGGCGATACCATTCTTAACAGTGCAACTGGTAAGACTGAACGTATCGGCCGTATGTGTGAAATGTATGCAAACGATCGTAACGAACTTGAATCAGCTCAAGCTGGTGACATCATCGCTATCGTAGGTATGAAGAACGTGCAAACTGGTCACACTCTGTGTGATGTTAAGCACCCTTGTACTCTTGAAGCCATGGTATTCCCAGAGCCAGTTATCTCTATCGCTGTTGCGCCAAAAGATAAAGGCGGCAGCGAGAAAATGGGTATCGCTATCGGTAAGATGATCGCAGAAGATCCATCATTCCGCGTTGAAACTGACGAAGATTCAGGCGAAACCATCCTTAAGGGTATGGGTGAACTTCACCTAGACATTAAGGTAGACATCCTGAAGCGTACTTATGGCGTTGACCTAATCGTTGGTGAGCCTCAAGTAGCATACCGTGAAACTATCACTCAAATGGTTGAAGACCAATACACGCACAAGAAGCAGTCAGGTGGTTCTGGTCAGTTCGGTAAGATCGACTACACCATCCGTCCTGGTGAGCAAAACTCTGGCTTCACGTTCAAGTCATCTGTTGTTGGTGGTAACGTACCTAAAGAATTCTGGCCTGCTGTTGAAAAAGGTTTCGAGAGCATGATGAACACTGGTACTATCGCTGGCTTCCCAGTACTAGACGTTGAGTTCGAACTGACTGACGGTGCTTTCCACGCAGTTGACTCGTCAGCTATCGCGTTCGAAATCGCTGCTAAAGCGGCATTCCGTCAATCTATTGCTAAAGCTAAACCGCAACTGCTTGAGCCTATCATGAAAGTTGACGTATTCAGCCCAGAAGACAACGTAGGTGACGTAATTGGTGACTTAAACCGTCGTCGCGGCATGATCAAAGACCAAGTTGCTGGTGTGACTGGTGTTCGTATCAAGGCTGACGTACCGTTATCAGAAATGTTCGGTTACATCGGTTCTCTACGTACAATGACCTCTGGTCGTGGTCAGTTCTCTATGGAGTTCTCACACTACAGCCCATGTCCAAACAGTGTTTCGGACAAAGTTGTTGAGCAAGTTAAAGAGCGTAAAGCTGCTGAAGCTAAGAAGTAATTCTTAACTTCCTCTAAATAGAAACCGCTGCTAAGCCAAGGCTTACAGCGGTTTTTTTATGGGTGAAATTTAAGGTAAAACAGTATGAGTGGTGCAGCCTAAGGCTTAGTCCAAGCCCAAGCCTTGGAGGAGCTGTTTAACGCAGTGCTTTCTGTTTACTCAGCTCCAGTAACGCATTGGCCGCAGGGGTTAAAGGTAGATTTTGCCGCCAAATGAGGGCTAAATCCCAGGTCATAGCCGGTTGCATAGGTCTAAATACTAGCTTGCTGGTGCTGAGTTTTTGGCAAATAGGTTCGGGTAAAATCGCTAGGCCCATATCGGCCTCGACCATGGCGGCGAGAAAATCCCATTGGCCGCTTCGAAACGCGATATTGAGTTGCACTCCCGCCTTACGACTCAGGCGATTTATTAGCTTCGCCAACGAAAAATCTTCGTTATAGAGAATAAAGGGATAGGGCTCAAAATCCTGCCAGCTGAGGTGAGATTGACTGGCGAGCGGATGCCCATCGGGCAAACAAGCGAGCAGGGGATACTTGGTGAGCGGTTGATTCACCAGCTCTGTCTCATGGGTGGTTGGCAGCGCAGTAAAGGCGATGTCTAAGCTGTTATTCAGCAGCGCCTGTTCACAACCAAACCCGCCGTATTCATACATTTGCAGCTCAACGCCGGGATAACGTTTTCGGTAACTGGTCAGTAGTCCGATAATTAAACTGCTCATCATAGGGCAGACGCCTAATCTTAATCGTCCCGTTTTTAGTCCGCTTAAGTTACTCATATCCTCCTGCAATCTATGCCATTGTCCGAGTATTTCCCGCGCGCTGTGTTCAAACAGCTGCCCTGCTTGGGTCAGCTCGACCTTTTGATTGTTACGGATAAGCAGCGTCTCGCCTAAACTCTCTTCGAGCCTTTGGATGATCTTGCTGAGCGTAGGCTGGGTGATAAAGCATTTTTCCGCGGCACGGGTGAAGTTTTCCGTTTCGACTAAGGTCAGAAAACATTGCAAGGTCTTGATTGGGATATTCATGCTTAAATGGAATCCATGGTATGGCGTTAATTCATTTTACTGATGATGGCCTAAGTATTACTTTGAGCTCGTTAACAGAACAGGGGAATAACCAATGAAATCCACATCAAGTTTATGGGTCGGTGCTTTGTGGCAGGCAGCTATGCCTGAAGCAAAGAATGTGCAAACAGCTAAAGCGGTGCAAACTAGATTAACGGCTCCAGCGGGTGATTTGCATAAAGCAAAACAACAAGTAAACCCAGCCTAGGCTGGGTTTTTACTTTTTAATCGTTTCGTGTTCTCATCCCACCCGTTTTCTTTCCCTGCTCTCCTATCTCATTGCATGCTTGTTTAACGCTCTGTATTTCATTCTCTGCGTTTTAATCTTCAGTCTTAGCTGCGCTCCTAACACAGTACTTTGAACACTATGCGGGCAAAGCTTAGCGCTGAGATTTTATTGCGGAAAATAAAAAGCCACTGGGTTAGCAGTGGCTTTTGTGGGCAGGGAAGTGCTGTGTTATTGATTTGAGAACTTGTTCTCGACTAAAGGCGCCTTGTTTTCTGCCTGTGCAACGTGGCACTGGGTGCAGAAATAGTTATGGCCATTGAGCGTGCCTTTATCGTCGATTACGTGGGACTTCGCCACTGGCGTGGCCTTCATCCGTGGGGCTTTATCCCAGCTGTGACAAGTTAAACAGCCATTTTTATCCATAGTGATTTTGTAATCATCCTTATGGGGAATGAGTGGCGGTTGGTCGGTAAAGCTGCGATCTAACGCCTTGCCACGGCTTGGGTAGACGGGCATGGCATCGGCTGGGCGAATATCCGTTACCGCGCTATCGCCGGCGAGGGATTTGATGTTTACGGGTGTGGCTTGAGAGTCTGCCTGTTGGCCTGAGCAGCCGCCGATGGCTAATACAATCGCAGCTAAGGTGAGTATTTTTTTCATTGGTCATTCTCCGCCTTGGGGGCAATGTGTTGACGAATTGGTGAAGTGGTTGATGGCGACTGACAATCGGTCGAATCGCCTTTACTAAGTTGAGCCTGAGTGGCCGTAAAGCGTGTTTGATAGCGAAATACGCGTTGTGCGCAGACGTCGATACAGCGGCCGCATTGGGTGCAGTCTGGGCTAGTGATCACCGGGTTTTGCCCTTTTAACGCTGGCTTTAATACTTGGCGTTCAGGGCAAACGGCAAAGCAATCCATGCAGTTATCACAGGCACTGGCTTTGCTGGCAACGATTTTGATGGGGCTCCATTTGCCGATTAAGCCAAACAGGGCGCCTGTTGGACAAAGGTGGCCACACCAAGCGCGTTCGGCGATAAACAGATCCAGCAGAAATATCGCCGCTAAGATCCATAAACCACTGAGACTGCCAAATAGCACGTCGCGATAGACTAAGGGTACTGGGTTAACCCATTCCCAAATCAAGTTGCCTGTGAGCAGTGGCAATAACAGCACGAGTGCCAGCAGGTAATAACGTAAATTGCGTGGTAACTCGCTGCTGCGAGGAAGGTTTAGTTTACGTCTGAGCCAGCTTGCAGCATCGGTAACCAGATTGACTGGACACACCCAACTGCAAAACACCCGGCCACCGGCGAGGGCATAAAACAGTATGATCAAAGCTGCGCCTACCAGTAGACTAAGCTCGGGAATATGCCCGCTAATGAGCATTTGTAAGCTCACGAGTGGATCGGCCAAGGGAATGGTATCGAGCAGTAAACTGGCCGATAAATTACCCTTAAATAGCCAAATTCCCAGTAATGGCCCAAGTGCAAATAAGCCTAATAAGCCGAATTGCACCGCGCGGCGTAGTAGCAAATATTTGTGTGCGCCAAACCAACCGAGTTCTGCAATGGCTGCGGCATGCTCGCCTTGCATGCGGGCTTTTGAGTTCATGGTCTGGTTATTCATAGACTTGTTACTCATAGCGTTAGCCCCTTATTCAACATCTCTAAGGTGGTTTCCTCGGTGTTGATATAAGTGTCATGCGCCGCCGCTTTACCGAGCGCCAGAGCGGTCGGTAACACCTTAATCGCGGCCGTGTCGAGCACGCAGGCATGCTCGCATTTACCGCAACCCGTGCAGGTATCGCTGTTGACTGTGGGTAAAAACATGGCGTGGTGATCGCTATGTTGATTGCGTTGGCGTTCTAAGGTGATGGCATTGTCGATTAACGGACAAACCCGATAACAGACGTCACAACGTAATCCCTTAAAGTTAAGGCAGTTTTTCTCATCTATCAGTACCGCAACACCCATCTTAGCATCGCTAATTTGCTCAAGTTGAGGATCAAGCGCGCCCGAAGGGCAGGCTTTAATGCAGGGAATATCCTCACACATTTCGCAGGGAATGCGTCTTGCGGTAAAGAATGGCGTGCCAGTGGCGGCGCCATCAAACCAACGTGCCAGCGATAGGGTGTCGTAGGGGCAGGCCTCGACACACAAACCGCAACGCACACAGGCGGAGAGAAAATCGCTTTCTTCAAGGGCGCCCGGCGGTCTGCAAGCTTGGGGGCGAGTTGGCCTTGGCTTTTTGCCGTGGCCGTCAAGCCTAATCCCACGAGCCCCATCAAGCAGCCAGCCTTAGCCGTCGTTGCCAAAAACTGGCGACGGTTGACTTGCTTGACTGTGAATGGACTCTTCACTTGCTGACTCACCTTAGTACTCCTTAATCGCTTTCAAATACGCTTATTGCTATCAAATGAGGGCTTAGGCTTTCATCACTTTTACCGGACACTTCTTAAAGTCTGTCTCTTTCGAGAGAGGATCGGTCGCATCCAGAATCAACTTGTTGACTAACTGGCGCGCATCGAAGAATGGCATAAATACCACGCCTCGTGGCGGTTTGTTCCGGCCTTTGGTTTCAACACGTGTCTTGACTTCACCGCGAGGCGATGCGACTAGCACTTCATCACCACGTTGTAGACCACGGGCCTTGGCGTCTTCCGGATGCATGAAGATCTGTGCATCTGGGTAGGCGCGGTATAGCTCGGGAACGCGGGCGGTCATAGACCCTGTATGCCAATGTTCGAGTACACGGCCCGTCGACATCCAGAGATCGTATTCTTCGTTCGGCTCTTCGGCGGCAGGCTCGTAGGGTAGGGCGAAGATCACCGCCTTACCGTCTGGCTTACCGTAGAAGTTAAAGCCTTCACCGGCTTTGACATAAGGGTCGCTACCTTCGACGAAGCGGCGTAGCGTCTCTTTGCCCTCAACCACAGGCCAGCGCAGGCCGCGGGTCTCGTGGTAACGGTCGAAGTCGGCTAAGTCGTGGGCATGGCCGCGACCGAAGGCGGCATACTCTTCGAAGATACCCTTTTGCAGGTAGAAGCCGAAGTGCGCGCTTTCATCGTTTAAGTCGCTCTTGCAGTCTGAGGTGGGGAACTTGTTGATCACCCCGTTGGCAAACAGCACATCATAGAGCGTCTTGTCGGCGTATTCAGGCTGTTTGGCGACAAGCTCTGCTGGCCAAACTTCTGATACCTTGAAGCGCTTAGAGAACTCAACTAGCTGCCAAAGGTCAGACTTGGCGCCTTCTGGTGCCTTGACCTGCTGGTGCCACATATGGGTGCGGCGCTCGGCGTTACCATAGGCACCTTCTTTCTCGACCCACATGGCGGTCGGCAGAATCAGGTCGGCAGCCATGGCGGTGACCGTTGGGTATGGATCTGACACCACGATGAAGTTTTCTGGGTTACGGAAACCTGGGTAGATCTCATCGTTGATGTTAGGGCCAGCCTGCATGTTGTTGGTACACATGGTCCAGTAACAGTTGAGCTTGCCATCTTTGAGCATGCGGCTCTGCAGTACGGCGTGGAAACCAGGCTTAGGCGGAATTGTGCCTTCTGGTACTTGCCACACTTTTTCTGTCACGGCTCGGTGCTTATCGTTGGCCACAACCATGTCGGCAGGTAAGCGGTGCGCGAAGGTACCCACTTCACGGGCGGTACCACAGGCTGACGGTTGACCCGTTAGCGAGAATGGGCTGTTACCTGGGGTAGAGATCTTACCGGTCAGCAGGTGGAGGTTGTAGAGCATGTTGTTGGCCCAAACACCACGTACGTGCTGGTTGATACCCATGGTCCACAGACTCATGACCTTCACCTTAGGATCGGCGTAGGCCTTGGCCAGGGTCTCGAGTTTTTCTGGCTCGACGCCACTCATCTTCGCCGCATATTCCAGGGTATAGGTGCTGACGAACTTAGCGTACTCTTCGAAGCTGATAGGGCTAGACTTGCCATTGCCTGGGTTTTTGGCTTTCTTCTCTAACGGATGATCAGGACGCAGGCCATAACCGATATCATCCACACCAAGGGCAAACTTAGTATGTTTAGTCACAAAGTCGGTATTCACGGCTTTGTGTTGGATGATGTAGTTGGCGATGAAGTTAAGGATCACTAAGTCAGACTGAGGGCGGAACACCATAGGGTTGTCCGCTAAGTCGAAACTGCGGTTCTCGAAGGTCGACAACACATGCACGCGGCAGTCTTTGTGGCTTAAACGACGATCCGATAAACGTGCCCAAAGGATTGGGTGCATCTCGGCCATGTTGGCGCCCCAGAGCACAAACTGATCGGCGGCTTCTAAGTCATCGTAACAGCCCATAGGCTCGTCGATACCGAAGGTACGCATAAAGCCACCTACGGCCGAAGCCATACAGTGACGGGCGTTTGGATCTATGTTGTTGGTGAGGAAGCCGGCCTTATGTAGTTTAGAGGCGGCGTAACCTTCCCAAACGGTCCACTGGCCTGAGCCGAACATGCCGACTGAGGTTGGCCCCTTAGTGGCGATGCTGTTTTTCCACTTAGCGGCCATAGTATCGAAGGCGACATCCCAGCTAACTGGGGTAAACTCGCCTTCTTTGTGGTATTTGCCGTCTTTCATCCGCAGCAGCGGCGTGGTTAATCTGTCCTTGCCGTACATGATTTTCGACAGGAAGTAACCCTTAATACAGTTCAAACCACGGTTAACTGGGCTTTCGGGATCGCCCTTAGTCGCGACGACTTTACCGGCTTTGGTGCCGACCAATACGCTACAGCCCACGCCGCAAAAACGGCAGGGGGCTTTATCCCACTTGATGCTATCTGATTCGGCGGCTTCAACGATCTTCACTGGCAGAGTGACACCAACGGCCGTGGTCGCAGCGGCAACCGCTGCGTTGGCTTTTAGAAACTCGCGACGGCTAATGCTCATGGTGTTTCCTCACTCTTTTCTTCTAATGGTTCAACTTGGTGGTAAATCAAACTGGCGGATAACACGCCGGACAGGGCGTTGATGGCTTCAACATTGTCGAGAATGGCTTTTTGGCTATTGCCTTCGAGGGTAATAACGAACTTGCCCTCGGGGGAAATGGCGTGGATATCGCAGCCCTTTAATGCGGCAATATCGGCCTCAACCTGTTGTAAGGCATAAGGGGCGGCATGTACCACAAGACTGGTGACATGGTATTCCTGACTCATAGCGGTACCTTTATCTTGAGATTCATTCAGTTGTTTTCGATAAACATCGCGACAACTCAATGTGGATAACTGTGAGTCTAGACCTGATAAAAAATGTGGGTATACCTCGCAAGAGGTATTGGCGGGGATAGTCGATCGGGATCAAAGTTTTGCGCGTGATCTAACTCTCAGTTTGAAATTTATACAATCCCTATCCCTTTGGAGAGGGAGTCTGCGAGTAAGTTAAACGTGGGCATTAGCTCTATAAATATTGCCATTGCTTGAGCAGGATGACTGCGGGATTAGCATTACCTTCGCCTAAGTCGGCAGCGCCTAAGGCATTGTCATAATGGATTTTTCCATTTCCGGTCGCTGTGATGGATTTGCCCCTCACCGAGCCGAAAATCTCTGGGCCGCCGGGGAGATTAACCTTAGATTTGGGGGCGTAGAGCGCGGCATAAATCGGCACATTACCGCTGACGGTGACATCCTTATCCGAGCCAGAAAAAATAGACAGTGGCGGCTTGTTGCTGTCGGTCAGGGTTTGTCCCTTAATGTTGTTACCGTTGTTTGTCCCCGCCGTAAAGGCGACTTCACCGCCCACAAACAGTGTAAGGCTAGAGCCCGGGGCAATATTTAGCTGATTCGAGCCACTCATTTTAAAGTCACCATTGACTATCAGGGTGACATCGCCGCCACTGATATTGAGCACGCCATCGGCGCTCATGACTAAGCTGTCGAGGTTAAATACCGGGGTGTCACTGCCGAAGATGTTTTCTGACGTGGGAGTAAGGCTCGGGAAATAATCGCCTTTCCAGCCGAGTTCGGTCTTACTCGACCCCGATGGCGTGATAGTGACATTGGCGTTGGAGTCAATCCTGCGCGCGCCGTTATTTGGCATCTTAAAGCCGCCCATCACAGCGCCAATATCCAATGGATCGCAGGATTTTGTCGGCACGGGCGGCACATTAGGGCGCGCGTTGACTAGGTTGCCAATCTGGCTGTCTTGATGAAAGTTGCCGTCGCCACCATATTGCAGTGTGCCATTCACTTGGGCTTTGGGCGCCGTGGCGGCATTATTATTGGCTTTGACCGAACCTTCCACCGTGCCGCTATTGGCCAAGTTAAAGTTATTGCCCGCCGCGACATTCCCGCCTATGGTCCCTGTGCCTAGGGTGACATCATTATTGGCTTGAATGCTGCCGTGGATATCCGACGAGCCAGTGAGGGTGACGCTGCCCGTGGCGCTAACATCGCCGTAAATTGGTGCGTTGCCCGTGAGCGTAATATTGGCATTGGGCTCAATGGTCGTGACATTGCCTTTGCCATGTTGATTAAGCTCACTGCCACCTTGGCCATTACTGATGCTATCGCCATAGGCGCCTTTACGGGAATCGTAGCCATCGATGCTACTGCTGCCAGTTAAATTCAAGCTTTCGCAGGACACAATCGCATCATTGAAAGTCGTATTTCCGTGACTGCCCTGCAGTGTGAACTGGGCGTTGAGTTTGGCCTCACCCTCTAAATGATTGCCACGACTGTCGAGGCTAAGATCGGCCCCGGCGATTTGGCCGTTTTCGAGGGCATAGCTGCTGCCTTCGAGACTGCCATCGGCTTCGGCGGGGAGTTGTTCATAAAGGGTTTGCAGGCCTTGATTGGGCGCACGCTGCAGCTGAGTCTTGAGTTGGTTGTAACTCTCGTGCATTCCCTGTTCGGCTAACAACTGTGCATTGACCTGTTTTTGAAAGTTACCGCTCAGTCGCTCTTGCACTAGATTATCCCTGAGCGACGTGACCACCAGCAAACTCGCTAACAAACTGAAGACTAAGACGATAAGCAGTACCGCGCCATGTTCCTTATTGCCTAGAGCAGGTCTTAGATTATCCATTATGGCTTCCTTGCTTTATGGGTTCTGTTGGCTGTTGAGGGCTTGTTGCCATAGAGGTTTACGCAGGGCGATATCGAGCTGGATCCCTTGGTCATATTGCGCGGGGAGTTTTTCGGGCTTGAGTACTACAGTCACCAGTTCTCCATTCAGTGCAAAACGGGTCGATTCTAGCCCTGTGAGTAACACCTGAGCGCCATCGCCGTCGTCGCAGCTCAGATTGGGGGCGTCAAAACGGTAGGTTTCGTTGTAATCGCTGGTTTTGCTGGTTCCTAGGCAAGTTAAACTCGGTTGGGCTGGGGATGCTGCAACTGCCAGCACTAACTCATTCGCGCTGAGGGATACGATATTTGATGCACGTTTGACGCTCTTGCTGAGGCTAAGGGTGGCGTATCTCAGCGCATCGGCAGCGTTTTCGAGGCGTTTACTTTCTTCAACCGTGGCCTTGAGCGGGGCGAAAAAGTTGACCACGGCCAGCATAATAATCAGCCCAAGCACCATAGCGATCATCAGCTCAGATAAGCTAAAGCCCGCTTGCTGTTTTTTCGCGCTTAAGGACATAGCTACACCTGACATAAGTGCGGAAAGCTGGCGTTGAGGCTCACACTGTTATTGTCCTCAATGCGGCCGTCCTGCCAAGTCACAGTGATGGGCATAGTGTCTTGATAAGTGTTCGGTAGTACTAAGGTGTAACCGCTGGGCATATCTTGGCTGAGGCTGGCCCTAAAATTGACATCCTCAAAGCGTGCGGGTTGGCGCTGAATATCGCAGATCTTCGGCCAGATCCTTTCAATGGCATTCTGCGCTTGAATGGTGGCGACCGTATACTGGAAGCTATTGGTCGCATGCTGCAATGAAGATAGCTGAGCTTTGCCGAGCGCCAGTAGCGAAGTGACCGAAACCACTAATGAAATCAGCACTTCGGTCATGGTAAAGCCTTGTTGTTTATCACTCAGTGTGACTATGCGCATGCCGCCTCCTGTAAATAACTTTGCCCGCTTGGCAATATGCATAGATTGAGCGTTTCGCCTTGGGTGTTTTCGAGGCTCATCTGGGTTTTAGTGGTGTTGCCTGTTGCATTGATATTGAGGGTGTTAAAGCCATCGATGCTGACGCCGCGGTTAGATGGGCTAAAGACCTTAAGTTGTTCCTGATTGCTGATAACCAGCCAGCGTCCATCTTCTGTCGCTTCCAGTGTCACGGGCTGATTGCGCTTGATGGCTTCGCCACGGGCGAATTTATAACTGGAGATCAGTTCATTCGCCGTGCTGGTGAGGCTTTCTCTGGCGATCAAATCCCGATAGGAAGGAAGGGCGATGCTTGCCAAGATGCCTATGATGGCAATAGCGACCAGTAATTCGACTAAGGTGAACCCTGCTTTAGTCTGACTTGCCATCTTAGTGGGTCCAGCAATGGGTTGCGGGGGCGCGTACACCTTTATGGTCGAGGCTTAAGGTGCCGCAGGAGTCCGATTGACGACTGGTGGGGACGGCCTTGAGGCTAAAACCTAATTTATCCGCCGTAGGCGTGTAGCTGAAACTGTAATAGGTACTATTGGTTAAACTCTGCGAAGCGGGATACAGGCCGTTGCGGGAATAATGGCGCTCTAGCGCTTGGGCGCTACTGACGAGATATTGCTGCGCATCGAAGCGTCGGCCTTGTTTTAAGTACTCATTAAACGAAGGAATCGCAATGGCGGCAAGAATGCCAATAATGGCGACGGCGATCATCAGTTCAATCAGGGTAAACCCTTTACGTAAAGCGCTCATCCACCCCTCCCTGTGTTATTGAACTGAATAGAATCGTCCGTGATTACGATGGCTATCTTGTTGTTTTGATTGTTTTGACAACGTTGTCATAATAATTTATTGGGATTTGCATCGAAATGCAATCACTGAGTGAAAATTCAACAGCATTTGCAATCGATAGTATGAGGATAATGCGTGTTAAGTCGCTGTTTTTGATATGGAGATCACATTAGAACTAAGTCTGTTGTGGAGATTAATAGCCCGTCAGCTCCATATAACCCGTGCCGCTATGGCTGCCTTTAAGCTCAATCGGGCCTTCCCAATAGGAGGTGGATAACGCCATGGCACTATTGGGATTTAAGGGAGAAATGCGGATGTCGATTTGCTCGCTTGGGATTTGCACTTGCCAGCGGATCGGGTATTTACCCGTGCTGGTGGTTTGCCACTCGAGTGGCGTCATTTTTATCCCATCGGGGGTGTCGCGGGAATTGATGTTGCGTCCGGTGCCATCGGCAAACATTCGTCTGGCGCTGTAAAAGGCCGATTGCGCTTTATCGGAGAATTGTTCCCTGAGCTGAAATAACATCAGCGCCGAACCATCATCTAACCTAAGAGCAAACCAATCCCAGCCCTGCTGGCTCTTATTTAAAAACTGCGAGCTCCATTCTCTATCTAGCCAGCCTTGGCCTGTGACTTTCTCGACGCGGTTTTCCACTTGGCCATTGATCTTGATATGGCGGGTGATTTCGCCATGAATTGTGATAAAGGGTTGGCTGTAGTAGTAAGAGGCGACTTTGCCGTCGCGACTCTTAATGCTGTAACCCTTATCCCCTTGATATTGCAGTGGCGCTTGGCTGTTAAGCTCGAGTTGATAACTAAAGTCGTCGGTTGCAACGCTCAAGGTTGCAGGGAATAACTCATTCGATTGACTGCGCCATTGCCAGTTATCGAGGCGAATTTGGTAGGGATCAGCGCTCACATCCGCCAGTGACGGATGCGCCCGCGACCATTTTTCATGGGCGAGGTGATAAGTACTGGAGGTGAGTGCGCTGTGGGCAAAATAAAGCTGCTCCGTCGCCCAAGTGGACTTAGGCGTCGCTCCCTCGTTTTGCGGTCCAGTGTGCTTAGGTTTTAGTGCTACCCTAAATTGCGTCCATTGGGCGCCAAGTTGCTCCCCATTCTCAGTGGTTAAATTGGCGGTGAGATACCACCATTCTTGACGAAAATCCTGATGGGCGAGGTGATCTTGAGGAAATTGAAAGTGGTTTCCTGGCGTCACCTTGGCAAAGCTTTGGCTATCAGCGCTTGCTTGCCCCAGTATAGTCCCCATGGATTGAGGCTCGGTCGTTGAAGGCGCGTTATCGCAGCCGCTTATTGTCGCAAGCAGTAAGCCACCTATGACACTCTTCAAAATAAAGCCTGAGCTTGTGCCGATCTTAAATCGCGTGGCAGACGCTAATGGATTAAGGTGCCAAGCCTTGGTTTGAGGTACGCATGCGCTCATAGGGTTTCCTGCTGCAAACTGGCAATTAAGGGCCTGCGGGTTTGCCAGTAAAGCGGTAAGAGTACGGCTAAGGTGCAGGTCACTAAGGCAATGAGGATGGCTTTTCCATAGGCATACCAATCCCAGATCATCTTGATTGTCCAGCCGAAGGCCTGCAGGGTGATTTTATCAATCAATAAATAGCCGAGCAGCGCGCCTGTGGGCATGGCCATCAGGCAAGTGATGACCACGACCAGCAGCATTTGGCTGAACACCATAGTCCGCAATTTGTTACGACTCACCCCGAGGGAATACAGCCTCGCCAATGGCGCTTGCCGAGATTGAGTTAACATCAAGCAGGCGCTAAATAGCCCTATGGCCGCCACCAGCAAAGTTAAGCTATTGAGCACCAAGGTGATTGAGAATGTACGTTTAAACATGGCAATGGCCTGAGCCTTGATCTTGGCTTGGCTGTAAATTTGCGCCTGCGCTAAACCCAATGTGACGGCCAATTGCCCTTGCAGGTCATCTAGCTCAGCCTCGCTGAGTTTGCGCTGAGTCGCTGTGATTTGCTCTTCTGGCTCGACAGAGTGAAAACTGGCCGCAAGGCTAATGGGTAACACGGGTAGCTGCGCCCGTTGCCATAGCTCATGGCTGATGATGAGCTCATTACGGGTATTGCCATGGTCGTAATAAATCCCCGCGATCACCACGGGATTATTGGCAGTTTTGTCCAGTACGTTTAACGCCAAACTATCGCCGAGTTGCAGCTGATACTTAATGGCCATGGGTTCGCTGACTAACACGTAGCGCCCTTCAAAGTAGGTTTGCCAGAGATCCGGCAAGCTTTCTTTGAGTGTGCTGGTGTGTTGAATCGATGCATCATCTCGGCTAATCAGGTTGACGGGAATCGTTTGTGCCGCCCCTTGGAGTGATACTTCGGCCTCCACTTGCCATTGCTGATATAGGCCACTCAGGCGAGGATCTTGGCTTAATTTATCGCGCACTTCGGCCATATGGTTGGCGCTGAGGCGCAGGTATAAATCGGCATGCAAGCGGGTTTCTAACCAGCTTCTTAAGGTTTGCTCGAAGCTACCGACCAAGGTGTTCATCGACACATTGGCGCTCAGTGCCAGCAGTATCGCCATCATGGCGAGGGACAGTGGCGCGATAAGCTCGCGGGTTTCGGCGAGGAGATATTGCTTAAGTCCGGGGCGAGTCAATGGCAGCAGCAAGCTAACGCCCCAATGCAATACTTGTGGTAATAACAATGGAATCGCAACGGCAACCATGCCCAACAATACCAAACTGGTGTTATAGCTTTGGCTGAAGGGCATGAGTA
This sequence comes from Shewanella seohaensis, assembly GCF_025449215.1. NCBI lineage: Bacteria > Pseudomonadati > Pseudomonadota > Gammaproteobacteria > Alteromonadales > Shewanellaceae > Shewanella > Shewanella seohaensis. Next base: position 1,354,865 of record NZ_CP104900.1, read on the forward strand.
TTGCGGCGAGCGTGAGCAGGCTGCAGGCTAAGATAAACTGCCTGCCATGGGTTTTGTTGTGGGCCTGCGTTTGTTGATAACGATTAGCGCCTTGGGCAAGGGATTGGCGGGTTAAGTCAAAATACAAGGGTAAACAGGCGGCTAGGGCGGCGACTAAGGTGAGGGTTATCGCTTCGGCCAACCAACGCCATTGCCAAATTCCTGGCAACAAGTGGGCGCCGTAGAGCTGCTCTAAGGTCATCGCGACCATAGGTTGCAACCAATGACTCAGCTGTAATCCTAAGATAAATCCCATTAGCGAGCCTAGCACCACCAACAGCAGCAACTCGCCAAGTAGGGCAAGCATGACTTCGCGCCGCGCTAAGCCCTGTTGCAGCAATTGGATTAATAGACGTTGGCGTTTCATCAGGCTATAACGCACACCGTTATAGGCAATAAACAGCCCGACCACAAAGGCTAACATGCTCATCGCATTGAGGTTTAAATGAAAACTGCGGGTAAGCGCCATCAAGGCTTGGCCTTGATCCTGTTGACTGTAACTGGCGCGAAGCGGCGTAATACCTAGGGTTTTGAGCCGCTGCTTTAAGGTGGGGAGCTTATCCCTGTCACTGAATAGGGCGATATAGCTGAGTTTACCTTGCATCCCGAGTAAGCTTTGGGCGAGGGAAATATCGGTCAGAATCGCACTGCCCAGCCCCCAGCTATCATCGATACTAATGACCTTAAGCTTGTCTGGTGCAAAAGACGCGGGCGCGAGGTCGAGTTGGCCATTGGGCGCGATTTTATTGGCAAGGCTCTGGCTCATTACTACTATCGGCTCACCACTCATTAACTCGGCGAGCGGCAGCGCTCCCATTGACATCCTTAGATTGGTTGCTTGCTTTGTGCTGGCGTTGTGCTTTTGCCCTTCTTTTGAGCTTAGGCTCGCCGTCAGCGCGGCGACGATATCGCTGCCTTCAATTTGCCAGAACTGACCGTTCAGGCCCGCCACTCTGCCACTGACAACCGCAAGGCTTTGGCTTATGTCCGCTTGGCGCAGGCTGAAATACACGGATTCGTCGAGGGTTTCTTGGCCAATGGGCGCGCTTAAGAGCACATCGGCTCGCTGGCTCAAGAGTTCCGTGGCCTCACTGTAGCTGCGAATAGCATTATCATTGGTGGCTTTAACCCCGATAAGCAAAGTCACTGCGAGGGCAAGGCCAATCAAAATGGCGCCCGCTTGCAGCGGCGCGTGGCGATAATGGGCGAGAAAGACCTTTAATACCCAATAGATCCGCAGCCATGGGCGGTTTCTGGTTTGGCTGTGATTTGCCTTAGGAGTTAATGCAGGGCTCATCATCTAGTTAACCGGAGATTGATACAGCGGCGTGGGAAAGATGCCAGCGTTTGTGCATAAAGGCGGCGCATTCTTCACTGTGGGTGACCATAAGTATGCTGGTTTGGCTTTCTTTGGCCAGTTCGCACAGCAGCGACATCACCTGTTTGCCCGATTCATCATCGAGGTTGCCCGTGGGTTCGTCGGCCAGCAGTAAACTCGGGTTGTGGGCTAAGGCTCTGGCGATAGCGACCCTTTGCTGTTGCCCGCCTGAAAGCGCTTCGACTTGCCGATTGAGCAATGAAGCCAGCCCCAATTTGTCGATGAGATAATCGCACCAAGGATTCCAACTGGCGCCATTGAGATTGAGTGAAAAACCTATGTTGTTTCTCACATTGAGCGGCGTCAGCAGATTAAATTGTTGAAACACGACGCCCAAATGGTTACGCCTGAACTCGCTCCAGTGTTTGTCTTGCCAATCTTGGGTGGATTGATGATTCAGCACTATCTGGCCGCTGTCTGGCGTTTCAAAGCCTGCGATCAAATTTAGCAGTGTGCTTTTACCGCTGCCGCTGGGGCCCGTGAGTGCGATGGTCTCACCGCGATGCAAGGTTAAATCGACGGCTTGTAATACGGTATGGCGCTGCTCTCCGTCGCGAAAACTTTTACTCACTTGGATAAGTTTGGCTACTTCTGACATTTATCCTTCCACTCTGGCAACATTTAGCCCGACTAAAGATAAAACATTTTATCTTCTGATAGATACTGCTATTTGGTCCTTAAGGTTCACTTTGCATGGATTCAGACTTAGGTTTTATGCTGTTTAAATTTTCTGCAATTGTGGTTTTAGAACCCCATTCTGTGAGCAAATGGGCTTGAGCTATTTTTGTGTTTGTTGCATGCTGTGCGCCCTGTTAAATCGATAGCGGACTATCGATTTAACAATCCGTTCGGATGAAGGTAGCAGGAGAGTGGGGAGCTAACCCCACACCGACGAGGCAACTTTGTTTTGGGATCTTTCCCGATACAAAGCACTCTTTCAGGTGCCATGAGCAAGGCGTGGACTGTTACTGGACGAGCCTCTGGAGAGACTACCGATTGCGTTAAGTCGCGATAATAGGTGGCGCCGAAGGCGAAAGTAGGTGCGTCGATGGATGCATTCTGCGAAACGCTCAGGCAAAAGGACAGAGGAGAGGATGACTGCACGGTCCCTGTCGTTTGTCTTTTGGACTCTTTCCCTGCCTTTATTGGCTGGGTGATAGTCTTTCTTTAGGCTGGCAGCGGTGTGTCACAGCCATTTCTTTTCCTCCTCCTTTATTAATTTAGTTGTTTAATAATTGAGGAATATCATGAGTTTTCAAGCTTTACTCAGCAGCCTGAACGGTATCGTTTGGGGACCCGTTACCCTGTGTTTACTCGTGGGTACGGGCATTTATCTCACCTTGCGTTTGCGGCTTATCCAAGTGTTTCGTCTGCCAATGGCACTCGGCCTATTGTTTAAACCTGCCAAAGGGCATGGGGATTTATCTTCCTTCGCCGCTTTGTGCACGGCACTCTCCGCCACCATCGGTACGGGCAACATTGTCGGGGTGGCAACCGCGATTAAGATGGGCGGCCCAGGGGCATTATTTTGGATGTGGCTGGCGGCCTTCTTTGGCATGGCGACCAAATATGCCGAATGTATGTTGGCGGTAAAATACCGCACTACCGATGCGCGCGGACAAATTGCGGGCGGCCCTATGTATTACATCGAGCGGGGTTTGGGCATGCATTGGATGGCAAAATTGTTTGCCCTGTTTGGTGTAGGAGTGGCGTTTTTCGGGATTGGTACTTTCGCCCAAGTGAATGCGATTAGCGATGCCTTGACCATTGCCTTTGAGGTGCCCACTTGGGCCACGGCATCGGTGCTCACCTTGTTAGTTGCGGCGGTGACCTTAGGTGGGGTGAAGCGTATTTCCAACGTGGCGCAAAAGTTAGTGCCAGCGATGTCGATTGGTTATGTGCTGGCTTGTGTATGGATTTTAGTGAGTTTTGCCGAATCGATTTTACCCGCCTTGCAATTAGTGGTGGAGTCGGCCTTTACGCCTGTCTCGGCGGCGGGGGATTCTTAGGTGCGACCGTGGCGCAGGCTATTCAAATGGGGATTGCCCGCGGGGTGTTTTCTAACGAATCTGGCCTCGGAAGCGCGCCAATTGCTGCCGCGGCAGCGAAAACCAATGAGCCGGTCGAGCAGGGCTTAGTCAGCATGACGGGCACCTTTTTCGATACCATCATCATTTGCACTATGACAGGGCTGGTACTGATTATTACCGGGGTCTGGAGCGGTGATACTGCAGGTGCTGCCATGACGAGCGCGGCCTTCAGCCTAGGCGGCTCGGCGGTCGTTGGTCAGTATTTAGTGACCATCGCCTTAGTCTGCTTTGCGTTTACCACAATTTTAGGCTGGCACTATTATGGCGAGCGCTGCTGGTATTACTTAGTGGGCGAACGTGGGCTGCGAGCTTACCAAGTGCTATTTTTAGGTTTGATTGCCGTGGGGGCTTTTATCAAGCTGGATGTGATCTGGTTATTGGCCGATACGGTAAACGGTTTAATGGCGATACCTAACTTGATTGCGATTATTGGGTTAAGGCACGTCATTATTGCTGAAACCCAAAGCTATTTTGTTCGGACATTCTCAAACCGTACATTAGACCCAATTTATTAATGTTGTGAAAACAACATATTACTTCACATTATTTTAACTTTGAGATTGTCGCCGCAAAGTTCTTCGTTTACTTTAATAGATGCTGTTCGAAAAAATAGCACATTGAGACGAGAACTTTGAGGCGACGCCATGGACAGAAGTAAACTCCGCACCTTTCGCAGCAAGATCCTATCCCATATCGCGCTGCCACTGATCTTAATCATGGCCGGCGTGTATGGCATTAATTCTTGGTTTAATTACCTGTCTGCCGAGCGCAAGCTATACGACTCCTTAGCGCAGGAGTCGAATCATTCCGCCTATCGTTTACAGTTGCTGCTTGAGCATGCCCAGGCCAATACACAAGGTGTTGCGGATTTTATTGGTTTCATCTCCAATAAGGAGGGCATCAATAATAGTGAGAAAATCAAACGAGTGCTCACTAATCGCCTCGAACGTAACCCCGATTTCTACGGCTCCGCCGTCGCCTTTAAACCTTATACCTTCCCCGATAAAAAACTCTTTTCCCCCTATGTTTACCGCGATGGTGACAGTTTCCATTATTTAGATATTGGCGCCGAAGGTTATGACTACACCGACGGCTCTTGGGATTGGTGGTCTAAGGCCATTAATCAACCGGGGGCTATTGGTCTAAAGCCTACTTTGACGAAGGTGCGGGTAACACCCTGATGGTGACCTATTCCGTGCCTTTTGGTCCTGAAAACGATTACTTTGGGGTGGCGACGGTCGACTTAGCCCTCGATAAATTGCCCGAGCAATTGGGAGTTCAGCCTAGTGAATTAGTGGTACTCGATGATCAAGGGCGGCTTATCTTCCACAACGATAAAGAGAAAGTGCTCGCCGTCACCTCAGCCGAATGGCTCGATAGAAACACCCGTCGCAATAGTGACTTTTGGGCGTTATTGGATAAGGGGTGAATGGGCAAGCCCGGTTTGTGGATGACAAGAACATAGTCTACCTCGCCAGTGTGGCTTCGGTCGCTAAGCTTAAATGGCGCGTCATTGTCATGGTCCCCGAACATCAGTTGTTTACGATGCTATTAGATGATGTGGCTGCGGTGGTGCTTAACCTCAGCTTGCTCACGCTGTTATTGATATTGACCTGTTATATCGCCGCTAAACGTTTGACTCGGCCGCTTGAGGCGTTGGAATCGGGCATTTTGGCCTTCGGTCAGGGTAAGGCCCAACAGTTAGCGATCCCCAAAGGCGCTGTGAGTGAAATAGTCACCTTAAGCAGCACCTTTAACCAGATGGCAGAACTCCTCGCCGAGCGTGAACAGGCGATTTTAGACTCCCGTGGTAACCGCTTCGCTCGGCTGATTGATGGCATGAGTGATAAGTCCTTCTACTGTTCGCTCGACCCTTCAGGGCAACTGGCACAGGTGAGTGAGGGCGTCACTAAGGTCTTAGGTATGTCGCCCGAGCTGCTCAAGCGTAAGTACCAACGACTCTTTACCGCCAATCCCTTGAATGAAAAGAATTGGGAATACACAGACTTGGCCCTGAAGGGGCAAAACGTTCCCTCTCACCAAGTGGAATTGCAGGATGCCAATGGCCATCCACGTATGCTCGATCTCTTTATGCAACCCTTGGTTTCGGAAACGGGCGAGTTGATGTCGGTGGAGATGTTATTTACCGATGTGACGGAGCAATTCTCCGCCGCCGCTTGGTCTAATGCTGTGCTCGAAGCGGCGCCTGAGGCCATGTTAATCGTGGATCAAATGGGAGTTATTGTCTTCAGTAACACTCGTTGTCAGCTCCTCTTTGGTTACGATGCTAACAGCATGTTGGGGTTACAGGTTGAGTCGCTTTTACCCGAAACCATGCGCAGCAACCATGCCCGCGACCGCCTGCAATTTTTACGCGAAGGCCGCGATCGCCCTATGGCCAATGCGCGCCATGTACGGGCTCTCAAAGCCGATGGCGGGGAGTTTGTCGCTGAAATCGCCTTAAGTATTTTGCCTGCCGATCATGAAGGTCGCCGTCAAGTGGCTGCATCGATTCGGGATATGACCCAGAAGTTAGCGGTAGAGCAAAAAATCCGTGATAGCGAATTAAGGTTCCGCGGCTTGGTGACCAATATTCCCGGCGCCGTCTACCGCACTCGCATCGGTGAAGTGTGGGTGATGGAATATGTCAGTGAAAATATTGCCGATATTACAGGTTATGCCGCAAGCCAGTTTATTGAGAGCCGCCAACGAACCTTCGCCTCGCTGATCTTGGAAGAAGACCGTGAGCTCTGCCATCAGCATATCGATAGGGCGCTGGCGCAGCAGGAAACCTTTGAGGTGGAATACCGCATCCGCCACCGCGATGGCAGCGTGCGCTGGGTACATGAAAAGGGTAAGGCAAGTTACACCGATGAGGGCTTCCCACTGTGGTTCGACGGCAGTATCGATGATATTACCGAGAGTAAGCTGGCACTGGTTGAGCTTGAGAGTTCGCGTCAGCAGCTAACGAACATCACCGAATCCATCCCTTGTACCGTGTATCAATTACGTTGGGTTTCCCCGCGGATCGCACTTTTACCTTCCTCTCCGGCGCAGCGTTCCATATGTTAGGGCTGCACCGGGAAGATTTACTGAACGACTTTAATATTATCGCCGAGCGGATTTTTGAAGAAGAACGCCCCGAAGTTGTGCGTGCCTTAGCGGGCAAGAGTGAGGACAAATTGCAATGGGTACGCGAGTTCCGTTATCGCCACCCTAATGGCAGCGTTCGTTGGATGGAGGCCGGGGCGAGCGGCCATATCAGCGACGACGGCGCCATTATCTGGAATGGCTATGTGATGGATATTACTGAACGCAAAGCCATGGAAGAAGAGTTAGCGGTCAGCGAAGCGCACTTTAAGGCGCTATTCGATGGTTCAACCATAGGTATTGTGAACGTCGATGCCAAAGGGGTGATCCTCGACTGTAATGACCAGTATTGTGAAGACATGGGCCAGTCCCGTGAAGCCCTCTGTGGCATGTCGATTTTCGAGGTCTTGAGTCTGCAGGACAAAGAAGCGGCTAAGGCGCAATTTAAGGAGTTAGCCGAAGGGCGAGTCGACCACTATCGTGGTGAGCGCAGCTTTATTCGCCCCAATGGCGATCCGCTGTGGATGACGGTCAATGTGTCGGCACTGTTCAATAGCCAGAAACAGTTCGAATCGGCCGTGGTCAGTATGGTCGATATGACCGAGTTAAAACTCTTATCTAACGAGCTGTTAGTTGCTAAAGAGGAGGCCGATGCGGCGAGTAAAGCTAAGGGTGACTTCTTGGCCAACATGTCCCACGAAATCCGTACCCCCATGAATGCGATTATCGGTATGTCGCAGCTTTGTTTGCAGACAGATCTCGATAAGAAGCAGAAAAATTATGTGGAGAAAATTGAGCGCGCCTCAAAATCCTTGCTCTCCATCATTAACGACATCCTCGACTTCTCCAAAATTGAAGCCGGTAAGTTAGATATCGAATCGGTTCCCTTCCAGCTCGATACCATGCTGGAAGATCTCAGCGATATGTTCTCCGAGAAGGCGGCCCATAAACAGCTTGAACTGCTGTTTGCGGTAGCGCCGAATGTGCCTAGGCACTTATTTGGTGATTCGCTGCGCCTAGGACAAGTGCTGATCAACTTGATGAACAACGCGATTAAGTTTACCGAGCGGGGCGAAGTGTTGTTATCGCTTAACTTGGTTGAGCAGCAAAATGATGATGTGGTGCTGCGCTTTAGTGTGCGCGACAGCGGTATCGGCTTAACCGCTGAGCAGCAGGCCAAGCTGTTTAAATCCTTCAGTCAGGCCGACACCTCGACAACCCGTAAATATGGCGGCACAGGCTTAGGGCTGGCGATTTGTAAGCAGTTAGTCGAGCTGATGGGTGGCACCATTGGGGTTGAGAGTCAATTCGGCCACGGTAGTACCTTCTACTTTACCGTTAAGTTGCAGATTTCTAGCGGTCAAAAGCTGACGGTCGCCCAAGAGCTAGAAGGCATGCCGATTCTGGTTGCCGACGATAATGCCACCGCCCGTGACATTATGCGTACCACCTTAGAAAGCATGGGCTTTAGGGTGGATACGGTGCGCTCCGGTGAAGAAGCGGTGACACGTTGTATCCAGCAGGAATATGCCGTCGCCTTGATTGACTGGAAGATGCCGAATCTCGATGGGCTCGAAACGGCTAAGCAAATCAAACAACAGGCGAAGAAGGCGCCGCGGATCTTGATGGTGTCGGCCCATGCGACCCAAGAGTTCTTAAGCCAAATCGAAGCGCTGGGCTTGGCGGGCTATATCAGTAAACCCATCAGCGCCTCGCGGTTACTCGATGGCATTATGAATTCCCTTGGCCGAGCTGGCGTCCTGCCTGTCAGACGTAACAGTGAGAGCATAGATCCTAAACTCCTGCTGCCGCTTAAGGGCAAACGTATCCTCTTGGTGGAGGATAACGAGATGAACCTTGAGGTGGCCACCGAGTTTTTAGAACAGGTGGGGATTATCTTATCCATCGCGACTAACGGTCAGATAGCGCTCGATAAGCTGGCGCAGCAGAGTTTCGATTTGGTATTGATGGATTGCCAGATGCCAGTGATGGACGGTTATCAGGCCACTCAGGCGATTAGAAAACGGCCAGAACTTGCCGAGTTGCCCGTGATTGCGATGACGGCTAATGCGATGGCGGGTGATAAGGAAATGTGTTTAAAAGCAGGGATGAATGACCATATCGCTAAGCCGATAGAGGTCAACTTGCTGTATCAAACCCTGCTTAAATACTTAAGTGGCGGTGTGCTACCGACCGAAGATGTTTCTCCTAATCAATTGGTTGAAATCCCCGTTAAACCTATCAATCTGGATTCAAAGTCCGTCGTAAAATGGCCTGAACATCCAGAATTAGATATCGATAGGGGGTTACAGTTAGTCCAAAACTCAACCCGCCTCTATCAGCGGATATTTGATCGTTTTGTGACCAGTCAACGTAATGTGGTTGAGTTGATTAATAAAGCGCTCGCCAGCGACAAGCGTGACGATGCCGTGCGGATGGCGCATACCTTAAAGGGGCTAGCGGGGAACTTAAGCTCTAGTAAGCTGGTGGAATTGGCGCGTCAACTGGAGCTGCACCTCAGCGAAAAGACGGAATACCAGACGGAGTTGGACCAAATCCAAGTCTTAGTCGCGTCGATTTGTGAAGCCATTAAGCGGGTCAAACCTCAGTTTGAAGAGCCAACTCAATCGGCGACAGAGCACTTGTCCCAGGAGGCGCTGGTGAGTGCCTTAAACCAATTGCGTCAAAGCTTGGAGGATGCCGATTCCGATGCGGTGACACAAATTGATGCATTAAAACCCCAAGTGAGTAGCAAGTTATGGCAGCAACTCAGCCCTGCGCTGACTATGATTAATCAGTATCAGTTCGATGAAGCGGTGGATTTGATTGATGAAGTGCTTGCGGAATTAGCATGAAGACCGGTCAATTGAAGAACGGTAGTTGACCATAAATAAAGCCACAGGATAAGGTGAAAGCGTTGATGGATAAGGCAACAATATTGGTCGTCGATGATACCCCGGAAAATATCGATATTTTAGTGGGCATCCTCGGTGAGGATTATAAGGTCAAGGTGGCGATTGATGGACCAAGAGCGCTCGCCCTTGTTGCCAAAACCCTGCCAGATTTGATTTTACTCGACGTAATGATGCCCGGCATGAATGGCTATGAAGTGTGTAAGTTGCTTAAGCAGGAACCCCTAACTTGCCATATTCCAGTGATTTTTGTGACCGCCTTGTCTGAGGTGGCCGACGAGACCCAAGGGTTTGAGTTAGGCGCCGTCGATTACATTACTAAGCCTGTGAGTGCCCCCGTGGTAAAAGCGCGGGTGCGAACCCATCTAGCGCTGTACGATCAAAAGCGCCTACTAGAGCAACAGGTTAAAGAGCGTACCCAAGAGTTAGAAGAAACCCGCTTCGAAATTATCCGCCGCTTAGGCCGCGCCGCCGAATACAAAGACAACGAGACAGGCCTGCATGTTGTGCGTATGAGCCACTATGCACGGATGTTGGCCGTGAAACTAGGCTTGCCTAGCACCTTCTGCGAGCTGTTATATAACGCTGCGCCGATGCACGACATCGGGAAAATCGGCACTCCCGATGCGGTGCTGAAAAAGCCCGGTAAGCTTGATGCCGATGAGTGGGAAATCATGCAACAACATGCCGCCATTGGCGCTGAGATCATTGGCGAACATGGCGATCCACTGCTGCAAATGGCGCGGCGCATCGCCTTAACTCACCACGAAAAGTGGGATGGTTCGGGTTATCCTAATGGTTTGTCTGGGGAAAATATTCCGATTGAAGGCCGAATTGTGGCGATAGCGGACGTCTTCGATGCCTTGACTTCGCGCCGTCCTTACAAGGAGCCGTGGACAATCGAAGCCACGGTCGAGTTGCTCGAAAGCCAAGCGGGAAAACACTTTGACCCTAAGCTGGTGGAGGAGTTTAAGCAAATTCTGCCGGAAGTCGTGGCTATTCGAGATACTTACATCGAGCATTAAACAAAAAAGGCGCCTAGGGCGCCTTTTTCAATAGCAACTCTTTGTTAGCTCGCGGCCAACTATTCCTCTTCGAGCGAGTAGGGCAGAGCTTGGATCCCTAAGCTGGATTGCTCGTCATCAGCGAAACGCAGCTTGGCATCATTTGCGGTATCGTTAGCGAGAACGGCGGTCAGTAACACTTGATTGCCACGCTGCACGAACTCAATAATTTGTCCGCCCTTGCGGTAGCCATCTTCTAATGCAATCTCGATAACGCTTTCTAAATTAATCGTTAATGCTGTGGTGCCCTGAAGAATATAGAGTGCGCGCTTGTTACCACCACGGTATTTAGTGCGGGCAACGGTTTCTTGGCCCATATAGCAGCCCTTGTTGAAGCTAATGCCATTAATGGCCTGCAGGTTACACATCTGCGGCACATATTGGTTAGCATGGCTTGGGGCTAGATTAGGGTAGCCCGCTGCAATTTCTAAGGCTTGCCAAGCGCTGGCATCAAATACGGTGTGCTCGCCCACTAAGGCCGTTGCCGCTTCTGGCTGCAGCACCAGCATAAAACGGTCCGCATCCTTTAGAATGGCGCCATGTTCAACCAATGTGAGTTCTTCAGTGATTTCACCGAAGTGTTGCGTCACAAACGGCACTGCTTGTTCGCCCGCCACACCGAGTAATGTCCACTCAGCCGTCGCATTTGTCAGGGTTGCCTTGCTAAATACGGCATATTTTTGCAGCTGCGGCAGGTCGAGCTCTAGGGTGTCCTTTGGCATCAGCATCAACAGCGCATCTTGGATGGCGAAGGTGCGGAAGCTGGCCAGCATCTTACCCTTAGGATCGCAATGCGCGCCCCAGCGCCATTGGTTGGCTTCGAGTGAGCTGATATCCGTGGTGACTTGGCCATGGATAAAACTGCGACCCTGTTCGCCGACCACTTTGATGAGGCCGAGGTGGGATAGGTTGGCGAGCATAAGTGGAGGCATTGAGGCGTCCAGATCCCAATTGGGTGTCGAAACTGCAATAGTCATAGCGGAGATCCTGAAAATGAAGACGATGCAAGAGGCTAGATTGTAGCGGAATTAAGCGGCGCTCAAAGCATAAGGCGCACATATCTTGAATGAAATGTGCGCCTTATAAATACACTCAAGCTGAGTGCGTAAAGCCTTAGAACAATACGCGGGTGCGCAGTGTGCCTTCAATGGCCTTAAGTTCGACCAGTGCTTCCTCGGCTTGGTGAGTATCGACTTCCATCACCACATAACCGATTTCAGCTGTGGTTTGCAGATACTGAGCGGCAATGTTGATGCCTTTTTCAGAGAAAGCTTTGTTGATTTTGATCAGCACGCCAGGACGGTTTTGGTGAATGTGCAGTAAGCGCGAAATGCCTTTGTGCATTGGCAGCGACACTTCTGGGAAGTTAACCGCAGAAACGGTCGAACCGTTGTCTGAGTATTTGGCTAACTTGCCAGCTACTTCGATACCGATGTTTTCTTGGGCTTCGGCAGTGCTGCCGCCCACGTGCGGGGTCAACAGCACATTGTCTAAGCCACGCAATGGGCTGATAAATTCATCATCATTCGATTGTGGCTCGACAGGGAATACGTCGATTGCCGCGCCCGCAAGGTGACGCTCTTTAAGGGCAACCGTCAGGGCATCGATATCAACCACAGTGCCGCGTGAGGCGTTGATAAAAATGCTGCCTTTACGCATGGCGGCAAATTCCGCGGTGCTGATCATATCTTTGGTCTGCGCTGTCTCAGGGACGTGCAAACTGATCACATCGGATTGTGCCAGTAATTGTTCCATCGAATGGATTTGTTGGGCATTGCCTAATGGCAGTTTGTCTTCGATATCGAAAAACACCACGCGCATGCCTAAGGTTTCAGCCAGGATCCCGAGCTGAGTACCAATATGACCATAACCTATCACACCTAAGGTTTTGCCACGGACTTCGTAACTGCCAGCGGCCGTTTTCATCCAGCCACCACGGTGGGCGATGGCATTACGCTCAGGAATGCCGCGCATCAGCATGATGATTTCGCCTAATACCAGTTCAGCCACGCTGCGGGTATTGGAAAACGGTGCGTTAAAGACGGGTATACCGAGTAATTCGGCGGTCGCCAGATCCACTTGGTTAGTACCGATACAGAAACAACCAATCGCAATCAGTTTTTCGGCACGCTTCAATACATCAGCCGTTAATTGGGTACGGGAACGAATACCAACAAAGTGAGCATCTTTGATGGACTCGAGCAGGGCTTCATCACCTAAGGAGGCTTTGTGATACTCGATATTGGTGTATCCAGCACGTTCAAATACATCGACCGCAGATTGGTGGACGCCTTCCAACAACAGGATCTTGATCTTATCCTTGTCCAGCGAATGTTTCGCCATGATATGGGTACCCTCTAATTAATTGAAATAGTTCTGTGTGATATGCTGACAGCCTTGGCCTTCCAAAGTAGCACTTTTTTTGCTCACTGTGGAGGGCTAGATGGCTAAAGTTAATATTCTAGAATTAGAACAATATCGCATAAGAGGAAGGAACATTGAATAACAAAATCATTTGGTGCGGTATTTACCTCTCAGTTTTAATATGGTCGGCGATAAAACCTGCAGATCCATTCACCTGGTGGCTCGAAGCCTTGCCCGCATTAGTGGCCGTGCCCTTGCTCTTTTTTACCCGTAAGGGTTTTCCACTGACGCCCTTAGTGTATTTTTTGGTGCTGGTGCATTGCTGTGTGTTGTTTGTTGGCGCGCACTATACCTATGCCGAAGTGCCACTGTTCGATACCATTGCCCAGTGGATGGGCACTGAACGCAACAACTACGACAAGGTCGGGCATTTCGCCCAAGGTTTTATTCCTGCCATGTTAGCCCGTGAGATTATGTTACGTAATCAAGCCGTTAAACCTGGTGCTTGGTGTGCCTTTTTAGTCACCTGCTTTGTGTTGGCCTTTAGTGCCTTCTACGAACTGATTGAATGGTGGGTGGCCGCCGCGACGGGCGAAGGCGCCGAGGCTTTCTTAGGCACTCAGGGTTATGTGTGGGATACCCAATCGGATATGTTTTTAGCCTTGATAGGTGCCATTGTCGCGCTAATCAGTTTATCCCGTGTGCAGGATAAGCAAATCGCGAAACTTACCGGCCACGCGTAAGCGCGATAGCTCACAGCTCACAGTTAAATCCCTCCTAAGACAGCCTTAGGAGGGATTTTTATTCCTCAAACTGTCATCTTTTTCTGTTAATTTTTTGTTTAAACTTTCGGTTGAGTGCGATATAGACTAAGGTATAGGTCTGACAAATTGCGGATGAACCCTAGGATTAATCACTATTTAATGGCAAGGCTTTGGTCTGTTAGTCGGACTTACACTATAAAAAGAGTGATTATTTAGTACATTTGGGTGATGGCATTCATGCGGTAACTAGTCAAAATGGGTTATGTTAATTAATTGTACTTTGTGTACATTTGCCCTCTTCAGTTCAGCATTAGGCTAATAAAAACTAAATACTTTTCAGGGAGAAGAGTAAAGTGAATACTATCAACGAGTTAGTTTTTCTGCATCAAGTGGCAGCACCTTGCCATTTGGCGATACTCGCAGAATCTATCGGATTAAAAACACGGATTGTTAAACAGGCTTCCGAGCTAAATTTAGATAAAGGGCAACGCAGTTTTTGCCTTATCGCCCAAAAAGGCGCTGCCTTAGATAATAAAGGCATTCCGCTGTTGGCCTCACGTCTAGTGCCCCATGTTCCCGTCGCCTTGTATCAAGTCGAGCGTAATTCCTTAGACCAAGAGTCAGCCATGTTGCTGGGGATCCGCGGTCTGTTATTTGCGGATCAGCGCATGGATTTGATGCTAACAGGGCTGCGCAAAATGGTGGCCGATGAGCTTTGGTACGATAGAACCTTACTCAGTAAGATGTTTCGCCGGGTGGTGCAAAAGTTGGATGGGCAAAATGATATGCCCGCCGATACTGTTGCCATGTTGCAAGCGCTTACGTCGAGGGAGCGAACCATTATTCAGTTCGTCTCTAGCGGCGCGCGTAATAAGGAAATCGCCCATCGACTCTGCATCAGTGAGCATACGGTGAAGGCGCATATTTCCTCTATTTTCCGCAAGACCCAGTCCCGCAATCGTGTTGAGCTATTGCGTTGGGCTCAGACCTATCAAACACATTTTGAGTTTTGCAGTTAAGCTCAAAGCTTACGCCTTAAACGCACTAAGGTGAGTTGCGAGTGAGCTGTGCCGGTGATTTACATCGGCAAGATAAGACGAGCGGCAACTCACTTTTGTGCTTTATGCGCAAACAAAAACGGGAACATGATTCATGTTCCCGTTTTTATTGGGCCGCCTACAGCAGACGGCCTATCGATAGAGATTAGTACTGAACAACGGTCGCAACGTTCATATCACCGGTTTGGTTAACGCTGATGCTGTTGCTGTTGCCTGCTTGCGAACCAACAACTAAGTTGTCATTACCTGTTTGGGTAATCATTAGGCTGTTGTTATCACCACGCACACCAAATGAGCTAGATGCGAATGAAGTGCCGCTATCGCCACCTACCCAGTTACCGTTACCCGCTTGAGTGATTTGAGCTGAGTTTTCATCACCTTCGATGATTAAATCGATAAGGTTCAGATCGCCACGGTGTTGCAGTGCAGTCACATCGGCGTTGTTGTTACCCGTTACACTGATGATAGTCTCGTTTTGATCACCATCTTGCTCAACATCTACTTCGTTGTCGTTACCCACGGCATCCACATAAGCGAAGTTCGCATCACCTTCTTGGCTGATTTCGATGCTGTTGTCTTCACCTGTTGCGAAGGCAACCAGTTCGTTGTTATCACCCTTAGAAGATAGGTCGAAATCGTTGTCAGTACCGTAAGCACCAAAGGTTGCGAAGTTAGCATCACCACGTTGTTTTAAGTCAACGTCGTTGCTATCGCCCCATACTTGGAACTCTGCACCGTTGCTGTCGCCACGTTGCTTGATAGTAATGTCGTTGTCGTTACCTTGGATGTCAGCAACTAAAGTATCGCCTACAGTGTTGCGGTTACCGTCTTGAGCGATATCGATGCTGTTGTCATCACCCGTGGTCATTGACAGGTAAGCTGTGTTGCTGCTGCCTTCTTGTTTCATGGTGATGTCGTTCTCGCTACCCGCTAAGGCGTAAACGAAGCCAGTATGGCTTTCACCCTTTTGATAGATATCGACGCTGTTGTCGTTACCCGCGATGCCTTTAGCCGCACCAAAGTTGTTGTTACCAATCTGTTCAACCGATACATCGTTGTTATTGCCCACGTTAGCGGTCAGGTCGAGTGCGATTAAACCCGCTTGGTTGTTGCTACCGTATTGCTTGATGTCGCCATCGTTGTTATCGCCTTGAACGCGGAATACTGCGAGGTTAGCATCACCTTCTTGTTCTACGAAGGCGCTGTTTTCGTTGCCAGTGATTTCAACGTAGCTTTCGTTCACTTCACCTAATTGGTTCACAGAAACCAGGTTGTCGTTACCAGTGATGTCGTTGCTGCTTTGGTTGAAGAAACCATCCTGCGCTACTTCAGCTTCGTTGTTATTGCCAGTGACGTTAACTGATGCAACATGCCAATCCGTTTGTTGAGTCACAGTGACTTGGTTGGCATCACCCGTTGAGTTAACTTGCGCTTCATGCCACACACCGTCTTGTAATACGGTGGCAACTTGGTCGTTACCCGTTTGAGTAACTGCTGCAGCGTTAATTAACCCAGTTTGCGCCACTAAGGTGTCTTGACCTTGGCCAGTTTGTTCAACGCTGATGTCGTTAATGAGACTGGCTGCAAATGCCTGGCCACTTAAGCCCGTTGCAATAGCTAGCGCAATGAGTGATTTTTTCGCTTGTGATTTCATGTGACTCTCCCTGTTTAATACTGAGTTATTGAGATTGCAGCACCATCTGCAATCTGCTGGATCGAAAAATTGCCGCTTCCTAGTTGGTTCAATTGCACCAAATTGTCATTGCCAATCTGGGTGATTGAAGCCGTGTTTTGAGTGCCGACTTGCAGTAGTTGGACTTCATTGTTGGAACCAATCTGTGTCACAAGCGAAACGTTGTCGTTACCTGCTTGCGTCGCATAGGCGCTGTTATCGCTGCCCGATTGGATCACTATCGCTTGGTTTGCCGTACCTTGCTGCACTAGGTCGATAAGGTTATCGCGCCCAGAACGCTCAATGAGCGCCTGCAGGGTAATGGGCAGTTCACTGACATCTGCCGCTTGGCTGGGTGTCAGACAACTACATAACAAGATGAGCAGTACCAAAAAGCGTGTTAATAGACTTGGCACAAGTGACTCCTTGTATGTATAGGTGTTTTGGCTGGCTGAAAAACACACCAACCAATTCAGGCATCAAGGTACGAGTCATAGGGCCGAGAGACAATTGGCCGAAAGGGTATTTATTTGTTGAGGAGTAATTGCCAGCTAGGTTGGATTAACTTTTGTTAATCCCATGATAAATCAGTTTATTGTCTATTTACGCGCCGTACGTCTTCCCTTTTAACCTACCAAGTCGGTCTAGTAGTTAAGTCGTATTTCGCTGTGGGCGGCTTTTTAAGTTGAAACATTATGGCAACAATTTAGCGGCAAACATGCTGGATGTTCGTCGCTATTATCCAATCAATTTTGAGCGGAGGCTGCGTAATTGCGGTTCCAGAATTTCAACGTAAAGGACTATAGGAAGCTCAATATGTCGATAAAACTCTCACCACTGGCGTTAGCAATTGCAGGAGCGATGACACTGTCAGCCGTGCCCGCTATGGCAAAAGATGCCCCTGTCTATGAAAAAGATGCCATTCTCGTGGTGTATAAAGACAATGCGACGAAGGCGGAGCGCTCGGCGGCTCAGCGTTTAATTCGTGGCACCTTAACCGATGCCAATGCGGACGGTGTCGATGATAAGTTCCAGCATTTACTCAATGGCAAACTGGCACGTTTAGCCCTGCGTAAAGGCGCCAATATTGAAGATGCGATTAAGGTGATTAGCCGTCATCCTGCGGTGAAATATGCCGAACCTAACTATATTCTCAAGGCGATAGGCACGCCTGATGATCCAAGCTTTGCTAGCCTGTGGGGCATGAATAACACGGGACAAAACGGTGGCACCGTCGATGCGGATATCGATGCGCCAGAAGCGTGGGAAATCACCACCGGCAGTTCGGATGTGGTGATTGGGGTGATTGACACTGGGGTGGATTACAATCATCCCGATCTACAGGCCAACATGTGGGTGAATGCTGGCGAGATCCCAGGTAATGGCATCGACGATGACGGCAACGGCGTGATCGACGATGTTCACGGTTACAGCGCAGTCAATAATAACGGTAACCCAATGGACGGCAACGGCCACGGTACCCATGTGTCTGGCACTATTGGCGCTAAAGGTAATAACGGCGTGGGTGTCGTTGGGGTGAACTGGGACGTTAAAATCGCCGCCTGTCAGTTCTTGGATGCCGATGGTTATGGTTCTACCGCAGGCGCGATTGCCTGTCTGGACTACTTTACCGATCTTAAGGTTAATCATGGCGTTGATATCAAAGCCACCAACAACTCTTGGGGCGGCGGCAGCTTTAGCCAAGCCTTAAAAGATGCGATTGAAGCGGGTGGTGAAGCAGGCATTTTATTCGTTGCAGCAGCGGGTAATGACGCGGTGGACAATGATGCCAGCCCACATTATCCCTCAAGCTATGACTCGGATGTGGTGTTGTCTATTGCCAGTACCGACCGTAATGACCGTATGTCAGATTTCTCACAGTGGGGCTTAACCAGTGTTGATATGGGCGCGCCTGGCTCGGCGATTCTGTCAACCATCCCTGGCGGTGGCTATGCCACTTACTCTGGTACCTCAATGGCGACGCCTCATGTGACAGGTGCGGCGGCACTCGTATGGTCATTAAATCCAGATCTCTCGCCAGTAGAAATGAAATCCTTACTGATGACATCGGGTGATGCGAATGCGGACCTCACTGGTAAAACCGTGGCAGGGACTCGCCTCAATGTGGCAAATGCCTTAGAGCAGGCTAACCCATCTCCTAGCTATAAGTTTACCGTATCGCCAGCATCGCAATCGGTCGAAGCGGGTAACACGGCAAGTTATAACTTTACTGTCGGTAGTGTGGCAGGGTGGGAAGGTGATGTGGCTCTAAGCGTAGCCGTGTCTCCAGCGCTTGAAGGCGTATCCTTATCAGCCTCAACTGTTTCAGCTGGTGGTTCATTTACCTTAGATGTTGCGACAACGGCGCAAACTGCTTGGGGTGATTACAGCATCACAGTAACAGGTACCGATGGCACCATTGAAAAGTCTAAAGTCGTTTCACTGAATGTGTTCCCTCAGGGATTAAATGACTTTAGCTATGGCAATGAAAACGCTGTTGCTATCCCTGATAACAACGCTAATGGTGTGGTGAGCACTATCGACGTGACCGACGATGTGCAGATTTTTGGTGTGACCGCCGATGTGAATATCAGCCACACTTGGATTGGTGATTTACGTGTCGTGTTAACCTCTCCAGCGGGCACCGAAGTGGTTCTGCATAACCGTGAGGGCGGCAGCGCCGACAACATCGTTAAGAGCTGGGACTTAAGCGCGTTTGACGGTGAAAATGCCCAGGGTACTTGGTCATTATCTGTTGACGACAATGCGGGCGCGGACACGGGCACCCTAAATAACTGGGGCTTAGTGATCAGCGGCTTAGGTGAAGCCTCTCCTGCGGCACCTGTTGCAGGTTTCGAGTATGCGGTTGAAGGTTTAAGCGTTGCCTTCACTAATACCAGTTCCGATGCAAACGATGATATCGTGAGCTATAGCTGGGACTTTGGTGATGACACAAACTCTAGCGAAATGAACCCAAGTCATGTGTTTGCCGCCGCTGGTACCTACAGAGTATCGCTTACCGTGACTGACGCCATGGAGCATAGCAACACTGTGACCATGGAAGTGCAAGTGTATGAGCATAGCATCAGTGCTGCTGTGACTCGTGCATTAGTCTCTCGCCGTGGCAGTGCTATGGTTGACCTCACATGGGATAGCGCCTTAGGTGAAAGCGTCGCCCTGTACCGTGATGGCGAGTTAGTGGCCACGACTGAAAACGATGGTAACTACCGCGATCGCTTCACAACGACGGCATCGAGTGTGACGTACCAAGTGTGTGAAACCACAGGCTCACTCTGCTCTGCGGCGGTTGTCGCGCAGTTCTAATGAAGCTATAAATTAACAAGGCGACCCTAGGGTCGCCTTTTTTGTTCTCTAGACTCAAAAGCTAAGGTTTTTCTTTCGCTTCCTCAGGCTCGGTTTCGGCGGAAATTTGTGTTTTCCTGTCGGATAACTGCTGTATTGCCTGAGTGTTATTTGAGGTTAAGCCATTAAAATGGTCGTTAATTTTATTGAGCTGGCTGATGTATTCAGGGTCATCCTTTTCCTTATGTTGCCAGTAACGCTGCCGCTCTAGTTTTTGTAATTCACTGGCCCTTAGGATTTCGAAATAGCTGTTTTCCTGCTTTAGCCGATACAGTTCGGCATCGAGCAGTTGCAGCAATTTTTCCTTAGAAATCGTTTGGCTATTGAGCAAGGATTGCAGCGGGTCGACAGGCGTCTCGCGTTTGTCTGAATCGGTTTCCGTGGTGATCCCTAGCTGATACTCAATCTTATGTTGGCTATATTCCTGCGGGCAGGCGGTTTGGCTAAAGACGACCTTATCGTCCTTGCGACATTTATAGACGGTATTTGCAAGTGCAGTTGTAGGAAGTAGCACGCAAATAAGAGTCACTATGAGTCTTGCCATTCGACGACAGATCCTTTGTATCCGCGATGATGAATAAAATACGTATTGTTACTGCGCCAGATTGAAGCTGAGTCTGCGTGTTCTTTAAACTCTAGCAGCTATATATCCGAGGGGCAGAAATACTTGTTACTTAGCATTAACAACCGTGAATACTATGGCGTAACTCAAAGAATAAAACCAGTTTTTTGACGATGGAATTTTTTTGACACTCAATAGATTGAGACGCGTCTGCGCAGAACCGCACAAACAAAAAAGGAGCCTAAGCTCCTTTTTCATGATGCTAAAACCTTAGCGGTCGAAGCGCAGATTATCGATAAGACGCGCTTTACCTAAGTAAGCGGCGGCCAGAATCACTAGCGCTTGGTCCGCAGCTTCCGCATGGGCCAGGGTGGTGGCATGGCGAACTT
The DNA here is from genome assembly GCF_025449215.1 of Shewanella seohaensis. NCBI lineage: Bacteria > Pseudomonadati > Pseudomonadota > Gammaproteobacteria > Alteromonadales > Shewanellaceae > Shewanella > Shewanella seohaensis. The sequence continues at coordinate 1,375,610 of NZ_CP104900.1, forward strand.
CTAAGTAATCCGGGGTAAAGCCTGCGGCGATAAGGCTCGCTTTAGCTTCCGCAGTGACTTGTTCGATGCTCACGCCTTGTTTGATGCCTTGCGCCATGGCATCGATGGCTTTTTTAGCGCTGGCGCCGCGGCTTTTTCTTCCGCCGTCAGGTAGCCATTGCGTGAACTCATGGCTAAGCCCGAGGCTTCACGAATGGTATCCACACCAATAATTTCAATCGGCAGTGACAAGTCTTCAACCATAGTGCGGATCACTAAGAGTTGCTGGTAATCCTTGTTGCCAAAGAAGGCGACATCGGGCTGCACTATGTTGAACAGTTTGCAGACGACAGTTGCAACGCCACGGAAGTGGCCGGGACGACTGGCACCGCAGAGTACATCGGAAATTCCCGGTACTTCGACATAGGTTTGCTGCGCCAAGCCTTTAGGATAAATAATTGCAGGCGTTGGGGTGAACAGCAGCTCGGCGCCCGCAGCGGTCAGCGCTTGGCTGTCGGCTTCTAAGGTGCGCGGGTAGGCATCGAGATCTTCGTTCTGCCCGAACTGCATAGGATTCACAAAGATTGATACGACCACATGGTCGCATTTCTTCGCAGCTTCTTTCACTAAGGTGATGTGTCCCTGATGGAGATTGCCCATGGTAGGCACAAAGGCGACAGTTTCGCCCTTGGCACGCCATGCCCGCACTTGAGTACGAATATCATCGATATGGGCGCTAGTGATCATTAACTCTTACCTTGCTAAAACTTGAAATAGTCGTCTGTGTGCTTAGCACTATTTAGCTCAATGAGTGCTAGCACGCTTAGTTAAACGTGTGATCAGCACTTGGGAAGGTGCCATTGGCCACTTCTTCAATATAAGCGCGAACCGCCGAGCGGATTTCACCGGTTTGCTTGAGGTAGTTCTTTGAAAAACGTGGGATATAACCACTCGAAATACCGAGTACGTCGTGCATTACCAGGATCTGGCCATCTGTCGTGGGGCCTGCGCCGATACCGATTACTGGGATAGTTAATGCTTGAGTGATGGCGGTGGCAAGTGATGCCGGAATACATTCAACCACTAACAGCTGCGCGCCAGCGGCTTCTAAGGCTTTAGCTTCATCGAGAATGCGCTGGGCATTTTCAGCATCGCGGCCTTGTACTTTAAAGCCACCAAAAACGTGTACCGATTGCGGGGTGAGGCCCAAGTGGGCGCAGACAGGAATACCGCGCTCGGTCAGTTTAGTCACGGTTTCGAGCAACCAGTGACCGCCTTCCAGCTTGACCATATTGGCACCCGCCTGCATCAGTGCAGTGGCGTTTTCCATGGCTTGTTCTGGCGTGGCATAACTCATAAATGGCATGTCGGCGATCAGCAGTGAACGCTCGATACCGCGACGCACACAACGAGTGTGGTAGGCGATTTCGGCTGTCGTGACGGGCAGCGTATCATCGTGGCCTTGCAGAACCATTCCCAAAGAATCGCCGACCAGTAGCACATCGATGCCTTCGCCGTCGAACGCACTGGCAAAGCTGGCATCATAGGCTGTCAGAGCGGTGAATTTTCTACCTTCCTGTTTGTATTTCAACAGGGTTGAGCTAGTAACTTTAGACATATGGGTGATCTTCAAACCAAATAGAAGTGGTGTTATAAGCTAACTGGGGGCTGACTTCAATGATCATTGCCCAGTAGTTGTAACTCGGCCAAGAATTTTTCACTGATAAGGCTGCGTAGCGGCGTTTTACAGGGTAACACCAGATCCGGTGCTATGGCCGCCAAGGGCACTAGCACAAAACTACGCTCCTTCATGCCGTAGTGCGGCACTTTGAGTCTGGGTTCATCGATAATGGCATCGCCATATAAGAGTAAGTCGAGATCTAAGGTTCTGGGGCCCCAACGTTCTTTACGGACGCGGCCCTGAGTGTTTTCAATCTCTTGCAGTGCATCTAACAGGTCGATGGGCGCCAGAGAGGTCTCAAAGCTGGCAACGGCATTGATATAGTCGGGTTGCACTACGTCCCCCATGGGGGCGGAGCCGTAATAGGGCGATACCTTGAGGCTTTGATTTTCAGCCAAGGCGGACAAGGCCGCAACGGCATTGTCCAGCTGAGCTTTAGGATCTTCAAGATTAGCCCCTAAGGCGACAAAAACCTGAGTCATTATTCGGCGGCTTTGGCTTTCGCGGCACTCGGGCGACGGCGACGGCGCTGTGGTGAATTGCGGTTACGGTTACCCGCCGCTTTGTTACCACTGCGGGCGATATTCAGACGCTCGGTCTCATCCGCTTCAACAAACTGTTGCCACCATGCTGCACTCTTGGCGACATTGCCACCTTCGACTTCGCCGCGCAGTAACAGCAAGTCGTAGGCCGCTCTAAATTTAGGGTGCTCTAGCAGTTTAAAGGCGCGAGTGCCTTGACTGCGATCGAAGCGTAATTGCAATTGCCAAATGTCTTTGGCAGGCGTACTAAACCGGCGCGGAATGCTGATGGTTTGGCATTGCTGCTCAATCACATCACCCATGGCGGCAAAAAACGCATCGTATAAGGTCAGGCCGCTCTCGACCGCGATATCTTCGGCGCGTTGGCGCAGTGGATACCAGAGGATCGCCGCATAGAAGAAGGACGGGGTGACAGGTTTATCTTCGTTCACGCGCGCATCCGTGCTCTTCATGATGGCTTGCACCATCTTCATCGCATGGCCCTTTGGCGCATCTTTTAATTGGGCATCGACTTGCGGGAAGAGCGGTGCGAACAGCTTATATTCCTGCATCATCTCAAAGTTGGCCATGGCTTTGCCTGCGAAGAAGAGTTTGAGCACTTCTTCATACATGCGGGCGGCCGGAATGTCCTTGAGCAGTGGCGCTAACTGCTTGATAGGTTTAGCGGTCACTTCTTCAATCGCCATGCTGAGCTTAGTGGCAAAACGCACAGCCCTGAGCATACGCACTGGATCTTCACGGTAACGGGTTTCGGGATCGCCAATCAGCCTTAAGGTGCCCGCCTTAAGATCTTCCATACCGCCGCCATAGCTGCGGATAGAGTAGTCGCTGATATCGTAGTAAAGGGCGTTGACGGTAAAATCGCGGCGCTCTGCGTCTTCATCGATTTCGCCGTACACGTTATCCCTGAGCAAACGCCCTTCGGAATTGGCTTTGGAAATCTTTTCATTGCTGTCGCCGTGATGGCCACGGAAGGTGGCAACTTCAATCACATCGCGGCCAAACACAATATGGGCGAGGCGGAAGCGGCGTCCGACTACGCGGCAATTGCGAAACAGCTTTTTAATTTCTTCCGGCGTCGCATTGGTCACAACGTCGAAGTCTTTCGGTTCGAGTCCGAGGAGTAAATCCCGTACGCCCCCACCGACTAAATAGGCCTGAAAACCTGATTTATTCAATCGGTATAATACTTTAAGTGCGTTTTCGCTGATCTGCTTACGGGAAATCGAATGCGCATCCCGAGGCACGAGCGACAAGCTTAAGCCGCCTGAAGTGAGTTCTGGCGTTTGGGGTTCAATCTGAGCTGGAGTCGGAGCGGTCGTTTTAGGCGCGTCTTCAAATAGCTGCTTGCAGAATTGGCTGATACGGCGAAAAATGGGACACCTCGGAATGTATCTGTTATGTGATTAAAAATCTGGCGGCTATGATATACCAATTGCGCTCCGATGGGTATATCGCGATTTTTGAGCTATGCCACGACTTAGCGCTGATAAAATGATGCTTTTTGGCCGATAACTCGCTCATCCGCCCTATGGAGCTATCAAGATTTCCCGCTGTTTCGGAATGGCCAATAGCTGAAACTGGGTCACGGCCTGGGCCAGCATTTGCGGCGCGGTTGTGATTTCCACAGGTGCTTGGCCTAAAAAGGCGAGGGCAGCATTAAGGCTCGCCTGCGGATACTGTTTATCGATAGCCTGCGCATGGTTTTGTTTCGACAGCTTAAATCCCGGCGTCAAACAGGCTAAGGGTAAATGCAACCACTGCGGCGCGCTTAGGCCAAAGGTTTGATACAGGCTTAATTGGCGACAACTGGCTTCGATTAAATCATAGCCCCGTACCACTTCGGTAATGCCTTGATAGGCATCATCTAGCACTACGGCCAGTTGATAGGCATACAGGCCATCGCTGCGTTTGATAATAAAATCTTCGGCGGCAAAGGCATGGTCCACTACGACTTTTCCCATCAGGTTATCGCTAAATTCGGCGACTTGTTGTCGATTGACAATGCGGATCGCACCCGATTGATGTGGCGTGGCTAACTGATGGCAGCGACCATCGTAAATCCCACCCATGGCTTGGATCTGTTTACGACTACACTGGCAAAAGTAGGCATTATCCTCGGCGAGTAACTCATCGAGCTTGGCTTGATAGGCCTCGGTGCGGTCACTCTGGTACAGCACAGTGTCATCCCATTCGAAGCCGTAGGCCTCTAAGGTACGTAAAATATCATCGGCAGCGCCAGCAACTTCCCTTGGAGGATCAATATCTTCTACACGAATTAACCACTTCCCGCCTAAGGAGCGCGCCCGCAGATAACTGCCAAGGGCGGCGATCAGTGAGCCAAAATGCAGTGCGCCCGAGGGCGAAGGGGCAAAACGGCCAACATAGGGTTGCAAAGTAGAAGTGTTGGAAGAGTGAGTCGCCATCATAGAAATTTGCAGGAATAACCAGTCAAAGTGGCTGTATTTTAGGGGGATACGAACAAAAAGCGAAGTGAAACGAGAGGATGTTAATGCAAGACGCATAAACAAGTAGGCGGGGAAATCCCCGCCCGAAGATGGCCGATTAACCCGCCATTTGCTTCTCTTTGATCTCTGCAAGCGTTTTACAGTCGATACATTGATCGGCCGTTGGACGCGCTTCGAGACGGCGAATGCCGATTTCGATACCGCAAGAATCGCAGAAGCCAAAATCGTCTTCTTCAATTTTTTGTAGGGTTTTTTCGATCTTCTTGATCAGTTTACGTTCTCTGTCACGGGCACGCAGTTCGAGACTGAACTCTTCTTCTTGCGCTGCACGGTCTACAGGATCGGGAAAGTTTGCTGCTTCATCCTGCATGTGACTCAGAGTACGGTCGACCTCTTCACGCAACTGATTGCGCCAAGCTTCAAGAATTGTCTTGAAGTGACCCAGTTGCTTAGCGTTCATATACTCCTCACCCGGCTTTTCCTGGTAGGGACTTACACCTGCGATAGCGAGTACGCCAAGTTTTTTGGTGCCTTCAGGCATAACGCATCTCCTGTCATCATTTGCGTTTGTAGGGCGTCCTTAAGAACGGCCGCTATCTATATCAGAATCTTCACATTGAGGCAAATTTTTCATTTCACCTTGGCAGAATTTTTTGATTGCCTTCGCTAATTGAAATGAAAAAGCATTTTACTCAATCTTAACATCATACTCGGACTGGACAAGCGTGGGCTAGATGTATCTCACTGGCAGAAATCTCACAGCGATAAGCTAGGACTTCTACTCCCGATAAAACAGCCTTTTTCAACAGGTTAGCATATTCTGGGTCGATATGTGCCGCGGGAGCCACGCTGTGGATGTCTGTGTGTTGCACTACAAATAGCAAGACGGCTCTATGCCCAAGGCTGGCCATGTGCATTAATTCCCGTAGATGTTTTTGGCCGCGAAGACTCACTGCATCCGGGAAATAACCTTGGCCATCCTCGAGCAAAGTACAACTTTTGACTTCAATATAACAGGCGGGCTTTTGAGCAGCCTCAAGCAAGATATCGATGCGGCTATTTTCATCGCCGTACTTCACTTCGCGGCTTAAGCTGTCGTAGCCTGTAAGTTCGGTGATGACACCTTTATTAAGCGCCTCCTCGACCAGGGCGTTGGCATTGCCCGAATGAATGCCGATAAGGCCACCCGTTGGCGTGGTCATCAACTCCCAGGTATGGGCATATTTACGTTTAGGATTGTTAGACGTGGAAAACCATACGGTTTCATCGGGGAACAGGCAGTTACGCATTGAACCGGTATTGGGGCAATGCAGGGTGATTTCAGTGCCGTCTTCGAGTTGAACATCGGCGAGAAAACGTTTGTAGCGCTGGAGCAATTTTCCCGATTTCAGTGCTGGATTAAAGTGCATGCTATAACCTGTAGCGAGGTGATTTGGGCGCCCAAGACTAACAAATTTCGCAAATGTTTACAGATTTTACCTCGGTAACTTAGGCCGATGGCTTTCAGTCCTCGGCCGCTGGCAGTAAACTGCCGCCAACCCAGTTGTACTTTGTATACCCCAAAAGCCTGAGGATGTAGGACCTCTCACCTCAACTTGCAAGGGTATAGCGCAAGAACAAATTAAAATAAGGACCCCTCATGAGTGAACTTAAAGTGACTGAAGTGATGAGAGTTGAGTTAACCAAAGATACCCCCGCCGCCCATTGGGGCAAAGCCGATGTGACCTTCAATGCCGAAGGTGCATTAGTCCACTTAGGTGGCGGCGATGAGCTGCGCCAAATTCAAATGGCGGCGCGTAAGTTACGCAATCAAGGGATCAGCACTGTTGCCTTAGCAGGATCTCTTTGGGATCTGAATAGCCAATGGGTCTTCGCCCAAGGTTTTGCCACAGCCAAGCCCGGCTACAAGATCCAATGGTGCGGCGATGACGCAGTACAAGCCGAGTTACAACGTCGCTTAGAAGTGGCGACATTTGCCCGTCAACTGATCAACGATACTCCTGAAAATCTGCCTCCGGTGAAACTGGCGCAGCAAGCAGCCAAATGGTTAGCCGAACTCGGTGGCGCTAAGGTGAGCTACCGTATTATTGAAGGCGAAGCATTATTAGAAGAGCAGTGGATTGGTATCCATGCCGTAGGCCGTGGCAGTGAGCGTCCACCAGCGATGTTAGAGCTAGACTTTAACCCGCTGTCAGCCGATGCCCCTGTATCTGTTGCCTTAGTGGGTAAAGGGATTACCTTCGACTCTGGCGGTTACAGCATTAAAGCCTCTGAAGGCATGCTGGGTATGAAGTGCGATATGGGCGGCGCCGCCACTGTGACGGCCGCTTTAGGTTTAGCGATTAAATCGGGCCTGAACAAACGCGTTAAGTTATTCCTCTGCTGCGCTGAAAACCTGATTAGCGGCCGTGCCTATAAGCTGGGTGATATCCTCACCTACAAAAATGGCGTGACAGTTGAAGTGGTTAACACCGATGCCGAAGGGCGCTTAGTGCTGGCCGATGGTCTGCAAGCGGCTTCTGCGACGGGTGCTCCTTTTATTATCGACGCGGCAACCTTAACTGGCGCAGCTGTGATGGCGGTGGGCTCTAACTACAACGCGATTTTCTCGCCACAGACTGAAGTGTTACAACTGGCGCAGCAAAAAGCCTCGACAGTGGCCGAGCGTGTATGGCCATTGCCACTGGATCCTTGGCACAAGGACATGTGTCCATCGGCCTATGCTGACACCGCAAACAGCCGCCCTGTGAAAGGTGGTGGTGCTGGCGGCGCTTCTAATGCGGCGGGCTTCCTGTGGCGTTTCGTTTCGCCAGAAGCCAAGTGGTTACACGTGGATTTAGCGGCGGCCTTCGAAGATTCGGCTTCCGCACTGTGGGGCGCTGGCGCGACCACCCATGGCGTGCTGACCATCAGTGAGCTGATTAAAGGCTAAGTTTGCCTTCGCGACAGAGTTGCCTTCGCGGCTTAGCTTACGAGTAGCGCTTCTTATTGTATTAAAACCGCCTTCGGGCGGTTTTTTATTGCATAAAATTAAAGCGTGGGCAGTATGAGTCTTTATATGTTTATTTTATGATTCAGCGTATTAGCGGTTGGCTATTACTATGGCCATGGCTTGGGCAATTTATCGGGATGACTATGCTAAGGATACGTAAAGCGACGCAATTAGATGCCAAGGCCTGTTGGGATATCCGCAATGCGGCGATTAATAAAGGCTGCGCCGGATTTTATGCTCAAGATGACTTACAGATTTGGACCCAGGGCGAATTGACTGAATCTTTTCGTCGTATGGTGGGCGCGCATTTTTATGTGGCTGAAATCTTCAATGAAACAACCCAAGAACCGACTGTGGTGGGTACCATCATGCTGGATGAACCCTATGCTCAAGTTGAGGCGCTGTTTGTCTCCCCCGAGGCGATGGGCTTGGGTGTTGGTAAGTCATTGCTGCAATTTATTGAAACAAAAGCCTTTAATCTCGGCCTTGCCAAATTGCGATTAGAGTCAACCTTAAATGCGGTCGAATTTTATCGCCGCTGCGGTTTTGGTGGTGAAGGCCTAGAGGAAGACGCCGTCTATTGCTCACCCCGCGGAATCGCCTTGGATTGTCGGGTGATGTATAAAAATTTAGGGCGCTTAACTTCACGCCGTTAACTGGGCACAGATTGAAAATCTGAGGTGATAGAGCATTGAAGGATTATAGAGGTGGAATTAACTGCTAAGACTTAATGCAAGATGGGTTGCTGGCACACCCGAGGGAATCAATAGATCAAGCATGGATGTGGAATTAACTACTACGACTAAAAGCTTTGATGGGGTTGCTGACATACTTAAGGAAATCAACAGATCAAGCATAGAGGTGGAATTAACTGCTAAGACTTAACGCAATATGGGGTTTCTGACATACTCAAGGGAATCAACAGATCAAGCGTGGATGTGGAATTAACAGCTAATACTTAACGCAAGATGGGGTTGTTGGCACACCCAAGGGAATCAACAGATCAAGCATTGAAGTGGAATTCACCTCTAGAACTTGTTTTGAAGGGTTGTTGGCACACCCAAGGGAATCAACAGATCAAGATGGGGGAATTAACTCCCAAGAGTATGCCAACTATCGTTCTTTCGCCTGAAATCCCGATGCCAATAAGATTAACTTCAATGGCTTAAATCAAGCTTAATCTATTGCTCAAAAAGGCTTTATTTCATTAGCCTTTAGTCAAACGTTAACTCTATCTCAGTTCGCCTGCGGGCTATTAAGCTGCTGGCGTTTTTCCATTAAATCTTTAATCAAGGGTGTGAGGATCAGCTCCATTGCGAGGGACATTTTGCCGCCCGGCACCACTAAGGTGTTGACCCGTGACATAAAGGAGCCTTGGATCATGCTCAAATAATAGGGGAAGTCGACGTTGTTGATGCCGCGAAAACGGATCACCACAAAGCTTTCATCTAGGCTTGGAATATCTTTGGCGCTAAAGGGGTTGGAGGTGTCTACCGTCGGCACCCGTTGGAAGTTGATATGGGTACGGGAAAACTGTGGCGTCATATGCTTAATATAATCGTCCATGCTGCGCACGATTGAGCCCATGACTTTTTCGCGGCTATGACCTCGCTCCGAGGTGTCACGAATGATCTTTTGGATCCACTCTAAGTTAACGATAGGCACCATGCCGATCAGCAAATCCACATGCTGGGCCACGTTGGCATCGCCCGTGACTACGCCACCATGTAAGCCTTCGTAATACAACATATCGGTGTTTTCAGGCAGTGGACGCCATTGGGTGAAAGTGCCCGGCATTTGGTTAAAAGGCACAGCCTCATCGAAGGTATGTAAATAGCTGCGAGTTTCACCTTGGCCCGTGGCACCGTAATCGCGAAAGCATTGCTCTAGGCGGGCAAAGTTGTTGGCCTCTGGGCCAAAGTAACTCAGATTGCGATTCTCAGCCTGGGATTTGCGGATCATCACTTCCATCTCTGCACGGGTAAAGTGATGAAAACTATCGCCTTCTACAAAGGCGGCGTTGATCCCGAGTTGGCGAAAGATATGACTAAAGGCGGTAGTAGTAGTGGTGGTTCCTGCGCCGGATGAGCCTGTAACTGCAATAATCGGATGTTTTGCTGACATTTTTTCTACCTAGCTAGGAACCTAAAGAGCCGCTCATTGGGAGCGATAAACCGTATAAGCTATTTATACGGCACTGGGATACTGGTGGTCAATCTTGCCGTTTTGCTACTTGGTCGGCGTGGCGAATGGCAAAGGATTCATCGTCCTCGCTGTATTCCAAGACGAGTTTTCCTTGTTTAAGTGCTTGTTGGCATTGCACTATTGCCGTTGATAGTTCTTGCTCATCTAGGCTAGTAAAACTACCATCCTCCACTTGGCCTAAAAGATATTCGCGGATCAGATTGGCTAATGTCTCTTTGGGGAGCTGGAGTAAAGCATCGTAGGGGATAAGCATTCGGGTTCCTTATGGTGCCGATGAAGCATCATTGGCGAGTAAAAAGTCTAAAATGCGCCGCTCTAGATAATAGCGTGGCTTCCAAGGTGTACCCCCTCAATAAAACCGACATGGCCGCCATGGGCATGTAATTCATATTCCACATACGCCGAAAGCTGGCTGGAATGTGGGATAACGGCATCCGTCATAAAGGGATCGTCCTTGGCGTGCAAGATCAGCGTTGGCTTAGTGATGCACTTGATAAAGGGGAGACCACTGGCGCGGGTGTAGTAATCTTCAACGCCCAAAAATCCATGGAGCGGTGCGGTGACTTTATCGTCAAAGTCATAAAAAGTATTGAGATTAGTAACTTGCATTGGGCTCAATGCCATCGCGCCCGCCAGATCGGGGTCAGCAAGCTTTTGATTGACCTTGCGTTGTAACTGTTTGATTAAATGGCTTTGATACACCTTTGAAAAACCATTTTCTAAGCGTTTGGCGCAGGCCGATAATTGCAGCGGCGCCGACACAACTACCGCGCGACTCAACAGGCTATGCTCTTGATATTCGCCTTGATATTTGGTCAGCACATTGCCACCTAAGCTGTAACCCACAGCTAATAAAGGTGATTGCGGGTACGTTTGTTGCAGCAGGCTTAGGTTAAACTGCAGGTCATCGGTATCGCCACTGTGATAACTGCGGGCGAGGCGATTGGTTTCCCCTGAGCAGCTTCTGTGGTGGTGAACCACAGCCGCTAAGCCTTGCTCTTTACAGGCTTGCAGAATGCGTCTGGCATAATGGGACTGGGCACTGCCCTCTAACCCATGAATGATGACCACAATGGGTTTGCCGACTTGGGGCCTTGCTTGCCAATCTAAATCGATAAAATCGCCGTCGGGAAGCTCGAGTCGTTGTCGCTCAAGCACAGGTTTGGCCACTTTAGTGAAAACGGGCAGAATAGTTTGCACATGGGGACTTTTGGCCCACCAAGGCGGATTAAAAACGTTTGGCATGGGATCTTATCTTGATATCAACTATTGCTGAAAATTAAAACGTGTGTTTAATTTAGATTCGCGGTCATTGTAGCACAATAATTTAACACTTAGCGTCTTGGGGAGACATAGATGAATAGACGTACCTTTTTACTGGGCGCGTTTGCCGGTACGGCGGCGATTGCCTTGGGGGTAAATCTCTACTCTCCCGAATTCAGCCTCCCCGATGAAGGCGAAGGAAAAGACTATCGTTTGTTATTCGGTGTGTTGTTACCTGTGATGCTCGATGGGGCCTTGCCCGATGTGGCAACCCATAAGTTGGCGGCGCAAAATCGCACCTTAGATGCCATTAAGCATTCGATTGATGTCTTACCCGACGAGCAGCAGGCAGAGTTATTCGAACTGCTGGATATGCTGGAAAATCGTCTCGGTTTACTGCTACTTACCTCGAGTATGACGCCACTCTTGATGCGCTCACCCAGCGACTTAACACAAATGTTGGAAACCTGGCGCCACAGCTATTTTGCGTTATTGCAAACGGCTTATTTAGGCCTGCGGGAATTAGTGATGGCCAGTTATTACGCCTGTCCCGAGCATTGGAGCCGACTTCACTACGCCAAGCCTGAATTGTTCAAATAGGCTGAATTTATAATAATAACAATAATGTAAGAATGGAGTGTTCCAAGTGGCAATCATAGATCCCATAGTGACAGGCTTAAATTCCGGTTGGTTACATACCGACGCCAGTCAACTGCAAGAGAACCAGCAATTTGAAGCCGATGTGGTGATTGTAGGCACGGGCGCAGGTGGCGGTGTGGCGGCGGAGATCCTAAGCCAAGCAGGGCTTAGTGTGATCATGATTGAAGCGGGGCCGCTTAAATCCTCCAGCGACTTTAATATGGAGGAGCGGGTCGCTTACCCTAATTTGTATCAACAGGCGGCTGCGATGAAAACCGCCGATAAGGCGATTGGTATTTTTCAAGGTCGCGCCGTGGGCGGCTCGACCACCATCAATTGGACCACCTCGATTCGTACTCCGAAGGAAGCCTTAGCCTTTTGGGCGCAGCATAAATCCGTTGCGGGCCTCGACCCCGATGCTCTGGCCCCTTGGTTCGAGCAGATGGAGCAGCGGCTTAATATTCATGAATGGAATTATGAACCTAACCGCAATAATGGCGCGCTCAAGCAAGGCTGCATCAACCTAGGTTGGGATTACACCGTCATTAAGCGTAACGTGGCGGGCTGTTGGAATACTGGTTATTGCGGCATGGGTTGCCCAGTCAATGCCAAGCAGTCGATGTTAGTGACGACTATCCCGAGCGCATTAGAGAAGGGCGCGCAGCTTTTTAGCCGTGCCAAAGTCGTTAAGATTGAACACCATAATGGCCAAGTGTTTGCCCTCAAGGCGCAGGCGCTCGATGTTAATTTACGGCCGACGTCTGTCGAGCTGTTATTCAAAGCCAAACACTATATTTTAAGCGCTGGCGCTATCCACACGCCGACCTTAATGATGCGCTCCGAGGTGCCCGATCCCTATCAGCTGTTGGGCAAACGTACCTTTTTACATCCCACAGTGCTCTCGGGTGGCATCTTTGCCGATGCGATTAATGCCCACAGTGGTGCGCCACAATCTATCTATTCCGATGAATTTGTTTGGAAAAACGGTGCCGATGGCGAGTTAGGTTACAAGCTTGAGGTGCCGCCTGTGCATCCGATTTTGATCGCCTCTAAAACCTTAGGTTACGGGGCGAGCCATGCGGAATTGATGGCGCAATTTAATCAGCTACAGGTCACTATCGCCTTGATCCGCGATGGTTATCATCCCGATAGCCAAGGTGGGCAAGTGCATCTCACCTCGACGGGCTTTGCCTTGGATTATCCGCTCACCGAGGCCTTTTGGCGTGCGGCGCGGCGGGCGTATGCCAGCATGGCCGAATTGCAATTCTCGGCGGGGGCATTAAAAGTACTGCCCATCAGTGATGGTATGCCTTATCTGTCGTCATGGAAGGAGGCGAAAGAGAGTATTGCGCAAATGGATTTAGCGCCGCTGCGGACAATCGTCGCCTCGGCGCACGTGATGGGTGGTTGTCCCTTTGGGGAGGATGAAAAGCTCTCTATGGTGAATAGCTATGGTCAGTCACATTATCTGGATAATCTGTCGGTGATGGACGGTTCTATCTTCCCGACCAGCCTCGGGGCCAATCCGCAGCTGTCGATTTATGGCATTACCGCGCGCAATGCCACAGCGTTGGCGCAAAAGCTGACCGATGGCCGAGAGCCACAATAGCGTGGAGTCTGTATGCAATCTATAGCATCCTTGGAGGGCGGCTGTTTATGTGGGGCGATTCGTTATCGGATTGAGGGCAAGCCCTTTGACGCCGATTATTGCCACTGCCGCATGTGCCAAAAAGCATTGGGGCCGTATTTGGCGCCTGGATGGATTTTAAGCTGCATCAGGTAACTTGGCTTAAGGGCAAAGTGACAGAGTTTGCTTCATCTGAGTGTGTGAGACGCGGTTTTTGTGCCCACTGCGGCTGCTCGCTAACCTACAGGCACGCTGAGTATCCCGACTATCTCACCCTGACGATCGCAAGCTTAGATGATCCTGAACTGGTGCAGCCTAATTACCATATTTATACCGATGAGCAACCAAGTTGGCTCAATATTGAGGATTACTGCCAGCGTTATCCTCAGGCTCGGACTAAGTAAGCTAACGTCTGGTCTATTAAGGCGCGATAAAATTCAGCGAATTTACATCGGCTGCGGATAGGCCAAACAGGGTGAGGTAACTCACCAGATTGGTTTGTGCGCCAGTTGGCGATAATCCATTGACGGCATTTAAAATTGTGCGCTGCGCCTTACGTTCCATCATCAGCTCTACATCGAGCATCTGCTGATACTCTTCCTCATTCAGGCTTGCCTTGGCGAGGCGGCGCAGACGGCGATAGGGCGTGAGAAACTTTTCATCCCAATCCCAAACCGCATTCACTAGCTGCTGCCACTGCTCGGTCGAATATTCCCGTGGGCCCGCCACATCACTGGTGAGATCTAAATACTGCGCCAGCAGTAAGAGATTCACATTCACTTGGCAGTTATCCTGTAGCTCGAGGCAAAGCTGCTTATTTTGCCCGTAGCTCATATCACACCAATGCCAAATTTGACTGTCTAACGGGGTTGCATCCGACATACTGTTTCCTTGTACGTTAGGCGATAAAGGGCCAATTACTGGCCCATCAGCTCAAGTTCCATTGAATCAATTTCTTCTTGCAGCTCAAGCCATTGCATTTCACTTTCTTCCAGCGTTTGTGTCAAGCTGGTGCGCTCACTGAGTACTGACGTGAGTTTGGCTTTATTGTCCTGATCGTAGAGCTCGCTATCGGCCAGCAGATGCTCCAACTCGGCGAGGCGTTCACTGAGCTTTTGCTGATCGGTTTCAAGCTTCGCCTGCTTACGTTTAAGTGGCGACACCTTTTGGCGCAGCTCTGCTTCTAACCGCTTTTGCTGTTTCTTATCGACGGCGGGTTTGGCATCGTCACCGTTAACGGTGGAGTTCGCACTGGCGGCCTTAGCAGCATCGAGTAACCATTGGTGGTAATCCTCTAAATCACCATCGAAGGCCTGTACTTGGCCTTGATCAACCAGATAGTAATCGCTACAGGTTAAGCGCAGTAAGTGACGGTCGTGTGATACGATAACCATTGCGCCTTCAAAGGTTTGCAATGCCATAGTAAGCGCATGGCGCATCTCTAGATCTAAGTGGTTGGTCGGTTCGTCGAGCAGTAATAGGTTAGGGCGCTGCCACACTAATAGGGCCAACACTAAACGCGCTTTCTCGCCACCCGAGAACGGACGCACCGGCGAGAGTGCCATATCGCCATGGAAGCCAAAACCACCGAGGAAGTTACGTAATTCCTGCTCACGGGCATTTGGCGCGAGGCGCGCCAGATGTTGCAGCGGCGTATCGTCTAAGCGTAAAAATTCGATTTGGTGCTGGGCAAAGTATCCGATATTCAGGCCGGGATTGGGCTCATACAATCCGGTCATCGGTGACAGTTGTCCCGATAACAGTTTGATTAATGTCGATTTACCCGCGCCGTTGCGGCCTAAAAGGCCAATACGGGCACCGGGGACTAAGTTCAAATGCACTTTGCTAAGGATTTGCTTGTCGCCATAACCCACTGCCACTTGCTCCATTTTAATCAATGGATTGGGTAGGGCTTCTGGCGGGCGAAACTCCATATAAAACGGGCTATCGGCCTGGGATGGCAACAGCTCAGTCATCCGCTCCAGCGCCTTTAAGCGGCTCTGAGCTTGCTTGGCTTTACTGGCCTTGTAGCGGAAGCGGTCGACGAAGGACTGCATATGCGCCCGTTCTTTTTGTTGGCGCTCATAGGCGACCTGTTGCTGCGCCATACGTTCGGCACGGATGCGCTCAAAGGCACTGTAGTTGCCTTTGTAATAATTGAGTTTTTGATTCTCGACATGGACGATTTCATCGACAATCTCGTCGATAAAATCCCTATCGTGGCTGATTAAAATCAGCGTGCCTTGATAGGACTTAATCCAACCTTCGAGCCAGTACATGGTGTCTAAGTCTAAGTGGTTGGTCGGTTCGTCGAGCAGCAGTAAGTCGGAGCGGCACAGCAGTGCTTGGGCAAGATTTAAGCGCATCCGCCAACCACCCGAAAAGCTTTTCACTGGGTTATTTTGCTCGGCTTCGCTAAAGCCTAAACCTGCCAGCAAGGCACCTGCGCGGGCGCGAATGGCGTAGCCGCTAATGGCATCGATTTTACCGTGCAAGGTGGCAATGGCGTGGCCATCATTGTGTTCCTGCGCGATATGCAAGTCGGCCTCAAGCTGGCGATATTCTTTATCACCATCAAGCACATACTCAAGTGCAGAGACTTCCAGCGCGGGCGTTTCTTGAGCTACGGTGGCGATTTGCCAACCCGAAGGCATACTAAACTCGCCTTTGTCTAAGCTCAGGTGACCCATAATTAATGCCAGCAGTGAGGACTTACCCGTGCCATTGGCGCCGACTAGGCCGACCTTGTGGCCGGGATAGATGGTCAAAGAGGCTTCGTCGAGCAGGGTTTTGCTGCCACGGATTAATTGCGCTTGGTTGATGCTGATCATTAACTACAACTTGGTCATATCATGAATGAGTAAGGGCAGTGATGATAACGTACAAGCCGATGGCAAACCACAACTTAGGCCGAGTTGCTGAGGATTTCTTACACTTTTTACAGCATCTTTTTGGCGAATGTTGCGGCGGCTTTTAGGGCGTTCTTAGGATGAGAGGCAAAGCGAGTGCACGGCCGATTTGGCAAATCCTTCTTGAGTGAATCCCGTAAGATGCTAACGCCTGCTCATATCTTATGGCATCACAACTTGGTTTAAAGGCTGGCAATAGCTGGGCACTGTGGCAAAATAGCGGCCAATTTCAGGCTCACGCTTTGGGTTTCTCAAGCGAAGCGGAGTCATCTTCTGATCCAACTGAGCTGGTCTGTGCATTAAAGGTATTAGCATGACAACAAAAATAAAAAAGCGCTTCGTAGCTGGCGCAAAATGCCCAAAATGTGGCGCCAAGGACAGCATTCTGCTGTTTAAAGAAAACGGTATCGAAACCGTAGAATGCACCGACTGTGATTACCGCGAACAACAAACCGATGTCAAAGTCACCGAAAAAGCCACAGGTGCCGTGATTGGGGTGTTTAAGCCTGAGTAGTAGCACTTTTATATGCGTGTTTTTTGCTAAGTAACGATTAAAAGCTGATCCCCAAAGTGTGTTTTGCAGTTCAAAAGGGGAATTGGATAAGTAAAGCTATGCCTATAGAAAAGTTGATGGTTCGACTTAGAAGTTATGCATCTCTTCCTTTTGTAGCTTCAATGCGTTAATCAAAATCAAAGTCGTGGGGCTTCACCCCACACCCGACCAAGGAGGACTGCTCGTTCTATCCTCCTTGGATGCTCCAAGACGCCCCAACGGAGCTGGAAACTCCTTGTGCTCATTGCCAAATTTGCTATCGCTTCCGAAGGATGCGTCCCTGCACCTGCGAAAGCTAGCTTGCCATCCATGGCAAGACTCACGCAATTTGTCTATTCGCCCTACGGCAACTCCGAGGGGAGGTGTATTCCTTGGTGTTTTGAGTCGTTAGAAGGTGATTCATCTGCAAAACATAAGCGTAAAAGAATGAGAAAGCTAAAACAATATCAACTAATTACCCATCAAACTGTATAAAAAAAACGCTACCGCAAAAAAGCAAATTCCTATAGCATCATTTATACCAATTGACATGGATTTGGCCGCGGCCATATTTGAGATTTAGTGAATAAGCGATTTATGCCCTGCAAACAGCGCAGCGCATAAATACTAAGACGTTATATCGCTGGTGACGTATGCGTAAAACTCTGATTTTTTCTTTGCGCCATATGGGCATGTTATTGCACTTCTACTTCAGTTTCTTTTTCTGAGAAGACTATTGGGGCTGAAGAAGCCGAAAAATTAGGATTTCATCGTTTAATAGTTGGCAAGAGTGACTCTTGGAACGATGGCTGGATCTTTTTGTTTATCCGGAAGTCGATGCCAACGGACACAAAATATCTGAAGTTTGCCTAGATATTTACGATAACTCTGAAAAGTTAGCTTTTTTATGTGTCGAAATGAAAAGTTCTGAAATAAAAGGGTTTAATCGTTCAGATATTGAAGTTAGCAAGCAAAGATCTGTTTCTGTGGATGTCAGCATCACATATGGAAGCGAAAGATATTTAGTTAAAAACGTCATATCTTTGCCGGGCAAAGATTATGAAACCTTTAAAAAACGATATAACAAATAAATGTAATCGCCAGCAAAAAGCGCTGGCTGCGACGTCAACCCGCTGCGGGGCTTTCCTCGCTAAATTTAGGCGTTATAAATCTAGGTAAATATGGAAGTAGCCGAAAAAATAATTGATCAATTAGAATTAACGGGACACGATTTGGAGGGGGAAATATCTTTTCCTGCTTTAGGTGAAAGTGTTTTGTTTACTATAGGGTTATCTGGTTCTGGTGAAATAGAGCAGTCACATAAAGATTCTATCAACTGGCTTTACAATAATATCGAACTTGAGTTCCCTAAAATTGAGGAAGCAATTTTCCAATATTACCAGAGAGTCTTACCTGATTATCATCTTGGTTTAGGGGAGTATGCCGACGAGCTAATGCCAACGCTATCCGCACCTAATCAAGTGTGGAACTATGTCACCGAACCAGGAGTGTTCATGTTTCCTGAAGATGAAGGTGGAGAACTTCATTTAGAGTATGAGTGTACCTTCGATGTAGAGCATGGTTTAAGAGTCGTACTTAAAAACGGAAAAATATTAAGGGTTGGCTTAGAGTAATCGATTTATAACAAGGCCATTATGGTAGTTGGACGCAAAACGCTTGGCTTGCGCTCCTTCGTCGCTAAGTTTAGCCAAGCATTTGTGCGCCTCATATGGCGGCGTTAACAGTACAAAACAATGAGCATCGAATATCCACTCAAACCAAAATCAACAAGCTACCTTGAGCAAGGACAGTTTTGGGCTGTGCCTCTTGAACAAGGTGGTTTTGGCTGCGGCGTGGTACTAGCTAAATTATTGCGTCAAGGTAAAACCGATACACGTTTGTTCTTGGTGGGCCTGTTAGATTGGTTTGGCGAGGCACCGCCAACATTAAACCAAATCAAAGGTGCTAACATCATCGAAACTGGAGCGGCACATATAAAAAGCATTACTGAAACAGGCGGTGTAATTATTGACTCTGGTTATAACGTAATAGGCATTGCAAGAGAAATCGAAAAATCCGATTTCATTAGCACATGGGGTTACAACGTGATTACAAGGCTAGCCGAAAGGTACGTAACAGTTAACAAGTCAAGCAAGCAGGATGACGTAACCAGCGTCCCTTCTTGAAGCGTTATCGCCATAGAAGTTTTAATCTGCAACTCAAAAATTAGAGTTGGGAATCTATCACGCTTTTGTTCCAAGGCACGTTGCGTAAGGCTTTTAAATCTACAGGTTACGCTAATGTCTAATGTCAAAAGGTGAGCCATGGTGATTAGCTAGACGACCGTTCGCTCCATGGCCGCTTTTTGGCATCCATGCCATCGCGGCATTCGTGAATCCATTAACATCATACGGGGCGGCCCAGCATCCACAGACGGACTTGAACAACATCCTTGTTTAAAGGCCTGTTCGCCATCCATAGCTCTCGTTCATAGGCTCAGAAACCTTAGGTTTCCATTCACCGTGTCGGTGAGTGAACATCATGGCAAGCCTGCATGAGTGGGTATCAGCAAGCTACCGTTCCATTTTTTCGAATGTTTAGACCGTGATTTCGCGTTATTCTTTTGCATATTTCCTTGTTATTCTGCCTCCATCAGCATTGCCACTGTTTCACTTAGTCACTTCTAACCCAAGTGATCGTGATTGTACGGGCTAATGCCTTACGAGTTAGGAGCATAAAATGAAAGTCTTAGGTCAGTTTTCTGCTAAACCTGCGATGGATGGCGACGGGGTGAATATTCGTCGTGTGGCGGACTTTATCACGACCCATTTTGATCCGTTTTTGATGATGGATGAGATTAAATCCGATGATAAACAGGATTTTATTGGTGGCTTTCCACCGCATCCGCACCGTGGAATGGAGACCTTTACCTACATCCGTAAGGGTGGCTTTGAGCATCGCGATCAGATGGGCAACGTCAAAGCGATTCGTGCTGGCGATGTGCAGTGGATGAGCACGGGTTACGGCGTGGTGCATTCCGAAATGCCGCTGGCCGATGCGCTTAATGGCCTGCATGGCTTCCAAATTTGGATCAATATGCCGGCTAAGGACAAACTGCGCCCCGCGGCGTATCAGGATACGGCTTCAACCCCTAGCGTTGAAACCACGAACGACACAGGCGCCACCCTTAAAGCCTTGGCGGGGGATTGGGCTTTTGCGGGTAAAAGCGCGATCAGTGCCACCATCCAAGGATTAGCGGGCGAAGCGGCGATTGCCGACTTGATGATTAACGCCAATGGTGAGGCGCAGCTCGATCTATCCAAGCATGAGTTTGCCGCCCTCTATCTTTACCAAGGTGGCTTGAGTAAGGGCTAAGGCTCACAGTGGTCATTCAATGAAGGCCAGTTTTTAGTGCTCGATAGCCAAACGCCATTGCAGCTTAAGGCCGATGAACGCGGTGCGGGCATGCTTTTGTTTGTGGGTAAACCGATTCGCGAAAAAATCGTCCAAATGGGGCCGTTTGTGATGAACACCCAAGCGGAAATTCAGCAGGCGATTCGCGATTATCAAGAGGGCCGCTTTGGCAACATTGCCTAAGTCTCGATTGCGTTAAATCTTGACTCCTGACTTGAAAACACCGCTATTACAAAGCTTGTTTTTCCGTAAGTCACACCCACTAAGCCCTGCCACGCAGGGCTTTTTGTTAGCGCGCTTCTTATCTCTCAGATACTTCAAAGCAGCCAATTAAGTCTGCTTGGGTGGTTAAGCGAAAGACTTCAGGAAAAGAGCGCGCTTTATTGCTACAATAGCCGAGCTTTGGATGGTGCGGATAAGATTGAGCATGGCAAGTTGCCGACTTAGCCTTATTGCGCGAATGGCATGGCTCAGTCAGAGGGCTAGTTTAAAGGCTTAATTTAAAGGCTTAGTTAACTTAACCGCCAGAAATAAAGGCCTAAAGAAATGGCTAAACGCCCCGAAGCGATAAGCGTATTTAATCAGTAACACAATGAAATTTCAGTGACTTGCCTGAGTTTAAGCCAGCGCGGGTTACCCACCACAGGATATTCGCCTTGAGCAATTCAGACACTCAGCCTTCAATGGCTTTCTCGACTCTTAAGCTAAAACCCGAACTGCTTGAGAACCTTACCACTATGGGCTATCACGAAATGACGCCGATTCAGGCGCAGAGTCTGCCAGCCATTTTAGCGGGCGAGGATGTGATTGGTCAGGGTAAGACGGGTTCGGGTAAAACGGCGGCCTTCGGGCTAGGTCTGCTGAACAAGTTAGATGTGAAGCGTTTTCGCATTCAAACCTTAGTGCTGTGTCCGACCCGCGAACTGGCCGACCAAGTAGCGCAGGAGATCCGCACACTGGCGCGTGGTATTCACAACGTAAAAGTGCTCACCCTCTGCGGCGGCGTGCCCATGGGGCCGCAAATTGGTTCACTCGAGCATGGCGCCCACATAATCGTCGGTACGCCGGGGCGGATTGTTGACCACTTAGAGCGGAACCGTTTAGACCTAAGTAACCTCAATATGCTCGTACTGGACGAAGCCGACCGCATGCTGGAAATGGGCTTCCAACCCCAGCTCGATGCGATTATCGAGCAGTCGCCACGCGAGCGCCAAACCCTGCTGTTTAGTGCAACCTTCCCCGAGCAGATTCAGTCGATTGCCAAGCAAATTATGTACGACCCTGTGATGGTGAAAGTGGCCGTAACCCACGAAAAGAGCACCATTGAGCAGCATTTCTACCACTTGGATGACGACAAGGCGCGCATGCAGGCGCTGCAATTATTGCTGCTGGATCGTAAGCCGGAGAGTGCGGTGGTGTTTTGTAATACCAAGCGCGAAACTCAAAAAGTGGCCGATGAACTGAGCGATGCAGGCTTTAGCGTTATCGCCCTGCACGGTGATTTAGAGCAGCGTGACCGGGATGAAACCCTGCTGCAATTTGCCAACAAGAGTGCCTGTGTGTTGGTCGCAACCGATGTGGCTGCCCGTGGCCTCGATATCGACGCGTTGGACGCGGTATTTAACTACCATGTGGCCTATGATACCGAAGTGCATATTCACCGTATTGGCCGTACCGGCCGTGCGGGCAGTAAGGGCGCGGCTTTTACCTTCTTTGACGATCAAGATGGCTACAAAATTGCGTTATTAGAAGAGTACTTAGATCGCGATATTCAGAGCGAAGCCTTACCATCATTAAGTTTGCTGGGCACTGCGCCCAATGCACCAACCATGATCACCCTGCAAATCGATGGCGGTAAAAGAGAAGCTTCGCCCTGGCGATATCCTCGGCGCCCTCACTGGGGAGAATGGTATCGAAGGCTCGCAGGTCGGCAAAATCCTTGTGACCGATTACCGCGCCTATGTGGCGGTGAATCGTAAAGTCGCTAAAAAGGCGCTGAGTAAAATCACCAGCGGCCGCATTAAAGGCAAGTCCTACCGCGCGTGGTTAATGAAATAAGCCGCAGTTAAGTGAATAAAAAGCGAAGCCAAATGGCTTCGCTTTTTGGTTTATGGCCTAGGGTTAGAAGTTATAGGTGACGCCCAACATCAGGTTACGCCCCATTAACGGCGCATAATCCTTGAGTAAGGAAGTATGGGGGCGTGCCTCCTGATTAAGCAGGTTGGTGCCTTTGAGATAAACCAAAATATCGCCGCTTGAGGTATACCAGCGATAAGTGGCGGCCGCGTTCACTAGGGCATAGCCTGCGGTTTCGGTCTCATTGTCGGCGGTGTCGGTTTGGCGGGCATAGCCTATGGCGCCTAACTCTGCGTGCCACTGCTGCAGATCGAAGTTTAATGTCGAGCCGACACGCATCGGCGATATTTGCGGTAAGTTACCGCCATCGACGAGTTTGCCGCGGGTGTAATCGCTAAAGAGTCCGAGTGACCAGAGATCATTAAATGGAATCGTTGCCTGCGCCTCGATGGAGTAAAGATCCGCATCGCCTTGAGTATATTGATAAACTGGCATGTCGCCTTCTTCATCGCTGTTGACCAGATCCGAGGCAACCAGTCCTGTGTTGCGCTCATAGTAGAAGTTATTGACTCGGTTATAGGCGAAGCTGAGTGAACCTGTCCATGTGCCGTCCAGCTTACGCAACGTGAGGTCGATATTGTTGGCGACTTCCTTATCGTTACTGCCGCTGTTAGCGACGATTTGACCATTCTCTAGGCTAAATTGCGACCCTAACTCAAAGCTTTGAGTAGCATCGTGTGGCCCGTAGCTGTAAAGCTCTTCGGCGGTGGCCGAACGTTCGGCGCGGGTGAGTGATAGGCCCAGATTGTAGGAAGGGGCGAAGTCCCACACTACGCCTGCCGACAGCGTCACATTATTATCAGTTAAATCATTAGGTTGATACTCTTGTTCACCATTAAGCGTGTCGAGCTGCATGCTATCGGGCGCGAGGCGGTAATGCTCGAGGCGACCGCCGAGTTCAAAGCGAAAATCCCCCAGCTTACGTTCTTGCACGATAAAGGCGGCGAGTGTGTCCGTTTTACTGTCGGGGGTGAGGGCTTCGTCGCCTTCCACCGCAAAGTCGCGGTGCACCGCATGCAGCCCCAGAGTGCCTTGCCATTCGCCCCAAGGATGATTGTTTAGGCTTAAACGTGCTTCGCTCTGCTTGTTGAAAAAAGTGGTGCCAGCAACGCCATCTTCTTCCTCGGCGTGTTGATAATCGCTATAGGCTGCGTCGAATTTTAACTTACTAAAACCAGCAAAGGGGTCGAGTAGCCCGCTATGCAACTGCCAAGCGGTTTTCTGTAAGTCGATGGTGATATTAGGGGCATCGGCCTCACCACGGCTGGGGATGCCGTAGTTGGATTCGGTGCGCGCGCCGGAGACGCTAACAAAACCCGAATCCCCGTATAACCAACGCCTGCGGCGTAATCATCGAGTTTGAGTTGGCTATTGGCTAAGGTGCCGTGGGTGCTCGGCATATCGGCAATGGCATTACCGGGAATGTCGACATCCTCGGTTTTTCTGTGGGTGCCATCCAGATGCCAGTTAAATTGCCCATTACCGCCGTTGAGTTCGCCATTATAGGTTTGGCCATTATTGGCGCTGTCATAGCGAGCGCCAAAGTGCCCTGTCACTTCATCGACTGGGGTTTCGCTATAGCGGGTATCGACCACATTGACGACACCGCCGATGGCGCCATTGCCATAGAGTAGGGTGCCTGGACCGCGAAGAATTTCAATCTGCTGCGCCGAGGCGGCCTCGGAGGTCACGGCATGGTCCGCCGATACGGTAGAGGCATCGCCAACCGACAGTCCATTTTCAAGTACTTGTACTCTGGGGCCGCCCATGCCGCGGATAATCGGCCGACTGGCGCCCGCACCAAAGTGAGAAGCCTGTACGCCGGGGAGTTTTTCTAAGGTGTCGCCCAAGGTGGGTTCGGTGTTGAGCTTGAGTTGATCCTCGGTCAATACGCTGATGGGCGTAGTGCTTTCAAGGGCCGAGCGGGCGAGGGGTGATGCGGTTACCACGATATTTTCCATCGGGGTTTGGCTCAGCGCCACATCTTGAATAAGTACCGCCGTCGTTGAGCTAATCTCTTGATCGCTATGTTTAAAATTCGCATGGCTCACATGTAGATGCAGGTGACTATTATCGGCAATCTTGAGTTGATACTGGCCTTGGGCATCCGTAGTCGTGCTGTTACCGCCGTCAACACTGACGCGGGCATTGGCGAGCGCGTTACCTTGTTGATCAGTGACTTGGCCTTGAAGCTCTGCGGCCATAGCCGATGAACACACGCTCGCGACCGCAAGCGCTATTGAAGATAGTGCAAGTTTCATTGTGCCTTTCCTTGTAGATAAGCAAAAAAATTAATGTTTAAGTTTTTGAATTTGCTTTCTAAAAGGGAGGGGCGCGCGCATCAACATGGCGAATGTGGGCTAAGCTGGGGGCTTGATAGGTGGCAGTGGCGCGATGATCGGCGTGTTGCAAATCCAGCGGTAGCACGGGCATAGATGCCGGACTTGCACTGATATCATGGCCAAAATCGCAGACAATACAATGGGTGTGTTCATGTTCCAGACTGTGTTCGGTGTAATGGGTCAGCGCAAAGCACTGGGTAACCAGTAGCCATACACTGAGCAGCAACCAAGGCCACTTTTTATGAGTCCGAAATTGATGATAAGCCATTATTGTTATTGGTTAAGGTTCAGCCGTTAGTCGTATCGGGAAGCGCATATCCCTGTTGAAATGAGCTAAAGCCTGCGCCTGCGTCAGGCAACCTGAGTCGCTGATGCAGGCCAATTCGCTTTAGCCTTATCTAATCCACAAACTGACCTTAATTGATTTACATTGACCGAGTCTAGTTAACTTTTAGTTATAAAACTGGCTCAGTGGCAATCTAAGGTAAAAATCGCTTGCTGGCAGTGGCGGCACTTAAACTTGTAGATGGCCGGATTGCCACCCTTTTGGTAGCTAGACAAGAGTTTTTGCCATAGGTCATGGTTGGGCATGTATTCGGCTAAAAAGTCTTCTAATGCTTCGCCCTGCAAGGCTTGTAAATCAGTGAGTTCGGCATCGCCATGAAACTCGCAGGCATCATTACAGTGGGATTGCCAGACTTCCTGTTGCCATGAGACATACCCCGGTGTTCTTTCCGCCACTTCCTTCACGATGGCGAGATCCAGCCCCGCGTCGAGCAGTGGGTAATCGTCGACAAAATGGCCATTAAATTTGTCTGCGGCGCTACCATCGGCAACGCACCAAGGGCAAATCGCTTCAATATTGTCCCTGCAATACATTCCTGAGCTGCAGATAAATCCCCGTGCTTGGCCGCAGCATTCGCAGGTCGCATCGCTTGCGATCACGGCGCCAGTATCAAGGGGATGAGGGTGATAAGTAAACTGAGGGAAATCCATTTCAACTCCTAAGTGAGAAATAACGCGATTAAATCGCCAAGCTGATTATCATTGAGCGGAGTGGTTGATTCAATAGTTTATTCAATGAGATAAGCACTTGGCTGGTACTCGCAGCATCACTTAGTGAACGCTTATTGTGTTTTTTACTTGGCTATCGGCTAAGTCTTTTACACTGTTATTGGCATCTTTTGGCCATGGGATGATTCGGGCTCAATTGCAATAAATCCCAACGGTTGCCATAGAGGTCCTCGAACACGGCAACGGTGCCGTAATCCTGCTCCTGCGGCTCACGAATAAAGCGGATCCCAATGGACTGCATATAGTGATAATCGCGCCAAAAATCATCGGTATTTAAAAATAGAAACACTCGGCCGCCAGCCTGATTCCCGATAAAGGGTGCTTGCTCTGGTTTAGAGGCCTTGGCTAACAATAAGGCGGTGCCACTGGAATTGGGTGGGGCTACCACGACCCAACGCTTATCTTGCTCGGGTTGATAGCTGTCTTCAATCAACTCGAATTTGAGTTTATTGACATAAAAATCAATCGCCTCATCGTAATCTCTTACAACGAGTGCGATATGGACAATGGCCTGTTTCATCTTGAGTGCTCGACTTTTACTGTCTGATAAATCGCTATTGTATGGCTATCGCTGCGGTTAGGGTACCGCTGCGATGGACAATCAATCTGTGACTCAAGTGAGTGGCACTTTGGCCACTCACTTTAGAGGCTTATTTAAAAACGCAATGTAACAGCTCATTGTTAGCGTTCTCTTTTTAGAGCAAAGAGCTAAGAGCTAAGGGCAGGGCAATCTAAATTGATCTGAGAGGGCATTTAGACGGCTGAGTAACTCGGGGAGAGGCTGACTTTTAAGCTGTCGATATTCTCTTTCAGCTGGTATAAATCGGTGGCGCCAATGATGTTTGAGCCAACAAATTTACGTGAGTTAACAAAGGCTAACGCCATTTGCGCGGGTGAGAGATTAAACTCGCGGGCTAAGTCTACGTAGGCAGCCGTGGCATCGAGTGCCATTTGCGAGCCTGTGTAACGGGCGAAGCGTTTAAACAGGGTTAAGCGCGCACCTTCTGGCCATTGGTTATTGCAATATTTGCCGCTCAAAGCACCAAAGGCCAAGGGCGAGTAGGCCAGCAGTGGCAACTCTTCGCGGTGGCTGATTTCACTCATGCCGACCTCAAAGCTGCGGTTGAGCAGGTTATAGGGGTTTTGCACTGTCACAATGCGCGGCAGACCATGTTTTTCCGCCAGTTGCAGGTACTTCATCAGTCCCCAAGGGGTTTCGTTCGACACACCGATATAGCGCACTTTACCTTGGCGAATGACTTCGGCGAGGGCTTCAAGGGTTTCGAGGATTGGCGTTTGCTGCTCAATCTCTTGCTCGTCGTAAAATAATTCCCCGAAGAAGTTGGTATTGCGATCCGGCCAATGTACTTGGTAGAGATCGATAGTATCGATTTGTAGGCGTTCGAGTGAGGCATCGACCGCTTGGTGGATATTGTTCCAGTCCAGCGCCATATTCTTGCGAATATAGTCACTCTTACCACCCGGTGCGGCAATCTTAGTGGCGATCACTAGGTCATCACGGTTGCCACGGGCTTTAATGTATTGGCCCAAAATACGCTCGGTTTCCCCTTGGGTTTCCGGCTTGGGCGGCACAGGGTACATTTCCGCAGTGTCAATAAAGTTGATGCCACTGCCGATGGCGTAGTCTAGCTGTGCGAAGGCTTCGGCTTGGGTATTTTGTTCACCCCAAGTCATAGTGCCTAAACAGATTTTGCTCACCTCGAGATTAGAATGCGGTATGCGTCTGTATTCCATCTATTTCTCCTACGGAAACTATCTTAGTCCGAGGCTATCAAGCTTTTGCTGTAAAGCAAAGGTTAATAGGGCGTCAAACATTTTACTGCAGTAAAAATAACCAACGCTCGAAAGTCGGGAACCGCAGTGAAGTTGCGGGGCTGGCACAGTGGATTGCACACGAACTCGCCACCAACTTAGTGTTTTACGCCTTTGTCAAAAATTTTGGCTGAAAGGAGAGATTTTTGTCAGTTTTTATCTAGTTAAGTCGTAACTAAATCAGAAACACAGGAATTATGAATTATTTGTTATAAAACTACATTTGCAATTTTGTGCTGCAATTGATGTGAATCTATGTCACAAAATGGCGCGAATTTACGTATATTACTTACGAAATTGCGGCGGAATGTGACGCCAATATCGGATTATCTGTTTACAAACATCTACCCTAAATTTATCTAAAAATTTTCATGGTTGATATTTGTGATGGCAGATTTTTCAAACCAAGTTATAACGATCAAAAAAGGCCTCGACTTGCCGATTTCGGGTGAGCCTAGGCAGATCATCGAACCCGGTAACAGGCCATCCCAAGTGGCCTTGTTGGGTGAGGAGTATGTTGGCTTAAAACCGACTATGTTGGTGGAAGTCGGCGATAAGGTCAAAAAAGGCCAACCTTTGTTTGAAGATAAAAAAACAAAGGGCGTGCTGTTTACCGCTCCTGCCAGTGGTGAGATTGTTGCAATCCACCGTGGTGAACGTCGGGTGTTGCAATCCGTGGTGATCCGCTGCAATGGCTTAGACGCCGATGAGCAGATCCGTTTCGACATTCACACCGATTTGCAGGCCTTATCTGCGGATGTGGTTAAAGCGCAACTGGTTAAGAGCGGCCTGTGGACGGCGCTGCGTACCCGCCCTTTCTCCCGCGTTCCCGCACTCGATACCAAACCCGCAGGCATTTTCGTGACGGCGATGGATACCAATCCACTCGCCGCCGATCCTCGATTGATTATTGCCGAGCAGAGCGACGCCTTTAAGGCGGGCTTAGCGGTACTGAGCCATTTAACCGAAGGCAAGGTTTACCTCTGCCAAGATAAGGGTGAGACCTTAGTCGGCGCCGACTTACCTAAAGTGCAAGTGCGCCGTTTTACTGGGGTACATCCCGCCGGATTAGCCGGGACTCACATTCACTTTACCTTACCCGTCAGCATTGAACGTCAGGTGTGGCATATCGGCTATCAAGACGTTATCGCCTACGGCAAGCTGTTCCAAACCGGTGAGCTTTATACCGACCGCGTTGTGGCGCTGGGTGGCCCGAGCGTGCTTAACCCGCGTTTACTGCGCACTCAGTTAGGGGCAGAGCTGAGCGCCTTAGTGGCTGACGAAGTGAAACCCGGTAACAACCGTGTGGTATCAGGCTCAGTGTTATCAGGCCATACCGCGAGGGGCGTACATGACTTTTTAGGTCGCTTCCACAACCAAGTATCGGTTCTCGCCGAAGATGCGCAGCACCAAGTATTGCCTTGGGTGCGTGGCGGTTCGGACAAGTTTTCTATCACCCGTGCGGTGACTTCCCGTTTATTTGGCCTGACCAAATCCTTCGAATTTACCACGCATCAGGGCGGTTCTCACCGCGCCATGATGGCCTTTGGTCAGCTCGATCGCGTAATGCCTTTAGATATTTTACCCACTCTGCTAGTGCGTGACTTAGTGGTGCGAGATACCGACGAAGCACAAGCGTTAGGCGCATTGGAGTTAGATGAAGAAGATTTAGCCCTGTGTACCTTTGTGTGCCCCGGCAAGTATGACTTCGGTAAAGAGTTACGTGCCTGTCTAGATGTTATTGAGAGGGAAGGTTAATGACGACACAACCTAAAAAACCTGATTTACAGGACGCCCCTGATTTGCAGCAAGAGTATTACGCCACGGGTAAATCGATGAAGGGCTTTGTGCGCTCATTGGTGATCGCCAGTGGTCGCAGCACTAAAGGACAAGTACACGTACGTGACGCCATTGACGTAAAACGTACCATGACCTTAGTGGGCCTTTGTTTATTACCCGCCATTTTATTTGGCTTATATAACGTAGGCTTACAGGCTCAGCTCGCACTAGCAAGTGGCCTAACGACGCCAGAAACCTGGAAACTCGCGCTGTTTAATGCCCTAAGTGGTGGCTTAAGTGCCGAGACGGGCGTGATTGGCCTGTTCCTCTATGGCTTAAGTTTTTATCTGCCGATTTACTTAACGGCCTTGCTGACCAGCCTGTTCTGGGAAGTGGTGTTTGCCAAGGTGCGTCGCCAAGAATTGCACGAAGGCTTCTTCGTCACTGCCTTGTTATTTACGCTGATTTTACCTGTTTCGATTCCACTCTGGTTGGTGGTAATGGGGATTAGCTTTGGGGTGGTGATTGCCAAAGAGCTGTTTGGTGGCATGGGATATAACTTCCTTAACCCCGCATTAGCAGGTTTGGCGTTTATCTATTTTGCCTATCCTTCTGAAGTGTCAACCGTTAAACAACTGGTTGCTGTAGATGGCTTTTCAGGCGCGACTGCCTTAGCGCAAGCCGCAGCCGGTAAGCTGCAATTTGCTGATTACGCTTGGTACAGCGCCTTTAGCGATCCTAACTGGTGGAATAATTTCTTCGGCTTTACCGTGGGCGCGATTGGTGAAACCAGCACACTTGCTGTGTTGCTCGGTGGGTTATTGCTGCTTATCACCCGTTTAGCCGACTGGCGCATCGTGGTGGGCGTGATGTTGGGCATGATTGCCACTGCAACCTTGTTCAATGTGATTGGTTCAAGCACTAACCAGATGATGGCAATGCCTTGGACATGGCACTTAGTCACGGGCGGCTTTGCTATCGCAATGATGTTTATGGCGACCGATCCTGTAACGACTTCTTATACCCGCCAAGGCAAGTTTGCCTACGGCGCCTTGATTGGTTTTATGACAATCCTTATCCGTGTGGCTAACCCCAAAATGCCAGAAGGCGTGATGTTAGCCATCCTGTTCGCCAACCTGTGGGCACCGCTGTTCGATTATCTGGTGGCCCGTGCCAACATCAAACGGAGAGTAAAACGTCATGGTATTTAAGAAAGATACTGTGGTGGGGACCATGATCTTCACCATCACGCTCTGCCTTTTGTGCTCCTTTATGATTACTGGCACCGCAGGCGTGTTGAAAGAGCGTAAGCTCGCAAAAAAACGCGATGAGTTACAACGTTATGTGTTGATGGCGGCCGATGTAAATATTGGACAAGGCAATGAGTTTAGAGAGATTTTTACTAAATCCGTTAAGCCATTATTGATTAATCTCGACACAGGCAAAGTGGACTCTGATGCCAATGTACTCGACTTTGACGAGCGCATGGCGGCGATTAACCCAGAAACCTCAAGCGCCCCTAAAAAGGATATCGCCAAAATCAAGACCCGCGCCAACGATGCCCGCGTGTTTAAGGTGTTCGATGACAGCGGCAAGTTATCCAGCGTGGTCGTGCCTTTCTACGGTAAAGGACTGTGGTCGATGATCTACGGTTACGTGGCCGTCGAGCCTGACTTTAATACGATTAAAGGCATGGTGGTTTACGAGCACGGTGAAACCCCTGGTATCGGTGACTTTGTGACTGACCCACATTGGTTATCCCTGTGGAAGGGTAAACAACTCTTTGATGAAAAAGGCAAGTTTGCGATGCGCCTCGTGAAAGGCGGCGCCAAAGAGGGTGATATCCACGGTGTTGATGCTGTGAGTGGCGCGACCATGACCGGCCGTGGCGTGCAGCGTGCAATGGAGTTTTGGTTTGGCGTCGAGGGTTTCCAAACCTTCTTCAACCAATTAAAAGCATCGGCTGAACAAGGTGAGTTGGGAGGTGCAAAATGAGCAACAGTTTATCCATGCGGGACATGCTAGCAGGCCCTGTATTTGCCAATAACCCAGTGGCGATGCAAGTGCTGGGCGTATGTTCGGCGCTGGCGGTGAGTAACTCCATGCAGACGGCCGTGGTGATGACACTGGCGGTGACCTTCGTACTGGTGTTCTCAAACCTTATCATCTCCGCCATTCGCAACTTTATCCCTAACAGTGTGCGGATTATTGCCCAGATGACGGTCATTGCCTCCTTGGTGATTATTGTCGACATGGTATTGCAGGATGTGGCTTACGAGCTATCTAAGCAACTCTCTGTATTCGTTGGGTTAATTATCACTAACTGTATCATCATGGGTCGCGCAGAAGCCTTTGCGATGAAGTATCCACCTCACTTAGCCGTGGTCGATGCCGTAGGTAACGCGGCGGGTTATGGCTTGGTGCTGATCAGTGTGGCCTTTGTGCGTGAGTTGTTAGGCACGGGCAATCTGTTTGGGCATAGCGTGTTGACTACGGTTGAAAACGGCGGCTGGTACTTACCCAATGAGATGTTTAAGTTGCCCCCAAGCGCCTTCTTCCTGATTGGCCTGCTGATCTGGACCATTAACGTGATCCAGCGTAAACGCGGTTAAGGAGCGGATATGGAACACTATATTAATCTGTTTTTACAGGCCACATTCTTAGACAACATGGCGCTGTCGTTCTTCCTCGGTATGTGTACCTTCTTAGCCGTGTCTAAAAAGGTGTCGACCGCCTTCGGCTTAGGCGTGGCGGTTATCGTGGTGATGACCTTAGCCGTGCCTTTAAACCAACTGATCTATGTGAAGGTGTTAGCACCGGGCGCATTGGCGTGGGCGGGCATGCCTGGCATCGACTTAAGTTACCTGCAACTGATCACCTTTATCGGTGTGATCGCGGCCTTAGTGCAAATCCTTGAAATGTTTTTAGATAAATACATTCCAAGCCTGTATGACTCCCTCGGGATCTTCCTGCCACTGCTCACCGTAAACTGCGCGATTTTTGCCGGGGTGATCTTTATGGCTAACCGTGATTACAACTTTGCCGAATCGGCGGTGTTTGCCATGGGGTCGGGCACGGGTTGGGCGCTGGCGATTGTGATGCTGGCCGGGCTGCGTGAGCGGATGAAGTTTCATGCGATTCCCGAAGGCTTACAGGGGATTGGTATCACCTTTATTACCACAGGGTTGATGGCACTTGGCTTTATGTCTTTCTCGGGGATCTCGCTGTAACGCGTGACTGAGAAAGTGAAACCGCATTCTGTTTAGAAAAAGGGTTATCGAATGGAAATGGCAATAGGCATAGGCATGTTCACCTTAGTGGTGTGCCTACTGGTGATAGTAATCCTTATCGCCAAAAAGAAATTAGTGACTACCGGTGAGATCACTATCGGGATTAACGACGATGCCGAGAAAAGCATTAAAGTTGCCGCGGGCGACAAACTGCTTGGCGCTTTAGCGAGTAAGAATATTTTTATTCCCTCGGCCTGTGGCGGCGGCGGGACCTGCGGCCAGTGCCGAGTGAAGGTCAAATCGGGCGGTGGTGATATTCTGCCAACAGAACAAGGGCATATCACTAAAAAAGAAGCCAAAGAAGGCTGTCGTCTCGCCTGCCAAGTGGCGGTGAAAACCGATATGGAACTTGAGCTAGAGGAAGAAATATTCGGCGTGAAGAAGTGGCAATGTGAGGTGATCTCAAACGATAACAAGGCCACCTTTATCAAAGAGTTACTGCTAAAACTGCCCGAAGGTGAAGACGTACACTTTAAGGCGGGGGCTATATTCAAATTGAAGCGCCTGCCCATGTGGTGAAATACGCCGACTTTGATATTCCGGCTAAGTACCGCGACGATTGGGAAAAATACGGCCTGTTCGACTTAGTCTCCACCGTGAATGAAGATGTGCTGCGCGCCTATTCGATGGCGAACTATCCCGATGAAAAGGGCCGCATTATGCTTAACGTGCGGATTGCCACGCCACCATCGGCCAATGTGCCACCGGGTAAGATGTCTTCTTACATCTTTAACCTTAAGACGGGGGATAAGGTGACCATCTCTGGCCCATTCGGCGAGTTCTTTGTGAAAGAAACCGATGCGGAAATGGTCTTTATCGGCGGTGGTGCGGGTATGGCACCGATGCGCTCGCATATTTTCGATCAGCTCAAGAGTAAAAAGACCAAGCGTAAGATGAGCTTCTGGTACGGCGCCCGCTCAACCCGTGAGGTATTTTACCAAGAAGATTTCGATGCATTAGCGGCTGAAAATGACAACTTTGTCTGGCATGTGGCACTTTCGGAGCCGTTACCAGAGGATAACTGGACCGGTTACACCGGCTTTATCCATAATGTGATTTACGAAAATTACCTTAAACATCATAAGGCACCAGAGGATTGCGAGTATTACATGTGTGGTCCTCCAATCATGAACTCCTCGGTGATCCGTATGCTCGAAAGCCTAGGGGTCGAACCTGAAAATATCCTGCTCGATGACTTTGGTGATTAAGCGGTAAGTTGAATAGAAAATCGCGTTAGGCAGGGCTAGTACAGCTGAGTCTAACGCGATTTTTTTTATAGGGCTTTTGATATCTAGCTAAAAGATTTTCCACTATGGCGGATTAAATAGCCCAGCATACGCTGACTTTCAGTGGTGTAAGACGGCATATGAAACCCACCATGCCAAATTGTTGAGCCTCAAACGAAGGCCAAAAACTTCTGGTAGTCAGGTTATTGCCTTGTCTTACAAAAGATATTCATTTATATCTCGATAAACTTAGTGATTAAGCACAGCCATTCCAGTGACACGCAGCAAGTACGTCCATGTATGCTCGACCGTGACATCCATGTCACGGACGGCCACTTCCATATCTGCGCTTAATCCTGCTGACCACAGCGTATCCTCTTAGCTTGAATATGCCTCAAATTTGTCTTTTCTTTGTAAAATTTAACAATGGGTGTCTCAATAGATTTATTACTTGAACCTCAGTCAAAAGATTTAACCTTAGTCAATTCAGCTTAAGTTTCTTTAGTTTACGAGCGGAATTTCGTAAGTTGAATCGTCTTATCTAAGTACTTATGCCTATAGGTATTATTTAATCATGGATTCAACCGTTTGTAGGATAGGAGGTTCGTTTGAAAAGGCTAGCCATAGCATTACTTATCAGTTTCTCCCTTAGTGCATGTTCTTCACTCAATGAAGTTAAATTAGACGCTCAATCGGCACCCAGTTATATCGGCGAAAAAGTCAAAGTCACCACTGTATCGGGTAAACAGGTGGAATTTACCGTCGAAAGAGTGACTGATCAGCAGATTGAGGGAGAAGGAAAAGAAGTCAAAATTGAAGAGATACAAACATTGGAGGTTGAAGAGTTTAGCCCGCTAAAATCGATATCACTCACAGCGGGTTTATATATGTTGGGTGCGGTAATTATTGCTGTTGTGGTGTTATAACGAATTATCAATTGCTTCCTAACTGGCACTCCAAACCTCAAGTCACACTTAAGGTGTGCTTGTGATAAGCTGGCCGCTTTCTAATCAGGCAGTATTTGCTAATTAAGTTAAGGATAACCCATGCGTTTGAGTGTTATTGGCTCCCTGCTATCGGGGCTGTTATTACTCCCAAGTGCCAATAGTGTTGGCGAGTCGCTTGAAACTGCGATTGTGTCGGAAAGCGTGCAAGGCGGTCAGTCAGTTAAGCTTGAAAGCCAAACTGCATCTTCAGCATCTAAGCTTGGGGAGATTAAGAGCTTAATCCAAGCGGCGATAATGGATTCGCCGCAGCCATTTAGTGGTAGCGTTATTCTGCTTGAAGAGGGGAAACCACTGCTTGAATTACAAAAGGGTGAAGGTATCAATCAAGATTCGCGTTTTGTGATGGCATCGCTCTCGAAACAAATTACCGCAACGCTAGTGTTGCAAGCACTCGATGCGGGAAAACTCGATTTAAATCAAACGCTAAATCATTACCTTTTTGGCGGTCTTGACGCGGAATCTAAGGCGCTAAAAGCCATTGATGCGGGCACTCATGTGGGGGATTTGAATCCCAACCGTTATGATGAGCGCATTACTTTGCACCAACTGCTGAACCATACATCGGGTGTTGCCAGCATTGGACAGGCCAATCGCTTCGAGCCGGGTAGCCAATTTGAATACTCTAATTTGGGTTATTCACTGCTTGGGCAAGTGCTCGAGAAGGTGAATCATCAATCCTTTACCGAGCAGGTGACACAATTTGCTGCGCGATATCAACTTAATGGCTTAAGTGCCGAGCAGGGAAGTCTTGAGGCGATTCAAGCCAAAGTGCCTAGCTTGGCGGTGGGATTGCAGGAAGGCGAAGTGATTGCCCCTGCTGAGCTGGTGATTGATGAAGCGTTATTGCCCGCAGGGGGATTAATTGCCTCGACGGCTACTTATGCCGACTTTCAGCAGCAATTACATGCTGGCAAGTTGTTAAGCCCTGAAAGTTATCAGCGGATGACCACTGCGTATATCGAGTTGCCATTTTTGTGGCCGAATATGCGCTATGGTTATGGGATAAGGATCAATAAGGACAATGACTTGGTCGAATATAGCCATACGGGGTATGTTTCGGGTTATATGTCGATGACGCTACATTATCCTGAATTTAATCTGGACTTAGTCATGCTGGAAAACCTCTCCTTAAACCTTAACGACCGTAACCGGGTATTTGAACTGCATAATCAAATACGCCAAATCATTCGTAGTCAGTTGCTTGCTAAAGCTTTTAAGGCTTAAGACTTGCCATTATGTTGGCTAATAGCCATCCAAGTGTGCAGGTGCGAAGGTAGGCCTAACTTCGAAAGCATAAAGCCCCTTTAAGTGACGATATAAAAGGGGCTTTATCTTGGGTTGCTAGCTAAGGTGCTAACTGTTACCAAAAGCGCTTTCTTAGCGCGGTTTCGATTTCAATTTCAACCCTAAAGTATTGCAAAATTGTCCAAACAGAATCGACTAAGGCTTCGGTAAGTGCGGGATAATCATCCCCGATAACCTTGTTGATTTCATCAACCATTTCATCGAGATAGTCCTGAACCCCTTCTTCAAATTCGGCTTTTGTCGCTTGATTGCGGAAAAAGCTAAAGTTGTCGAGCTTTTCAATCAATAGTTCGACCTGTTCTTTAACCGAGTTTAACTGTTGAGCCGTGATGCTTGGATCGCTGGCTATCGGCTTAAAGAAATGCAGCACTCTGTTTTTGAGATCAAACAGCGTCGGGATTTTGCTTCTATCCACCGCCGCATCACTGACCTCTAATCTAGTTTTATGAGTATGTGCATGTTTTGGTGCCTCCACATGGGTTGTGCCACATTCAAGCGTAAGCGATGCGACTTCTGGCTTCGCTACGTTATGGTCGATAACTGTGGGTGCTGCTGGGATTTCACGCCCTAGCTTCTGTAATAGCCGACGTTGGAAATAACTTTGTGGTTGAGCTTTACTCAGAGCTTGCTCAAGTTGGGACTCACTGTAGGGGACGATTTGCAGTAGTACTTCGAAAATCTCTTTATATTCCTGCTCCATCGTCACGCTTAGCGGGCTATTACCGACACTATTAGTTACGGTTAAGTCAGCGCCATATTGCTGCAACAGTCTTAAGATCCGCACCGCCGTTGACTCAAAGCGAGGAAACTCAATAGAACTGCCGCCCATCACGGCGCAAAGGGCGGGGGTGGTGTCTTCGGCATTGATGGCATTGGGGTTGGCGCCATGTTCGAGTAACACTTCAGCACAGGATTGTGCGCCGTAATAGCAGGCACACATCAGTGGTGTAAATTGTTCATCTACTGAGAATTCTTCAATTTTGGCTCCGTGGCGCAGTAATCGTTCCACGGTATTACGCCGCATCGGGCCAGTGATTTGATCCCACCAGTAGGTCGAAATCGCCTTGTGCAATATGGGCGAATTATCGTGACCGCAATGGGTGAAAATATCTCCGCCTTGGTTAATCAGCCATTCAAGTACTTGGGTTCGACAGGCGATGGCCGCAGCGGACACATAGTTAGTGTTGTAGATATTGGTAAGGCTTAAATCGAGTCCTTTGGTGAGCAGATATTCCATCACTTGGATAAGTGTGGCTTGATCTTCTTTACCCGAACCACGTTGGCAAATAGTCAGCAAGCTTGGTTCATCCACCGCACCAAATTTTTTATTGATATCCATACCATATTTTATGAAGAGGTCGAGAAACTCCGGTAGAAAGGTTTTCTTCTCGACCATTGGATAAACCAATAGTCGCAAGTTCGACCAGGCCAACATTTCGTAGGGTTTACCCGCATTCATAAACACGGAATTTGGATTCGCGCCATATTTGAGCAACAGCTCTAGTGCTTGGTAGATATACTCCCGTTTATTCACATCGGTAAATTGGGCGTTATCAATAAATTGGTTGAGCACGGGTGAATGGTCGGCATCAGGCGGTGTCATCCTATAGATGCGATTGATATCGACGGTCGCCTTAATCAATTTTTCGATAATGCTGAGGTCAAATTCTGAGGTCAATGCCGCATAGAGCAAACTTTTCGCGTGGGAGTCGGCCTTGAGCTGCGAATAATGATCTAGCAGATATTCAGTGTATTCTTGCGCTTTTGCGTAGACACAGAGTTCGAGTAAATTGGCGTCATCCCAAAAGCTGCTATCGTTGGCCATAATATAACGAGACTTTTTATACTCAGGATAGCGTTTTACTAATGGTTCGAAGGTTTCAACTCCCCAAAAATCGCTGGAAAGAATAATCTCTTCTATCAGGCTTAATTGGCCAATGTCCAAATAAATGTCTTTATTAATAATATGTAAAAAGACTTCTTTACTGCGATCTGCATAAAGGATTTCTAAGGGATGATTTAACTCGCCATTGGTCCAAAAACTCACCGAATGATTGATATCCAGTCCCTGCTCCAGCAGCAGATCTAGCATAGCGATGCGCTGATTATCTTGATAAATATATTGTGGGTTAGGGTGGTATAAGTAGTTTAACCAGCAGTTATTATATTGATTTTGGTAGTAAAGATTAGCGCCAGCCTTGAGGTAGAGCTTTACCAATTCAGGATTATTAAATTCAAGTGCAGAGTGTAAGGCACTAAAACCATTACATTCAATTTGAGCGCCATTATCCAGCAGATATTGTATCAATTCGAGGTCGGATTCAGGACTACGAGAAAGCGGGACTAACACATTACAGGGGGAAGTATCGGGATCAATAAAATTAATATCACCGCCATTGGCGAGGTACTTTGTTATTTTTTGTATTTTCTTGGTCGTCGACAATTCGTTATCTAAACATATTTCCCGCAGAGTGAGGTTATTATCACCAAAAATCCAATTTAGCATGGGCTTCCCTAATTATTTAACAATAATGCAGCAAATTCATCTAGATAAATATCATTTTACCGGATGAAAAAGAGGCCTAGTTTAATACAGGTGCTGAATAAAAAACTATGCGAATTAGGAGGGATAACAACAGACTTGGTCGAATTTGGGCATAAATCACAACACATTATTCAATGAGTAAATTACTCATTTACGGGTTCAGCAGGCCTATGGCCTGCTGATATTGGCGAGTGGTTATGGGGTTTGCTCGGCGTGCAGTGGTAATAGCATTGGGATTTCACAGGCGTCGTGGCCAGTATTACCAAGTGGGGCGCTTAGGTAGTTAAACCCTAAGTGTTCGTAGAGTTTTAGGGCCTCTTTGAGCAATGCGGTGGTTTCGAGATAGCAGCTCTGATAACCCGCTTCACGGGCGAAGTCTAAGGCCTGCAGCGCTAAACGCTTGGCTAAGCCTTTACCGCGGATCTCAGGCATAAAGTACATTTTTTGCAGCTCACAAATACCTTCATTGTTAGCCAGTGGCGCTATGCCTGCGCCGCCAACCACTTGGCCTTCATGTTCTATCACCCAGTATTGGGCGCCCGGCTGCGAATAGATTTGGCTTAAACAATCTAAGGTTGGGTCAGCAACGCTATAGCCTTTATCCGCGGTTAAGCCGTATTCGGCGGAAACCGCGCGGATCACTTGGGCAATGGCGGCATCATCGGCGGCGGTGGCTTCACGGATAAGATAACCCGATTGTTGTTTGGCTTTATGTATGGCTTGGTTGTATTGCATTAGGGCTTGCTCGATTTGTTGAATTTGCTCTGGGGTCAGCTGAGCCAAGATTTCTTGAAAGAGTTGATTTTGCTGGCTATCTAATTTTGCGAGCAGCTTTTTACCCGCAGGAGTCAGTTGTACGACGAGGCAGCGATTATCCCGCGGATGCATTTGGCTCTGGGCGAGGTTTTTATCGACTAAGTGTTTGATTGCACGGCTAGCATTGGATTTATCTATGCTCAGTTTGCAGGCGAGTTCCTTAATGGTTTGCGGTTGATTGCCTATCTCAAACAAGGCATGGGCCTGTACTGGGGACAGAGGTAAATCGCCAAAGGCCGCATTGAGCATGCCTAAGTGTCTGACCATATAGCGGGAAAGGTGTCTCAGTTGGCTAGATGAGCCGGGATCATTTGCCATAGTCGGATTGAATGCCATCAGGGTTAACCAAAGTTGAGCCATGCAGCACTTGTGTGGGCTGGCAGTGGCTCAGTTCGAATCATTTAGTTGCAAGTTACAACGAAATTAGCGGGCTTTGCTCGGCTTTGCAATATTTCATTAACAAAATTTAAGGGTACATCTCAGGATTTAAAAACGGCGCCATGGCGAGGATGATCGCTTGGGTGTAATTGCTCTCACGGGTGGCGTGGCCGTGGGTGAGTAGGCCTATTGCGCCACCTTTTTGTTTAATGTTAACCGTATTAAACAGTCTATCCATCACATGACCCAACTCTTCACCCGCCTCGAGCGCCTGATAGACCTGCATAGGTAGTGGCAACAAGGCGCCTCGGCCAATGCTCAAACGGGCTTGGTGGGCAATCGCAATATAGGCGAAGGTCGCAGGACCAAACTCGAAACAATCGACGCCGCCTTCCATCGCAAAGTAATAATCCGCTTCAACGTGTTGCTGGCAATAGTGGACACGGTTGATAGCCCCTTGGCGGGTGTCGCTATCTGTCATTGGCTGCGCGGGCACGCCGGATGGCGCATCCATACCTTGAGTTTGGATCTCATAGTCGGGGAAGAGCAGCGCCATAGCATTGGCCGCCGCGTTAATTTTGACGGGGTTTTTCGAACCGACGATCACTTTGATAATGTTTTGTTGCATATAAGTTATTTATTTTGGTTTTTAATGTGGACGCTCGTTTGAATCATTGCTTAAATGGTCGGAGGTGTCTCGCCTCTGGGTTTTCTATTTTGCCATATTCATCGCCTTGGCTCAGTAAAAAAGCGAATGTATGGGGAGCAAATAGCCAGAGTCGTGCATCAGGAAGCGACATACGACTATTGCTCCTTCAGTCAATTAGCTGATTTAAGCAGTAAAGCTATGTCATTGAAGGAACTAAAATTAAGAGATAATAATAATGAAATTCAACAAACTCATGATCGCGATGGGGATGGCCTGCGGCGTTATGCTCACAGGCTGTAACGACAGCGAAGATAGCACTCCACCTACCGAACCTGAAACCCAGCTGCAAACCTTTGCCCCCAACGGCTTACTCAAAGTCAATATTCGTCGAACTACCTACGGTGTGCCCCATATCCAAGCCGATAACTTAGAAAGCTTAGGTTTTGGTAGCGGTTACGCGCAGGCGCAGGACAACCTCTGCGTGCTCGCCGATGGTTTTATTAAGGCCAACTCCCAACGCTCTATGTACTTTGGTCCCCATGCGTCGATTGATTTCACCACAGGGCAGCCCACCTCAGAAGACAATGGCAACTTAATCTCCGACTTTGCCTATAAAGCCTTAAAAATCCGTGAGCAAGCTGAGGCCAAGTGGCCACAGTTTAGCGAGCGCTCCCGTGCATTAATCCAAGGTTTTACCGCGGGTTATAACCAATACCTTGCCGATGTTGAGGCGGGTAAACAAACCGCCGAACCTTTCTGTGGCGGTCAACCGTGGGTGAAGCCCATTGTGCCAGAGGATGTGGTCACTTATCTGTTTTCCATCGCCCTATTACCCGGCGCGGCTAACTTCCTCGATTTGATTTTCTACGCCAACCCAGGGGATGGGCAGGAGTACATGCCACGCATCGTCGGACCTGCACCAAGCCAAGAACAAACCGCGTTTGTCAGCGATATGCAGTCTAAGTTGCTTGCCCGTGCGGCGCGCATTACCACACCCGAGACCAATCCTCGGGATTTAGGCTCTAACGGTTGGGGTTTGGGTAAAGATAAGACCGAAAATGGTCGCGGCATGGTGCTAGGCAATCCGCATTTCCCACACACGGGCAACCTGCGCTTCTGGCAATCGCACATTACTATCCCTGGCCAATTGGATATGATGGGCGGCTCGCTGGTGGGCATGCCAGGCCCTATCAACATTGGGTTTAACAAAGACTTAGCTTGGACTCATACCTTCTCAACCGCCGAACATTTTGTGATGTATAACCTCGAGTTGGTCTCGGGCGACAGATTGCAATACCTGTTTGATGGGCAGCCGATGCCGATCAATAAAGAGACAGTGTCTATCTTAGTGAACGCCGGCCCCGCTGGCATGTTAGTGGCCGAAAAGGATATTTATACCACGGCAAAAGGACCTATGGTCGAGGCGCCACCTTCGCTTGCACCTTTTGGTTGGGATGATGGCAGTGCCTTTATGATCCAAGATGCCAACATGGCAACTATGGATCCGGTCGATCATTGGCTCGCCATGAACTTAGCGACTAATAAAGACGAATTCCAACAAGCCTTTAAAGATTACGATGGGGTAATTTTCAATAACACTATGTATGCCGATAAAGAGGGTAACGCCTTCTACATCGACGACTCGACCGTGCCCGGTCTATCCGAGGCGGCCGTAGTGGTGCTCAAGACTTCGCCCGATATTAAGGCGGCCAAGCAGCAGGCGGGCTTTACCATTCTGCCGGGGAATACCTCATTATTTAGCTTTAATGGCCCAACCCCTTATGAGCGTGCGCCTAAGCTTGAGCGTAGCGACTTTGTGCAAAACTCCAATGACTCCTTCTGGTCAACCAACCTGAATGAGCCGCTGACGTACTTCTCGCCTATGTATGGTCCAGAAGCCGGGCAATTATCGCTGCGTACTCGTATGGGCTTAACCTTAATGCAGGATGCGGCGGGTAGCGATGGCAAGTTTAATCTGGAAGAGTTAGAAGCCGCGGTATTGTCGAATCGCAGTTATTTAGCTGAGTTGGTATTGCCGGATTTGATTGCCCAATGTGAGGCGCAGGGCAGTACGCCTGTGGTGGTATCTGCGAGCTTATCTAAGGATCTCACCTCAGCCTGTGCAGCGCTCAAAGCCTGGAACGGTAAGCAAGATAACGACAGTAAAGGCGGCGCCTTATTGCGTGAGTTTGCCCATCAGTTCAGCCAAAAAACCATGCTGACCAAGGGATTCGACCCCGCGAATGCGGCGACCACGCCTAACACGCTCACCACCGACGGTAGCGCATTAGTGGCGCTTGCCCATGCGGCCTTGAATCTTGAAGCCGCAGGTTTTGCCTTAGATGCACCGCTAGGTGATGTGCAGTTTGTCGAGAAATCACTCCCCGATGGCACTGCCAGCGGCGCGCGTTTACCTTGGCCGGGCAGCCATAACGCAGAAGGTGGATTCAACGTATTTTCGACGAGCTTATCGGGAGATGACACTCTGATCCCGCAGCATAAGTACGCGCCTTTGATGGACGTTGTTACGGGTAAGGCGATGGCCTCAGGCATGACGGTCAAGGGTTACCAAGTGCGTTACGGCTCAAGCTGGATGATGGCGGTAAGCTTTACCGATGAAGGCCCTGTCGCGCGCGGCATACTCACCTATTCGGAGTCGAGCAACATACTGTCACCTTCCTTTACCGACCAAAGCAATCTGTATTCCAGCAGTAAGAGTTTCCGTCCTTTACTGTTTAAGGAAGCCGATATTGCCCCTGCGGTGATTTCGACTACAGAGCTGACACTGCAAAAAGCCCAGTAATGGCTGAGTTGTCGTTAATCGATAGGCCCACTTAGGTGGGCCTTTTTTATGGGCTTTCTCTGGCGCAGCGCTTGCTGTTTCAAAATGTAAAAATTTAACAATATGGAGGGTGATCTACTTCAAACTTTATTAGCACTTGATTGAGTTCTATCC
The DNA here is from genome assembly GCF_025449215.1 of Shewanella seohaensis. Taxonomy (NCBI): domain Bacteria; kingdom Pseudomonadati; phylum Pseudomonadota; class Gammaproteobacteria; order Alteromonadales; family Shewanellaceae; genus Shewanella; species Shewanella seohaensis. The sequence continues at coordinate 1,419,197 of NZ_CP104900.1, forward strand.
CAATTGGGCGATTTTTGCGACTTAACGCCACTTTGGTTTTTTTATCGACGACATGCAGATGTCGCAACTTAGGTGCTTGGGTGAATTTACTGTGTCTTCTTGGTGATTTATTGTGATCGTTTTGATGCGTTATTGAAAATTTATTACGCCAAATCATGGATCTAGGTCGCAATATCCGTTTTATTTGAAATTTCATTACTTAAAATGGCGTTAGATCAACTTTTGCTAAAGCTTTTTCGCTATCCTTACGCCGAATTTTTTATGCGGTATCACCGTAAGGTAATTTTAATATGCAAAAAGATGCGATCAGTGTTCTCGAAACACCTCAAAGCACGCAAGAAAGCACAACAAGACACTTACCATGGACGCGCCAAGACACGACTTGGATGCTAAGTTTATTCGGCACCGCTGTGGGGGCGGGCATTTTATTTCTTCCTATCAATGCGGGCATGGGCGGATTTTGGCCCTTAGTCTTGATGGCCATTATCATCGGGCCTATGACCTATCTTGCCCACCGCGGCCTGTCACGTTTCGTATGTTCATCGAGCATTCCCGGCAGTGATATTACCCAAGTGGTTGAAGAACACTTTGGGATTGGCGCGGGCAAAGCGATTACGCTGCTGTATTTCTTAGCGATTTATCCCATTGTGTTGATCTACGGGGTGGGGATCACTAATACCGTCGACAGCTTTATCGTCAACCAGTTGGGCATGGCCTCTCCGCCACGTTTCCTGCTGTCTGGCGTGTTGATTTTCGGCATGATGTCAGTGATGGTTGCCGGTGAGCAATTTATGCTAAAAGTGACTCAACTGCTGGTTTATCCGCTGGTGGGCATTTTGGCCTTTATGTCCATCTATCTGATCCCAGAGTGGAAAATGGATGCGCTGCAAGTCGTGCCAGACACCGGCGCCTTTTTAGGCACCGTATGGTTAACCATTCCAGTATTGGTGTTTGCCTTTAACCATTCTCCGGCGATTTCGCAATTTTCGGTTTCCTTAAGCGTGACCATGGGGCGAATGCGGCTCGTAAGGCCGATGTGATCCTGCGTAACACCTCGATGATGTTAGTCGGCTTTGTGATGTTATTCGTGTTCTCCTGCGTCTTGTCACTGTCGCCAGAGCAGTTGGCTGAAGCGAAGGCGAAGAACCTGCCAATTTTATCTTACCTTGCGAACGTGCATGACAGTGGTTTTGTCAGCTACTTCGGGCCTTTCATTGCGTTTGTGGCGATTGTGTCTTCTTTCTTTGGTCATTACATGGGCGCAACAGAGGGCATGAAGGGCATTATCGTTAAGCAGCTGCGCTCAAGTAACAAACAAATCAGTGAGAACAAGCTGAACAAGTTTATCTTAGTGTTTATGTTTGCCACGATTTGGGCTGTTGCGATTAAAAACCCAAGTATTTTGGGGATGATTGAGGCGCTGGGCGGCCCGATTATTGCGGCGATTTTGTACTTAATGCCAATGTATGCCGTGTACAAAGTGCCGGCGCTGAAGGCTTACCGTAACCGCATCAGCAACGTGTTTGTGATTATTGCGGGCCTACTGGCGATGACCGCCATTCTGTTTGGCTTGTTAAGCTAAGATTGGAATTAAAAGCGGTTTGAAACGAAAGGATCGGGTTATGCCCGATCCTTTTTTTATTACTTCTCTTCGTACATCAGATAGTAACTTTGCTTCATCCCTAGCGCTTGGTAGGTTTGCTGAGCGGCGGTATTTTCCTGCTCCACATAGAGACGGAAACTCGCGGCGCCACCATTGGCCTCGGCCAGTTGTTTTACCTCAGCATAGAGCTTGCCATAAATCCCCTGACGGCGATTCTGTGGACGAATATAAACGCTTTGGATCCAGTAATAATCTTTGGCGCGCCAGTCGCTCCACTCGAAGGTCACCATCAGCGAACCGACAATTTCGCCATCAATCTCGGCTACCAGATAAAAACCTTTCTCAGGGTGATTCAGTAGGGTATTAACGCCTTTAATCAGGGTCATTTCGTCTAAGGCGAGGCCTTCGGTTTCCTGCGCCATTGCCTGATTAAATTGAACTAGGGCGGTGAGATCTTGCACTTTAGCTTTACGGATCAACATATAACAACTCCTCGGCGGTTAGTACCTCTACCGCTCTTGTGTATGGGGATGACGCTTATGCATCGGCTTTATTCGGCGGCACACTTTAGCACGGAACAGTTTAGAAGAACGAGTGAACAGCGTTTCAAATCCTGCTTTAATCTCGGCTAATTTTTGTACGACTAAAGTCTAATCTGCTAGGCTTGAATAAGGTTTTCACCCTAAGGGAGTGGTGCGATTATGGCATTCGTAAAATCAACTCGTCGCTTTAAGCCAAAAATTTTACAACCCTATGATGTGCAAAAAGATCTTCAGATTAATCACGCCATGCACTTTATGCTCACCTTAATCACCTTTGGGCTATGGGGGCTGGTTTGGTGGTATTTGATCCTCAAATCACAGGGGGATAATCAGTCACTTTTCAGCGGTTTTGATGATGACTATTGGAGCTACCTTATCGAGTGCGAGCAGCCGCCCGCATCCCTTTATCGCCAACGTTTTGCCGCCTCGGCCAATTCGGTGCAATTTGAGGCCTAGGCTTTGCCTTAGCTGGATTTTGCAGCGGTTGGCATCAACGTGATATAGATCATCCTTAGAATTTTATCCCTTATGTTAGACTCGGCGGCTGGCTAATTTAAGTTAGTCCCGCCAAGGATAAGGCTCAGCCCTATCATCATTTCAAACTCAAGGTTATAAACATGTCAAAACATAGGTCATCAGCCCTAGGCCGGATCTGGTCTTCCTGGATGTCAGTGCCCCTGTGGCTGCAAATTTTCGTTGGTATGGTGTTGGGGATTGCGGTGGGCGTCAGCTTAGGTGAGCAGGCTTCTTACCTGAAACCTATTGGCACCCTGTTTGTGAATACCATCAAGATGCTGATTGTGCCTTTAGTGTTTTGTTCATTGATTGTCGGTGTGACCTCAATGGAAGACACCGCCAAAATGGGCCGAATTGGTTTTAAATCCTTTGCGTTTTACCTCTGCACCACCGCGATTGCGATCAGTTTAGGTTTAGCCGTGGGCTATGTGGTGCAACCCGGTGCGGGCGTGCCTTTACTGCAACACGAAGCGGTACAAACGGCGAAAGAAGTGCCTTCGGTGATGCAAACCCTGATTGACATAGTCCCTACCAATCCTGTTGCCGCCTTGGCGAGTGGCCAAATCCTGCAAGTCATTGTGTTTGCTGTTGCGCTTGGGATTGCCTTGGTCTTGATTGGCGACCATGGAAAGCCTGCTATCAAGGTGTTTGAAAGCCTTGCCGAGGCCATGTACAAGCTCACCGACATGGTGATGAAGCTTGCTCCTTATGGGGTATTTGGTCTGATGGCATGGGTCGCGGGCGAGTATGGCATCGATATGCTGTGGCCGCTGATTAAAGTAATTATTGCCGTATATATTGGCTGTATTATCCACGTGTTAGGCTTCTACAGCATAGTGCTGCGCCTATTTGCCAAGCTAAATCCACTGCATTTTTTCAAGGGGATCAGCAATGCGATGGCGGTGGCATTTACCACCTCAAGTTCGGCGGGTACCTTACCGGCAAGCATGAAATGTGCGAGCGAATATCTCGGGGTCAATAAGAAGATCTCTAGTTTTGTGTTGCCCTTAGGGACCACCATCAATATGGATGGTACGGCCTTGTATCAAGGCGTGACCGCGCTGTTTGTGGCGCAGGCCTTTGGTATTGATTTAACTTGGGTCGACTATCTAACGATTATTTTAACCGCGACCTTAGCCTCAATCGGCACCGCGGGGGTGCCGGGCGCAGGCTTAGTGATGTTGACCTTAGTGCTTTCGACCGTTGGCTTACCCTTAGAAGGCGTGGCCTTGATTGCGGGGATTGACCGTATTCTCGATATGGCACGTACTGTGGTAAACGTTTCTGGTGACTTAGTGGCAACGACTGTGATTGCTAAGTCGGAAGATGAGTTGGATGTTGAACATTACAATGCCGACATGGTGCAGAGCGCTATGATTGCCGAGCAAAATGCCGCGAGTGAAAACGCCGCGACGAAAAGTTGATTCATTGAATAATAAAAAACCGCCAACTAGGCGGTTTTTTATTATCGAAGCGAGCTTATTTAAGCTGGCTTAGGACGAGGACGGGCTTATCATCGCTGCTAAGCAGAGTTAAACGACCTTGCACTAACTTGGCCTTAGCGACTAACGGCAGGGCTTGCATCACTTTATGCTCCTGCTGCATCAGCGCATCGACGCAGGCCTTCATCGTGCTGCCGCCAGGAATGATTTTTAGCTCCTGCCCCTGCTGGCTATATTGGCCAAAGAAGTTGTTGCAGCTGTTATTGCCAGAGAGTTTACCTTCATCGGCAAAGGTGATTTGCGCTGGGCTGTAATCCACAGAGGGTTGCCCTTGAACGGCTTCAATATGCCAGCTTCCCTGTAATGGCACTGTGTCCTGATTGGCAACGTCTGTGCTCTGACATGCGGTTAAACCAAAAAGTAATGCGCTTAATAGAAATGTTTGTTTTAACATTGTCTCAGTTCCTTTTTCCGTATTCATGGCCATAGTGTACAAGTTTAGCGGGAGATAAAAAGAGGTTTATATGATAGATACCATTAAAAGCACTATGAATTTATTGAAGTTTTTACATTGGTTAGGTGTTTTGATGTTAGTTTGTGGACTTGGGATCTATATGTTGACCCAATGGAGTCTAGAAATCAGCGGTATGTTATTGATCTCAAGTCTCATAGGTTTAGGGTTGGTGCTGATGTCTCCCTATCCCGTGGTGCTCTTTATCCAATGGGCGAAGCGTCAGGATGAGCTGACTAAAAACGAATTGCCTAAGCATAAAGACTAATTGCCTGTATAGAGACTAGAGCTCGGCCGAGTCGGCGGCGGGATTATCGTACAGCTTGGCATCGAACTTGAGCGCTTGATTCGCTGGCGTTGGTTCAGGCTCGGGCTGCATGGATTTGAGTTTGCTGCGCGCGTCCTCCATCATGGGCGCTAACTTGGCCGTCGATTCGGGGGTAAAAAAGCTGTAACTGGCATCGAGCTTGAGATGGTGATTTTGCTGCTCTAATTGTTTTTCGACCCGCTTCATAATGTGCAATATATCGCGCTCACTATCGACAAAGGCTAACACCACAAACTGGGTTGCGCTGAAATGGGCGGCCACATCGGCGGTGCGAATGGTATCTTGGACTAAATTGCCCAGCAGCCTGTGGTGTTTCTCTTCTAAGCTGTTTTCTGAGGTGTTTGCCTCAATCAACTCGAAAAAAGAATTCCCGCGTGGGCGCCAAAACGGCGGCCGAGATTGAGCTGCCTTGGTGCCATCATCATAAAGCCATAATGGTTGAGCATGCCGGTTTCTTGATCGCGCATCGACAGAGATTCGATTCGATGGTTTTGACATAGCAGGGACAATTCCTGCTGCAGCAGAATTTGAAAGGGCTCCAGCATGGCGCTGTTGTTTAAGGGATCTACCATGTGGGGATTTAACACGCACAGCGAGCCAAATTGACTGCCGTCGGGCCAAGCGATAGGGCGGGAGAGAATATGTTGAATACCATCAAAATCCCGTGGCAATTCATCGAGCATAAAACGGCCGAGATTAAGATAATCCCCTTCCGCAGGGCTATGTTTAAGTTGTTCAAACAGGGGAAGTCGCTCGCAAACAAAGTGCCTGAGGTAAACAGCGGTGTTTCGCTCACCGAACTGACAATCACTTCAAACCCAGACTGAGTCATTTGCAGCACAAACACGCTGGTGGCGCTGTAGTAGCTTTTAATCAACTCACATTGGTGCATCCAGCGACCGAGATTGACTTGCTGGTGATCGCTATCGAGTAGGCTGACATTGGGGTTGATGGTTTCGGGCAACATGGTGGCGCCTAATGGGCAAAAAATATGCCTTAAGTTTGGAAAACAACAGGATAATTTGCAAATCAATGGGCTAAAAAACACCATTTTTTGTGCATCTATTATTGGGATGATTGGTGACTCCTGTATACTGGCGCGCCGCCAACCAGATTACTCGCCAAATTGAGTGAAGATAATGACAGTGAATATACGTCCAGCTACGACGCAAGATATTGATTCCTTAGTTGTATTAGAAAGGACTTTCCTCAACGATGAACTGGCGTCTTCGGCGATGGGGTTGGAGGGGCAAGCATTCGGCCGTAATGAGCTGACCGAATTAGTCACTCGGCATTGGGTGGTAGTGGCCGAAGATAAAGGGCGAATTATCGGTTATGTGATTGCCGGGCGCTGGGCGTTTTTCACCACTTGGCCTATGTACCGCACACTCCTCAACCGCTTGGCTAAGGCCGAGTGGGATGGCCCTAGATTAACGCAGCAGAACAGTTGCCAATATGGCCCGATTTGGATTGATCAACATTACCGAGGTCAGGGAGTTTTTGCGGCCTTAGTGAAGGGGATTTTTCAGCAAATTGCCCCTCATTTTGCTTATGCGGTGACCTTTATCGCGGAGGACAACGAGCGTTCCTTTGCCGCCCACACCCAAAAGGCTGCAATGCAAGTGGCTGATTTTTTTACGGTTTCAGCAAGAGATTACTATTTAATGGTGGCTCGTACTCAAGCCTAGTGAACACTCATGTTTACACTTGTTCTTGCCTGGAAACTCAGTATTTAACCCATATCGTTATGAGGAATACTGAGTATCGACTATGGTTAGTGCATACCAATCTATAAAAATAGCGCTATGAAGTTTGAGCTACGCCAATTTCTCGATAGAAGTTTTCTTATCTCGATACGTGAATCCTTTATCGCGTTACTGCCTTTTATTTTAATTAATTCGTTTCTCTCGCTGATTATTGCATTACTCGACATCGGTATGCCGACTTGGCAGGGCACTGCATTTCATCAGAGTATTAGTTTCTTTTCGGTACAACTTTCCAAGATTTTTCCGCTGCTGGCATTAATTTCCCTGTCCTTCCATTTTGCTAAATATTTGCAGCAGTCGGCGATTGTGGTGTGTTCTTTGTCGCTGAGTCTTTTGCTCGCTATTAATGCCCAAGATACGGGCAACGTATTTAATCTCGATTATGTGCGTGCCATTTTAGCGGATCCGCGTATGGCGATTTTGCCGATTATTTCGGCCTATTTATTACGATTTTTGACTGCTTGGAAAGGGCTAAAGTTTATTAAGGCAAAGGCACTTAGTCGTTACTTAAAGCTACACTTAAACTTATTCTTCCCGTTAGTGCTCGGCTTTATTGGCTTGTTCGCCATTGTTGCTGAAGCCTCTATCTTTTTAGAATGGTTGTTTGCCCCCTTGATTGAATCACTGCATCAGGCGAGCCTAGGCGTACAACTATTTATGCGGATTTTGATCACCCACGTGCTTTGGTGTTTTGGGGTGCATGGCGATAATGCCTATCTGCTGCTGATTGGTGTCGATAATGGCTTAATGGAATTGGTGCCGCACCTGACTGCGAGCCAGTTTATGGACTTGTTTATTCTCTATGGTGGCAGTGGCGCGACGCTATCCTTGATCATTGCCATTTTTATCGGTGCTAAAGACAGTGCCACTCGGCATATTGCTAAAATTGCCACACCCTTTGCGATTTTTAACATCAATGAGATCCTGATTTACGGTCTCCCCATTATCTTTAATCCACGTTTATTAGTGCCGTTTATTCTGTCGCCGCTGATTAATTTTATCCTAGCTTACAGTGCCATAAATGTTGGGATCTTAAGCTTTGAGGGGCACAGCTTTCCTTGGATCACGCCGCCACTGCTAAACGCTTACATTGCCAGCGGCCATATCAGCGCGGTGTTGTTCCAAGTGTTATTAATCGGACTTGGAGTATTGGTTTATCTTCCCTTTGTGCGGCGTTTCTCCTTGATGTCTGAGCACTATGAGTTTGATAGCGAGTTAATCAAACGCGTGCAGTTTCAAGCGGATATTGACCGTATGACCGAGCAGCATTACTCACAGCAGCAGTCAGAATCACTGAAAGCTGAATTAAACCTCGAGAAGACCATTAAAGAAGTCTTGGCAGGGGAGTTACAGCTGCATTATCAGCCAAAAATTGCCCTCAGCAGTGACCATGTGGTGGGGTTTGAGGCGCTTATACGATTGAAGGATGAACATGGTAACTTGAAGGGACCTTACTTTATTGATGCCTTTCAGCGTGCAGGTTATTCCCATATCATTGACCGCTTTGTGATTAATACGGTTGCAGAGGATCTGGCCCGCTGGGAATTAGAAGGCTTTTTGCCTAAAGTGAGCATCAATATCGACCCAAACAATATTACCGATCCCCAGTTGCTGGCGACGCTGCACGAAAGATTAGGCAGTGTTGCCAACCGAGTCGAAATTGAGATGTTAGAATCGGCCTTTATGTTGGATTTGAATCGCATCGATAGCAGCATGCGTCAGCTTAAGCAGCATGGCTTTAGCTTCTTCTTAGATGACTTCGGTACGGGGTTCTCTAGCTTAAGTCTGCTGAGTCGGATCAATGTGGATGGTATTAAGCTAGACCGTAGTATTCTGGCCAATACCAGTGAGCCAAAAGGGCGGACCTTGTATCTGCAAATCTGTAAGCTTTGTAATAGCTTAGGTTTTAGTTTGATTGCCGAAGGGGTTGAAACCACCACAGAGGCCGAGTTTGTTAAAGCGGCGGGTGTGGGTTATGTGCAGGGCTGGTTATACGCTAAGGCGATGCCAGGCCCCGAGGCCAAAGCCTTCTGGTTGGAGAGAAATAGTGACTGATAACTTAGTCAGTACCCTGCTGATGACATACGCCAATGCGAACTTGTCGGCTTGGGATAATTTGCGCGTCTTGCTATCCGAGTGTGCGTTGCAGCAATGTGAAGCCCGTGGATTTGAAGTCGATTGCGACGACAGTCGCCCCCATTATTGGCTGCAGATTGAAGATTGTTGGCTCGATTGTGGCAGAACCAATGCCTACAGCGCGGCTATCGTCCGTTTAGCGCCTGAGGCCGTTAAGGGCGCAAGGATAATCAGCGTGCAAGACTGTGCACTGTTATCCGCCGCGCAGATCAACCTCTTGTGTATGCAAAACGCCCATTTTGACCATTGTTAATCCAGATTACAGGATTAACCATTTCCCCATCGGGTAATTTCCTTGATAGCCAAAAGGAAGCCGTCCCTGCAAGTACCAGGTTAGACGTTCTTGTGTGAAGTCGCATAGCGTGACTTCGGCTAACAATAAGGTGGCTAAGGTATCGGCATCATCTGCGACTAGCGCGCAAATCTCAGCAACGGGCATTATTTTCCACGTTTCCAGATAGGCGGTTTTCGCGATTTGAGCGACGATTTCGCTAGAGACTTGTGGCTTTAATCTGTCGGCTTGTTGATGGTCGCTAACACATAAGCTTTCATAGGGTTCAGTGTAGGGCGGTTCGAAAAAACGGTCGGGATCCCTTTCAAGGCAAGTGGCTATGTCTTCTAAGCTGCCTAAGGTGTTGGCCATGGGCTCGTGATGGCCCACATTGGTCGCCCAAGAACAGGATTGGAGTTGTGCGATTAACGGCTTCATTGAGTCTCTGACTTTTGCCTAGAGTGAAAGCCATCTTGCTGAGAGTAATGGAGTTAGGCAATACATCCTAAGCATAAAAAAACCGCCCTTAGGCGGTTTTTTTGTGCGAAAGCGTGAGCTTAATGCAGATTATAGACCTGCATCGGCACGCAGTGCGTCAGCTTTATCCGTCGCTTCCCATGGGAACTCGTTACGGCCAAAGTGACCATAAGCGGCGGTAGCTTGATAGATTGGGCGAGCTAGGTTCAACATTTCGGTCAGGCCGTATGGGCGCAGGTCGAAGTGCTGACGTACTAACTTGATTAACACCTCTTCTGACACCTTACCGGTACCGAAGGTTTCAACGCTGATAGAGGTTGGCTCTGCCACACCGATAGCGTAAGAAACTTGAATCTCACAGCGATCTGCCAGACCGGCAGCGACTATGTTCTTGGCTACATAACGAGCCGCATAGGCCGCGCTGCGGTCAACTTTTGACGGGTCTTTACCCGAGAAAGCGCCGCCGCCGTGACGAGCCATGCCGCCGTAGGTATCAACGATGATCTTACGACCTGTCAGGCCACAGTCGCCCATAGGGCCACCGATAACGAAACGACCGGTTGGGTTGATGAAGAACTTGGTCTCTTTGTTCAACCACTGTGCAGGTAGTACAGGCTTGATGATGGTTTCCATCACGCCTTCGATCAGATCCGCTTGGGCGATGTCAGGGCTGTGCTGGGTAGACAATACGATCGCATCGATACCAACAATCTTGTTGTCTTCGTAGGCGAACGTCACCTGGCTCTTGGCATCTGGGCGTAACCAAGGCAGGGTGCCATCTTTACGTACTTCAGACTGACGCTTCACCAGTGCATGAGCATAGGTGATAGGGGCTGGCATCAGAATGTCGGTTTCGTTGCTGGCATAACCAAACATCAAACCTTGGTCACCGGCGCCTTGCTCTTTAGGATCGGCGCGATCGACACCTTGGTTGATGTCAGGTGATTGCTTACCAATCGCATTCAGTACTGCGCAAGAGTCGGCATCGAAGCCCATGTCTGAATGGACATAACCGATCTCGCGAACCGTCTTGCGGGTTAGCTCTTCGATATCAACCCATGCAGAAGTGGTCACCTCGCCACCTACTAATACCATGCCGGTTTTGACGTATGTTTCGCACGCAACACGTGCTTTAGGATCTTGGGCCAGAATCGCGTCGAGTACCGCATCAGAAATTTGATCGGCGATTTTATCTGGATGACCTTCTGAGACCGACTCAGAGGTAAACAAGTGCTTTGCCATAGTAGGAAAATCTCGTCTTTAGCAATCAAATGTGTAGAAGTATCTACATCTAGACGGCCATTTTAGTGGAATTTCCCTTGGTTGACACCCCTAAACTAAATATTTGTGTGTAAAGTGAGGTAAGCCCCAAATCGGGCTGAGTTTGTGGCGCTGGAGTTTCTGCTCTAACTCAATGAATTGATAGTGGTATATGGTTTTTGCCTTGGATGAGTAGGGCAAGTTATCGCTGAGCTAAGCTCAAACCAAGGTTGTAGCCTGATTACTATGGGACTCAATGTGACAAAGGATATAACATATTTGAATTATTGTATTACAAATATATTTAATGTGTTTTAAGATGAATTAGCCTAAACCTTCAAAGGTGTAATCCACCAGACTGGACAGTGGAATGCAATTTTCGTTTGCGTCGCTTCGCTATGTAGGGGAAAATATGCATCCAAATTGCCCGCTAGACCCCACAAATTAAGCAGGAGAGAGCATGTCTTCCCGTAAAGTACTCGCCAACGCAATCCGTGCGTTAAGTATGGATGCAGTTCAAAAAGCAAACTCAGGCCACCCTGGCGCCCCAATGGGCATGGCAGATATTGCTGAAGTGCTGTGGAATGATTTCCTTAAGCACAATCCGAACAATCCGAAATGGGTAGATAGAGATCGTTTTATCCTCTCTAACGGTCACGGATCTATGCTGATCTACTCTTTATTACACCTGACTGGCTACGACCTGCCTATCGATGAACTGAAGCAATTCCGTCAGTTACATTCAAAAACTCCGGGTCACCCAGAATACGGTTACACCCCAGGTGTTGAAACCACCACTGGCCCATTAGGGGCGGGGATCAGCAACGCTGTGGGTATGGCGATTGCAGAAAAAACCTTAGCGGCACAGTTTAACCGTGAAGGTCACGAGATTGTTGACCACTACACATACTGCTTCCTCGGCGATGGTTGCTTGATGGAAGGTATTTCCCACGAAGCTTGTTCTCTGGCTGGCACTTTAGGCCTAGGCAAACTGATCGCATTTTGGGATGACAACGGTATCTCTATCGATGGTCATGTTGAGGGCTGGTTTACCGACGACACGCCAAAACGTTTCGAATCTTACGGCTGGCATGTGATCGCTAACGTTGATGGTCATGACAGCGACGCGATTCGCGCGGCTATCGAAGAGGCAAAAGCGGTTACCGACAAGCCAAGCATGATCTGCTGCAAAACGGTTATCGGTTTCGGTTCGCCAAACAAGTCTGGTAGCCACGACTGTCACGGCGCGCCACTGGGTGATGCGGAAATCGCAGCAGCACGTGAATTCTTAGGCTGGCCACATGCGCCATTCGACATCCCTGCCGACGTATACGCAGGTTGGGATGCTAAAGAAGCCGGTAACGCCCGTGAAGCAGCATGGAACGACAAGTTTGCCGCTTACGCGAAAGCTTACCCAGAACTGGCTGCCGAATACGAGCGCCGTGTTCTGAAAGGTGAATTACCTGCAGATTTCGAAGCCAAAGCACAGGCATTCATCAAAGAGTGTCAAGAGAAAGGCGAAAGCATTGCTAGCCGTAAGGCGTCACAAAATGCTATTGCAGCCTTCGGTGCAGTTCTACCTGAACTGCTCGGCGGTAGTGCTGACCTGGCAGGTTCTAACCTGACCCTATGGTCTGGTTCTAAGGGCATTCAGGAAGATCCAGCGGGTAACTACATCTACTACGGTGTACGTGAATTCGGCATGAGCGGCATCATGAACGGTATCTCGCTGCACGGTGGTTTCATCAATTATGGCGCAACCTTCATGATGTTCATGGAATACGCACGTAACGCGGTACGTATGTCAGCGCTGATGGGCATTCAAAACATCTTCGTTTATACCCATGACTCTATCGGTCAGGGTGAAGATGGCCCGACTCACCAACCGGTTGAGCAATTAGCTAACCTGCGCATGACACCAAACATGATGGTATGGCGTCCATGTGATGCGGCTGAAACGGCTGTGGCTTGGAAAGCGGCTATCGAACGTCGTCATGCTCCAACATCGCTAGTATTCAGCCGTCAAAACCTGAAGGCTCAAGCACGTACTGCTGAGCAATTAGCGAATGTGGCAAAAGGCGCTTACGTACTGCAAGACTGTGCAGGTACGCCTGAGTACATCCTGATTGCGACCGGTAGTGAAGTCCAATTAGCGGTAGAAGCGGCTGCAGCGCTGACCGAACAAGGCAAACAAGTTCGCGTTGTTTCTATGCCATCAAACACTGAGTTTGATAAGCAAGATGCTGCTTACAAAGAATCTGTACTGCCAAAAGCTGTGACTAAGCGTATCGCTATCGAAGCGGCCCATACTGACTTCTGGTACAAGTATGTTGGTTTCGAAGGCACTGTTGTAGGCATGACCACTTTTGGTGAGTCTGCGCCAGGCAACGTGCTGCTGAAGCACTTCGGTTTCACCGTTGAAAATGTGCTGAATGCTGCAAAATCACTAGGCTAATCGCTTAGGTGATGAGATTACCGACAAAAGGTTAAACTTTTGAAAGGTTAATCTGTATAATGCGGCCTGCAATCGTTTGCAGGCCGTTTTTGTATATGCAGTATTGTTAAGAGGAAATAAAGACCTCAATGATCCGAGTCGCAATCAATGGTTATGGTCGTATTGGCCGCTCAATCCTTCGCGCTTTATATGAGTCCGGAAAACGTCAGCAAATACAAATTGTCGCAATCAATGAGTTGGCTAAGCCCGAAGCCATCATTCATCTGACCCAGTACGACACTACCCACGGTCGGTTTCAGCCCAGAGTCAAATTAGTCGATGATCAGATGCTGATCGGCGATGACGTCATCAAAATTCTCCATGAACCGGATCCTGCTAAGTTGCCTTGGCACGAAATGGACATCGACATCGTCTATGAAGCGACTGGCGCCATCTTAGATCGCAACAGTTGTGAGGCCCATATCCACGCAGGCGCCAAACAGGTCTTAATCAGTCACCCTTCTTCTGCCGATGTTGACGGCACTATCGTTTACGGTGTCAACCAAGACTTACTGCGCGCCGAGCATACCGTGGTCTCCAATGCCTCTTGTACGACCAATTGTATCGTGCCCGTTATCGATGTACTGGATAAACACTTTGGCGTGAAAAGTGGCGCGATTACGACTATCCATTCGGCGATGAACGATCAGCAAGTGATTGATGCCTATCATGATGACTTACGCCGCACCCGAGCTGCGGGCCAGTCAATCATTCCTGTCGACACTAAACTTGCCCGCGGTATCGAGCGGATTTTGCCGCACATGAAAGACAAGTTTGAGGCGATTTCGGTGCGCGTTCCCACGATCAACGTTACCGCTATCGATCTTTCGGTAACATTAGATAAAACAGTGGATATTGCGACTGTCAATCAAGTGTTAGAATTGGCCGCCAATGGACGATTTAACGGTATCTTAGGCTATACTGATGAGCCGCTGGTATCCTGTGATTTTAACCATGATCCGCGCTCAAGTATTGTCGATGGCACCCAAACTCGGGTGAGCGCAGGGCAGTTGGTTAAACTGTTGCTGTGGTGCGATAACGAGTGGGGCTTTGCAAATCGTATGCTAGATACCAGTTTGGCGATGATTGCAGCTAAACAAAGCTGAAGATAAGAATTTATACCAATGGGTTAAGCCTAGTGGCCAATTCGACGGGATGTCGAGTGCCGAGTAGCTATCTAAGCTAACCGATTGATGCAAAACCAGTTTGTTTTTTTGATTATAAAAGGAAGCGTTACCATGGCAATTATCAATATGTCAGATTTAGATCTCCAAGGTAAGCGAGTGCTTATTCGTGAAGATCTCAATGTGCCAGTCAGCAACGGCGTGGTCACCAGTGATGCTCGTCTGCGCGCCTCTCTTCCCACTATCGAATTAGCCCTTGCCAAAGGTGCAGCGGTAATGGTGATGTCTCACTTAGGTCGTCCAACCGAAGGTGAATACAATAGCGAATTCTCCATGCAACCTGTGGTCGATTACTTGGCCAAAGCGCTGTCTTGCACCGTCCGTTTAGCGACCGACTATTTAGACGGCGTTGACGCCGCGGTAGGCGAAGTGGTTGTGTTTGAAAACGTTCGCTTTAACAAAGGCGAGAAGAAAAACGACGAAGCCCTGTCAAAGAAAATGGCGGCCTTATGTGATGTGTATGTGATGGATGCCTTCGGCACCGCTCACCGCGCAGAAGCTTCAACCAATGGCGTTGGCTTACACGCTCCTATCGCCTGTGCAGGCCCGTTATTAGCACAAGAATTAGAAGCGTTAGGCAAAGCCTTAGACAACCCCGCGCGCCCATTAGTGGCCATCGTTGGCGGTTCTAAAGTGTCGACTAAGCTGACCGTATTAGAAAGCTTATCTGGTATTGTGGACCAGTTAGTCGTTGGCGGTGGTATCGCCAACACCTTTATCGCTGCGGCGGGCCACAATGTAGGTAAATCCTTATACGAAGCGGATTTAATTGATGAAGCTAAGCGCTTAGTGGCGAACGCCCAAAGCCGCGGTGGCGACATTCCTGTGCCTACCGATGTGGTTGTTGCGGGTGAGTTTAGCCCTACAGCTGCTGCGACCTTAAAAGCGGTCAATGAAGTAGCCGATAGCGACATGATTTTCGACATCGGTCCCGACAGCGCCGAAGCCTTAGCGAAAATCATCGAGTCTGCTGGCACTATCGTATGGAACGGCCCTGTGGGTGTGTTCGAATTCGACCAATTCGGTGAAGGCACTAAGCGTATCGCACAAGCTATCGCTGATTCTAAAGCCTTCTCTATCGCGGGCGGTGGTGACACCTTAGCGGCGGTCGACAAGTATGATATCGCCGATAAAGTTTCTTACATTTCTACTGGCGGTGGCGCTTTCCTTGAGTTTTTAGAAGGTAAAGAGTTACCGGCTGTAGCTATGCTAAAACAACGCGGTGCCTAACACTGAGTTAGGTATTGCGCCATCGCGGCAGGGTGCTGCGATGGCACTAAAGCTTGATAAAAAAATTATAAAAAACCGCTCATTCTCTTAAGAGCATTAACCTGTTCTTGAGTGATTGAGCATAAAAATCCATCCAAACGATAGCGACCTCGGTGACCTAACGTTGATGTGACAGTCACCCTATTATTGGAGTTAAAAAATGGCGTTAATTTCCCTACGACAACTACTCGATCACGCGGCAGAGCATGGATACGGTGTGCCAGCGTTCAACGTAAACAACCTTGAGCAAATGCGCGCCATCATGCAGGCCGCAGAAGCTACAGACAGCCCTGTTATCGTGCAAGCCTCTGCGGGTGCACGTAAATATGCGCGTCCACAATTCTTAAAATACCTGATGACGGCTGCACTTGAGCAGTATCCAGATATCCCCGTCTGTATTCACCAAGACCATGGTACCGATCCTGATATCTGTCAGCGTTCTATCCAATTAGGCATGTCATCAGTCATGATGGACGGTTCATTAATGGCCGACGGTAAAACCCCAGCTTCTTACGAGTACAACGTTGATGTGACTCGCAGAACTGTTGCATTCGCCCACGCTTGTGGTGTGTCTGTAGAGGGTGAAATCGGTTGTTTAGGTAGCTTAGAAACCGGTACTGCCGGTGAAGAAGATGGTGTAGGCGCAGAAGGCGTATTAAGCCACGACCAACTGCTGACCAGTCCAGAAGAAGCGGCACGCTTCGTTGCCGATACCCATGTTGACGCGCTGGCGATTGCGATTGGTACTAGCCACGGTGCATACAAGTTCAGCCGTAAACCAACGGGTGATGTACTGCGAATCGACCGCATCAAAGAAATCCATGCCCGCATTCCTAACACTCACTTAGTGATGCACGGTTCTTCTTCCGTGCCTCAAGAATGGTTACAGATCATCAACCAATACGGTGGTCAAATTCCTGAAACTTACGGCGTGCCATTAGAAGAAATCGTTGAAGGTATCAAACACGGCGTGCGTAAAGTGAACATCGATACCGATTTGCGCTTAGCATCTACCGGTGCGGTACGTAAATACTTGGCCGAACACCCAAGCGAGTTCGACCCACGTAAGTTCCTGAAAGCCTCTATGGAAGCGATGGCAGACATCTGTACTGTTCGCTACGAAGCCTTCGGTTGTGCGGGTCAAGCTTCTAAGATTAAGCCATTGTCTTTACAAGCAATGTACAAAGCTTATCAGTCAGGCGCATTAGATCCTAAGATCAATCTCTAAGCCTTAAATACTTCTCTAAAAAGCCCGCCAAAGTGCGGGCTTTTTTATGCAAAAAACCGTTGAATTTTCATTTTTTAATCGTAAATGTTAGTATTGCCCAGATTTTCAGGGGATTAAACGGAACGGGAACGGATAAACATGAAGAAAGTACTGACCGCAGCACTATTAATGACGGCACCATTTATGGCGAATGCGGGAGCCGATTTTGTTAAAGGCGACAAGACATTCGCAGGTGAAGCCGAGCTAGGTGCAACCTTAACCACAGGTAACACCGACACCTCATCCTATAAGGGCCGCTTAAGCCTTAAGCACGAATTAGGTGATTGGGAAAACCAATACCTATTAGAAGGTTTGTATAAAGAAGATACGGGTGAAGTCACGGCAAAACGTTATTTAGCGGGCGCTCAAGGCAACTATAAGATGACAGACCGCAGCTATCTGTTTGCCAACGCTAACTACGAAGTCGACCCTTTCACCGGTTATGACTACACAGTATCAGGCGCGGCGGGTTATGGTCACAGACTCTATGACACCAGCAAGACTTTCCTAGATGTAGAGATCGGTCCCGGTTACATCTATCAACGCCTCGATTCAGAGCAAGCCCTGTTAGAAGGCACGGATTCGAATGACAGCGTGGTTGCCCACGGCGTGATCAACTTCGAAACTGAAATCACTGAAACCTCAAAATTCCAGCAACGTTTTGTGGCCGACTACGGCGATAAATTAGATGCGCGTTCAGAAACCTCGCTGACAGCCAATATCATTGGCGCCTTAGCGATGAAGTTTGCGATTATTGTGCGCTACAACAGTGAGCCACTGGACGATAAAAAGAGCACTGATACCGAAACGAATATGACCTTGCTCTATTCGTTCTAATCAATGTGATTGATATCAACATAAAAGCACCGAGAGGTGCTTTTTTATTGGCTGTTTTTGGACTAACTTGAAACAAAGTTAGTTAATTCTTTATTAGTTGTATCTGTAGTTATACAAAAATTAATGTTGTAAGCCCCTTTAGTTACCGAGAAATACGTAGAAAGTTGCGTTTTGTCAAAATTTACAGAGCCCGAGCTATGGTAATTTTCGAACTAATTTCCCTTGCAGAGATCAACTTTGATGAAATTACAGCAGTGGTTTAAAAACAGTGGAGTGGCGCTATCTAGCCTATTCTGCGTTGCAATATTGAGCGGATTCTCACCAGCAGTTTGGGCAATGACCGAAGGAACAGAACGGCTCGATTTAACCGCTGCATCAGTGGGGTATATTGCCGTATGCATCTTCGTTCTCGCCTATATTTTGGTGATGGCCGAAGAGGCGCTGCACCTGCGTAAATCCAAACCCGTATTGGTCGCAGCCGGCATTATTTGGGGCATGATAGGTTTTGTGTATGTGCAAAATGGCATGTCGGAGGTTTCCGAGGCGGCCTTTAAGCACAATCTACTGGAATACGCCGAATTATTACTCTTCCTATTAGTGGCGATGACGTATATCAACGCCATGGAGGAACGTAACTTATTCGATGCGATCCGCGGCTGGTTAGTCGGACGGGGATTTAGCCTGCGAACCGTGTTCTGGCTGACGGGGTTTATGGCGTTCTTTATCTCGCCGGTGGCCGATAACTTAACCACGGCGTTGTTGATGTGTGCCGTGGTGATGAAGGTGGGCGCAGGGCAGCGCAAATTTATTACGCTGGCGTGTATTAACATTGTGGTCGCGGCGAATGCGGGCGGTGCGTTTAGCCCCTTTGGCGATATCACCACCCTGATGGTGTGGCAAAAGGGCTTAGTGCACTTTGCGGACTTCTTCCATCTGTTTATTCCCGCCTTGGTTAACTTTGCTTTACCCGCGGCCATCATGAGCGTGTTTATCCCAAGTTATGTGCCCGAGCCTGAAAAAGAGCAGGTATACACTAAACCTGGCGCGAAACGTATCGTGGCGTTATTCCTGCTGACCATTGCGACGGCGGTGTGCGCGCATTCCTTCTTCGGCATGCCACCAGTCCTTGGGATGATGACGGGTCTAGGCTTCCTGCAGTTCTTCGGTTACTACCTGCGTAAGACCTTCGACAAATCCGTTGCCCGTGAGCGGGCGAAGGCGGAGTTACGCCGCGATGAGCAACGTCTGCAACAGCTTGGCAGCGTGGTGCCCTTCGATGTGTTTAGCCGGATCTCCCGTGCTGAATGGGATACCTTACTGTTCTTCTACGGTGTGGTGTTGTGTGTGGGTGGCCTTGGCTTTATGGGGTATTTGAGCTTAGTGTCTGAGGCGCTGTATTCCCATTGGGATGCGACCTATGCCAACGTCGCTATCGGTCTGTTGTCTTCAGTTGTCGATAATATTCCGGTGATGTTCGCCGTATTGACCATGAACCCTGAGATGGCCCTTGGCCAATGGTTACTGGTGACCTTAACTGCGGGTGTTGGGGGCAGTTTGTTGTCCATCGGCAGTGCGGCCGGGGTCGCCTTGATGGGACAGGCAAGGGGGATTTACACCTTCGGCGCCCATTTACGTTGGACACCTGTGATCGCACTAGGCTATGTCGCTAGCATTTTGGTACATATGTGGCTCAATGCTGCAATGTTCTAAAAACAAATGAAACATAATGTATCTGTATTTGTTTTTAGCATTAAATGTTTTATTGATGTAATTCACAGATTATTCATCTAACCCTGTTAGGTGGCGATAAGATCACTGCGTTGTTTTCGTTCAAATTGTATACTCGGCCCTACATCAAATAGTGAAAGGGGCCGAGATGCAAATAGGCACTTGTTGGTTTAATGCGCAGGAACAAGTGCTGGTCGATGCAGCCTCTGGACGCAGCTGGTTATTGAGCGCGGACGAATTCCAAGCGCTTTCACTCTTGAGTGCGCAGCGTGGCAAAGTGGTCTCGCGTATGGAGTTGCAGCAGGTAATTTCGCCACACCTCAAGTTGTCTATGCGCAGCGATGAATTGCTCAATAGTACTATTCGCCGCTTACGATTATTTCTCGGTGACGACGCCGCTCATCTGTTGGTGAGTGTCGCTAATCAAGGTTATATCCTTTACGCCACGCCCCGAAAACATTCTCGTACCGCACAGAATTCGCCCCTGTTTAAGCTGAGTATGCCGCAGTTTATGGTACTCACGCTCCTAACCTTAGCCGCGCTGCTTTGGGTGGGTTCGCACATCACTCACCCGACGAGCATAGCGCCGAATTATGCGAAGCAGTTGCTGACGCACGGCGGGCATTATTCGGAAATTCAATTCTATACCGGTCAGCCGTCGGATCATTCGATGCGACCCTTAGTCGATCACTTTTTAGAGCAAGTCTCTGCCTGTGCTGTGTTTCCGTGGCAATCCATTGCGGCGACTATTTCGACGGATCAAAGGTTTGTCAGTCTGGTGCTGAAAAATAATGATGCCAATGGACTCGAGTTTGAAACCATCAAAATGATGTCGGAAAACTTCAATGTCGATGTGATTGATGAGCTATGGCTAAAAATGGTGGGGATCTGTGCTTAAACTGACAGGGATAAAAAACCACAACCGCCGACTTCGCCTCTGGCATGTGGTTGCCATAGTGCTGGTGTTAGTCGGCATAGGGTTGGGTGCCTATGCGATGACGTTTAATAGCAAGCAGCTAAATTTGAGTTGCCGCGCTAAGTTGTATGAGGCGCCTTTTAAGGCGGAATCTTTGCCCACGTACAGCCAAAGTTTGGCGCTGGATGTGAAGATTGCGGCTAATCAGGCCAAGTTAAGTTACCGCTATGGGCAGAATGGCCAGGATATTGCCGCCTTAATTTATGAGGGAAAAGTCAGCGCCTTAGCACCTGGAACTATGACCTATAAGCTCAACTTAGATCAGGCCAATTTAAAAATGGATTTGTTGCAAACCGAGGTGCCGGACTTAATGCGTGCGGAAGTGCAAAAATCCCGTAAGGCCTTATTTGAGCAGGGCGGAATGAGTTTTGATATGCAGATTGTGGACATGGATACCTTAAACAATTACGTACTGATCAAGTTTTATCCCAGCGGCCATTTGTGGGCTTGCCAGAGCAAATAGCGTTATTAAGACGTAGAAAAGGCATCCAATTGGATGCCTTTTTTGGGGCGCGATGATGGGATTACTGCGGTGTGACTTGGACTAATGTCAGTTCATTATTGGCTTTAGCACCATAAATCTGAATGGCGACCTTGATTTGGGACACGGCGCCACTGGGATCCTGTTGCTGCCAATCGAGACCCGCGATTTCAAACTGATATTGGCCATGCTTCACTTCGGTCAGCTGACCCGTACATTCCCCTTGGCTCTGGCAGCGATAGCTTTGGGTCACATGCCAGCGCTTCCACGCCTTAGGATTGGCCGAGGCTTTATCCTTATTAGGGAAACCAAAGTAATAAATGTCATAGCTCTTGGCGGCGGTAATAGCCGCCTGGTTAGCATCGGTTAATGAGAAGACTAAGCTGCCAGTATTGGGGTCAAACTGTTCTACCGCCAGATTAATCTGGCTGGCCTCATCGATACTCACCGTGGTTTCTACTGGCGGCGGTGGCGGCGGAGGTGTGACTTCCTCGGATTTATCATCGTCACTACCACAGCCGACAAGGGCGAGTGTACCTAGGGTTAATGCGAGTAATGGGTATTTCATCACTGCCTCCTTAATTGAAGTGGCCAGTGTGGCACGTGGTGCATTCCATATCGGTTTTAACACTTGCCGCCGAACCTAAGGTGCTAGTGCTGCCGTGGCAGACTTGGCAATCCTGCGCTTCGAGTGAGGGTTTGCTGCCGGGCAGGGCGCCAATATTCTCGCCCTGATAGGCACGGTTTAGCAGTTCCACCAAGTAATAGGCCATAGAGGCCGATAGGCGGTAGCAGCGCTCACCTTTCTTGGCGAATGGCAGGCCTGAAGCCCGTGACCAGTTACTGATAGAAGAGTGGCACAATACGCTCATCGCCTTCGAAGAGCTGCCTACGAGGGCGGTTTTTTCCGCTGTAGAGCCGATACCCGCAACGAACTCAGGGGTCGATAGTGGCAAAGTGGTGTTTTCATAATAGCGGAAGGCATTGGCAATCACCGCGCTATTCTGGCCGTTAATATCATCTAAGATGTTGACTAACATGCCGATGGCGTTGAGGTTGCCGCAAAGTGTGCCTTGGCCTGTGACCCCGGCAAAACCATAACCCGCCAGAGCGGTGGGGATGGTTTTGAATTTATCGGCATCGGCACTATTAGATTGCGCTAGCATAGTGATAACCGAATGAAACACTTGGTGCATACAGCCGCCACCTGTCTCGTAGGCGAGTTTTGCGGTCGCCATGGCATCGAGTGGCACATATTTGAGTTTTTCCCCGAGGGCTAATTGATATTGACCGTCGGCATTGGTCGCCGCAAATGCTGACGTCCCCATTAAAGTTGCGCCCGCAGCCGCCGTGCTGATACCGATAATGCGAGTTAATGCTTGGCGTCGATTAATGCTCATCATGAATATCCTCTTTTATTAATTGCTTTTATTTATCAATCAGTAACCATTGGTTGATGGCATCATTCTAGAAACTACAGCAATAAATAGTGTGATTTGCGGCCGGGGATATTTGGTCTCCCCAAATCGCTGGCGGTGGGAGAAGAACAATCGTTTTAGCCGATGCTCACGAAGTGGTTTTGTGGATATGTTCGATTTCAATGTGCATCAACGCACATTATTTGTGGCATTTATGTAAATTTATGCGGATTTATCACCAAGCTAAGCCGCTACAAATGGCATTTATCGCTGTGAGCTAACGCAGATTTTTGTTTTATGGCGATCCGCTTGCGTGTTGGTTCACGAAATTTAACTATTTGCCGCCTTGGGTTAACGGGATCACAGTAATCATTAGCAGGCTTGCATAGACTTAATCCTATGATTTATGGGCCGGAGTTTTTATTATGCAGGTGGGGGGCTGTTGGTTTGACCGTGAGCGTGGCTTGCTCGTCGAACAGGCTCGTGATGAATCTTGGCACCTTCCCCGTGCCGAGTTGCAAGTGTTGAGCCTGTTGGTTGAACATCAAGGCAAACTGGTCTCCAAGCATGAGCTGAAGACTGGCGATGGGGCGCATCCTCCTCTTACTGACACTTCGTTAGCGCGGGCGGTCTTTATGATCCGCTCCTTCCTCGGGCCCCAATATGAGGGGCTGATCGAAACCGTCAAAGGCCAAGGCTATCTGCTGCACAGCACCCAAGGACAAAGGTTTAAAAGTTTGCGTTACCCTAGGCTGCAATCCTTACCTTGGTGGAGTGTGTTGCTGGTTTTTGGATTTATGCTCGCGATTTCAGGCTTTTATCTTAGCCGAATCGACCACAGCGTACCGACTCAACCTTTGCTCTCTACCGATTTGCCCCTAGCCTCGGGGCAACATATTCGGCTGCATTTGTATGCCAATTCGAAAACCAACAACACCCTATTGTTTGAGTTAGGCGACCGCTTGGGCCAAGGGCTGAGTCGCTGCGGCCACAGTGATTGGTCCGAAGTGTACTCCTCGCTCTCCCACGATAAACAGGTGCTCAACATTACTATGCGGGGTTATAAACTCGGGCAATCGGTGATCCGCAACTTGAAGATCAGCGACTTTAGACGGCCGAAGGAATTTATTGATGCAAACTGGCTGCTGGAGGTCGGGATCTGTGGCTAAGTGGCTCAAGTGGACGATAAATCTCACCATACTCTCGGCGCTAATCGTCGCCTGCGGGGTGATTTACCTGCAATCCGTTTCCAATAAGGCGGTGATCTTAAATTGCAGCTCCGAGCTGTTTGACCGCCATAGCCAACAAGTAGATGAGGGGAAATTTTACCTCTTGGTCGATGTGTTGATCTCGGCGGGCAATGCACAGATCAATTACCGCTACTTTAACCTCGACGGCTCAAGCGCGGGGGCGATTTTGATGCAGGGCGAGGTCAAGAGCATGGAGCTAAATCGCATGACCTACAATGTGTCGGTCAAAACCAAGACTGAGTCCGAAGACGTCGATAAAAAGTATTGGCCCGAACACATGAAGTACCTTTCTTACATCAGCAGTTTGCACTTCAGTGAGTCTGGTCGACACAATCTCAGTATTGAAGTGCTAGACAGCGATGCCAACCAAGACTATGCGGTTGTCTTGTTTCAGCCGAGTAACACCGTTTGTGGCTGCCGAATCGTCAATAGCCGAATTTAATCAGTGAATTTGCCGCGCTTTCGGTTTAGATTATATTTTCCATGGTGTTAATGCCGACTCTTCCATCTCAATCATAAGGTTGTTGTGTTTAAGATACGTGTCAAACAAGAAGAATCCCTGTCGATTAAGTTCAGCCATCAAATGGAAAAGGGCGATAATCGTCAGCTTGATCTCTATTTCTTTTTACCAAAGGAAATGGGCATAGGCGCGCACACTTTAAACGAAGAAGAGTATTACCACAGCGCGATTGTAGGACGTCGCTCCTACTACTCCGAAGGGTTGCATTTGCCATTGGTGCAAGGGCGTTTCGCCAGTATGAACCGTCGCACGGTGGAAGAATTCCGACTGTACTTAAACCTGTTTGCCTACCAGTTTGCCGTCGCGGTTGAAAACGATGTCAAAGAACTCAATCGCATCGCCGATGTGGCGCACTTCTATCTGGCGCTCGATGAGCTGTGCGAGCAAGTGACGCAGCTACTGAAAAAGTTTCGCCGTAATGAGCCGGGCGATCCTAAATGGAAATCCTATTTCGAGAATGCCGATAACTATCTATCCTGGTTCTGCGAGCAACAACTGCTAAAAGTGCTCGCCCACGCCACGCGCACCAGTGATTTTGCCGACATCCAAGAACGAGTCTTGACCCTGTGCCGAAACGAATGTGCTTACCGCGATGCCAACAACTATAACTCGGCGCAGACCAAGCAAGACCCAAACCGAATTTCGAATAAGATGCTGTTATTGCGGCGCTTAATTCAGCAAGGGGTGGTACTCAAAGAAGAGTTAAAACCCTTAGGCATTGGCCTTAAAAAGTTTACTACTGGACTTGCGACCGCATTGGTGATGTTGGTGGTATCGGCGCTGATCATCGAGGCGCAGGGCGTCTTTAGCGGCTTTACCATAGCGTTGGTGTTGACGCTGGCAGTCATTTACGGATTTCGTGAAATCTTTAAGGACGATGTGCGTAATGCTCTCTGGCGCTTTATTCAGCGTGGTCGGCCACGTTGGAGCCGTATCTTAAGGGATACCACCAGTCAGTCGGTAATCGCTAAGCAATTAGTTTGGCTGGAATTTATGCGGCAACAGGATTTGCCAGAAAAGGTTAACGAAATCCTAAAACAACGGCATAGCCAGAATAAGGTCGATGCCGAAGTCCTGCATTATAAGATTGCCACTCGGGTAAACCATGGCGAGTTTCAGGCGGGATATTCGACGATACAAGAGCAAGTGAACTTTAGTTTTGTGCCCTTTGCCCGCTACTTAGAGCGGGGCAAGGCAAAGATTTATAAGGAAATTGAGGGCAAGATCAGCCACGAGTCGGTCGAGCGTCGCTACCAAGTGAATCTGATTTTAGTGCTGCGGGATGGCCGCGAAGAGCCGCAATACGCGCGCTACAAAATCACCATGAATCGCTCGGCCATTATCGAGATCACCCAAAGTCAGTTACCCGATTCCTTTAATCCGCCCGCTAAGGCTGACGAGTAAAGGCCTGGCCGATATTCTGATCGTTATTCTGCTTCGCCCGTTTGAGCGCCACCTCGGCATTGCCTAGGTATTGCTCTAGGCTTTGTCCTTCCTGATAGCTGGCAATCCCAATGCTAATCCCTTCACCTAAGCCATTGCTGTTGAGCTTTTCGATGGTATTGAGGGCGAAGTGATGCGCCGCCGTAGCATCGGTATCAGGCAGTAATAACAACAGTTTACCGAGTTGCCAGTGAAGGATTTGGTAATGGGCAGGGATTTCGAGCAAGAGCTGCACTTCCACTTCCTGCTGGCGCGTCTCGAGTTGGTCGATATCACTCATATGGCTGAGTAAGCCCTCAGGGTTGATATCCATCACCAGCAAGCTTGAGTGATTGCGGCTTTGGGGCGATAGCGAGGCAAAATAGCGTTCCAAATCGGAGAGATGCTGCAAAATGGTGCTGCGGTGCGGCACAAAGCTGCGCGGCTCGTTGCCCCTAAGGCTATCGGCGGCTTGCTCTAAGGTACAGATGATGTAGTCAATCTCACCGTCTGCGGCCACATGGCCCTTCAAGGTGGCCTGTAAACAATTGGAATGGCGCAGATTGGGCGAGCAGAGGATCTGCCCCTGCCATTGACCCTGCATGCTGATTTGGGCGGTGATCCGCTGCCACTGGTTACCCAGATCGTTGGCGAGCAGTGAGGCTAAATCATGGTTCAAATCACCATTAAGTTGCATCAGTTGATCGAATACTGGATTGATTTTTATCAGCTTACCATTAGCATCCGTCAGCGCCGTGGCAACAGTCGTATCGCAGAGTAAGTCGCTTAAGAAGGCTTGATTCTGGCAATCGATCATGGCGCTAATATCTTCAAGAGAGACTAACAGATGCGGTAAGCCGCGCCCCAATCTTGGCGCTTGGCGTACGCATACGCTAAGTCTTGAGCCCTTATCATTGTCCAGTGACAGCTTGCCTTGCCATTCACCCTGTCGATGCACTTGGTCGAGCATTTGCGCTAGGGTCAAGTCATCGAGATTAAGGGCGCGTTGCAGGCTGCGGTCAGTGAGTTCATCCTGCGGCACTTGAGTCGCCTCGGCCGCCTTAGGGTTAGCACTGATAATTCGTGCCTGCTCATTGGCGAGGATAAAGCCGATATCATTGTTAAATAATGCATTAGCCACATCAATACTGTATTGGCGCGAGCGATACTGCAGGCGGTACATATGGCTGAGTAAGATCACCCAAGCGGCCAGTAAGGTCAGAATTAGCGCGGCGACGATGACGATGTTCTGCCATTGGGAAAACTTAGAGGCGATATCATCGTTACGAATATAAGAGAGTAAAAAGTATTCGCGTCGCAGTTCGGGCTGGTTAGTTAACTCGACTTTGAGGTACACGAAGGTAGCATCTTCACCATGGAATTGGCCAAAGTTGCTCATCGACATTTCCCGCCACAGTGCCGGATAACTCTGGCGCAAACTGGCGCCTAAGGTATCGGGAATATGGGTTAAGGGCGCGAGTTCACTCACACCTGCATAGAGCACCCCTTGGGTATCTAACACTAGCATCGGTGATTTATTGCTTGAAAATGCAGGCTTAATCGCTTCTAGCATCTGTACAATCGAGTTGTAGGTAATCAAATAACCCATGGAGCTTTGATCGGGTTTCTCAAGCCAAGTCATTTGATACATATAGGGTTCGAGCATGCCATTGAGGGGCACAAACTCTAAGGGTGAGGTAAAGACTTCTTTGCCACCTAAGTTGCGGCTCGAGCCTAACAGGGCGGCAGGTAGCGCGTCCTGACTAAAGTTTGAAGGTGTCGCAAACTTATAATTACCTTGGGGATCGAATAGGGCAATCCCGAGGAGTTCGGGGATATGCTGCACTAGCTCCTGCCAACTTGCTTGTAATTTCTGTTGAGACGAGGCCGTTGGATTTTTGAGGTACTGCTTGAGTAATTCGTCTTTGGCAAATAGCTGAGTGCGAAATTGCTGGAAGGCGACCTTATCTGTGATCAGCGTGCCTATGGTTTGTAGTTCGCTATATCTTTGGGTTGCCCATTCTTCCTGTAACCGACGTTCTCCTAAGGTAATGATTAAGTTGGTTAAAATAATCATACCTATCACCAGCATAGATAACTGGCTCGCGACAGCCAACAGGCGTTGGTGAGACCAATGCAGCCCTTGGGTCAATGAAAGTAATGGCGCGAGTGGGTGTAGGTTAGGGTTCTTTTTCAGCATGGGCCGATTTAGGGTTGATTAACTGTTAATTAGGCTATGTTAACACGAATGAAATGTTACGACAGTGGCAAGTTGCTCGGCGACTCTGTTATCCCGAGCAATGCATCAACCCCAAGGCGACTGCGCGAAAAAGTTAGCCGAGTGCGCCTAGCACTCTGTGCTTAAACTCGCAGCCCGAGGCGAGCACTTGTTCGCGGCAAAGATCGATGTCGACCCCTTCTAATCCCTCAATCGCCGAGACTTGTACCCGCTCGATATAGTGGGGGCGAGGGCGATAAAAGCATTCACTGCGGCGTAGGAACCTGCCAGTTTTGGGCGGCAATGTTGGTTATAGGCGGCCTCATTGTCGGCGTTGAGGGAAATGGATAATCCATCCACGCACTCCGCTAACTCGGGCAGAATGTTGCGTCTGTGAACTAGGTTGCCTAAGCCATCGGTATTGACCCGCACGCGGCCGCCACGGCGTTTGATTTCTTTAGCAACGGCCAGCAGGGTCGGCAGATTCATTGTCGGTTCACCGTACCCGCAGAACACGTATTCCTCAAAGTCTTCCACTTTACCTAACAGCGGGATAATTTCCTCCGGCTTGGGCTGGTGGGTCAATGCCAATTGATACTCAGTGAATTTGTTTACTGCCATTGTGTTTAGGACAGAAGGCACAACGCAGAGTGCAGCGACCCGTGATATTCAGATAGCGACTCCTGCGAATATCGTAGACTAAGGTTTCGGTGGCGCAGGTTTCATTGGTGCACACTTCCGCCGTGGTGTTGCCATTGGCTAAGGTTTCAGTGGCTTTAATGGGGGCGGGATGGATTGGGGCAGAATGTGAGTTTGGCATCCGATCTGTTTTCATACTATCGACTTTATTGGCATCTTGGCGGTTACTTAGGTTGAGTGTAACGAATGCGATCCTTGATAACTGCCACCTAGATCGCACAACGCGCTTTACTCGTTAGGGGAGACCAGAGATAAAAAAGAGAGCCTAGGCTCTCTTTTTATGGGTGACTATGGTGACTGAACGACCACTAATCCTGTTTATAGTCAGGTTCATTAAAGGCGTCTAAGGACACCTTGTGGCTCTCATTGGCATGTAAATGTCTCTCCTGCGATGTTTTTGGACGCCACCACCAATGGTAGAAGCGGCTACCAGCGCGTTTAGCATCATCGAGAATGATGTACAGCAAAGGCACCAAAATTAAGGTCACTACAGTCGAGAACAGGATACCGAAGGCAAGGGAAGTCGCCATAGGGATCACAATCTGTGCCTGTAGGCTGCGCTCAAGAATAATAGGCACAAGACCGACGAAGGTGGTCAATGAGGTCAAGATAATCGCCCTGAAACGATAACATCCTGAATCCACCGCCGCTTGTCTGACCGATTGCCCTTGTTCCCGTGCACGGTTTACAAAGTCCACCAAGATCAAGGAGTCGTTTACCACTACCCCAGCGAGCGCGACGATACCACAGAGACTCAAGACGCTCATGGCAAGACCTTGGATCAAATGCCCAAATAGCGCGCCGATAATCCCAAAGGGGATCACTGACATGATGATCAGCGGCTGGCTGTAAGACTTAAGCGGCACCGCCATTAAGGCATAAATGGTAAACAGCGCAAAGAAGAAGCCCTGCATTAGACCGACCATAGCATTCTGTTCATCCAAACTGCCGCCATCGAGGGTGGTTTGGATTTTCGGATACTTGGCCTGTAACTGCGGCAGGAAATCCTTCTGGATCTCAGTAACAACCTTAGAAGGCTCCACCTTGTGTTTGTTGGCATTGGCAATAATGGTAATTGCCCGCTTGCCATCGACACGGGTGATAGAGGCGTAGGATTCGCCTTTTTCGACCTCGGCAACGGTAGAGAAAGGCACCGACTTGCCCTGCGGCGTGCGGATCAACATATTCTCGAGGTAACCCACGGTACGGCGCTGCTCTAAGGGGTAGCGCACCATGACTTTGATTTCTTCTTTGTTACGCAAAATACGTTGTGCTTCATAACCATAGAAGCCATAACGGACTTGGCGAGCTAAATCAGACAAGGTTAAGCCAAGCGCTTCGGCCTCGGGGCGGATCTTTAAGCGGATCTCATGGCTACCCGAAGAGAAGTTATCGGCAATATCGTACACACCTTCGTAGGTGGCGAGCTTTTGCTTAAGCTCGCGGGCGGCTGCGGATAACTCTTCGAGATCGCTCGAGGTCAATCTAAAGGAGATGTCACCACCGCCACCGCCGTTACCGCTGGCGTTGAAGTCGAGCTTCTTCACCGACAGTAACTCGGGCAATTGTTCGCGCCATGCTGCGGCAATGGCCTCGCCATCCACTTCCCGGTCTTCGCCCTTGGTGAGTTCGGCAAAAATAAAGGCGGAGGTGCGCGAGCTCATGTTGATAAAGCTATGCTTCACCACTTCGCTGCCGTTGTCCTTCTCCATTTTAGCGTTCATCTTGTACAGGGCTTCTTCAATATCCTGTACCACCTTGAGGGTGTTCTGCTCTGAGCTGCCTTCATCCATCTCCAGCTGTACTTGGATAAAGTCCGATGGAATGTCGGGGAAGAACACCCAGCGCACTTTGCCGCTGGCGACTAAGGCTATGGATAAAATCAACACTCCGATAAAGGCCGCGACGACGTTGTAGCGATGTTGGATACAGCGCTCGAGGAAGTTGCGGTAACTGTGGTGAATAAAGTGCTGAACGCGATTGTTAAATTTGTCCTTGAAGCGACCAAAGAAGCCCGTGGGTTCACCTGGTTTTCTGAACTTCATGTGGGCTAAGTGCGCTGGCAGGATAAATTTAGATTCCACCAGTGAAAACGCCAGACACATGATGACCACCATGCCGATGGATTTCCAAATAATCCCCATGGGGCCAGAAACCATCAACATAGGAATAAAGGCGGCGATAGTGGTTAACACCCCGAAAGTGGCGGGCATGGCCACTTTTTGCGCCCCGCGGATCACGTTATCAATCGAGTGTCCGTGCCGTTCGACCTCGCTGTAGGCGCTTTCGCCTATCACAATCGCATCGTCGACCACTATCCCCAAGACGAGAATAAAGGCGAACAATGTCAGCATGTTGATGGTCATGGAGAAAGGTTCCAGCGGCATGATGAGCATAGTGCCGAGGAAACACACGGGTAATCCCATCATCACCCAGAAGGCGAGTTTGAGATCGAGGAACAGGGCTAAGATCACAAACACTAACAGGGCGCCATAAAACATGTTCGACATCATCATGTTCAAACGGCCCTTGAGGTAGTGGGTTAAATCTCCCCAAGTGTCTAATTTTGCATTGGCTGGCAGGGTGGCACGACGTTTCTCAACGTAGTCTTTGACCTGTTGAGCGATGTCGAGGGCGTTTTGATCGTTAACGCTGGTCACTTCAATAATGGCCGCAGGTTTGCCGTTGAAGCGGGTGTACTCTAAACGTTCTTCAAAATCGTCCTTAATGGTTGCCACCTGAGGCAACATTACTCGGCTACCATCGGCGCGGGTAGTGACGACAATATTGGCAAAATCATCGCCGGTATAGGCTTGGCCTTTAGTACGCAGCAGAATGTCGCCATCTTCGGCGCGGATCGAACCGCCCGGCAAGTCGATAGAAGAGTTTTGCACCGCCAAGGCGACTTGCGAGAAGGTTAAGCCGTATTCCCGCAGCTTATCCTCTGAGACTTCGATACCGATTTCATAGTCGCGCACACCCGTGACTTTCGCGCGGGTGACGGCGGGAAGTTGGGTCAAATCATCACGTACCGATTTAGCCAACTCCTTCATATCGTGCAGCGACATATCACCGTAGACCGACACCCAAATCACGTTGTTTTCGGGTTCGATTTTATAGATTTGCGGTTTTTCGATGTTCACCGGAAAGGTGGAGATCGCGTCCAATCGTAACTTGGCTTCGTCGAGTACGGTTTGCACGTCGTAGTCATCTTCGACTTCAACCGTGATGGCGCCAACCCCTTCACTGGCAACCGAAGTGACTTTTTTAATCCCGTTGATATCTTGGATGGCTTCTTCAATCTTGATGTTAATGCCTTCTTCGATTTCCTGCGGCGCAGCGCCGGGATAAGCAACGGTAATGCTCAATAAGTTAAGATTAAAAGAGGGAAATACCTCTTTATTAATCAACACTGTGCTAAATAGACCGCCAATCAGCAGCGCCCACATTAACAGGTTGGCTGCCACGCTGTTGCGGGCAAACCAGGCTAAGATCCCTTTTTGAGTATCCATTAGTTCACTCCAGCGGCCGCAAGACTCGACTCAGGAGCATCTTCCTTAGGTGTGGGGGTCTGCACTGGCTTGGCATCTTCACCTATGATTTTGACCAACTGGCCATTCGCCATATTGCTAAAGTGAGTGATGGCAACGCGTTCACCGGTTTTTAAGCTGTCCTTGATGAACACATTTTCAAGATCGCTACGCACGACATTCACATGGCGCATCTCGACAATATTTTGCTCGTTAATTAAGGCCACATGTTCATTACGTACCACGTGGCGAGGTAGTTTAACTATGCCATCGACGGTGCGGCCCTTAATCACTGCATTCACAAAGCTGCCGTATTTCAACGGTAAACTGCCTTGGGTTTTGTGCTCACGCAGGTAAGGGTCTTTAATCTCGGCGACGAGGTAAACCATGCGGTTATCGGCATCAATCACGCCTTCGCTACGAATAATATTACCCATCCAAGTGTTTTCCTTACCCGCCAAAGAGGCGCTTAAGGTGACTTGGGTATCGGGGTGATCGACGGATTCCAAATAGGCTAAATCATCGTTAGAGATAGGCAGACGAATTTCGGCAATGCTAGTGTCGTACAGTTCACCCAAGTTAGTGCCTAATGTCACGTACTGACCTAAATCAACATTTCTGGCCTTGATAATGCCATCAAAGGGCGCGCGGATAACTGTGCGCTCTAAGTTACGTTGGGCGCGAGCCAATGCAGCCTGGGCATATTTAACGTTGGCTTGCTCTTTTTTCAGCTGCGGGATACGTAACCCCAACTCTGGCGGCAAGCCTTTGTCGTAACCCTTAAATTCGATTTTAGCGACTTCGCCACGGGCGATTTCTTCATTGAGCGCCGCGGTTGCCTGAGCTAAGGTGGCTTCGGCTTGCATTAAATCGGCTTCGTAATCTGAAGGTTCGATTTGGGCTAGTTGGTCGCCTTTCTTCACTATGCCACCAGCCACAAACTGCGGTGAAATGCTCAGCATCCGCCCTTGGACTTCGGTCACCAGTTGCGTCTTATATTTAGGGGTAACCACGCCGTAGGAAGGAAGATTAAGCGATACCGTTTGCTGCTCAACCTGAGTGACATCGACGATAGGTACAGGCATTTCTTCAGGTTTTTGTTCGGGTGCTTCCTTAGTCGACATCAGTGCTATCGCACCAACAACAAATAACAGCAGTATAAACAGAGGAGATAATCTCCTGAGTAAAGTTTTCATCATATGATTGTTACATCCGTGCTAAATCGCTTAATGCGCCTAAAGTATCAGAGTCGAGCGGCGCAATAAATTTATTTTTGTAAATAAAATGTGTCTAAAGGTGATGGCGCGTTTTTACGGTACGCCACCTCTTTTTTTGACTGCTGATAAGCATACGGAAGATAAGAGTGTTTGGGTCACTCCGTTTGCATTTGTTATAGCGATTTTTTGTGGCGGGCGAGCATAAAAAAAGCCGCATTATGCGGCTTTTGGGAGGGGTTAAGCTTGCTTCTTGCGGGCAATTTTAGTGGCCTTTTTTGCGGCCTCTTTCTTGCTGGTTCGCTTGGCCGCTTCTTTGGCTTTCACCTTGGCTTTTTTCTTGGTAGGTACACGCGCTTCTTTGTGCTTAGGACGCAGTTCCTCAATAATACGGCGCTTAAGCGGCTGCTCGATATAACGCTCAATCTTACCGACAATGCGCATATCGTGAGCTTCGGCTAATGAAATCGCCGTTCCTTTCGCGCCCGCGCGGCCAGTACGGCCAATGCGGTGGATGTAACTATCGGCAGAACGTGGCATGTCAAAGTTAATCACATGGGTGATATCGTCGATATCGATACCACGAGCGGCTACATCGGTTGCCAGTAACACATTCACTTCGCCTTTGGTAAAGCGGCTTAAAGCTTGGAAGCGTTTCTTCTGTTCCATATCGCCACGCATAAAGGCGCAGGGAATA
This sequence comes from Shewanella seohaensis, assembly GCF_025449215.1. Lineage (NCBI taxonomy): Bacteria > Pseudomonadati > Pseudomonadota > Gammaproteobacteria > Alteromonadales > Shewanellaceae > Shewanella > Shewanella seohaensis. The sequence goes on from NZ_CP104900.1 coordinate 1,453,253, forward strand.
CCGGCTTTCAGCAACTGACCTTCGAGGCTAGAAACCACATCGCGAGTCTTTACGAATACGATGGCGCGTTTAACATCTTCCTGCTTGAGCAGATGGCACAGCAGGGCAATCTTATGTTCTTTATCATCTGCAAGGTGGATCCATTGGTGGATCTTAGCCTTTTCTTTGCGCGGTGCGTCGACATCGATTTCGATAGGATCGTTAAGCACTTCGCGGGCAAAACGGATAACGCCGCTGCCTTCGAGGGTGGCCGAAAACAGCATATTTTGCTTACGACCTTGGGCTTCGAGGGCGATGGCTTTCACCACGGCGGAGAACCCCATATCGAGCATGCGGTCGGCTTCGTCGATGATCAATATGTCGACCGATTCTGCGCTGAATTTGCCTCTATCTAAATATTCCATCAGACGACCAGGAGTCGCGACCAGAATATCAATATTGTCTTTTAAGGCTTCTTCTTGCGGCGCGTAGGGCACACCACCAGTGATGATGGCGATATTCAGCCCTTGGCCTGTGGCTAAGTGGCAGGCATAGCGGTGAATTTGGCTGGCTAACTCACGGGTTGGCGTCAGGATCAAAATTCGCGCATGGCCAGAATAGCGACGGGGAAAGTCGATTAAGTGTTGCAGCGCAGGCAATAAGAAACTGGCGGTTTTACCTGTACCCGTCGGGGCGCGCGCCAAAATATCCCGCTGCTCGAGGGCATGTGGCAGGGTTTCTTGCTGGATGGTGGTGGGCGACAGGTGCCCCATGGCTTTAAGTGACTCTAATAAGCTAGGGTCAAGCTGAAAATCTTCAAATTGCATGCGCGGCGTCTCGACGAATAATAGCCAAGCATTATAAAGGTTATAACCGTTAACTTAAATAATTTAATCGGGAGAGGGTTTACTTTTCCGTGCTTTGGCCGATGCAGTGCGGGTCTACTCACTTCAAGGCTCGTTGGTGGCGGCTGTTGGGAGTGGATTTTACCGTACTCTATTGCATTTGAAGGCAGACATTTTGCAAAAGATGTATAAGATAAAGAGAACATTGTAAAAAATTGGCTGTTGTTGAGAGAGTTCGAAGGATTGATGGGATGTTAGCTGGAGCTTAACAATAAATTGTGCCTATGGTTGATGAGCGCATCCCATAGTACCCAAGCGTTAGCCCTGCTTGGATTGGCGTATTCGAATGTTGGTTACGATTAGGTTTTACGTTTCTAAAACATGGGCTTGGAACATATGGCTTTTGATTGGTTATCGCAGTTTTTTATTTCTTCCCAAGACAGCCTATTGCTGAATGTCTATTACAATCCCCTGCTGGTCACTATCTCCATTCTGATTGCGATTTTTGCCGCCTTTATGGCCTTTCAGGTCACCTCTCAAGCGGTGCAGAGTCAATCGAGAGCGCGCCAGCAGATCATGTTACTGACGGGGAGTGTCGTCCTCGGCGGTGGGGTCTGGTCGATGCATTTTATCGGAATGTTAGCCTTCGATTTATGTTCGCCCGTAACCTATAACTTTGGGCTCACGGCGCTATCCCTTTTACCTAGTATTGGTGCCTCATGGGTGGCGCTGAATTTGCTCTCAAAGCCGAGTTTTCAACTTTCCCAAGTGCTGATTAGCGGCACCTTAGTGGGCGCAGGGATTGGCACTATGCACTATGTGGGGATGGCGGCCATGGAGATGGCGCCATTACTGCGTTATGACCCATGGATTTTTGCGCTGTCTATCGTAGTCGCCGTACTACTCGCCATTATTGCGCTGTGGGTGCGCACTGGGCTGAATCAGCTTATTTCCTCCAACATGAATAGCATTAGCTGTAATTTTATCGCCAGTATCGTGATGGGACTGGCGATTTCGGGCATGCATTACACTGGCATGGCGGCGGCGCGATTCGTTAAACCCGAAGGCTTGGAGCTGAGCCAACAGACCTCGGAAATCTCGTTTTATCTGGCGCTCGGCGTCTCGGTGATCACTGTTATCATCATCTGCTTAGTGCTGATCGTGAATGTAATTTTTAAGTATAAAGACCTATCTTTGCTCGCAAAATCCAACGAAGACCGCATGCGCGCCATGATGAATACCGCCGTTGATGGGATTATTACGATCGATGGGCAAGGTATCATAGTGAATGTGAACAAAGCGGTGACCACTATTTTAGGTTGGTCCCCCGCCGAGTTACTGGGCGCGAATGTGAAGAAAATTGTGCCCGAGTCGATTCGGCCGAACCATGATGGTTATTTAGCACAGTACGTGAAAACCCGTGAGGCGCAGATTATCGGCACGGGGCGCGAGGTCGAGGCGCAACATAAGGCGGGCCATTTAGTGCCAGTGCGCCTGAGTATTGGCCATGTGATGCAGGGCAAAGCCCATTACTTTGTCGGCTTTATTTCCGATCTCAGCCAACGTAATGAGATGGAACAAGAGCTTAAAAACAATGAGGCCAAGTTTCGCTCGCTGATCACTAATATTCCAGGCATTGCCTATCGCTGCAAAAGCACTGAGGGCTGGCCCATGGTGTTTATCAGCGACGCGGTGCAAAACATCACTGGCTATCCCGCCGAGGATTTCGAGCTTCCCCATCCGAAACGTTTCTTCTCGGATCTCTATCATCCTGACGATATTGAAACCATTTACGCCCAAGCGCAGCCGCCGACCTTTTCGATGGAATATCGCATTATCCGCGCAGATGGCGGGGTGCGTTGGCTGTTCGAGCACGGCAATTATATCCTCGATGAAACCAGTAAAGAGGTGTGGATTGACGGCTTCCTGATGGATATCACCGAGCGTAAGGAGATGGAGCAGGACTTAGTGACGGCGAAGAATAATGCCGAGCAGGCGGCTGCGGCCCGCGCGGCCTTCTTGGCTAACATGAGCCATGAGATCCGCACGCCAATGAATGCCATCATCGGCTTTAGCGATATTCTGTTGGAGTCGGTATTAGATGTTGAGCAGCAAAAACAGCTCTCCACCATCAATCGCTCCGCCAAATCCTTGCTGCATCTACTCAACGATGTGCTCGACAGCGCCAAGCTCGACAAGGGTAAACTCGAGTTAGAAAATCGCGTGTTTTGCTTAACCGATGAAATCGATACTGTGATTTCAACCCTGTGGTTGCAGGCGAAAAAGCAGCGCTTATCCCTCGAGGTTAATATCGCGCCGACGATGGCGGCGAACTTTATTGGCTCGCCGGAGCGCATCCGCCAAGTGCTGATCAACTTAATTGGTAATGCGGTTAAATTTACCTGTGAAGGCAAAGTCACGGTCAACGTCTTCCCGCAGGATGACTCTCTGGTTAGCTTCGAGATTGTCGATACCGGTATTGGTATGTCACCCGAGCAGCTAAATCGGGTCTTTGAGGCATTTGCCCAGGCCGATGTGTCCATGAGCCGAAAATACGGCGGCACAGGGCTTGGCACAACCATCAGTAAACAGTTAGTTGAGTTGATGGGCGGTAAGATTGAGGCGAAAAGTGCCCTCGGCCAAGGCAGTACATTCCGCTTTACTATTCCCTTGCAACCTAGCTTTGAGCCGCTATCGAGCCAGCACGACGATAACTGGTCATTACCGCCACTGACGATGTTAGTGGTCGATGATATTCAGCAGAATATCGATCTCCTGTCCGTATGGTTAACCCGTCAAGGGCATAAAGTGATCACCGCCCGCGATGGTGAACAGGCGCTGCTGCGGATGCAAAAAGCCGACATCGATATCACGCTGATGGATCTGCAAATGCCAGTCATGGATGGTTTGACGGCGGCGAAGATGCGTCGTGAGCAAGAAGTCGCATCTCAATTACCCCGTATGCCAATTATTGCGTTAACCGCGAGCGTGCTAGAGCAAGATAAGAGCGCCGCCGAGCAAGCCGGTATGGATGGCTTTGCCAATAAGCCCATCGATTTTGCGCTGCTGACGCGGGAAATTGCCAGAGTGTTGCAGCTTAATCCGCCTCAGGCCGAGTTTGTCTCTTCGCAGCCTGCTAGCACGCTATTAGTCGATGAAGCCAAGGGCGTGAAATTGTGGGGCTCTAAACCGCAATTTATCAAAGAGTTGATGAAGTTTATTGCCCAATGGCCAGAGAAAAACCAAGCGTTACAACAGGCGATAAGTGACCAAGATACTGTGACCATTAAGCTCTTAAGCCATAGTTTGAAAGGCGTCAGTGGGAATTTGGGTCTATTGCAGTGGATGGCGCACTTTGGACAGTTAGAGCAGTTGGCGCAAGCTGAGTTACCTTCGCGTGAAGCCATGGAGGCCATTGTTGCTAAGGTAAGCGACTCCCTCGTCGAGATTGGGGATTATATCGAGGGCACCACAATGCCATCGGCCAGCGTATCCGCCGTCCATGTGGGGACAAGCGATCCAGCAGAATTATTAGCGCATATTGATGCCTTGCTGGCATCGATTGTGCACCATAGTTTTGAAGAGTCTGATCTTGAGGTACTCACGGCTCGTATTGATGAGCATCTGCGCCTTCATGTGGCCATGATTACCGAAGCCTTAGACAACTTTGATTTTGATATTGCCCATAACGAATTGACCGAGTTACGGCGTTCTATCACCGCGAATAAGGAGTAGCAATGCAGTCTACATCTGAACATAAGAAAACCTTATTGTTGGTGGATGATGAGCCTGTTAACTTACGGGTGCTCAAGCAAGTTTTACATCAGGATTACCATCTTATCTTTGCCAAAAGTGGCGAAGAGGCCCTGCGCCTCGCGCAAACTGAGCTGCCATCGCTGATCCTACTCGATATTATGATGCCCAATATGACGGGGCTAGAAGTCTGTCAGTTGCTGAAAAATATCCCTGAGACCCAGTCGATCCCTGTGATTTTTGTCACCGCCTTAAATGATGAGCACGATGAAGCGGCGGGCTTTGCCGTGGGCGGGGTGGATTATATTGTGAAGCCGATTTCGGCCACCGTAGTCAAAGCGCGGGTGAAAACCCATTTATCCTTAGTGCAGGCCGATGAATTGCGCCGCACTCGCTTGCAAGTGATCCAACGTTTAGGTCGCGCCGCCGAATATAAAGATAATGAAACCGGTACTCATGTGCTGCGCATGAGCCATTATTCTAAAATTTTGGCCTTGGCCTACGGCCTGAGTGAGGCGCAGGCGGATGATTTATTACACGCTGCGCCCATGCACGACATAGGTAAAATCGGTATTCCCGATAGCATTATGCTCAAACCGGGTAAGTTGACCGATGAAGAGTTTGCCATTATGAAAACCCATCCCCATATCGGCGCCGAGATTATCGGTGAGGCGGATTCTGAGCTGCTGCGGTTAGCGAAATCCGTGTCTTTAACTCACCACGAGAAATGGAACGGCACTGGTTATCCTAATGGATTGAAAGGCGAAGCCATTCCCTTAGAGGGACGCATAGTTGCCCTCGCCGATGTGTTTGACGCCCTGACCAGTAAACGCCCCTATAAAGAGGCTTGGTCAGTCGAGAAGACCATGGACTATATCCAGGAGCAGAGCGGGGTGCATTTCGACCCTGAGTTGGTGCGCTTATTTAGCGATAACTTAGATAAAGTGCTAGAGATTAAAAATAAATGGGTAGATAGCTGATATTAGATTAGCGATAAAAGATAAGGCTCTTGCTGCGAGCCTTATCACTCGTTTGAATTACAGTTTTAGATAAAAATCTTTAGTCAGGGCAATCATTTGCTCGGTGTAGCGGCCATCTTCCCCGCGTAGGGTTAGCTCTGAGTATTGGCAAAGTTCATCGTGACTTGTAGTCTGCGCAGTCTTAGCCAACAGCAGTAACACGCGATTGGCGACCTTATTCTCCACACTGCTAACCCTCACTTCCTGCACAAGATAAAGTTCAGTCTGATCTCAGGCAAGCCTTAAAGCGCGTCAGGCTTTGGATGGGCAAAATAAGGCTGGCGTAACCCTCAAGCGACAGGCATTGATTTATCGCCTCGAGTAAGGGCGTAAAGCCTAAGGTGTCTGTGTGGCGCGCCATCGCCCTATGTTGCTCGTTTGCCTTGGGGCCATGCTCAAAGTAGGGCGGGTTACAGATGATATGGTCGAAATGCCCTTGATACTCAGGTTGTTGGCAAACGTGCTGAATATCGCCATGAATAAGCTGGCAGCGCTGCGCCCATGGACTTTGCGTCATATTGTATCTACAGGCCGCTGCGGCTTTTTCTTCTAATTCGACAGCGATGATTTGCCCTTGGCTACGCTGCGCCGCCATTAAGCTTAACAATCCACTTCCCGCACCAATATCGAGAATATGCTTAGCCTGTGACAGGGGAGCCCATGCGCCTAATATCACGCCGTCGGTGCTGACGGGCATGCCGCAATTAAGGTCGTCAATGTGGAATTGTTTAAAGGTAAATGCCATGGGAATTACATCATTAAGTGAATAATAAAGAGCTTGCCCATAAGGGCTGGCGTTATTTTAAAGGGCATAACGCATATTCGCTAAGATTTTTGTGCCTGATACAAATAAGTTCATTCTTCCATTTAGATCTAGTTTTTGTGTTTTTTATGCTGTTTTGAGTCGAAGTTCACTTAATTAACGGTTTAATTTATTACCTCGGTAACGCATTGTTAGCAGTTAATTAGCATTGAAGGGCTTTTTTAGGTGAAAACAATCTTGTCTGTTGTATTGGTTTTTAAATTCTGATATTAGTTTCGCCCCCATTTTTAATCAATTTTATGATTAACGGATAGGTGAACGGGTTTTTAGGTGAATAAAACGGCAGTGAAGCCAATTTTTAGTTCATTTTTGTTTATAAACTCAGCAGATATCGCACATATTTACCACGGAATTGTGTAAACATAGATTTGCACTCCGGATGGGCTTTGTTTTAGCTATGGCTAATCGACACATAATCACTTAAGTTTATTAAAAACAATAAGACAAGATGGGGCTTTCCGTGCAAGACAATCAGATGAGTATCGGGGATACATTAGGCTTAGGTTTTATGACCTTCGCGTTTTTTTTGGGGGCGGGTAACTTAATTTTTCCACCCTTTGCGGGCATGTTGGCCGGGGAGAATATGCCCCTTGCTATGTTAGGTTTTCTCATCACTGCCGTAGGTTTACCTTTAGTGGGGCTCATTGCTGTTGCTAAGGCTCAAGGTAAGGTTATGGCTATGCTACCAGTGTTTGCGGCAACCGCATTGGCCATCGCTATTTATATCATTATTGGGCCCGCGTTTGCGGCGCCGCGTACGGGTCTGGTGGCCTATGAAATCGGTGCTAAGCCCTTTATCGACAACACTAGCGCGACCATTATGCTCGGCAGTTTGTCGCTAAATCTGTCGCAACTTATCTATACCCTGTGCTTCTTTACTGTGACTATGCTGCTGGCATTGTTCCCCGGTAAATTACTCGACAGCGTCGGTAAAGTATTAACGCCTATCCTGTTGTTATTGCTGGTGGGTTTAGCCCTGTCCGTGGTGTTTTTGCCCGCTGCAGATGTTGGCGTGGCCGTGGGTGACTACCAAAACCATCCGCTGACCAAAGGTATCCTCGAAGGCTACAACACCATGGATACCCTAGCGTCGTTAATGTTTGGTATGTTGATTATCGATCTGCTGCGTAAAAAGGGGATTGACCAACCTAGCGCGCAAACTAAATATTTGATCCGCGCAGCCTTTATTGCGGCGGCAGGTCTAGCATTTGTTTATGTTTCTTTGTTCTTTTTAGGTGCGACGGCGGGTGATATTGCCGTAGGTGCTAAAAACGGTGGCGAGATTTTAACTAACTATGTGACTCGTGAGTTTGGCAGTTTAGGCACAGTATTATTGTCTACCGTTGTGACCTTAGCCTGCTTAACCACGGCGGTCGGTTTAGTGAGTGCCTGCTCTGAGTTTTTCAATGAGCTGATGCCAAAGCTGTCTTACCGTTTCTTAGTGGTTTTGCTGAGCGCCATCTGCGCCTTGATCGCAAACGTGGGCCTGTCTCAGTTAATTGCTATCAGTATTCCAGTGTTAATGGCGGTTTACCCTGTGGCGATTGCCTTAGTGGCGGTGACCTTCTTGACCGAACACTTCCCGCGTCCACAGTTTGCCCACCGTGCAGCACTGTCTGTAGCCCTGCTATTTGGTATTTTCGATGGGATGAAAGTCGCAGCGAAAGGCCTCACTGGTGAAGACGGTAAAGGCATCACCGAAGCGGCGCAGAGCTTTATCGATCTCGTCAGCGGTATGTCTCCGACACTGTCTATCCTGCCACTGTACGAAGAAGGCATGGCGTGGTTACTGCCCACCTTAGTCGTGATCGTGCTGTGTTTATTGTTTGGCCGCGGCGGTGCGAAAGCGGTCAGCGCGGCATAAACAAGACGCTGCCACAAGCAGAACAATTGAGTTAATATCAACGGCGTATCCTTAGAATACGCCGTTTTTTTATGGAGTTTTTGTGGCTAAAACCTATCAGTGCGATCCGCTTATCGATGCCTTTCTCGATGATCTTTGGTCCAGTAAGGGCTTAAGTGATAACACCTTGAGTGCCTATCGCACCGATTTACGCCATTTTGACCGCTATCAACAGAGCCAAGGCCTGCGGTTAATCGAGGTGGGGCAAGCCGATGTGCGCGCCTACTTAGCCTACCGAGTTGAACAACAATTTGCCCGCACCAGTAGCGCACGTTTACTCAGTAGTTTACGGCGCTTTTACACTTATTTATTGCAGACCAAACAGATTGCTGGCGATCCTATGGCGCTGATTGAATCGCCCAAATTGAGTCGGCAGTTGCCCGATTCTTTAAGTGAGTCACAGGTCGATAGATTGCTGGCCGAGCCCAATGTGGACGACCCCGTCGAGTGCCGTGATAAAGCCATGCTTGAACTCTTATACGCCACCGGATTGCGGGTGAGTGAGCTGGTGGGGCTCACTCTGGAGCAGATGAGTTTGCGCCAAGGTTTAGTGCGGATTGTGGGTAAGGGCGGTAAAGAGCGCTTAGTGCCCATGGGCGAGCTGGCCATTACCGAGGTTGAGCACTACTTAAGCTTTGCGCGCCATGAACTCTTGGGCAATATCCAGTCCGATGTGGTATTTCCTTCGAAGCGAGCACAGATGATGACGAGGCAAACCTTTTGGCATCGGATCAAGCTCTATGCGAGCCGCGCCGGCATCGAAACCGAACTTTCACCCCATACTCTGCGCCATGCCTTTGCCACCCACTTACTCAACCATGGCGCCGACCTTAGGGTGGTACAATTACTCTTAGGTCACAGTGACTTATCGACGACTCAAATTTATACTCATGTGGCGCGAGCGAGATTACAAGAGTTGCACCAACAGCATCATCCTCGCGGTTAAGTTGGCTCCTTCACAAAACCGCGAATGGTTGAATTTAGTTACAGTATAAATTTGCATTCTATCTAGCTTGTCTGTAACTTTTTGCCCCCATACAGGGTCTACTAAGATGACCCATATGTCGCAGTAGCGATTTACTTAATAGGAAGTCCCATGAAGTTGACCCGAGCATTATCTTTAGTTTTCGCGCTTGTTGTTGCGCCTCTGGCCAGCGCCGCTACGGCGACCACTCCCGACACAGCTGCGATTAAGCAAAAACTCAGCGAGATGTTAGACGTTGAAGTGATTTCAATGCAGGATTCACCCATCGAAGGTTTATATCAAGCCATGACCAACCGTGGCGTGCTCTATATCAGCCGCGATGGCTCAAAACTGTTCCACGGTAATTTATACGATATTGATAAGGGCATGAAAAACCTGACGGAAGCGGCGCTTGCTGGCCCTCGTCTGGCGATGATGAAGCCGCTTGAAGATCATATGCTGGTATATAAAGCCAAGGATGAAAAACACGTTGTGACTGTGTTTACCGATGTGAGCTGTGGCTACTGCCGTAAGTTACATAGCCAAATGGCAGACTACAACAAGCTCGGCATTACTGTGCGTTACTTAGCCTTCCCACGTGCTGGTGTACCATCTGCCAATGCCGATGAGATGCAGGCTATTTGGTGTGCTAAGGATCCATTAAAGGCCATGACAGAAGCTAAGGCTGGCAAAAAAGTATCCGCCGCGACCTGTGATGCCAAGATTGCCGAGCAGTACGAGCTAGGTACCAGCTTTGGCGTTAACGGCACGCCTGCAATCGTATTGGAAGACGGTAATATGATCCCAGGATATCAACCACCTGCCGATCTACTGCGTACCTTAGAAGCTCGCAAATAATCCGGTTTCGGATAAATTTATCCCATTAAAGGTGAGCTTAAGGCTCACCTTTTTGTTATCTTAGCCCCATGATTGCTTAAGAGTTTGCTCCCTTGAACCATAAGATAGTCCGTCGTCCAACCGTTGATGATAGCCATTTACCCGCTCACCTTCCGTCGTTATTAAGACAGCTTTACGCCCGCCGTGGTGTTATGCCCAACGAATGCGAACTGGTGCTCAAAGGCCTGTTAAGACCCGATACAATGAAGGGCTTAGAACAAGCAGCTAAGCTAATTGCCGATGCGATGCAGCAGGATAAGTCGATACTGATCGTCGGCGATTTTGATGCCGACGGCGCTACCTCGACCAGTGTGTGTTTGCTAGCGCTGCGGATGATGGGCGCGAGTAAGGTCGATTATCTGATCCCCAATCGTTTCGATTACGGTTATGGCCTGAGCCCTGAGATTGTCGCCGTGGCGGCATCCAAACAGGCAGAATTACTGATTACTGTTGATAACGGCATTTCCTCGATTGAGGGTGTAGCCGCCGCCAAGGCCTTTGGCATGCAGGTGGTGATCACCGACCATCACTTACCCGGCCATGAGTTACCGGCGGCCGATGCCATAGTGAATCCCAATCAGCCCGGTTGTCAGTTTGCCAGTAAATCCATTGCTGGCGTCGGGGTCGCCTTTTATCTGATGACGGCGCTCAGGGCAGAGCTGCGCGCTCGTCATTGGTATCAAGCCCGCGGCATTGCCGAGCCTAATCTCGGCACTCTGCTGGATATTGTCGCCCTTGGCACTGTGGCCGACGTGGTCTCACTCGATGCCAACAATCGTATTCTGGTCGAGGCGGGATTGCAGCGGGTACGCAGTGGTCGATGCCGCGTAGGCATTACCGCCTTACTCGAAGTGGCCAAACGTAATCCTGCTCGCATTGTTGCCTCGGACTTTGGCTTTGCCGTAGGGCCTAGGCTCAATGCCGCCGGCAGACTGGATGAAATGGCGCTAGGCGTTGAAACCCTGCTGTGTGAAGACATCATGTATGCAAGGCGGATGGCGGCAGAACTCGATAGCCTCAACCAAGAGCGACGTGAGCTTGAGGTCGGGATGCAGCAAGAGGCGCTGAAAAGTCTTGAATATCTAAAGCTTAATGAAGAGCAACTTCCGTGGGGTATTGCCCTCTTTCAAGAGGATTGGCACCAAGGGGTTATCGGTATTCTTGCCTCACGGATTAAAGATAAATACCACAGACCCGTTATCGCCTTTGCCGACGCGGGGAATGGTGAGATTAAAGGCTCGGCGCGCTCCATCAAAGGCTTGCATATGCGCGATCTGCTGGAGTTGGTTAACTCCCGCCATCCAGGGCTTATCAGCAAATTTGGCGGCCATGCGATGGCGGCGGGCTTAACTTTAAAGTCCGGTGGCTTCGCAACCTTTGCTAAAGCCTATGATGATGCGGTGCGTGAACTGTTAAAGCCTGAGCAGCTCACGGGTGAGCTTTGGTCCGATGGTGAATTAACGCCGACGGAACTTACCCTCGAAATCGCCCAGTTGCTGCGTAATGCGGGACCTTGGGGTCAGTCCTTCGAGGAGCCATTATTCGATGGTTATTTTAAGATTATCCAGCAGCGGATCGTGGGGAGCGCCACCTTAAATTAGTGCTTGAAACCCCATGCAGTACCGTGATGTTAGATGCGATTGCCTTTAATGTGGATTTACACACTTGGCCCGATGCGACGATTCAACATGCGCGCATCGTCTATAAGCTGGATGTGAACGAATATCGCGGTAATTTCACCCTGCAGTTGATGGTCGAGCAAATCGAGCCAATGTAGTCAGTGATTGCGTGGAAGTAAGATGAAAAGGAGTTCAGTTGAAGCCGTTATCGGATAAAAAAATTCGTCAGTTACTCAAGCGTTTCGCTTGGATATATGCGGCGTTTATGAGTATTCCCTTTCTGTCAGCACTTTTGACGACCAAGGAACAGGGCCAAATGCTGATTATTGGCATTTGGCCTGCCGCTTCACTGCTTTACTTTTTGGCTTATCGTCATCTCGCCCATTTATTTAAATATGAAATCAATCGCCACTTGGCATTTACTAACCATGGCGGTGGCACTCTGGCGGGAGCCTTGTATTCATTAGCTAAATTAGTGTTATTTGCCATGGCTTTCATGCTATTGGTAAGCGTCAACAACAGCTAAATCGAGGCGAGTGATGAAATACCGGGTCAGTACAGCGCAAACGGAAATGGATTTTGAGCTTATCCATGGTTTTATTTCCAACAGTTATTGGGCGCAGGGTATGCCGCCAGAACTCTTGCGAAAGGCGCTTAGTAACAGTTTATGTTTTGGGGTGTTTGATAAGGATAATCAACAGCTTGCCTTTGCACGACTGATTACCGATAAAGCCACCTTTGCCTACCTTGCCGATGTGTTTGTCCTCGAATCTCACCGCGGCTTAGGTTTAAGTAAGATGATGATGGCAGCAATTATGGAACATCCTGATCTGCAAGGATTAAGGCGCATAATGCTCGCTACCCGCGATGCCCATGGACTCTATGCTCAGTTTGGTTTCAAAGCGGTCGATACACCTGAAACCTTAATGCAAATTCGGCTTGAGAATGCTTACCTGTAGAACAGGATTGTTGGCGCTATCCTCGTTGAAATAGTTATGGTTAAGATAAGGAAATCCAGATGACGCAACTACATTATGTCTATTTTGTCAGTTTTATGGTTTCTTCCGCTTTTTTGAATGGCTTACTCGAGGGACAAGTGCCTTGGGTGAGAGTGCTTTGCTTAATCTTGTTGTTTTCAACCTTCGTATTTGCCAGTTTATACCATGGTTTAAAGCGGTCGATAAAATCACAAGACTCGAAATAAATGCTATTAAAAACAAAAAGCCAGCATCAGCTGGCTTTTTAGTGAGGGGATTAATCGGTTAACGATTAAGCCGCTTTAGTCGCTGTGGTCTCGGTACTGTCATCGCTATGGCGAATTAAGTAATCAAATGCACCGAGTGAGGCATTGGCGCCACTACCCATGGCGATGATGATTTGCTTGTAAGGTGAGTTCGTCACGTCACCTGCGGCAAATACGCCTGGTACTGAGGTTTGGCCGCGCTCATCGACGATGATTTCGCCGCGAGGAGTCAAATCCACAGTGCCTTTTAACCATTCGGCATTGGGCACTAAACCGATTTGTACGAAGATTCCCGCCAGCACAATATGATGGCTTTCACCCGTTGCACGGTCGGTGTAGTTCAGGCCGTTTACACGGGTACCGTCACCTGTTACTTCAGTGGTCATCGCTTGGGTTATGATATGGATATTGCCCATAGAGGCCGCTTTACGTTGCAGCACATCATCGGCGCGCAGTTTGCTATCGAACTCGAGTACTGTGACATGCTCAACGATGTTGGCTAAGTCGATTGCCGCTTCGATACCTGAGTTACCGCCACCGATCACTGCAACACGTTTGCCTTTAAACAATGGGCCGTCACAGTGTGGGCAGTAGGCTACGCCTTTACCGCGGTATTCTTTCTCGCCGGGGACATTCATTTCGCGCCAGCGGGCACCGGTTGCCAGTAGTATGGTACGGCTGCGCAGTTTAGCGCCGCTTGCCAGTTCGAGTTCGAATAAACCATCGCTCGCCAGTTTAACGGCTTTTTGGTTATCCATGATATCGACTTCATAGTCACGCACATGGGCTTCAAGGTTAGCCACCAGTTTTGGACCTTCAGTCGCTTTAACCGAAATAAAGTTTTCGATACCAACAGTTTCGGCGACTTGGCCACCGAATTTATCGGCCACCACACCAGTACGCAGACCTTTACGGGCAGCATAAATCGCTGCCGCAGCACCAGCGGGGCCACCACCGACGACTAAGACTTCGTATGGGGCTTTTTGGCTGAGTTCTTCCGCTTTGCGGCTGGCCGCGCCAGTATCGAGTTTATTTAAGATCTCACCAATGCTGATGCGACCCGCGGCAAACACTTCACCGTTCAAGTACACAGACGGTACGGCCATGATATTACGGCTGGCAACTTCATCTTGGAACAGGGCGCCGTCGATCATCACGTTGGTGATGTTCGGGTTGATCGCGGCCATCATATTCAGCGCCTGAATCACATCAGGGCAGTTTTGGCAGGTCAGTGACACATAGGTTTCAAACTCATATTTGCCAGGCAGATTACGGATCTGCTCAATGATTTCGTCGCTGAGTTTGATGGGGTGTCCACCCGTGTGCAGCAGGGCTAACACGAGTGAGGTAAATTCGTGACCCATAGGCAGACCAGCAAAGCTAATCTGAGTATTGAGTTCTGGGTTAACCACTGTCATCGCTGGCGTGCGGGGGCCTTGAGCTTCTTTGAGGCTCACTAATGTTGAAAGGCTAACGATGTCATTGGCTAAGCTTTTTAATTCTTGAGACTTTTTGCCCTCATCTGCTGACACGACAAGTTCAACTGGTCTCTTGAGGTTTTGCAGATAGGTTTGCAGTTGATTTTTCAAATTCGCATCTAACATGATGACTCCAAAATCAGTATAAAAAATTGAAAAGAGAGAAAAACGCGAGGGTGCCAACCTAGAACCTTGCAGGGGGCGGTTATCTCTTCCTATTTGGCACCGCAGTGGCGTTGGCTGCATCACTCACCCCAATCACTTAGCGACTAAGTTAGAAACTAAGCTCATGGGGATTCGTGCAATTGCCACCTTACTGCAGTACCAACTAGCTTGAGATGCTAGGTTGGCGGGGTTGACTCTTGTTAGGCTAGATTAGATTTTGCCTACTAGGTCTAAAGATGGTGCTAAGGTTTCGTCACCTGGTTGCCATTTAGCTGGGCAAACTTCGCCATCGTGAGTGGCAACGTATTGAGCCGCTTGGATCTTACGAACCAGCTCTTGAGCGCTACGGCCGATACCTAAGTCATGGATTTCAGCAACTTTCACTTGGCCTTCTGGGTTGATAACGAAAGTACCACGCAGTGCTAAACCTTCTTCTTCGATCATCACACCGAAGTTACGGCTGATCACGCCAGTTGGGTCAGCCAGCATTGGGAAGTTGATCTTCTTGATGGTGTCAGAAGTATCGTGCCATGCCTTGTGAGTGAAGTGAGTGTCAGTCGATACTGAGTAAACTTCAACGCCCATAGATTGTAACTTAGCGTAGTGATCCGCCATGTCGCCTAATTCAGTTGGGCAAACGAAAGTGAAGTCAGCTGGATAGAAGAATACAACTGACCATTTACCTAACAGATCTTGTTCAGTTACAGGAACGAACTCACCATTGTGGTAAGCAGTGGCTTTGAATGGTTTGATTGTGCTGTTGATAATTGACTGAGTCATTTTATGCTTCCATTTAGTTGATTATGGTGAATTAAGTACGAGGCACTTAACTTGTGTCCCGTTGATGTGAAGCATATTACCCAGCCCAGAATGATAAATATAACGCATAAAAACTATCATCCTAATCGGTTTTATCGAATTTAGCGGGTTTGAGATCGAGGATTAATCGATTTTTTCAGTACAGGCGCGCCCTAGCGGCTAATTGATTGTTTACTTTAATGAAGTGGCACAAGTGCAGGGCAATAAAAAAGGGATATCGACGATATCCCTTAATCTAACTTCTCAAACCAGCCACAGACTCGGCTTGAGTGGGTTTGGATCTAGTTAACTCACAATATAGCGTTAGTTTTGCGCCTTAGGCTGAGTTAACCAAGTGCTGAGCAGGCGCACGCCATAGCCCGTGGCGCCAGCTGGCACGACGGCGGTATCGGTGGCGGTTAAGGCGTTGCCAGCGATATCGAGGTGAGCCCAAGGTTGCTCACCCGCAAAGCGTTTGAGGAACATGGCGGCAGACGATGCCCCCGCGCTGCCCTCTTTACCAGTATTCTTTAAATCGGCGATGGTGGATTTCAGCTCATCGTCGTAGGCTTGATCTAACGGCAAGCGCCAGAC
Source organism: Shewanella seohaensis (assembly GCF_025449215.1). Classification (NCBI taxonomy): domain Bacteria; kingdom Pseudomonadati; phylum Pseudomonadota; class Gammaproteobacteria; order Alteromonadales; family Shewanellaceae; genus Shewanella; species Shewanella seohaensis. The sequence goes on from NZ_CP104900.1 coordinate 1,469,333, forward strand.
TTTTTCACCCACCTGTTGACCCGCAAAGGTGAGCTGCTGCACCAGCGGCTCCGAATCGGTAAACAATCCCGCATAAACGCTACCCAGCGCGCCCACTTTCGAGCCTGTGAGGGTCGCCACATCGACGATAATCGAAGGGCGATAATTCTCACGGGCATACCAGAGGCCGTCGGCTAATACTAAACGGCCTTCGGCATCGGTGTTGAGCACTTCAACCGTGAGACCTTGAGCGGTTTTAATCACATCGCCTGGGATCATCGCATGTCCCGACACCATGTTTTCCGCCATCGGCATAATCGCGACTAGGTTTACCGGCGCCTTTTGAATGGCCATGGCTTTGACTGTACCGAGCACGGTCGCCGCGCCCGCCATATCGGACTTCATCCGCGCGATAGAGGTACCTGTGGCCTTGATATTGTAGCCGCCAGAGTCGAAGGTAATGCCTTTACCCACCAGAGCAATCGGCGCTTCTTTGCTGCCGGGCCAGTGGGCGACAACCAACTTAGGCGGACGCTCGCTGCCTTTACCCACAGCCGCTAAGGCGCCGAGGTTTAAGCGTTCAATGTCTTTGGCTTCAAGTACTGTGACTTTTACGCCGAGGGACTTAAGTTTACGCGCCTCGTTAGCAAAGCTTTCGGGATACATGATCCCAGCCGGGGCATTGGTGAGATCCCGCGCTAAAAACACACCCGCTTCGATAGCTTGCAGATTCTTATGGTGTTTTTGGTTTTGGCTTAAGTCATCAACCCCGATTTGATAGTTCTTCTCGGCGCGATTGCTGGCTTTAAATTGAGTGTAACGGTAGCTGCGCAGCTCAATGCCGTGGGCCAGTTCTGAGCCAAATAGCGGCGTGTTACTTAAGCCTTGGGTCAGCACACGCACTGTCGCTTGAGGCACGGTTTCAAGCTTGGCGGCAATATTGCCACCTAATGTATTGATTTCACCGGGTGTTAAGGTTTTTGCATCGCCAATCCCAACCAATAATACTCGCTTAGCGTCGATTTCGCTCGGGACTAGGATTTCGAGGATTTCACCGCGTTTACCCGCAAAACTGTTGTCGGCGACCGCAAGGTTAAGTTGGTCTTGAGTCGATTGGGGTAAAAAATCGAGACTATAGGTTGTCGAATCAGCGCTTTGGAACAGCACTAATGTGTCGGAATTGAGTGAGTTACGAGTGTCAAAACTAAAGGTTTCGGCGTTAGCATTGAGAGAGTTAAGGCACGCCAGCGCCATAACGCTTAACAAAAATTTATTCTTATTTTTCATGGTGACAGCTCATATCAATAGAGAGTGTGAAGCATAGCAAAGCTGAGTCTTAGGGTTAACTAATTTAAGCCATTTGACTGAGATTAATCTTAAATCCAAGGGCCAAAACGAGTCAGTGAACGTTCAAGGGCAAAATCCAGTTGTTGTGACAGGGTTTGCGCCTGACTTTTCAGCGCCGACGCCCCCAAAGATTGTGGTGTTTGGCTGGCAAAAATCACCCAGTTGCCACCGCTGGTGAGGCAGGCATGCACGTGGGCAAAATGGTGCTGCAGATCGGCGAGTAACTCGCGATTTTGGCTGTGCTCCTTCCAGCAATTCAACACTAAATAACCATTGGGTTTAATTAGCTGTGTGCACTGCTGAAGAAAAGTGGGCGAGAGTTGCCCTGTGTCGACCCCTTTGGCGCTGTAGATATCGGCAAAAATCACATCGACCTTTTTATGCTCGGCCGATGCCATAAAGGCGACGGCATCTTCGTTGATGAGATTAAGCTTTTTGCCAATCGGTAATTGAAAATAACGCTTGGCAAGTTCAATCACCGCCGGGCGAAGTTCAACCGCAGTAAGTTTGATTGCGGCATCGAAGCGGCGCAGGGCATGAATGAGGGCGCCGCCACCAAGGCCGAGTACGATGGCGCTTTTGGGTTGGCAAAACAACAACACCAGTAGCATGCCTTGCACATAGGTATGCTGCGGAATATGCGGTGCGGTTTTAAGAATTTTGCTCTGCTCATCGTTGTCGCCAAAGGACAGCACGCGGGTATCACCATAGTCGAGCACGCGGATCGGCCCTAGGGCATCTTGGGTTTCATGTAGTAAAGTTGCGTCGGCCATAGTACTTATTACTCTATTTGCGTTGGGCTGATTTGGGACTCTATAACTGCTGGTGCAAAAAAGTTAGAATTCAGCTGGTTTCGTTTTTTAAGTGGCTATTATGACAAATCAAATCCTGCTTGCCTGTATTTATCTTGCGGTGTTTCTCTTTTTGCAGCGTGCCTTAACTCAATGGGTGAAAAAACTCTCATTGATGAAGCAGGTGAGTGCCGCCCGTACCAGTCTTGTCACTCGGTTTATTTCCTATGTGATGTTTTTTATCACTTTGTCTTTGATGGCGGTGTCCCTCGGCTTGGGTTATCAGGACGTGTCGCTGTTTGTCTCCTCCGCGTTTGCGGTGATGGGCGTCGCCTTAGTCGCTCAGTGGTCGATACTGAGTAATTTAACCGCTGGTGTGCTGATTTTCTTTGTGTTCCCGTATCGGATTGGTGAACGTATTCGGGTGGTGGATAAGGATGAAGATATCAGCGGAGTGATTATTGAAATCGCGCTGTTTCATGTACTTATCCTCAGGGATAATGGCGATACCATCACTTATCCCAACAACTTGATGCTGCAAAAGGCGGTGTTAAAGCTGGCGGATCAGGCGCCGCTCCACGAGCGTCAAGCATTGCAGGAGGGGAAAAAGCGCTTTGATCTCGAGTAGGTCTTCTTGCATTCGTGCGCCGCAGCAGTACATTTATTAGCAAACTGTTGTCGGCGCCGGGGGAGATACTCAGTTTTATTATCTTCCCGTGAGCTTTACTCTCTTGATGCGTTTTTCATAACAAAATCAGCGTTCTTGCTTACATCCACTCCCTTTTGTTTACCTTGGTTTGTGTCCCGTCGCACGGTTTAGCCCTGCCTAATCCTTAGAATTCATGTTTTTGTTTTTAGCGAATTGGAGCAAACCTGATGAAATCTAAACTCTTAGCTGTGACGATCGGCGCGCTGTTAACCACTCAGTTAACTGGCTGTATGGGACAAATGGGCCTGAGCCAAATGGTGACTAAGGGCAACTTAAGTGCGGTGGACAACCGTTATGGCCGCGCGGGCTTATTTATTCTGTTAAGCCCTGTGTATGGTCTGGCGGCGACGGGCGATTTGTTTATTGTTAACACTATTGAGTTTTGGACGGGTAAGAATCCGATTACCGATAAATCGCCCGCGGTAGTTGATATGCCGGTGGACGCGATTTTTAAGGTGAATCCCCATGTGAGTGATGAGCTGAAATCGGCGCCCGTTAAACTGACTCAGGCGCAAATTGCCTATCCCGATGAGCACACAGTCACTATGACGTTAGCCTACGAAGATGGCAGCTCTCAGTTATTGTCGGGCCGTAAATCTGGGGATGATGTGGACTTCTTCCTCGACGATACGTTTATTACCCGGGTGAGCAACCAAGAGCTGGTGGCCTATAGCCAAAGCCGTCTACAAGGGCAGGTAAGTCCTGAGGTGTAAAGATTAAGAGGCTTAAGCTCTTAAAGTTAAGCATTTAGCTAAGCCAACCCATTAATCATATTGGTTAAGGGGTTGGCTTGATACTTTCGCCTATCTCAATACTCGGTGAAAAAACGCCACGGATTGTTGATACATTTGCAGCGCCAGCGCGGGATCGTAGCGCTCACCCTCATCACGCATAAAGGCATGCTGAGCATTAACCTCTAACCAACTGAAATTGCGGTTTTTAGCCATCAACTGTTGGTGGATCAATACCCGCCCTTCGGGTGATACATGGGGATCTTGCTTGCCAAATACTAACACTAATTCCCCTTGAATATCGCCGCTGCGACTCAGTGAATCATTGCTATAGGCGCAGGGCAGGGTATTAGAGTGAATGTCGGTCGGATAGAGGCAAAACGCCCCCAAAATCTCAGGATTGAGTGCGGCGCGGTAGGCTAAGTGGCCGCCAATACACACGCCCATGCTGCCGACTTTACTGGTGCAATAACTTTGCTGGCGGGCAAAATCGATAAGGGCTTGGGTGTCGCTGTCGTGCTGCTCTAAGGGCTTGGCAAATTTATCGGCATTGCCTTTATCTTTACCTACATCATCGTAGGCCAGCACTGTGCCTATCGGATTAAGCTCATGGAAGACTTCTGGCACTAACACCACAAAACCATGGCCAGCGAGGATAGTTGCAGTGCGGGCAATGGGCGCAGTTTGCTGAAAAATCTCAGAATAGAAGAGGATACAGGGGAATTGCCCTGGGGCATCTGGGCGATAGACATAAGTGCGCATCGGCCCTGTGGGCGTGTTGATATCCTGAGTTTGCTGAGTCACTAACATATTTAGTTTCCTCTGTGAGGCTTCAATGTTGAAGCCTCACTTTAGCAGTCAGGTATGGTTCTGTCAGTTAAAACAGTTCGTTACCAGAGCGCTCGCCCGCGAGTAGGGCTTTGACATTGCTCAGGGTTGTGTGTGCAATCGCGCCCAGCGCTTCTTCGGTGAGGAAGGCTTGGTGACCGGTAAAAATCACGTTGTGGCAGGCGGATAAGCGACGGAACACATCGTCTTGAATGATTTGGTTCGACTTGTCCTCGAAAAACAATTCTTTTTCGTTTTCATACACATCGAGCCCTAAGGATCCAATCTGGCCGAGCTTTAAGGCTTCCATCGCATCGAAGGCGTTGAGCAGACCGCCGCGGCTGGTGTTGATCACCATGACGCCGGGTTTCATCTTGGCAAAGCTTTCTTTATTCAGCAGATGGTGGTTATCGGCGGTTAATGGACAGTGCAGGCTGATAATATCGCTGTTGGCGTAAATGGTATCCAGATCCTGATATTCCACATTGAGCGCTTCTACCGCAGGATTTGGGTAGGGGTCAAAGGCAATCACTTTACAGCCAAAACCGAGCAATACTTTAATCGTGGCGACCCCAATCTTACCTGTGCCTATTACGCCGACAGTTTTGCCAAACATATTAAAACCGACCAAGCCTTCGAGGGAGAAGTTCGCATCACGGGTGCGCTGGTAGGCCTTATGGATTTTACGGTTTAAGGTCAGCATTAAGGCGACAGTATGCTCGGCCACAGATTCGGGGAATACGCGGGTACGTTGACCACTTGCATGCCTAAGCGTTTGGCGGCGACTAAATCGACATTGTTAAAACCCGCGCAGCGCATGGCAATGATTTTCGTGCCACCTTTGGCAAGCTCGACTAACACTTCTTCACAGAGTGAATCGTTAACAAAGGCGCACACCACCTCAAAACCTTCGGCAAGCTTAACGGTTTGCATGCAGAGGCGATAATCGAAATACTCAATTTGCGCACCAAATGCGGCATTTGTACGGTTAAAATGCTGCATGTCGTAGTGTTTTGCGCTAAAAAATCCAATTCTCATTTCAATCACCTAAAGGTTACATTGTTACTGGCACTGAGTGTATGTGACTCGGCGACGTTTGTCCTCTGGTGATGAATTTACCCCGTAAAAAGAGTGAGCTTTGTCATCAATTGCACAAAAAATCATAAAAAAGCGAGCCCCTGACGGCTCGCTTGTACTGATAAGCTTGAAGATTCAAGCTGGGCTCAAATGGGTCGTGCTATGTGAGCCTTAGGTTAGTCCCTTAACCTAGAAACGTTCGATATTAGTGATCTTTCGCGTATTTCGCGGCAGATGCACCCGCGATACGGCCGTAGGTCACGATATCAGAGATGGCGTTACCACCTAAACGGTTAGCACCGTGAACACCACCAGTCACTTCACCTGCAGCGTATAAACCGCTGATAGGTTTACCGGTTTTATCGCTCTTCACTTCGGCTTGAGTATCGATAACGATACCACCCATAGTGTGGTGAACCGCTGGTGCGATTTCTAAGGCATAGAAAGGCGCAGTGGCGATTTCACGTGGCAGGTTTGGACGCTCGAATTGTGTGTCTTTACCTGATTTCACAAAACCGTTGTAAGCAGTGACGGTTTTCGCCAGTTCAGCGGCAGGCACATCGAGTTGTTTCGCTAACTCTTCGATGGTTTTGCCTTCTTTAACGATGTTCAAGTGAACATAACCTTCGATAGCTTTTAAGCTCTTACGGATAGAGTCATCGAATACGAGGTAAGCGCTTTCGCCTTTCTGTTGCAGAATCGCTGCAGACGCTTTATCACGGGTCGTGATTTCGTTCATGAAGCGGTTACCGTCACGGTTAACCACGATAGCACCGTTACCACGTACCGCTTCGGTGATCATCACACCACCGGCTGGTGAGTAAGTTGGGTGAGCTTGGATGTATTCTAAGTCACGAGTTGCGGCGCCCGCTTGCTGCGCAACGTCTAAGCCGTCACCGGTTGCACCTGGGTGGTTAGTCGCTTTAAAGCCTTTTAACTTAGGATCGTACTTAGCAACGCGGTCGTTGTTTTTCGCAAAACCACCGGCAGCAATCACGACGGCATCGGCCTTGATCACATAGTAGCCAGTGTATTCACCTTTCACTAAAACGCCGGTCACTTTGCCGCTTGCATCTTCAAGGATGCGGACAACACGGCTGTTTAAACGAATGTCAGTACCACGTTTAACGGCGTTGTCCCACAGCACTTGTGCAACGTGTGCACCCACACCCGCACCACCGGTTGGACGGTGACTACGGTTAACGCTTGCGCCACCCATACGGCCCACGTCAGTCATGTCGGCACCCATAGAGGTTAACCAATCGATAGAGTCTGAAGAGTTGTTGGCCAGGACTTTCACTAATTCAGGATCGTTGATGTTACGACCACCTTTCATGGTGTCGTCGATCATGATTTGTTTCTTATCTTCGATACCTAACTTAGCCTGTGGCTTAGTTTCTGCAGCGTTCATACCGCCGGCAGCCAGTTTAGTGTTACCACCTGGGATAGGTTCTTTTTCTAACAGAATCACTTTCGCGCCTGCATCACGGGCTGAAACGGCGGCAGCAAGACCTGCACCACCTGAACCGATAACCACGACGTCTGTGGTTTCTTTCACGCCAGCGGCAATGGCTTTATCTTGAGCCGCTTTGTCTGCGTCAACAGGCACAAACTTACGTTCCCACTTGCCGCCAAAGGGCATATCGAAGCCGAAGCTATGGCAAGCGTCACAATAAGTCACTGATTTTTCGTGGCCTTTGTGGCAGCTGGTACAAGCGATTTCACCAATTAAGTGAGATTTGTGCGGAGAAACTTTATCTTTTGGCGTTGCAGCGGCCAGTTCTTTTAAATCACCGTGGCAGCTAACGCATTGGGCATTTTCATGGGTCAGGTTGTCGTTAGTCACGCCACCTTTATCTGATACGTGGCAGCTATCGCAGCCGCCCATTTCACCGTGAAAATCGGCTAGTACTTCTGGCGCGGCATAGGCTGTGCCTGCCATTGCACCAGAGATCAGCATGGCTAGTGCTGTTTTTTGAATCTTTCTTGTGAACATAATCGTTCCTCCGCCGTACATTTCATCTACTTAATAAGGGTTATTCATCATGGCGTGATATTTATATTTTACGTGGCTCACGCGCTTTTAGAGTATTCTCCATGAACAAATTTACCACTATCTAAAGAGGTATATGCGTACTTAGGTCACATAACGATTGTTGCAAAAGGAATTACATATTTGAAATGTGCAACATGGCTGAAAATATTAACGAAATTGAAGTTAATCACTCAGTGAATACGGTATAACTTGCGTGAGTTAACATATTTTGATGGGCTAAATTATCATTGCTGAATTGATGTGAGAAAATAAAGGCTTAGTAGGAGTGTTTTATTTTAACGTACTAAATTTTATGGTTTATTTTTGATTTGATTATTTAGTGTAAATATTCGAATATTTATCCTGAGTATTCAGTAAATAATTAAATCTCACCAGTGTTTTTTGAGAATGCAGAATATATTTTTCCAAAATGTTACTTGAGTGGTGCTAAGGGGTTAAATCTATGGCAAGGCAGCAGATGTCTGAAAGACGTTTTTGGGTACAGCGGCTGAGTAAAACAACCCTAAGAGCTTTACATATATTGGGTATTGCCGGAGCGGGCGGCGGAATATTATTGAGCGTCGATAAATCCCTCTGGTTGAATTATTGGTATCTGGCGATGGGGACCGGCAGCATATTGATGTTGTGGGAAATTATTCGAGATTGGCGTTGGTTAATTCAACTGAAAGGCGTGTTAACTCTTGGGAAATTAGGGCTACTTTGCCTATTTGTGCCGCTTGCCAACTACAAGCCTGAACTGTTTATCTTAGTGTTATTTTTATCTGTGATAGTATCCCATGGCCCGTCGGGGCTGAGACACTATTCGATAGTGCATCGCAAACAGATAGACACTAAAAAAGAGATAAAGGGATGACACACGCCACACTCAGCAATGTCTCGAGCTTAATTACCCAGTTTTCATGGCCAGAGCTTACAGGGTTTAAGGTATTGGATTTAGCCTGTGGTTCGGGCCGAAATGGTCTGTGGTTTCTCTCCCAAGGTTGTGAAGTGACCTTTATCGACCAGGATTTGAGTGCCTTGGCTGAGCAGACACACGACAAAGCACATCAATGGCAGTGGAATTTAGAAGACGGCAGCGCGCCTCAGTTACCCCAAGAGTTCTTTGATATTGTTTTAGTCTTTAATTACTTACATCGACCACTGTTCCCGCAAATCGCTGCGAGCCTAAAGTCCGGCGGACTGATTGTGTATGAGACCTTTACTTGGCAACAGGCGCAAATTGGTCGACCTCGCAACCCCGATTTTTTACTCACAGAGAACGAACTGCAATCCGTATTTGCTAACTGGCAACCTTTGCATTACTTTGAAGGTCGGTTAAGCGATGCTGCTGGTACTGAAAGTGCCAAGGCGCAGCTGATCGCACGAAAACCCTAGACGTCACCCCAACGCGGGGCGACTGACCGTATCAGTATTGAAGAAGTGTAAGAGGCCAAGGATGTTCCCGTATCCAGAGCAGTATCGTGTTGCCACGCCACCTTTAACCACGGCGCTGATGGTGGCTTGGGCGCTGTTGAGTCATAGCCTATTAGCCGATGCCAGCCCTTTTGCCTTGTATCCGTTATTTATGTTGTTCCCTGTGGTGATTGGCCTGCATCTGTATTTGATTTGGCTGGCCAAGGGAATGAGTCGGTTGGATCAATGCTTTTACGCCTTAGTGCATATTCCACTCGCGTTTGTGGTGTGGACATTCACCATTATGCATGTCAATGGTAATGCCTTTTCTTAGGGCTGAGCCTGTGGAGCCTCAAGTTAGCCCGTTCAAATGGCTTAACTCCATTCGAATTCCTTAAATAAAAAAAGCGCCCCGATGTTCGGGGCGCTTTTTATCAATCTCTTGCGGGTGGGTTAGGCCGTAGTGTTGATATTGTGGCCGGTATTTCCCACGGGTTGAGGTGTGGCTGCGTTAATTAAATCAACGGCAATTTGACCTTCCGCCTTTTGCTGCTCTTTGGCTAACTGCGCCACTTTAACGCCAACGGCACCATTTTCTAAGTTAGGCGTGATAGCTTGGGTGTTCAGTGAAATAGACATAACTAACCTCAATTGTAAGCTGAGTCTTTGTATCGGCAAGCTCAGGTTTTACTTTAGTCCTTTATCCCAAGTTTGCCAATCCAAAACCCTGTTATTGCTTATACCGCTTTATTCGCTTTTGCCGTGAGTAACTTACGACTGAGTACTATGATGGCGGTTAAGCCCAATGAACCTAGAATTAATCCCAGTGCCAGCCCAACACTCTGCAGCGCTGTGGGATCTAATACTAGCGCGACACCCATACCAAACATCATCACACCGGACATCAGCTTGAGTGCTTGGCCCTCTTTTTCGGTCAGTTTGCGTTTACCTAAGGTAGCGCTAAACACAATCACAATAATCGCGAGAGGGATTACATAGACAATATTGTATAAAACCAAATACATATAGCGCTCAATGTCCGGCAGGTTATGCATGGATAGCACGCTGGTATAAATCATCGGGAAGCCCGCAGTACAGAGTAGCTCGTAGGCATTAGCCAAAATGGCCAGCACGGTTGAGCCGACAATCAGTGCGCCTAGGCTGCTGGAGTTCGACAGCTTGCCCATGCGTTTGATAAGGCTAGTGCGGTTTTCAGCCGACATCGATAGGGTGACATCGCCCTTTGTGAAGAAGTAATCCTTCACGTTTATCGTGCCTGCGATCAAGGCTAGGATCCCTGCGGCTAGAATGATCATCCCGCCATCACTGCCTGCGCCTAATAGCTGGAAGATGTTTAGCCAGGCCGTCATAAACAGGAAGTAAATAAAGCCTGAGAAGAACACAAAGATACCGCCAACTAACAGCATACGGCTGCGACTCTTAGCGTTAACCATAATCGACAGTAAAAACAGCAGCACGAAGAAGGCGCAGGGGTTAAAGGCATCGACGCCCGCCAGCACTAAGGTCAGCAGGGGAAGTGACATGCTCTCGGGTGTGACTACACCTACAAGTGGTAACTCAACGGGTTGTACTTCGGCTTGGTCAGTACTTGCAAGGCTGGTGGCATCACAGGTGCCTTCGCCTGAGTCGGTTCCACAGGTGCCAAATAGGGGCTCACTATTGGTCGGTGCAACAGCAGGCGTTCCTGTAGTAGGCATATCCGCTTCACTTAGCTGACCGCCAAGGGATAAGTAACAGTTCTTCAGGCGGTTCACTAAAAACTCACCGGTCACCGCCTCGCTGGAATAACCGACAATGGCTTTCTCGCAGCTTGCCATATAAGGCACAGAACGGGCTTCGGTAGTGGTTTTAGCCGCGATACCTTGCCAAATGTCCTGTACGCCAGGAGCCGAAACCATATGGGATTCGAGTTCTATCCAAGGGTATTTCTGCGGCAGCGAGTCGATAAAGGGATGGGCCTCGGCGCAGTGTGGGCAGGTTTTCGACCAAAAGAAATAGAGTTTGATCTTCAGCTCACCTTGGGCGTTCACATAATGCCAAGTTTGATCCGCATTATTGGCTTCTTCGGCCCAGCTTGGTGTGCTCAGCATGGCCAATGCAAGGGTGCATAGTAGAGCGAATTTGGTTAAGTATTTAGTCATAGCGCCTCCACAATAGTGGGGTTATAGGTATTAAAACGGTTCTCTGACTACTACTCTACTGAATTCAATCCCCTTGATTAAATTAAGCTTTAAGAAATGTTAGTTAACTCGCGATTAGCTGTTTTTTGGGAAGTTAGGCAGGTTTATGGGAAGGGATATTCGCGGCAGATAACTAAAAAGCACCCTGAGGTGCTTTTTAGACGATAGTGACTGTTGTCTTATGGGCTTAGTTTAACGCCGCGCCATTCACACTCAGTTTTACATCGATATTATTGCGTGTGGCATTGGAATAAGGACACACTTGATGGGCATGACGCACTAGGGCTTCGGCCTCGGCTTGGGGAAGGTCAAGATTAACCTCTAGGGCGACGGTTAAGGCAAAGCCACCCGCATCATTGGCGCCAATGCCAACTACTGCGCTGACTGGCGCTTCAGTAATGGCCACTTTGCCGATTTTGGCGACATGTAAAACCGCATTAGAGAAACAGGCCGCATAACCCGCTGCAAACAGTTGCTCTGGGTTGGTTGCCAATCCACTTCCGCCCATCGCCTTTGGATAGGCCAGCGCAACATCGAGTAAGCCATCATCGGTACTGACTTGGCCTTGGCGACCGGCTCTGGCGGTAGCTCGAGTTTCATATAATGTTTTCATATTTCGTTCCTTATAGTGTCAAAGATAATTTAAGTTGCGCGCAATTTAATTGTGATAAACTATAATTCGATTTTTACCCTGAATGCAAGTATATTGTGCACAATATACTTAAGTTTTTTGGATCGACTATGCCTAACTCAGAGTTATCATCCTTAGATAAAACGTCGGATACGGCGGAAAATACTCAAGCAGACAATGCCTTATGTTTAGAGAATCAGGTTTGCTTCTCTCTTTACAGCGCCGCGAATGCCATGGTGCGCGCCTATCGTCCTATGCTCGATAAGTTGGATTTAACCTATCCCCAGTATTTAGTCATGCTGGTGTTGTGGCAGGAGCAGGGGATCAGTGTGAAGACCCTAGGGGATAAATTGTTCCTCGATTCGGGGACGTTGACGCCCTTGTTAAAACGTTTAGAGTCGAAAGGACTGGTGAGTCGTGGACGCAGCGACCAAGATGAAAGGGTGCGGGTATTGTCTCTGACAACTGCTGGACAGGCGCTAAAACTCGAGGCGAGTGAGATCCCGCATCTGATGCGCTGTAAAATCGGTGCTGAGATAGAAGATCTTAAGGCGTTAAAAGCCATGTGTGACAAAGCCTTAAAGCAATTGCACGCCAGTATCGAATAGTGTGAAAGCCAATCTGTGATAGCAAGGGAGTGGAACATGGATAAACACACCATCAAGGCGCTGGGATGGATAAAGTCGGTATGAGCTCATACGATATTGCGATTATCGGTGGTGGGATCAGCGGTGTCGGTATCGCCCAATACGCAGCGGCGGCGGGATATTCGACCCTGCTTATCGAAAAAGGCGAGATAGGCGGTCAAACCTCAGCTAATTCCAGCAAGTTGATCCACGGTGGTTTACGATATCTTGAAAGCGGACAAGTGAACCTAGTGCGCAAATCCTTGCAGGAGCGGCGCCATCTGCTCGACTTCGCGCCCAGCTTAGTCAAGCCAGTGCCTTTTTATATTCCCGTCTATCAAGACAGTCAGCGTAACCCCTGGACGATTCGGGCGGGCTTGAGTTTGTATGCGCTACTCAGTGAATTTGATCCGCTCGGCCGCTTTGTGTCTATTCCCGCCGTACATTGGCATCGTTTTAAAGGGCTTAAGCTCTCGGGGTTAAAGGCGGTATTCCAGTATTGGGATGCGCAAACCGATGATAAATTGCTGACCCAAGCGGTGGCCCGTAGTGCCGAGGCATTGGGTGCCCATGTGTATGCCGAGGCGGAGTTTTTACAGCTTAATCACTTGAGTGAGCAAATTGACTTAAGCTTTCGCCATCGCGGCGAAGTGCAACAGATTGAGGCTAAGTTGGTGATTAATGCCGCCGGTCCTTGGGTGAATGAGGTGCTGGCAAAGGTGTCACCGCCCTTGGCTGGCGTTGAGCTGGATTGGGTGCAGGGCGCGCATTTACTGTTGGATTTACCCGCCCCCGACGGCATCCTATATTTAGAATCTTGCTTCGATAAGCGGGTGATTTTTGTGATGCCTTGGTATGGTCAACTGCTAATTGGCACCACAGAAACCGAGCTGACATCTCTAGATACACAGCCTCATGTGACTGAGTCTGAAATAAATTACCTTTTAGGTATTTATCGGCACTACTTTCCTATGTCACCTTCGATTGAAGAACTCAAAATTAAGATAGTGCAGACGTTTTGTGGCGTGAGGGTATTACCTAAACAGGCAAGCTCCGCCTTTGAGCGCCCAAGGGATACCCTAATGCAAACCTCGATTTCTCACCCGAGATTACTGAGTCTCTACGGCGGAAAACTCACGACCTTTAGGAGCACCTCGGCCGAAGTGCTTGAGTGGGTTGAACAAAAACTCGGAAAACGTACTCCCATCGCCGATGTCGATAGTCTGAGATTAAGTTAATCTGGGCCGGATAATCGGCCAAGGCTGCACTTCAAGGTGATTTTTCGGCATAAAAACGCTAAAGTGTGGCGCTTTTTGACTGAGGCCTTAATCCTGTTTGTTATGCTTCAGTTGTCATCCAAATTTCACTCGCCATCTCAATAGATAAGATAGACGGGCACTGCTGTGGGTACGATGCTGTGAGTACATTAGTACAATGTGGGTATTTTGAACGAGGCCAATGCCAATCCTGTCGCCATATTAAGCTCCCTATGGCGCAGCAACTGGCGGCCAAAACCCAAGAATTGCAGCAATTGTTAGCGGCTTTTGTCGATAACGCCGAAGCGCAGTTTTTACCTCCGGTTGTAGGTGACAGCAGCGGTTTTCGTAACAAGGCGAAAATGGTCGTCTTGGGCGCGGCCCATGCTCCTGTACTGGGGATTGTTAGTCCCAGCGGCGAGGCGGTGAGCCTGTGTGACTGTCTGTTGTATCCTGCTGATATGCAAGCCTTACTCCACCGTTTAGAGCGCTTTGTTCAGCAGGCGGGCATTCCGCCTTACCGTGTCGATAAGGCCAAGGGCGAGCTTAAATTTATCCTACTGACGCGCAGCCAAGTGCGTGGCGAGTATATGCTGCGGTTTGTGCTGCGCTCACGAGATGCCATAGCCCGTATCGAGCGTGAATTGCCTGCGCTGATGGCCGAATATCCGCAGATCAAAGTCGTTTCAGTCAATTTGCAGCCTATTCATATGGCCATCTTGGAAGGTGAGGAGGAGATTTTCCTAACCGAAAACACTCGCCTCGAAGAGCGCTTTAACGATGTGCCTTTGTTTATTCGCCCCAAGAGCTTTTTTCAAACCAACCCGCAGGTGGCGGCAAAGCTGTATCAAACCGCCCGTGAGTGGGTGGCTGACTTTGCGCCAGCTTCCCTTTGGGATTTATTTTGTGGTGTGGGCGGTTTTGGTTTGCACTGTGCAGCTAAGGATATCCCATTGACAGGGATTGAAATTGAGGCCGAAGCCATTGCCTGCGCTAAGATGTCGGCGCAGTTGATGGGGCTGGATAACGTACAGTTTATGGCGCTCGATTCCACTGACTTTGCCAAGGGCGATGCGGCGCAAACTAAGCCCGAGTTGATTATTGTCAACCCGCCGCGCCGTGGGATCGGCGAGTCTCTGTGCCATTCCTTAAGTGAATTTGCCCCTAAGGCGATTTTGTATTCCAGCTGCAATCCTAAAACCTTAGCCAAAGATCTCGGCCATATTCGTGGCTATCGGTTAACTAAGGTGCAGTTGTTCGATCTCTTTCCCCACTCGGATCATTTCGAAGTATTAGCCTTATTAGTGAAAGACTAAACCTCAACACGCCATTACTCGGCGTCAGTGTCGGCTTTAGGCGTTAAGGCATCGTCCCAGCTAATGCTGATTTCGGCGCCGCCTAAGGCCTGTGAGCGGCTTAACTCCAGCGTACCATAATGCCAAGTGGCAATTTTCTTGACGATATATAGCCCTAAACCATAGCCACTAGTATCACTCTGCTGGCTATCCCGCTCGAAGGCCGCCACCAGTTTTTTGCCTTTACCCTCAAACCCCGGACCATCATCCTCAACACTAATCCGATTTATGCCTCCTTGCTGATGGAAGTGGACATGGATGTCACGCTGAGCGAAACGCATGGCATTTTGGATCAGGTTTTGAATCGCAATCGTCATCGCAATCGGGTCGAAATGCGCCTGCTGCGAGTCATGGTGAAACACTATGTTGAACTTAGGTTGGTAGATAGCGTATTTGTGGGCCAGCTTTTCCATAAACAAGCTGATGGCTTGCGACTCTTGGCTGAGGGTTTCTTCCTTATGCTCTAGACGGGCAAAAGACAGATAATTTGCAGCAAGCTGTTCAATATCATCGATATCTTCATTTAAGCGATTGGCGTAATTGCTGTCTATCTGTGGCCGAATGATTTCCAGCGCAAAGCGCATCCGTGCAAGAGGCGTGCGTACCTCATGGGAGATGGTGCGTGACAGCTCCTTATGCATCTGGATAAAGTCGACGATTTGGTGACTGACACTGTTAAAAGCCTTAGCAAGCGGGAAAATTGCCGAATGTTTATGGACTTCGTTGGGACGTTTGCGCGGGGCTTGGCCAAATTCGATAGCGGCCTGCTGCAAATGGTTAAGATCTCGAAATACCGGCCAGATCCACCAGAGGGCAACTAAACAGAGTGATGAATATAACCCTAATAAAATCAAACTGGTATTACGCTCTTTGGGCGCAGAGGTTTTCAATGGACCCAGCATCAAGATGTGCTGTTTGTCTTTATCTAAGTGGTAATAATAAAGCTCATTGCTGCTATGGCGCAGGGCGATGGTCGCGCCCTGTTGCAGCGAGTCCTCTAAGTTTTCCGGCAGTGAGAGGGCGCCGATGGGGAGGCGTTGTATCTTCGGAAGCTGCTCATCATAGTTTTGTAGCAGGTCGTCGACGTCGATTTGGTAGTTGTACTCATCGTGGGCAAAATGCTCGGCGAGTTCACCAAAGCTCCAGATCACCAATCCGCAGGACAACAATAAAAATATAAACAAGCGGTAGAACTGAAATTTCATTTCGGTTAAACCTAGCCTTTTTGGGTAAGTAATTGAATAAATAGCCTTTGCCGTGAATCGTCGTAATGGCTAATCCCGGCACATTGAGCTCATCTAAGCGTTTACGCAGGCGGCTGATTTTTAAATCTATGGCCCTGTCTAAACCGTCATATTCGCGGCCGACCAGCTGTTCGAATAAAAACTCCCGCGATAACACTTTGCCGGCGTGCAGGGCGAAGATCCACAGCAGTGAAAACTCTTTAGTGGTAAAGGAGAGGGCTTCATCCCCCAGATTCACTTGCTGTAGGTTAGGGTCTAAAAATAAGTCGTGTAGCTTAAGTTTACTGCGACTGCTGCTGGATTGTTGTTTGCGCAGGTTGGCCTTAATCCGCGCCAGCAGTAAAGGCGGCACCACGGGTTTGAGCAAGTAATCGCAGGCGCCTAGATTTAATCCCCTAATTTGGTCGGCATGATTATCGAGCGCCGTTAGGAAGATAATCGGGCAGGGATAACTCGCGGCCAACTGCGGATAGCTGCTAAAGCCATCTTGTCCTGGCAGCATGACATCGCAAATGATGAGGTCAAAATCATCGGTATCCTGGCGGATGAGTGCATCTTCGGCATTATCTAAGTGGATAAGCTTAAAACCCTCTTGGGTTAAATAGGTACAGACCAAGTCTGCAAGGGGTTGGTCGTCTTCAATCAACAGGATTTGCAATTGGGGCTCGGACATTGGCGCGCTTGTCATAATAAGTTCCAGTTTAGTCCGCGACGTCTTCTGGGATTGGCGGGTTCAAACTTAGCGACTTTGACTAACGCTGTAGTCACTATGTGGTTGCTTTGCGGATCCCTGAGTTCAAATAAGGCATCTTTTGCGAGGGTCAATTGCACTTGGTATTTAAAATTGAGACTGTCCTCAAAGCAGGTGAGTGCGACCGCTTCCGTAGTGAGCCACACACAGAGTGACTGCGGAATATCCGATTGATACTCAATGAGTAAGTCCAAATGGCAGTCGGGCTTTTCGAGGGTGACGGCACAAGTATTCGGTGTGATTTTTAGCTCGTCGGCGAGGGACGTCAGGCTGACGAAGCAGGCCAAGATTAAGCTGCAATAGGTACAATAGGTGAGCCAGAGTGAGCTTGAATGACAAGGTTTAGAAATCATAGCTAAACCCTACAAAGCCAGAAAAATAGCCGGACTTATCGATCAGCACACTGTCGGTGATTTCTTGCCCTAACCAGGTATATTCTAGGATCCCAACAAAATTCACATTGTCGAAAATGGGCACATTGACCACGGTACGGGCATGGTAATTGATGGCGGCCGAGGGTTGATATTTGGTTCGCAGTGGGCCTTCTTCTTCCTTGGTGAGTTTGTAGTAGTAACTGACGAGGTTTTCACTTTTTCGAATCGCACCGACTTCAAAGCCGAGCGCGCCCCAAGAAAACGCCTGACTGCGTTTTAGCCTGATTTGAATTTCATTACCTTGGTGCACCCCAGTAATATCGTGGAAGTATCCGAGACTCACATCGAGATAGGGTGTCACCCAGGTGGTATTGACTCCACCTAGGTAGGAAAGATTGCGTTCAATTTCCTCAAATTTAACGACTTTTGGATTAATGGGCTGCTTCACTGGGGTATAACCTAAAATATCACTCAGTAATAGTTTATTCAGTCCATCGAATTCGTAGAAAAACCGTCCTCATTAAAGCGTGTCTGCAGGTCAACAATAAAATTTTCCGACTCATACAGGCTGTAACCTAAGGTGAAGTTCTCGACATAAAAGTTCTCACCGTAGTAATACCAAGTGGGCAATATCCAAGTGTTGACGTTATCCACCTTCGCCCTTGGATTTTCGAGCGCGCCATAACCCGCGGCAAGGGAAATCTGCCAGTCTCCGGCGGAAACTGTTTCAATTTCTTTAGCTTGCAGCGCGGCACTCTGACTTAGTAGTAGTGCGAGCAGTAAGAATCGTTTTTTAACCTTAACTGTCACTTCTTAGATAATCCCCAATGTTGTTCAAATACTTTGCTAAACCGCATTAAGACGAGCCTCAGCCTATCATTTTGTTCACAGAATTTAAGCATAATTATTCATAGTGCTACAAAATGCTACATCTTTGTCTGCAAAGGAATGTGTGAGTTTTGTGTTTTTCTTGTGTTATCGAATTGTACAAAATGCTACGTGAAAGTGTTGAGGTTTTCTCCAGCTTGAGTGCTTAGATGGTATGCCGCTAGGCAGCTGGCCCCTAAAAACGGCTCGCAATAACAATAATGGAGAAAGCAAAGTGAAGCTTAAAATACTAACTTGTACTATTGCTGCCGCCCTTTATGGTGCTGGTGCTATGCAGGCTGCTGCTAGCATAGGCGATGTACATCAACTTAAAGGTTTGCAGTTAACACCAGAGCAAATTGCAAAATTAAATGCCCCAGAAGCCAAGATCGATGATTCAGATATTGGGGTGGGACTCAACCTACAAATTACTCCTCAGGCTAACAAATTCGAATTTGAGGAAGGGTTAACGGGTGAGCAGATTTACATCGTTCGTCTCAATCAAAAACCACTGGCGCAAGTCAGCACGGAACTGCTCGCCAGTTCAGCTACCAGCAAAACCTTTGGCAAATCGTCAAACTCAAAATTATTCGTTGCCGGTCAACCCGCTAGTAGCGCAGTAAAGAATTATCGCAGTCGCTTACTCGACAGCCAAAGACAAGTAATTGCTGACATTCAATCGACCGTGGGTTCACGTCAAGTACGTCAACAATTTACCAATGCGGTCAACGGCTTCTCTATCGCAATGACACAGGAAGAGGCGCAGCGCGTGTCTCAATTAGCCAATGTGTCTTCGGTTCGTCGCTCAAAAACCTATGAACTATTATCGGATGCGGGCCCTGAGCTAATCCAAGCCGACAAGATTTGGTCGGGCGAAGCCACCCCTGATGCGGGTGCCTACAAGGGTGAAGGTATTATCGTTGGTATCGTCGATACCGGGATTAACTCGGATCACCGTTCATTCGCCGATGTCGGTGATGATGGTTACGACCACACTAACCCATGGGGTGCGGGTAACTACATAGGTGACTGTACTAAGAGCGGTTTTGAGACCATGTGTAACGACAAGTTAATTGGCGTTCGCTCTTATCCTGTGATTACCGATAATTTCACCAGTGGTGTTTATGGTGCGACTCGCCCAGCTGTGGGTGAAGACTATCAAGGTCACGGTTCACACGTTGCCTCTACCGCAGCGGGTAACGTGCTGCTGGATGTGGATTATGTCAGCCCTGAAGGCGGCAAAGCCGTATCCGATGGCGCTGTGATTAAACCGAATCTGTTCCCACGCATGAGTGGTGTTGCGCCCCATGCCAACATCGTTGCTTACCAAGTGTGTCATCCTGATAACCAGCTCAATGCGGGCTGTCCGGGTGAGGCGCTGATTGCGGGTATTGAAGATGCAATTAACGATGGCGTTGACGTCATCAACTTCTCAATCGGTGGCCAAGACTCAAACCCTTGGGTTGACGATGTGGAATTAGCTTTCTTATCGGCTCGCGAAGCGGGATTTCCGTTGCGGTTGCGGCGGGTAACTCTGGTCAACCAGCGGGTTATAAAGAATATTTTGGTCTGATTGACCACGCGTCACCTTGGTTAATGAACGTAGCGGCCAGCACCCATGCTCGCGAAGTGGAAATCACCACTAAGCTGATTGACCCTATGGGCGGCAGTGAAGTGCCAAAATGGAGCGAAATTGTTGGTGGGGCGATTAACGCTACATCCGTCACGGGTATGGTGGTTAACGCTAAAGCCTTTGGTGATGAATACTGTGGTACGCCTTTCCCTGCGGGTACTTTCGATCTGAAAGACGGCGACGGTAATCCAACCGATGTGATCGTCGTGTGTAAGCGTAACAGCTTAAACGATGCCAATGGTATTGCCCGTTCAGCTAAGGCGGATAACGTCAAAGCGGGCGGCGCCGATGGCATGATCATGTATAACTACGCAAACGGCGATGCGCTGGTGCCTACGGCTTCTTACTCTATTCCAAGTATTCATATTACCAAGGAAGAGTGGGACGGTCGTTGGGATAACGGCCTAGCGGGTTATGGTCTAAGTGATTGGCTGGCAAAGGGTAACTACCACATGCTGACCATTTCTGGCACCGCAATCGAACGCACTATCGACCCAGAGCGTGCCGATTGGTTAGCGGCATTCTCCTCTCGCGGCCCAAGCCCATCGACGCCAGAAGCGTTGATCCCTGCAGTTGCTGCGCCGGGTGTGAGTATTTATGCAGCCTTTGCCGATGAGCATCCATTTAGCGGTTCACCTGCTTCGGGCGACTTTGCTTTCTTAAACGGTACTTCGATGGCATCGCCACATGTGGCGGGTTCTATGGCGTTATTAAAGCAAGCACAGCCAAGTTGGAGTCCGACTGAGATCCAATCGGCATTGGCGATGACGGCTGAAAACAAAGTGCGTTACTATCGCTTGGATGACAAGAATGGTGATGTGGCTTTAGCCTCTACTTACCGTGCGGGTACTGGCCGTATCAACGTGGCCAATGCGGTAAATGCGGGCTTTGTGATGGATGAAACCGTTGAGCGCTTTAAAGCGGCGGATCCACACAACGGCGGCGCGGTTCATAAGCTGAACATTCCACAGTTAGTGAACTTTGAATGTAAGCCTAAGTGTCAATGGATCCGTACCATTAAGGCGACTAAAGACGGTACTTGGAGTGTGACCAACGGTGATGTGATTAATTGGAGCGTCGATTCACGTTCACAGTTAGTGCAAAACGGTGTGTCTATTAAAGTATCGCCAAGCGAGTTTACGCTAGCTGCGGGTGAAACCATGGATATCGTGGTCGAAGCATCGATCATGGATACTCAAGATTGGTTTAGTAACGCGGAAGTTGAACTGCATTCAAACCTGATTTTCACTGAAGCCAACGGCAAAGCTTCTGAGGCGCATTGGCCTGTGGTCTTCAAATATGACAAAAACGGTATGCCAGGACGCTTAAGCGCAGTGGCTCATCGTAATGATGCAAACGCTGTGATCAAAGGTATCGATTTACCTGAAGGTGACAACATTCATGGTCGTATCTTTAGCCCTGTGAAAGCGGATGTGAAAACCGTTGTGCTGCCAAAAGATAACGATGGTAACTTCCCATGGAGCAGCAATGCGGATATGACCATCAGTATGGATGAGCGTATCGACGAAGCTACCCATGTGGAAATGATTGATGTGCCAGCGAATGCTCGCCGTTTAATCGTCGAATCCTTTGGTACGACTCAGTCTGAACTCAGTGAAGTTTTAGACAAAGGTAACCTGATCGTTTACGTCGGTAAGGACTATAACGGTAACGGTAAGGCCGATCCTTTCGAAGAATTGCTCTGTGTGTCTAACCACATCCAATACAACAACTTCTGTAATATTAACCAGCCAGAAGAAGGTCAGTATTGGGCGTTATTCTACAACCCAAGAAAAGGCACTGCGGCGAACAACTATTACAATGCGCTGGAAGAAACCTTCCAATATACGACGACCGTTGTAATGGACCAAGTTGCCAGCGATATGAGTGTTGAAGTACCTGCGAGCAATGGTCGCGATCCTGTCGATATCAAAGTTAACTGGGATATGCCAGAGATGAAAGAAGGTGACGTGTACTACTCGTTACTGGACTTTGGTACCTCAGAGGTTAACGCCGGTAACATTGGTAAAGTCGCCTTTAAACTCGAGCGTGGCGTAAATGATGTTCACTTAGACGCAACGCAAACTGCGGCTGTGGCTGGCGATCAAATTCCATTCACCTTCGAAGTGCAACCTAACGATACGGGTGCTGACCGTGCATTTAGCATTGTCGCGAGCATTCCGTCTGGACTCAGCCTACGCCCTGAGGACGTACTGAGCTCTTCAAGCGCGATTGTGCAAGATGTGAAACTGGAAAATGGAAAGCTGACGATCAGCGGTGTTCAACCCGATACCAGCGATCTGGCGCCACGTTACAACGTCACCACTAACATTGATGACGCTATGTGCCGTACGCCAAACTTTGGTAACAAGAAGCCAGGCGGTTACGTGAACTTAGAAGAGTTCTCTATCTACCCAATCTTCAGTGGTTTTGCACCAGTTGAGTATGGTTCTAACGGGAAGGCACTCAGCGGTAAGGATAATAACATCCTGTATCGCAACGGTATTACCTTACCAATCAGCACTGTGTTTGGTGGTGCGTTCGACAGTTTCCACCTGTATAACAACCAAGACAAGATCAACGTTTGGAAGCAGAACGCCTTGGAAATTCGTGGTCACGGTATCGTGTCCTTATTCCAAGGGCAGCCATTCTTCTACCCATACCATGACATCTTCCCATATAACAGCTTCCCATATGCCTCTATCGGTATGTTGTGGCGTGGATATGGCCTAGGTGCGGGGGCAACTCAAGATATTTTGAGTGCGCCATTGATCAATACTACAGCTGAGCGTGCGGGTATCTCTATTGCGAGTACTCAAACCGGTTGGGGTATCTTGGAATACGATAATGCACGTTCTTATAAGCCATTAGGATACGATGCAAACCGTGTTTACCAATGGGAGGAGAAGGACGATAGATTCGACTTCGAGCTTATCTTCAACGTGAACACCCGCTTCGGCGACGGTGAATACGAAATGATGATGGCCTACGATAATATCAACTTTGGTTCTCAAGATGGTCGTGGCTCTATCGGTCTGCAAGGCTTCCAAGGTGGTTTATATAGCTATGGTCCATTACAGAAGTACCTAGGTGAGCAATATGCCTTCAATAATCTGAAGGACAAAATCAACAACGGTTTAGTGATTTGTTATGACTACGTTGGCCCAGAGTCGTCACAGTTTGAAGTGACTGCATGGACTACCGTGAAAAATAACGCCGCAGGCCAAGTGTTGACGGTTGATGCGGTTAGCCAAGTTGAAGGTATGGCCGACATCAGCATGAGCCACACTGTGACTGTGCCATCCAATATCAGCATTGGTGCGATTGCCGACCAAACGATTGCGGAAAACACTAGCTTAGAAGGTCTGAAAGTTGTGTTTGCCGATGAGCAAAACAGCGTGAACAAGATCACCGTAACTGGTGAGCACATCAGCGCTGTAGTGAATGGCAATACCTCTGGTTCAACCATCACTATCACGCCAGAAGCTAACTTCCACGGCGACGTAGAAGTCACAGTGACGGTAAGTGATGTGGAAAACCCAGCCGATGCAGCGAGCACCAGCTTTATGCTGACCGTTGAATCCGATGGTGTTGAACCGACTACTCCAGTGACACCGACTACACCTGAAACACCAGCAGAAGATAGCAGCGGTGGTGCGTTAGGTGGTTTGTCTATGTTACTGGCTCTCGGTGCATTGATCAGAAGAAGAAAAACTCACTAATCTTGAGTTTAACTTCCTAGTCAATTGATATTTATCCTGAATTTAGGATGCCGGCAAATGGATTTTGCCGGCTTTTTTGTTTATGGAATCCGCGATACTTCGAAGATTTCACATTTCACTTTCATTAAATTGTCTTTTTAGTGGCATAATCTTGCTCACTTTATGCATCGAAAGGCAAAGCTTATGCTGCAGATATTCTTACGTTTTTTTTCCCTTGGGTTGATGAGTTTTGGTGGACCAGCGGCGCATATCGGCTATTTTCGCCAAACCTTTGTCAACGAACTCGGCTGGCTCGATGATAAACGCTATGCCAGCTTGGTCGCCTTAAGCCAATTTATGCCGGGACCGGGCTCGAGTCAGGTGGGGTTTGCCATTGGTTATCATCGCGGTGGACTGCTCGGCGCCATCTCGGCCTTTGCCGGATTTACCTTACCTTCCTTTGTTTTGATGTATCTGCTGGCGGTGACGACTGCCGCTTGGCTCGATAACCTTTATATGCAGGGCATAGTCCATGGCTTAAAACTGTTAGCGGTCGTAGTAGTGGCAGACGCTGTGTTGGCGATGTTTAGCCAGTTTTGCCAACGTAAAACCGCGCGTTTACTCATGCTTGGCAGCGCCGCGGCCATGTTGATTTTCCCGTTCTTGTGGACCCAAATTGCGCTGTTAATCCTTGCTGCGCTTTTAGGCTTGTCACTCCTCAGTGCGAGCGAGAGCGAAGTGCAAAAGTCTGAACCCATTCGCTTGAATTACCTGAGCCTCGCTATATTTATCGCCTTGTTTGCGGGGAGTTTTTTTGCCATTAACCTCGGCGCCGAGGCGGGAATATTTGGCGAATTCTACCGTGTCGGCAGCTTAGTCTTCGGTGGTGGTCATGTGGTGCTGCCACTGCTTGAGACCACAGTTGGCGATGCGATGAGCGGCGATCGTTTCCTCACTGGTTACGCCTTTGCCCAAGCCGTGCCTGGACCTATGTTCACCTTTGCGACCTTCCTTGGCGCCGAGATGATGCTAGGCAATCCCTTTGTCGGTGCGGCTATTGCCACCATCGCTATTTTCTTACCGGGATTTTTATTGATGCTGGTGGGCTTAAAGAGTTGGCACGCGATTGCCGCCAGACCCAAGATTGCTGGCATGCTCTCGGGCGTGAATGCCTGTGTGGTGGGATTATTGGCGGCGGCGCTGTATCAACCCGTGTTTACTCAAGGCGTGTTATCCGCCATGGATATGGCGGTTGTGTTGCTCGGTTTTGGTGCGCTAAAACTCTTTAAACCGCAGATGGTACTGCTGGTTCTTGGCTTTAGCGTATGCGGTATCGGATTGATATTGCTTGGGTAAACTCAATTATCGACATGCTAGCTGGTGCAAATTAATACAATATTTGTTAAGTCAAACCCAAAGATGTTGCACCGTTTTGGCTATACTTCAGAAATATAAAAAAATATAAGCTCGATCACCCTGGAGTAAGCAAGCATGTCGAATTTAAGCCTGCGTAATAAATTACTGCTGTTGTCTTTGTTTCCCCTCATTTTGACCCTGTTAGTGCTCATGACCGTTTCCTACTATGTCGAACAAGAATCCCTCGCGGAAGAAGTGGTGACCTTTAGGACGAAACTGGTTGGCGAACGTAAACAACAAATCAAAGAAGCGACCGAAATTGCCGCCGGAATTGTGCAGTATCAACTGTCTCTCAAGGACCAAGGCAATGTGAACCAAGCCCTGCGTGATATTCGTTTTGGCAGCGCTGGTTATTTCTTTATTTATGATTCCCAAGGTAAAAACATTTTCCACGCCTTAATGCCGAATCTCGAAGGTCAAAACAAAATCGATATGACAGACCCTCGCGGCACTAAGATCATCGTCGGTTTGTTGGATGCGGCCAAACGCGGCGACGGTAACTTTTCCTATTACTATCAAAAGCCCAATACCAACGAGCAAATCGAGAAGATTAGCTATGTGATGATGGTTCCGGGTACTGACTGGATGCTCGGTACTGGGGCCTATATCGACGATATCGAAGCCGTGGTGGAGGATTACCGCCAAACCGTGACCGAACAAATGGCCGATAAATCCTTCATGATCCTGTTAATTGCCCTCGTGCTGACGGGGATCACGGCCTTTATCATTATGGTTGCTGCCCATCGTATGGTGGTGCCGATTAAAAATATGGCGGACAGCCTGAATGATATCGCTAAGGGAGAAGGGGATTTAACTAAACGCTTAAGCGTGAAGGGCGAGGATGAAATTGCTCAGTTAGGTCAAGCCTTTAACTTATTTGTCGATAAGCTACAAACCATTATTGGCGATGTGGCCAACGCCACGGCTAAGGTGAAATCCGCCGCGAATGCGATTCATGATCAAACCAAAGTGATGTCGAGCCAACTGCTAAGTCACAACAACGAGACAGACCAAGTGGTGACGGCCATTACCGAGATGTCATCTACCGCCAGTGAAGTCGCACAAAATACCACTCAAGTGGCCGAGGCGACCCAAGCGGCGACGGGGGATGTGGCCAATGCGCAGCGCTGCGTCGATGCCTCACTCGAAGAGATTGCAGGTCTTATGGCGCAAATCAATAATGCCGCGGGTAGCATTAAGTCCCTAAGTGAGCAATCGCAAAAGATTAACAGTGTCTTGTCTGTGATTGGTGGCATCGCCGAGCAAACCAACCTGCTGGCCCTTAACGCGGCGATTGAAGCAGCCCGCGCCGGTGAGCAAGGGCGTGGCTTTGCCGTGGTGGCCGATGAAGTGCGTAATCTTGCCAGCCGGACTCAGGCAAGCACCTTAGAAATCAATGAAATGCTTTCAGAACTCCACAAGCTGGTGGCCTTGGCGGTAAAAACCATGGACGAGAGCCAGCAGAGCTGCGTGCGCTCGGTGGATTCTTCCCGCGCTATTTCGGAAAGCTTAGGCTCTGTGACGTCGGCGGTGACTGCGATTAACGATATGAGTACCCAAATTGCGACGGCGGCGACCGAGCAAAGCTCTGTGACTGAAGAAATCAACCGTAACGTTTATGCCATCCAAGAGATCGTTAACGAGCTGCTGCACTCCAGTGAAGATGCGGCCAAGGTGAGCCAAACCGTGTCTCAGGAAGGAATTAATCTGGGTAAATTGGTGGGACAGTTTAAGATCTAACTCGACTAATTAAGCAAGTTAATTAAGCAGTTAATTAAGTTAGCGAATAAAAACGGGAGACAGTGTCTCCCGTTTTTTATGTTCATCTTTAGGCTTAATTTTATGCTTGCTATGCAGCCCTAGGCTGGTTCACTAATCTTTGCAGTCACCTTTTCAGCCCTAACCGCACAGACCTTATATTCGGGAATATAAGCTACAGGGTCGAGCGCATTGATGGTGAGCTTATTGGCCGCTGCTTCCACAAAATGGAACGGCAGGAACAGCACGCCCGCTTGGGCGCGTTTAGTCACAAAGGCATCGATTTCAATCTCTCCGCGGCGGGTGGTAAGGCGAAGTTTATCGCCGTTATGGATCCCCAGTTGCTCCGCATCATAGACAGAAATCATCACCTTAGGTGCGCCGAGTAGATCCAGCCCTGGTGTTTTACGGGTGAGTGTGCCCGTGTGGAATTGCTCCAATAGCCGCCCCGTCGACAGCGTCAGCGGATACTCGTTGCAGGGCATTTCGGCAGGTAGGCGATAACTGACGGGGGTAAATAAGCCTAAGCCTCGAGTGAATTGGCTTTGGTGCATAATCGGCGTCCCGGGATGGGTTTCATCTGGACAGGGCCATTGAATCCCTTGGGGGATTTGACCTTCGGCATCGGCACTTAATCTATCCCAGCGAATGCCGCGATATTGCGGAGTGAGCTCGTTGATCTCGCCCCAAATGGCTTCTTCGTTGGCATAATTCCAGTTAGCGCCCATGGCATTAGCGACCGCTTGCACTATCTGCCAATCGGGCAAGGCTTCACCCGGTGAGGCGAGCGCTTGCTCGAGTCGCTGCACCCGACGCTCGGTATTGGTAAAGTGACCGCGTTTTTCCACGAATGCGGCGGCGGGCAAGACCACATGGGCAAGCTCGGCCGTCTCGGTTAAAAAGATATCCTGTACCACTAAGAACTCGATTTGACTCAATGCATTAAGTACATGGGCTTGATCGGGGTCGCTGAGTACGGGATTCTCGCCCATCACATACAAGGCTTTAATGTTGCCCTTTGCAATATCATGCATCATATGGGTTGCGGTGACGCCAATCTCCCCGATAACGGCGTTTGCCAGAGGTCTTCGAAGCGCATTCTGGCATGAATATCCGTGACCTTTTGGTAACCGCTAAAATAGTTGGGCAGTGCGCCCATATCGCAGGCACCTTGGACATTGCTCTGGCCGCGAAGTGGGTTAATCCCCGCGCCTGACACACCAATATTGCCGCAAAGTAGCTGCAAATTAGAGATAGCCGTGACGTTATCGTGCCCCGTCGTATGCTGAGTGATACCCATGGCGTAGTAAACCGCGGTCTTTTGCGCCGTGCCTATGGTGCGCGCGAGGCGGGCAATGTCTTCGGCCTTTACGCCCGTGATGAGCGCCGCGTTTTCGAGGGAGTAATCGGCCTTGGCTAACTCCGCATAGAGGGCCTCAATGCCTTCGGTACGCAGGGCGATATAGGCTTTATCCTGCCAATCGTTGCGAATAATTTCCGCCATAATGGCGTTGAGTAGCATCACATCCGTCCCCGGTCTATGGGCGACATACAGCTCGGCCTTTTCGGCAATGCCAACGCGTTTCGGATCGGCAACCAGCAAACGTGCGCCGTGCTGCATCACCGCCTGCTGGATTTTCGAGGCAATAATCGGATGGGCGCAGGTGGTGTCCGACCCTAAAATAAAGATAACGTCCGAGTCCTTGATGCTCGGAATATCATTGGTCATGGCACCGCTACCAATACTCTGCTGCAAACCCGTTACCGTCGATGAGTGGCATAGGCGGGCGCAGTGATCAATATTGTTGGTGCCAAGAACACTGCGAACAAACTTTTGCAGCACAAAGTTATCTTCGTTGGTGGCCTTAGCTGAGGCGAGACTGGCGAGGGCATTGCTGCCATCTTTTTGTTTTATCTCGGTTAAGCGTTTTGCCACATAGGCGATGGCTTCGGGCCAACTGCTCGGTTGCAGCTTGCCGTTTTTACGGATCAGTGGCGTAGTGAGACGTTTGTCGCTGTGAATAAAATCGAAGCCAAAACGTCCCTTAACACACAGCATGCCTTGGTTAACGACCGAGTCCTTATTGCCTTCGATATGACGAATACGATTGGCCTTGGGGTCGATTTTAAGGTCGAGGCGACAGCCCACGCCGCAGTAAGTACAAATCGTCGAGGCGGTTTTTAACTCTGTGCTATCGCCTTGGCGTTTATCCCGGGCATCGACCAGTGCGCCCGTCGGACAAACCTGTACACAGTTACCACATTGCACACACTGGCTATCGGCCATGCTCGCACTAAAGCCGACTCTCGGCGCGCGGCGCTCCATGTGTTGAGTCATTTCCTGCGGCAGCGCCTGATAGGAATCTTGGCTAAATTGGATGGCGCAGTGGCCACTCTGCTGCTGACACACATCGACGCACTTACCGCAGCTAATACAGCGATTAGCATCGAATTGAATAAAGGGTGCGCTCTTATCAACACTGAAATGCCGTGCATTTTCAGTGGCTAAGCTTTGGCCTCGACACCATAATCCGTGGCGTAATCCCTAAGCTTACAGTCGGTATTGGCCTGACAGGCGCACTCGAGACAGCGCGCCGCTTCTTGCATGGCGGCATCGGCGGGAAAGCCTAACTCGACTTCACTGTAATTCAGTAGCCGTTGCAGCGCCGTGAGTTCGGGCATCTTCAAGCGGGGCTTACGCGGCGTATGGGGATAAAGCGTTGACCCTGCTTTTGAGCTTGTTTCGGTTTGCTTAAGGGCGTTTGGAATGAGGGCGCTTGGAATGGTTTTGACCGAGTTAAACTCATGGGCATGTAAATCGCAGCTAAGGCCAATTTTTAGCATCTTATCAATAGCGATTGCCGCTTTACGGCCATCGCCAATCGCGGCGACGGCAGTCGCTGGGCCGCGGCGGGCATCGCCCATCACAAACAGTTTTTCGACTCCCGATGACATGGTTTGCTCGCAGCCTATCAGGGTGTTCCAGCGGCTCAGCGCCAGTTCGCCATGGCTGAGTTGCCCCATAGGATCCTGCATAAAACTCAGATCTGGCGCTTGGGAGACGGCGGCGATAACGGTATCGAAGGCCTCGGTAAAGGTTTCCCCTGTGTCCACGGGTGCGCGTCTGCCCGAGGCATCGGCTTCGCCGAGCGCCATTTTGCTGAAGGTGACCGCTTCTACCTGTCCATTGGCATCGCTATGATTTTCAATGGGATTAGTTAAGAAATGGAATTTGACGCCTTCAACTTCGGCCTCGTGTACTTCGTAGGCTTCGGCGGGCATTTCGGCGCGGGTACGGCGGTAGATTAAGGTAACATCGCAGCCTTCACGCACGGCGGTGCGGGCGCAGTCGATGGCGGTGTTGCCGCCACCAATCACGGCGACTTTTTTGCCCAACTTCAATTGTTTGTCGAGGCAATGATCCTTAAGAAAATCCACCCCAAGGTAACAGCCCGCAAGTTCTGAGCCTTTGTAGTTCATCGGCACCGCCTTTTGGGCGCCGATGGCGAGGCACACAGCATCGAAATCGGCAACCAGCTGAGCTAAATGAATTTCATGGCCGAGGCGAGTATCTGTATGAATGGTTAACCCATTGCGACATAGCAGCTCGATTTCTTTATCGAGAATCGCCTTAGGTAAACGGTATTCGGGGATCCCATAGCGCAGCCAGCCGCCAGCTTTTGGCATGGCTTCAAAAATCTCAACATGATGCCCTTGGTTTGACAGGTAATAACCCGCGCTTAATCCTGCCGGGCCCGCGCCAATAATGGCAATCTTTTGGCCCGTATCTGCAAGGCGTAGTGGTTGATAACTGCCGCCTTGTTCATCGTCGGCCAAGTCTAAATCGGCGGCGTGGCGCTTAAGTTGACGAATAGCAATGGGGTCATCGACTAGGCCGCGGCGGCATTCAGTTTCGCAAAATGCGGGGCAGACTCGGCCAATCGACAGCGGTAGCGGCAGGGTGTCTTTAATGATTTTAATCGCTTGGGTGTGGTCACCTTGGGCAATGTGGTACAGGTAAGTTTGCACATCCACGCCCGCGGGGCAGGCCTGCTGGCAGGGCGCCTCACAGTCGGCAAAGTGGTCACTTAAAATCCTGCTCAGTGCAGCTTGGCGCTGTTTGGTTAAATATGCCGATTGGGTGATGACCTTCATGCCAGGCTCGGCAGGCGTTTCACAGGCTTTAACGCAGCGCAGGCTGGCATCGCTGTTTTCGATTTGTACTAGGCAGAGGTTGCAGTCCTGTTTATTGGCGTTAGGCGCTGCGCCTAATTGCCGTGTTGCATCCGTAGGATCGCACAGACTCGGAATGGCAATGCCCGCCTTACGGGCCGCCTGTAATAGGGTTTCGCTCGGCTCGGCCGTGACGCTGTGATTGTCGATGTTAAGTTCTATCATCCCAAGGCCTTTTATATTTGTAGGGTGCTTGCTGCATTGGCGTAAAGCGGCAGGCTTAAGGTGGGTTTGAGTATAACTAGAGCGCTTTAGAAGACGCTTATGGGCGGGGAAGTTTGACGCTAAATTGCCGCTGTCATCACAAACCCGTATCAGACTGTGCGCTGATGAAGGTTTACTGGTGGAAAGTTGTGATTTGCTTGGAGTTTTGCATTTGATTTATCTGTATCTTGCTTAATCCTTTGAGGTTTTTAGTGATTATCACTGTTTAGCTTGCTCAAATTTATGTTTGATCGAGGCGTTAAACGGGTTATTTCATGTAGGATCACAGTCTTAACTAGGCTTTGTCTGTTAATCTGCTGGTGCCAGCGGTGCTTTTTAGGCTGATAAAATCGCCCTGAAGTGTCAACACGCCCTAGGTTTACAGCCGTTGTTAGGTTAAAATGCGCGGTTGCAAATACTGTTAAGCGCCGCCTCCTTTGATGGAAAATCCATTGAAACGGCAAAAATAAAGCGAAGTTGAAAATCCATGTTTGAAGTTAATCCAGTAAAATTCAAAATTAAGGAGCTTGCCGAGCGTACGCAGCTTCTTAGGGGTATCTTTGACTACGATGCTAAGCATGAGCGTCTAGAAGAAGTCAGCCGTGAACTTGAAAGTTCTGAGGTGTGGAACGAGCCAGAACGTGCTCAAGCCCTAGGTAAAGAGCGCGCCAGCCTCGAAGCCGTTGTCAAAACTATCGATGATATGGACGCCGGTCTAGAAGACGTTGAAGGTCTACTAGAGCTTGCCATCGAAGAAGAAGACGAAGATACCTTCAATGAAACCACCAAAGAGCTGGATTATTTAGAGAGCCGTTTGGCCGAACTCGAATTCCGCCGTATGTTCTCTGGTCAACATGATGCCTCCGATTGTTACTTAGACATTCAATCGGGCAGTGGCGGTACTGAGGCGCAAGATTGGGCCAACATGGTACTGCGTATGTACCTGCGTTGGGGCGAAGCCCACGGATTCAGCCCTGAGCTGATGGAAGTCACCGACGGTGACGTCGCCGGTATTAAGGGCGCGACCATCAAATTTACCGGTGAGTATGCTTTCGGTTGGTTACGTACCGAGACAGGCGTGCATCGTTTAGTGCGTAAATCGCCATTCGACTCATCGGGTCGTCGCCATACCTCTTTCTGCTCGGTATTCGTTTACCCAGAGATTGATGACGATATCACCATCGATATCAATCCAGCTGACTTACGTATCGACGTATACCGCGCCTCGGGTGCGGGTGGTCAGCACGTTAACCGAACCGAATCTGCGGTACGTATTACCCACTTACCGACCAACACGGTAGTGCAGTGCCAGAACGACCGTTCACAGCACAAGAACAAAGATTCGGCGATGAAACAGTTAAAAGCCAAACTGTTCGAATTAGAAATGCATAAGCAAAATGCGGAAAAACAAGCCGCCGAAGATGCCAAATCTGACATCGGTTGGGGCAGCCAGATCCGTTCTTATGTATTGGATGATTCCCGTATTAAAGACTTACGCACTAGCGTGGAGACGCGCAATACCCAAGCGGTACTCGATGGCGATCTGGACAAGTTTATCGAAGCCAGTTTGAAATCAGGGCTGTAATTAATTCAAAGGTATAGACGAGAAATAAGATGACTGAACAAGTACAAGATGAAAACAAACTGATTGCCGAGCGTCGTGCCAAGCTAGAAAGCATTCGCCCGAACTGCAGCGCTAATGCTCACCCTAATACTTTCCGTCGCACCCACAAAGCGGCTGAGTTGCAGGAAAAATACTGTCAAAACACTAAGGAAGAACTCGAAGCCTTAGGTTTTAAAACCAGCATCGCTGGCCGTATCATGGCAAAACGTGGCCCATTCCTGGTGATCCAAGACGTGTCTGGTCGTATCCAAGCTTACGCTGAAAAGGGCGTTCAAGCGGATCTGAAGGATAAATACCAAGGTCTGGATATCGGTGACATCATCGGCGTAACTGGTCAGTTGCACTTGTCTGGTAAAGGCGATCTGTACGTGAACATGGAAGAGTACCAACTGCTGACTAAAGCACTGCGTCCTCTGCCAGAAAAATTCCACGGCCTGACCGACCAAGAAACTCGTTACCGCCAACGTTATGTGGACTTAATCGTTAACGAAGAATCTCGTCAAGCCTTCGTTATGCGTTCTAAAGTGGTTGCAGCTATCCGTAACTTCATGATCAAAAAAGAGTTCATGGAAGTTGAAACCCCAATGATGCACGTGATCCCAGGCGGCGCTTCAGCCCGTCCATTTATCACTCACCATAATGCGCTGGACATGCCAATGTACCTGCGTATCGCGCCAGAGTTATACCTCAAGCGTTTAGTGGTCGGTGGTTTCGAGCGTGTGTTTGAGATCAACCGTAACTTCCGTAACGAAGGTCTGTCGCCACGCCATAACCCAGAATTCACTATGATGGAATTCTATATGGCCTACGCCGACTACAAGGATCTGATGGACTTAACCGAAGAACTGTTAAGCTCAATCGCGATTGAACTGTTAGGTAGCGCGCAAATGCCATACGGCGAGCACACTGTTGATTTCGGTGGTCCATATGCCCGTTTAAGCATGTTAGAAGCGATTCAGAAGTACAATCCTGACAACGCAACTATCCAAGCCATGACCTATGAGCAAGTGAAAGATCTTGAATTCATGCGTGAACTGGCGATCAGCCTAGGCATCAAGATCGAGAAGTTCTGGACCTGTGGTCAGCTATTGGAAGAGATCTTCGGTGAAACCGCTGAATGGCAGCTGATGCAGCCTACCTTCATTACAGGTTATCCTGCTGATATCTCGCCGCTGGCACGTCGTAACGATGAAAACCATTTCATCACTGACCGTTTCGAGTTCTTTATCGGTGGTCGTGAAGTGGCTAACGGTTTCAGCGAGCTGAACGATGCTGAAGATCAAGACAGCCGCTTTAAGGCCCAGGTAGATGCTAAAGATGCGGGTGACGACGAAGCCATGTTCTATGACGCCGATTACATCACGGCGCTTGAGCACGGTCTGCCACCGACTGCGGGTCAAGGTATAGGTATCGACCGTTTGGTGATGCTATTTACTAATACGCACACTATTCGTGACGTGATCCTCTTCCCGGCGATGCGCCCACAGGCCTAAGCCTTATTGGGGTTGTTGATTAAACGTCAGCCCAACAGCGCATAAAGCAATCATAAAAAAACCAGCCTAATGGCTGGTTTTTTTATTGTTCAGTATTTGTCGACAGTTCTTATTTCTTACAATACGTGGACTCAACCATATAAGTCACGGTGTGCCCGATAAAATACTGTGTAGCCATATATGCGTTAATTTGCTTTTCACACCACTGCATAGCATCTCCTTGGCTTTCATAACCGTTACCAGGAGCGTTCCAACATTGCTTCAGGTCATTATCTTTGTCAGCAGCATACATTGCCTGTGAACTTATGATCTTGCAGGAGTTATAGGTTGACTTCGATGAGCCATCAGAGTTACTTCCTCCACAACCAGATAATATAAATGCAGAGATTACACCGACGATGAGTTTCATTTTGAGATTAGCGCTTTTCATTTTAAGTATTCTCAGTTATTGATTGTAATTGATGATTTACAGGCAACTTCGAAGTAGTCATGAAGAGCATCTTTAAATTGAATCTCAACAAAGCCATATCCAGTGCAGTTAAACATAGCCCCTGAACTCTTTTCTAATGAAATCTCTTCTCCATAGATATCAATGATAACTTTATCATTTGATAAATTTCGAAATGAGATAACTTCACTATCTTGAGGCGTGACGTTAACAGTAAATGGCAAATTTTCAGGAATGTCTTCTGAAAATGCTATGTTTGGTTGCATAAAACACGCTGTTAATAGCAGTGGTATAAGCTTTTTCAATTTTTAAGTCCTTTTAAAAAAAGTTATTGAGCAAGTTTACATTCTTGAACGTTTTTCATACCTTCGGTATCCGAAACGGCTTTTAGTCCCGCTCCACCAACAAAAACACCCATCTTGATATATTGTTCGAAGAAGTAGTTTTTACCACCTTCGGTTTTGACGGTGAGGTTATTTTCACTGAACTCTGATTCAGTTGATAACATCACTTCACCAGGCTCAACTTCCTTAAAGAAAAATACTTTGTTAGCTGACTCGCCAATCAGCACACCATTAATATAGATGTTTTTCTTGAGTGCTTGTCCGACAAAACTATTACGATAAACGTAGATGCCACTTTTATTTTCTGATGGCTTTTGAAATGTTTTTAATTTTGCATCTTCTTCCTTTGATGCCATAGGAACTGTGGCACAACCTGAAAGAAGTAGGCAAACAGCTAGCATGGGAGTTAGTAACTTTTTAAACATCATCAATCCCTAATTAAATATTACTGAAATGAATGAATCCACTTTCAACAGAAAGCGTTATAAGCAATAGGCGTATAATTTTTAAACATCAAGAAAGGGATAAAGTGGGATGTATGGATAAAATATCATCCTGAAATTAATTAACGCTATGGCATACGGCTAATAAACATAGAAATACTTTTTAATCAGTATGCTAAGGGTTCTTTCCTTGACCGGCGAAATATAACTTAAGTTGTAACCCTTATCTATACATTTACATCAAAAGATTGATGAATGTTGTTTTATTGATGGTTTTTTGTGGTAAAAAGCGAAGAATGCTTTTTAGTATCATTTCATATTTGAATAAAATCAGCCCATATCAGTTTTTTGAATGAAAATTATACTGGTGATATGGGCTGTTTATTTTAGCCATGACTTATTGATAGGCACCGCTGGCATAATGTAGCTCATAGCTATGGCTATATATTTCGAGGATATTACCAAAGGGATCTTCCATATAGATCATGCGATAGGGTTTCTCGCCCGGATAATAATATCTCGGTTCCTTCATACGTTTCTTACCACCGGCGGCGACAATTTTTTCGGCAAGTTCTTCAAGATTGGGATCTTGCACGCAGAAATGGAATACGCCGGTTTTCCAATATTCAAAGTTGTTCTCTGGGTTCACTTGATTCGCGAATTGGAATAGCTCGACGCCAATTCGGTCGCCCGTCGATAAATGAGCAATCTTAAAAGAGCCCCAATTAGGACCAAATACATCGGTGCACATCTCACCAATAGCCGAGTTGTCTTCAATAATTTCGGTTGGCTGCATGATCAGATACCAGCCGAGTACCTCAGTGTAAAACTTCACCGCTGCTTCGAGATCCGGGACTGAAATACCAATATGCGAAAATGTGCGTGGATAAGGTGTATTCATATTAACTCCTAGTGCGAATGTTATGTGCCCAAAAGCGGAATCATCACAGCTTCTGTGGCGATGGAGTAAGTCTATGGTGTTCTATTAACAATTAAAAATTATCAAATTTTCTTATTTTGATAATTTTTGTTTATTATTGCTGAGATGAAATTATCGATAGAGAGTGCATATGCTGAATCAACAGTGGCTGCAGACCTTCGTGACCTTGATTGAGGTCGGGCACTTTACCCTGACGGCTAAAAAGCTGTTTATGACTCAACCTGGCGTTAGCCAACATATTAAAAAGTTGGAAGAACAAGTAGGTGTGTCCCTGATACTGCGACAGGGTAAGCGCTTTGAGTTGACAGAGGCGGGTAGCATTCTCTATCAACATGCCCGTGAATATCGGCAAGCCGAAACCGAGCTGTTAGCACGATTGCAAACCGACGATCGCTATATTGGTGAGTGCCGTTTTGGCTGCTCGGGGGCGATAGCAAGTTTGCTCTATCCGCATTTTCTAGAGAGACAAATTCAGCATCCTGGCTTGAATGTGATGCTAGAGGCGGCGCCTAACCAACGCATAGTGTCGGGCATTTTAAATAACCAGCTCGATGTGGGCATTGTCACTAAGCGCACAGATGAAGCTGAGCTCAGTTATCAGGCCATAGGCTATGCGGAGCTAGCCTTAGTGCTGCCAAGCCTGTATCAGAGTATGCCGTTAGATAGAAAACGCCTTGAACATATTGGTTTTATTGATCATCCCGATGGGCAATATTATCTGCAGCAAGTCCTCAGGGCCAATTTCGGCGAGACTGACGCGACACTCATTGCCCGTGGGAGTAAGCGACATGCCAGTGGCATCGCCCAGCAGATCCCACGCAGGGGTTATGTTAATCAGCTCAATCAAATCTTACTGCCGGTCGCCAAAGGCATAGGCTTTACTGTGCTTCCCTTGAGTACGGTCAACGCCTTTATCCCTAGGGAGAGTCTATGGGCGGTAGAGCTTGAGCAAAAAGTGCAGGAGTCACTGTATTTAGTGCACAAAAACACCCGACCTTTACCTTCCCGCTTTGAGGCATTTATCGAGCTAGCGATTCGCTTGATTGCCAACGAGTAGTAGCTAAAAAGCCTCTCTTAATCACAGCTGTTTGGATTGTTATACTGAAAATGGTGTTATTTTTAGTATTGAACATTGTTGATTGAATTTTTATTGGTATTAAGTACTTAATTAGCGAAATTTTTAGTGAATGAAAATTCAGAAAATTTCTGCAAATTTAGGCTAAAAAGTGCTGATATTACTGATAAAAGTCGATGGGGATTCTATTCCTTTTTCCACAGACCTCTTATACTTAGCTTCAACCTTGTGCGTAGCACATTCGACTTATTTAACGACTCAGTGAAATCTACATGAAGATCCCTTCTCTGCTTGGTAGTTTTATCTTGGTATGCAGCAGTTTAACTGTTGCCGCGACAGCGCATTCTGCCGATTCGGCCTCTGTCACTACAAAAGCACCGCCACGGCGAAAAAGCCCCTGCAAAACAGCAGGAAGTGGCCGCCAATAGTGCGCTGGTGGTGGATCTAAAAACCAACGAAATTCTCTATTCCAGTAATCCCGATGCCGTAAGGCCTATAGCCTCTGTCACTAAGCTGATGACTGCCATGGTGACCTTAGATGCTAAGTTACCCATGGATGAAAAGCTTGCCATCAATATCAATGACACTAAGGAAATGCGCGGTGTCTACTCTCGGGTACGTATCGGCAGTGAAATTAGCCGTAAAGATATGTTATTGCTGACATTAATGTCATCAGAAAACCGTGCGGCGGCGAGTCTTGCC
Source organism: Shewanella seohaensis (assembly GCF_025449215.1). NCBI lineage: Bacteria > Pseudomonadati > Pseudomonadota > Gammaproteobacteria > Alteromonadales > Shewanellaceae > Shewanella > Shewanella seohaensis. The sequence continues at coordinate 1,507,562 of NZ_CP104900.1, forward strand.
CACCACTATCCCGGTGGTCATAAGGCCTTTATTAAGGCGATGAACGCTAAGGCAAAAGCCTTAGGTATGAAGAATACTCGTTATGTGGAGCCGACTGGGCTGTCAGAGAAAAACGTTTCGAGTGCCCGCGATCTGGTGGTGTTACTCAAGGCCAGCGAAGGCTATCCCATGTTAGGTCAGTTAAGCTCGACCGAAAAGAAAACCGTCACCTTTGGCAAACCTAAGTACAGCCTCGACTTTAGAAACACTAACCGTTTGGTTTACAAAGATAACTGGAATATTCACCTCACTAAAACCGGCTTTACCAATGAGGCTGGCCATTGTTTAGTAATGCGTACCGAAATGGCTAAACGCCAAGTGGCCTTTGTGGTACTCGATGCCTATGGAAAATACACCCATATGGCGGATGCTAACCGTTTACGTAACTGGCTAGAAACAGGCAAAGTGACTCCTATCCCTGCCGAAGCTAAGCAGTATAAAAAGCAGCGTAGCCAGCAGCAGTTTGCCAAAGTCAGCGAGACCTAAGCAGGCATTAATTGCTTATCCATTCAACAAAAAGGCCAGAATCGTTCTGGCCTTTTTGTTGTCATTTTTCTAGCACTTTTGTTGTAGAGGATTGATTGGCTTCACTAAAATTCAAGCAATCGTCCCGCTAAAGATGCGTTGTGTGGCGATACGCCGTATCATTGGCGGGATTTTTCTCTCAAGGATGATATGCGTGTGGCGTTAATCTTAAAAAACTCCAGTTGATCTATGTGCCCTTTATACTGCTCTGCCTGCTATTTGTCTCAGGTTACAGCTTGCTCCATTGGTTGTTGATTATCGAGTTCCAACTACTGAGCATTGACGAATCGATTACCAATTTCTGGCTGCCGCTGATATTGCCTTGGCCCTTGCTGTTTTTCTATTTAAGGCCGAGGCTCAAGTTATTCCGCTTTACCAAGAGTAATAGCCGTTTTATCTATTTTGTGATTGCCGCGCTGTTGCTGGCTGTGCCCACTATCGTGGCGCAGGAATACCTTAATAGCGCAACGGGCAAGTTGACTCAACTCGAGTCCATCAATGCACTATTGCATCAGCCGCAGACCAAGTATTACCAATTAAATCAGTTTTATATCGACAAAAAACATATAGGGGTGCAGCGCAATATTGAACCCATAGGTAAGGGCAACAGTGAGCTGCGCATGAGCCTGTATATTGCGATGCCGATTTTCGCTAAACGTAACGAGAGTTGGCGGGTCGGTGCTAAGGCCTTGGCATGGTATGGCAAAGTTTATGAGAAAACGATCAGTAATCGACTCGAACAGAAAGAGAAAGAAGCACTATTTCAAGAGTTTATTCATCATAGCCAGCAAGAATTTAATGCCTTAAATCCTGATGACTTTGTCTATCTTGACCGTATCGGCCCGTCAAGCCGCTACAGTCAGTTACTCACCGCAGCCCAAAAAGCTCAGTCTACTTCGAGGGTTATCAAACCGTCTTGATGCCAGTGAATCAATCCTTCGAGGCGCGTAATGGCCATAAACTGGCGTGGATTATCGCTTGGTTAAGCTTTGGGGCCATTCTGTGGTTGTTGATGAGTCTGATGTTAAAACTGGATGAGACGCAGGTGTCTAAGGCGGCACAGCTAAGCCTAGAAAAACCTAAGGCGGAGCTCTATGGTTTTTTAGCCGAGTTTAGGCCTCGGCAGGGCTTTGTTATCACGCCTATCTTGCTCTATATCAACAGCTTGATATTTGTATTGATGGCCTTTGCCAGCCAACACTTTATCGCTTTCCCAAACAGCGTGTTACTCGATTGGGGGCAAACCTTCGCCAGTTAGTGCTTGAGCAACAAGTCTGGCGTTTACTCAGTAATGTGTTTTTGCATGGCGGCCTGATGCATTTGGTTTTTAACTTATATGGGCAGTTTTTTGCGGGGATGTTTTTGGAGCCGCTGCTGGGTAAATGGCGTTTACTCGGAGTCTATGTGTGCTGTGGCTTAGTGGCGAGCCTGGCCAGCATAGGCTGGTATGAGGCGACAATCAGCATTGGGGCATCGGGGGCCATCATGGGGCTATTTGGCGTGTTGATTATCTGGATATGGTTGGGCTTATTGCCTTTGGCGGACAATATGCCACTCGCCCTGAATCTGGCCCTATTCGTTTCTGCCAGTCTTGTGATGGGGCTCTTTGGCGGCGTGGATAATGCCGCGCACCTTGGCGGTTTAGGCTGTGGATTATTGCTTGGGAGCCTGCTACGGCCAACGCGAAAGGCGGCCATACAGCATAAATAACAGCCTAAGGTGATTGCTGAAGCTGACCGTAAACAGGCAGCTTCAGCAATCTTTAAACACTGAGGGTTGAATCGAAACGGTAGGGTAAGCTATTAGAAATGCTCGGTATTAATCAACTTACCGAGCTGATCGTAGTGGCTCCAATCCCCTGCTTGGCGGTCGGCGATATAGCTGCCTTCACTGCGTTTTTCGCCACTGGGCCAAAATTGCTGCCATAAGCCTTCCCTGCGATCCTTAAGATAAGTGCCTTGTTCGGCGAGTTTGCCATTGGTGTGGTAATAGCTGGCATCGCCTTCCTTCTGGCCCTTTAACCAAGTTTCATTTAGTTTAGGTTTACCATTTTGGTGGTATTCCCTGCGCTCGCCGTCGAGTTCGCCTTTAGTGTATTGGGCTTCGAGTTTGAGCTGGCCATTGCTGTAATATTCTTTGCTGATGCCATGTTGTTGGTTATCTAAAAACTCGCTGCTGGCGGCTAAAATGCCATCCTCATACCAGCTTTCCCACAGTCCTGTTTGCTGACCTTTATCCATAATGCCGCTCAGTTTGAGCTGGCCATTGTTAGGATAATATTCGGCATAGGTGCCCGTTTTATCATTGTTATCATAGGTTTCTAAGCGATAAACCACTTGTTTAAAGCTGTAGTACTCGCAAGTGCCGTTACGTTTATTATCCTTCCAATGGGTTTTCTGGCTGATATTGCCCTCGGGGATTGCGCCGTAGGTTGGATCTTTGGCTTCATAGCGGTAATCAATCCAGAGTCCGGTTTTTTGATTATCCTCATATTGGCCAGTGACGCGGCGTCGACCTTGGTAATACTCGGCATAGTCGCCATCGAGTTTACCGTTAACAAAGGTCTGTTCTTTTTGTTTTTGCCCCTGCTGATACTGGATCCACAGTCCCTCTTTTACGCCGTTTTGATAATCTCCTTCCTCATTGAGATCGCCATTGTAGTACCAACGACTAAAGTGGCCATCGAGGGGGTAGCTATTGCTGTTATCCGCTTTCGTGCGGGCGTAGTGGGCGAGTTCTCTTGGCTTGCCATTGTCGTAAAAGGATTCGTATTTACCGACCCACGCGCCTTCGATGCGCTCACCGCGTTCATTCACCGAGCCATCCTCATAGTAGGATTCGGAGCGGCCAGTGAGTTTGCCATCGACGTACACATCTAAGCTGCGGAGCTGGCCATTGGCGTGGTAGCGACGGAATTCTCCGTCTCTTTGACCTAGCTTCCATACCTCTGCGGTTTGCAGTTTACCGCCGTTATAGCGTTCAAATAATCCATCTTTCAAGCCCATGTTGTAGCTGCTTTTTTCGATAAGATTACCGTCCGCATCATAGCGCTCAGAAGGGCCATGCAAGGGGTATTGACCATTATCGGCCAGTTGCGAGTCCTGATAGGTTCGCAGTTCTTTCAGTTGGCCGTTGGGATGGAAATACTTTTGCGTGCCGGCGAGCATATCCTGCTTGTAGTTCAAATCGCTGGTCAGCACACCCTCAAGGTTAAAGTATTGCTGGCGTCCCTCTAGTACATCGTTGAGGTATTGCTCCTCCACTTGGAGTTTGCCCAGTTCATTGAATTGTTGACATTTACCGTGGCGAAGTCCCGCTTGATAGTGGCACAGGCTTGCCAGTTCGCCACTGGGATAAAAGGTGCGTTCTTCACCCTCGAGTTTATCGAGATTAAATTGGCTGGCACTGGCCTTAGTGCCATCGTCGAAGAAGGTTTCCCATAAACCTTGGCGGCGGCCGTCGGCATCGAAGCGGCCACTTACAACGACTTGACCCTCGGCATTTTGCTCGAGATAGGGGCCAGTGAGTTGATTATTAGCGTAGGTTTGGCTTTGGGAGAGGGTGCCATTCTCATAAAAGCTTTCCCATTTACCGTGGCGAAGGTTATCGAGATAGCTTTCTTGCGCCTGTAATTTGCCACTCGGGAAGAATCGTTTTACTTGGGACTTTTGGCCATTTTTATAGAGGGTGCTTTGGGTGACACTGCCCGTGGCACTAAATTCCTTCCATTCGCCAACGGGGACACCCTTGGCAAATTGTTGCTCCTCGGTCATGGCGCCATCTAAATCGAACAGTCGCCAGGTGCCATCTTGGTAACCCAGTTGATAGTTACCTTCGACGATTCTACTGTTATTACTATGAAAAACCTGCCATTTCCCATTCGGTATTCCCTGCGAAAATTGCCCTAAGGTATAACCTTGGTTATCGCGAACGATGGCGATATCACCATTTAAGGGCATGCCCGTGGCGAGATTGTAATAGCTTGGAATACCGTCCTGCTGGCGAATTTCGACCATCATGGAGGAGAGGTTTTGCGCCGCCTGTGCATGGACGCCGACTAGGCTGATCCCGGCAATGGCGAGGCTAATAAAGCGAAATGGCGAGTTGTACATGCTGATCCCTTGCTGTGGATCTTAGGGCCGCGCAATGGGCGGCCAGTATAAGAATCCTAACGTTTACACTATGTTGATGCTGTACACTTTGGCCGAGTGCACGGCGAGTTAGTTTACGCGATTGGCGTTAAGCTAAACAGCTTAACGCCACCTGCTTTCGTTAATAAAAAGGAAACACGCTATCTTCAACGGGTAAGACGGGCGGCGGTGTTTCCTGATTTAAAAACTGGCCGTGATTGTAATGATTAATCACCTGTATCGAGCCATTATTCTCAAACTGGTATTGCTTACCATGCAAGTTACCTTGGTCGTCATAGTTAGCAATTTCGAGCACATAATCCTCGACTGTACGCAGTTCCCAGTGTCCGACTTGCTTACCCTTGTCGAAGCGACCATGCCAAGAGCGTCTTTCTGGATTCGGCCTTGGGCGATATTGGAATTCGTTATCGGTGAATATCCAATCGCCTTGGCGCAGTTCATTAAGGTATTCGCCTTTTTCATACACTTGGCCATTACTGGCGTAACGCTGGACTAAACCATCGGGTTTGCCATGTTTAAAGTGCATGGATTCAAGCAATTGCCCTGAGTTGGTCTTGTTGAGGTATTCACCGTGGAGCTGGCCATTATCATCGTGGCTATAGGTGATGGTGGCGTCATCCTGATATTTCTTCCAAGTGCCTGCTTGTTTATCCTTGGCATACTGGCCTTGCTCTACCAGCTGACTTTTGCCCGTGGCAGGCTCAATTTTCACCGTCTCATAGGCGCCTTCACGCTTACCCGCCTGATAATATTCACGGGTGAGGGTGATGACATCGTTGTAGTCAAAGGATTTGATTTGTAAGCCATTCAATTGCTTATTGAGTAGCTCCTGACGCTCGATTAACAAGCCTTGTTTGAAGGTTTCAAAGAGCGACCCGTTTTTGAGTTTGTCCTCTTCTTGAGTCTCAATCAATTGGCCGTCGCGATAGCGCTGCTGTTTGCGATAAACCCAGCGATTACCTTGGTATTTGCTGTCGCTAGTGCGTTTAATCTCACCTTTGTCATCGTATTCGATGGACTGGATGACATCGCCCTTATCGTTGGTGACTTCCTTTAATTTGAGCTGGCCATTTTCAAAGTAAGTGAGCTGCTCACCGACCTTATAATTCTGTTGATACTGGAAGTGGTGCTCCACCTTGCCATTGTCAAAATAGCTAAAATAATCGCCGTGTTTTTTATCTTTAAACCACTCTTGGGTCGAGATGACTTGCCCATTCAGCCCCCAAGTGGTCTCAGTGCCTTGCAACAGGCCATCAACCTTATGTTCCTCTCGGTTGAGTTTGCCTAGATTAAAATATTGGCTGACGCAGGTGGGGTCATGGCAGATTTTGGCGGTGACTTCACCTTCGGGACTAAAATTTTCGCTGATACCGACGGCTTGGCCATCTTTATAGGTGGTTTTGTTGCGGATATTGCCGCCATTCCAATAACCTATTTCTTGGCCTTGTTTTACACCATTTTCATAGTGCGACTCAGTATATAACTGACCCGTGGCAATGTACTTTTTGATGACGCCATCAAGCTGACCTTGCGCGTTACGAAAGCCCTGTTCGTAGGGGGTTCCATCGTCGAAGTGACATTGATAAGGCCCGCGAAATTGCTCGCTAGTGAGTGCCTTACCAATATTTTTATCGGCGATGGCCGTTGAGCAGAAAAGCCTATTCTTTTCTTTGTAGTAAACCTCTACCTTGTAGTAACCATCAGTCTGATCAACGGGTTGCTCAAAATAGTACAGAGCTTTTTTTTCATCCTTGACGACATTCCAATTGGCATCGAGTAATACCTTTTCCGCATTGGCATGGGTACTGATGAGGGCGAGCGCTCCTAGGAGCAGTTTTACAGTAAATGGACGCATAACCGCTCCTTAAGGCAAAGGTTTAAAGGTGAATTCATAGGGAATATCGACGGCTTCTTGGGAGATAGTCATATAACTCACCTTAGCGGCGGCGCCCGTAACACTTAAATAGCGGCCATCTAACAGCACCTCATCAATCCTATACTCAGTCTCTTCGGGCAAACGAATCGTTAGTGGCTTGCCTTGAGCATTCTCGACTCTGATGTAATTGGGTAAATCTTTGCTCGGCTCCTTGCCATAACCCGTATCGGTCAGCCAGGTTTGCAAATCGATTAACCAAGGGCGCTCGGTGACAGATTGCGGCAAGGTTTGCCAGTGGATATCGCCTTTGCAATGGATAGTGCCTTGAATGCGCTTATCGTAGAAGTACTGGCGCACGCGGTCGGGTGTCATCAAATGGTAAGCCGCGCCTTCGGGCCCATTGGGCACAAACTGCCAAGCCACAGTCTGTGTGCCTTCATTAAAACCTTGGCTGATTTCGGGCTTACAGGCCGTCGCTAACGCAGCAGACATGGGGATATACAAGTTGTGACCGTTTTCAGTTGCCGTTTTTATATCCTTCACCGCACTGATTTCAGGCTTGGACGAGGCCAGCTTATCCGAGAAGGAGTCACCGATGCTGACGCTGCCAAACTCGCTCAGGGGATTGGCAAGATTTTGGTTATACTCGGCTTCGGGAACAAAACGGATCTGCTTGCTTTGGCTGAGCTCAGGTTGGGGTTGACTCGTCACTAGCACTAGGCTTTTTGGGATGTCGTCTAATTTAAGTAGCAGTGCGTTGGTGGTCAGCGGGTGACTATCATTGGCACTGGTCAACTCCGTTAGCAGTTCTTTATCGGTCAGGGTGAGCCACTTAGGATATTCTGACTCGGGGCTGGCATAGGCCATTTTGCCTGTTAACTGCTGAAGACCGAGGTGGATCTTGTGGCTATCGCTCTGCTTGATGACCACTTTAAATAACTTAGCGCCCGCATCGATTGGCTGGATCGTGAGGCTGGCATCGCCAAAGGTATAGGGCGTAGCGAGTAGTTCGTCCCAGGATTTATCGATGATGCTATTCGCCTCGGGAACTAAGGTGAGCTTAGCGTTGATATAACTTATCCGCTTGAGTTTATCGGCGGTGTTATCCCAACCCGTGGCGATAATATTGGTCGACGACTCAATGTTGCGGCTGAAATTGACCGCTGCCCCCGTGCTGTGTTGCCAGAAGTCGAGATCTAACGCTTTTCCGCTCTCATCAAAGGCCGTGATGTCTTCATAGCGCATATTACCGACCACATATTGCGGACTCATGGCATGCACAAAGCGCAGTTGGATCTCCTCGGGAGTATCGCTGCCCCAGTCGCCAATATTATCAATAATCCCTTGATGATCAGCTAATAAGGATTGGATAAATGCCTTGTCGATAGGCTTATATTCCCGCGGCACATCGCTGATGGGATAAAGCTCTTTTTGCTTATCATCAATATCCCGCTCGGCATCGTAGTTGTCATCGGCATACCAAAGCAGGCTCATCACATCGGGACGATCCTTAGGCGCCATAACGATACGCTGGACAAAGGTTTTCCCCGCTGTTCATCCTGTTTAAACAGCGCCATGCTCTCTAACCAACCGGTTTTACGGTTAAGCTCGAACTTGCCGTAGACCTTAAGATGACTGTTTTCGCCCTGTTGCTGTTTAGTCTGCAACAAAGCCTGCAATCTATCGTCGCTCACTTGCTCAACCGTCCAGATTAACCGCTCATCCATGGGGGCGCTGGCGCTATAACCCACGCGGGGCTCAAGCTGCACGGGCAGGGTAGGCGATTGCTCAAGTAGGGACTTAAGGCTCGTCCAGCGGTTAAACAGCTCGGCGATATCCTTTTCTTCTATCTTGGTGATAGGTGTAAGCCGATTGTTGTCACCATTTTTCAGCTCGAGATTAAAGCCCGCTTGAATGATGGAGGTGAGTTCTTTGCCGCTGTTTTTCGGATCGATATTACTGATCGGAATAGGCAGGCCGTGATCGCTTAATTGCATCAGGCTCGGCTGAACGAAGAAGTGGGCATCATTGGTCAATGGCGTAGTTAAGCTAGTCGCTCTACCCTGAGCATCCTGCAACTGGTAATTCAGTAGCACGCGCCCCTGCATGTGCTTTTGGGTTTCGATACCATCATTGATGCTGAGGGTCGAAATCACCTGATATTCGCGTGCGGTGGGGATGCCCCCGATTTATTGGAGCCAGCGCTATCGCACGCCGTTAATCCCAAGGTGAGCGTGAGACTGGTACAAATTACCCTGCATATCCCTATAGCCATTTGAACTCCGTTGGCGACTTATGTTATTGAAATGTAAATCTATTAATCCGAAAATTGGCGACATTATACACAAAAAATCCCCTTGGGAATAAAAAGCTCATGCCAATTTGGGGGCAAGATCAGTCGTAAGTTTGCATGATGAATAGTGGTATAAGGCGAGAAAGCCGATTGCCCTGATAAGGCTTCATCCTTTACTCTTGTTAACACCGCTAGATAACTCACAAGCTAGGGAAGATAAACCTGTGGTAGCTTGTTCAATGGAGAAAGAACGATGAGCCCACAACCCAAGTCCGACAATAACGCGCCAGCTGCTCAATCTATCCCGCAGGAGGCCTTTGATTGGTACGATGAATATGCCCACGGCATCATCGACCGCCGCGAGTTTATGGCTCGCCTCGCCGGCCTTGTGGCACTGGGGTTTACCATGACAACGCTCACTGGCGCACTCATGCCCAACTACGCCTTAGCCGAACAAGTCTCCTTTAACGATTCCAGCATTCAAGCCAGTTATGTGAAGTTTCCCTCCCCGAAGGGTATGGAGAAGGGCGCGGTTATTTAGTGATGCCAACTTCCATGCTTATTCCCGGCAAAGAGGCGGGCGATCCTAAGACCTTGGACCCCACTAAAAAAGCCGCCGTGGTGTTAGTGGTACATGAAAACCGTGGCCTGAATCCCTATATCGAAGATGTGGCCCGCCGCTTAGCGGCCAAGGGCTATATCGCCTTCGCCCCCGATGCCCTTTATAGCCTCGGCGGTTATCCCGGTAATGACGATGCGGGCCGCGCCATGCAAGCCAGCCTCGACAGAGCCAAAATCGAGCAGGACTTTATCGCCGCCGCGCGCTTTCTCAAGGCGCATCCCCAGTGTAATGGCAAACTCGGCGCCGTCGGTTTTTGCTTTGGCGGCTATATAGTCAATATGCTCGCCGCCAGCATTCCAGACGAACTCGCGGCTGGCGTGCCTTTTTATGGCACTCCAGCGGCAACAGAGCTACGCAGCCGAGTCACAGGCCCGCTGATGTTGCAATTTGCCGCGTTAGATCAACGGATTAACGACACTTGGGCCGAGTACGAAACCCAATTAAAGGCTAACAAGGCCGAGTATATTGCCTACCTCTACCCCAATGTGAATCATGGTTTCCATAACGATTCCACCGCTCGCTATGATGAGCCAACCGCCGAGCTTGCATGGGCAAGAACCTTGGATTTCTTTGGGAAATACCTACAAGGTTAGGGGTTGCCGAATTGCAAAAGGGCATTTTGTGATGCGGGGGCACATTTGCTGCGGCCTTTCGGCCGAGATAAATCAAAGTCGTGGGGCTTCACCCCACACCCGATGATATTGCTGGTTCGCTTGGTATCGCGAACTGGCAATTGTGTCGCTGCAAAGTAACTTTGTAACTCATTGCCTGCCGCAGGCTTTTGCACTCTCTTGTATTATCACTGCCCAGTGACACGTCGTGCTTATGCTTTAAAAAGAGTTTCCTTGTAGACTCTACTAAAAAATGCTTTATAAGGTCACTGGTGCAACAATGCTACTGCTGGCGTTCCCATTGACGATCGAATGTTAGTTTGATGATTACCTATATCGAATTGAATTAAACATTTAATTTACATTCAGTTAGTTGACCGTGGTCAATAAACCGAAAAATCAGAGTGTTATATTTGTTATAACCATCGTGAGAGGATATCTTCGAGCCGACTAAACAAGCATATACAAAGGTGATATATGAGCCTGCATCTGAAATTATCGTGGTTGTTTTTGGCATTATTAATTATGCCATCGGCTTTATTTATTACGGGTAACGCCACTGCGAAAGAGGCGTCCAATGCCCAACAACTAGAGGTGCCGTGCAAATGTCTTTGGGATAAAAATCGCAAATTCAATCCTGATAAAATTAACTATAAAGGCAATATTTGGCGATGCAGTGTGTATTTAGAGAACGGAGCTTGCAATAAAGTGGAGCTTATTGGCCCCGCGGATACCGCTAATCCACTGAATCCGAGCTATGTCTATAGCCTTATGACCGCCGTGCGAAAAGGGGAAACACGCATGGCTGATTTGTCAAATGCCGAGCGCAAAGCAGTGCTGGAAGCACATCTATCTGCGAGTAACTATCCTCATCAAACAGCGAATATGTCTTGCAATGAGGTAAAGTCGCGAGCTGCAAGTGCTAAGGCAAAGTTACTCGAGATGGTGACGGGATTGAAGACCTGTCTTCAAGGGGAATTGAGACAAGATTGCGACAATTTTTATCAGGACCAAAGACCACTGTGGGAGGCCTATACTGCTGAGCGTACAGAGCAGTTTTTCCATTGCGAGTAGTGCGTAAGTTTCAACCCACAACCCTATGATGTTGCTGGTTCGCTAGATATGGCGAATTAGCAATATCATAGCTTCAAAGCAAAAGTATGCCCTATTGCCAGCCGCAAGCTTTTGCATTCTCTTATATTAGTTCCCCCTTTGATACGCCGTGCAAATATTCACTTTTAGAAGGTCATAGGTGCAGCAGTGCCACTTCTGGTATGCCCATTGGGTTTGCAGTTGTGGGCTTGACATAAAAGCTATGTGCCAAGATTAGTCATTACTTAACTATTTAATTTGTAATGTGAAAGTGGTAGACAGATATTAAACAGAACGTTATCTTAGGTTTTTAACAAGGATGAAACTTAATCGTGACCTCGGTTCAGTTCACTTGCATCAGGAAGATGTATCTTTATTTCGCTAGAAACGCCTCCTGAACAATCCAGCCCTTACCATGATTGGCTAATGACCGTTAGCCAAGTGCGGTAGCTATGGAAAGCTTTGTCGAACGACAAAGTTAAAACGTTTTGATAGTGCTGGTTTGCTCGGCGCTGCTAATTAGCAATGTTATCTCTGCCGATTATCTGTGTAGCTAATTGCCTGCCGCAGGCTTTCGCACTGTTACACCAGTGACACGCCGTGCATACGTCCCTGTAGGCTCTACTAAAACATCCATGTTTTAGAAGGTCACTGGTGCAACAATGCCAATTCGGGTGTATCCCGTAGTATTTATGTTTTCTGATAAAAAGAGCTGTTCAGAATAGAAATGGATTTTGGAATGAAATCAGTTTTACAAATTACCTTAGGGATCTTGCTAGCGAGCTTGGTTACTTTGTTAGTGCGAATTGGCTATCTAAGCTATGTCGAATATCGGGTTAAGCAAGAAATAAACGAAATCGCGCTACAGCAACAACAGCGAGAAAAAGCTCATCAACAAGCTGCAAAAGAGCGTCAGCTTGCTGAATACCAACAGCAACAAATTGTAATACAACAGGTTGCGGAACAACGACGAATAGCACAACAAAATGAAGCCGCACGCGTACGTAAAGCCGAAGCATGGCGTAAATACTATATCGTCCCCGAAGACTGCAAAAACTATAAGTCAGATGAGCATATGGTTAACTGCCTAAACCATAAAGCAGATGCCAAAGCAGAATTTGATAAAATATACGATTTAGAACAATCATGACCTTAGTAAGATTTTATATTAAGTTTATGGTAAATGATAATTTCTATTTTTATTTATGAAACTAATTTCTAAACTTTTATACTATGTTTAGTAAGGAATTTAAATGCTAGACTTTGACCGCATAAAAACATCAATGATTGTATTTGCTCTTGAAAAAGAATTAGGAAATTTAGTTCTGAGTAATGATTCTTCATTAATTGATTCTTCAGCTATTGATACTATTTCTGAGCGTGAAGAGTCCAAGAAGAGAAATAAGGTATTAGATGCCAAAATGTTAGTTAAGGCTAGTTACTTTGGAGAGCTTTTTGATTTTGCTATAAGTGTAAGCAAAGATAAATCTGTTCATGATTATTTAATAGAGTTAAAAAGTTTTTGTTTTGCAAATGATATTTTTGAAATACGTAATGCTGTTAGTCATTCTACAAAGGACTTTCATGTCAATTATTGGTATAGAGCCGCAGCGATTGCAACTCATCCTACAATAGAGAAGTTAAACTTTGAAATGTTACAAGAGGCTCTGTATTGCGCTGAAAATAATGAGTTAAAAGAGCCGCCAGAGGAGTGGTTGGAAAAGATTTGTTGGTCAATACCTAATAATCTACCTGAACAGTTTGAACATTCGATTACATCTCTTATTGGAAGAAGTAAAGAAAGTGAATTGTTAAAGGCAAAGATTAGATCTCCAAGGGCCGATTTTATCTCAATTATTGCCCCAGGAGGAATTGGAAAAACTGCATTAGTTCTTGATGTTTTGCAAGATATTAGTTTAAGCCCAGACTTTTCTGATGTAGTTGATGGAATATGTTTTGTCACATTGAAAAGAGTAAGTCTGACAGCCGATGGACTTGTATGTTTTGATGCAATTAAAACAATATCTGAAATCGAAAAGGAAATTGAAGATTACTTTATTGAGTATCATGGTGATGAATCTATTGTTTTTGAGGGTGTAAAAGAAAAATATAATGAAATGAAATTGATATTGTGCATTGATAACTTAGAAACTTTGCTAGTTGAAAGTCCTGAAACCTTTCAGCCATTTATTGATGGTTTACCACGAAATTGGAAAGTAATAGTAACAAGTAGAGTTACTGTTTATGATTCATCAAATATGCCTCTACCTGGTTTGACAGATGGGTTATGCTTTAATTTGGCTAGAGAGTACATGCTCAAGAGAGGGATAACACACAGCCATAAAGATGATATTAATACTTTAGTGAAAAATTCAAACAACAATCCATTGGCAATAAGATTGTCTATAGATTTGATTGGCAAGGGGTACTCAGTCCCAGATTCTATTTCACATACTAAAAGTGAAATTGTAAAATTTTCATATGATAATTTAATTGATAAGTTGTCACATGATTCGATAAGGATTTTAGAGTCTCTACTTGCTGGAGGGGCTTTATCTAGGAGGGATTTATCTAGCTTTCTTGAGTTGACTTCTGATGAATTGGCTGAATCAATTAAAGAATTAACTGCAACAACATTAATTTATAAAAGTAAATCTGATGAGGTATATAGTTTAAGTGACTCCATCCGAGAGTTATTGGTTCTAAATCCAAGGAATTTAGAGGTTAGGACGCAGTTGAATGAAAAAGTAAGACGTCGAAATATGGAGATTTCTCAAATAAGTAAAGAGCAGGAAGGGCTTAATATTGATAGGTTTGATGCTAATTATATACCAGATGATATCAGTCCTGAGTTAAAAATAGTCTCTAAAAAAGTTAACTCGTTATGTGCGAGTAAGAATATTTCAATAGAAAATGCTGCAGATATATTTAGCTCGCTTGATCGTTTTAATGAAATTGATAAAAATGCATTTTTCTTCTTCCAGCGTGGTCGTGTTTTTCAAATGGTTAGTGATTACCCCGGTGCGGTAAAAGCATATGAACGTTCAATCGTATTGTTCAAAAACCCAGTAGTTATGCTGCAGTTGGCTAAATTATATGGTTCTCAAAATGAGACGCCGAATGCATTGAAGTTATATGAGCAGTTAATTGAAGGTCGTTATGCTGAACTAGAAATCTCTTCAGCAAGATTTTCAAATGATGTTATATATGGGTATTTTATTTCTTTGCTATACTTAGGAGAGTATGAAGTTATTTTTGATAGGACTGAAGATATTGGTTCTCACAGGTATCGAGAGATGTTACTTCTTTTTCGTGCTGCAGCATTTAAGCGTAGTGTTGAGAATAAAGTTCATTTGGGAGGTGATGATTGTAAACAAAAGCTAACTAAAAGTATGGAGATTTTTTCCATTATTTTTAGAGAGTATGGTTATAAAAATAAGTCTTGTGTTGAATTCCGTAAACTTACAAGCGAACTTGCACAGTATTGCTTTTATAATTACTTTAAAGATTCTAAATTTGCGTCAAGTGTTACTAAATTTGTATCAGCCCATGCTCATCAAGTTATGACACAAATGGTTGCAGATTCAGATTTTTGTTATAAATTTAAGAGTGTAATTGGAACGTTGTATCGTCTTAAAATTGATGGTAATTTTTTTGATAGTGATTATTGGCATGAGTTATTAGATTGCTTTGTGAATGATAGTAAAGCCGTAAACAATGGATTTACAGTTGTTAAAGTTAGTTCAATACATGCTAGAGATTCTAGGAATTTTGTAATTTGTGTTGATAAAAATTCGGAAACATATTTAGTTCATAAAAAAACGTTAACTTCTGGAGCGTCAAGATGTTGGGAGCAAATTGATACCGGATTTCCATTGTGTATAAAACATCGACCAGATTTGAATGACTCGAGTAAAAAAATTGTTTACCAAACAGCATTGTTTTCTATTTAGTTTTGAAGTTTTTATTCGATAAAATGTATTTTCATCTTCAATAGTGCGGTAGTCAACTTCAGCTATGTTTTGTTTTTGCCTTAAATATGGCGAGAGATATAATACGCATAACTCTTTCAATACTAAAACTGTACTCTAATGTATAGAATTTCACCTATACTCTTGCGAAATTACTGATCGCGTGAGCGACGCATGGATGCCGAGTTAGCTATCGGACTCTCTGTTTAACGTCATGAGGATGTACCATCGGAAGCGTTAGCGATTTTCGAATAAGCACGAAGCCTGTCTTTTATGTGGTTAATATTTTAATTAATTAGCTCACAAAATATATGCTGCAACTGATGGGTACACCAGATAGGGCACTGTTGCACCAGTGACCTTCTAAAACACGGATGTTTTAGTAGAGCCTACAGGGATGTATGCACGGCGTGTCACTGGGGTAACAGTGCGAAAGCCTGCGGCAGGCAATGAGTTGCACATTACCTTGCAGCGATATGGTTGCTAGTTCGCAATGGAAAACGAACCAGCAACGTAGGGTGTGGGGTGAAGCCCCACGACTTTGATTTAAAAATTCAAACGAAGTTTGAATCAGCTTTTCAAACCGCGTTAGCGTAAGCTCGATCCTGATTATTCAGGATCATAGTCAAGCACTGGCGCTAGCCACTTCTCCGTCTCTGCAACAGTCATCCCCTTACGCTTCGCGTAATCCTCCACCTGATCGCGACCAATATTGGTCACGCCGAAGTAGCGGGATTTTGGGTGGGCAAAGTACCAGCCGGATACTGCGGCGGTGGGGAACATGGCGTAACTTTCGGTAATGTTTAAGTCGATGGTTTCATTCGGCTTTAACAGTTCCCACAACAGGCCTTTTTCGGTGTGATCCGGGCAAGCGGGGTAACCCGGTGCGGGGCGAATGCCTTTGTATTTCTCACGAATTAAGGCTTCGTTATCGAGCTGCTCATCGGCGGCATAACCCCAGAATTCCTTACGCACGCGCTCGTGCATCCGCTCGGCAAAGGCTTCGGCTAAACGGTCGGCTAAACACTTGAGCATAATGGCATTGTAGTCATCGTGGTTGGCCTCAAAGCGGGCGATATGCTCATCGATACCATGGCCTGCGGTCACGGCAAAGCCACCCATATAGTCGGCAACGCCGCTGTCTTTGGGCGCCACAAAGTCGGCCAGACAGAAGTTATCGTTACCCACACGCTCAAGCTGCATCCGCAGGTGATGGGTGGTCATTTCGACTTCGGTGCGAGTCTCGTCGGTATAGAGCTCAATATCATCGAAGCCGACGGTATTGGCGGGGAATAGCCCAATCACGCCCTTGGCGGTAAGCCATTTTTCATCGATGATTTTTTTAAGCATCGCCTGACCATCGGCGAACAGTTTCTGCGCCTCAACCCCCACTACCTTGTCGGTTAAGATCTCAGGGTAATGGCCGTGCAGCTCCCACGCGCGGAAAAACGGCGTCCAGTCGATACGGTCGACTAAATCAGTTAATGGATAGTCTTCAAATACTTGGCGACCCAGCACATTGGGCTTGAACGGGGTGTAGTTTGCCCAGTCGTGCTGGCAGCGATTTTCGCGGGCGGCTTCCAGCGAGACAATTTCTTTACGCTTGGTTTGCGATAAACGCTTAACGCGCATCTCTTCGTATTCGGCGTAGGTCTCATCGATAGTGGCTTGGCGAGTTTCATTGCTGACTAGCTTACTGACCATAGGCACGGCGCGCGAGGCGTCGGCAATGTAAATCGCGCCATGGGGATAATGGGGCGCAATCTTCACCGCGGTATGGATTTTCGAGCAGGTGGCGCCGCCGATAATCGCTGGAATGGTGAGGCCTTCACGGTGGAAGGTTTTCACATTGTGCACCATCTCATCGAGGCTTGGGGTGATAAGCCCAGACATTCCGATAATGTCGATATTGTGCTCTTTCACGGCCTCGAGAATGCGCTCCACCGACACCATCACGCCTAAATCGAACACCTCAAAGCCGTTACAGGCGAGCACCACGCCGACAATATTCTTGCCGATATCGTGCACATCGCCCTTAACCGTGACCATCAAGATTCTGCCGTTAGATTGGCCTTCGATTTTTTCCTTTTCAATAAACGGATTGAGGTAGGCCACGGCCTTTTTCATCACCCGCGCCGACTTCACCACCTGTGGCAGGAACATTTTACCCGAGCCAAACAGATCGCCGACGATATTCATACCGTCCATCAATGGGCCTTCAATCACATCCAGCGGACGGGAGGCGAGCTGACGAGCCGCTTCAGTATCTTCGTCGATAAATTCGGTGATGCCTTTGACCAGTGCATGGGCGAGACGTTGATTAACTGGCCATGAGCGCCATTCTAAGTCTTCCTTCTTGGCGGCACTTGAGCCATCGCCACGGAATTTTTCAGCAATCTCAAGCAATTGTTCGGTATTGTTTGAGCCTTCAACTGGGCAAGGCAGGTTGAGCACGACGTTCTCGACCTTATCCTTAAGCTCGGGGTCGATATCATCGTAAATCGCTAACTGGCCCGCGTTGACGATACCCATGTCCATGCCGACTTTAATCGCGTGGTACAGGAACACCGCATGAATCGCCTCACGCACTGGGTTGTTACCGCGGAAGGAGAACGATACGTTCGACACACCGCCCGAAATCATCGCGTGGGGCAGGGTGGCCTTAATTTCTTTAATGGCATCAATAAAATCGACGGCATAGTTATCGTGCTCATCGATACCCGTGGCAATGGCGAAGATATTCGGGTCGAAGATAATGTCTTCGGGCGGAAAGCCGACCTTATCGACCAGCACGCGGTAGGCGCGGGTACAGATCTCGACTTTACGCGCCTTAGTGTCGGCCTGACCTTGCTCGTCGAACGCCATAATAATCGCCGCGGCGCCGTAGCGTTTCACTAGGGTTGCCTGCTCGATAAACTTCTCTTCGCCTTCCTTCAAGGAGATAGAGTTGACGATTCCCTTGCCTTGAATACATTTGAGGCCTGCTTCAATCACTTCCCACTTAGAGGAGTCGATCATAATCGGCACACGGCTGATATCCGGCTCAGAGGCGATAAGATTTAAAAACTTATGCATCACCTCCACACCATCGAGCATGCCTTCGTCCATGTTGATGTCGATGATCTGCGCGCCGCTTTCTACCTGTTCACGGGCGACATCGAGCGCCTGTTCGAACTTGCCTTCTTTGATCAGCTTTAAAAACTTAGCTGAGCCGGTGACGTTGGTACGTTCACCCACGTTCACAAATAGGGTTTGGGCATCGATAGTGAGCGGTTCCAAACCGGATAAACGGCAGGCGACGGGGATCTCGGGTAATACCCGTGGCGCAAACGGCTCCACGGCTTCGCGAATGACCTTAATATGCTCGGGCGTGCTACCACAGCAGCCGCCGATAATGTTGAGCATGCCTTCACGGGCCCATTCTTGGATAACGCTCGCCATATCTTCTGGGGTTTCATCGTAACCGCCAAACTCGTTTGGCAGACCCGCGTTAGGGTGCGCCGAGACATAACATTCGGCGATGCGTGACAGTTCTTCGACGTAGGGGCGCAGCTCCTTAGGGCCGAGGGCGCAGTTAAGGCCGATGGATAAGGGCTTGATATGGCGAAGGGAGTTATAAAAGGCTTCGGTGGTTTGTCCGGTCAGGGTTCGGCCCGAGGCATCGGTAATAGTGCCTGAGATCATCACGGGCAAACGTGCTGGCGAATTTGGCCCAAAGAGTTCATCGAACACGGTTTCGATGGCAAATAAGGCGGCCTTAGCGTTTAAGGTATCGAAGATGGTCTCGACCATAATGATATCGGCGCCACCCTCAATTAAGGCGCGGGTCGATTCGCAGTAAGCGGTCACTAACTCATCGAAGTGGATATTGCGATATCCGGGATCGTTAACATCGGGACTGATAGAGCAAGTACGGTTAGTGGGCCCTAACACACCGGCAACATAACGGGGTTTCCCCGTGGCCTTTTCGATTTCATCACAGGCCTCACGGGCGAGGCGCGCACCTTCACGGTTAATTTCGGCGGACAGCGACTGCATGTCGTAGTCGGCCATGGCGATAGTGGTGGCGTTAAAGGTGTTGGTTTCAATAATATCGGCACCGGCTAATAGGTAGTCGGTGTGAATTTGTTTGATGATGTGCGGCTGCGTGAGTACTAAAAGATCGTTATTGCCCTTAACGTCGGTATGCCAATCCTTGAAACGCTCGCCACGGTAATCGGCTTCTTCCAGCTTGTAGCCTTGGATCATAGTGCCCATGGCGCCGTCTAAAATCAGAATGCGCTTTGACAACTGGTTGCGAATGTCTGCCAGTGTTTGGCTGGCTCGATGGAGAGATATCGCCATAAAATGATTACCTTTACTACAGCTAAGTTGAGTCCAAAGTACGCAATCGGGTGACAAATTGCATTTAATTATTGAATGTCGTTCGTTATGTTTTGGACATTTATACGTATAGACGTCCATAATACGCGACATCGGATTGTCAGGGCAAGGCTAAAGTTGGTATAGCATAGGCGAGATAACCCAGATAAAAACGATAAAAGGAAAGATCAGATGAAGCAGCTCAGGTTATTACTGTTACGCCATGGAGAATGCGAGGGCGGGGCGATTTTACGGGGCCGAGTGGATGTGCCACTGAGCGACAAAGGCTGGCGGCAGATGTCGGCGGCGGTGGAGGCGCAGGCGACTGTGTGCCACGGCATTTATAGCTCGACCTCAAGGCGCTGCGCCGAGTTTGCCAAGGCCTTTGCGGCTGAGCTGCATTCGAGTGCGTCCGTGGGTAGGAGTTTAGATGCGCCCGCGCCTTTGCCGCTGAAGGTCAACCTGCTGGAGGAGTTACAGGAAATAGCCTTCGGCGATTGGGATGGTTGCCTGCTTGATGACTTATATCAACGCGATGGCGAGCGGATGGCGGCCTATTGGCAGAATCCCTGGGAGGTGACGCCGCCCAATGGTGAAGCCATGGCAAGTTTCGAAGCCCGTATCGATGGTGCGATAGCACAGATCCTCGATAAAGAGTTTGCCCTGCTGGCGATGGATGATGAACAGGCCCACGGGGAGTTTAATGCCAATGCACCCGCGGCCAATATCTGGGTGGTGACCCACGGCGGGGTTATTCGCCACTTGATGTCAAGGGCGCTTGGGGCGGTGAAAACCTTAGGTTTTTACAGTCAGCTAGCCTTACCCGTGGCGGCGGTGGTAACGATTAATGTCCTCGAGGATGAGCAAGGTAAAAGATACTGGCGGTTGGACTGGCCCTCGGGCCACTGTGAGTAGCTTGAACGCATCTGCCATGGGTATGATGAAAATTTTCTGATTTAAACAGCATTGCCTAATGAGCAAGATATAGGATAATGCTTTTCCCTGACGTTTGAGCCAGATAACGAACCCAGTACGTTAAGTTCAAAGGTCGCAGAAATAGGTGTTAGGAATTTTGTGCGATTGAGTACTATTGCTTAAAGGCAACAGTATTTAAGCGCGCCGGATAACCCAAACATAATAGGGAATCGGGGAGCTGCCCGTCAGTAGCCCGAACTGTACCCGCAACTGTGAGTAGTCGAAGCGTTTTGCTTCTTACCTACGAGTCAGGATACCTGCCTATTTCTGTTTTCGCTGCGTGCAGCCTTAGTTCTCGAGCGGGTAACTCGAGGGAGCAGAAGATGATATTAATGAGTTTCGCCCTGTTGGCCCAAGCGGCGGCAGGCACAAATAACACCAATCAATATCCATGTGGGAGCAATCGTTAGTGATGCCTTCCACATCGAGTCTTGCGCCCTTAGCGCCCGCTGCGACTTCCGCTAATATGGCACTTCAAGTGAGCCAATTGAGCTGGGCGATTGAGGGAAAAACCATTCTCTCGGAGATAAGCTTTGCCCTGCAGAAGGGGGAAATGCTCGGGCTGATTGGCCCCAATGGCGCGGGTAAATCCAGTTTGCTGCGCTGTTTATACCGCTTTATTCGCCCTGCTAAAGGGCATATCAGCCTGTTTTCGCAGGACATTAGCGAGCTGTCGCCCAAGGCGTTTGCCTGTAAAGTGGCGGTGGTGCAGCAGGATACGCCGCAATATTTCGATATGACCACAGAGCAATTGGTTGCCATGGGACTCACGCCCCATAAGGGGATGTTTGATAGCCATTCCAGCGAAGACAGTGACAAGATTGCCAAGGCGCTGGACAAGGTCGGCCTGAGCCATAAAGTGCATCAGCAATACGATCGATTATCGGGCGGTGAGAAACAGCGCGCCCTGATCGCCCGCGCCATAGTGCAGCAGCCGCAGTTATTGATTTTAGATGAGCCGACAAACCACCTCGATATCCGCTATCAAATTCAAATCTTAGAGCTAGTGCGAAGCCTTGGGATCAGTGTGGTTACCTCTATTCACGATCTCAACTTGGCCAGCGCCCTGTGTGATAGCTTACTGCTGCTGGACAAGGGGCAGGTGAGTGCCATGGGCACGCCGACTGAGGTCTTAACCGAAGAACGTATCGCCGAAGTGTTTGGGGTTTGCGCCCAAGTCATGCCCCATCCACAGCATGGTAACCCCTTGATTAATTACTTTTATGGTTATCAAAAGCCTAAGAGCGATACTGCGGACGCGGCGAGTGACTCCCATGCAGTTTCGGCTCAAGCGTTACCTCCTATGGCCTGCACCTGTCATACCTCCGGGGCACCAAGCGCGGCCTTGCACAAGCATAGCGTTGAACCCACGCCATGATAGACACTCTCAAATTGGTGACCATGAATTTTTTAGCCACATTTTTACGCCGCTCACCCGCCAGCAATGGCTGATTTTAGGCTTGGCGGGCTTTGCCCTGCTCACCCCCATCGCTGCCGCGAGTTTTGGCGCGGCAAACATTAGCTTTTTAGATGTGCTGCATGTGTTTATCAATAAATTCAATCACCTTTTTGCCAGTGATGTCGAAGTCAGCACGGCCAGCATGACCGAACGGATTGTGATGGAGCTGCGACTGCCACGGATTTTACTCGCCTTTGTGGCGGGGGCTGGGCTGTCCTTGGCGGGGAGCGTGCTGCAAACCGTGACCCGTAACCCCCTTGCCGATCCTTATCTGTTCGGCATTAGCTCTGGCGCTTCGTTTGGTGCCGTGGTCATGCTGACGCTATTCACAGGTTCTGGCCTGTTTGGCAATGCGGGCGCAATAGCCAGTTCGGGGATTTTTAGCGGTTCGGGCAGCTTTGCGGGGCTGCTCTGGTTGAGCTTGCCCTTCGGCGCCTTTATTGGTGCCAGTCTGTCGGTGTTAATCGTGCTGGCGTTAGCTGGGTTAGGCCTTAAGAGCCAGGTAGAGCGGATGTTGCTCTCTGGCGTGGCAACCTCCTTTATGTTTGGCGCGTTAACCAGTTTACTGCTGTACTTTGCCAGCCCGCAGGCTACCGCATCGGTATTGTTTTGGAGTCTAGGCAGTTTTGCTAAGGCCAGTTGGTCGCTGTTGGTGCTGCCGTCCTTAGTGGTGCTGGTGAGCTTTTTGATTATTCTCGGTTGGAAGCGCCAAATCATGGCGTTGCAGGCGGGGGATGAAACGGCCCACACCTTAGGGGTGAATGTGCCTAAGCTGCGTCTCAATATGCTGCTGCTCTGCTCGCTTATCACCGCCATTTTAGTGGCGACCTGTGGCGGCATTGGTTTTGTCGGCTTGATGATCCCGCACACAGTACGTTTGTTATTCCCCGGTCGTCAGCCCATCTTATTGACGGCGCTAGTGGGCGGCCTGTTTATGGTGTGGATTGATGTGCTCGCCCGATGTTTGCTTGGCAATCAGGAATTACCCGTAGGGATTATCACCGCCGCGATTGGTAGCTTCTTCTTTTTGCTGATTTTACGTCGGCGCAAGCTATCGAACTAGTTGTTTGCATGCTGATGTTGATAAGCAATTGTTCGATAAGTGATTGTTGAAAGAGAAATTGCCCAACTCGGATGAGCCAAATTCGTACTTAGTGCGTATAGCAAATCGCTGCCGAATGCGTCGTAGTGGTTGTTCTAGAATGTAGTGGCGAACGCATCCTTGCGAACAAATCGTTGCGAACAAATTGTTGCGAACGAATCGTTGTAAATGAATAGTCGCGAGCGTATTAGCCAATAAGTTATGAGTAGCGGCTCCACTTAGGGAGCCTAAATTGCCACTGGAGCGTGAATGTCTCAATCTGCCCTGTTATTTCAAATCGAGCCTGCGAGTCGAGCGCAGGATCAGTTTATTCAACAAAAGATCGATCTGAAGACTAAGCCGCCGGGCGCTTTGGGGTTGTTAGAACCTTTGGCGCTGCAAATTGCCCGCATTCAAGGGCCGCAGCAATTACAGATAGTTAACCCAACCATGTTAGTGTTTGCTGGGGATCATGGGATTGCCGCCGAAGGCGTGTCGATAGCCCCGAGCGAAGTCACGCGGCAAATGGTGCAAAATTTTGCCCATGGCGGCGCAGCTATCAATGTGTTTTGTCGCCAATTAGGCTTCAATCTCGAAGTGATTGATTGCGGTATTTTAACCCCGGTTGAGGGGGCGAAGGCATTATCGACCAACGCCTTGGTGCGGGCACTGGCGCAATTCATTTAGAGCCAGCGATGAGTTTAGCCTGTGTGGACAAGGGCTTTGCCATGGCGCAGGCGTTGATCGAGCGCCACCATCAAACGGGTTGTAACTTGGTCGCCTTTGGCGAGATGGGGATAGGTAACACCTCTTCCGCTGCGGCGATTATGGCGGCCATCATGCAACTCGATGTGGCCGACTGTGTTGGCCGAGGCACGGGGATCAGTAGCGAAACCTTAGAGCGTAAACAGATGCTTATCGAACTCGCACTGCTGTTACATCAAAGTGCGATGACAGGGCCTAAGCAAGTGCTGGCCTGTTTGGGCGGCTTTGAAATTGTGCAGATGACGGGGGCCATGCTCGCCGCCGCCGAGCGTAAGATGCTGGTCGTGGTGGATGGTTTTATTGCAACCGCAGCGGCTTTGGTTGCCGTGAGTATCAATGCCCATGTGCGGGATTATTTGATTTTTGCCCACCGCTCCGAGGAGCAAGGTCATCAGCGGATGTTGGAACATTTAAAGGCTAAACCTTTGTTATCTTTAGGGCTGAGATTAGGCGAAGGCACGGGCGCTGCCTTGGCATTGCCGTTAATTCAAGCCGCAGTAAATTTTTACAATCAAATGGCGAGTTTTAGTGATGCTGGGATTGAGGCTGTTGTATGATGTGCCCTGCTAAGTGTCTTATTTAAAATAATAACTTTTAGCTAACCGTTTTAATCTTAAACCTTGCAGCAAGTGTTAATTCACTAAGGATGCTTTATGTCAGAACGCGAAAGCTGGCACAAAGAGATAGATTTGTTTTTAGTGGCTATGGGCTATTTTACCCGCATTCCTATGCCCAAATGGGTTGAGGTCGATGCCGACAAGCTCAATAAAGCCAGCCGTTACTTTGGGTTAGTGGGCCTGCTGGTGGGGCTACTCAGTGCCATCGTGTTTTGGCTTACCCAAAACTGGTTGCCCGCCGGCGTGTCCGTACTGCTGTCGATGGTCACAGGTGTGCTGCTCACGGGCGGTTTTCACGAGGACGGTTTAGCCGATACCTTCGATGGTTTCGGTGGCGGTTGGACGGCGGAAGACAAGCTGCGGATCATGAAAGACTCTCGCCTAGGGAGCTACGGCGCCTTGGCTTTGATGCTTGTGCTGATGCTCAAGTGGCAATTATTAGTGGAACTCGCGCTTTATGATCCTGTGGTTGCTGGCTCGGCGATGATAGTCGCCCACACAGTGAGCCGCGTCGTTGCCGCCAGCCTTATCTTTACCGAGAAATATGTGCGCGATGATGAATCCAGTAAATCCAAGCCGTTAGCGCAGCATCAAGGTATTAATGAACTGTTTATTTTGATCGCCAGCGGTGTGTTAGTGCTGTTAGTGCTTAAGGGCATTGCCGCGTTGTCGTTGTTACTGGTGATGATAGGCCTACGTCGTTTGATTGTGGTGATCTTTAGACGCCAAATCGGTGGCTACACGGGGGATACCTTAGGCGCAGCGCAGCAGATCTGCGAAATCGTCTGTTACTTCGTGCTGCTCGTTGTGGGTAGCATACTGTGATCCATTTAGTGCTAGGCGGCGCGCGTAGCGGTAAGAGCCGCTACGGCGAAGCCTTAGTGCGCCAGTATACCGCCCTCGGATTCGATGCCTGCTATTTGGCGACTGCACAGGCGCTCGATGCCGAAATGAGCCGTCGCATTCGTTTACATCAGGATGGACGTGCCAAGGATGATATCGACTGGCAACTCGTCGAAGAACCCCTGGCATTAACCGCCAAGCTCAAACAATTAGCCAAACCCGGCCGAGTGATTCTGGTAGATTGTTTAACGCTTTGGCTCACCAATCAATTACTTGCACAGAGCCCCGAGGCCGAGCCCGCTTCAACGGAATCGGACTTTGCCTTGGATTTTGCCCGCTCTCGCCATGAGCCTTTAGAACACTGGCGGCAACAACGCGCCGATTTTATCCAGACCTTAAGCACCCTTGAGGGCGTGGTGATTTTAATCAGCAATGAGGTCGGCTCTGGCATTGTGCCCTTGGGCGAATTGAGTCGTCAGTTTGTCGATGAAGCGGGTTGGTTAAATCAGGCCGTTGCCGAGGTGGCGGATAATGTGACCTTAGTGGTGGCGGGTCTGCCACTGGTGCTTAAATCCAGCTAAGACAAACTGTTATCGACGCATTCTTAGTGAGGGAGCGAACCGTTTCCCCGTTAGTTTATTTTCCTCTGTTGAGTGATGTTCTTGCCCATGAATTCAAATAACGCCTCCAACTCCACTTCGGCCTTGTCGCAAAACCAGTTTCAAGGTGTTGCAAGTCAAAGCGAAGCTCAGCATTCAGGTGCAAAAGTGCTTATGGTGCAGGGGACAACCTCGGATGCGGGCAAAAGTACGCTGGTGGCGGGGATTTGTCGATTACTCGCTAGGCAGGGCGTGAAGGTCGCGCCTTTTAAACCGCAGAATATGGCGCTCAATAGCGCAGTGACCATTGATGGTGGTGAGATTGGCCGCGCGCAGGCACTGCAAGCCGCAGCCTGTTTTCTCGCGCCGCACACGGATTTTAATCCCATCCTGCTTAAGCCAAGTTCGGACACGGGCGCGCAGATCATCGTCCACGGCAAAGCCTTAACCACCCTAGAGGCCTCGGCCTTTTTCGGTGAAAAATCTAAGGATTATAAAGCCATGGCGTTAAATGCCGTGCTGGAATCCTTTGCGCGTTTAGGCCAGCAATACCAAACGATTGTGGTTGAAGGGGCGGGAAGCCCAGCGGAAATCAATCTGCGTGAAGGGGATATCGCCAATATGGGCTTTGCCGAGGCGGTCGACTGCCCGGTGATCATCATTGCCGACATCGATAAAGGCGGGGTATTTGCCCATTTGGTTGGCACCTTGGCGCTGCTGTCGCCCTCCGAGCAGGCTAGGGTAAAAGGCTTTGTGATCAATCGCTTTCGTGGCGATATCAGCCTGTTGCAGTCTGGTCTCGATTGGCTCGAGAATCATACGCAAAAGCCCGTGTTGGGGTGTTACCCTATTTGCATGATTTGCATTTAGACGCCGAGGATGCACTTATAGAGTCGCCCACTAAGCAGACCAAAAGCCGTTTTAAGGTGCGGGTATTAGTGTATCCCCGCACCAGTAATCACACGGATTTTGACCCACTTAGGCTGCACCCCGATATCGATTTTGATTATGTGTCGCTCCAGACTCAGGCTTTGGCACAGACTCCGGAGATTGCCGCCGATCTGCTGATTTTACCCGGCAGTAAGAATGTTCGAGCGGACTTGGCTTTTTTGCGCGAGCAGGGTTGGGATAAGCAGATTGCTAAGCATTTGCGCTACGGCGGTAAGCTGCTGGGGATTTGCGGCGGCTATCAAATGTTGGGTGAACGCATTGCCGATCCCATGGGGATCGAAGACACACTTGGCGTGAGCCTAGGGCTGGGATATTTACCCATTGCCACCGAATTTAAGGCTGAAAAACAGCTACGTAGGGTCACAGGCCATTTAGCGCTGCTAGGGCAACAAGTGGAGGTGAAGGGCTATGAGATCCACTGCGGTGAGTCCCAATATCTTGCTCCCCATTACTTTGAACACCAATGTCTTGATCTCAGCGCTGCGGTAAAGTCTGCCTCACTATGGTTGAAAGCTGAGAATAGCCAGCAGGTTAACCCCTTTGCCGATGGCTGTTTAAGTGACGACGGGCAAGTGCTCGGCAGCTATTTACATGGGCTATTCGACAGCCCTGAGGCCTGCCAGCTCGTCCTTCATTGGGCTGGGCTGGAGAATGCTCAAACGATTGATATCAATGAAATTCGCGAACAACAGCTGGACCGTTTGGCCTATGTATTAGCCGAGCACCTCGATATGCAAAAACTCGCGTCCATTATAAATGCATAAGTGTTAGCAGTAGGATAAACAGAAGATCATGACAGCAGAGAACGAAAAACAGCTCGATACCGAACAAGCTCAAATCAAAGCCGAACGCCATAAGGCGCGCCAGCAAAAAGTGAAGGCAGGTGTGGACGCTAAAATTGCCGCCGCCCAAGAAGAAAAAGGCATTCTGCTGGTGCTGACCGGCAATGGCAAAGGCAAGTCGACCTCTGGTTTTGGTACGGTTGCCCGCGCGGTGGGGCACGGTAAAAAAGCCGCGGTAGTGCAATTTATCAAGGGCACATGGGAATGCGGTGAGCGTAATCTGCTTGAAGGTGCGGGCGTGGCCTTTCATGTGATGGGCACCGGATTTACCTGGGAAACCCAAGACAGAGAAAAGGACACTGCCGCCGCTCTGGTCGCTTGGGAAGCCGCCGAAGCCTTACTCCAAGACGAGAGCATTGATTGCCTAATGCTCGATGAGCTGACCTATATGGTGAGTTACCATTACCTCGATGTGGAGCGGGTGCTCACGGCGCTGAAAAACCGTCCGCCGATGCAGCATGTGATTATCACTGGCCGCGCTTGCCACCGCGCGATTATCGAACTGGCGGATACGGTTAGCGAAGTGCAGCCGATTAAACATGCCTTCGAAGCAGGCATTAAAGCGCAGCCGGGATTCGACTATTAAACAGCGCGGCTTAGGCGGATTGGTTACACCGCGATCCGCCCTTTAAACCCCATTAGGGCTGTTGTTCCTCGGTAAAATCCGTTAGCGTTTTATCTTTAGCCGTTAGCGTGAGTAGCATGGGTAACTCAAGGATGATGCGATGAATAAACGTATTGTGATTTGTGCAGACGGAACTTGGAATCGGCCAGAGAAAGACCTTAAGGTGGATTTTCCCACTAATGTGCTGCGTCTGGCGCGGGCCATCAGCCCGATGGCGGCCGATGGAAAACCCCAGCAGGTGTTTTACGACTGGGGCGTTGGTTCTTATTACGATCAAGCCATTGGCGGCGCGACGGGGCGTGGACTACACAAAAATATCATGGATGGTTATCGCTATTTAGTGCAGAACTATTCCCCCGGTGATGAGATCT
The DNA here is from genome assembly GCF_025449215.1 of Shewanella seohaensis. NCBI lineage: Bacteria > Pseudomonadati > Pseudomonadota > Gammaproteobacteria > Alteromonadales > Shewanellaceae > Shewanella > Shewanella seohaensis. The sequence goes on from NZ_CP104900.1 coordinate 1,536,232, forward strand.
ATCTTTTTGGCTTTAGCCGAGGCGCTTACACAGTGCGCTGTTTATGTGGCCTTATCAATAATTGCGGCATCCTCAAGCGTCCCGATGCGAGGCTTATTCAACAAGCCTTTGACCACTATAAAAAAAGCAGCGCGCCCTTTGCCCCAAGTGGCGATAAATCCGTCGAATTTAGACAACAGCACAGCCACGAATCGCGGGAGATTAAGTTTGTCGGCGTGTGGGATACGGTGGGCGCCATGGGGATCCCGATTTCGTTTCTCGGCTTGTTCGAAGATAAAGACGAGTTTTACGACACTAAGATTGGCCGTAATGTGCGGGTTGCCCGCCATGCCTTGGCAATAGACGAACACCGCAGCGACTTTGAACCTACGATTTGGCAAGTGCGCGACAATATGGATATGCAGCAGGTCTGGTTTGCCGGCGCCCATAGCAATATTGGCGGCAGCTATCTACCGGATAAGGATGGCTCGCTATTGTCGGATAATGCGCTCGCGTGGATGATGGCCGAGGCCGAGCGGTTTAATTTGAGCTTAGAGCCGCACCTAGCGGCGAGTTTGCATCCCAATCCTTTGGCGACTTTACACGACTCGCGCCGCAGTTTTTACCGAATTAAGCAATCCTATTTGCGCCCAATTGATCCTAACGTCGCGCCCGTGTTGCTGCACCGCTCGGTGAAAATCCGCTGGGAGCAAGACCCTAAATATCGGCCTAAGAATCTGCAGACCTACCTTGAGCAGTACGGCTGGCCAGAAGAATTCATCGATTAAATATAAGGAATATCATGTTAATGCGACGCTTTATTGCCCTCGGCCTAAGCTTGGCGCTGTTACCCATAACGGCGCTGGCCGAGCCTGCAAAACGTATTATTGCGCTTTCGCCCCATGCGGTTGAAATGCTCTATGCCATTGGCGCGGGGAGTCGATTGTGGCCGCGACAGATTATGCGGATTATCCCGAAGCGGCGAAAAAATCCCCAGTATCGGGGGTATTATGGGATCCAGATTGAGCGGGTATTAGAGTTAAATCCCGATCTGATTGTGGTATGGGATACGGGTAATAAAGCTGAGGATATCAATCAACTCAAAAGCTTAGGTTTTAAACTCTATAGCAGTTCCCCAAAGATGCTTGAGGATGTTGCCAAAGAAATTGAGGAGTTAGGAGCGCTCACGGGGCGCACTGAGCAGGCGAGCCAAGTGGCGGCCGATTATCGCAGTGAGCTGCTGCAATTACGCAGTGAGAATGCCGCGAAATCCGAGCCAAAGGTGTTTTATCAGCTGTGGTCTACGCCGTTAATGACGGTCGCGAAAAACAGTTGGATCCAGCAGATTATCGGTGTGTGTCATGGCAAAAACGTTTTTTACGATGCCGCGAGTGATTACCCGCAGGTGAGTTTAGAGAATGTGTTAATGACCTTGCCCGAGGTGATTTTACAGAGCGAAGAGGAAGGCAATGTCAAAGGGGTTGATTGGAGCAAATGGACCGAAATCCCCGCGGTTAAAAACCAGCATATTTATCAATTAAATGCCGATCTATTACACCGGGCAACACCAAGGGCGCTACTCGGTGTAAAGGCGGTCTGTGATGCTTTGGATAAAGCGCGTTAATCGCATATCACATATTATTCAATTTAATGCAATGTACTGTTTTATTGATATTTATCATCAAAATAATAAGGAAGTTCCATGCATACATTACTGACTTGTTTGTTTATCGCTATGTTATTGCCTTACTTAGCCAAAGGGCCCGTCGCATGGGCAATGGCTAAAGCGGGCGGTTATGATAATCAACATCCGCGTACTCAACAGGCGCAATTAACCGGATTTGGTGCGCGGGCACTCGCTGGGCATCAAAACGCCTTCGAATCTCTACTGATTTTTGGTTTAGCCGTAGTGACAGTTATCGCCACGGGCAAAGTCACTGCGACTGCTGAGTGGTTAGCGGTTGTGCATATCGTTGCGCGGGTGGCGTATCAGATCTTGTATCTGCTGAACAAAGGCACGTTGCGTTCATTGTCTTGGTTTGTGGCGATTTTCAGCGCCTTTGGAGTCTTCTTCCAAGCGTTTTAACGGCCTGAGGTTGGTTAACAGTGATGTGAGTCTCTCAGACCGAAGGAGCTGAGATGAGAGTAGTGGATGCTGAGAATCGAGCCTGGTTTTTGTTTGAACATAAGGGCGAACTTTATCTGGATGCTAACTGCAGTATGAGTGCATTTGGTTATCACTATTTGATCCAATTAAAAGAAGTGGAATCGGCGCGCTATCGTGATATGGGGCGAGCATACTTAACACAACTCGCCTACGACATTCATTATTCGGTGCCGATTGCTGAAAACAGCCGCTCGATTTATCGAGGCAGAGATCAATCCAGAGAATTTGAACCCTTAACTCGTCGTGCTATCCAGCTATGGCGAGAAAGGCTTCCTCCGACAACTTAAGACTGCACTATAGCCTAGGCTTGACTTGCTGTGTCAAAAATCACAACTGATGAATTTATCGTCGATTTTCTGACATTAGTTAAGCGGAACATGATTTATTGTCACTTAAAAATCTATGTCAAATAATCGCTCATTTTTAATGGTTAACAGCCAATTTTGACGGCTAGAGGCTGGCTTTAGTCTCAAATAGCTAAATTGATGTAATTAAAGGTTTTTGTGTTTCTGTATCCTATTGAATAATGGTAGTAATTTGACAATTTCAAGCCATTAAATTGACAGTTTTCTTTATGAAAAACCTCAGTTATATTGCAGTTGTTGATACAATTGTTGAGGTTTGAAAACCATGTTACGTCTAATGACCTATGGCATTGTCGCCTTTGCATCTTGGTTTATTTATCAGGATGTTTCCGACCATTTTGGGATGGAGACCTTTGATAAGGTCTTGGTGGAGAATGTGCAACATAAGGTTGAGGCTCGAAAGGCAAAAGCAGCGGCGGAGCAATACGCACAGCAGCTTAAGCGTCAGGCCGCAGCCGACTGCCAAACGACAAACGCATGCACTCAATAACGGCGATGTATCATCTTTGTTCTTGCTGCGCATAAGTAAGAAGCTGTTCGCCACAGTGTCATAGTAGAGGGGCAAATAATCCTATTTGCCCCTCTTGGGCTTATGAGCCCTAAACCAACTAAAGCAATCCTATTAGAGCAATTGTTTATTCACTGACTACTTTTGTGTGGCGCGGTAGTGGTCGAAGTTTTCGATATAGTCTTCGAGATTGGCGTCAATCATCTCTTTGTAGCGTTCGATATAGTAATCCATCATTTCCTGTTTTTTGGCCTGCATTTGTTCTTTGGATTCAAAGCTGGTGGAGCCAAACCAAGCGTTGTAGCGGGCGACGGCCCACATAAAGGAAGCGCTGACCTCACCGGTTTGGATCTCGGTGTTTTGGTTTTGCTGGTTCGCGAGCTTAATCATCTCGGTGGCACGTTCGTAAAAGGCTTGTTGGTTATCAGACATCAGCAATTCCTATTGTTGGGCAAAGTAAAGAGGGCGTTGAGTGCATCGCCCTTTAGGCTGTTATTAATAACCCTAAGGTATTTTGTGGTTGAGGGACAGTCGTGCGCTTCACAGAATCCGTTGATATCACACCAAAAGGTGGCGCCGAAATGAAATATGGGATAGGCGTAACATTTTTCACAGCTTTAGCGAGCGTCTTTGCCGCAGATGCTTGTTGTTACGCCAGTCAGCTTGATATGACCATTTAGCGCGCGCTCTAGTTAGCGGCAAAGCTCCACATCGCTTGGATAAGGCCATTAGCGACTTCAAAGACCACCATGACTTCAAAGGGCTCCTCGCGGATGCCGCTGATCCGTTCGTGATCGACCACCTTATTGCCGACCACCATACGATTGAGGATCTCGGCGTGCAGATGCGGCAAGTTAAAGCGTTCATTCTGATAGAAATCACTAAAGGCGGCCTTGCCTCGGATCACGGGCTCAGTGGCGGGTGGGCGGTAAATACAAACATCGTCGCTAAAGAGCGCGACAAAGCTTGCAAGATCGTGTTGGTTATAGGCGACTAATTGGGCTTGCACTAAGGCTTCGGCAGTTTGTTCTGCTATCTGGGACATTTGCTGGCTCAAGCTATCTTCCTTCAAAATAGGGGCTAAATCTGACAAGAGACGCTAGCCCGTTAAGGTTTACGAGAAAGGGCTTTCAAACGCAAAATGTCGTTATCTCAGCCTGCTTTCCCGCCATCGCGATTAATGATGAATTTATATTAAATTTTATTATTCCAATGACTTAAGCTGCGTTTGTCCCCAATGTGTGGCAAAGGGCATGGCTTCTTGTGGGGTTAAGGTAAACTCCAGCTCACAACCATCGCCACGGGGCATTTCCCAAAACTTAACCCCATTCGTCTCGAGGGTGAGCTGAAAATACCCAGAGCCGTCGGCTCTTGGGCATTCGGTATCTGGAACCGCATTAGCAAACAACCTTTCTTTAAGTGCAGGAGGGAGCTGATAACTCATGCTTTCTGGCAAGGTTTGCGAGGGTTTATCGGCAATAAACCACTGCCACGGATGGAAAGGTTTACCATCGGCGAGGGAGAAGCTAACAAACTCTTGGCTGATCCCATTGGCGCCAAAACCTGCCGCCCAGCGATATAAGCGCACGCTGAGCCAATGCTGATTAAGGAAAATCGGTTCTGCATAGGTTTCATCTGCCACAAAATGGCCCATTTGCGACAACATTCTGCGGCGAGTATCAAAGGTCTGTGCCAGCTGCGCATCATCGGTGAGCTTTTTCTCAAGCCACTGATTAATGGCGGGAATGCCTTTTTGTGGGCCGTTAAACTCGATACCGACTTCGGTGCCATAGGTCAATGGACGGTATTCAATGGTTTGAAAAGCTTGCCATTTTCCGCGGCTCAGTGAAGGTTTGGTTTCAAGCGGCAGATTGTAGGCATCGGCGCTGCAGTCATCTTGGTTATCCGGGCTGAGTTGGCGTTCAAGCTTTATGGGTAAGGATTTGCCTGAATTATCTTTAAACCAATGGCCGCTGAGTTGCTGCGCCGTAGCGCTATCGAACTGCCAGTTTCCAGTATTGTTTTCTTCTTTCCAAATACCGTTTTGCAGCTCGAGCTGTATTGGGGTTAGGTAGCGTTGATAGTAGTAACTGCCACTGCCGTATTGGTTAAAGCAGACCCTTACACTGCTTTTACCCAGCGTGCCTTGCCAGATTCCTGAGAGTTCATCGGCGGCAAAAGTGCTTAAAGGCAGTGTAGTGGCAAGTAATAGGCTTGAGGACAACAGCTTAAGTAACTTCCGTGTATTCATGTTTTTTCTCTTAAAAGATAATCGCTTATGACGTTATTTGCTGGTTATAAAAAAGTCGCCCTAAGGCGACTCTTAACGGTTTAGATCTCGATAAACGGCAGATTTAGATAGCCGTTTATCGCGTCAAAAGGCCCGTTTATTCGACCTGCCAATCGATTTGTTCGCCAGCGCGAATTGGCACAACGTTGTTGTCGCCAAGTGGGTAACTGACGGGCACATCCCAAGATTTTTTCACTAGGGTGATGGTATCGCTGTTGCGGGGCAGATTGTAAAAATCTGGGCCGTTGAAGCTGGCAAAGGCTTCTAATTTGTCCAGAGCATTCACTGACTCGAACGCCTCGGCATAAAGCTCAATGGCGGCATGAGCCGTGTAGGAACCCGCACAGCCACAGGCGGCTTCTTTACGATCTTTGGCGTGTGGCGCCGAATCGGTGCCCAGGAAGAACTTCTTATTGCCGCTGGCCGCGGCGCCTAACAGTGCCTGCTGGTGGGTGTTGCGCTTGAGAATAGGCAGACAGTAGAAGTGAGGACGAATACCGCCGGCCAACATATGGTTGCGGTTATAAAGCAGGTGGTGAGCCGTGATAGTCGCGGCCACATTGTCAGACGCTTGAGTCACGAAATCGACCGCATCCTTAGTGGTGATATGCTCGAGAACGATTTTGAGCTTAGGGAAATCGGCCACGATCTTGCTGAGGATATTCTCAATAAACACGCGCTCGCGGTCGAAAATATCAATCGATGAATCAGTCACTTCACCATGCACTAGGAACAACATGCCCACTTCCTGCATCGCTTCGAGGGCGGGGTAGATGTTCTTCAAATCGGTCACGCCAGAATCCGAGTTGGTGGTCGCGCCAGCTGGGTAGAGTTTAGCGGCAACGATTTTGCCCGAGGCTTTGGCTTTACGGATTTCTTCTGGGCTGGTTTTGTCGGTGAGATACAACACCATTAAGGGTTCAAATTGCGAGCCCGCTGGCACTTGCGCCTTGATACGTTCGTAATAAGCCAAGGCGGTTTCGGTATCGATAGCGGGAGGAACTAGGTTAGGCATCACGATAGCGCGGCCCATATAGCGGCTGATATCGCGAACCGTGTCTTTTAATTGTGCGCCGTCTCTTAGGTGAATGTGCCAGTCGTCAGGACGAGTAATAGTGAGTGTTGTCATAGGGCGATTCATCTTGTTGAATGTTTCTGCTGCGAGGGTGGCAGGATCTTATGTGGCAAGGATTTAGCTGTAAAGGGAAACTCAGCCATTTCACCAATAAAAGTGTTAACGCATGTTGAGTGCCTGCACTCCGTCTTACTCCTATGTTCACAAACCGCTTTTCAGCGGACACTTTCGCGAAAACCTGCGGACACTTTCTAATAAAGCCCTAGGTGTCCGCGGACACTTTTATCTTAAATATTACTTAACTTCATGAAAATAAATGCTTTAACGAGATTGGCATAGGCGTTGCTATTACTGGATATCGATTTTTAATAGTGTCCGTAGCGATGGGCCTATCCAGCCCTCCGACAGGGAAGCGAGAAACGCCATGATTAAAGATACCAGCGGCCAAGATAAAGTCCTTGTGCCATCGACCGCCAAACGCCTCAAGTTGCCTCTGATGATTGGCGGCTGCACCTTACTGGTTAGCGCCTTAGTGTGGGCCAGTTTTGGTAGCGATAAAGTCAGCCAGTCCATCAGCCGCAGCGAGCTCACTACCGCAACTTTGTACGTTGGCACGCTCACTCGAGATGTGGCCACCACGGGTAAAATTGTTGCTGCCAATGCGCCAATCCTCTACAGCACCGAAGAAGGCACAGTGACGCTACTGAGCAACCCTGGGGATAGCGTCAGCAAAGGTGATGTAGTCGCAAAGCTGGATAGTCCAAGATTAACCAATCAATTAGAACAGGCGAAATCGCTATTGGCGGGATTAGAGAGCGCCCTTGAGCGTGCCAAGCTAGATGCCAGACGTAACCAATTACAAGTCAATCAAACTTTAGACATGGCCTCAGTCGATTTGGAAGCGGCCGATCGGGAGAGCCGTCGCGGGGATTTATTGATCCAATCTAAACTGATCAGCCAAATCGACTATGAGAAGGGCAAGGACGATCTGCACAAGGCAAAACTCAAGTTTAAGCATGCGGAGCAGGAAGTGGCCTTAACCAAGGAAACCTTAACCTTTGAGGTGAAAAACAAGGCCTTGGAAATGGAGCGTCAGAGTCTGGCGGTAAAAGAGCTTGAGCGTCAGGTCGACGCCTTAAATATCAAGGCGCCGGTGAGCGGCATTATTGGTAACTGGTTGACCGAGCAAAAAACGCGTCTGAGCGCCAATCAGCCCATCCTGACTGTGGTCGATTTAAGTGCCTATGAGGCCGAGTTGGCGGTGCCTGAATCCTACGCCGACGAGTTAGGGCTCGGAATGGAGGTCGAACTGAGCTTCGGTGAAGTCAAACTCATGGGCAAGTTATCGTCGATTTCCCCCGAAGTGCGTAACCGTGAAGTGACCGCCAGAGTGCAGTTTGTCCAGAGCGAAAGCTTGAAGCTGCGCCAAAACCAACGGATCTCCGCCCGAGTCTTACTCGAACACAGGGCGAATGTGTTGATGGTTAAACGCGGTACCTTTATGACCAGCGGTGGCGGCGATGAGGTGTATCAAGTCGAAGGCGATATTGCTACCCGCCGCGAGATTAAGCTTGGCAGCACCAGCATGAGTCAGGTGGAAGTGATCGAAGGCGGTAAAGCGGGTGACGAATGGGTGATCTCCAGTGTTGAGCCCTTCAACCATGCCGAACAGGTCAAAATGCATTGATGACCGATAGTCAAAAATTACTTATTAATCAAATTGATGTAATTAACGCCGCTCTGGCTAAAAAGTCTGCGGCTAAGGTGTACAAGGAGTTCATTATGCGTACTAAAAACGTCGATCTTGGTCTGCTGATGTCATCCAAATTGTTTGGTGTTCTGGCCTTGGCCCTACTGGTCGTGGCGGTTGAGCTGGGCATAGGTGAGGCCAATAGCTGGTTTTTCCTCGGTTTAAATATTTTGGAATGGACGAATCCCTTAGAAGAGGCGCGCCAAGTGGGTGATGTCTCGATGGAAAGTGTGAGCTTTATATTCGCTTGTCTCAATGGGTTGTTCGATGCCTTGAGTGGGTTGGTGATGGGCCGTTTTGCGGGGTAATGGTTTTGTGTTAGCCGTTACCGCTTAAAGATAAAGAAAATACTGGCGCGTTTTATAAGCCGTTTGCGCGCAAAGATAAAAATTAATCAAGGAAATTAAAATGTTATCAATGAAGAATATCAGCAAGGTTTTTAAAACGGACTTAGTGGAAACCCACGCGCTGCGGGATTTCAACCTTGAGGTGAATGAAGGCGAGTTTGTGGCTGTAACTGGCCCTTCGGGATCAGGCAAAACCACCTTCTTAAATATCGCAGGCTTGCTCGAAGGCTTCACCCATGGGGATTATTTTTTAGATGGGATTAATGTCTCTAACCTTAGTGATAACAAGAGTGCCGCCGTACGCAACGAGAAGATTGGCTTTATCTTCCAAGGCTTTAACTTGATCCCCGATCTTAACCTCGCGGAAAACATTGAAGTGCCGCTGCGCTACCGTGGTTTCAGTGCCAAGGAGCGTAAACGCCGTGTGGAGCAAGCGTTAGAGCAAGTGGGCTTAGGTGCGCGGATGAAGCATTTACCGACCCAATTATCCGGTGGTCAGCAGCAAAGGGTGGCGATTGCCCGCGCTTTAGCAGGGGAGCCGCGTTTTCTGCTTGCCGACGAACCTACGGGTAACCTCGACAGCTTAATGGCCCGCCAAGTGATGGAATTATTAGAGAATATTAACCAATCTGGCACCACGATCATCATGGTGACCCACGATCCTGAACTGGCCCGCCGTGCCCAGCGCAATATTCAAATAGTCGATGGTCAAGTCTGCGACTTTACCATGTATCAACCCGATGCGGCCCGCAGTGCAAGCCACGGCAGTGTCGATAAACTGGTTGCTAACGCCCAAGGCTAGGAGCGGTTATGTTCTTCTATTATTTAGATTTAGCTTGGCGTAGCATCAAAAAAACGCCCATGTTGTCGGCATTGATGATCATGGCGATTTCCATCGGCATCGGTATCACCATCACTACACTCAATATCTACAAAATGATGTCGATTAACCCAGCGGGGAGAAGTCGGGCCAATTGTTTGCGGTGCAGCTGTGGAGCCAAGGGCCTGATGCCTGGGATCGCTTCGATCAACAGATCACCTATCAAGACGGGATGAACTTACTCAAGAGTGATATTCCGAGCCTGCAAACCACCATGTTTCGCACGGGCGGCGCGGTGCAAACCGAAGATCCGGCTTTTTTACCCGTGCTGCAATCTCGGGTTAGGGTAACCAATAACGACTTTTTCCCACTGTTTGGCCTCGAGTTTCAATACGGTCAGGCATGGGATGACAGTGTCGATAAAGATGCTCGCTACGAAGTGGTGTTGACCGATGAGCTAAATAAGACCCTATTTGCGGGCCAAAATAGTGTCGGCAAGACGATTTATTTCAATGCTAAACCGTACCAAGTGGTTGGGGTGCTTAAGCCTTGGGAGCCGAGTCCAAACTATTACGACCTTAACAACGGTGCCTTTGGCAATGTGGATACCTTGTTTGTGCCCTACAGTTTGGCACCGATTGAGGAGTACGCCAGTTGGGGTAATACCAACGGCTGGAACTATGAAAGCATCAACAACTATGCACAGCGTTTAACCTCGGAAAAGCATTGGACGCAATATTGGGTGCAACTGGATACGCCTGAGCAAGTGGCTGAGTACCGTCAGTGGGTACGCCAATATATTGAACAACAAAAGAAATTAGGCCGCTTTAGCTCACCTAAGGCTGATGTGCAGTTGTCCGATGTTGACCAATGGTTAGCCATCAATAAAGTGGTGCCTGAGGATAACAAGGTGCTGGTGGGCCTGAGCGCACTCTTCTTAATTGTTTGTTTAGTCAATATGTTAGGTCTATTGCTGTCTAAGTTTTTACGCCGTGCTCCCGAGATCGGCGTGCGCCGAGCCATCGGCGCCAGCCAAGGGCAGATCTTTGCCCAACATATGGTGGAAGTGTCCTTGATGGGATTATTCGGCGGTTTACTCGGCTTAGCTTGGGCCTGGGGCTCACTGATGCTGCTGACGAAGAAGTTTCAGTTGGAGGCATCTTTAACTCACCTCGATACCAGCATGTGGTTGATAGCCCCTTTGATCGCGATTTTGGCGGCTGTGGTGGCTGGCATCTACCCCGCGTGGCGTGTGTGTACGACTAACCCTAGTGTTTATCTTAAGAGCCAATAATCGGGGGCAATATGTTACATATCAAACCTATTCTCAGCAGTTTATTACGCAGTAAAAGTGGCCCTTTGTTGCTGTTATTACAGATCATTTTATCTGTGGCTATCGTCGCTAATGCCAGCTTTATCATCGCCGAGCGCCTGAATTTAATGGCGCGGGATTCGGGGGTTGTTGAAAGCGAAGTCTTCGATTTCAGTATTTATCATTTTGATAAATCAACGGATTTAGTCGCGCAGGATAAACGAGATTTAGAGATCATCCGTGCGATCCCGGGCGTTATCGATGTGGCGCCCACCTCTATGGCTCCCCTGAGCGGTGGCGGTTGGTCGAGTAACTTTACGCTGGGGCCTGAGGAGCGCGCTAAATCTACGCCCAATACGGGCATGTATATGAGTGATGAGCATTTCATCAACTCCCTAGGACTGAAGTTAGTCGAAGGACGTAACTTCTATCCCCAGGAGATCACCACAGAGTTGCTGGAAGATGGTGGCAAGATGATCGTCACTAAAGCCTTTGCCGATAAGGTGTGGCCAAATGAGACTGCGCTCGGCAAGAGCGTATATATGGGCACGCAGCACTTTGTGGTGATAGGGGTGTTGGAGCGCTTACAAACGGCGTGGGTGGATAACAAAAACCTAGAGTTTAGCTCAGTGTTGTCGGTGAATTATCCCGCTGACTATAAACGCTATTTAGTGAGAGCTAAGTCGAGCGATATGGCCCGCCTCAAGGAAGTCATTCCCGAGCTGTTGCATAAGGAATATCCGAGCCGCGTGGTCGAAGGTTTTACGACCATGGGAGAGCGCCGTATCGAGGCGTACCGTGACCATGAGTTAATGGCAACCGTACTGACCATGATGGTGGTGTTACTGCTGCTGATCACATCCCTTGGGGTGACAGGCATGGTGATGTTTAATATCCAGCGCCGCACTAAGCAAATCGGCACTCGCCGCGCGTTAGGGGCGAAAAAACGGGATATTATCAGCTACTTCCTCGTAGAGAACTATCTGCTCTGCTTGCTCGGCGGTGGCATTGGTGTGCTGTTAGCGATTCAGCTCGGCCAGCAATTGATGAGTCTCTATAGCCTGCCGATGTTGGAGATAGTCTATCCATTGCTGACTGTGGCGGGGCTGTTTGCGGTAACTACCCTTGCGGTGTACTTGCCAGCTCGCAAGGCCGCTAAGATTTCTCCTGCGACAGCCACCCGCAGTGTTTAAATAGGATGAAGGGCATTAAGTGCAATAACATTAGGATGTTATTGCACTTTTTGTTACTTTAAGGTTAATAGTTTTACTCTGGACGCACATGCTCACATGGACACTATTCTGATTGTCGACGATAACCATGCCATCTGTCAGGCCTTAGGCTTAATGCTGGAGATCAATGGTTATCAGGTGTTGACTTGTCATACGCCCGAAGATGCCCTTAGCCTAATGGCAACCCAAGATGTTGATTTGGTTATCCAAGATATGAACTTCACCCGCGATACCACCTCGGGTGAAGAAGGGCGACAGTTGTTTTATGCCCTGCGTGAGCGTCAGCAAGATCTGCCGATCATCCTGATGACGGCATGGACCCAGCTAGAAACTGCGGTCGAGTTAGTTAAAGCGGGCGCCGCCGATTATATGGGCAAACCGTGGGATGATGCTAAGTTACTCAACAGTATCACTAATTTAATTGCGTTACATAAACTTGCCCGTGCAAACCAGCAGCTCGAACGGGTGAATTCCCAGCGTCAGGTGGCGATCGCCGATGCGGATCTCTGCGGAATCGTGTTTGGCAGTGGCGCTATGCAGCGCTGTATCGACTTAGCCTTACAACTGGCGCGCTCCGATGTGTCAGTGTTGATAACCGGCCCCAATGGTGCGGGTAAAGACAAGCTTGCCGATATTATTCACGCCAATTCCCCTTTAAAAAACAAACCTTTTATCAAGGTAAATGTGGGCGCCTTGCCGATGGAGTTACTCGAAGCTGAACTCTTTGGTGCCGAGGCGGGGGCTTTTACGGGCGCCAATAAGGCGCGTATTGGTCGCTTTGAGGCGGCCGATGGTGGCACGCTGTTTTTGGACGAAATTGGCAATTTACCTCTGTCGGGCCAAGTGAAATTGCTGCGGGTATTACAAACCGGGGAATTCGAGCGCTTAGGCAGCCATAAAACCTTAAAGGTGAAGGTGAGGGTGATCAGTGCGACTAACGCCGACCTGGCCCAAGATATTGCCGAGGGGCGTTTCCGTGAGGACTTATTCTATCGTTTGAATGTGATTGAATTGGCCTTACCGCCGCTGAATCAACGCATTGACGATATCTTGCCCTTAGTGAAGCATTTTGTCGGCGAGGGTTTTAGCCTGAGTAAACCAGCGCAGCAAGCCCTGTTGAATCACCGCTGGCCGGGCAATGTGCGCGAGTTGGAAAACGCCTGCAAACGTGCGGCGCTGTTGGCAAAAAGCCGAGTGTTAACCGAAGTCGATTTTGGTTTACCGCCCGCGCATGGCCACCATCAAACTAGCCATCAAATGAGTCATCATGCTAGCCATATGAGTGTCGCGCCCCTTGGGCAGACTCGGCCCTTAGTCACGCCACTTGAACCGCAATCCATGGCGAATCCACCGATTGAGCAGGAGAGCAATGAGACGACGGATGTGAGCCGTGAGCAGATTGAAATGGCCTTAAGGCAACACAAGGGCGTGATTGCGCGCGTGGCGAAATCCTTAGGGTTGAGTCGCCAAGCCTTGTATCGCCGCATGGACAAATTTGGCTTAGAGAAGTAACGATTGGCTGCATAATGGGTGGCGATTAGGCGGGAATTAACGTGCTACTGCGAACAAAATTAATCATTTATTCAACAGCTTGTTGTGCTTTGGGTGTGTTACTCACCCTAGGCGCCATGAGTTATCGCTCGTCAGTTTCCTCTCTTGTGGAGGATGCTCCCCATACGTTGCCCGATATTACCGTGCCAGAGCTGGATTTGGCGCAGCTCGAAGATGCGGTGGCCGCAATCGAATCGACGATTAAGGATACTGAGCAATTTCAAAAGGCACTCTCATTGCAGGAGCGCTTGAAGACAGAGCAAATCAAACACGAGTTGCAAAAGTTAGAGCAACTAAAGCAAGAGCAAGTGCAGATTAAGCTCTATAAACTCGATCGTTTGAAGGATGGGCTTTTAGTCCCGCCCCCATCCTATTGAGGCGCCACCAATGGTTGCGCCTGTTGAACCTGTGATCCCCGCCGAATTTAGCCTGTCGGAACACACTCAGTCGATGCCAGCAGTATTTGATATGCTGCTGATATTGCTGCTGGCCTGTGGTAGCTGCGCGCTTGGGGTTGCTTGGTTTACTCGTCATTTAGCTCGCAGTCTCAATGCCTTAGAGGTTGGTTTACTCAACTTTAACGACAATGACTTTAGCGTGAGCATTCCGGCAAATGGGGAGGGACAGCTGAAAGCATTGGCGGAATTATTCAATGATTCGGCGGCTAAGCTGCGCCAAGAGCGGCAATATATTTACCAGCGGGAACTGCTGCTGGATAAGGTGATTCAAAGTTCTCCGAATGTGATGCTGCTGTTTAACTATCACCAAAAACTCATGTATGCCAACGATGCGGCGCGGCATCTTTTTCATATCAAAGGCAAGATGGAAGGCTTAAGCCTCGATGAGCTGCTGCAAGACTTACCCGAAGCGCTTGCCTTGGCACTTAAGCAAGAAAAGAGCGGCCTGTTTACCATGGGTGAGGATGATACTGAGACTTGGTATCTGAGCCGTGGCCAGTTTTTACTGAATAACCAACAGCATAACTTAATCTTGCTCAAGCAGATGACCCGAGAGCTCAATCGTCAGGAAGTGGCGGTATGGAAGAAGGTGATCCGCATTATCAGCCATGAGTTGAATAACTCTGTTGCGCCCATCGCCTCCATGGTGAACTCGGGGCGTTTACTGACGAAAGATCTCGATAATCCCAAGCTTAAGCTGATATTCGACACCATAGAGAGTCGAACGAATCACTTGAGCCAGTTTATTTTCAATTATGCGCGCTTTGCTAAACTGCCTTTACCGCAGCGACGTGACGTGCCGTGGCAGCAGCTTATCGAACATTTAACCCAACATTATCCTTTTACCTTAGCCAATGAGTTACCCGCAGAGATGGGCTATTTCGACCAAGGGCAAATGGAGCAGGTTCTGCTGAATTTACTGAAAAATGCCCATGAATCAGGTTCCAATCCCGATGAAGTCACGCTCTCGATTCGCTACCAAACCATGGTGGATGGGGCGGGCTTTAGTATCAAAATCGAGGATCGCGGCAGCGGTATGTCCGAGGAAGTGTTAGAGCAAGCCCTATTGCCCTTTTACTCGACTAAACAATCGGGCACGGGGTTAGGTCTGCCCCTTTGCCGCGAAATTATCGAAGCCCACGATGGCAGCATTAGCATGCATAATCGCAGCGACGGTGGTCTGTCGGTACATTTGTGGCTGCCGCAATAAACCGCCTTTAAGTGTGTATCAAGAGGTTTCACTCCTCAGCCGAATGTATTACCCAAATGGGCTATTTTGCGGTTTTTACCTTAGCTTTTCGGGCTAATTTGCCCCTCCCTCTAATGACGACAGATCGGCTGTCCTGTTACCCTGCGTAAGCGAAAATGTTGACTAAGGGCTTGTCCTTGGTTCGGCTTTGGATATCGCGTAATGGGTGGCTTTCATCAACAGGGAGAGGAAAGTGAGATCGTTAAAAAAGCGGTTGTTCGTCTGCATCTTGTGTCCCTTGCTGTTTGTCAGTTCCCCCAGTGTTTTGGCCGATGATGACATTGAAATCAGTGGATTAGTCATAGACAGAACCTTAACCCGTTTTGGTAAAGATTTTGGCTTTTACTATTCAAGTTATTGGCGCGAATTGCCCTTTACCCAAGGCTTTAACGTGACCCTGTATGAAACCGTGTTTCCGCAGGCGGGCACGGTTTTAACCTTGGAGGTCAACGGTACGCGCATCTATACCACGCACTTTGGTCGCCGCGCCAATCCGATTAAGGAAAGCGCAGAGCAGGCCATATTGCTGACCATTGATTACTTAGCTCAGGTTCGAGCTAATGCCATTACGGGTGATTTTTCAGGAACAACGGACGACTTTTAGGATAATAATAATGACTTACAGGACGTTACTTTCTCTTGCCGTGCTCTGCATGGCATGCACAAGCCAAGCAACCGAATTAATCTATACCCCTGTGAATCCCAGCTTTGGCGGTAATCCGCTCAATGGCGCCTTTCTGCTGAATAAAGCGCAGGCTCAAAACGATAACAAAGCCAGCTCGACCGAGAAGGACTTTGTTACCCGCTTTAAGGAATCCTTAGAACGCAACATCATCAACTCTATCACCCGTGGCGTGGCCGATGGGGAAATCACCGATGGCGTGTACGATACCGGTGATTTTCGTATTGAAGTGGCTTCCACTGGCACTGGAGTGATGCTGACCATCACGAATATCGAGAACCGGTGAAGTGACAGTGATTGAAATGCCAACCTTCGGAGGCGGAAACTAATGACTCGTTTCATCTTTATCGCCCTGATGCTGCTGAGTATGTCAGCCTGTAGCTTGATCCCAAAGCCTGACTTAAATATCACGCCCGCACAGGTGAACCCCGTGAGTGAGGTGATGAAGGGATTACAGAGTCAGCCTGGGCCTAAGTTTCCTATCCCTGTGGCCGTGTATTCATTTCGCGACCAAACGGGCCAGTATAAGCCTCAGGCGAACGTGAGTTCCTTCTCCACGGCGGTCACGCAAGGGGCAACCTCTATGTTGATGCAAACCTTGCTCGACTCGAAATGGTTTACCCCCGTCGAGCGTGAGGGCCTGCAAAATCTACTGACCGAGCGCAAAATCAGCAACAAACAAAATGGCACCAAGGGCGATGATATTCCGGTGTTATCGACGGCGAGATTGCTATTAGAAGGTGGCATTATCAGCTACGAGACCAACACCAGCACTGGCGGCACTGGGGTGGAATACTATGGCATCGGCGCCTCGGAAATGTACCGTGAGGATTTAGTCACTATCTATCTGCGCGCGGTCGATGTGCACACGGGTAAAGTGATGATGTCTGTATCTACGAGTAAAAGGGTACTTTCGCAGGAAATGCGTGCAGGCCTGTTCCGCTATACCAGTTTGAATCGTTTGGCCGAGGCAGAAGTCGGTTTTACCACTAACGAACCCGTGCAATTTTGCGTGCTGCAGGCCATCGAACTCGCGGTCGCCGAGTTGATTGATAAGGGCATTAAGCAAGGTTATTGGAGTCAGGCTCAGGTGACACCACCCGCTGAAAGACAGCAGGAGTTGAGCCAAGGTTAATTCCCATTGCGATAACAAGCACCGAGCCAGCGACATGTCTGGCTCGGTTTTTTTATGGTTAATCGGACTGTAACGCCTTCCAAAACAGCGCAAAGCTGGCATCGCGATAATGCTTATCTTTGCCTAATTCTGGATTATCGATAAAAAAGCGCGTGGCGGCCAAGTATTGGCCGTGACAGTTTTCAAGCATTAAATCAACGGGATAGTGGGCAATCAATCCCATCAGTTGCCCCTGTTTTATCAATTGCGCGATAAAGCCTAAGATGCTGTTCATCGCCTGCTCGCGAATATGCACTGCTATCTGCGGCGACATAGAATACTGCTGGAAAAACAACTGTTTGACTGGATTTTCAATCGACCAATCGATCGCACTCTGCCAAAGCGTTTCGGCATTGTGTTTAAGATCTTGCCCCTCACCGACCTTTAATAACAAGGCATCGGCAAATTCTTGCTTGATGGTAAGAAACAGGCTTTCCATCAGTGCTTCCTTGGTCGGAAAATGATGGAACAGGGTGCCCGTGGCGACGCCCGCCTGCTTGGCTATCGATGCGGTCGAGGTGCCATGAAACCCTTGGTCGACAAATAAGCGTAAGGCGGTCTCCAAAATGGCCTGACGTTTATCTGTCATGGGTTTAGTGTCTGTATCTGTTGGTAATAAGCTCGGCATAACCCCTCCTAAGTGCCCCTATTAGCGTAAAAACAGCTTCATCAACATGCGTTGGATAAAAGTACCATAGGGAGGGTGGACAAACTTACCCGTGTTGAAGCGACCTCGGCTGAGCACGGTTTTAGCGTGGCTAAAGGTGAGGAATCCTTCCTTGCCGTGGTAATGGCCCATCCCCGATGGACCTATACCGCCAAAGGGGGCATCATCGGCGGCTACATGGAACACGGTTTCGTTGATGCACACACCGCCGGAATGGGTTTGCTTGAGGATTTTTTGTTGGCTCGCTTCATCAAAGCTCATCACATACAGGGCTAAGGGGCGGGCGCGATGGTTCACGTAGCTAATGGCCTCATCTAGGCTGTCATAACCAATCACTGGCAGCAGTGGGCCGAAGATTTCCTCTTGCATGAGTAGCATATCTTCAGTGGTGTCGGTAATGAGCTGAGTCGCGAGTTTACGATGCTGGCTATCAATCACGTCATTCGAGGCGGGGATCACCTTAGCCCCTTTAGCCTTGGCATCCTCAAGCACGCTTAGCAGGCGCTCAAACTGGCGGGCGTTAATGATGCTGCCGTAATCTTTGTTGTGGGTAATGGCGCCATACATGGCCTGGAATTTCGTCTGATAGGCTTGGATAAACTCTGCCACTTTCGCCTTAGAACAAAGCACATAGTCAGGTGCTACACAGATTTGTCCAGCATTCAAACACTTACCATAAATCATTCGTTCTACTGCTATCTCAAGTGACATATCGGGGGCGATAATCACTGGCGACTTACCGCCCAGCTCGAGAGTCACAGGTGTGAGATTATTGGCGGCGGCGCGCATCACATGGCGACCGACTGTGGTTGAACCGGTGAACAGCAGATGATCGAAGGGCAGGGCTGAAAACTGCGCCGCGACATCGGCTTCCCCTTCGACCACGGCAACATGGGATTCTTCAAACACTTCGGCAAGCAATTGCTTAATGACGCTATTGGTCGCTGGGGTGAATTCAGAGAGTTTGAGCATGGCATGGTTGCCAGCGGCGATAGCCGTGACTAAGGGGCCGATGGAGAGCATGACGGGGAAGTTCCAAGGCACGATTATCCCAATCACCCCCAGTGGTTGATAATGCACTTTCACTTGGGCGGGGGCGAGTAAGATGCCCGCATGGCGGCGGCTTGGCTTGAGCCATTTCTTCAGGTTTTTTAGGCTGTAATTGATGTTGTTGACCACGGGCATAATGTCGGAAATCAAGCTGTCGTCGACCGATCTGTGGCCATAGTCCTGTGACAGCGCCTCGACGAGCGGCTGTTGGAATTTTAGCAAGGCGGCTTTAAGGCGGATTAAGCGTTCTTTACGGATTGCGTAATCGGGATTAGGAGCGGCCAAGTAACTTGCACGTTGGCGTTGGAGTAACTCGGTGAGTGGCGAGATTTTTGCTGGGTCTGTTGCCATATTCATAGTGATTCCTCGGATGCAAGTCTTGAGCTGATGACGTGATTTGTGGTGGATAAAAACAAACCGACTGATTAGTCGGTTTATCCTAGCGAACAGCGTGAGCATACGCAAGTGTTCTGGTGCATTTATGAGCAAGATCACGGCCCGTGATGGGCTTAACTTCTACACTTAAAAGGTAGTTTGTTAGACAAGGAGTAGGTATGACTTTGTTAAAGCATGGTATTTCAGTTGGCATTGAGCGTTATGGTGACGATGATTTTTTTGTTGCCTTTAAAGCGATTGGCACCTTAACCCATCATGACTATGAGGTGATGGTGCCCGTGCTCGAAGCCGCGTTAGCTGGGGTAAAAGATCCCGATATTTATGCCTTAGTCGATGTTACTAAGCTCGATGGTTGGGAACTTCAAGCCGCTTGGGACGATCTAAAACTAGGGGTTAAGCATGTTCGCCACTTTGAGCGGATTGCCATAGTTGGTAAAACGACGCTACAGGAGGTGATGGCAAAACTGGCAAACTGGTTTACTCCGGCAGAGGTTAAGTTTTTTGTCGATAAGCTGGATGCTATTACTTGGCTCAAAGATGAGCTTCACGATGACTAGCCATTAAGGAGAACAGATTATGCGTTCAGGTCAAATACTCTGGCCCACAGATTTTTCGGAAACTGCGGCCCATGCGCTACGTTATGCTATTGAAATGGCAAATCTATACCATGTAGGGCTAAAGATTTTACACGTTGTTGAGCAACCCTTGGGTGACGAAAACTATATGATCTTAGCGATCACGCCCGAAGAACTCGCTAAGAGTATGGAAGAAGCCGCCGCAACTAAGATGCAGGCTTTACTCGAGGGGCTCAAAACCGAATTACCAATCACGACCTTAATTCGCCGTGGCGATCCCGTCGATCAGATCCTCGAAGAGGCGAACGGTAAGGATGTGGGCATGGTGGTAATTGCCAGCCATGGCAGGACGGGGATCTCGCACTTTTTACACACCAATGTCGCCGAGGCTGTTGCCAATGGCGCCGATTGCCCAGTACTGGTAGTAAAATAGCGTTTAAC
The DNA here is from genome assembly GCF_025449215.1 of Shewanella seohaensis. Classification (NCBI taxonomy): domain Bacteria; kingdom Pseudomonadati; phylum Pseudomonadota; class Gammaproteobacteria; order Alteromonadales; family Shewanellaceae; genus Shewanella; species Shewanella seohaensis. The sequence goes on from NZ_CP104900.1 coordinate 1,556,320, forward strand.
CTAGGTACAAGAGGGCGCTAAGGCGCCCTTTGTTTTTGATTGCTAAAGCATAATTAATTTTACGCCCTAGCTGCTTGTCCCGATTTACTGCTATAAAATACAGATTATCAGCAATGCGATTTGCCCCCAATATTGGGCGAAACAACAATCAGCGATGGATAAGATTATGCGTACTCAAGAAGTGTTATGCCCGACGGACTTTTCGGCGACTGCCGCCCATGCTCTTAAATATGCGGTTGAAATGGCGAATCTTTATCAGGTGGATATCCGCTTGCTACATGTCGTTAGCCCCGCACGAAGCGCCCATTTTTACGGTGTAGCCGTGGAGACTCCAGCGGCATTGGAGCAAAAGCTGGCGGAATTTGTCGATGAAAAAATGCAGAGCCTACAGCTGGAGATGCAGCAAGGATTAAAGCCTGGCCTGAATATCAAATGCATTGTTCGCCACGGCGATGCGAGCGAAGAAATCCTCGCTGAAGCAGCCGATGTAGGTATGGTGGTTCTCGCCAGTCACGGTAGCAGCGGCTTGGCTGACTTTTTAAAACCCCATGTGAGCCAAGATGTGGTGAGACTGGCAAAATGCCCAGTATTAGTGGTTAAGTAAAAACTACAGCGGATCATGCTTTAACACTGTGTGTTCGAGCAGGGTATTTGAGGCCTCTGCATCGTTGTCGAGGGACACGAAACGTCGATATTTTTCCTGTAGCGCGTTGATGGTTCCATCCTCGGTGATCTGCTTCAATCCCAGATTAAAGTCATCCCGAATTTGTTCATTTAAAAAGGCAAATTTATATTCCGTTGGCGGAAAAATGCGATTGCAAATAGCCACTTGCTTGATTTCCGCCTCGGTCAATTTCCCCTCGATAAATGCCTGCTTGAGATAGTATTTAAAAATGTTCTTATCCATCACTACCACATCGGCCCTGTGTTTCATCAACATATAGACCTGTTGTATTTGCCTCGCCTGTTCTTGATAACCGCTGTTGGCTTTTGCCATTAGGCTAAATTCCTCGCCGAGCAACACTGAGGCCCGTTGAAAGGCGACTACCTTTTTATTGGCAAGGTCTTGAACACTGTTGATAGCGAATCGATGTTCATCGAGGCTGATGGCACAGTTTTGATAGCGGATAGCGACATCGGAGTAGAATACGTTATCCACCATGCCTTCTTTGATGTTGATAATGCCGTCGAGATTGCCCTTTCGAAGCTCATGAAAGGTACGCGCCAAGGGGAAATAATGGATACTGGCATTATGTCCCTTAACGGCGAGGGCTTTGTAGAGTAATTCAAGCTCTAAGCCACTATCGGTCTCTTGAATCACATAGGGAGGGATTGACACACTGACCCCTATTTTGAGTTCATCGGCTTTGCTTGAAAGGGGATGAAATAGGGCGATTAGCCCCATCAGCGGGTAGCGAATATGGCAAAATTTAGCGTAAGCCGAAGCAAGGTTAACCTGTCTCATCACTCATCAATACCTCTTAGTGAGTCACCAACCAGTTTTGGCCGCTCCATGACCTACTGCAATAAGTGTAGTTTGCTAATTTATAGTCTTGTTTAATTTATTTAGCAAAAGCGCAACTAGCCCTTAGAAAGAGGACCCCGGCTGGGTTAAAAGGCGAGTTCATCGGCGGTGGATTCTCTGCCTAATATCTTGTTTCGATGAGGATAACGGCCAAATCTATCAATGATGGCTTTGTGTCTAAGCTCAAATTCTAAATTGGCGATTGCCGCTTCTCGATTGAATAACTTTTCGGCGACCTGATGAATGACGGCCGACTCGCTATGCATGTATGGCATAAATAAAAAGGGCACTTGTTTTGGCTTAAGTGCTTGGTCAACCTGCTGGGCGACAGCCTCCTGGGCAAGGACGAGCGCGATAGTATCGGCCTCAAAGGTGGCGGGCGTGTCGCGATAGATATTTCGGGAGAATTGATCCAGTACTATGATTTCGGCTAACCGTCCCTGAGGGGTGACGCGCCAATCGGCAAGCTCGCCCCGTTTCGCTTGTTTAAGCAACTCTTCAAATCGGGACTGGATAAGGGCGTCAAACTCGTGATCTTTTATCCACCAAGATTTAGGTGAGATTTCCTCAAACCAGAAATGCAGCACTTGCTCCGCAGTAATAATGTGGCTCATCGCTTGCTCCCATCGATTGACTCCTTTTAGAAATAACAGCGATGGGGGGATAAACACAAGTCAATGATGCAAAATTGTTCAATATTAGCGAGTGTAGCGCTGTAAACTCTGCCTAATAATTTGCGCTGAGGCTATTTCTTATTCACTGAATATCAAGTAGTTTTATTGTCTCTTGGTTAATTTTTGGATCGCTCCGTTATGCCCCTAGAAGTCGCAGCCACTCAATCGATGTCGAAACAGCATAAGGCATTTTTGCGTAAGCTATATTTAGCGCATTTAATGGATGATGAACGGCATAACCTTTTATCTCTCAATAAGTTAACTGGAATGCCTAGGCGCACGCTGCAAGATTCTATCGCCGCATTTGAAGATATTGGCATTCGAGTCGAGTTTGTGCAGGACGGCAGTCGTAACAATGCGGGTTATTATCGTATCGTTACCTGGGGACCCATCAGCAGCGCCTGGGTTGATACCCATGTCGATGAAATTGCCGCAATTATTGGTGTTAATGCCTCGAGTGAAACCTTGGCGTGAAAGAGCGCGGATTTTGGTTCGACACTGAGGCTAAGTTAATTCGACGAGCCGTTTTACCGCCCTTAGAGCAGGATATAAGCGCCGATGTTGCCATTATCGGTGCGGGGTATTCCGGGCTTTGGACGGCCTATTATCTAAAACAATACCAGCCAAATCTGTCAGTGGTTATCCTTGAGGCCGAATGCATAGGCCAAGGTGCATCCGGTCGAAATGGCGGTTGGTTGATGGGCAGTTTTAGTGGCGATGTGGCCTATCTCAATCTGCTCGAGGGCGAGCAGCGCCTTAGCGCTAAAGCCATTATTCAAGCAACCATTTCTGAAGTGGCCACCGTTTGCGCCAAGCATCATATCGACTGTGATTTACACCACGGCGGTAACTTGCGGGTGGCGGCGCGTTATCCCGAGCAATTAGCGAATATTAAAGCCGAATTAGCGCAGTGGCGCGCAGAAGGTTTTGGTGAAGAAGATATTCGTTGGATGGATAAGGCCGAGCTCGATAAGCAAGTGTCTATGGCCGAGGGCCAAGCAGCACTTTTTACTCCCCATTGCGCGCGAATACACCCGGCGAAACTCGTCTGTGGTTTGGCTGACCTAGTGCAACGCTTAGGGGTAAAGATCTACGAGCACACTCCAGTAAATCACATGGCGCATCTTGGTGATGCACAAACCCTATTGCAAACACCAAAGGGACGAGTTCGTGCGGCGATTGTGGTGCCCGCAGTGGAAGGTTATCTGCGTCAGCTTAGTGGACTTGGGCGATTTACCTTACCCGTGCAGAGCCTACTTATCGCCACGGAGCCGTTAACGGATGCCACATGGGATGCAATTGGCCTAGCCAATCGCGCGACCTTTAGTGATGCCAGCCGCATAGTGACTTATGGCCAGCGTAGCCCTGATAATCGGCTGATATTTGGTGCCCGTGGCGGCTATGGCTTTGGCGCGAAAATACGCACAGAATTTGGTTTTGACCCTAAGCTGTTTAATGGGAAATTTCTTGTAAATCAAAGCCTACCTCAGCGTGCTTTCGAGGGCGAATTTGGCTTTCGTTATCAATTATTATTGGCGTTATTTCCTCAACTTAAGGGCGTACAAATTACCCATGGTTGGGGCGGAACGTTAGCCTTGGCGAGGCGCTTTGCTCCCCATGCCATTTTTGATAAAAGTCTCGGTTTAGGCCTGATTGGCGGCTATGGCGGGGAAGGTGTCGGGGCGGCAAACCTATTTGCCCGTACGCTGGTGGACTTAATATTAGGGCGTGATACACAGCTTGCATCTATGCCTTGGGCGTTTAATGCTCCAGTTCAACAGGTATTAGCACCCTGGGAGCGCGAGCCTTTACCTTGGCTCGCATACCATGGCATGAATAAGATTTTTGCGTGGGAAGATAGGCTCTACAGTCAGCCAAAGAGTGCGGCTTGGCAAAAGGGTTTAGCTAAGCGGCTCGCGAATCGATTAGAAGGCTTAATGAGTTAATCTACTTATAAACCAGAGAGTTAATCAGCCCATTACCGATTCATCTTTTTAATAAACGATTTATTCATACACGATAACTACTTTGATGATCCGATTATGTTAACCGAGCAGTTTTTTCTACAGGGCCGCTTTAAGCTGGAGACCATTCCCCATGAAATGCGCATGTCCCATTGGGTATATGCGCCGAGATTAACCGACACGCAAAGCGGGCAAGTGCTGCTCGACCTTGTCGGCCAATGCTGGGATTGTCAGTCAGCCATTGAGCAGGACAATACGCTTTGTCTAACACTCGATGGCTACCCCGACAGAGCCAACTGGCTCGAGTTGGCCTTTTTACCCGAGACGGGGCGAGTCCAGCTAAAGGCTGGCAATATCAATGCTAAGGCACTAATGGCACAAGCGTTTCTGCCTCAGGAGCTGACTAGCTACCTTGATAGGTTACGCGCGAATATCCTCAGTTAAAGGAAGATATAAACCCCAAAGCCCAGCCAACTGAGGAGTAACAAGGCGATTGCTGCCCAAGCAACAGCAGTAAATTGAGTCTGCGGCAGCGAAAAATCTTCGCCATCGTCCATCTCGTCGGCCGCGCTCGCTTGTTGGTTTCTGGCCCTTATCTGTTGTTTTCTCAGTTTATCGCGCTCACGGGCCTTGGCTTTTTGGCGCTTTTTGTATTCGGCAATGCCTTTTTCAATCCCCTGCGCGATAAGCTTGGTCTGTTCCTTCGTTTGCCCCGGTTTTTGCGTGGCTTTGGCAATGCTTAAGGCGTCTTGCTGTGTCTCTGTGGAAATCGTGGTTTTCATCTGCTCAATGTACTGGCGATATCGATTGGCACGATTATACCCTTAACCTTAAGTTAAAAAGCTTAGCGAGTTCGATTTCGGATTAAAAAATCAATGGATAACCGCCCTGTGGTGCAGGAATAAACTCAGGTTCATAATCCCATACTTGCCGAATTATCTCGGCCGACAAAGCTTCCTTTGCCGAGCCTTCACTAACGATTTCCCCTGCTTGAGGACGATAACTCTATCGCTGTAACGGGCGGCCTGATTGAGATCGTGTAGTACCACAATCACAGTGTAGGCGTGTTTGTGGGCGAGATTTTTTGCCAGCGCTAATACCTTGTGTTGCTGCGCCAGATCCAGTGCCGAGGTGGGTTCATCGAGCAGTAAAATCGGCGGGAAGGGGATTGGCTCAACTGAGTTAATACCCGCGCCAGTTGCACCCTTTGTTTTTCGCCGCCCGAAAGGGTGGGGTAACTACGCTGTGCCAAGTGCAATATCTCTACCTGGGTGAGCCATTTGTTCACGAGATTCTGTCCCGCCTGTTGGCTCAGCGTGAGGGGATACAGGCCCATGGCGACCACTTCATTCACCTTAAAGGGAAAGGTTAAACTCGCGTGCTGTGGTAACACCGCGAGCGATTTTGCCAGCTCAGCCCTTGGCCAATCAACAAGCGGGCAGTGTCCAAGCCGGATGCTGCCGCGCGCGGCGGGGATCTCTTGGCACAGTGCCTTTAACAGTGTGGACTTACCCGCGCCATTCGGCCCTAACAGAGCGGTGACACTGCCCGGTTGAAATTGCACACTAATGTCCTTCAACACCGCCTTATCGCCGATAGCGTAGCTGAGTCTATCCACGCTTAATTGGGTACGTTCAAAATGTTGTTTAGCGACGGGCGCAGCCGATAAGCTCATAGCCATGGAGTTCTCGCTTAGATTAATTTGCTGCGTTGTTGCAGGAGTAAAAAGATAAAGAATGGTGCGCCAATGAGCGCTGTCACTAAGCCAACAGGCAGTTCCGCAGGGTAAAAAGGCGCGCGCGCCGATATCGGCAAGTGCCAACAAGGCGGCACCTAACAGAGCGCTCATGGGGAGGAGGCGTTGATGATCTGGCCCCAACAACATACGCACTAAATGGGGTACCACTAAGCCAATAAAACCGATAATGCCCGTTGCCGCAACACTGACGCCGACCCCTAAGGCGCAGAGCAGGATGAGTCTCAGCTTGAGTGAATCAACATCAATCCCTAAATGCCTAGCCTCGGCCTCACCGAGCAGCAGGGCATTAAGCGCCTTAGCATCACGATTAAATTGCCAACTGAGCAGGGCCAACACCACTAAACACAAGCCCACATATTGCCATTGTGCGCCAGCAATACTGCCCATCTGCCATAGGGTTAAGTCCCTGAGCGCCATATCATTGGCTAAATAGGTGAGCACGCCAATCCCTGCTCCGGCGAGCGCGGCAACGGCGACACCTGATAAGAGCAATAACACGACCGATGTGCCTAAAGCGCTGCTGGCAAGACGATAGACGATAAGAGTAGTGATTAAACCAGAGGTAAAAGCACTGACAGAAATCATGACAGATTCGGCGTGGGGGAATAGCACTATGCAGATGGCCGCACCTAATGCCGCGCCGGATGACACGCCAATAATCCCTGGATCCGCCAGAGGGTTACGAAACAATCCCTGCATCACCGCACCGCATTGGGCTAGCATAGCCCCAACGGCAAGAGCCAATAAGGTGCGAGGCAAGCGGACATTGCTGACAACCAGTTGCTCGTGGGGGCGAGATTGCCAATGTTTTGTTCCGTGGCCCAATTAAATACCGCGCTGAGGGAGTCGATAAGGCTGATATTCACAGGCCCGACACTGACGGAAAGCAAGCTGCTAAGGAGTAGCAGCGTTGCCATGGTGGGCCATAGCCAGCGATGTTGTAACATACTCATCAGCCCTAACATTATTGATCTTGCTTGAGCAAAGTGGCGGCCAAGTCTTCAGCCGCTCCGATAGCACTAATGCCTAATCCGCCGAGTAAGGCTTGCGGCGCAAGGGTTTGGATATGACCATTTTTGCCTGCGGGAGTGTGGGCGAGTAACGGCATTTCCTTTAAGAGTGCTTGCGCGGTTTGTTCATCCGTTTGTGGATCGCTCTGCTCGCTGCGCTTAGAGAGTAAAATCACATCGGGCTGGAGTGAGAGAATGCCCTCTTGAGAGAGACTCTTGTAACCTTCAAAGTCGGCAATATTTTTCGCCCCCGAGAGCGCGATAATGGTATCGGCTGCAGTGCCTTTACCGCCGACACGGGCGCCGCGTCCTTCCTGTAATAACATAAACAGGATTTTCGGCTGGGCCTGCTGTTGGCTCAATTGCTGTTGCTGTTTATTTAGCCCATCAAGTCTTTGATACAAATCTTGTTTTAACTGTGTCGCTTGGTCTGTGCGTTTCAGTAGCTGAGCGAGGGTATCAATATTGGTCATCAGCTGTTTCTCATCGGCACTTGAGGGTAACTTCACTACCTCAATCTTGGCCTGTTTGAGCACATTAAGGGTGGTTTCTGGGCCCATTACCTCAGAGCCGACAACTAAAGTTGGCGACAACGCTATAATGCCCTCGGCCGACAGCATTCTGTGATATCCCAATTTGGCAACCGATGCCAAGTGCTCGGGAAGATAGCTGGTGGAGTCCACCGCAACCAGCTCGTGGGCTGCATCGAGGGCAAGCACCAACTCTGTCACTCCAGCGCCCGCACTAACCAGTTTTATCTCCTGTGATAAGGCATTGGTCGAGAATAAGGCCGCGAGCGTTGAGAGAGTGAGCGCCTGTAAAAATAGCCGCCAGTTATTGATTGATTGATTGGCATGACGATTGGCTTGAAACAACATGGGTAAACTCCTACTTCATCTGTGTGCAAGGCAGGTAAAATCGACTGCCAAGGGAAAATGTTCTGCTTTAACCTAAGTGATTAATGTTCCATCAAAATCTGCGTCTGGCTGATGGCATTGCCCTGCAAGAGCGCTAACAGCTGCATTAAGGGTTCTACCGGCGCGGCTTTATCTGCGGCGATAATGATACTGGCCTGAGGATGGTGTTTTAGCTGTTCTTCAAATGCCAAGCTGAAGGCGCTTAAGTCGGAATAGGTATCACCATTTAGCGCCCAGTGGGGAGCGCTTGCCATAATATTGATGGCGATGGATTGTTTCGGTTCGACGGCCGAGATCGCGCTGCTTGGGCTTTGCGGCACTTCCACGGGTAAACTCATCAAACGGCTATTGGCGGTGAGCAACAGAAACACTAAGACGATAAAAATAATGTCAATCAACGCAGTAAGATCGATGCTCGGCAGGGGCTCTAAGGCCGAGATCCCCGCTTGAGGTAATGAGGCTCTATCGGCACTGATCATGGCTGTGACTCGAGTTGAGTGTTAGATGCGGGTTTAGCGCGATTAACGTCGGCAAAAGCCTGATAGTGATTCTGCTCGAGGGCGATATGTTCAACCCCAGATAGCCACAAATTGAGTTGATTCAATACATGACTCACTTTTACGCACTGACTATGGGCCCAGATCCCAAACAGATGGGCGGCGGTAATGGTCGGCACCGCAATAATCAGGCCCGCTGCCGTGGTGTTCATCGCCAAGCCAAGCCCTGCACTGAGCTGTGATGGGGTGACAGGACCTTGGGATTGCCCTAACTGGGCAAACATTTCAATCAGCCCCAGTACCGTCCCCAGTAAACCCAGTAATGGGCTAATAATCCCAATCACTTGCAGTAACTTGAGGCCTGCTTGTAAGTCCCTTTGCTGTTTGTTCATCCATAGACTGAGTAATTCTTCCCTGAGCTGCTTTGGTTTATCAGCTTGTTTTAGCAGTAAATTGGCGCCTCTTGTCAGTAAGTCCTGCTGACGACTCGTACTATTGATAAGCGCTTGAATAGTATCACTGCTGGCCTTGGCATCGGATTGACGTAGCGTTTTCACCCAAGCCTGTTTTTTGGGGGACATAGATGCAAAGGATTGCTGTAAAAATAAGGCACTACGTTCGAGACAAATCATTAACGCGAGAAAGGCGCAGATAAGTAGCGGCCAAGTCAGGGCGCCGAGTTGAGCCTGTAGGGTAGAAAAGTCAGTCATGGGCAATTGAGCCTCTTAGGTCAAAATCGTTATCTAATAATGGGTTATCAAGCTATCAGCGATAACTGGAATGCTGCGGTTAGGGACGTTCAATTTAAGGCGAAGCGAATAGGTACTCTCACCTTGTAATGGCTGGCCAGTTTGTTGGTGGGAGCTTGAAATTCCCAAGTCTCAACCGCCTCTAATGCCGCTTGATCTAGCAGCCCCACCCCCGAACTTTTTACTAAGGTGAGGGCGAGCTGTTGTCCAAATTCGTTAAACATCACTTCTACCGTCGCCGTGCCTTCAAGCCCTTTTTTACGTGCCATGCGTGGATAGGTGGGTTGCGGCGGTTTACTGGCAAAAGTTGGCGTCGCCAGTTCAATAATCTCGGGAGTGGCGTCACTGCTCTCGCTGGTACTGGTGGACGTCATATTGGTGTTGTTAATGGCGGCCTTATCTTGAGCCTTGATTTCTGCCATTTGCGACAACACTCGATCAGAAGGTTTTGAAACCTCTTCAGTTTCTTTTTGATGCTGAGTATTAGTGGCCATAAGCGGCATAGCCGTTGTCGCATCAGCTTTCGAAGATGTGTTTGGCACAGGCTTGTTCTTTACATCAGATTGAACCGTTTGCGGCTTAGCTGTGGCTGGTGCTTGTCTTGCCATTTCTGCTGTTAGCGTTTCAGCTGGTTTGGGCGCCGTTAGGGGCTGACTGGTTTTAGACGAGCTGGTATGAGTCACATTTGTGGAGGTTTTATCCAAGGTAGCGGTATTCGCTGGCGTACTTTTTACCGCAGATATGGCTGCTGATTTTTCTGCTGCACGAGGTGCTGCAAAGCTTAAGGTAACCGCTTTATTTGCTTCATTGAATGCGGCCATTTGAGTCGATTCATTGAGAATACTTGGTAATGGCATAGCAGGCTGCGATGCAATCACACCCGTTTGGATTGCAACGGTTAATGCGCCAAAAACCAGATATCGTTTCGGTGTCACAGTACGCCTTCCAAGTTCAAAAAACAGTCTCTCATCAATCAATGCTAATTAAGATACATAAATACAATTGAGATCGCAAATGATAATGATTTCTATTTGATCAATTTTCTAATCTCAGTTAGAGTGCCAGCAATTACGAAAATGGATGCTCAAAAATGCAGCAGTTCGACCTAGGTTGACGGACCAACCACAAATGGTCGATTTGAATTCTAATCGATTAATATCATTGATGATTTGAGGATGTAACCATGAAAAAGAAGCCGTTAGTTATCGCCGTTGCGATCGCATTAACGACTACGGCGCTAAGTTTTACGTTAGCGGCTGAAGAAGGTGTGACTGCTCAGCGAAAGGAAAAAAAGCCAGGAGTAGTCGAGACTGAGTTTGATGAAGTATTAGTAAGCGCGACACGCTTGAGTGAAAAAGTCTCCCAAACGAGTCGCAGTGTCGCCGTTGTGAGTGAAGAACAACTCAATGTGGCTCAGGCATCATCGGTTGCTGAAGCATTAAAGAATGAGGCCAACATCACTTTAACCAATGGACCGAGAGCGACGTCTCAAGGGGTTGAGATCCGTGGCTTAAGCGGCGATCGCGTATTACAAACCATTGATGGCGCAAGACAGAATACCAGTTCAGGTCACCGTGGTTCTTACTTTATGGATCCTGAATTACTCAAATCGATAGAGGTGATTCGCGGTCCTGCCAGTAGCCTCTGGGGCAGTGGTGCCATCGGTGGTGTGGTGGCGCAGAATACTAAATCGGCTCAAGACTTCTTAGCCCCTAACGAAACCTTCGGTGGCTATCTAAAGCAAGGCTATGACACCAATGGCGATCGCACTAAAACCAGCGCCGCCGTGTATGGCCAACAAGATACTATTGATTGGTTAATCAATGGATCTTACTTCGACTCCAATAATATCAATACGGGGAATGACGAAACCTTAGCGAACAGTGCTTCTTTGGGGAGCAACGGTTTGGCTAAGTTTGGATGGCAAGCCGATGAGGCTTCACGCTTAGAGTTATCGGCAAGAGTTGGCAAGATTAATGAACTCGTGCCGAGTAATCCTTCCGCCGCGGTGAGCAGTTCGGTGCCTTTAGTGCGCCGTAAAACGGACGATCAAAACGTCACCCTTAATTACAGCTTGGCGCCGGCAAATAATCCGTATTTGGACACAAAAGTCCAAGTCTATTGGAATAGCACGGATTATGACGAAGACAGGGTGACCAAAGGTCAATTCGATAGCACCGAATACCGCACCATTGGGATTAATCTCAACAACAGTTCGCAGTTGGGTAACACTAAGTTGACCTATGGTGTCGATGGTTATCGCGATACCCTTAAAACCGTTAGAGACGACAAAGGCCAAGTGGGGCAACGCCCAGGGGGTATTGATGGTGAGACCACTGTGTGGGGCGCCTTTACCCGTGCTGATATTCAATTGTCGCAAACCGTCAATCTCGACGCCGCCTTACGTTACGACAGCTTTAAAAACGAGAGTCACAACCTCAATGCTTCTGCGGATGACAATGAGTTATCGCCTTCGCTGGGCTTGAGTTGGCAGGCTCAGCCGTGGCTGACCTTAAGTGCCCGTTACGATCAGGCTTTCCGTGCACCGACGGTAGAGGAAATGTTTTCTACCGGAACCCATTATTGCATTCCACCGATCCCAGGGTTTTTACCCCAAGGTCTGTGTAATACCTTTGCGACGAATCCCAACTTAAAGTCTGAAGTCGCCCGCAATAAAGAACTGAAAGCCGATTTTCGTTTCAACGACTTAGCCGGTGATGATGAGCTGGCTTTCACCGTAAACATCTTCCGTAACGATGTGGACGATTTTATCGTTCAGCAAGTCTCCAATCCGTTAATGGGGATCCCAGGATTTGAGCAAACCACCTCATGGAATAACGTGGAAGATGCGCAGTTAACGGGCTTTGAGCTCAGCGGCCGTTATCGCATTGGTCAAACACGGCTGACGATGAATTACGGTCAGACCCGCGGCGAAGACCGAAAGACTGGTGACTATATCGAAGGTATGCCCGCCAATAAGTTTAACGTCGATCTCTCCCAAGGCATTATGGAAGGCGATATGAAACTCGGCACCCGAGTGACCTATGTCGCCAGCCAATCCAATACACCCGAGGGTTATCGCGTGGCTAAGTATGACGACTACACCCTGTGGGATGTTTACCTCGCCTGGGAGCCTGCTATGGGGGCTATGTCTGGCCTGAGAGTCGATTTCGCCATTGAAAACATTGGTGACGAGAAATACCAACAGGCATGGCAGACCCTGTATCAACCTGGCCGCAATATGAAGTTGTCAGCACGTTATATGTTCTAGGCCCAGCTTTAGGAGACGCAAATGACACAAACAATCGACACCGAAATTGCTCACTCGAGCCATAAAATCGATGCCGGCTCGCAGTCAATGTTAAGGCAGCGCTTTGTCAGCCAGCCCGATTTAATGCCTGCACAACTGGCGAGTGAATTAGGTATTGCCGAGCTTGATGTGGTCGCAGCACTGCCGCAAGCGCAGCGGGTGTTTTTACCTTTAACACAAATCGACGAGCTGCTGCAGAGCTTACCCGAGTGGGGACCTCTGACCACGATAGTGATGCTCTCGGGCAGTGTGTTTGAATTTAAAGGTGATTTCCCTCAAGGGAAATTTGCCCATGGTTACTACAACCTCTACAGCAAAGGTGATGGCCTTCATGGTCATCTTAAGCTGGATAACATGCGAGCAATCGCCTTAATCAGCAGACCCTTTAGGGGCAGCGAGAGCCATTCGATTAACTTTTTTGGCCCTCAAGGCGAGGTGGTATTTAAAGTTTATTTAGGACGAGACAAGCAAAGAGTGCTTTTTCCTGAGCAAGTTCGCCGTTTTAAAACGCTAGCGGGCACCTTTGCCACTCAATAGTCACCGACATAATTTATTAAGGTATCCAACATGAAGCCTGAAATCTCCGAGCAAGAACAACGTTTAAGGGACAAACTGTTACCCGAAATTGAGGCCTTTAAACAGCAGCGCCATACTTTGCAACTCGCAACTGTGGATACGGATGGGCAACCCAATGCCAGTTACGCGCCATTTGCCTTAGCTGACGATGGGTTTTACATCTTAGTGAGTGACTTAGCCCGCCACGGCCACAACCTTAAACAGTCGACCAAAGTGTCTGTGATGCTGGTGGAGGATGAAGCCGAAGCTAAGTCGGTATTCGCCCGTAAACGCCTCACTTTCGATGCAATCGCTCAAGCGGTTGAACGCGATACGCCCTCGTTTAGCAAAGGAGTCAGCCTGTTATCAAAACGCTTTGGCGACATGTCCGATAACCTCGCGGCACTGATGGACTTTAATCTGTATAAGTTAGCGCCCCATCAGGGATTGTATGTGAAAGGTTTTGGCCAAGCCTTTAGTCTGACAGGGAGTGAATTACTCGATGTTAACTGGAAGCGTGATGGCCACCATGGCACGCCTAAAGCACCCGAAGATATGCAGGTAGCTTAAGTGCCTTTAGCTTAAACATTTGTGTTTTGAAAATCTGCGCCTTGAGCTTGACCGACTCAAGGCGCCAGCATAAACCCGCTATCTAGGCGGGTTTATTGTTATATTCCTCAAGGCATTTTTACTTTTACCTTCATCCTTTGTTATTGCCGGATTTCAGAGACGCCTTGCTAAACTCACTTTGTTTATCCTTAGGGCATTCGGGTATGCTCTGTTGATGCTCGCATGTGCTAAGGTTGATGGGCACATAAAGACTAAGGATATCAATAGTGAACAAACCGCTAACTGAGCCTACAGAATTGAGTACACTTCCCCCACGATCATTATCAGAGTCCACTATGCCTCACAACGCTGCTAATACCTCGATTCGCCAACGGGCGGTATTGCCCTGGATTTGGCAATTTCTTAAGCCCTATCGCCTGCGGGTGGTTGCGGCGATTGTATTTCTTTTGATTGGCTCCTTGGCCTGGCTATCCCTCGGGCAGGGCGTGCGGCTGATGGTGGACGAAGGTTTTATTAAGGATAACGCCCAGCGTCTCAATGAAATTATTTTGTTGGTACTGCTCATCACCGCCGTGAGTGGCACTGCGGTGTTTTGTCGTTTTTATTTGATGACTTGGCTCGGCGAGCGGGTCAGCGCCGATATAAGGCTGACGGTTTACAATCAACTGCTGAAGTTGTCTCCAGCCTTCTACGCCAAGGTGCGTACCGGTGAGGTGATTTCGCGCTTTACCGCCGACTCGACTCTGCTGCAAACCGTGGTCGGCTCGAGTCTCTCGATGGCGCTGCGCTCCGGCGTGACTGTGATCGGTGGGCTGGCGATGATGGGGATCACCAGCGTGAAGATGACGCTGCTCGTCTTACTGGCCGTGCCTTTGGTGCTGGGGCCTGTCGGTTTCTTTGGCCGAAAAGTGCGAACCTTAGCGCGGGAGAGTCAAGACCGGGTGGCGGATTTGGGGGCCTATGTGGATGAAACCTTACATGAAATTCACACAGTGCAAGCCTATGGGCATGAGGATAAGGACCGCAGTTTGTTTAATGGTCGTGTTGAAGATGTGATGACCGCCGCCAGTGGTCGCATTCGTTACCGCGCCATGTTGATTTCCTCCGTGATGTTTTTAAGTATCGCCGCCATTGCATCTGTGACTTGGGTCGGCGCCCACGACGTGATGTCGGGTAAAATGACGGGCGGCGAACTGTCGGCCTTTATGTTTTATGCCGTGATGGTGGCTGGCGCCGTTGCCACTATCAGTGAAGTTGTCGGTGAGATCCAACGCGCCTCGGGCGCCGCCGAACGTTTAATCGAGTTGGCTGAAACTGAGGTCGATATTCCTGCGCCAGTGGTGCCTAAAACACTGCCCACGAAAGTGCGTGGCGAGCTGCAACTACAAGAGCTGAATTTTCATTATCCCGAGCAAACTCAGTTAGTGCTCAGCGACTTAGATCTAACGATAACCGCGGGCGAGCGGGTGGCCTTGGTCGGGCCAAGTGGGGCCGGCAAGAGCACGCTATTTCAGTTATTGCAGCGGTTTTATGTGCCGTCTTTGGGCAGCATTCATTTGGATGGGATTGATATTGCTGAGCTTTCACCAAAGGATTTGCGGGCGCAGTTTGCGCTTGTGCCGCAGGACTCAGTGATTTTTGCTACTAGTGTGCTGGAAAATGTGCGCTATGGCCGCGTCGATGCCAGCGAACAGGAGGTGATTGATGCCTGTATTGCAGCCCGTGCCCATGAGTTTATCAGTGAGTTTAGTGAAGGTTATCAAACCTACTTGGGTGAGCGTGGCGTGCGCTTATCCGGTGGTCAAAAGCAGCGTATCGCCATTGCGAGGGCGATTTTAGCCGACAGGCCTATCTTGCTGCTCGATGAGGCGACCAGTGCGCTCGATGCCTTAAGCGAGCAAAAAGTGAAGCAGGCACTCGATGAATTGATGAAGGGGAAAACCACGCTTATCATCGCCCATCGCCTCGCCACAGTGATCAATGCGGACCGAATTATCGTGTTCGATAAGGGGCGTATCGTCGCCAGTGGTAAGCATCAAACCCTTTTACAAACCAACGCCTTATATCGTGAATTTGCCAGTTTGCAGCTTCTGACGGATGACGTGAGTGCGCTTAGCGAGTAAGGTTTGGATGGGAATGTAATGCAAACAAAACCCCAGAGTGTTGCTTTGGGGTTTTGTTTTGGATTTAAGACTGCTCGCACATCACTGATGTTTAGCTATGTTTAAGCCTGATGTTTCAGTTCTCGGCGCAGAATTTTACCCACGGTACTCTTAGGTAGCTGCGGCATAAATTCAATCAACTTCGGCAGCTTGTAGGCGGTGAGTTGCTCGCGGCAGAAGTTGATAATGGAGGTTTTCATTTGATCATGATCTTGGCTGTCATCTTTTAGCACAACAAAGGCTTTGACCGCTTCTCCTGAGTGTTCATCCTTTACACCAACCACGGCACATTCAATGATATTCGGATGGCTGGCGAGCACGTTTTCGACCTCATTCGGATAGACGTTAAAGCCGGAGACAATAATCATATCCTTTTTGCGATCAACGATTTGATGGAATCCTTCCTCGTTCAAAATCGCAATATCCCCGGTTTTAAAGAAACCATCGGCAGTCATTACATTGGCCGTTTCTTGGGGATTATTCCAATAACCCAGCATCACTTGCGGGCCTCGGGCGGCGAGTTCGCCAGCTTCCCCTTGCGCAACTTCATTGCCGTTTTCATCTAACAGTTTGACCTCAGTGCCGAGAACAGGCTTACCGATAGTGCCAATCTTCTGATATCCGGGAGCATTGAGTGAAATCACCGGTGAAGTTTCGGATAATCCATAACCTTCACTGATGGTATTGCCCGTAGTTTGTTGCCAGATATTGGCTGCGGCCGCGGTGAGTGCCGTACCACCCGAAATAGTGATTTTTAAATGACTGAAATCTAGCGCCTTAAACTCTGGCTGATGGCACAAAGCGACAAAGAGGGTGTTAAGCCCTGCAAAGCCGGTAAAAGGATATTTCGCCAGTGTCTTGATTAAGCCACTAATATCACGGGGATTGGGGATCAATACCGAGCAACCACCACATTCAAAATACAGTACTAAGTTCACCATAAAGGCGTAGATATGGTAAATCGGCAGTGGCGCGACAAAAATATCTTCCCCTTCGCTGATAACGCTGCCGATGCGGGATTTTACCTGCGCCGCATTGGCGAGCATATTACCGTGGGTCAGCATGGCACCCTTGGAGAGGCCCGTTGTGCCACCGGTATATTGCAGCGCCGCTAAGTCACCTGCGGCAGGGGCTACACGGTTAAAGGGTAGCTCGGACCCTTGTTTTAGCACATGACAGAATTCGACATTTTTAAGCCCCGTTTTGGGCTGCACCTGCGGATCGATAAGATCTAACGGGTGAGTGGAAATCACCAATTCAATTGGTGTGGTCGCAACCACTTTAGCAAGGGTTGGCAACAGATCTGACAGCACTACTAAGGCCTTCGCACCTGAGTCATTAAACTGATGAATAAGCTCTCGCTCCGTGTAGAGCGGGTTAGTGTTGACTAGGATAAGTCCCGCCCGCAACGCACCATAGGCGGCGATAACGAATTGGGTAATATTGGGTAATTGAATCGCGATCCGATCGCCGGGTTTTAGGTTAGTGTTATTCTGCAAATAGGCCGCAAAATAGCGTGAATCGCGTTCTATATCATTGAAGCTGCTGGTTTTCCCCAAACAAGCATATGCCGTTTTATCACCAAAGCGTTGGCTAGTGCGTTCGATTAAGTCTATGAGTGATGAGTATTTGCCAAGTTCGAGTTGTGACTCTTGATCGTATGCCATGCCTAACTACCTCAAATAGGTTTATCGTTGTTATTATTTTAAAATCAAACGAGTGTTTAGATTAGAAGGATTCAACCTGTCAGGTCAACGTTTATCGTTAAATTATTGTAGCAATTTGCACGGCTATCCAATTGTAAAAATAGAATTTTTACTCTAATGAAGGGCGGTGAACTGCAGTGCAAATTTACTACAGCACACCTGAATTTGAGATGAAAAAGCGAGGGTTAGCGTCGAAATTAACGGGGAGATTGCTCATCATGGCGTAGGGTGAGCACTTCGTATCCCATAGGGGTGACAAGTATCGTATGTTCTGATTGCGCCGAGAGTTTTTTATCGCGGGTAACAACCGTCCAACCATCTTTTTTGAGCTTTATCTTTTCAGTGCCCTGATTCACCATGGGCTCAATGGTAAACACCATGCCCGCTTTGAGCTTAAGGCCTTGATTCGGTTTTCCATAGTGAAGGACTTGCGGCTCTTCATGCATTTCTTGACCTATCCCATGGCCGCAGTAATCCCTGACGATGCTATAACCAAAGGATTGCGCATATTGTTGAATCGCATGGCCAATATCGCCTAATGTGGCCCCAGGTTTTACCTGTTTTATCCCCTGCCACATGGCAAGATAGGTCACATCGGCCAGCTTTTGGGCAGTGGCGGGCGCCTGTGGCATCGCATACATTTTACTGGAGTCGGCAATATAGCCGTCTTTCTCGAGGGTAATATCTAAGTTAATGATATCTGTGCTTTTGATGACCTCAGTCGCTGAGGGCACACCATGGCAGACCACCTCGTTAATGGATGAATTCAACACATATTGATAGCCATACTGACCCTTACTCGCGGGACGCGATTTTAGCTCATTGACGATAAAGGCTTCGACCGTATCGTTGATATCCATGGTGCTGATGCCTGGGCGGACATAGGTATCAAGGATTTGAAATACTTGAGCGAGTAATTGCCCGGCGCGGCGCATCAGTGCAATTTCTTCGGCAGATTTTATCTTCACTTGATTATTCATCGGCCATTTCCTTTACCTGGCTCACGTTGGCTAGGTTCACATCTGCAGATTTCATCAAATCGGCGACTAACTGATTAAAGGAGAGTTGTGGATGCAATTCTGCCAGCATCCCGATCCTTATCCAGAATTCTGCCTGCGAGTTGATTGAGCGTGACATGACCGAACTGGCTTTTCTCAGCTCATCATGCAGTTCTTCGGAAATTTTAACTATGCCCATAAATATACTTTATATATGTTTCGTATATTTATTGTATTCGATCTATATGGCGCTCCGTCAATAATAAATCGACATTGGTTTACCGCAATGACAGCCGAGCCTCTTTTGAGGCTGTCGCCGTAAGCGCAAGAGAAGTGGTTAGAAGGCTATGGTTTTGCATTGGCATATTTCATGTTTGTGCGGCGCGAGTTGAGGCTATTTAGCGGATTTAAGGAAACAAGCTGAGTAAAAAGCCCTGCAACCTCTGTTATTCAATGGGCAAGATTCGCGCAAGTGACTAACAGTGATGGAGTGTGCTCGCTTATCGGCGAGCACACTGCCGCATGACGCGCTAAGGGCTAAAGAAGCCGGTTTCTTGGCTAACGCTTTGTTCAGGTTTGCTCACATCCGTTACCGAGAATTCGATAATTTTGCGCCCCGTTGGGATTGCATCCTTATCGGCTAATACTGTCACGGGATAATCCGATTGCTCGCCCGGAGCAAGGGTAATGACCGAGTCGGCAATTAAGCTGAAGGGCATTTCGCTGTTGACCGCGAGTTGATATTGCTTGGTTTGCTGAGTCTTGTTACGGATCTTCAGCTGGTAGGTATTTTCAACTTTGTTATCGGCGGTTTCGCGATACAGGCTCTGTCTGTCGCGAATGACGTTAAGCTGAATTTCACTGCGACTGGAGAGATCTAAACCTATTACAACCAACATAATGACAACGGCTGCGCCGTAACCTAAAAAGCGTGGCGAGCGCCAGTTGGAATGGGTGATGCCCTTTAATTCATTCTCGCTGACATAGCTAATTAGGTTTTGTTTGTAGTCGAATTTTTGCATGGTTTCATTACAGGCATCGACACAGGCACCGCAGTTAATGCACTCGTATTGGAGCCCTTGGCGAATATCAATCCCCGTCGGGCAGACTTCGACACATAAGTTACAGTCAACACAATCACCGAGTTCAGTCTGTTGTTTGCGCTTACGTGGGCCGCGCGCTTCGCCGCGTGCGGCATCATAGGTGACGGTTTTAGTGTTGGCATCGAACATGACTGCCTGAAAACGCGCATAGGGGCAGCAGTGTAAGCACATTTGCTCGCGCATCCAGCCAGCATTTAAGTAAGTACAAATCGCGAAAAACCATACCCAGCAGGTTGTCCAAAAGCCGGCGTTGCCGGTAAAAATATCCAAATAGAGTTCGCGGGCGGGGATGAAATAACCGATGAATCCACAGCCAGTAATTAAGGCGGCTAATCCCCACAGGCCGTGTTTGAGACTTCTTTTACCGAGTTTATTGGCTGACCATGGCGCCTTATCGAGCAATTTGCGTTTGTTGCTGTTGCCCTCAATTCGGCTCTCGAGCCAAACAAACATAAAAGTCCACGCGGTTTGCGGGCAAAGATAGCCACACCAGACACGCCCCCAAAACACAGTAATGAAAAACAACCCAAAGGCGGCGGCAATAAACACCCAAGCGAGCAAGGTGAAATCCTGTGGCCAGAGCGTGAGGCCAAAAAAGAAGAACTGCTGCTGACTCACATCCAGCAATATCGCTTGCCGACCATCAAAGGAAATAAAGGGCAGAGCAAAAAACAGCAGTACTAACAGGCTATTCATTGTGGTTCTTAGACGCTGAAAATAACCCTTCTGCTCTCGAAAATGAATCTGACCATTCACGGGGGCTGGTTTATCGTCCGCCTGGATATTTTTTACGGGGATAAATTGCTCAGCAGAGGGGCGCTTGGCGTTCTCTCTGTGTTGGATGTCACTTTTGGGCATATGCTGTCCTAACGGCTTAAATAAGATTCGGCTCCCTATAGCAAGCGTTAGGCCAAGTTTAACGTATTGATTTTTAATGGTTAAATTGGATGGCAATTTGGCGGGTGTCGCGATATATCGCTAATTGGCGATATATCGCGTTTTTAAAGTTATTCTTCCGCGAGGGTTTGACGTGTAATCCCGAGCTTCTTCATCCGCGATCTAAGTGTACTTGGCGGGACGCCGAGCACATTGGCCGCACCGTTGGGGCCCGAAATACGCCAATTGAGCTGCTTTAATGTTTGCTCTATGTGTTGTGCTTCCGCCTCGGCCAAGGTTTGTAATGGTGAGGCCGCGGTTTGAGTCTGCAGGTGATGCGTGGGCATGGCATGGATATGTAAAATATCCGTTTGAGATAAAATGGCCTCCCGCTCGAGGATATTTTGCAATTCACGCACATTACCCGGCCAGCTGTAGGCCATCAGTTTTTGCAGACCTTTTTGGCTCACGCCGCGCAGTTTCTTACCGAGTTTGCGGTTTAGGGAATGCAAAATGTGGCTGACAAGCTCGGGCATGTCCTCAAGTCTTGCCCTCAGCGGCGGCACTTGGATGGGGAAGACGTTCAAGCGGTAATAGAGATCCATCCTGAATAAGCCCTGTTCAACGCGCTTGAGTAAATCATGGTGACTGGCGGCGACTAAGCGAATATCGACCTTAATGGTTTCACTGCCGCCGAGTCGTTCGAAGGATTGCTCTTGGATCACCCGAAGTAACTTAGATTGCGCCTCCAAACTTAATTCGGCCACCTCATCGAGAAACAGCGTCCCTTGATGGGCGAGTTCGAAGCGGCCCTTGCGCAGCTGAGTCGCACCAGTAAAGGCACCTTTCTCATGACCAAACAACTCACTCTCTAACAGCGAGGCTGAAAACGCCGCGCAGTTAACGCTGATCATGGGCTTATCTTTACGGCGACTCAGTTGATGTAAGTTACGGGCAACCAGTTCTTTGCCTGTGCCATTTTCGCCACAAATCAATACGGTACTGTCGGTATTGGCCACCATATGCAGCTGCTGGATCATATGACGGATCACCGCGCTACTGCCCGAAATATCCACATCGCCGGTCTTATCGGCTAACTCGGCTTGGAGATAATGATTCTCGCTGGCCAGTTGCTCCGACAGGGCTTGAACCTGCGCTAAAGCTTGACGTAGCGACTGCTCGGTTTGTTTCTGAATACTGATGTCACGAAATATCGCGACTACGCCGATAAGCTTGTTGTCCCGATAGACGGGCGTCGAGCTGTAATGTACTGGAAAGCTGCTGCCATCTTTGCGCCAAAACACATCGTGGGTGATTTCCCTTGCAATCCCATCCTTCAAGGTGTTGTAGATAGGACAATCTTCTTGGGGATAATGACTGCCATCCGCGTGGCTATGATGATGGCAATTATGGATATTTTTGCCGAGTAATTCTTCATTCTTCCAGCCCGTCATGCGCTCAGCGGCGGGATTAATGAAGACGGCATTACCATTTAAATCAAACCCATAAATGCCTTCACCCACGGCATTGAGCAGTAGCTGATTCTCTGGCAGAAAATGTTTATCCAAGGGCATTGCGGCGGGTTGTGTTGAGTTCATTCCGTTGATTCCTTAATACGAATGAGTGCCCAGAGTATAACCCCTTGAGTCGTGTCGCGATATATCGTGAATTACTCGGTAACGCTCGAATTGAATGGTTTAGAGATATGTTTAGAGGTCTGACCATTAACTTGTTGATAATAAAAAGCTTATATTTTAATCGATCGAAAGTTGTATTTAGTGCTGGCGTAAAAGAGTAAATTGTTATAAAAATGTTTCATAAATATCTTTGGCTAAGTTGACCTGAATAAAGCAGGCTCGCCCTTAATACTGGGGATTCACGGCAACGCAGGGATGTTTATTGCAGTACGGTGTGAGTGAATGACCGAGTTAAATAGCGTTTTGGGGTGAGATGGCTGTGTTAAGAGTATGGAGTGATTTTCTGCCCACCTTTCCGGGAAATTACTTTCTACTGATTTGAAGTGTGCAAAAAGGCTGCGATGCAGCCTTTTTTATTGCGCGAGTGTTTGTGTCTTAAAGCTTTGTTTTTGAAGTTTAAGCCAAATAAACAGCTTACAGTGCTTTTGCCTGAGCTAAGCCATTAAGCACGGCCTCTATGGTGAGCGTTGAAGGCAGCACTATGCCGTTTGGCGTCCTTGGACCATAGACCTTATTGTAAGGTGTACCCGGTACGCCTTCATGCTTCATATAACCCGCAATGGTGGAATCGGCTTCGCTCCAATTTCCCTGCATCAAAATAACCTTGTCGGCCATCAGCGCATTCACCACTTGCTCTCTATGGGTGACTTCAGCCTTGTTGGTTTGGCAAATGCTGCACCAGTCTGAGGTGATATCCACAAACACTGTGTAGCCATCGGCGACCAGCGGCGCGATTTTTTCAGGGGCCAGCGTATGCCACTGCAGCTTTTGATAGGCTTGATAATCTTCGCCTTTATGTACAAAACCGATAATTCCGCCTAGACCTACGGCGAAAAATCCCAATACAAAAATTACCGCGAGTGGAATGCGCTTACCTTTGCTGCGTTGCCAGATTAGCAGGCCAATCGCGCTCACGAGTAATGCGAGAATGACCAGACTGATAAGAGTGATAGTGCCCATAGATGCCTACATGAGTTTCCGATAATCCATTCTATCTTAGCGGCTAACAGCTTAAATCTGCGTGAATTTATGCTTTAAAAGCCGATTAAACCTTTGACGCATTCGGTTGCAATTGTGCTTTTGCGCCGAGTGCACAGTATTTGTAAGCTGGTGCACCAATAAAAAGATCACAAAATAACCACTACAGAAGGGAAGAATAATTGATGCGAGCGCTAACAGAGAAGCAAACGCCCTCAAAACTGAAATGGGCAAGTGTGCTGCTGCCCTTGTTATTCACTGTCTCCATAGTCGGTCATGCCGAGCCCGCGCAAAAAAGCGAAGCTAAAGTGGATAAGCTAGTGCCAGAGGTGGTGACGACTAAGCACAGAATGACGATTCAAAATCAGAAGATCAGTTATCAAGCCATTAGTGGAGAAACCATTTTAGAGGATGATAAGGGTGAGCCTCAGGCGAGTATCTTCTCTATTACGTATTTACGGGATGATGTGCAGGACAGCAGTAAACGCCCTGTCACGTTTATTTTTAACGGAGGCCCAGGTTCAGCTTCGCTCTGGTTGCACATGGGACTCTTTGGGCCAAAACGTGTGATTGTGCCCGGTGATGCCAAAGATGATGGTGCGGCGCCTTATCGGATTGAAGCCAACGATTACTCATTACTCGATGAGTCTGATTTAGTATTTATCGACCCTGTGGGTACCGGTTTTAGCCGCGCGCTTGGTGAGAAGAAAGGCGCTGATTTTTGGGGCGTGAAAGAAGATGCCCAATCCATTGCCGAATTTATGCGCCGTTGGTTGATTGAACATAAGCGTTGGAATTCGCCTAAATATCTTGCCGGTGAAAGTTATGGTACGACGCGAGCCGCAGCATTAGTGGATGAACTCCAAGGCGGTTGGACCGATATCTCGGTCAATGGCGTGATGCTGATTTCATCGATTCTCGACTTTAGCCACGCTCGTTATCAACCCGGTAATAACCAACCCTACATTGGTTTTTTACCGACCATGGCGGCAACTGCTTTTTATCACAATAAAGTTAGTGATGCCGACAAGGCCTTAGGGCTCGAAGTGTTTGTCGAACAGGCGCGTCAATTCGCTATTAAGGATTACGCCTTAGCCTTATTACAGGGCAGCCGTTTAGCGCAAAGCGATTATCAGAGCGTACGCAAACAGTTGGCGCGTTTTACGGGCCTGAGTGAGTCTTATCTTGACCGAGTAAATTTGCGGGTGAGTGCGAGTCGCTACACCAAAGAATTGCTCAGGGATCAGGATTTGACCGTCGGGCGGTTAGACAGTCGTTATACCGGCAAAGATTACGACAGTGGCGGTGACTCGACCGATAACGACCCGTCAGGATATGGTATCGATGGCGCTTATACGGCGGCAATCCATCAGTATCTGTATGAGGATTTAGGGGTTAAATTATCACGCCCCTTCAACGTGCTCTCCACCGATGCTAATCGTGGCTGGAACTGGAATATCAGCGGTAAGCAAATGCATTATGTGAATGTGGCGCCCTATTTAGGGCAGGCGCAGCGTGAGAATAAAGATCTGCGAATATTTGTCGGTAACGGTTATTTCGATTTTGCGACGCCCTTCTTTGCGACCGAAAATACCTTTGCCGATAATGGTATAGATAATAGCCGTGTCACTATGCACTACTACAAAGCGGGTCATATGATGTATGTGGAGCCCGCGTCGCTTGCGCAACTGGTGCAAGATATCCGCGCTTTTTATCATCCTAAGGCGGCTAAATGAGAGTGACCGTATTATTTGGCCAGTGTTAAACTGCCACTCCTGTGAAGGCCCTATTGAGGGCCTTTTTATGCTTTAAAGGGTTAAAAATGAGCTTTAGTACTTGGTTAGGACTATTGGCGATTTGTTGCTTGGGCGCTATGTCTCCCGGGCCGAGTTTGGCCATGGTTGTGCGTCATACCTTGGGCGGTGGTCGCGGCAAGGGGATCGTTTGCGCTTGGGCACACTCGATTGGTATTGGCATTTATGCGTTAGTGACGTTACTCGGCCTAGCCGTTGTACTGAAAAAAGCGCCGTTGATTTTTAATGGGATAGCGATTTTAGGCGCGCTCTATCTCGCATGGATGGGGATCCAAGCATTGCGCTCAAACGGTGGTATGCAGGCAAAGCTTGCGGCGGGGGAGGCGACGGATACACTCACAGCAGCGCGCGATGGTATCGCGATTTCCCTGTTCAATCCTAAGATTATGTTGTTCTTTTTAGCGCTGTTTAGCCAGTTTGTGATGGTGGCCGATAGCTTGACGGGTCAAGCACTTATCGTGCTAACGCCTTTGGTGGTTGATGGGCTGTGGTACACCTTGATTGCCTTACTGTTGTCCCATTCGAGTGTATTGCCTAAGTTACGGGAAAAAGCGGGACTTATCGATAAACTTTCTGGTGTGGTACTGATCCTGCTCGCGATACGCGTGGTGTACACTCTCTGACGTATCACAATGCACATTGATGAGTGTGAAGAAATAAGTGCGAAGAGATAAAAAAACGCCATCATAAGATGGCGTTTTTTATGGGATTTTAGCAGGCGATGCTTGGCCTATAGCGCATCATCAGCCTTTAAAGATTTGTACCGAGTCATCCGCCGCCACCGCTTCTTCCTGCATAACGGGTGGATTCGCGATATGGTCGTCTAGATTGTCGCTTAGCATTTCACGGTATTCGGCGCTAAACCAGTCGAGCGCATTGTCTTTTTCTGCGCCTAAATCGGCAGATTTGATCGCGGCTTCAAAGGCGTTAAAACGCGCTGCGGCAAAACGCAGGGCCGTGCCGACTTTACCGACATCACCTTCCTGCTGGCTTAGCTGATTGGCTAAGGCAATAAATTGATCGGCAAGTTCAAAAATCGTGGTGTTGCTGGTATCAGTCATAGCGCTTACTCAAAATAATTTATTGGTGGGCGATTCTATCCTAAATTCTGCAGGAAGGAACCGCTTACGCTTAAGTATTGGGATCTAAATCTGTTGTAGTGAGCCCAATACTTAGTAGGTCATCCATCGCTAAATTGCGGTTAGTTTGATGGTTGATTGGGCGATATTGTAATTGGTATCAATGGGTTTTACTTCATCATATCAAGGCAGAATATGCAGGTCTGTTCTGTCATCGTGATTTAAATTCTTGCCGATTTGGGATGTAAATAGCCTGCCGAAATACAAGGTCTGCATGGCGGTGCGGGGGAAATAATATCTGATTTAGCCTCCTGTGAAGATTCATCTTCTGTTCAGTTAGCCACTCGCATACTGCTTCCATCAACAGGAGAACCGCCATGAAAGCAATTAAACTTACTCTGTCAGCCTTACTACTCGCTGCAGCTTCATCTTCGGCCATTGCGGCTGATGTCGGAGTGTCGATTAACATCGGCGATCCAAACTTTTACGGTCAGATCAATATTGGTAATTTTCCTCGTCCACAGGTGATTTACGAACAGCCTATCGTGATAGAGCAGTCTCGGGTCGTGTATGAACCTATCTATCTGCATGTGCCGCCTGGTCATGCAAAAAAATGGGGCCGCTATTGTGCCTCCTACGGTGCCTGCGGTCGTCCAGTCTATTTTGTTCAGGATGTCTGGTATCGCGATGAGTACGTCCCCCGTTATCGCTCCTATAAACAAGATAAGCATCACCACAAACATTACGACAAACATGAGCGCCGCAAAGATAGGGATGACGATCGTGGTCATGGCCACCGTGGTCGCGATTAATACGGATTGTTTATACAAACGCCCCTATCACGCTAGCTGATGGCTTATCAGAGTCATTTGCGAATCAAAGCGCCGAGGCTCAACGTGGCTCAGCACTCAACTTTGCTCGAGTTAACTTTTGCGATTCGGGGCGTTTCTCGATAGCAATCGATTGCCTTAACCAAAGGGACGGAGCGGGTTTAGACCTTAATATGCTTGTGATATCTCAAGACTCGGGAATAAAAACCGGAGTTGGCTTGTCATGTCGCGCTATCACTTTTAAGCTAACGGCATCGTAACTTAAGTAAGAGAAACAGATTTTGGCGACTTGGCAGGCATTTATTGACCATCAACGTTCTCAACCCTATTACCAGCAGTTGATAGCATTTGTGAATCAAGAGCGTGAATTGGGTAAGGTGATCTATCCTCCTAAAGAGGATGTGTACAACGCCTTTAAAACAACCCCATTGGAGCAAGTGCGTGTAGTGCTTATTGGTCAAGATCCCTACCATGGTCCGGACCAAGCCCACGGTTTGTGTTTCTCGGTTAAGCGAGGCATTAAACCGCCGCCATCGCTGGCCAATATGTACAAAGAGTTAGTGGACGATATTCCCGGTTTCCAAATCCCGAACCATGGTGATTTAACCCAATGGGCGGAGCAGGGGATTTTGATGCTCAATACCGTGCTGACGGTGGAACAAGGGCAAGCCCACTCACATGCCAATGCAGGCTGGGAAACCTTTACCACTGAGGCGTTAAAGCTGCTTAATGCGCAGGAGCGGCCGATTATTTTCGTACTCTGGGGCAGTCATGCCATCAAAAAAGGGGCGGTGATTAGTGCGCCACAGCATCAAATTCTGTCGGGCCCCCACCCGTCACCACTGTCGGCTTATCGCGGCTTCTTCGGTTGTGGGCATTTCTCTAAAGTGAATCAACTGCTGATGGCGCGGGGGAAGCGCCGATCCAATGGCAGGTTTAAGTTCACTTTGATAAAGAATGTTAAAAATAAAAAGGCCTTGCTAAGCAAGGCCTTTTTATTGATTTATCGCTGCCAATTAGTGGTTACGATCAACGGAGATTTTTGCCAGCGAAATTAATGCGGTTTTGAAGTCACTGTCGGGTAATACCGCCAACGCTGCAATCGCCTTGTTGGATTCTTCAATGGCTTTTTGCTGAGTGTAAGTGAGTGCGCCGCAGTGATGCAGAGCGGCAACAATTTTCTCAATGGCGTGTGTGCCATCACCTTGCTCAATCGCTTGGCGAATCAGTTGCTGCTCTTCTTCTGTGCCATGGGCAATAGCATAGATCAGCGGTAAGGTCGGCTTACCTTCGGCGAGATCATCACCGATGTTTTTACCTAACTCTTCACTGTCTGCGGTGTAGTCGAGTAAATCGTCGGTCAGCTGGAAGGCAGTACCTAAATACTTACCATAGTCGCCTAATGCGGCTTCTTGCTCGGGTGTGGCGCCGGCTAATACCGCGGCCAGTAACGTGGCGGCTTCGAATAGTTTGGCGGTCTTGCAATAGATCACCCGCATATAGCTTTCTTCGGTGGTATTAGGGTCGTTGCAGTTCATTAGCTGCAATACTTCACCTTCAGCCAATACGTTAGTGGTATCGGCTAATACACGCAGTACTCGCATGCTATCGAGTTCGGTCATCATTTGGAATGAGCGGGTATAAAGGAAGTCACCTACTAATACACTGGCGCTGTTACCAAAGAGCGCGTTGGCGGTTTCGCGGCCGCGTCTGAGGGTCGATTCATCGACCACATCATCGTGCAGTAATGAAGCGGTATGAATAAATTCAATAATCGCGGCAAGCTTAAGGTGGGCTTCACCTTGATAGTCGACGGCGCGCGCTGCGAGGACGGACAGTAAAGGACGAAGACGTTTACCACCACCATTAATAATGTAAAAACCTAACTGGTTAATCAGGGCGACATCTGACTCCAGCTGTTTATAGATCAGCTGATTGACTGCTTGCATATCAGTGTCAGCCAGTTGACGAATAGCGTTTAAATCCATAATAGACTCTGGTTGTGGGGCCATTACGTACCCGGCCTCTATTTTAGGCTCACGTGTTATATAGAATGAATTTTACCTAAAATTCCGACATATGACAGTACTCACACTACTAATGTGCGAGTTATTCCGGCCTTTTTTTATTCTTTCCTAATTAGGGCTTGCCAGATAAGGATTCTTCGCGTAAACTCCGCGCCCATTGTCAATAAAGTTTTTGTAGCACCCTGCCTCCCATAGTGTGAGCCAGCGTGTTAGGAATATCGGAGTAAAATAGCTATGTACGCTGTTTTTCAAAGTGGTGGTAAGCAACACCGTGTAGCCCCTGGCCACACAGTTCGTTTAGAAAAATTAGAAGTTGCTACTGGTTCAACTGTTGAATTCGATCAAGTATTACTGATCGCTGACGGTGAAAAAGTGCACGTTGGTGCACCTTTAGTAGCTGGTGGTAAGGTTGTTGCTGAAGTTGTCAGCCATGGCCGTGGCGAGAAAGTAACTATCGTTAAGTTCCGTCGTCGTAAGCACCACGATAAGAAGATGGGCCACCGTCAGTGGTTCACCGAAGTCAAAATTACAGCTATCAACGCTTAATAAGGAGTCTGACTAATGGCACATAAAAAAGCTGGCGGTTCTACTCGTAACGGCCGCGATTCAGAAAGCAAACGTCTTGGTGTTAAGCGCTTTGGTGGTGAATCAGTTTTAGCTGGTAACATCATCGTTCGTCAACGTGGTACTAAGTTCCACGCAGGTGTTAACGTAGGTATCGGTCGTGACCATACTCTATTTGCACTGACTGACGGTAAAGTTAAGTTCGAAGTTAAAGGTCCTAACAACCGTAAGTTTATTAGCATCGAAGCTTAATTTTCGAGTCTAGCTTATACTGTAAAGCCCCGCCATTGGTGGGGCTTTCTGTTTTTTATGCTTCTATTTACCTGCGTTTCTGGTGAGTTTGGTAAATCTTTATCAAATTGAGGGCGTTGGCTGGTAAGATTGGGAGCAAGTATCTCGAGTTTTTTGGCGACCGATGAAGTTAAACGGTATAATTCCTTCATTCAGTGATGCCAGGAGTAAGTATGAAGTTTGTCGATGAGGCAGTAATTAGGGTCGAAGCAGGCGACGGCGGTAGCGGTTGCGTGAGTTTCAGACGCGAAAAATATATCCCCGATGGTGGTCCTGATGGTGGTGATGGTGGTGATGGTGGCAGTGTCTATCTGCAGGCCGATGAAAACCACAACACCCTGATTGAATACCGATTTGAACGTTTTCACATGGCTGAGCGCGGTGAAAACGGCCGTGGCCGTGACTGTACCGGCCATAGCGGTAAAGATTTGATTTTAAAAGTGCCTGTCGGTACGCGTGCTATTGACGATGAGACCGAGGAAGTCCTCGGCGATTTAACCACCCATGGCCAAAAGCTATTAGTGGCTAAAGGCGGATTCCACGGTTTAGGCAATACGCGTTTTAAGAGCAGTACTAACCGTGCGCCACGTCAAAAGACCTTAGGTACTCCGGGTGAAGTCCGTAGCCTGAAATTAGAGCTGCTGCTGTTAGCCGATGTTGGCTTGCTCGGTATGCCTAACGCGGGTAAATCGACCTTTATTCGCGCGGTATCACGTGCAACGCCAAAGGTTGCCGATTACCCCTTCACGACATTAGTACCTAACCTAGGTGTGGTTAACCCTCGCCCTGGTCAAAGCTTTGTGATCGCCGATATTCCTGGTTTGATCGAAGGCGCGGCAGAAGGTGCGGGTCTAGGTATTCGCTTCTTAAAGCATTTAGAACGTTGCCGTATTCTGTTGCATATCATCGATATCGAGCCAATTGATGGCACAGATCCGGTGGATTCTGCCCGTGCGATCGTCGGTGAGCTTGAAAAATATTCGCCAAAATTGGCAAGTAAGCCACGTTGGTTAGTCTTTAATAAGGCCGATCTGCTGCTCGAAGACGAGCTGAAAGAGAAGGTCGCTCGCGTAGTTAAAGAATTAGGTTGGGAAGGTGACGTTTACACTATTTCTGCCTATAGCCGCGATGGCACTAAAGAATTAGCGACCAAGCTGCTGGACTTCATCCAAAGTCTTCCTCCGGAAGATAAAGATGCGAACCCAGATGCAGAGGTTGAGTTCAAGTGGGACAATTATCATCAAGCCAACATTGATGCGATCAATGAAGACTATGACGATGAATTCGACGATGACTTTGATGATGACGACTACGATGTAGAAGTGATCTACCAAAGATAATATCCCAACCTAAGTTTTGAGAGTCCCGTGTACGCAGATACTCAAAATGATATTACTCGGCAGGTTGTGCGTGTCGCACAACTGCTACTGGCCTACGGTGCTGAATCTGATTTAGTTGAAGAAATCAGCCAGCGCCTAGGTCAGGCCTTAGGATTGGCAAGTGTTGAGCTTTCCATCTCCTCTAATTCCCTCGTGTTAACCAGTTTAGTGCATGGTCGCTGTATCACGACGACGCGTCGGATCCGCGAGCATGGCATCAATATGACAATAGTCTGCGAGTTGCAACGCATCTGTTTGTTGGCGGAAAAAGGTCTCTATGGCCCCAACGAAGTGCGTAAACGCTTAGCGCGGATTGAACCTAAGACCTATCCGCCCTATCTCGTGATCTTGATGATAGGCCTGTCCTGCGCCAGTTTTTGCCACCTGTTTAATGGCGATGTTGCCGCATCAGTTATCACCTTTTTGCCTCCGCGGTCGGGATGTCGGTGCGCCTTGCGATTGCCAAGCGGCATTTTAATTTGCTGGTCAATTTTGCGGTGACGGCATTTGTCACTAGCATGCTGGCGCAGACGGGTTATGTATTTCACTTGAGTGAAACCCCGCAGGCGGCCATGGCGGCCAGTGTGTTGATGCTGGTGCCGGGTTTCCCGATGATCAATGCGATTTCTGATATGGTCAAAGGCCATATGAACGTGGGCATTTCCCGTTGGGGTCATGCCACCTTGCTCACAGTGTCATCCGTTATCGGCATCACCATTGCGATGCAGATTGGGGGATCTTCCTATGATCGCCTTACTGTGGACGCTGTTGCACGATGCCTTTTTCTCGGCGATTCCCGCAGTGGGTTTTGCCATGGTGTTTAACGTGCCGAAACGTTTCTTACCCTACTGCGCGCTTGCAGGCGCCATAGGGCACAGCTCGCGCACGTTAATGCTGCAATTTGGCTTGCCTATCGAATGGGCGACCTTTGCCGCCGCGGCTCTAGTCGGCACTATCACTATCGGTTTTGCTAAGCGCCATCTCGCGCCGCCGTTGATGTATGCCGTTGCGGCGATTATCCCGATGATCCCAGGCACCTATGCCTTTAATACTGTGATTGCCTTAGTGCAATTAACGGCGCAGTCGCAGGTCAGTCAAGAGCTAACCGGACAAGTGATCAGTAACGGCTTAAAAACGGTGTTTATCTTAGGTGCACTGTCGGTGGGCCTTGCCTTACCGAGTCTGCTGTATTTTAGAACCCGCCCTGTTATTCAATAAAAACAATACCAAAGGAGTGCTCATGCGCATTGCTATGATAGCCGCGATGGCAAACAATCGAGTCATCGGAAAAGACAACAAAATGCCATGGCATCTGCCCGAAGATTTACGCCACTTTAAAGCCATGACCTTAGGCAAACCTGTAGTCATGGGACGTAAAACCTTTGAGTCCATCGGTCGCCCTCTGCCTGGGCGCCACAATATTGTGATTTCCCGCCAAGCGGATTTGCAGATTGACGGTGTGACCTGCGTGACCTCATTTGAAGACGCTAAACTGGCGGCGGGTGATTGTGAAGAGTTAGTCGTTATCGGTGGTGGGCAATTGTATCAGCAATTACTACCTCAAGCCGATACACTCTACCTGACGCAAATTAGCTTAGATGTTGAAGGCGATACCTTTTTCCCTGCTTGGGATAGCGATAAATGGCAAGAAACCGAATCGGTAACCGGTATAAATGGCGATGGGGTGGAATATCGCTTTATCAATTTGACAAAAAAATGTTAAATTACGTTGTTCTGTTGTGTACCCTGTGCGTATGGATTGTCAATATGTCTAAGGTATTAGATCCGATAGGCCTGACTTAGTTGAGATAGCGGTTTTTTACGGCTTCTTTACTGATGATTCCTAGGAGGCCAATATCCGCTAGAGATAGACGCAAAACATACAAAACATAATAAAACTATAAGAAAGTATTAAGGAGTATCGGATGCGTCTTATGCCTGTAGCTTTGGCTGCACTAATCGGATTTAGCTATGTTTCTGTGCCAACCACGGCAAAAGCCGAAGCTGATCCACTTGTCGCGAGTATTTGTGATTACGTAAAAGCGAACGATAAAAACCGTTTACGTAAAAAACTAAAAGAAAGCCGTGTTAAGTTACGTCAAGTGTACAGCGGGATTAGCTGTGATGGTCAAAGCTTGTTGCGTACTGCCTATGCCGCGAATGCGAATGATGCCGGTGAGTTTGTGGCTAAGCGTTTATCAGTTAACGAACTGAGCGTACCAGAAGCCGATGGCATGACGATTCAAGCTTGGGCTGAAGCGAATGGTCACGGTGCTAGCCCTATCACAGCGGCAGTCAAAGAGCGTTTAGGCGCTGCTGCTGGCGGTGAAGAAGAGTAATCATCTGTCCCATCATTTTTTAATGTGCGTTTACACAAGGAAAAAATGATAGTTAAAAATGCCGAACTGAGTTCGGCATTTTTTATGCACGTCGTTTAGGCCGTTTTTACCGAATATTGAGCAGGGTACTTGAGTATGATGCTGATGAGTGTCGAAACTGAGTATATTGCTTGAGCTATTATTTTCGCCGCGAAAGCGCAAACCAAAGAAAAGGGCCGCAATCGCGACCCTATTGATGCCTGAGTGTTTGCTTACACTCTAAATTCACCGACAGAAGCTTGTAGCTCTTCGGCAAGCTTAGCCACCTGATGGCTCGATTGCGCGGTTTGGTCGGCGCCGATGGCGGTTTCTTCCGAAATGGCCGCGATATGCTCAAGTTTCTCAGACACTTGCTGACTTACCAGATTCTGCTCCTGCGCAGCATGGGCAATGTGCGTGCCCGCATCATAGGCCTTGTGGACCGACTGACTGATGGTCTCTAGAGCGAGGTTAGCTTGTTCGGTTTTGTCGACGCAGGCATTGGCTTGGGCACGACCCATATCCATTGCAGCCACGGCTTGCTGGGCGCCCTGTTGCAGCACTTCGATCATTTGTTGGATCTCGCGGGTCGACACTTGAGTTCTCGATGCAAGGCTGCGTACTTCGTCGGCAACGACTGCGAAACCACGGCCCTGTTCTCCGGCGCGCGCCGCTTCAATGGCTGCGTTTAATGCCAGCAGGTTAGTCTGCTCGGCAATGCCACGAATAACATCGAGGATCGAGCCGATTGAGGCGCTGTCCGATTGCACTTTGTTGATCACTTGGCCAGCTTTAGCGACTTCGTCAGCGAGGGCTAAAATGGTGCGCTTATTCTCTTCGGCGATAGTACGCATGTGTTTGGCTTCTTGATCGGCCTGCTTGATTTGCGCGAGTGCATCGTCGGCGCTCATCGACACTTGTTGTGCGCTGGAGCTTAACTCTGTGGTCGCAGTCGCAACTTGGTCAACTTGGTTCTTTTGCTCTTGAATGCCCGTCGTGGTTTGCGCCGTGATTGCCGAGGTTTGCTCTGCTGCAGCAGCGAGCTGGTTAGAGCGGTCCAAGATACCAACGATTAGGCTGCGTAAACTGTCGACTAAACGGTTACAGTTTTTCGCCAGTTCAGCAAATTCATCGTGGCCAGAGTCATCCAGTTTATGAGTTAAATTGCCAGAGGCTAACACGTTAAGTGCATTGTTAACTTGGTAGAGTGAACGCTTCAATGGCGCAACCACGGCAAAACTGATGATGACGGCGGCAACGATAGCGATTAGCACCACTATAATGGTACGGATACTGGCCGAATCAATTTTGGCTATGGTGGCTTGGCTCATTTCTGCGGCTGCCGACTCAATGTTATTACTTACATCTTCCATATTGCGGTCAATAACTTTGACGTCTTTCTCAATGATGGCCAGTTGATTTGCCGCCGCCTGAGCGTGGGTTAATTGGCTCGCCTTAAGTTGCACCATAGAGTCAGAGCCTTCGAGCAGCCCAAGGACTTTTTTAATGTCTTCGTTGACAGATTTTAAGGTGTCCGCATCCACAATATCCTGCGCATGGCGGTTGACGTACTCAAGCTTGTTTTTGCTCTCGCTCAGGATGTAGTCGAGTTCTTTAGAGATAAGCTCATGCTTACTCATTTCGTCATTGGTGACTAAATCGGTAATGGTGGTAATGATATTGCCCATGCTGGTATCGATAGCGCTTGCCGATGCCGCAAGACTCTGAGCATCGGGGTTTTGGCTATTTTCTAGGTCGATAATATCGAGTAATCCCGATGAGGCATCATCGGCGGCATTCTCCAGCTTTTTCTTTAATCCGATGAGTTGTTCTTGCTTGCTGAGGGTTGCTTCGCGCTCATTGAGCATGGCGAGGCTGTCACGCTCGAAGGTCGAGAAACTGCCATCCAGTTGTGAGATCAACGATGAAAGGTTCGCTTGCCCTTGAACCAGTCGCGTTAGGTTACTGATCTCATTTTTAAACTGGCTACCGTGGTCGCTAAAGACTTTACGGATATCGGGAATGTTAGAGGATTTTGGCGCATGAAAGGCAATGAGCACTTGGCGCTGTTGTTCGCTCAAGGATTCGGTTAAATGAGTGGTGGCCTTCAGGGCTGGCAAGCTTAACTCTTGCATCATAGCCGAACTATCTTTAAGGCTAATGTTCGTCAGGTACGAGGTAAATCCTAACAACACAAGTAAAAGTGTAACAACACTAAACCCGCCAATGACTCGGGTGGCTACATTAACTTTCATAGGATACTCCGGTTATTATTATATTATTCCGAATGAAAAGATTATTAAATTCAGGGCATAGGGTACTGTCGTATATCGACCACTCTCGGGCTTAGTTTAACCCTTTTTTAACTTTTTTGGGTAATTTTTTGGTCTTTTTCAAGATGCCATAGGGTTAGATATTCGCCCCAGCAACAGCCTGTGTCTAGCGCTTTTAATTTGGGATCGTTCACTTTACCCATCAATGCCGCCCAATGTCCAAACACCAAAGTGTGACTCTGGCGTAACGCAGAGGTAAATTCAAACCAAGGGCGTAGCTGTGGATTGTTACAGTCCTCTGGCGGTTGTTTGCAGTCAAAATCTAAATGACCATCGACATACAGATAACGCATGCGGGTCAGGGCATTGATACAAAAGCGCAGGCGGTTTAAGCCTATGGCGCTTGGATCCCAACGCTCCGCAGTATCGCTGTACATTTGGCTTATCAGTGCCTCGAGGTAATCACTCTGCTTGAGGGCTTGGCTGACAAGTTGCGACTCTTGCCTTAAGACGTCTAATGACCACTGTGGCGGCACACCAGCGTGGGTCATGATGACCTTGTGCTCTGGCAACTCCCGCATTAAGGGTTGCTGCCTTAACCAATCGATTAAACTGGCAATATCAGGCGCATTTAACAGTGGCGCGAGGTTATCGCTGGGTTTATCCCGCTTGAGTTTGCCATGGAGAGCGAGCAGATGCAGATCGTGATTACCGAGGACGGTTTTACCCGCATCCCCTAGGGATTGAAAATAGCGCAGCGTGGCTAATGAATCGGGACCTCTGGCGACCAAATCGCCCACCGCCCAGAGTTCATCGCGGGATGGGTTAAAGTCGACCTCAGCAAGTAATCGTTTTAATTCGGCAAAACAGCCTTGGACATCACCAACAAAATAATGGGCCACAATATCCTTTCTATTTATAAATCAGTGTAATAAACCGGGGAGTGCTAAACGGAAGGGCTTAATCGTTGCCTTAAAACGTTCGCCAGATTCGCTGACCATACCATAAGTACCATACATAATGCCAAGGGGCGTATCGAGTACGGTACCGCTGGTATATTGATAGGCGGTATTGGGGGGATCGTTGGGGTTTCGCCGACGACGCCTGCGCCTTGCACTTCACTGATTTTGCCGTTGGCGTCGGTAATAATCCAGTGGCGGGTTTCGAGTTTGGCGGCTTGCTCACCGAGGTTAACTATGGTGATAGTGTAGCTAAAGAGGTATTTCTGATCCTCGGGCGAGGACTGTTGTTCAATGTATTCGGTTTTGACTTCGACTCGGATTGAGTCATCCAATGCGCTCATGCTGCTCCCTTTAATAAGATAGGGCACCCTAAAGTGCCCATCAAACTGATATTGCTTAAGCCTGCTTATCACACACCATATTCGCCATGGCGACATATTGTTCAACGCTTATTTGCTCAGGGCGCAGGTTAGGGTCTATGCCTAGTTGCTCAAACTCTTCATCGCTCAATACTTGCTTGAGGTTATTACGCAGTGTTTTACGGCGCATGTTAAAGGCCGTGGTACACAGCTGGCGCAGTACATTCACATCCTTACAAGGGAATGGTTTTTCGGCATAGGGCAGTAGACGTACCACGGCGGAATCGACCTTAGGCGGTGGCGCAAAGCTATGGGGCGGTACTTCGAGTACGGGAACCACTTGGCAGAAGTACTGTGCCATCACAGTTAAGCGGCCATAGGCCTTGTTGCCAGGGCTTGCCGATAAACGCAGCACCACTTCTTTTGCAGCATAAAGTGCATGGTTTCAATCTGCTCGGCAAATTCGAACAGATGGAACATCAAAGGGGTTGAAATGTTATAGGGTAAGTTACCAAACACTTTGAGTTTTTTACCCGGTACCACCAACTGGCTAAAGTCGAACTGCAGCGCATCGCCTTGGTGAATCGTGAGCTTATCCTTAAGTACAGGGTGATTCTGCAAGCGCTCAACAAGATCGCGGTCTAACTCAACCACTGTCAGGTTATCTATCGCTGTGGCGACAGGTTCGGTTAAGGCGCCAAGGCCGGGGCCGATTTCGACCATCACATGGTCATTATCGGGGGCGATAGCACCCACAATGCGGTTAATCACATTGTCGTCGGTTAAGAAGTTTTGTCCGAAACGCTTTCTGGCCGTGTGGCCTAAATGTACTTTGCTACTCATTAATATCTAATCGTTTAGTTTTTTGAGGATAACTCAATGGCTTTATTCAAGGCGCAGACAAAACTGCCAATATCGGCTTTGCCAGTTCCCGCAAGATCGAGCGCCGTACCATGGTCAACCGAGGTACGGATATAAGGTAAACCTAAGGTAATGTTTACCGATTTGCCAAATCCCTGTGACTTTAGAACGGGTAAGCCTTGGTCATGGTACATGGCCAACACGACATCCGCGTCCTGTAAATATTTAGGTTGGAACAGGGTATCGGCGGGCAGAGGGCCGACAATGTTCATTTGATATTCTTCACGCAGTTCATTCAGCGCCGGAATAATTACATCGATTTCTTCCCGGCCAAGATGGCCGTCTTCACCCGCGTGTGGGTTTAAGCCACAGACATAAATTTTAGGGGAAGCAATGGCAAACTTGCTGATAAGGTCAGCGTGTAAAATCTTGATAATATGATGCAAACGCTGGCGCGTAATGGCTTTTGCCACATAGGCCAGAGGAATATGGGTGGTCACCAGTGCCACCTGTAAACCTTGGGTTGCTAACATCATGACCACATCGGGGCAGTTAGCCTGATGGGCAAAAAACTCGGTATGGCCGCTAAAGGAAATCCCCGCTTGGTTGATGATTCCTTTGTGGACAGGGCCTGTGACAACGGCATCAAATTCGCCGCTCATGTTTTTTTCACCCGCATAACGCAGGGTTTCAACCACGTAAGCACTGTTCTGATCGTCGAGCTGGCCACAAACGGCGTCTGTTACCAGTTTGAAAGGCGCAATGGTAAGCGTGCCTGCTTCCTGCGGTTTAGGCGGTTGCTCAGGCAAGTAAGGGCGAAACGTGACATTCAGGCCGAGTCGTTTAGCTCGGCTGGCTAATAATTCGGGATCCGCACAAACGACTAACTCAGCAGGCCAAGCCTGCTGAGCGAGTTGCACGACTAAATCGGGGCCGATACCCGCTGGTTCTCCGGGGGTAACGGCAATACGTTTAGTGGTCAATTTACCTTAACCTCGGTTTGACTCAGGCTGAAAGACTTCAATGTATGCGTCGGCACGCATTTCGTCTAGCCAGTTTTGCAGTTCTTCATTAAATTTGCGACGGAAGATCAGTTGGTGCGCACGGTTAGTATTAAATTGATCCGTGGCATCGGTTTTTCTGCGCTCTTCCAGTTGCGTGATATGCCAGCCGTGGGTCGTACGGAAAGGCTCACTGATTTGATCTTGGCTTAAGCTATTCAGCGTTTGCGCAAACTCTGGCACATAAATGCTTGGCTCAGCCCAACCTAGCTCACCACCTTTGGCTGCTGAACCTGGATCTTCAGAGTATTGACGCGCTAAATCTTCAAACTTGGCTTCGCCAGAGCGAATTTGCTTTAAGAACTGCTCTAACATGGCCTTAGCACGGTCTTCCGACAGAATTGGCGATGGCTTGAGCAGGATATGGCGCGCTCGAACTTCTTCAATTTCTTTGGTTTGTAAACCACGGGCATCCATGATCTTGATGATGTGGAAACCTGCGCCACTCTTGATTGGGCCGATAATATCGCCTTTCTTGGCGCCGTTGATGACTTCCGCAAACAGCGTTGGCATCTCGTTGATGTTCATGTAATCCCAGATACCGCCTTCCAGTGCCTTAGGACCCGATGAAGAGGCGATGGCGGTGCGGCGGAAATCTTCACCACTCTTTAAACGCTCGAGTACGGCGTTCGCGCGCTTGCTCGAGGCTTCCAGTTGTTCACTGCTTGGGTTGTTAGGTACGTCAATCAGGATATGGCCGATTTGGTATTCGACGTCCTTCATGCCTTGCTCTTGGATCAGTTTTACTAGGCCGGTAATTTCCTGTGGTGACACTTGGATACGGCGTTGAACTTGGATACGTTGGATTTCACCTAGGGTGATTTCTTCACGCAGTTGCTCACGGTATTGGCTGAAGCTTAACCCTTCGCTCTCGATTTTTTGCTGCATTTGCGCCACGGTCATTTTTTGTTCGCGGGCAATGTTTTCAATTGCTTGGTCTAACTGTAAGTCACCGATATGCAGACCTATACGATCCGCCATCTGCAACTGCAAACGAGTGAGGATGAGTCGCTCGATAACCTGAGTACGCAGTGCACTGTCGGATGGCAACGATTGATTCGCGGCTCTCGCATTGGCTTTTACAGTGTCAATCATGTTGGTGATTTCACTTTCGAGCACAATGCCGTCGTTGATTTGAACGGCAACACGGTCGATTGGCTGGGGAGCGGCCATAGTAGGCTGGCTGATGGCGAGTGCAAATAAAGCAAAAATCAGATGTTTACTGGGTTTCATCCACAAAATCCTTGGCACGTTCTAAGGTCAAATTCGACGGCTTATTTAAGTTAACTTTACCATTTATATCGAAATTACAGTGAGTTGCCTAAATGTTCTTTTGTTAGTAACTCTAAAAGCGTGCGTTCCGAGACTTTTTTGGGGAGGAGCGCACGGCTTTCATTAACCTGTTTGGACTCTCAGTCCTTGTTGAGGTTCAGCAATCTACCACAAATCTTTGCTAATTCCTCAGATAAAGCGGTTTTCTGTAGTTAAACAGACCATCATTGAGCATATCCGATACGCCTAATGGGCCAGAACCACCGAGTCCTTTGATGACTAAATTCAGGTAAACACCGCTTTCAAATTGCTCGCGCTCATCGATAACGGCCGAACCAATGTTGTCATCGTAATTGGTCTTAATTCGGTAGTGATAGCTGAGACGGATTGCATAACAGCATGATTCATACTGGAAACCTGTATAGGTTTCTATGCTGCGGCTCTCGTTGAGGTCGTAGTACCAGTTACCGACAAAATACAGACTGTCGTTAATCGGCCATGCGCCACGCACACCCGCTTGGGAAATATTCACCAGATCGTTGGTGTTGGAGTTCAATAGATCCGGCACATAACGATAACTGAGCTGCAAGAGTTTATTGGCTTCGGGGCGGAAGTCTAAGGTGACTTCGGTCTTCTTGTTATCGCTTGAGTTGGTGTCGTATTGAATCGCGGCACCTAAATACCAGTCATGGCTTAAGCGGGTATCTAATTCGGCGGCCAATACTGAGGTCGATTGATTTTGCTCGAAGAGGTTATCTTCGTAACCCAGTTTACTGTCCTGTAGATAGAGGATCTGACCTAGGCTGAACTTAGTCGCCTCTTGGTTGTGATCGTCGAAGAAACGCGTGGTCACACCTAGGGTGACTTGGTTTGCATCGGCGATACGGTCAAGACCTGAGAAGCGGCGGTCACGGAACAGACCAAAGTAGTCGTCCTGTAACTGGGCAGTATCGTAAATACCGATGCCACGCTGATCTTCATAACCCACGTACAAATACTGGAACTGAGGTTCGAGCGTCTGACGGTAGTTTTGATCGAACAGTTCGGTAAAGCGCTCGAAGTTAATCTGACCATTGATCCGCACCTGTGGAATCGTGCGGCTCACTGTATCGTCTAAGCCATCGAAGGCACTGTTATTTTGTTCCTGCCAATAGTTGGTTTGCATCAACTTTACTTGGCTGGTCAATGAGCCAGATGGACCATGAATAGGAAGCGTCAGGCTAGGTGCCATATGCAAACGAGTAGCGGTATTCATGTCGCTGTCTTGATGGGCGAAATTGGTCAGCTCCGAGTTAAAGCCAAAGTCCAAGTTGTTCCAAAAGTCGGCGGCGCGGTAGTTAAAGTTCACCTGTGGCATCACTTGATAAGGTTTTTCGTCCTCACCCAGTACTTTAATGTCTTGCACCCGCGTGCTGATATCCCAGTTACGTTCAAAGTAGCTGACTTCACCAATCCGCGATAATTGGTTATCGGTGGCGCGGTTCACATCTGACTTTAAGTCGTTGAAATAGTTGTTATCAGACACTTCGGTAAAGTTGGCGAGTACCCGCCAGTTTTTATCGATAGCGCCTTGATGTTGCCAGTTATAGAGGTAACGATTTGGGCTACCGCTGATCATCTGATCGTTGCCCAAATACTCTAAATTCAAGCGGCCATTTTGGGCCTCACCCGCGAGATAACGAAACTCTGTCTTGGTGAATAAACCACGGCTAGACATATAGTTAGGTGTAAAGGTGAGGTCATATTCCGGCGCGATATTCCAATAATAGGGCGCGGAAACTTCAAAACCGTTGGTGGTGCTGGTGCTAAAACTTGGGTAGAGGAAGCCAGTTTTACGTTTATCGGAAACTGGCACCGTCATATACGGAATGTAGAACACCGGAATATCGGCGACTCTCAGCTTGGCATTCCAAATCTCGCCCCATTCTTCTTCGCTGTTGATCTTGATTTTTTCTGCTTCGAGCAGCCAAGAAACATTGTCTGGCGGACAAGTGGTGAAGTTAGTGTTGGTTAAGATCAGGTTGTTGTTCATGGTGATTTGCAGCTTTTCGGCATCGCCGTGAACCTGCTGACCATGTAGCCAATACTGGGCACCCTTTAGGGTTGCGCGGTTGCTGCGCATCTGTGCCTGCAGCGAATCGGCGGTAACGGTAAAAATACTGTCTTGGAAAACGAGGTTGCCATTGGCATCGAACTGCTCGGTCGCTTGGTCGAGAATCGCTTCATCGGCGGCAATGTGTCTGTCGCCCTGACTGAAGACCACATCACCGGTAAAAATGGCTTGTTTGCCCATTTCGGCGTTGGAGCGGTCCGACACGATACGAATTTTCTCTTGATCGGCGGCGCTCAGGCCGGGCTCAGATACGATACGAGGTACTGGCGGTTCAATGACGCATTGTGACGCTGAGGCTGTGGGAGATTCGTCTGCCAGGACAACTTGCGGTAACAGGCTCAAGGCCAGAAAGTAACGGATCTGCATCTTAGGTCAATAATAATGATTTCTTTGTCTGGACAAGTATCGACGGGGAAAGTTGCAAACTACAAGTGCAACGCAGCAAATAAATCTCTCAATTTCTTAGCTGTTTCCAAATTATATGCCAGCTATAATAAAGCAATTTTTCTATAAGAGCCATGAAATGACTTTATCCGACTCGAGATTTATTTCCCTTAATCAGTGGCTGAACCGTTATTTTTCCTATGATGTGACCCCGATTCTGATTTCCGGTGACGCCAGTTTTAGGCGCTATTTCCGGGTCACGGACCGCGATGCAAGCTACATTGTTGCCGATTCACCACCCACCTTAGTGCCTATCGCACCTTTTATTGCCCTCGCCAGAGCCTATGCAGCGGCGGGACTGACAGTTCCAAAAGTCATCGCCTCCGATGCCGAGCAAGGCTTTATGCTACTGAGCGATCTCGGGGATACTCAGTTGTTGTCTGTGCTGACCGATGCGAATGTGGCTGACTACTATCGCCGCGCCTTGGCATTATTGCCTCAGGTGGCCTCAGTGGTTGAAAGCCTTGACCCTGTCACTGGCAGCACGCAGCCATTGCCTTTATATGATGAGGCGTTTGTGCGCCGTGAGCTGGGGATTTTTACCGAGTGGCTGTTAGAGAGACATTTACAGCTTGAACTTAGCCATGAGGAACGCTCACTGGTAGAGCAGAGTTTTGACCTATTGGTGGAAAATGCCCTCGCGCAGCCTAAGGTGGGCATGCACCGCGATTACCACAGCCGCAACTTGATGCTCAA
Source organism: Shewanella seohaensis (assembly GCF_025449215.1). Lineage (NCBI taxonomy): Bacteria > Pseudomonadati > Pseudomonadota > Gammaproteobacteria > Alteromonadales > Shewanellaceae > Shewanella > Shewanella seohaensis. The sequence continues at coordinate 1,599,752 of NZ_CP104900.1, forward strand.
AGAGGGCGAGCTGTGCGTGATTGATTTTCAAGATGCGGTACTAGGGCCTGTGACCTACGATGCCGTGTCATTACTGCGGGATTGCTATGTGCGTTGGCCGCAAACCATGGTGCAGGAATTAATGAAGCAGCATTATCAGCAAGTGCTTGAGTTGGGGCAAATCCCGGCGCAGACATCTTTTATCCAGTATCAAACCTGGTTTGATTTAATGGGGTTGCAGCGCCATATCAAGGCGGCGGGGATTTTTGCGCGGTTACATTATCGGGATAACAAGCCAGCCTATATGGCCGATATTCCGTTAACCTTGTCGTACATTGTGGATATTGCCAGCCTTTATCCTGAGTTGGCGCCATTTTCCGCTTGGGTGCAGTCGTGTGTTGTGCCTGCGTTTGCGGCTAAGGGAAAGAATTCTCTGCAGGGAGACAAGCAATGAAGGCCATGATCCTCGCAGCAGGCAGGGGGAGCGTTTACGCCCTTTGACCGATACCCTGCCCAAACCTTTAGTGCCCGTCTTAGGTAAACCACTGATTGTGTACCATATTGAGAAGTTGGCCGCGGCGGGTATCGTGGATATCGTAATAAATCACGCTTGGCTTGGGCACAAGCTGGTCGAAACCTTAGGCGATGGCCACGCCTTTGGGGTCAAGATCCAATATAGCGCCGAAGCATCGGCCCTCGAGACCGGTGGCGGAATTAAGCAGGCCATATCTTTGCTGACAGACGGCGACTCGGATGCAGCGTTTTTAGTGCTCAATGGCGATGTGTTTATCGATGCCTTGCCGACGATTGCTCCCTTAGCGGATACTGCTCAAGCGCATTTATGGTTGGTGCCAAATCCAGAGCAACATCCTAACGGCGACTTTGCCTTGGAACAGGGCCTTGTGCGTGAGCAGGGTGAGCAAAAATACACTTTCTCTGGCATGGGCTTATATCGCCCATCATTATTTGACGGCACGCCAGATGGTGCCTTTGCCCTTGGGCCTTTGCTGCGGGCTAAAATGGCCGATGGCCTGATCACCGGAGCACACTTTAATGGACTCTGGTGTGATGTTGGGACGATTCCACGTCTGCAAGCATTAGAGTCAGCGCTGGCGTAATGGCGTATCGCCTAACGTTTAGCGCCTTGAGTGAACGGTTTCACTCGCTATGTCGATTGAGTGACTGAATAAATTATCAAATTGGGAATTAAGATGCGCCTTTGGGGTAAGTTTTTTGGATTTGTTATCGGGTTTATGTTTGGCCGTATTTTCGGTGCGCTACTGGGCTTATGGCTTGGGCATCTCTACGACAAACGCGCCGGTGGTGGCGCCAGTTTTAGCCAGATCTTAGGTCAGGCCAAGAATCGACAGGGGATATTCTTTAACACCACCTTCGCCGTAATGGGCCATGTGGCCAAGGCGTCGGGTCGAGTGACTGAGACCGATATTCGTATCGCGACTATGTTGATGGACCAGATGCGCTTAACGGGTGAAGCCCGTAAAGAGGCGCAGCAGGCGTTCCGTGAGGGTAAAGAGCCAGACTTTGACCTACGTAGCAGTCTGCAAGCCTTTCGCGCCGTGACCCAAGGTCGCCAAGAACTGGTGCAAATGTTTATCGAGATCCAAATTCAAACTGCCTTATCGGACGGTGAGCTCGATCCCGCTGAGCATGCAATCCTGATGACGGTGGCCCAAGAGTTAGGTTATGGTCGTGGGCAACTCGATGAATTACTTAAACGTTGGCAAGCGGAATACCGTTTCCACCAGACTTCTAATGGCAACAAAACCTCGATTACTGACGCCTATCATTTGCTCGGCATTAATGCCGAGGCGACGGATCAAGAGGTGAAACGGGCTTATCGCAAGTTGATGAATGAACACCATCCCGATAAGTTAATCGCTAAGGGATTACCACCCGAGATGATGGAAATTGCCAATCGTAAAGCGCAGGACATCCAAGCTGCGTACGACAGGGTGAAATCGGAGCGCGGCATGCGCTAACGCTTCCGTTAACGTTGTCGACGCAAGGAATAATAACGACAGATAAGGGATTAAGATGAAATACGTTAACCGATTTACTGTGATTGCTGGTTTGTTACCCCTCGCCCTCGCATTACCAACCTATGCAGAACCTGAGCTGTTTGTCGCCCCCTACGGTGGTTACAGCTTTGGTGGTAGCTCGTTCGATATCAATGAACTCGATGCGAACAAGGCCGAAACCGATAATAAGCAGAGTGTGGGTATCGAAGAGGCGAGTCATTACGGCATCATGTTAGGGATTGGCACTAACGATCCCGGCAATATTTACCTGCTCTACAGTCGACAATCCTCCGAGCTGAAAAGCGGCGGCCTGTTTACCCCAGACTTAGTCGCCTCCTTAGATGTGGACTATATCCACCTTGGCGGCACCTTATTCTTCCCAAGTGGCGATTTTCAGCCCTACATTACCGCCAGTGTCGGGGTGACTCGGATGATGCCCGATGATTGGTCAACGGAAACCCGTTTCTCCATGGGCATTGGTGGTGGCGCCGAATACCGCATGACGCAAAACTTCGCCCTGTTTGCGGATTTGCGTGGCTACGCCACCTTTATCGACAGTGACAGCTCACTTTTTTGTAATGAAGACCAATGCCTATGGCATGTAACATCGGATGTCATGTGGCAAGTGCAAGCCAATCTTGGGGTCAAACTCAGTTTTTAATTTCTCAGCTTTCGGGCAAGGTGCAAACGCAGTTAAGAGGTAAAGATGAAAATAGTCGTACTCGATGGTGAAACCTTAAACCCTGGGGATTTAACCTGGCAAGCAGTCAGCGCATTAGGGGAATTTAGCTGTTTTGCCCGCACGCCCTCGGCGGAGATTATCCCCGCGCTCAGGATGCCGAGATAGTGCTCACCAACAAGACGCCCCTCGATGCCAACACCTTAGCCCAACTGCCTAAGCTTAAATATATCGGCGTGCTCGCCACGGGCACTAACGTGGTGGATCTTGCCGCCGCAAAAGAGTTAGGCATAGTGGTCACCAACGTGCCCGCCTATGGCCCCGATGCCGTCGCACAAATGGTGTTTGCCCATATTTTGCATCACACGCAAGCCGTTGCGGCGCACCATCAAGCCGTTGCCGCAGGGCAGTGGAGTAATTGCAGTGACTTTTGTTTTACCTTAATGCCGCTGCAATCCCTTAAAGGCAAAACCTTAGGCTTGATTGGTTATGGGGATATTGGTCAGCAGGTGGCTAAACTTGCCTTAGCCTTCGGCATGAAGGTATTAGTGAATACCCGCACCGAACCTAGCGATTTACCCCAAGGCGTGAGTTGGACATCCCGTGATACGGTATTTAAGGAGTCCGATATTCTCTCGCTCCACTGTCCTCTCACCCCTGAGACCACCGAGCTGATTAATGCTCAAACCCTCGAATTAATGAAGCCGCAGGTGCTACTGATCAACACCGCACGCGGCGGCTTAATCGATGAGGCCGCGCTGGCGGCCGCATTAACGCAGGGCAAAGTCTTTGCTGGCGTCGATGTACTCTCGACCGAACCACCGAGTGCGGATAATCCGCTACTAACAGCGCCCAATATCAGTATCAGCCCCCACAATGCTTGGGCGACCAAAGAAGCGCGGCAGAACTTACTTAATATCGCGACGGCAAATCTCAGCGCTTATCTAGCTGGCGATAGAGTGAATTGGGTAAATCCATAAGGATTATGGGTTTTGGGGGCTTTTGATAAGAGATAATGCGTTTATTCCAAAGTCACTCCGTTGTGTGCTGAAGAGTGTAATACATGGAGTAGATAGTGACGCTAAAGGGATAAATCTTGGGAATTTAACTCTTTAAGTGCTGAGTTATAGGTGAGTGAGCCATGGTATTCGCTCACCGACACGCAGCGAGTCCATCCGTGGATGCTCGACCGCCCCGTCCATGGGGCGGACGGTCGTCTCGCAAACCTCCATGGCTCACCTGCTTAGCATTGGCGTGGCATGTAGGTTTTAATAAAGAAATACACCGCATGTTTTGGGGCTGTTCCGCGTTACGATTTCTGGTGAATGTTGGACGTTTGGATAAATTCTGGTAGGGCAAAAGGAAATATCTAACCCTTTAGCTCTTCATGATCTTGATAATAAAAGCGATTTAAAAATGGACGACATGAGCAACATTGATGATAAACAAATAATCAATTGGATTAAAAACCGAAAATTTTCAAAGCTAACTTTTCTAGATAACTGTTGGCAGTCAGATGAAAATAAATGGTATCTAGGCTTTTATTACTTTATTCAATATCTAAAGCAAGAATGCTTAGATGATGTTATTGCTGAAGTAACTTCACGACACGGTGATGAATCGTCCGTCTACTGTTATCTTGGGGATACCGCCAATAAGATTTACAACTCATTCAATGAACAACACATACCAGCCTGCTTCTATCGACACGCTATAAAACTAAACCCAAACAACGCTGACGCCCATTGGGGGCTTTTCATAACGGATCACAATACGAATTCATGCATCAAATCGTTAAAACTCTATTATGAAAACAATCAATTTAAGCACTTAGGCCACAGAATAGATACCCTGCACCACCGCAGCCCACACTTCTCATGCTTTACACTTCATGACTGGCAGTTTATTAAATCATTAATTCAAGACAGTAACGTTACTTGCAAGAGTGACATGCTTGTTTTTGTGCATTTCTATCTTGATGAAGTTGAGGATTGTTTAGCCCTAATAGAATCAATGAAGACCGTAAGTATTGAAATCATCGAGGAGTATTTCAATCGCAACTTAATCAGTAAGGAGTTTGCGCTAAGCAAGCTTTTTTACTGGCAGATCGATAAGTTCTTGGGTGACGACTACAAAGCAATTTACCAAGCTTATGTTAAGGAATCAGAGAAAGTAGGATCTAACCCTCTGAGGCAGGTACTAATACAAAAAGCCTATCATGCTGGAGAATATGAAGACGTAGTTAGTTACTACGAAGAAGCACCAACAGACGATGCATTTTACCGACACGATATAAACGGAAGCCTGTATTATTTACTAGCGTTGTCACACCTAAAACAACCAGTAAACAAGCAAGTTTTGGAGTTTATTAATGGCAAGGCAGACATCTTGCGCGGGGAATCTAAAGTTCTATACCAAGCCCTTAGATGTAAGCACAAAATTGAGGAACTTGAGCAGCTATTCTTAGAGCAGACACACTTCGACGAGCAAATTGATATTTGGGGAATATATCAAGAAGTGACTAAGTCATTCGATTCCCCAGACCTAATGAAACACCAAATATATGAGCATTTGAGTAGCGAGTTACAGTCATTAAAAACTAAGTGGAATAATGCATACTTCGATACACAGTTCGCAGAGATGAAAGTCAAACTATCTAACGGAGATATGAGTAGTGACGATTTCCTACGTTTATACAACTTAGGTATAGAGTGCAATGAGTTTGATTTCGTAATAGAAAATGTCACCAAGTTTCATGCTAGTAACCAACCGACCATGTCATCTTACAATTGCATTGGCGTGTGTCATGAGCGCAAAAAAGAACTTAGTCATGCTTTTGAATACTACAAGCTTGCTATAGAGTTGATGCACTCATTAAAAGACTACAATCACATTATCATTGGCAATTACATTGGCTGTGCAGAAAGATTGCCCGACGTAGAAATCGCAGCAGAAGAATATAACGATTTGCGACGTAGGTATAATACTGATTTAGTCAACCAGTTCAAATGGCATACCTTTACAGCAAAATCAGGCCGACTTTTTAAGTACTCTCCTTTTAATGTCAATAGTATTGATGCACTTACAAACCAGTATTTCTATTTAGCGTCAAAAAAACAGTTAAATGACCCCATTGAACTACCAGCATTAAGCAAGCTTGATTCGAATAACCTCATAGATACTAACTATCGTATTTGCTCACTATCGAACAACAATAATTCTATGTTGATGTGGTCCCACTACGCCCAAGACCACCAAGGCATAATGGTCGAGTATTGGTTTGGCGGCGAATTCCCCAGTGGGGTTGGTATTGAAAAAGTGAGTTATTCGGATGAGTCTAAAAGAAATTTAGAAAAAGATTTATATGTTTTTAATCAGTACCTTATAACTAAAAACAACGACTGGTCTTACGAAGATGAAGTTCGAATATTCACTAATGTTAAAGAAAAGATCAACTTTGAGAGTTTTGAGTACCCAAATACCGACCGCACAAAAATCAACGCTAGGATTAGCAGTATTACGCTAGGGTGCGATTTCCCTGACGATAAGAGAAAACTTATAGCAAATATAGCTAACACTATAAATTCAAAAAGAAAAAGTCATGAACCTAAAATGATTTTGCGAGAAGCTGTTATCTCACCAGATAACTGTTTCGCATTAGAGTATCGGGAGATCGACATTTCAAAAATCTAATAAAATTAAAAACCGCGGGGACAGGCCTTTTTTCTTGCCATCTATTATTTTTGTATCTTAAACCAGCAAATTAACTAAACGAACAGCTAGAGGGATTGTTGTGATTGCCATTGTTGCAACTGTGACCGTTGGCGGCATGGCCGCTCTTTCACATCCATGTGATCGCGGCATTTACACTTCCATGTGTTGCAGATGCCGCCGTCGAGCCTATAGGGACAACTCTTGTTAAATAAAGAGGCGGCGTGTCACTGGGGAAACAGTGACAATTCCTCCTGCATACCTAATGACAAATTATCAGGCAGTTAGCTTTAGCGCCTTTCTTTGGTTATAAGAAAGGCGCTGTGTGTTTTTACTGTTTACGCTTTCTTCTGCGCCACGCGTAAGCGCCGAGTAGGGCGGCGATGATGGCAAAGCTAACGGCCACGGGCTTTTTCAGTTTGTGGTAAATCGCATTCCACTCGGCGATTTGGTTGGCTTTTTCCCGTTCGACGGCGCGGTCAAAGTCTGGGGTTTCACACTGCGTACCAAAATTCTCCGCCCAAGGCACAAAGGGGCCGTTGGCGACGTATTTTTTATAGTAGCGTTGGGCGAGTTCATCATCGCGATATAACACCCAACCTGTGGCTTGGCATAATAACGCCGCATAGGCTTGGCTGTTGTGGGGCACGAGATCGGCGGCCTTGCTTGCAAGTTCTGCTGCTTGGTAGCGATAGTGGAAACGTTTGTCGGGAATCGCTTGGCTGGCGCTGATGCGTTGCTGCTCTTTATCGCTGAGCTTATCCGCTGCATACCAATCTCTTAGGTCGAACATCCCAGCATAAATCGAATAATCCGGCGCTAATTCAAAGCCTAAGATTTCCATGCCTTGATGACGCGCGAGTTCGGCGGCAGACCAATAGGCGCGGGCGCTCTCAATGCCCTTGCTACTCTTGGCTGTGGTCAGTGCCTTGCCATACTCCTGCACATTGGCATTGAGTGTGGGATTACTGAAATAAGCTGGAGCCTCGGCAATCGCGCCTTCACGCAGTAAGCGACGACCTAATAAGTAACGCAGGCGATTGTTGAGTGGCTCGACACTGTCGTACCAATCGCTGTTCTTGGGATACTCGAAGTTCATTACTGGCACATGCTCGTCGATAAACAGCTTAAGCTCGGCGGTGGTGAGCACGCGCTCGGCCACATAGGCAATATCCTGCCAATACTCATCACCACTGGCGAACAGTTGGCTTAGGGCATCGATATATTCGCCCCGCTCAAGGGATAGCACGCCCTGCTCGGCGCGAATGCGGCAATAGGTGGCTTGCTCGGCATCGGCTTCAATGGCCTGCTGCTGGGCATCCTGTTGGCTGCCAGTTGCGGCAGTAGCGTTCATATCCGTTGGGAAATGGCGCACCGCTTCGGCATAGGCCTTGGCGGCTTGGGCTTGATCGCCCTTTTGCATCATTAATTTTGCCGTGAGCCACCAAGTCAGGCCGCTGGGTTTTGCGAGGGCAATGAGGCGCTCGGCACTGGCATAGTCGCCCAACTGATAATAAATCGCGGCTAACTTATCGCCTTGGCTCAGCATCAGGCCGTCGGTTGGGAAGACGGTCAGCGTTTTAGCGACCTGTTGACCCATTTCTGTAAGCTGTCCATCAAAGGCTAAGTCATTGGCACTGCTCTGCCAGTAGGCGATAAGCAACTGCTGCACACTTGGTTGCTGCAATAAAGGCTTAATCTCAGTGATATCTTTCGCCATTAAGCTGCGGCTTAACATCAACAGCGAATCATAACCGCTGCTGTCACCCTCGGCCGATTGAGTGGCATACAGCTCGATAATCTTATCCAGCGTCGCGGGATTTAAGGCCACATCAATTTTCGGCGGCTCATATTCCCCACGAGCCACTTGGATTTGAGCTTGGCCTTGATGCAGCAGAATATAAGCCTGCTCGCCAAGGCCTGCCAAACTCAAGCGCAGCGGATCGGCGGCGCCCTGAGTCACCTCAGTTTGTAGCTGCTGCAAGTAAGCATTAGCTTGGACAAAGTGGCTATTATCGCTGGCGGTTTTGCTCTTAATTAGCTCGATACGAGACAAGCTATACAGCGCCCACAGGCTGCGACCCGCGCGCTCAGTCTCAGGTAGGGCGATGACTTTTTTAAAGTAATCGCTGGCTTTATCGTACTCTTTGGCATCAAACGCCATGGCGCCAAGGCTGTACCAGGTTAAGGCAGGCGCTAAGCTCTCTTTTAACTGCGCGGCGATTTGCTCGGCTTCTGCCAAGCTTTGCGCATCACGCAGACTATTGACCAGCGCGAGCTGCGCCTCGGATAACTCGCTGTTTTCATAGGCGCGAGTCTGGGATAGATAGCGACTATGCACCTCATCCCAGAGGTATTCCTGTGCCGCAGGCTCATCTTGAAATTGCCAAGCTAACGGCTTAGCAAGCCCATTGATTTGCTGGCTAAAGCTGGTTTGCGGTAAATAGCTTAAGTTGTATTGCCTGTCTTGGGTTAATTGCAGCGGAAAGTCTGGGCCGCAGGCTAATAGCGCAGGGGAGAAGAGACTTAAGCCAATCAGGCTGGTTTGTTTGAATTTGGTTTTCCAGCGAGGGAGAGGATTCGCTGGCAATGAATGTGGCTTATGGCGCATAAATTCCCTGTAAATGTAATGACTCACAACGTGCCCAGCCTATGACTCTGCGTCCGTTTGGGCTTAGCTCGACCGCTGAGATTAAATTCGGCGCAAACTGCGAGGAGGCTGGCGCGGCTGCGCGCTCCGTTGAGGTGGCTTGCGGTAACTGCCACACTAATGTTCCTTGGGTTAATTTGGCTTGATAACCGTTTTGCGCATCATACCCGCTGCACGCCTGCGCCGCTAGGGACAACTGGCTCGGTAACTTGCCCGCAAGATTGCCCTTATTGACTAACACAAGTTGAAATAAGCGGCTTCCCGGCGCCTCATGTTGGGCCGAATCGGTATTGGCTTGGCTTAAGATTTCTAGCTCAATGTGCGGGGCGAGTGGTTGCTGCTGGGCGACCGCAATCAGGGTCGAGAGTGGCCAAACCCGTTTATCCCCTTCGAGGGGTAATCGAAACCAAATCATTCCCTTAAGCCTTGGGTCGGCAAAGGTGTACAGTTTTTTTACGAAGGACTGCAACTCCAGTGGATCGGCCATCAGCTCTTGGCGCGCAAGATGCTGCGAAGATGCCGTGTCTGCCAAAGGCATTCGCATCGGCACTTCACTCTCCACTCGATAACCCGATGCCGTGCTATACACCGCCGAGCCGTAGGATGGCAGGGCGATGAGAAATGGCACCTTGGCTAACCGTGACAGCTGCTCGACCCATTGCCAGCCTTGTGTGGCGTCGAACAGCCCTAAACGTGGGTCGCTGACACTGTGAATTTGCAGTACCAGCTCATCGATATTGTCAAACAACGGCGGAAACTCTGGGCTGCTCAACCAAGCGGGCAATGAGGTAATGCTGAGTTTAAACGTGTGAGGTAATTGGCTTTTTAACTCGCGTAAAAAGACGTTATAGGCCGCGAGTTTACTGCTGGCGCTATCGTGATCGATTTCAATTCCCGCAAGATTGGTGCCCTTTGCTTGCCAGTCTTGAACGAGTGCGAGGATTTTTTGGATGACTTCGCGATTATTGAGGCGCGTCAGTTGTCCATCTAATCTTATCACCGCCACTTTAGGGCGAGGATCGGCTTGTAACCAAGCATGGTTGACCTGCACTTCAAACCAAATATCCGCGCCATTGGGTTTAGGATGGGCCTGCAGTGCCAGAATGCGCACGCCATTAAAGGCGTTTTGGCTTTCGACCAAGGCGTTTTGATTGGCATCGCGCCATTGCCGCTGCCACACATACACCTCTTGGGTTAATTCACGCGGGGCGGTGGTGGCTGTTTTGATGCTCGGAGTATCTTGATTCGCAGGCTGACAGGCACTAAGGAAAACTAAGCCAAAGGATAACGCCAGCAGCTGGGATAACCTGAGCAAAAGTGAAAGGGTGCGATGTCTCGCTTGCAAGGATTTTGAGCGCTTGGGCTCAAAGTGCTTGGACTGAAAGCGACTAGAGTGAGATCGCCTAGAGTGAAAGCGCTTAGAGTGAAAAAGAGTGGAATAACGACTGCGTAAATCCATGGGATAAGAGTAAAAGCCTAGCGTGGGGCATGCCAAATATAGGACTACTATGCCTCAAAACCACCTTGGATTGCATCAGGCTTTTGCATTAGACGCGAAATCAATTGGAGTGAATAAGAGATGGCGGTTAACTCGGCTAAAATGCCTTAATAACGCGCCCAGCAACAGGCTGGGCGCAGTGATTATCGCCAAGGTGTTGGCGACAAGTCGTTAAGCATTCAAGCCTAGAAAATCACTTTTACCTTAGATGCACTATCCAGCGCTTTGTTGACTGCGCTTTCGATATCTTTATCGCGGGCGAGGGCAACCCCTAAACGGCGGCGACCATCGATTTCAGGCTTAGCAAATAATCTGAGCTGAGTATTCTCCGCCGCCAAGGCATCGGCAAGACCTTGATAGCGAATGTTTTTCGATTTGCCTTCCACCAATACTACCGCCGAGGCGCTTGGGCCATGTTGGTGGATATTCGGAATAGGTAGACCAAGAATCGCCCTGACATGCAGTGCAAACTCGGACAAATCTTGGCTAATTAAGGTGACTAAGCCGGTATCGTGCGGACGAGGCGAGACTTCAGAGAAGTACACATCACTCCCCTTAACAAACAGCTCGACCCCAAATAAGCCGTAACCGCCGAGGGCTTCAACCACTTTGCTGGCGATTGCTTGGGATTTTGCTAGCACGTCGGCCGACATGGCTTGAGGTTGCCATGACTCGCGGTAGTCGCCGTCTTCTTGTCTGTGGCCAATTGGTGCGCAGAAGTGGATGCCATTGACTGCGCTAATGGTCAGCAGGGTAATTTCGTAATCGAAGGGGATAAAGCCTTCGACAATCACACGGCCACCGCCCGCGCGGCCGCCTTCTTGGGCGTATTGCCATGCTTTGGCGCTTTGGGCCAGATCACGGATAACACTTTGGCCTTTGCCCGATGAACTCATCACGGGTTTGACCACACAGGGCACGCCAATCTTGCCAATGGCTTGATTAAACTCGGTTTCAGTGTCGCAGAAGAAATAGGGCGAGGTCGGTAGACCTAAGGTTTCGGCGGCGAGGCGACGAATGCCTTCTCTGTCCATGGTTAGCTGAGTTGCGCGCGCTGTCGGCACGACATTGAGGCCTTCGGCTTCCATCTCAACTAAGGTTTGAGTGGCAATAGCTTCAATTTCGGGGATCACTAAGTGGGGCTTTTCTAGCTCGATAATGGCGCGAAGCGCTTTAGCATCGAGCATATTGATCACATGGGAGCGATGGGCAATTTGCATGGCAGGGGCATTGGGGTAACGATCGACGCCAATCACTTCAACACCTAAGCGTTGGAGCTCGATGGCGACTTCTTTACCTAGCTCACCGCAGCCAAGCAACATGGCGCGTCGAGCGCCCTCTGTGTAGGGAGTTCCTATCATGGTGTGGGTACCTTTTTATATTGGGATAATTGACGCCTTTGGACGTTCTTGGGCCATAGTCTACCCCGATTGGCGCTAAAGCATGAGACTGAAATTAACAACTGTGTTTTCGATCAAGCTATTAGTGCTTGGGTGTGGTAAAAATCCTGTTTGTGGCGGTGTTTTATGTTAACTTTTCGTTTCATAACGGATTATGGAAACCTAAGATGCAAGACATTCGCGATTTGACCGCTGTACTACGCTCTAAAACGCCTATCGTAGTGATTGAAACCTATGAGGAATACCGTGTTGTAGACATGCTTAAGCGGGTGGCGAATGTGCTCTATCAGCCCTTATTTACTTGGAGTATTACCCAAGGGCTGACGCGGGTGGATAAACCCATGGCTGCGCAGAAATTTAATACTGAACCTGGCGATATCCTAGGGCAGATTAAATCGACGACCCAGCAGGGCATCTATGTGCTCTGTGATTTTCATCCCTTTGTGGTTGATGCGCCCAAGAATGTCCGTTTGCTTAAAGAAATCGCCCTCGAATACGATGCGCTGCAACATACGTTGGTACTGGTGAGCCATGCCTTTGAGATCCCGCCCGAAATTAAACGTTATTGCGCCTATTTTCAGCTGACCCTGCCGAGTACCTCCCAGCTTGAGAACTTGATTTATTTAGAGGTGGATAAAGTGCGCGGCCAAGGCATGCCGCTTACTGTGGATGATAAAGCCGTGGTTAAACTGGCGGAAAACCTTCGCGGTGTAACCTTAGATGATGCCAGACGTTTGATCCACAAGGCGATTGTGGATGATGGCGCCATTACCCATTCGGATGTGGACCTTATCAATAAAGCCAAATTCCAATTGCTCGATCTTAACGGTGTGCTGCAATTTGAATACGACACCAGTGATTTTTCGCAGATTGCTGGCTTACATAATCTCAAAAAATGGTTAAAGCAGCGCGCGCCCGCAGTGCAGATAACCACCGATGCCAAGGCTACTGTACAACCCGATGCGCCCAAGGGCGTGTTATTACTCGGAGTGCAGGGCAGCGGTAAGAGTCTTGCGGCCAAGGCGGTAGCGGGTGTGTGGCAACGGCCTTTGCTCAGACTCGATATGGGCGCCTTATATAACAAATACATAGGCGAAACCGAAAAGAACCTGCGCAACGCCCTCGAGCTGGCCGATATGATGTCGCCCTGTATCCTTTGGATTGATGAAATAGAGAAAGGCTTAAGCGGCAGTAGCAGTGATGAGGGCACTTCGACCCGCATTCTTGGCACACTGTTAACCTGGATGGCGGAGCGTAAGTCCGAGGTCTTTGTGGTCGCTACCGCTAACGATATTCAAGCTCTGCCGCCAGAGCTGATGCGCAAGGGGCGAATGGATGAAATCTTCTTTGTCGATTTACCCGACGAGGCCATACGTCAGGCGATTTTCCTGATCCATTGCCAGCGCCGTGGTATTGATGTGACTCGGCTCGACCTTGCGCAGCTTTCGCGCCACAGCCAAGGGTTTTCGGGAGCTGAAATCGAGCAAGCAGTTATCGCCGCCATGTACAGCGCCCGCAGTTTAGCGCGAATGCTCGACCAAGACATGTTGCTAGAAGAGCTGACCAAAACTAAACCTTTATCCATAGTGATGGGCGATAAGATTAATGCCCTAAGACAATGGGCCGCGGGGCGCACAGTCAATGCCCATGAGTAGCAACTTATTTCGCTATCACTGATCGCGTTCTGGTGGCGTATGGGGCGGCTGAGCCTTATCCACGATAAGCGGCTTTAGATTTTAGTGTTGGCTTTGGGTTGGGGAAAGTTGGATATCATCACAGTTGATGTTAACTTGCTGGTCGATATGGATTATTTTTCAGTTTTAATGGCAAGTTTTTAGTGTGAGTAATATTCGCCGTTTGAGCCGTACAGCATGATAAGCAGGGAAGAGATGAGTTTCGAGCAAGAGTTTACAGAAAAAGTCGGTGGTTACTTAGACAATCTCACCGATGAGTTACAGCCCATTCTTAAGCAACTGATTGAGCATGATTATCCCCAAGAGGTTGCCACGCTGGCGTTTGAAGTCTTTGTCGATAGTTTTTCATCCCAATTCCCGGTGCGGGTGTTTTTTATTGATATCGATGGCAAGGCCGCATATCCGTCCCCAGTCAATCCAAATTTGCTCGACATAGACCATGTCTATCCCGATGAGTTTGAAGAGGAATATATCGAAAAGGATGGGGACCTTGACCCTTGGCATATCGCGACAAACGCGCTTATCGAATGGTTCTCTCAGTGCTGGATTGCCGCAGGCGGCCAAAACTTTAAGCTAAAGGCCAATATCGCCCCCCATGACAGCCACTATGAGTTCAATTTAGTCGAGAGTCAGTGGCAAGAACGATGCTAACTCAGCATAAATTAAGCGTTCGGGGATTGTGAGATTAGGTATAGTAAGCTCGTTGTATTTTATTCTTCACTCTTTGGGGGAGGAATAGGTTTTAAAACGCGCATCTTTTCTAATAAAATCTTAAAGGTGTTTATGAAGTTAACCGTAATTTTTCTATTTCTAATAAGCTACTCTACGCTTGCTGAGAATATCGATAATAGACTATGCAATGAATGGTCGAAACGAGAAGGAAAGATTGGAAGATACGATCTTTCATTAATATCTGAAGATAAAGCCAAAGCAAGCATCAAGATGATTAACGGCCTATTAGAATATAAAAGTTTTAATCCTAAGTGGTTCAGGGTATACGATGAGGCAGAATTTTATGTGAAGGGATATCTGCTAAAAATTGAGCTCGAAAAAGCATGGAGAAATCGGCAGTATGATGCGGATGAGATTGGCGCCTTGTGCAAACATTGGATTGAGCATGAGTAATACCATTAACCAGTACTGGTAGACTCGCAACAAGTTGCTCACCTTAGCTAAGGGCCTGACTGATTATGGATAGGCGTCAAATGGAAGCATTGAAAGGTATCGATCTCACCGATTCTTTTGTTTTAGATTGGAGTTGTGAGAATAATCGCTTGTGCTTTGAACTAGAAGTTAGCATCTGGCCAGAGTCAAAATATTATGTCGAACCCAAACTAAATGAATATACATGTTACCGAAAAGCAACGCTTCAATTCAGTAATATCATTTCCGTATTTGGTTTAAAGCCAAAACCAGTTGTAATGTCATCAATTGATCCAGATGGCTCAACTGATTATGGCAACATCGATTTTTTCAGGTAGTTGACGGTGGATTTGAGCTTGAGGGAAATTTTGGCACTGTAAAAATATTTGGTGGTGACATTTTATTTGAAATTTATATATAAAAATGCAGCCATTGAATGATTTGAATAGCCTCCATTACTCACTGTCTGTTTGCTATTTGTGGCTCAGCTATATAGGTTATACTTGTCAACTTTATTTTGAAATATTCAAAGCTATATCGTGTTTTAGCGATAGTCATCTCAATACAATATTTGCTTTGTGAACCTCATTTATAACTGCGCGAAGTTATACTCATCCACGATAAATCCCACAGTTGAGACAAAGACGGGTGACACCAAGTCCATCGTTTTATTGTTAGATAACTCATGACGTCATCTTGGCGATAGGTCTCTATTGCCAGTTACATCCTTCCTTGAATGCCATTTGTTTCATCGAAATAAACAATTGTGTTTTTGATCAAGCTATTTGGATGGTTTTGTTGCGAATTTGTCATTCTGGTGTAGATCTATATTGTGTCGCAAATTGAACGACACGGCGGGACAAAGCACGATTTTGGTATGGGTGGTTTTACCGAAATTAAGATCGGGAAGGGAGTGGGAGCTGAGCATGTTTTTGGACTATTTTGCCTTAGGCATTTTGTTTTTTGTCATTGTGGTGATTTTTTATGGCGTGATTGCGATTCACGACATCCCCTATGAAATTGCGAAAAAGCGCAATCATCCCCAGCAGGATGCGTTGCATATCGCGGGTTGGGTCAGTTTGTTTACCTTGCATGCCCTTTGGCCGTTTCTGTGGATTTGGGCGACCTTGTACCGGGAAGACAGGGGATGGGGCTTTAGCACTGTAATGAAGCGCGAGCAGGCATTGGAAGAAGATGTTAAAGCGTTAAGGGAAACCGTATTGGCCTTACAGGCAAAGCTTGAGCAGCTCGAATCGTCAGCCGTACCAGCGGTAAACAAGCCAATGGATGCGATAACAACGGAAGCTAGCGTGACAGAAACTAGCCCAAAAGCCGAGGTGTAACATGGATTTACTACTGATATTGACCTATGCCTCGTTCAGCATTGTGATTTTTAAAGTCTTTAAGATCCCGATGAACAAATGGACAGTGCCGACCGCCGTACTCGGGGGCGTGATCCTCATCGGTGCGCTGTTACTTATCATGAACTACAACCACCCCTATTCGCGTTTTGCGCGGGAATACTATGTCACAATCCCGATTACGCCAGCGGTAAAAGGATTAGTGATTTCGGTGGAAGCTAAGCCTAATACGCCGATGAAACAAGGGGATGTGTTATTCCGTATCGATCCTGCGCCCTTTGAAGCCGTGGTCAAACGCAAACGAGCCGCACTGTTAGCGGCGGAGCAGGAAGTGCCACAACTTGCGGCCGCTTGGGAATCAGCCAAGGCGAATGTGGCCAGAGTGGCTGCCGATAGGGAACGTAATAAATCAGCCTATGACCGTTATGAGCAAGGCCACCGTAAAGGTGGGGCGAACTCTCCCTTTACTGCACTGGAATTAGATAACAGACGCCAACTGTTTTTAGCCTCAGAGGCTCAGCTAACGGCTGCGCAGGCCGAAGAGTTACGCGCACGTCTTGCCTATGAGTCAAATGTGGATGGGGTAAATTCTAAGGTGGCGGGGCTGCAGGGGGATCTTGAAAGTGCGCTCTATAATCTCGAGCAAACCGTCGTGCGGGCACCCGCCGATGGTATTGTGACTCAAATGGCGCTGCGCCCAGGTGCAATGGCGGTGCCTTTACCTTTACGGCCGGTGATGAGTTTTATCCCCGACGAGCAGCGTTATTTTGCTGGCGCATTCTGGCAAAACTCCCTGCTGCGATTACAGGAAGGGGATGAGGCGGAAGTGGTATTAGATGCGGCGCCTGGACAAGTGTTCAAGGGCAAAGTCGCTAAAGTACTCCCCGCGATGGCCGAAGGCGAGATCCAGATGAATGGCACGCTGCAATCGTCCAATCAGCTATTCCAAACAGGGCGGGTTATCGTGTTAATCGATATTGAAGACGATGCGATACGCCGCCAATTCCCTGCGGGTGTTGCGGGACAAGTGGCTGTGTACACAGAACATTTCCACCATGTCGCCGTGATGCGTAAAGTGCTACTGCGGATGCAGGGCTGGTTAAACTATCTGTTCTTCGATGGGCACTAGCTGAATTTTGCGCTAACGACTTTGCTTGGATTTGGTTTTAAGCTGTCCAAGAGTGAATAAAAAAGCGCTGACAAGACTGTCAGCGCTTTTTTGTTATATGCAGCGGTGAATGCAGGCTGCGATTAAATATCGAAGGCCAAGCTGCCCGGCGGCAGGAAGGGCCAGCTTTGACGAATAGGCGAGCCATCACCTTGTTCTCCAAAGAAATAAGCCGTTCTTGGGGTGGCGTAGACCACACTGCCTTTTTGCAGTCCTAATTCTTGCAGATGATGGTGGGTAAAGGTGGCTTCCCACAGTTCTTCACTCTGCCAGCCGATAGGCGCCAGTTCGACGCGCACTTCTGCACCAACTGGTGTTATTGCCACTATGGTAAAGGGAATATGGGCTTGGCTGTTGGGTTTATCCGCCAGTGCCAGCTCATGGCTACGCACATAGAGCGCGCCGTTTTGTTGCAGTGGCGCTTGCTCTGGCGGCACTAAGAAGGCGTCACCATTGGTCCAACGATTCTGTTGCCAGCTCGCTTCAAACCGATTGACGTTACCTAAGAAATCAAACACAAAGCGGCTATTGGGTTGGGCATACAACTCAATGGGCGTATTAACCTGTTCAATATGGCCGTTGCTCATCACCACCACTCTATCGGAAAGCTCTAAGGCTTCGTCCTGATCGTGGGTCACAAACACGCTAGTGAATTTCAGCTCATCGTGAAGGCTGCGCAACCAGCGGCGCAGTTCTTTACGCACCTTGGCATCGAGGGCGCCAAAGGGTTCGTCGAGTAACAGTACTTCGGGCTGAGTCGCTAAGGCGCGGGCCAAGGCGATACGCTGTTTTTGTCCGCCTGAAAGCTGCTCAGGGTAGCGCTGGGCTAAATGGCCAAGTTGCACCATTTCGAGTAAATGGCTGACGCGCTTTTGGATTTCGGCCTTAGAAGGTCGCTGATTTTTCGGAATGACTTCGAGTCCAAAGGCGACATTGTCGGCGACCGTCATATGGCGGAACAGGGCGTAGTTTTGAAACACAAACCCGACTCTGCGGTCGCGCACATGCACTTGGGTTACATCGCGATTACCGAAATGGATTTGGCCGCTATCCGCGCCTTCAAGGCCGGCAATAATCCGTAATAGGGTGGTTTTACCCGAGCCGGAAGGGCCGAGAAGACCAATCATCTCGCCTTCTTGAATATCCAGATTGAGTGGCGAAAGCGCCTGAAATTGGCCAAATTTTTTGGAAATATTAGTTAAACGAATACTCATAATGATTGGCTCTGCTCTTGGTTGTCATTGGCGGATAAGCTGCGTTGTTGGCGCCACTCTACTAAGGCTTTTAGCAGTAAGGTACATAGGGCGATTAAGGCAAGCAGTGACGCGCTCGCGAAGGCGGCTTCGGCCTGATAATCTTCGTAAAGTAATTGCACATGCAAAGGTAAGGTGTTGGTTTCGCCACGGATATTGCCAGATACTACGGCAACGGCACCAAACTCACCTACGGCTCTGGCGTTGGTGAGGATCACCCCATAAATCAGTGCCCACTTGATATTGGGCAGAGTCACGCGGCGAAACAGTTGCCACCATGAAGCGCCAAGAATAACCGCGGCCTCTTCCTCCGATGCGCCTTGTTGCTGCATCAAGGGGATTAATTCTCGGGCAACAAAGGGGCAGGTAACGAAAATGGTGACTAACAGAATCCCCGGCCAGGCAAACATGATCTGTAAATCGTGCTCAAATAGCCAAGCGCCGAGCCAGCCACTGTTGCCGTAAAGCAGTAGATAGAGCAAGCCTGCGACCACGGGTGATACGGCAAAGGGAATATCAATCAAGGTGATGAGTAACTTACGCCCCGGAAACTCAAAGCGCGTTACGCTCCAGGCGAGCAGTACCCCAAACACTAAGTTAATCGGTACGGTTAGCGCTGCGACCATCAGGGTCAGTCCGATGGCGTGGAGTGAGTCGGGTTGGCTCAGATGCTCGATATAACGCTCCCAACCACCGACGAAGGCCTGCTGGAAAATACTGACTAAGGGCAGCAGCAGCAACACCATGGCCAAAAACACGGCTAGGGTGATTAGGCTCCATTTGATAAGGGGCGCTTCACCGACTCTTAACGGTTTAAATGAGTTCATGGTGGCTCCTTATCGGCCGTGAATGCGGCGTAAATAACGCGCCTGCCACAGGTTAATCAGCAGTAGCAGCAACAACGAGGTTAGCAGTACGACGGAGGCAATG
This sequence comes from Shewanella seohaensis, assembly GCF_025449215.1. Lineage (NCBI taxonomy): Bacteria > Pseudomonadati > Pseudomonadota > Gammaproteobacteria > Alteromonadales > Shewanellaceae > Shewanella > Shewanella seohaensis. The sequence goes on from NZ_CP104900.1 coordinate 1,619,257, forward strand.
GCGCTGGCGCCTGCAAAATCAAATTCCTGTAGGCGAACGAAAATCATCAGGGAGGTGATTTCACTGATGTAGGGCATATTGCCTGCGATAAAAATCACCGCGCCAAACTCACCTAGACTGCGGGTAAAAGACAGCGCAGTACCGACCACTAAGGCTGGCGAGAGGGAAGGTAAAATCACCCGCCAAAACACGGCGCCATCGGTTGCGCCTAAGGTCATGCCGGCTTCTTCTTCATCGTGGGACAACTCTTCCAGTACGGGCTGAACGGTTCGCACCACGAAGGGAATGCTGGTGAAGATCATCGCAACCACAATCCCCAATGGCGTGTAGGCCACTTTGATACCGATTTCGGCTAATAGGCTACCAATCTGGCCATTCTCGGCGTACAGGGTTGCTAAGGTGATACCCGCGACGGCGGTGGGTAAGGCAAAGGGTAAATCGACTAAGGCATCGAGGATGCGCTTACCCGGAAACTCATAACGCACCAACACCCAGGCGAGTAACAGGCCAAAAAGACAGTTAAACAGGGATGCGGCCAGTGCAGATAAAATAGTGACTTTATAACTTGCCAGCACGCGGGGATCGGCAATCACCCCCAATACTCTGCCCAGCTCATCTGGCTGGTTTGCATAATCAGGCCTGTGGTGGGGAGTAAGAGAATCAAGCTGACAAACAGCAAAGACACACCTAGGCTGATACTAAACCCCGGCAAAACCCGCTTGTGGCGTAAGCGCCCATTATTAAATATCACTGAATAACCACCCGATAAGGTTAATGGAGTTAATCCAATATTATTATGCCATTAGCACATTATTGCTCAATCGCGATAAAGACTGCTGATGTTTATCTTTATTGCGATATAACCACAAAACCCGGGACATTGCCCGGGTTGTGGATTTGGTGATTTAGCTACCCAAGCGGATGATCAACGTTTTAATAACTGATCCAGTTTGGCGCCATTGGCAAATTGGGTCTTCATCGCGTTGTCCCAGTTACCTATGATCTGCTCAACGGTCATTAACTCAACCGCAGGAAACTGCTTGGTAAATTCGGCAACAACTTTCTCGTTGTGAACACGATAGTTAAATCCGGCTAACAAACGTTGTGCTTCTTCACTGTAAAGGTAGTTTAAATACTCGGTCGCGAGTTCTTGCGTGCCGTTACGCTTAGCATTTTTCTCAACTACGGCAACGGGGAATTCTGCCAGAATCGAGGTTTTTGGCACAACAACTTGGTAATCATCGGCACCATATTGCTGACGAATATTGTTCACTTCAGATTCGAAGGTGATCAGCACATCGCCGATGCCACGTTCAACAAACGACGTGGTTGCACCACGGCCGCCCGTATCAAATACGGCAACGTTACCAAGGAACTTCTTCAAAAACTCATCTAATGAGGCTTGATTATCTTTACCATAGTTTTTCTGGGCATAACCTAAGGCCGCTAAGTAAGTGTAACGCGCATTACCCGAGGTTTTTGGGTTCGGGAACACCAACTTAACGTCATCTTTGGCTAAATCATTCCAGTCGCTGATTTGCTTTGGATTGCCCTTACGCACTAAAAACGCGATGGTAGAGTAGTAAGGTGAGCTGGCATTAGGCAGCAGTTGTTGCCAGTTTTCCGGGATCAACTTGCCGCGGTCATGCAGAATTTGCACATCGGTGACTTGGTTAAAGGTCACGACATCGGCGGGTAAGCCCTGAAGAATCGAGCGAGCCTGGGCGGAAGAACCCGCATGGGATTGTTTGATTTCAACGGTCTTGCCGGTTTGTTCTTGCCAATGTTTAGCAAAAACAGGGTTATAGGCATTGAATAATTCCCGCGCGATATCGTACGAGGAATTTAAGAGTGTCTGATCGGCGGCTGCCACATTGAGGGTGGTTCCCAGCAATAGGGTTCCCAGCAGGGCCTTAGTCAATTTTACTGGCATTTTGTACTCCTTAATCTGGCAACTGTGTCAGTGTATAGGAATAGAGTAATAGAAGATTTTATTTATAAAAAGCCACATAAATAGAACTTTTTTGAATAACTATGAGCGAATAATTGTATGCCTCGGGTGAGATTCATCGTGTTTGTTGTGGCTAACCCCTTAAAATAACCCTATGCTGAATCGCTTTTATTAAAAGGATCATCCGAGTGTCTGACTTTCCGACTATTGAAGCCTGTATTGGGCAAACTCCGCTGGTACGTTTGCAGCGACTTGATTGTGGTAGCTCAACGGTATTGTTAAAGCTGGAGGGGAATAATCCCGCGGGTTCGGTAAAGGATCGCGCGGCGCTGAATATGATTATTCAGGCGGAGCTTCGCCAAGAGATTGCCCCAGGGGATACCCTCATTGAAGCTACGAGTGGCAATACGGGCATCGCCTTAGCCATGGCTGCGGCGATTAAAGGCTACAAGATGATCCTGATCATGCCGTCGAACTCCACCCAAGAGCGTAAGGATGCCATGCAGGCCTATGGCGCCGAGCTGCTGCTGGTGGACAATATGGAAGCCGCGCGGGATTTAGCCTTAGAGCTTCAGGCACAAGGCAAAGGTAAGGTGCTGGATCAGTTCAATAATCAAGATAACGCCAACGCCCATTTCCAGACCACAGGCCCCGAAATTTGGCAGCAGAGCCAAGGTAAGATCACTCACTTTGTCTCCAGCATGGGTACCACTGGCACTATTATGGGGGTGTCGAAATACCTAAAGAGTCGTAATCCCGATGTCACCATTGTCGGGCTACAACCCGCCGATGGCAGTTCGATTCCGGGGATTCGCCGCTGGCCACAGGAATATCTACCGGGTATTTTCGATGCTGCCCGTGTCGATGCCGTGATGGATATTGAGGAGCAAGACGCGAAAGCCATGGCGAGAACCTTGGCCCGTGAAGAAGGTATTTGTGCTGGTGTGAGTTCTGGCGGCGCGGTATTTGCGGCACTCGAGATTGCGAGGCAGAATCCGGGTTCCGTTGTAGTCGCAATTGTGTGTGATAGGGGCGACCGTTATCTGTCATCTGGGTTATTTTCTTAACCCTAACTAAGATTCACGCTTAGGATTTAACCTTCCTTCGGCAATAAAAATGGGCGTTAATCGCCCATTTTTATTGACTATCGTTTAAGTCATTATGGTTTAAATCATCAAGGATTAACCGCCATCAGACCTATCAATAGCACTTAATACAGCAGGCTTAAGGCTGCGGTGGAAACTGCGCCAAAATCCGGCTAACAGCCTTGGCTGTGTCTTGGGCTTTTTTATCGCCGCCCCCGTCAAAATCGAAACTATCTGTGCCGCGCCAAATCAGCTTATTGGTTTTAGTATCGATAATATCAATTTGAATGGTTTGAATTTTTGCCGTGTCACTGCCAAGTGGTACGCCGACGCTTGTGCCTACGCCAATGCCGCCAGAACGGCCAAAACTGCCCGTGCCTAACCCTATAGAGAGACCAGAGTCTTTAGGCTTATCTTGGGTTAATAACCCATAGGCGACTTTAAAATCGGGGGAAGTGGCAGTTTCAGTAAAGCCTTTTGGCTTAATTGTTGGGTGATTTCGGTTTGAATGCGCTGGGCGCTGAGTGGGTCGTCGCTAGGTTGGGGAGCGAGCTGGCTGAAGCTTTTTAATGCCTTAAAGTCGTAATTGAGATCGTAATCGTTTTTCGGCTTACTGCTGCAGGCGCTGACTAAGACCAAGGCGACAAACAGACTGGCGATATTTTTGTATCCCATGATGACACTCCAAGTTGTACAAACTCTGTTCAATGTGCCTTGATTAACAACAAGACTGCAAGTAATTTAGTGAAAAGTGTTTAATTTTTGTATTGTTTTACTTGTGTATTTAAGGTCACGCATTTTAAGTGCTTAATTTGCCAGAGTAGCTCAACATCATGGAACAGTTAGCCTTTTTCGAAATACCTAGCCCTTGCATCGGTGTGTGCCAAACCGATGCCCGTGGCTATTGCAAAGGTTGCCTGCGTAGTCGTGATGAGCGATTCAATTGGTTGCACTTTACCGACGCGCAAAAGCACGATGTGATCCGTTTATGCCACCAACGTAAACGCCGGCGACAGTTGGCCTTATACAAAGCCCGTCAGCAAGCACTTGAGCAGGAGAGAGCGGCGCTTAATCCGCAACTCGATTTTGCGCCGCAAGATGCTGCCGAATTGGACCTCGGGGATTTTGATCTCGAGGAATAATCTAACTTTGAGAGCACTAATTAAGCGCTTAAATTTCCCGCTTCTTTGGCCAGCTTAAGGTAAAACACGTTTGAGTGGGATTGCTGCTAACGCTCACTTCGCCCTGATGACGCTGCATGATCCGTTTGATAATCGCCAGCCCTAAGCCATGACCCTTGTTACCATTTTGCACCGATTGACTGCGGTAAAAGGGCTCGAACACCATAGGTAAATCCACCTCGGGGATAGGCTCTCCATCATTACTCACACTCAACGTCACCCTTTGCGGGGTCTGGCTGACTTCAATCAGGATTTGCTGGCGAGCAAAACGCTGGGCGTTGGTCAGTAGGTTTTGTAGGGCACGTTCAATTAGTGCGGGTTCGCCGACCAAGGGGAGGCTTGTCATCTCCGCCTGTAAGTGGATGGGAGTATCACTTAGGCTGCTTAAACGTTTAATGCACTGGTTAACTAAGCTGAGCAGATCGTATTCATCCAACGGTGTGCCTTCGCGCTGAGCCTCCAGACTGGCGTAAGTCAGCAGTTCCTGCAGCAGGTTCTCCATTTCTTTTATGTCGAGCTGCATCTCATTGAGAAAGTCCTGACGCTTTTGTTCGTCGGAGTCGGGCTGGCAGTACATGGGCATTAAGGCGAGGGCGAATTTCAGCCGCGCAAGTGGTGTGCGGATCTCGTGGGAAACCGCATTGGATAAATGTTTTTGGTTTTCGATTAACGCACTGATATGGCGCGCCATTTCATTAAAGGTGTTCGCTAAGGGTTTAACCTGGGAGCGGTTTGAAAGGCTAATGCGTGTATCCCATTTGGCCTCGCCAAAATCCTTGGTAGCCTTACGTAAAATGCTTAAATCCCGCGACAGCGGGCCGACCCAAATCAGTGCAACTAATGCCAGTGAGAGATAGAAAAACAGCGTAAACAGATTACGCAGTGAGGCTCTAGGGTCTATCTCGATGGGACCCGCCATTAACACTTGCTCGCCTACCTGAATAAACTGGAATTGTTCGCCCTCGCTGGTTGTGGTGGTAACCACATGATTGGGCGTGAGCTGTTGGTCTTTGGCTAGCGCGATTTGATCTGGGCTGAGCAGATTAAGGGGCAACTGAGCATGGCTGGGCAGCGCCTCAAGATAGGCGTTACGATTCTCCTCTGGTAGCTGTGTTAGCAACTGGGCTAACGCAACCAGAGGAGCATCTAAGGCATTATTTTCGTCCACATTTTTCTGCCACAGGCTGTCCAGTGTCCAGCCTATGCCTAGAAAACTGAGGCTCAGCAGTAAATATAAGCTGATAAAGAGACGTTTCACGGGAGCTCTTAGTTGTTCCAAGCCTCGGGGGCGAACAGATAACCCTGTCCCCAGACGGTTTTAATTCTGAAAGGGGTTTCAATATTGTCGTTGAGCTTTTTACGCAGTCTTGAAATGCGCACGTCTATCTTTCTGTCTTTACCATCAAAATCAATGTTCAGCAGTAATTGATAGATGTACTGACGGCTCAGCACTTGTCCCGCCTGTGAGGCCAGCAACCACAGGAGTTCAAACTCATGGCTGGTGAGGTCGACTTCTTTGTTGTCGAGGCGTATAGCATGAGTGTGGGGATCGATGCTCAGCTTACCAAAGGTCAGGCAGTGGGATTCAGCTTGTGGCGGTTGGTTTTGGCGACGTAATAGGTTGTTGATACGGGCAACCAGTAGTGCTGGGTCGACGGGTTTCACCACGTAGTCGTCGGCGCCGAGTTCTAAACCTTTGATTTGATCTTCGCTAGAGCCCAGAGCGCTCATCAGTAGGATGGGGCCGGCAAAGTAATCGGGCAGCTTTTCACACAGGCTTAGGCCATCGATACCTGGCAACATAATGTCTAACAGTATGATATCGGGCTTGTAGTTGATTAAGCGGGTTAGGACTGTGTCACCACGGCGCTCGACTTCTACGTGCATGCCGTGGGATTTCAAATAATCTACGATTAAATTCGCAAGACGGACATCGTCTTCAACCAATAACACTCTGTGGGGTGATTGTGGATTCGTCATTAAAATAAACTCCAAGGGTTACGGTAACGTCTGCGCACCTGAGGCTGCGAGGTTGACGTGATTTTTAATTTGGCTCCAGCCAGTGTTTGATTGGTGTCCTTACTCACTAAGACAAATTGAATATCGTTTAATGTACTAATATTCAAAGTGATTTCGTGTTGCTCTAACGATTCGCTACACCATTTGGGATAGGCGTTATTATCGGACAAGATACAGACTAGCTCGTCGTGGGCGAGTTGCCACTGTAACTCGACACGGATCTCACAGGCTTGGCTTTCATCCCCTGTGATACAAATTTCCGGGGTCAGTTTTAACTTTGACTCTTCATCCGATGCGGCAAGTACATGGCTTGGCCCCATCAAGCTCACGCTTAGGCCTAACCAGCACAGCATCCTGATATGAAGGGGAGTCACTAGTGTCAGAACCTATACGCTGCGCCAATAAAATATGTGCTGCTATAGTCTTGATCGAGCAAGGGGCTGGCGGCAATTTCGTCTGCAAGTTGTGTGTAGCGGAACGCAAACAGCAGATCCCAGTTATCAGTTAAGATATAACGGGCTGTCATTTCTATTCCCTTATTCCAACCAGCATCTGCATGGTAATGTTGGCTCCAATAAGCGTTTTCACTCGGACGTACACCATAGTAATAGTCGACGACATTGGTACTTTTCCAATCAAATACGAGCGACATATCCATGACCCAGCGGGTTAAATGCCAACCATAGGTCCATTTTATTTGTGCTTCAGCGCCTTGATGTACGTTAAACATATCATGGGTGTAGGCTAATCTAACTACACCTAACGGGCTATAAATAAAGGCTTCAGCACCGCCCAGCATGGTAAAATTTCGCGATTCTAAGGAGTTGAATACTGGATCAGGCTCAGTGCTGAGGGCCGTATTGGTGGCGAGCATCTTGGCTTCTTCCTGTGAACTGCGCTTCAAAAAGATATTCGAGGGATCCCAGCGATAAAAATATGCCCTGTCCATGCTGTAGCTAGTGACTAAATTTAAGCTGAAATAAGGCTTCTCGAGCAGGCTATAGCCTAAGTTGCCATTATCAAAAAACCAATGTTCACCATAGTAAGCCACGGTCGGAATAAAAAAGACCGGAATATCATCAAAATCCCGCAATGGATTGGTCTTTTGTCCCCAGCCGACCGCCACGCCTAAATCCCAGTTACGCATTTGAATGCATTCATCTTTAGTGACGCACGGCTCTTTCGCCATTCCTATTGAAGGCAGGCTAAGTGCGGCGAGTAAGATAAACAGTTTTCGATACATGATTTTGCGTTCGGGTGTAATGTCGGTCGGTAATGGTCAACAGATTAGCATTTTATGCTTAAATCCACAGTGCTTTCACCTGAAGGGATGCAAAATGATACAGATATCATATAAATAGCTGATATGTAGATTACGCAATCAATTGAAAGACAAAATAAAAGCCTCAGAGGCCGTCGTTTAACACTTTTACGTGGTTGGATTTTTGTGTCTTATCTGTTGGCTTTTATTGTGGTTATTGTTGGCGATTTGCTTGTTGCCAATAAAAATGCCATTCAGGATGTGAATGGCATAAGGACAAGGCGCTAAAACCCGAATGAGCTTATAGGCTAAAGGAAGTAAAAACGATCAGTTAAGTTCTTTGACGGTTTGATAACCCATTTCAGTAAGCTGGTCATTCACGCAGTCGAGCACGTATTGCTTAAGCTCGGCATTTTCGACCTGATCTTCAGAGGCCATTTGTTGGCACACTTCTGTCAGTTGAGCGATATCATTTGCAGGGGCGGGTGGAAGAGTCGATTCGTCGGCAAAGGTTGCGAAACTCATAAGTGCCGACAGTGTGATAACAGCTGATAAGGTTTTCATTTTATTTCCTTTAGTTATTGATAGTTAACAACAGCCTAACTGGTTTCCCATCATGCCGCTGCGTCAACAGATAGCAATCTATCACTGCTATTATTTTTTAGATATAAATAATTTTTCGCTAATTTGGTGAGCCATTTTTGCCAGCAAAAGTCGCTTGTTTTATGGGCAATTTTATCGACGATTGAGGCCTGTTTTGCAAAGATGAATTAGCCGCACAATGCCACTCAATCGGTCGTCACTCAATCGCGTCCACTCTTGCGCCAAGCTTTGGCTGCTTCCATTAAGACTCTCTAAAACGGCTTAAGTTTCCTTGCTACACGCGTCTAAATGTTATGAATTTGTCTAAAACTAGACTTATCTCATCTTTGATAGCGTTATGAGATGGAGTTAATGTTTTTCTGGCTTTATCCCTATATGAGCTAACGTTATTTTTAGGTGGGAAAATGGGAAGTTTGAAGCCGAGCAAAATTAACCGATAAATTAGATGTGGCGCACTCTTTATGTCGATGTTTTGTAGTTGTTTGAATCTTATTGGATTAATTTTTGAACTTTAGGTTTAATTTGGTTTGTCTGTTTTTATCTGTATGATTTTTAACGGTTAATTATTGTTTTTCTTCGGTATTGATATTTTGGTTGTGATCACATTGGTAGTTATCTAAAATTCGCCGCTTTTTATAAAAGAATTAGTATCTAGGATTTGGCTAGGTACTGAGATTAACTTATTTATTTTTGGGGACTTTCTGTGTCGACACAACTGGCGAATCCTGCTCCATTAGGTTTAATGGGCTTTGGTATGACGACTATCCTGCTGAACATTCACAATGCGGGTTATTTTCCGATTGATGCAATGATCTTAGCGATGGGCATTTTCTATGGCGGACTCGGCCAAATCATCGTTGGCATTATGTGTTTTATGCGGGGTGATACCTTTGGGACAACCGCATTCACTTCTTACGGTTTATTCTGGCTAACTTTAGTCGGGCTGATTTTAATGCCTAATGCCGGGATTGCGGCGAGCCCAACCCACTTTATGGGATGGTATTTAACCCTGTGGGGGATCTTTACCGCCTTTATGTTTGTAGGCTCGCTACGCTACCCAAGAGCGAAACAGTTTGTGTTTGCCTCACTCACTATTTTGTTCTTCCTGTTGGCGGCAAGAGATTTCACTGGCAGCGCCTTGATTGGCACTATCGCGGGTTTTGAAGGGATTATCTGTGGTGCAAGTGCGATTTACTTTGCCATGGCGCAAGTGCTTAACAATGAATATGGCCGCACGATTTTGCCGATTGGTGAGTTAAAGGCAAAGGCTTAAGCGTCATTCTAGGTGGTGAATATTTAACAAAAAGGCTGAATCATTCAGCCTTTTTGTTTTTGGAAGCTACTACCGTTTAGGTTAGATTTTTGCCTTAATAAATGCGCTACAGGTCTCATCTAAACTGCGATTCGAAATATAACTGGTACCAGTTTTATGGGTGATCAGAAAACCTTTTTCCGTTGGCACAATCCGGTAAATATCCGTCCAGAGGATCTGGCTTTTAACGTATTGTGATTGGGTGCTAATCCCTTGCTCATCGACAACCAGCGTGACCTCATTATTGGCGGCCTTACTCATCATCTGCCGCATCAACCACCAGGCTTTGCTGTATTTCACATTCAAGGCTTCAATGACTCCAAGCCCGACAAAGAAATAGGCCAGATAGAGGCTGATATCCGCAAAAATCAGTGCAATACCAATGAATCCAAATCCCATGGCTTTATAGTAAGGCTTGAGTGTGGGATCGAGTTTAACTGACTGGGTGTAACACTCGTCAAAATGCGCTTTATCTAAGATATAAGTAGTGGAATAACAATAAGGTGTTGTCATCGAGTTATCTAATATTGGAAAGCCTGATTGTGCGCTAGTTTAGCGGTTTAGTCTGCCAAAGTAACGATTTTTAGGCTGGCGTCGATGGGAAGAACTGGCTCGGAATACTGGGTTTATGTATCCCGCCGCCAATAACCTTACTGCTTAATAACGATTGCGTTCATTGGGCATATCGCTGAGATATTCGACAAACTCGACCTCAAAGCCATGGGCATCGAAGAAGTAGATATTGCGGCGGAAGGGGTCTTCCATGCCATCTTTGGCTATCGGAAAACCGGCTTGGGTCAACCTTGCTATCACTGCATCTAGATCACTCACCACAAAGGCAAAATGGGCTAAGCCAATCTGATGACCCGTTAAGTCGCGGTTTTCGCCCTCACCGTTATCGCTAAAGGCAATGTATTGATAATCATCGCCAAAGTGGATCCAATTGCGCGGCTTGCCGTACCAAGTCCCTTTATCTCCGCCACGGACACGCCAATGTGGGAAGGCTGCTTGATAAAAAGTGAGTGCTTTGGGGATGTCGTCGACGACTAGGTTGATGTGTTCTAAGTGGATCATAATGCGTTCCTTGTAATGATTTTAATCAGTGTGATTCACATCCAAGCTGCTTACATACCGTAGCAGTATTCCTGCTGCTTGGGGTAGGGTTGATGAATATGGCGTTGGCGTATCGGCGCTAAGGCTTGGGCGTATTGATGCAACATAAATAAGCTATATTGCACTCTTTCCCTGAGGTTGATATCCCGTGTGCCTTGGGGTGTAGCGTTGAGTACATTCTCGACATTACGGATGATCAAATGGTCGGGAATGGGCACCAATTTATTGTTTTTGAGTGCATTCATTTTGACTTCCACAATGGGGTAAGCTCCGCTAATGCCGCTACAAACTGAAATCAGCAACACTGGCTTATGGGCGGTTTCCTGACGGCTACACATCAATAGGAAGTTTTTAAGCAGTGGCGATGCCATTCCACCCCATTCGGGCGTAATCAAAACGAGGGCATCCGCGGCATCGACTTTTCGCTCAATCTCAGGCCAATGTTCGCCCTTGTTGTCCTCTTCACCGTCCCAAAAAGGCAGATTGAACTGGCAAAGTTCTAAGTGATGGATAGCGTCGTAACCGACACTGTGGGGCGATAAAAAACTGGTTTCGGCTATGTATTTCGCGACTTTAGCGCTTTGCGAGTTGGCTCTTTGACTGGTGCTGATGATGAGTAAGTTCATTATGTAAACCTATTTGTTTATAAATTATTTATAAGGTAATTACTTTATTTAATCTTGTAAAGGATAAAATAAATAAAAAACTTTATTTATTCTGTTAAAAGGTGGGCGATTAAGGGATAATCCGAGGCGAAGAGCGGAGAGCGCATATGAAAACCACTGATAAGATTATTCAATTACTCAAGCTGCACGGTCCTTTAACGGCAAAGACCCTAGCGGAAGAACTGGCCCTGACCACTATGGGCGTCCGGCAGCATTTGCAGGCCTTAGAGGATGCGGGTGATGTTGATATTGAAGATAGAGTCGAAGGCCGTGGACGCCCAACCCGATATTGGGGATTAACCGAGCAGAGTCGCAGTCACTTTGCCGACCGCCACAGTGAGCTTAGTTTGCAATTAATTGATTCTGTTAAAATGATATTTGGCGATCAAGGCCTAGATAAACTGATCGAGCATAGGGAGCAAACGGCCATGCAGCAGTATCGCAGTGCGATGCTCGGCATGACGGATATTGCAAGTCGTCTAACGAAACTGGTGGAGCTGCGTACCCTCGAGGGCTATATGGCGACGCACGAACAAGCCGATGGCGTTTTCTGGTTGCTTGAGAATCACTGCCCAATTTGCAGTGCAGCGACTAAGTGCCAAAACTTTTGCCGCTCCGAACTGCAACAGTTCCAGCAATTATTTGCCGATATCGCCATTGTAAGCCGTGAAGAGCATATCATCGACGGTGCTCGTCGCTGTGCCTATCGCATTGCGCCTTTATCTTAGAGTTGGGTGGTGTGATGCAATCAAAACGTGGTCGTCTCGATAGATACCTTGCTGTTAAGTTACAAATTCACCGTAAAGCCGTGCGAGAACTCTTGCTGGCGGAGCGAGTGTATGTGGATGGTGCGCCTGCGAAAGCGCTCGATCTGCTGGTGGATGAATTTTCCCACATTGTGTTTGATGGGCAAGTCTTACAGGCCAACCAGCCAGTGTATTTGATGTTGCATAAGCCCGTTGGCGTGGTAAGTGCTACCAAAGACAAAGAGCATCGCACTGTGATTGATTTGCTCGATTGCGATACTCGCCATGAGCTGCATATAGCAGGGCGGTTAGATTTAAACTCTTCGGGCTTATTGCTGCTAACCAATGATAGCCGTTGGTCCGAGGCGCTCATGTCGCCTGAGCAAAAAGTGGATAAAATGTATCGGGTGACTCTGGCAAATCCTTTGAGCGAAGACTATATCGCGGCATTCGCGCAGGGCATGTATTTTGGCTTTGAAGATATCACCACTCAGCCAGCACAGCTTGTTATCCTCGCCCCCATGTGGCAGAGGTGACCTTAAGAGAAGGAAAGTATCATCAAATCAAACGGATGTTTGGTCGTTTCCGTAATCCAGTGGTGGGATTGCATCGCCTTTCTATCGGTGAGATTACCTTGGATGAAGCCTTAAAGCCGGGCGAGAGTCGTATGTTGACAGCAGAGGAGGTAGATTCTATCTATCTTGCAGGGACGTCAGCTTAACTCAGTACTTATGGAATAAGTTTAAGCCACCTTACCTTGCGGGAAGATGGCTTCATGCTTTCGTTATCTTTCGAAGATGGATAACAAAGTTGCAGCTTTAGAGTTCGGCATGGGGGCCAAAGACTTCATAGTGCATTTGCTCGCTAGGTACACCAAGGGCGAGTAATTGCTGCTTGATCGAGGCCATAAAGCCAATGGGGCCACAGAAATAGTAATGTGCGTTGGTAACGATTTTATCGGCGACTGAGGTTAAGTTCATCGTTCCTTTGAAATCATAATCTTGGCCTAAAATGTCAGTTGCTTTCGGCTCGCGGTACCACACATGGCTGACAAGATTAGCGTGTTGAGCGAGTTTAGTGTTAATCGCCGCTTTAAACCCATGTACGTCACCATGTTCGCAAGCGTGCAACCAAGTCACTGTGCTTGGGTGTTTTAGTTTTAGTAGCTGATTCAACATGCTCTTCATTGGCGTTTGTCCAACACCCGCCGAAATTAACACTACAGGTGTCTCTGGCTGAGCGGTTAGGGTGAAGTCTCCTGCTGGTGGCATAACAGCAAGGATATCGCCCACCTTTAACTCATCGTGAAGCAGGTTCGACACTTGGCCATTAGGCTCACGTTTTACACTAATGCGGTAGCTTTTCCCGTTAGGTGCGTCGGACAGCGAATACTGGCGAATCTCATCGAAATCGAGCTTAGGATGTTGCAGCTTAATGCTGAGGTATTGTCCTGGGATAAAATCTTTTACCGCTTGCCGATCGACTGGCGCTAATACGAACGAGGTAATCACGGCCGACTCGGCTGTTTTCTCACGAATAACAAACTCACGTTCACCTGACCAACCGCCATCTTGCTCTGCGCTTTCTTGGTAGATCTGCGCTTCGCGCTGGATAAAAATATTGGCTAAAAACTGATAAGCATCGCCCCATGCGGTGAGCACTTCTTCGGTAACCGCCTCTCCCCCAGCTCTTTTAGCGTGGCCAGTAGATGACCGCCGACGATGGCATATTGTTCTGGCTGAATTAAAAATCCTGTGTGCTTTTGGGCAATGCGCTCGACGGCCGTACCTAATGCACCTAGGTTATCGATGTTCTTCGCATAGGCTGCAACTGCATTAAATAAGGCTACAGGTTGACCGCCAGAATGTTGATGAGCCAAGTTAAATACATCTTTTAACTCAGGATTATGGGCAAACATCCGTTGGTAAAAATGCTGGGTGAGTGCAGGACCTGCTGACTCGAGAAGGGGAATAGTGCTCTTAATAATCTGGATGGTACGGCTATCCAACATAGTGAATCCTTAACATGCTTTATTTATGAATGTTATTCAAGTTTAAAGATTCATTTGATTTGGATCAATAAAAATCATAGTAAAAACTGTTAGACGGAATGTCATCTAAAGATAAAAAGTCAGCAGAATAATCAGCAAAGAGACTGGCACAGCAGGCCTGTGCCAGCGATATGAACTAGAGCCTGAATGCACTCACCTGATTACGCATACTGTTGGCAAGCTTGGTTAGATTGATCACCGACTCACTCAGCTCTAAGGCCGAATTAGTGGAGTGTTCGGCAATATCGCTAATGGCAATAATGCTACGGTTGATGCTCTCGGCCACACTACTTTGCTCCTCGGCAGCCGTGGCGATATGGGTATTCAATTCAGTGATATTGTCGACGGATGCGACAATCTCTTTCAGTGCTTGGCCTGCCTGATTCGCCTTGTCGTTGGCATCATCAACTTGATTAATCCCTACTTCCATCGCATTCACCGCTTCTTTAACCCCTTGTTGCAGAGTGGCGATCATCGCTTCAATCTCTTGGGTCGATTTTTGGGTGCGCTGTGCCAATGTCCGGACTTCGTCGGCTACGACGGCAAAGCCTCTACCTTGTTCTCCGGCGCGGGCCGCTTCAATCGCCGCATTTAATGCCAGTAGATTGGTTTGTTCGGCAATGCTTTTGATCACATCTAATACTCGGCCGATGTTTTGACTTTCATTGGATAAAAAGCCAATCACTTGCGCCGTTTTTTGAATTTGCTCAGAAAGTTGCGACATGCTGGTAATGGACTGCATCACAATGTGATTACCATTGGCGGCGTAATTATCGGCATCCTTAGCTGAATCCGCTGCCGCTGCGGCGCTTTGAGCCACCTCGGCAACCGTGGCCGTCATCTCATTCATGGCGGTGGCGGTTTGTTCGGTTTCAGCCTGTTGCTGCTGCATTCGTTTGTTGGTTTCTTGGGTAAAGCTACCAAGCTCTGTGGCCGAGCTATTCACAGTATTTGCCGCCTCAGCGATGGAGTGCAAAATTCCCCGTAAATGTTCAATAACCTGAGTGAGGCTAGTGGAGATCTGTCCGAGTTCATCATCGTTGAAGGTTTTAAACTTCACAGTGAGATCCGAGTCTTGCCGAATGATTTTCAGGTTTTGAACTATATCGCGAATAGGATTCATCACACTGCGATTGACCCAAAGTCCAATCACTATGCTGATCAGCATTGCCATCCCTGCGAGAATAATAAATATGGAAATGGATGATTGATAGATACTTTTTACGCTATCTCTTTCTTGCCCAGCGATCTTAATTTGCAGGTCAATCAGTTCGGAAACTTTACCGCTGATAGGGTCGATGGCGTTATATAAAGGCAGTATTTTGTCATTGAGTTTATGGACAACATCCCCATTAAAGCCCCTGAGGTAAGTGATTAATTGCTCTATCTGATCGTTGGCAGGAATAAATAAGCGTTCGGCTTGCTGGGCGAGTTGAGACTCTTCTTTGGTCAGCTCAGTGGCGAGATACTTTTGCCAGCGTTGATTGACGGTAGATTTGGCACTGCTAAGGGCATCAATGGCCTGTGAAGCACTAAACCCGCCCGCATTAGCCTTGTTTGCCGCATCAATTACATCCACGGCATATTTGTCGGCAATGACTTTAAGATCATCAAGGGGGACGACGCGGTCGTTATAGATACGTTCGACGCCATATTCGATTTTTCCCATCATGTTGATAGCGATAAAACCGATAGTGAGCAGCATGACAAGTGGCACGAGAATGCCAATAAACATCTTTTGTTTTATTTGTAGACCATTCATATGGATTTCCTCGGTGAAACAAGGGAGTCCTTTAGGCAGAGCTCGAGCTGTCCCTATGATGAGTCTGTATGAATAGTTATAGCAAATTTAAGGAAGGTGATAAGTTACTTAAGGAAATTTAATCGCAGATACAAAAAAACCTCGCTAAGCGAGGTTTAAATGTTGGTACAGATGAGAGGACTTGAACCTCCACGCCCGCAAGGGCACTAGCACCTGAAGCTAGCGTGTCTACCAATTCCACCACATCTGCATTGGTATCCGACATTGTGTCGAATTTTAATTTGAATCGCAATTTGGTACAGGTGAGAGGACTTGAACCTCCACGCCCGCAAGGGCACTAGCACCTGAAGCTAGCGTGTCTACCAATTCCACCACACCTGCACTGTACTTTATTGCGATTCTTTAACACTGGTCGCTAAGGCAACCAATTTAAAGATGGTGCCCGAACCCGGAATCGAACCAGGGACACGAGGATTTTCAATCCTCTGCTCTACCGACTGAGCTATTCGGGCGACGGGCGCAATTTAAAGGCTTTTCGGCTTTTGAGTCAACTGATTTTTACGAAATAATGTAAAAAGTGGTGCGGTTGGATAAGTTTTACTCGAATAGCGTATTTATTGGCTCTTACCCAGATGAAAAGGAACTTGGCGCGCTGTAGAACCTAAAAGGGAAGGAGCGTGAAACGCCGAACAAAGGAAAAAAATGCCCCTTATAAAGGGGCATTTACGCTTAGTTCGATAAGATTTCGTTGTTTGGGAAGTTAGCTTGCATTACCATGAGCACGTTTTGCTTCAGTTGGTTCTGACCTAACTCGCCATAAGCTTCTGCCATAATCTCCAGTGCACGTTCCGTTGAAGGAGTGCCGGGATATGTTTCCAACACAGATTGAGCACGAACGGCCGCAGCACTCCAAGCGTTCATTTTGATATAATACTCAGCAACTTGAATGGAATATTTTGCTAAACGGTTTTTCAGCGACAACATGCGTTTTTGCGCATCGGCAGCATATTTGCTGTTGGGATAGGTTTTGATTAAACGATCAAAATCCTTAAAGGCATCTTGGGCATTTTTAGGATCGCGATCGGTTCTATCGATATTCAACATATCGTGGAACAGATAGCTGTCCGCCTGCATATTGACGAGTCCACGCATATAGTAGACATAGTCGATATTCGGATGGGTTGGGTTTAAACGGATGAATCTGTCAATGTTGGCAATGCCAGAGGCAACATCGTCCATTTTGTAATAGGCATAAATCAGATCTAACTGAACCTGAGTTTTATGTGGTCCGAAGGGAAAGCGTGAGTCTAACGCTTCCAATGAACGGACGGCTTTAGAGTAATTGCCAAGTTCCATGGAGGTTCTTGCCTGAGAATAGAGCACATCAGGTGAGGTTTTGGCGGCAATATCGTTATCTTCAGGACTGCTGCTACAGGCTGATAACGCTAGCGAAAATAGGACTAAGGTTAAGCCTTTGGAGAATTTATACATACTTGAATTCAATTCTTTATAAGTTGTAGTTAAGAATTTTTCCATTTCACGATAAAATAGAAAGCATTCGATTGTAACAGATAGCACACATTTTTTGACCCCAAAATGGGGATACGGTTCCTATGACACAAGAGATTAATCTAAAAAGCGAGATTTCGGCAACACAAACTGGCCTGAGATTGGATCAAGCACTGGCTGAGTTGTTCCCAGATTACTCGCGCACGCGCATCAAGGAATGGATCCTATCTGATGCAGTCTATGTTGATGGCGTGATGGTGAATAAGCCGCGCGAAAAGGTATTCGAGCTGCAGCGCATTGAAATTAATGCCACGCTCGAAGAAGAAGTGCATGCGGCCGCACAAGCCATTGAGCTGGATATTGTCTATGAAGACGATGATATCTTAGTGATCAATAAACAAGCGGGCTTAGTCGTTCACCCCGGTGCAGGCAATGCCGATGGCACTTTGATGAACGCGCTGCTGCACCATTGCCCGAATATCGAGCACGTTCCACGTGCGGGTATTGTGCATCGTTTGGATAAAGACACCACAGGTTTGATGGTGGTAGCCAAAACGGTTGAAGCGCAAACCCATTTAGTGGCCGCACTGCAAGCCCGTGAAATCACCCGTGAGTATGAGGCGATTGTCCTCGGCACTATGACGGCGGGCGGTACAGTCGATGAGCCTATTGGTCGTCATCCGACAAAACGTACCCATATGGCGGTGCATCATTCGGGTAAACCCGCAGTGACTCACTACCGGGTAGCGGAAAAATTTCGTAATCACACCCGTTTAAGATTGCGTTTAGAATCGGGCCGTACTCACCAAATCCGTGTGCATATGGCATATATTGGCCATGTCTTGGTAGGCGATCCTGTTTATGGCGGCCGTCCAAAACCACCCAAGGCGGCGAGTCCTGAGTTTTTTGAGATCCTGAAAAACTTTAAACGCCAAGCACTGCATGCGGTGCGTTTGGAGTTAGCGCATCCTGTGACTTGTGAAATCATGAGCTGGACCGCGCCTATCCCTGAAGATATGGTGATTCTGACTAAAGCGCTGCGTCAAGACACCTTAGAACACCCAGTCGAGTACTAAGCTATGCTGCTCCACGATTGGCCTGTACCGGATAATGTGGCAATTGCGATGACTGACCGCCACGGCGGTGTGAGTCTCGCGCCCTACGATAGCCTGAACTTAGGGCTGCATGTGGGGGATGCGCCGCAGCAGGTATTGGCTAATCGTGGCATGTTGGCGAAACAGTTAGGGCTTGCGACTGAGCCTGTGTGGTTGGAGCAAGTCCATGGCACTCAGGTGGTTGATTTGGCGGATATCGCCCCAATTAATCTTGCCCAAGAAGCTCAATCTAAGAGTGTGGCCGGGCAAGATGCGCCACCTTTGGTGGCCGATGCCAGCTATACCGACCTCGCAGGACGTGTGTGTGTGGTGATGACCGCCGATTGTTTGCCAGTACTTCTGTGTAACCAACAAGGTACTGAGGTCGCCGCTGCCCATGCCGGCTGGCGCGGACTCTGTGATGGAGTGATTGAGGCGAGTGTGGCTAAGTTTACCTCTAAGCCAAGCGAGCTGATTGCCTATCTAGGGCCTGCCATTGGGCCCGAAACCTTTGAGGTTGGCGCCGAGGTGCGTGCTGCTTTTATGGCAACAGATCCAAACGCTGCAAACTGCTTCGTCGCTCAATGTCAGGCAACTAAGCCTGACAAATACCTTGCCGATATTATCGGATTAGCCAAATTGCGCTTAAAGAAACTGGGTATTACCCAGGTCTACAGCGCCGATATTTGTACAGTCTCTAGCCCTGATTATTTCTCTTATCGCCGCGATAAAATCACTGGCCGCATGGCTTCATTGATCTGGCTTAAGTCTTAGGTTTATTCCCCTACAATTTGTATTAATTTCCCGCCGTCTTGCTTGAAATCGGTTAAATAGCCCCCATCTTTTAACTAACAAAATGTTATACCTAATTTGTGAGTTTTAGGAGGCTGTATGCGACTCGATCGTATGACCAATAAATTTCAGCTTGCCATCTCAGATGCCCAGTCGCTCGCGCTCGGGCGTGATCATCAGTTTATCGAACCGTTACATTTGATGATGGCGCTGCTGAACCAGGATTCTGGTTCTATCCATCCTTTATTAACCCAAGCTGGCATTCGGGTGAGTGCGCTGCGCTCGCTGTTGAGCCAAGAGCTTGAACGTCTACCGCAGGTCGAAGGCACTGGCGGCGATGTACAATTATCCCAAGGTTTAATTCGCTTATTAAACCTGTGCGACAAGTTGGCGCAAAAGCGTAAAGACAAATATATCTCCAGTGAGTTATTTGTTTTAGCGGCACTCGAAGGCAGCGATGCCTTGGCGCAATGCTTAAAGAAATCCGGCGCCACCAAAGAGCTGCTCGAGCAAACCATTGAGCAAGTGCGCGGCGGTCAGAATGTGGATGATCCTAACGCGGAAGATCAACGCCAAGCGCTGAAAAAGTTTACCGTCGATCTCACTGAGCGTGCCGAACAAGGCAAACTTGACCCTGTGATTGGTCGCGACGATGAAATCCGCCGCACCATTCAAGTGCTGCAACGCCGCAGTAAAAACAACCCAGTGCTGATTGGTGAGCCTGGCGTGGGTAAAACCGCGATTGTTGAAGGCCTCGCGCAGCGAATAGTGAACGGTGAAGTGCCTGAAGGGATTAAAAATAAACGCGTTTTATCCTTAGACATGGGCGCACTGATTGCGGGCGCTAAATATCGTGGTGAGTTTGAAGAGCGTTTAAAAGCCGTGCTTAACGAGCTGGCGCAGGAAGAAGGCCAAGTGATCCTCTTTATCGACGAGCTACACACTATGGTGGGCGCGGGTAAAGGTGATGGCGCCATGGATGCGGGCAATATGTTAAAGCCTGCACTGGCCCGTGGCGATCTTCACTGTGTGGGCGCGACCACTCTCGACGAATATCGTCAATATATTGAAAAGGATGCCGCCCTTGAGCGCCGCTTCCAAAAAGTATTAGTGGATGAGCCTAGCGTGGAAGATACCATCGCGATTTTGCGTGGCCTCAAAGAGCGTTACGAGCTGCATCACCATGTGGAAATTACCGATCCGGCGATTGTAGCGGCGGCCACCATGTCGCACCGTTATGTGTCGGACCGTAAATTACCCGATAAAGCCATCGACTTGATTGACGAGGCGGCATCGAGCATCCGTATGCAGATGGATTCTAAGCCTGAATCCCTAGACAGATTGGAGCGCCGAGCTATCCAGTTGAAACTGGAAGAGCAGGCATTAGCCAAAGAAAACGATGAGGCGAGCCGCCGTCGACTCGAACATTTACGTGTCGAGTTGCATGAGGTTGAGGCTAAGGCGTCGGAGCTTAATGAAATCTGGCGTACCGAAAAAGCGGCGCTTGCAGGGACTCAGCATATTAAAGCCGACCTTGAGCAGGCTCGGATGGATTTAGAAGTGGCGCGCCGCGCGGGCGACTTGACCCGTATGTCCGAGCTGCAATATGGCCGTATTCCCGAGCTTGAAAAGCAACTGGACTTAGCATCGCAAGCCGAAATGCAGGATATGACACTGCTACGCAATAAAGTTACTGACTTAGAAATTGCCGAAGTGCTATCAAAGGCGACGGGCATTCCGGTTTCTAAGATGCTTGAAGGCGAGCGTGAAAAGCTGCTGCAAATGGAAGTGGCACTGCATGAGCGGGTGATTGGCCAAAACGAAGCCGTGGATGCGGTGGCCAATGCGATTCGCCGTAGCCGTGCAGGACTTGCCGATCCGAATCGTCCTATTGGTTCGTTCCTGTTCTTAGGACCAACAGGTGTGGGTAAAACTGAGCTGTGTAAGTCGTTGGCTAAGTTCCTCTTCGATACGGAATCGGCCTTAGTGCGCATCGACATGTCTGAATTTATGGAGAAACACGCGGTTTCCCGTTTAGTGGGGGCGCCTCCGGGCTATGTCGGCTATGAAGAGGGCGGTTACTTAACCGAAGCGGTACGCCGTAAGCCTTATTCGGTGATTTTGCTCGATGAGGTGGAAAAGGCTCACCCAGACGTGTTTAACATTCTGCTGCAGGTGCTGGATGATGGCCGCTTAACCGATGGTCAAGGTCGTACCGTCGACTTTAGAAATACGGTGATCATCATGACCTCAAACTTAGGCTCTGACATTATCCAAGAAGGATTCGGTCACCTAAGTTATAGCGAAATGAAGAGCGCGGTGATGAATGTGGTTACCCATAGCTTTAGACCCGAGTTTCTAAACCGGATCGACGAGTCAGTGGTATTCCATCCCTTGGATGCGGAAAATATCAAGCATATTGCATCTATCCAAATTGCTTCATTGCGTAAGCGTTTGGCAGAGAAAGACTATACGCTGGAGATCACCGACGAGGCATTATCGTTAATCGCCGAAATTGGTTTCGACCCAGTCTATGGCGCAAGACCGCTGAAACGTGCCTTACAGCAAGAGATGGAAAACCCATTAGCGCAAAAATTATTACGTGGCGATTTACTGCCCGGCAAACCGATTAAGGTCAGTTGCGCCGGTGGTGAGTTGGTATTCGAGCAATAATTTACGCGGATGCTTACCGTGCTAAATGCAGCTTAACCTAAATAAAAAAACCGAAGTCTTAGACTTCGGTTTTTTTATATCCAAACGCTACAGATAAATGTGCGGTAACCCTAAAAGAGCAGCACACGATAGTGTGGCGTGAGTATCAAGGTTTACATGCAGCTACAACAAACGCAGAACGTTATTTCTTATCGCAAAACAGTTTTATCCGCTGCTGATTCTCGCTAATTGCCGCTTGGCGCTCTTCTTCAGTCATTGCGACCGGCTCTTTATTACCTTCTTCTTGGCGGGTGAGCTTGGTATGAGTCGTTAACACATCTAAATTATGTTTAGCGTTTTCACAAATCGTTTCGGCTTGCTTAGCGTCTTTCTCTTTAATTAACGCTGCTGACTTTTCGGACTCGGACATTTCAGGGGGCGCATCTTTTTTAGCGGGAGCGATATAGCCAATTTTACCAGGCTCGATATCTTCGCTATAAAGTTGCTGCGTTTTGGGTTGTTCCTGCTCCGGTGGCTGCTGACTGTAATGGGTGACACCATTCTCATCGACCCAAGTGTAAATCACCCCGGCGAATACGGGCTGAGTGAGCAGCATTAAGCATGCAATCCGCAGAAACATTGCGCTAACCTTGGCTTTTCTTAACATAAAAATCATCCCTAAGGGTCACCATCGACATGATAGTAAAATATGCTATCTTGAAGCCTACTTCCATTTCAGCTCATAGCTTTATAAGTGTATGCAAAATTCCTCGAATCAAACAGTAAAGAATAAAGGTATCTATTTACTGCCGAATTTATTCACCACCGCCGGCTTGTTTTCCGGTTTCTATGCTGTGATTGCCTCTATGAATGCTAACTTTGAAGCGGCGGCGATTGCGATTTTTGTGGCCATGATTTGCGATGGTTTAGACGGCAGAGTGGCAAGATTAACGAACACGCAAAGTGACTTTGGTGCCGAATATGACAGCATGGCAGACATGGTGTCCTTTGGTATGGCACCTGCATTACTCGCCTACAATTGGGCGCTTGCGGATTTAGGCAAAGTTGGTTGGCTTGCTGCATTTATCTATTGTGCGGGCGCAGCATTAAGGTTGGCACGTTTTAATACCCAAGTTGGCGTGGCTGATAAGCGTTATTTTCAAGGCTTAGCGAGTCCTGCAGCAGCGGCAGTAATTGCCGGTAGCATTTGGCTTGGCAATCAGTACAACCTCGATGGTAAGAATATCAGTTGGATAGCCGGATTGATTACGGCCACCACGGGGTTATTAATGGTGAGTAATTTCCGTTATCACTCATTTAAGGAAATTGACTGGCGCGGCAAAGTGAATTTCATTGCGATTTTATTTGTGGTTGGCGTGTTTGTGGTGGTGTCGGTGCAACCAGCATTAATTCTCTGTATCGGTTTTTACCTCTACGCCATTTCTGGGCCAGTGATCACTATTCGCACCGTGAGAAAACTAAAAGTGGCGCACATTGTGGGCGATGGAGAGCATGAAAAGGAACAAGGCACGGGAGAGGGCACCAAGAGTTCGACAAATTCTACGGATAATCCTTAGCCCGACAGCTTCAATACAAGCAAGCGTTATTCAATGAGTCTGTTCTACGGTTCAAGAGTCGTTATTCTTGAACCGTTTTCCTCATTTGACAGCTATACATCTATATATACAAAAGTTTTAAAGCGCCCATTCTTAAGGCTATTCGATCTATAGAATTCCCTGCACATCCATGCCGCATATGCCAAACTTATCAACCCGAGTGACAAAGATTGCAGTATATTTATCCGATATTTGTAGTTTTGCTGGTTATTTGCTCACTTGACGTGATTTGTTAAAAAAGCCCTTGCACAAAAAGTTCTGCTGCCTATAATGCGCATCCACTGACACGGCAGACAGCGAAAGCAAGCGCGGTGACAGTGCGAATCGAATGCAAAATGTGCAGTTGATTCGAAAGCCTCAAGAAGTTTGCAAAAACGCCTTGACGCGACAAGGGAAATGCGTAGAATACGCAGCCCTGACCCGCTGAGCGGTAACGCGAAAGCCGAGGTCAAATGCTCTTTAACAATCTAAACAAGAAATCTGTGTGGACACTCACAGGTGTTGAGTTAATCGAAATTACTCTGCCGTTTGGCGAGTAATCAAAGAATTAAATCAATGAATGAGTGTTCATAGCAATATGTACAACGACTTATTAACTAAGTCGATTCAGAATTCATTGAGTCGAATCTTCGGATTCACAAAACTTTTAATTGAAGAGTTTGATCATGGCTCAGATTGAACGCTGGCGGCAGGCCTAACACATGCAAGTCGAGCGGCAGCACAAGGGAGTTTACTCCTGAGGTGGCGAGCGGCGGACGGGTGAGTAATGCCTAGGGATCTGCCCAGTCGAGGGGGATAACAGTTGGAAACGACTGCTAATACCGCATACGCCCTACGGGGGAAAGAGGGGGACTTTCGGGCCTCTCGCGATTGGATGAACCTAGGTGGGATTAGCTAGTTGGTGAGGTAATGGCTCACCAAGGCGACGATCCCTAGCTGTTCTGAGAGGATGATCAGCCACACTGGGACTGAGACACGGCCCAGACTCCTACGGGAGGCAGCAGTGGGGAATATTGCACAATGGGGGAAACCCTGATGCAGCCATGCCGCGTGTGTGAAGAAGGCCTTCGGGTTGTAAAGCACTTTCAGTAGGGAGGAAAGGTTGTAAGTTAATACCTTGCAGCTGTGACGTTACCTACAGAAGAAGGACCGGCTAACTCCGTGCCAGCAGCCGCGGTAATACGGAGGGTCCAAGCGTTAATCGGAATTACTGGGCGTAAAGCGTGCGCAGGCGGTTTGTTAAGCGAGATGTGAAAGCCCCGGGCTCAACCTGGGAATTGCATTTCGAACTGGCAAACTAGAGTCTTGTAGAGGG
This sequence comes from Shewanella seohaensis, assembly GCF_025449215.1. NCBI lineage: Bacteria > Pseudomonadati > Pseudomonadota > Gammaproteobacteria > Alteromonadales > Shewanellaceae > Shewanella > Shewanella seohaensis. The sequence continues at coordinate 1,643,983 of NZ_CP104900.1, forward strand.
GGTAGAATTCCAGGTGTAGCGGTGAAATGCGTAGAGATCTGGAGGAATACCGGTGGCGAAGGCGGCCCCCTGGACAAAGACTGACGCTCAGGCACGAAAGCGTGGGGAGCAAACAGGATTAGATACCCTGGTAGTCCACGCCGTAAACGATGTCTACTCGGAGTTTGGTGTCTTGAACACTGGGCTCTCAAGCTAACGCATTAAGTAGACCGCCTGGGGAGTACGGCCGCAAGGTTAAAACTCAAATGAATTGACGGGGGCCCGCACAAGCGGTGGAGCATGTGGTTTAATTCGATGCAACGCGAAGAACCTTACCTACTCTTGACATCCAGAGAATTCGCTAGAGATAGCTTAGTGCCTTCGGGAACTCTGAGACAGGTGCTGCATGGCTGTCGTCAGCTCGTGTTGTGAAATGTTGGGTTAAGTCCCGCAACGAGCGCAACCCCTATCCTTATTTGCCAGCGCGTAATGGCGGGAACTCTAGGGAGACTGCCGGTGATAAACCGGAGGAAGGTGGGGACGACGTCAAGTCATCATGGCCCTTACGAGTAGGGCTACACACGTGCTACAATGGCGAGTACAGAGGGTTGCAAAGCCGCGAGGTGGAGCTAATCTCACAAAGCTCGTCGTAGTCCGGATTGGAGTCTGCAACTCGACTCCATGAAGTCGGAATCGCTAGTAATCGTGGATCAGAATGCCACGGTGAATACGTTCCCGGGCCTTGTACACACCGCCCGTCACACCATGGGAGTGGGCTGCAAAAGAAGTGGGTAGCTTAACCTTCGGGAGGGCGCTCACCACTTTGTGGTTCATGACTGGGGTGAAGTCGTAACAAGGTAGCCCTAGGGGAACCTGGGGCTGGATCACCTCCTTACCTATACGACTAACTCAATGTTTGTTGAGTGTTCACACAGATGGCTTGTTGAACTTCTCGAAAGAGGAGGGAGAGCGAAATGCACCGCGTGCCGGTAAGCATTGTTCTTTAACAATTTGGAAAGCTGATAGTAATTAATACAATGATGTCTGTCGTTGTGTTAATACGAAAAAAATTGAGTTCTTAAAACACTTTTTAAGTGTCTTGAATATTCAAGTCTAAGGCGAGTCCATTTCCTTGGTCGGAAATGAGACAAGTAAAACCAGCTGGTCGCAACAATTCAAGTGACTCACGTAAGTGAAACCTATTTGGGTTGTATGGTTAAGCGACTAAGCGTATACGGTGGATGCCTTGGCAGTCAGAGGCGATGAAGGACGTAGTAACTTGCGAAAAGCGTTGGCGAGCTAGTAACAAGCATTTGAGCTAACGATGTCCGAATGGGGGAACCCGGCCGCATAAGCGGTCATCATGTAGTGAATACATAGCTACATGAGGCAAACGAGGGGAACTGAAACATCTAAGTACCCTTAGGAAAAGAAATCAACCGAGATTCCCCTAGTAGCGGCGAGCGAACGGGGATTAGCCCTTAAGTCAGAGGGGTGTTAGTGGAATGGTCTGGAAAGTCCAGCGGCACAGGGTGATAGCCCCGTACACGAAAACTAACCTTTGATGAAAACGAGTAAGGCGGGACACGTGATATCCTGTTTGAATATGGGGGGACCATCCTCCAAGGCTAAATACTCCTGACTGACCGATAGTGAACCAGTACCGTGAGGGAAAGGCGAAAAGAACCCCTGTGAGGGGAGTGAAATAGAACCTGAAACCGTATACGTACAAGCAGTGGGAGCGGTACTTGAGACCGTGACTGCGTACCTTTTGTATAATGGGTCAGCGACTTACGTTTTGTAGCGAGGTTAAGCGAATAGCGGAGCCGTAGGGAAACCGAGTGTTAACTGCGCGTTTAGTTGCAAGGCGTAGACCCGAAACCCGGTGATCTAGCCATGGGCAGGTTGAAGGTTGAGTAACATCAACTGGAGGACCGAACCGACTAATGTTGAAAAATTAGCGGATGACTTGTGGCTGGGGGTGAAAGGCCAATCAAACCGGGAGATATCTGGTTCTCCTCGAAAGCTATTTAGGTAGCGCCTCGGACGAACACCTTTGGGGGTAGAGCACTGTTAAGGCTAGGGGTCATCCCGACTTACCAACCCTTTGCAAACTCCGAATACCAAAGAGTGCTATCCGGGAGACAGACGGCGGGTGCTAACGTCCGTCGTCAAAAGGGAAACAACCCAGACCGTCAGCTAAGGTCCCAAAGTGTATGTTAAGTGGGAAACGATGTGGGAAGGCTTAGACAGCTAGGATGTTGGCTTAGAAGCAGCCATCATTTAAAGAAAGCGTAATAGCTCACTAGTCGAGTCGGCCTGCGCGGAAGATGTAACGGGGCTAAACATACCACCGAAGCTACGGGTGCAGCCCATTAGGGTTGCGCGGTAGAGGAGCGTTCTGTAAGCCGTTGAAGGTGAAGGGGTAACCCACGCTGGAGGTATCAGAAGTGCGAATGCTGACATGAGTAACGATAAAGGGGGTGAAAAACCCCTCGCCGAAAGACCAAGGGTTCCTGTCCAACGTTAATCGGGGCAGGGTGAGTCGACCCTAAGGCGAGGCCGAAAGGCGTAGTCGATGGGAAACAGATTAATATTTCTGTACTTCCGCTAACTGCGATGGAGAGACGGAGAAGGCTAGGCTAGCGCGGCGTTGGTAGTCCGCGTTTAAGGTGGTAGGTGGGTGACTTAGGCAAATCCGGGTCACTATACACTGAGAGCTGATGACGAGTCCCCAAGGGGATGAAGTAGTTGATGCCATGCTTCCAGGAAAATCTTCTAAGCTTCAGGTTAGCGGGAATCGTACCCCAAACCGACACAGGTGGTCGGGTAGAGAATACCAAGGCGCTTGAGAGAACTCGGCTGAAGGAACTAGGCAAAATGGTACCGTAACTTCGGGAGAAGGTACGCTGCTGTTGGTGATGGGACTTGCTCCCTAAGCTGACGGCAGTCGCAGATACCAGGTGGCTGCAACTGTTTATCAAAAACACAGCACTGTGCAAAATCGCAAGATGACGTATACGGTGTGACGCCTGCCCGGTGCCGGAAGGTTAATTGATTGGGTTATCGCAAGAGAAGCTCATGATCGAAGCCCCGGTAAACGGCGGCCGTAACTATAACGGTCCTAAGGTAGCGAAATTCCTTGTCGGGTAAGTTCCGACCTGCACGAATGGCGTAATGATGGCCACGCTGTCTCCAGCCGAGACTCAGTGAAGTTGAAATTGCGGTGAAGATGCCGTATACCCGCGGCTAGACGGAAAGACCCCGTGAACCTTTACTATAGCTTGGCACTGAACATTGACCCTACATGTGTAGGATAGGTGGGAGACTTTGAAGCGGGAACGCTAGTTCTCGTGGAGTCGTCCTTGAAATACCACCCTTGTAGTGTTGATGTTCTAACTTGGGCCCCTAATCGGGGTTAAGGACAGTGCCTGGTGGGTAGTTTGACTGGGGCGGTCTCCTCCCAAAGAGTAACGGAGGAGCACGAAGGTTGGCTAAGTACGGTCGGACATCGTACGGTTAGTGCAATGGCATAAGCCAGCTTAACTGCGAGACAGACACGTCGAGCAGGTACGAAAGTAGGTCATAGTGATCCGGTGGTTCTGAATGGAAGGGCCATCGCTCAACGGATAAAAGGTACTCCGGGGATAACAGGCTGATACCGCCCAAGAGTTCATATCGACGGCGGTGTTTGGCACCTCGATGTCGGCTCATCACATCCTGGGGCTGAAGTCGGTCCCAAGGGTATGGCTGTTCGCCATTTAAAGTGGTACGCGAGCTGGGTTCAGAACGTCGTGAGACAGTTCGGTCCCTATCTGCCGTGGGCGTTGGATGATTGAGGGAGTTGCTCCTAGTACGAGAGGACCGGAGTGAACGAACCGCTGGTGTTCGGGTTGTCATGCCAATGGCATTGCCCGGTAGCTATGTTCGGAATCGATAACCGCTGAAAGCATCTAAGCGGGAAGCGAGCCCCAAGATGAGTCATCCCTTGGACTTTAAGTCCACTAAAGAGCCGTTCGAGACTAGGACGTTGATAGGTCAGGTGTGTAAGCGTTGTGAGGCGTTGAGCTAACTGATACTAATGACTCGAGAGGCTTAACCATACAACCCAGATGGGTTTTGCTAAGAGAACTTAGCTTGAATGCAAACACTTAAGAAGTGCAACTCAATCCAGCTTTCCGAATTACATTTACTGCCTGCGTGAGATAAGACGGGTGAGTAAATACCAAATTTGCTTGGTGACAATAGCATTGTGGTCCCACCTGATCCCATCCCGAACTCAGAAGTGAAACGCAATCGCGCCGATGGTAGTGTGGGGTCTCCCCATGTGAGAGTAGGTCATCGCCAAGCGCCTAATTAAACGAAGAAGCCAGCTGAATAAGCTGGCTTTTTTGTTTTTCGTGTTTACCATTTCAGTTTCTGTATTCTTCATAAGCCTTCTTTAATTACTAACGTTATTACTCTACGGTCTAAGATGCAGCGTTAATGGAGAACGGCTGATTATCTTGTTTTCTAGACTTTTAAACCTGTGTTCTCATTATTCCTCTAAACACCTTCTTGGCAGCTTAATGCTTTAGCGCTGTATTTCGATGCTTCTTGGATTATGTCCTTACTTATAAGGCTCATCGTTCGATTTAAACTTGTACTCATTTAATAAGAGATTCAAGACCTCATTATCGTTAGATTGCACTTTCTGCTGCTGTTTACTCGGGCCTTAATCTTGAGAGCCAGTAACCCTTCTTTCCCCAATAAAAATATCTGCTTTGCTGTTTCATTAACGAATATTCATTTTATCGCTCGTTCACTAAGGATCCCTCAGACACTTATTGCCGATCTTATGTAAATTGGTCTTACCAATTTACAACCATAGATTGAGTTTGTTATCAATGAGGATGTTGTGAAGTTGTAAATATAGCACTTGATTGGGTTGAAAGCTGGAGGAGGTACTGACGTGAAAGGGGAGCTAACGCAGCAGCTATTAGATGCTGTTGGCATCATGTTATTGGGCATGGGGCTGGTGTATTTATTTTTAAGTGTATTGATATTAGGTGTGAATCTGGTTGCTAAGTGGTGCCGTGAAGAGCCTAAAGCAGCAGATCCGTTAAAGGTGAATGATGCGAGCTCTATCGGAGCTGCAAACACCTTAGATCCTAAATTGGTGGCTGCGATTAGCTTAGCCGTCCAGCAGTATCGTTCTCAGGCTAAATAATGGAGCGCCATATGAACCGAGTAAATTCGATTGTGGCGTCTAAGCCATTACAGTTAACCGATGTCGTCTTGAGGGATGCACATCAGTCTATTTTAGCGACGCGTTTACGCCTCGATGACATGCTTCCGATAGCACCTCTGCTCGATAAAGTGGGATTTTGGTCGCTCGAGTCTTGGGGCGGAGCGACTTTCGATGCCTGTATCCGTTATTTAGGTGAGGATCCTTGGGACAGGATCCGTGAGCTGAAAAAGTTAATGCCAAATACACCTCAACAAATGTTACTGCGCGGTCAAAACCTATTGGGTTATCGCCATTATGCCGATGATTTAGTGACACGTTTTGTCGAGCGTGCCCATGCCAATGGTGTCGATGTATTCCGTATCTTTGATGCGATGAATGATGTGCGTAACCTCGAGATGGCGGTAAAAGCGGTGCGTGACGTCGGTGGACATGCACAAGGCACAATTTCTTATACGACCAGCCCTGTTCATACGGTTGATACTTGGGTCGATATGGCAAAGCGCCTTGAGGACATGGGCTGCCATTCTCTGTGCATTAAAGACATGGCGGGCCTACTCAAGCCGATGGAAGCCTTTGAGCTGATCAGTCGCTTAAAATCACAAACTCAACTCATGCTCTCATTGCACTGCCACGCCACGACGGGGCTGAGTACCGCAACCTATCAAAAGGCGATAGAGGCGGGAATCGATGTACTCGATACTGCTATTTCCTCGATGAGCCAAACCTATGGCCATACGGCAACTGAAACCGTGGTTGCTATGGTGGCGGAGACCGAGCGTGAAACTCACTATGACCTTGTCTTACTTGAAGAGATTGCCGCTTATTTCCGAGAGGTGCGGAAAAAGTACGCCAAGTTTGAAGGGGCATTAAAAGGTATCGATTCGCGGATCCTTCGCGCTCAAGTCCCCGGTGGCATGTTGACGAATATGGAGAGTCAGCTCAAAGAACAAGGCGCGGCCGATAAGCTGGACGTTGTGCTGGAGGAGATCCCTCGGGTACGTCAGGATTTAGGTTTTCTGCCTTTGGTTACACCAACGTCGCAAATTGTTGGCTCGCAGGCCGTTATCAACGTACTGATGGGGCAAAGATATCAATCGTTGACCAAAGAGACTGAAGGCGTGTTAAGGGGCGAATATGGTGCTACTCCAGCCCCTGTTAATCCCGAGTTGCAGGCTCGAGTGCTTAACGGTGCGGCGGCGATCACTTGCCGTCCTGCAGATTTACTCGCACCCGAGTTGGACAAACTGCGTACGGAGTTATTATCAAAGGCGCAGGAGCAAGGGATTCGTCTCGTCTCAGAGAGCAAAGAAAAGTCTCAGGACGATGATTTACTCATCTATGCGCTCTTCCCGCAGATTGGTTTACAGTTTTTAAAACACCGTCACGATCCAACCGCCTTTGAGCCAAAACCAGAGCTTGCGCCAGTGTTACCTACTACACCGCGTGAGGCCGAAACTTATACTGTTACGGTTGAAGGGCAAACTTATGTGGTTGAGGTTGCCGAGGGCGGCGAAATTAGCCAGATCCAAGTTCAGGGACAAGCCGCACTGCCGCTTGGTCAAGCTTATCCTTCTCAGCCGAGCGCTGCGCCAGTGACTCAAACCAGTGAGGTGAAACTTAAGATGAGCGCGCCACTATCGGGCAATATCTTCAAAGTGCATGTCGGCATTGGTGACAAGGTGTGCGCCGGCGATGTTGTTATCATCCTAGAGGCCATGAAAATGGAGACCGAAATCCGCGCACAGGGGGATGGCATTATTACCCATCTCTTTGTGAAAGAAGGGGATTCGGTTGCCGTGGGTTCTCAATTACTGGCCTTAGCTTAGGAGTCGTTATGGATGGTTTACTGGCTTTCTGGGCCGAAACGGGCATAGCCCATTTTACTGCGGGGCAAGCCTTGATGATGGCTGTGGGCGCCTTGCTGTTATACCTTGCGATAGTGCGTGGCTTTGAGCCACTACTGTTGTTACCTATTGGTTTTGGCGCTGTGCTGGCGAATATTCCCAATGCGGGCTTTACCGAAGAGGGCGGTATGCTGTATTACGCCTACCATGTTGGGATTGAAACCGGGGTATTTCCGCTGCTGATCTTTATTGGGGTTGGCGCGCTGACAGATTTTAGTGCGCTGATTGCCAATCCAAAGACCTTGCTACTCGGCGCGGCGGCGCAGTTTGGGATTTTCGCAACCTTAATTGGGGCGATAGCGCTGAATCTGGTGCCAGGCTTTGAATTTACCATGCAGGATGCCGCAGCCATTGCCATTATCGGTGGCGCGGATGGACCAACGGCGATTTTCCTTGCCTCTAAGCTTGCGCCTGAGTTGTTGGGGGCGATTGCTGTGGCGGCCTATTCCTATATGGCGCTGGTGCCGATTATTCAGCCGCCGATCATGCGTTTACTCACGACCCAAGCCGAGCGTGAGATAAAGATGGAGCAGCTCAGGGAGGTGAGTAAGAAGGAGAAGATCATTTTCCCGCTGATGGTATTGGGCTTAACGATTTTATTCTTACCCGCAGCAACTCCTCTGGTTGGTATGTTTTGCCTTGGCAATCTAATGCGTGAGTCGGGTGTGGTAGATAGATTATCGAAAACGGCGCAAAACGAGCTGATCAATATCGTCACTATTTTCTTAGGCTTGGCCGTCGGTTCTAAACTTTCTGCAGAGCAGTTCTTACGCGTCGAAACCTTAGGGATCTTAGTTTTGGGCGCGTTGGCGTTCGGTATTGGTACTGCTGCAGGGGTGCTGATGGCAAAACTGATGTGCAAATTAACAGGCGGTAAGGTCAATCCATTAATTGGCGCGGCGGGCGTATCAGCTGTGCCAATGGCGGCAAGGGTGGTGAATAAGGTGGGATTAGAGGCTAATCATCATAACTTTTTGCTGATGCACGCTATGGGGCCAAACGTTGCTGGGGTGTTAGGCTCTGCGGTTGCGGCTGGGATTTTACTGGCTGTGCTTGGCTAAGCTGCGAATTTGGAGGCTAGAGCAAAGCCTATTGTGAACCAATAGGCTTTTAAGCCGTTAACCACAGGAGCAGCATAAGAAGCAAAATCACCGTGCCGCTGATGGCTATGATGTAGATAAAGCCACGTTTTCCTTGAGCCAGCGGTAAACCATTGGCTTTTAAAAACAGTATCCACAGCAAGCAAAGGATAAGCGGGAATAAAAATAGTTTAGTCATGCTTCATTCTACTTTTGGTAAATAAGTGAAGAGTTTAACAGCTTGTTTGGTCGAAAGTCATGGACGTTTTATTCGCAATAAGTGAAATACGGATAATAAAAAAGACCGCATTTGCGGTCTTTTTATTGGATAAATCTTTCATGATTTACCCTGAGTGATTAATTATCGGCAATCGCAGTCGTTTGAGTCTCATTGCTGTAGAACTGATCAACATCAAGCTCATTTTCAGATTTGCCAATCACCACGGCGGTCATCATATCACCTGTGACGTTGGTCGCGGTGCGGATCATATCGATAATACGGTCGATGGCGGCAATAAAGGCGATACCTTCTAGGGGTAAACCAATCACGCCTAAGGTAACAGTTAACATCACCATAGCGCTGCCAGGCACGCCAGCGGTTCCGACTGAGGCCACAGTGGCTGTAACGGCAATCATCACATAATCTAAGGTATCGAGTGGAATACCGTAAATTTGAGCGATAAAAATCGCGGCAATCGCAGGGTAGATACCACCACAGCCGTCCATGTTCATGGTGGCGCCAAGCGGCATAACGAAGGCGCTATAACGCTTTGAAACACCCATAGTCTCAACCGCTCTGGTACTTGCAGGCAGAGTGCCGAAACTTGAAGAGGTACTAAAAGCCACTAATTGCGCCGGCATGGCCTTACGGAAAAATTGCACAGGGCTCAAGCCCGCGGCAAATTTCACCAGTCCGCCGTAGACAAAAATCATATGGATAAGGGCGGCAATATAGATAGCGGCGATAAACTTACCTAGAGGTAATAGGGTCGATAAACCATATTCACCGACCACCCAAGCCATTAAACCAAACACGCCGATAGGGGTGAGTTTGAGCACCATGCGTGTCAGTTGGAACATGACTTCAGCACCCGCTTCGATGGTGCGTTTTAGTGGCTCGGCTTTCTCGCCAACTTTGTTGATGGCGATCCCGACTAACGCAGCAAATACAATGATCTGCAGTACTTTTCCATCCGCCAGTGAGGCAAAGGGATTGACTGGGATCATATCGAGCAGCACCTGCGCAAATCCTGGAATATTGCGCTCACGCACTTCCGTGGTGGCCAGTTGCATTGTGCCGCCCATATCGATAAGCGAGCCAACCGCTAAGCCAATCAGTGAGGCAACAGTGCCAGTCAGCATAAACATGCCTAAGGTCTTAAGACTTAAGCGTTTGAGATTCGTTTGAGAGCCGAGCGAGGTGATACTGACCACAATCGCACAGAAGACCAATGGGGCAACCAGCATCTTAATGGCGCTGATAAACAAATCGCCAAGCGGTTTAAGCACAGTGGCGGTTTCACCTAAAAGTACGCCAACGAGCGCACCTAAAATAAAGCCGGCGAGGACTTTTTGCCAAAAAGGAATGCGGCTAATGGTTTGAAGAATCATGCGTTTTCCAAAAAATATATCATTACAAGCCCATGGACCTGAGATGCTAGTATGAGTATCCACTTGAAGTGAGTGAACTTATACCAAGCGACGAGTCAGGTACAGGACATTTTTTGCCATTAAAGGCATTGTATCGGCTGTGATAGGGTTATAACAAACCGATTTTCTTATAACTTATTGTGATAAATGAGTTTGTTGTGAAATGGTTAGTCGCTACATCCTTTTAACGCTGTGGTAGTTCTCTGTTCGAGATCGTGAAAGAGCTGTAATTTCATAGAGTAAGCTTTTATGTCTGAATTAAGCATGATGTTTTCTGGGGCTTTTTTAGCCGCGACCTTGTTACCGGGAGGATCAGAAGTTTTACTGATTGCGTTGCTGAATAAAGCGCCGCAAGCTTGGGTTGCATTAGTGGTGGTGGCCAGTGTCGGCAATACCTTTGGGGCGATGACGAGTTTTTATCTAGGGCGTATTGGCCGGTTTGCAAAGTCCCCCGAGGCCCTAAGTGAGGGAAAGCATGCCAAAGCCTTAGCCCTTATTGAGCGTTACGGTGTTTGGTCGTTATTGTTGTCGTGGGCGCCAGTGATTGGCGACCTATTATGTTTATTGGCGGGATGGTTAAAGCTTAGGGCGTGCCCCGCATTAGTGATGATTTTGATCGGCAAAACCCTGCGTTACCTTATCGTGGCGGCCGCCACATTGCATTGGTTTAGTTAGTTTTTACACTCGTTGTTCGGTTAAAGGATGATAACGCTGCAAAGGAAGTCCTTGTATTGCTTGGAACTTTGTAGGGCTTAATGAGTCTGAACTCATTATTGATACCGAGCATTCTACAGGGGCTAATTTTTTAGCCTATTGATGTATAAGGGGAATACCTTGAAAAAATGGATATTAGCGGTTGCAATTTCTGCCGCACTCGCAGGTTGTGCCAGCCAAACCTCAACCCAATTACCCGCGGGCGTAAAGTTAATTGAAAATGTGCAACTGAAGGACTCTGAAGTCGGTATTCCCTTTAAAAAATATCAGCTTGCCAATGGTCTAACGGTTATTCTGCATCAAGATCATTCCGATCCCTTAGTGCATGTCGATGTGACTTATCACGTCGGCTCGGCTAGAGAACTGGCAGGCCGTTCAGGATTCGCCCATTTATTCGAACATATGATGTTCCAGGGCTCTGAGCACGTCGCCGATGAGCAACATTTTGAGGTGGTAACCGAGGCTGGGGGGACGCTGAACGGCTCAACCAATACCGACAGAACGAACTACTTTGAGACTGTCCCTAGCAACCAGCTCGAAAAAATGCTGTGGCTCGAGTCTGACCGCATGGGCTTTTTGTTGCCGGCGCTAACCAGCGAAAAGTTTGAAGTACAGCGCGAGACGGTGAAAAACGAGCGTGCTCAACGCATTGATAATCAACCCTATGGCCGAATGAGCGAGCGCTTTAACCAGGCGATGTTCCCGGTCGGTCATCCGTATTCTTGGCCTGTGATCGGCTGGCCAGAGGATCTTAACCGCGCCACAGTGGATGATGTGAAACACTTTTTCCAGCGTTGGTACGGCCCGAATAACGCCACACTGACCATTGGCGGCGATTTTGATGAACTACAAGCCTTAGCCTGGGTAAACAAATACTTTGGCGAAATCCCCCGTGGCCCCGAGGTTCAACCTGAGCCTAAGACCTTAGTTACGCTCGATAAGACGCGCTATATCTCGATGGAAGATAACGTGCATCTGCCGCTGATCCGTATCGGCTTTCCGACTGTGTATGCCAGCCATCCCGATGAAGCCGCGCTGGACTTATTAGCCAATATCCTCGGTGGCGGTAAAACCTCACTCGTGTACAAAAACTTGGTGAAGGATGGTTATGCCGTGCAGGCAAGCGTGAGCCAACCCTGCCAAGAGTTAGCCTGCCAGATGTCAATTTATGCCTTAGCCAATCCGCAAAAGGGCGCGACTTTAGCCGAACTTGAACAGCGCATTCTCGACTCGATTAATGAGTTTGAGCAGCGCGGCGTCACCGACGATGACCTGCAAAAAGTGAAAGTGCAGTTTGAGGCCGATACCATTTTTGGCCTGCAGAGCGTAAAAGGCAAAGTGTCTATGCTTGCCTTGAATCAAACCATGTTTGGTGAGCCGAATAAGATTGGAGTAGACCTTGCGCGCTATGCCAATGTGACCAAAGACGATGTAATGCGGGTATTTAAAAAGTACATCAAAGACAAGCCCATGGTGGTGATGAGTGTGGTACCGCAGGGAATGACGGCTTTAGTCGCTCATCCGGATAACTTCACCCTCAAACCTTGCCCGTGGCGGATACGGCTGTAGAGGGCGATTTACCCGTCGCTAAGTTGGTGTCAAGTTTCGACCGCTCAACAATGCCAGCCTCGGGCGCAGCACCCGTGCTTAAAGTCCCGACAATTTGGACCACTAAGTTAGCAAATGGCATCGAAGTGATGGGCACTCAAAGCAGTGAAACCCCGACTGTGGAGTTAGTGATTTATCTTAACGGCGGGCACAGATTAGTGCCCGTTGAAAAGGCTGGCCTAGCAAGCTTAACCGCTGAGATGCTGAATGAGTCGACTCAAAAGCGCTCAACAGAGCAATTGTCGCAGGCGCTTGAGATGCTCGGCAGTACGGTGGACTTTAGTGCCTCCGAATCCCAAAGCACGATTAAGGTGTCGGCGCTCACCGAGCACTTGGATGAAACCTTAGCCATATTGGAAGAAAAGCTGTTCCAGCCTGCGTTTAACGAGGCCGACTTTGCGCGGGTGAAGCAGCAACAGTTGCAGCAAATTCAGCATATGCAGTCAGACCCAGGCTATGTCGCTAACTCTGCGCTGTATAGCTTGCTTTATGGCAAGAATAACACTCAAGGCGTCAGCGATGCAGGGACCTTAGATTCCGTTGCCGCGCTGACACTTGCGGATGTGAAGGCGTTTTACGTTGAGCAGTACCGTGGTGCGAACGCTAAAATCATTACGGTAGCGAATCTGCCTGAAAGTGCATTGCTACCCAAACTTGCTGGATTGAGTCAATGGCAAGGTGAGGCGAGTAGATTGCCTCCACTCAAGTCATTCCCTGCGCTGAAGGGCGGGACTATCTATCTGATCGATAAACCGGGCGCCGCGCAGTCGGTGATTAACATTGCCAAACGTGCCTTACCCTATGATGCAACAGGTAATTATTTCAAATCTTACCTGATGAACTATCCGCTAGGTGGCGCCTTCAATAGCCGTATTAACCTCAATTTACGTGAGAACAAGGGGTATACCTATGGGGCTCGCAGCTCATTTACTGGTGGCGTCGAAGTCGGTGATTTTGTGGCCTCGAGTGATGTGCGTACCGATGTGACTGCCAAGGCGGTAAATGAATTTATCAAAGAGATCAAAGCCTATCAGCAGAATGGGATGACGGACACTGAGCTCGGCTTTATGCGTAACTCGGTTTCCCAAGGACAAGCTTTGGATTATGAGACGCCTTATCAGAAGGCGGGCTTTATGCGGATGATCCAGCGTTACCAGCTGAGCCAAGATTTTACTACCGAGCAGGACAAAATTATAAATACTGTAACAAAAGATGAACTCAATGCCCTCGCGGCTTCCGAGCTAGATATCTCGAAAATGATCATCTTAGTGGTGGGAGATAAGGCGAAAATTGAAGCGGATTTAGCAACTTTAGGCTATCCAATTGAAACTTTAGTATTGTAAATTAGCTTTTCGACCCAATATAAATTGCAGACAAGCTAATTGTGCAGCACAACCTCGCTGCCAGTCTAAAGTATTAACGAGTAAGACGGTGACAGCATTAGCTGTCACCGTCTGCGTTTTATCGCAGAAGAATGTAATTAGGCTTGCTCCACGGACAGGTTTAGATTTATTTTGAGGCGTATTTTGAAAGATAAGCCTCAAAATAAAGGTCTGACTGTTAACCTTGTCGCGATAGCGAATCACCAATCAGAGAAGCGCAAATTGAAGCCATTCAATGAATTAGTACAACATTTCTCGGACGCTCAAGGGCGTGCCGCACTCCTTGGCATGTTACGTGGAATTGAGCGTGAAGCGCTACGTATCGACGAGTCAGGCTACCTTGCGTTAGATGGTCATCCATTAGAGCTCGGCTCGGCATTAACGCATTCGCGCATTACGACAGATTACAGTGAAGCACTGCTTGAATTTATCACGCCGGTAAACAATCACGTTGGCCCCCTATTGCAAGGACTCACCGAGACCCATGCCTTTAGCGTGCGTCATTTGCATGGTCAGCGCCTGTGGCCCGTGAGCATGCCATGTTACGTGAAGGATGAGCAGAATATTCCGGTCGCCCGTTATGGCAGTTCTAACACAGGCAAGATGAAAACCTTGTATCGCAAGGGCTTAACCTACCGTTATGGCGCTCTGATGCAGATCATCTCTGGGGTGCATTTTAACTTCTCGGTATCGCAGGAGCTGTGGCAAAGCCTCTATGAGTTGAGTGATAAAAGCGTGAGCTTTGAGGATTTTATCTCCGAATCTTACTTTGGTCTCATTCGCAATTACCGCCGTTTAGTCTGGGTGTTACCTTATCTGTTTGGCGCATCGCCTGCGCTGTGTAGCTCGTTTATTAAGGGGCAGAAGACCGATTTACGCTTTGAAAAATCGGGTCGCGGCACCTTGTATTTACCCTATGCGACTTCGTTGCGAATGAGCGATCTGGGTTACACCAATAAAGAGCAGGAAGATCTCAATATCAGCTATAACTCCCTGCCTGAGTATCTGGCTGGGGTGAGCGCCGCGATTAAGATGCCATCGGCCAACTTTGCCAATATTGGGGTGAAGGTGGATGGTGAATATCGCCAGCTCAATGCCAATGTGCTGCAAATTGAAAATGAATTTTACTCGCCTATCCGTGCGAAGCGCGTCACCAAAAGCGGTGAGAAGCCCTCTGAAGCCCTTGCCCGTGCGGGGGTTGAATATATTGAGGTGCGTGCATTAGATGTAAATCCCTTCAGCCCGATTGGGATTGAAGAGAACCAAGTGCGTTTCCTCGACTTGTTCTTACTCTATTGCTTACTAACCGAGTCGCCTAAGTCCGATGCGGCAGAAGAAGCCCGTTTAAGTGCTAACTTAAAATCTGTCGTGCTTGAAGGCCGTAAGCCAGGGCTTGAGTTATTAACCGAGACAGGTACACGCTCACTGCAAACGTGGCTTTTGGATCTGTTTGAGCATTTGGATTCATTGGCTAAGTTACTCGATGGCGATAAACAGGATTACCAAGCGGCATTAGCCCATTGGCGTGAAGCCGTGAATGACCCACAAAAGACCTTGTCTGGGCAAGTCATCCAGCAATTAATCACCAAAGGCCAAGACCATGGACAATGGGTGATGTCACTGGCGCAGCAATATCACCAATATTTTATGGATTACCCCTTATCAGCCGAGGTTGTCAGCGATTATCAAGCCGAGGCGCAAGCATCGCTTAATAAGCAAGCAGACATCGAAGCGGCGCAAAGTGCGGTATCCTTTGATGATTATCTGACGGACTATTTCGGGACTTCATCCTAATGAGTCACTATTTAACCGGGCACAAACTTACACTGGCTGCCAGTCTACTAGGGCTCACGGCATTCTTGTCAGGTTGCGCCTCCTCGCCTGAAGATGACTTAAGTTGCGGGACTGTGTCTGGGTATTTACAGCCCGATGCCAGCACCCATTGGTATCGCGTGGTGGTGACCCATCTCAATGGTAAGCCTGTGGTATCTAAACCTAATTATCAATTGGCGCCTGGGGAATATGAGTTCACGGTCGCCGAGTTGATTGATGCACCTTCTTTGGGCGTATCCCTCAGTGCGCGCACTCCTAAAACCTTTAAGTTAAAGGTTGAAGGACATCAGCGTTACCATATTGGCGCCTTATTCCACACGGATAAGCGCTATATGGGGAAAGATACCAACTATTGGGAACCCGGTGTGTGGCAGCAAGAAAACCATGAATGTCAGTTTGATCTTAGCCCTGAAACAAAATAATCAGATTTAACAACGGATTGTCATTTCTGTTAATGAGTTTG
The DNA here is from genome assembly GCF_025449215.1 of Shewanella seohaensis. NCBI lineage: Bacteria > Pseudomonadati > Pseudomonadota > Gammaproteobacteria > Alteromonadales > Shewanellaceae > Shewanella > Shewanella seohaensis. The sequence goes on from NZ_CP104900.1 coordinate 1,659,825, forward strand.
ACCTGATAATAGGCGCTAAGGTGATCTTAGCGCCAAAAACAGGATTGGCGCTTTGCCTCACCCTATGACTGTGCGATGATGGGCCAGTTTTATTTCTTGGGAGAACAAGCGATTAATGAAATGGCTTTCGACAACTCTGTTATGTGCATCCATAGGTTTTCTCTCTGGCTGCGCCACTTCTCCGCCTAAATCTCCCGATAACCTTTGCGATATTTTTCAAGAGCATCGTTCATGGTACGAAGCCGCTAAGGACACCCGTGATAAATGGGGCGTGCCTGTGCATGTGCCGCTGGCGATGATGTATCAAGAAAGCTCCTTCAAGCATAATGCCGCGCCGCCAATGGAGTATTTTTTAGGGTTTATTCCCATCGGGCGAGCCAGTGATGCCTATGGCTATGCGCAGGCAAAAACCATGACCTGGGATGATTATGTTCGTGAAACGGGAAACAGTTGGTCTTCGCGGAGTAATTTTGATGATGCCATGGATTTTATGGGTTGGTTTATTTACAAGACCAATAAAATTAATGGGGTGTCCAAGTGGGATGCGAGGGCGCAATACCTCAACTACCACGAAGGATGGGGTGGCTATCGCCGTGGGACTTATAAATCTAAGGCGTGGCTGGTCAAAGTTGCGGCTAAGGTGGATGACAGGGCTAAGCGTTATGCGGCCCAGTATAAAACCTGTCAGGAGGATTTAGATTCTTCTTGGCTATGGCGCTTATTCTTCGGGTAGCCTAAATCCATTTGTGGAGCTTATCGCGGATAGGCTCCTTGCTAAACTCATTGCGTCAGTTGGTTATTGGCCGCAATCGCTTCGAGTGCTTTTATCGCTTTTTTCTTACCGCGTTTTTGCTCATACATTGCATTATCCGCCTGTTTGAAAGACTTGGCCCAATCATTGTCATAGGCCGACATGCCCACGCTGAAGTTTAGATTGAGCGACGACTCTTGGTGCAGCTTGAGGCGCATGGCATCAAGGTCATTTTCGAGCTGCTCTAGCGGGCCATGGCAGAGGGCAACAAACTCATCACCCCCAAAGCGTGAGATGATGCCTTTATGCTTCCAAAAGCCGAGGATAGTCTTAGCCACTTGCTTTATCGCTAAATCGCCGACTTGGTGCCCCTGTTGGTCATTAATGCTCTTGAGATTATCCATATCGATAATCACCAAATAACTGCCTAAGTGTGCCTTGGGTTGCCAATGCAGTAGGGCATCTTCAAAATTTTTGCGGTTATAGAGTCCAGTGAGATTGTCGAAATTCGCCAATTTGGTGATTTGCAGTGACTTTTGATACAAGGCAATCGCATTGCTGGCTTCATGGGTGAGAATGGAGACCAGATTACGGTCGTAGTCGCTAAATGCGCCTACGCTACTGCTATCGAGATTAAGCATGCCGTAGAGTTTGCCGTCGATGCGTATCGGGCTGGACAGCGTCGAGCGGATAGGATGTTTGGCAGCCGTGAGTAAGATGTGCTGTTCTTCGGTTGTGAGCGTGCTGGCGGCATTGATGTTCTTCATATCATCGACTACCACCACGCGATCGCATTTCCCCTTAGTGAGTCGATATTCGAAGGATTGCTCGAGGGAAAAATTCAATTGCTTGAGCATGTTAAGGTCGAGTCCCACCACGGATTCGAAATGCAGCCTATGGGTCTCTTCGTTGACTTTGATGATGCTGCCCATTTCTGCACCGTTAATGATACAGACGGCTTTATTGAGCAGCGCGTCGAGAAACGCATGCTCATTTTTATATTGGCTCGACAGGTGGGCAAGTTCATAAATAGCATCGTTAATACTGACGACCTGCTCTAAGTGTTGCCATAACCGCATTAAGCGGCCCTGGTGAAGATAATAAATAAGGCTGTAGGCAATCACATAGATAAGACAGACAAACAGCAGGGGGAGGATAGTCCAGCCTTCGGTGGGGGCATTAAACACAAATAATAAGACGAATAGCACTATCGGCACTATCAAGAGCAATAGATGATAACGATAGTCCAAGCGGTCTATGGTTTTACGTTTAAAATTATCCCTTAATTTCACTCGGCAGTTCCCTTATTCGTGCTCCGGTTAGTCTGTTTTAATCACTCGGTCACTAACTCATTCACGTTGAGTTTGGATAAGTATATAACGAAGATGGAGAAATCAACTGATAAGAGCACAAATATGTACTCTTATCAGTGATCTGTGCGCTCAATTAGGCTTTAGCAAACTCAGCTAAAATCCACGCGAGGGGCGCTTGGTATTGGCTTGGCATCCAAGTTTGCAGCGCGCTAATGCTGTCTTTTAACACGGCAGTATTCGGCACAGAAAGGTTTAAATGCCCGACTTTACGGCCAGGACGAACCTCTTTGTTGTACCAATACAGTTCGGCATTGGGCAGGCTTAACCAGCGGGGATCGTTTTCGATACCAATCAGGTTGACCATCACGCATTGAAAGTTCACCTGTGGCTGCGGAATCGCAATACCGCACAGGGCTCTTAAATGCAGTTGGAATTGATCCATATGGGTACCCGCTTGGGTCCAATGGCCTGAGTTGTGCACCCGCGGCGCTAACTCGTTAACCAGCAGCTTATCGCCCACTCGGAAACATTCCATCGCCATCACGCCGACATATTCTAGCTCATGCATAATAGCACTCAGCATGCCTTCCGCTTGCGCTTGCAGGTGATTCAGACGAGTCAGTGGCGAAATTGAGGCCATCAAAATGCCATCTTGGTGCAGGTTGAGTGTTAATGGATAAAACACGCATTGACCTTCACGGGTACGTACGCCGACTAAGGAGACTTCTTCATCGAAGTTAATTGCTTGCTCGGCAATGGCCAAGTTACGCCAATCTTGGGGGATCTCTCCCGCTTCGGCTTGTTTTAGCCAATGTTGGCCCTTACCGTCGTAGCCACCCGTACGGCGCTTCATCAGCACGCGAGGACCAAAGGCTTGGTATAGGTTTTCGACGTTGGTCTTATCATCGACGAGTGTCCAAGGCGCGGTTGGGACTTGGATCTGATCGAGTAAGCTTTTTTGGCTGTAACGGTCGGCCAAACGGCTAAATACTGGGCCGTTAACAAAATGCGGATGGGTGCTGAGTTGTAAGCTTAGGGCGGATTCAGGCCACTGCTCGCGTTCAGCGGTGATGATATCGTGAGGTGCCAGCGGCAGGATTTCATCGGTGGGCGTCATGATATCGACGGCGCGAACATCAATCGCCAGAGGTTCGCCCGCATGGGTCAGCATGGCGCCAAGCTGGCCATTACCTAATACCCAAACCTTAGGTTTTGAACTTGCTTGAGTCATTAGGCTTCCCTCGGATCGGGATTGTCCAGCACTGCGCGGGTTTGTTCTTCTCTAAAGGCTTCTAAACGTGCGGCAAGTTCAGCATCGTTATTCGCAAGAATTTGGCAGGCGAGTAGTCCGGCGTTAAAGGCTCCAGCGGTTCCGATGGCCAGTGTGCCAACGGCAATGCCTTTTGGCATCTGTACGATAGACAGTAAGCTATCCATGCCCGACAGCGCTTTGCTTTGTACTGGTACACCTAATACGGGTAAGCGAGTTTTTGAGGCAATCATACCGGGTAAGTGAGCAGCACCGCCCGCACCACCGATAATAATTTTAAAACCACGGTCAGCGGCACCGGCTGCAAACTCCATCAGTTTATCTGGCGTTCTATGGGCAGATACGACTTCAACATGGTAAGGCACTTGCAGTTTATCCATGATCTCAGCGGCGGCTTCCATTGTGGGCCAATCACTCTTAGAACCCATAACAACAGCAACAAGGGCTTGCATGATAACTCCTTAACTCACTAATTTTAATTATATTTCGACCTTGTATCAGGTCTGGGTACAGTCGATGTCCGCAACCCCTGTCAGAGCCGGGAGCATCATGGCGCAGAATAATAGCATGTAAAGCCTGATTTCTGACGTTTTTTGCGCGTAAAAATAGCGCTTTTAGCGTGGATAAAGTGTTCGCTGAATGGGCTTAACGTCGCGGTCATCCACAAAGACCGATAAGGGGCTTTGGGGATGAGGTACAAAATCGTTAATCCTAAATGTTAGTTGTCTCTGCCGCGCTTGATTCGCAGGTCTGTTCTGGCAGCGGTGCCTCCGCCAACGCTTCGCGCAGAGTGGGATAAAACTTCAATACCCCTTCAATCGGCTGCACTTTAGCTCTCGCAAGGGTACGAATGGGCTGGAACTGCAAATCCGCCACAATCAATTTAGTGTGGTTAAGTTTACACTTATCGATGAGTTTATTGAGCGCCGACAAACCGCCCGCATCGAGAATGGACACCCCATCTAAGTAAAGCACTATCACTTGTTTGTCTTGGGTGAGGCTCGCTATCTCGGCAAAAATCCGATCCGCCGCGGCAAAGAATAATGGTCCGTTAATCTTTATCACCGCCCAGTCAGCGGGAAGTGGTTGATCAACATAGCGTTTATTGGTGCTGATATCATAGAGCTTGGTCATCTCGGCTATTTCTTTCATAAACAGCAGAGCGGCTAAGATAATGCCCACGCTGATGGCGATCACCATATCGAAGATCACCGTTAAGGAGAAACAGCTTAAAAACACTAAGATATCGCTGGTGGGCGCCGTTTTAAGTAAATGCACCGCTTTGGGGGCTTCACTCATATTCCAAGCCACTACCAGTAATAATGCGGCCATGGCCGACATGGGTAAATAGGCGAGTACTCCTGCGAGCGCGACTAACCCTATTAACACCACAAGAGCGTGGAGCATCGATGCTATCGGGCTCTGGGCGCCTGCCTTAACGTTTGCCGCGCTGCGCGCAATGGCGGCTGTTGCCGGGATACCGCCAAAGAAGGGGGTAATAATATTACCTATGCCTTGGCCGAGAAGTTCGCTGTTTGCGCTGTGGCGTTTGCCTGTCATGCCATCAAGCACTACTGCACACAGTAGCGATTCAATCGCGCCTAGCATGGCAATCGCAAAGGCGGCGGGAAGTAATGCTTGAAAGGTCGCCAGATTAAATTCAAAGGCTTGACCGTTGGCGCCAGTTTGTAACCAAGGCCATTCAAAGTGGGGGAGAACCGCGGGGATCCCTGTGCCGACACTGCCGTCGCTTAATTGATAATGAAAGCGTGTCCCTATGGTTTCAATCTCTGCGCCCATGGCATTTAGCACTAGAGCGAGAATACTGCCTAGGGCGATTGCGGGCAGATGAGCTGGTACTGGGATCTTCAATTTAGGCCAAAGTAGCATAGTGGCTAAGGTGGCACTGGCGACGAATAAGCTTGGCAAGTGAAGGCTGGGTAATGCCTGACCTAAGGCCATGAGTTTGGCAAAATACTGCTCTGGCATGTGTTCTATATGCAGGCCAAAGAAGTCTTTTAGCTGCAAGGTTGCAATCACCACCCCGATCCCCGCGGTAAAGCCTAAGGTGACGGATTCTGGAATGTAGAGGATCAATCTGCCGAGCCTTAACATCGCCATGGCAACTAACATCATGCCTGACATCACTGTGGCAATGAGCAGCCCCGCCAAACCAAATTGCTGGGCGATGGGATAGAGTAATACCACGAAGGCGGCCGTTGGCCCTGACACGCTATAACGGGAGCCGCCCGTCATCGCAATGATAAAACCACCGACAATGGCGGTGTATAGGCCATATTGTGGTGCGACGCCGCTGGCAATCGCTAGTGCCATTGCGAGCGGAATGGCAATAATCCCGACGGTGAGTCCCGCCAGCAGATCTTGTCCAAAACGCTTAACCGAATACTTATCTTTTACGCACGCCTCGCTAAGGGCGTGGGCAATTCTTAATGAAAATAAATGAGCAGAGTGTGACACGTGTGGGTCCATAAACGCGGCTTGTTACAAGGCTCTATTTTAGAGTCCAGAAAAATGTCCTTGTGTGATCATAGTTGCAAAAGGCGGTTAAATGTCTTTGTTTTTAATAAATACTGTGCTTGGTAAAGTGAATGTGACAATTTCTCTCTCCAAATAACCCTTTTGTGCCGGGTCTGCGTTTATAGAGATATCAACCATTGAGAACACTTTGATTAGGCCACTATCATGAGATATCCATCTTCAGTCTTTCACCACAGAACGCATTTAAGCTTTGTTGTTTCGGGATTAACACTCGCCGTATTACTTGGTTTGAGTGGTTGCAGTGATAAAACCCCGGAGCAGCAAAAGCGTGCTGAATTAGCCGCTCAAGCAAAACTCGCCGCAGAGCAACAGGCAGAGCTTGATGAAAAAGCTGAGCTTAATGAAAGGACCGAGCGTCAGGCCAATATGCAGCGGGATGCCGCTATCGCCATGCATGAGCAAGTCTCGTCAGCAAAACTGCGGACAATGAGTGCTGAGAGTCGAGCCTATATCGCTCAACCTGCGGCCAGTATCAGTGCGGCGCCCGCGTTCAACGGCGATTGGCCAGGGCTGTGCCACCGGAGCGCAATCGATTTGAGAAACAAGTGCAAAACGGCATCATGGTTGCGGGGAGATCCCGGTTTCCACCTTTGCTATCGATGTTGATACCGGTAGTTACACGACCTTAAGACGAATGTTGAAGGAAGGTCGATTACCACAGAAGGATACGCTGCGGGTTGAGGAAATGCTGAATTATTTTTCCTATGACTATCCACTGCCGGGGAAAAATGAGGCGCCATTTAGTGTTACCACTGAGCTTGCACCATCGCCCTATAACGATGACATGATGTTACTTCGCATCGGTTTGAAAGGCTATGAGCAGAGTAAAGCCGAACTCGGCGCCAGTAACTTAGTGTTTCTGCTGGATGTGTCAGGGTCAATGGCATCGCCAGATAAGTTACCTCTATTGCAAACTGCCTGGAAAATGCTGACTCAGCAACTTGATGCTCAGGATAAGGTATCGATTGTCGTCTATGCTGGCGCCGCTGGAGTCGTGTTAGATGGCGCGGCAGGTAACGACAGCCAAACCCTTAACTATGCGTTAGAGCAGCTCAGTGCGGGTGGTTCTACCAATGGGGCGCAGGGGATTCAGCTTGCCTATCAGCTTGCGAAAAAGCACTTTGTTGAAGGCGGCATTAATCGAGCCATTCTCGCGACAGACGGTGACTTTAATGTCGGCACGACCAACCTCGATGAATTAATCGATTTGGTTAGCGAGCAGAAACAACAGGGCATTGGGCTAACGACGCTCGGCTTTGGTATGGGCGATTACAATGACCATCTGATGGAGCAATTGGCCGATAAGGGCAACGGACAATACGCCTACATTGATTCTATCAATGAGGCGAGAAAAGTGCTGGTGGAACAGTTAAGTGCAACTTTACTCACCATAGCAAAAGAGGTGAAAGTGCAGGTCGAGTTTAATCCTGCTCTTGTGGCCGAATACCGTCTTATCGGTTATGAGAACCGCGCCTTAGCGCGTGAAGATTTTAATAACGACAAGGTGGATGCGGGCGAAATAGGCGCTGGGCATACGGTCACGGCACTTTACGAGCTGCGTTATGTTGATGCGGGTAATTTGGCTAATGATCAACTTCGCTATGGCTATAATCCCAAGACTGGCAATGAAAAATATAGCCGCGATGAAATCGCCTATCTTAAATTACGTTATCAGCTACCGGATGCGACTCAAAGCCAGTTACTGAGTTATCCAATCCGTGCCGACCAAAGGGTAAACTCATTAGCACTGGCGAGTGATGATTTTCGTTTTGCCGCTGCAGTGGCAGGATTAGGACAGTTGCTGAATCAAAGCCACTATTTGCATCAATTTGATTATAATAAGCTTAGTGCGCTCACACGTTCTGCGCTGGGGGACGATACCAGTGGCTACCGACATGAATTTATGCAACTTGTCGATACCGCTGCAATGCTTGCACAAACACAGCGAGTGCCAATCAAAAAATCCTTTGATGCCGGAGATAAACCTTTCCCGCCCGAGGATAAACCGCATCAACAATGAGCCAAATTATTATGTTTCAGTTAGTTAACCATTAGGGAGCTGCTATGGCCTTGGCGATATCGCAAATGCATGCCCATGAGCATACCGATGAACAGTTAATGCAACGCTATGCCAAGGGCGATGGCAAAGCTTTTGAGCAGCTTTATCTTAAACACAAAGGCGCCTTGTACCGTTACTTTGTGCGTCAACTCGGAGACAAACAGTTAGCCGAAGATTTATATCAGGAAACCTGGGGGCGGGTGATCCGTGCCGCCACCAATTATGAGCCGAGCGCCAAATTTAATACTTGGCTCTATCGGATTGCCCATAATCTGTTGATTGACCATGTTAGGGCGGTTAAGCCAGTTGATCTAGTCAGTCACGATAACGAGGAAGGGCTAGATACTTTTGTGGGAGCAGAGCAGGAACAACCCGATGTGCATTGGCAGGAAACGCAAAAAAGCTTGTTGCTGAAAACCTGTATTGCCCTGTTACCCCAAGTGCAAAAAGAGGCCTTTATTCTCAATATCGAAATGGGTTTTACCGCTGCAGTGATAAGCGATATCGCAGGGGTAACACTCGAAGCGACCAAGAGCCGAATTCGCTACGCGTATCAAAGCTTAAAAGATTGTGTCAATGCTAAATGGCAGGAGGTGGGTCATGAGTAATTTGACTCTGTCATCGGAAGAAGAGGCGCTACGTCAGGAAGTTTCGGCTTGGTATCACAAGCAAGCACTGGAAATGCCACCTGAGCGACTTGACCAAGATATATTGCGCCTGTCACAGGCTCATTTGGCTGACATCAACGTTAACCAGCTCAAGCCTTCTGTCACGCCTGTGTGGCGCCGTTTTCCATGGGCGTTATCGAGCGCAGCCTCCTTAGTGCTCGTCGTCGGTTTAGTGATCCTCAACCGAGGCCATTTTGAGGAAGAGTTAGTTGCGCCAGCCGCTCTGACTATGAGTGCGCCTATGCCCGCTCAGGCTGAGTTAGATAATGCTGCACAACAAGCAGATATGGCGCATCAAGCTAGAGAAGAAGCTGCCACACAAAATAGGCAAAGGGAAGCAATGAGGGCACAGGCTAAGATGTCTGCGCAGGAAAATCAGCAACTAGAGTCTCGAGCAGCAACACAAATGGCACGGGCACTACCGCAGCAAGATACACCTGTAATGGCTCGGGAAGAAGCTATGATGGAGTCTTTAACTCACTTACAAGCCTTGATTGAAGCCAAACAAACACAGGAGGCATCTGCCTTAGTGCAGACGCTACAGAAGCAATACCCAGAGTTGGCAAAAGCCGAGGGAGAAGCAACCGCAGATGATACGCAAGCGATAGCGAAGTTTAAGGCATTGCAACGCCAGTTGAATCAACTTACAAAATAACATAAATAAACAGTGAGTTAGCTTTGCTTTAGTTAACTCACTGTCCATTCTTTATTAGGCATTTAGGGTTAATCAGCCTATCAATTCACGTATTTTTACAGACTCTCATGTTAATTACTTGATCGTGGTCATAAAGTGAACACGAATTCGCCTGTTATATTGGAGATCGATAAACGACTTGACTAGTATCAATAGTCAGAGTCCCAGTTTCAGGAGGCGATATGCTTAAAAGACTCATGCATGATCATAAACATATAGCAGTGTTGTTGAATGTCTTGAAAAACAAGCAGATGAAATTAGCTGAAGGTGAAGCCATCAATTTTATCGTGGTTCGGGACATAGTTGAGTATATGCAAGGATATGCTGAGCGCAGTCATCATCCTGTGGAAGACATTATCTATGCTTACTATTTGGCGCATAAGGCGAACGATGAAATTGATAAGCTGAGTGACGAGCACCAAGTGGTGACGGCGGCATCCTCGGCGTTAATGAATACCTTAAATCTCATTTTGAGTGATATTGTGGTCGCGAGGGATAAGTTAGTCGCTGATTTTGCAGAATATGTGGAGCTGCAAGAAAAGCATATGCAAATGGAGGAGCGGGAAATCTTCCCGTTACTGGCTAAAACCTTAACCGATAAGGATTGGCAGGTAATTGAGCAACAGTGCCAAGCGTCTTTAATCGATGATCCGTTATTCCTCGACCGCGAGCAACAGGCCTTTGATGAACTGCGCTCTTACCTCAGGACAGCCGAATAGCGGAATGTAAAAACAGAAAAAGCGCCATTGGCGCTTTTTCTTTATATGCTGTTTATCAAACAATGGGTTACAACTGGATAGCGTCTATATCGTAATCAAAGTTGTTATCAATCTCTTGAAGTTCCTTGAGTAAACGATGTTTGTCCTTTAACGCTTCAATTTCTCGCCACTTACGCTTTTTATTGGAGCCTCGCGAGCGATCGGGTCTTTCTACGACTTCATCTAGCGCACAACCATAATCTAAACGATCCATGGTAACCTCCTGTTGTTGTATGTTTTGTCAGCGATTAAATAACATATTTTCAAAACAGGGTGCAAGAATTATGTTTCATTTGTGTTAACTTGAAATGAAGTTTGAATGATATGTCATTGATCTTCGCGGGAGTGGTAGAGGAAGTTGTGAGGGAATATCTTAAGTTTATTAATGAGATAAAATAAAAAAGCCAGCGGTTGCTGGCTTTTTGCTCGATCAGATTTTACCGTGTCGATATAGGTTAATTAACCCATTGCTCGAGGCATCTAAGGCGGTGGCATCTTGCTCTGCGCCGATACGGGCGAGGACGTCATTACCTAAGCTTTTACCGAGTTCAACACCCCATTGGTCGAAGGAGTTGATGTCCCAAATAGCGCCTTGGACAAAGGTTCTGTGCTCATAGAGCGCAATCAGTGCACCTAAGGTTTCAGGAGTCAGCTTATCCATTAACAGAGTATTGCTTGGCTTATTGCCAGGCATGACTTTATGTTTGGCGATAAGTAACTTCTCTTCATCACTTAAGTTGCTCTTGCTCAATTCGGCCAGCGCTTCATCTAAGGTGCGGCCTTGCATGAGCGCCTGAGTCTGTCCGAAGCAGTTAGAAGCTAACTGATCATGGTGTTCACCAATAGGATTATGGCTTTGCAGCGGCATAATGAAATCGGCCGGAATTAATGCAGTACCTTGATGTAGCAGCTGGTGGTAAGCGTGCTGACCATTTGTACCTTCGCCGCCCCAAATCACAGGACCCGTGCTGTAATCCACATGGGTACCATTAAGGGTGACTGACTTACCGTTACTTTCCATATCCAGTTGTTGGAAGTAAGCGGGAAGTCCGCGTAGGTAATGATCGTAGGTCAATACCACATGACTTTGAGCATTAAAGAAATTGCCATACCACAGAGACAGTAATCCCATGATCACTGGCATGTTTTCCGCTAGAGGCGCATTGGCAAAATGGGTATCCATTTGGTGCGCGCCCTTTAATAGGGAGCGGAAGTTATCCATGCCGATGAGTAAAGCGATGGGTAAACCAATGGCTGACCAAAGTGAATAACGACCACCAACCCAGTCCCACATTGGGAAAATATTGTCAGCATCGATACCAAAATCGGTCGCTTTTGCCACGTTAGAGGTCACGGCAACAAAGTGTTTCGCCACATCTGACTGTGAACCACCTTTGGCTAAGAACCACGCCTTCGCCGTTAGGGTATTGGTCAGCGTCTCTTGTGTACCAAAAGACTTAGACGACATGATAAACAGAGTGGTTTCTGGATCGAGCAGCTTGAGTTTTTCACTGATCGAGGTGCCATCGACGTTGGCAACGAAATGGCAGTTGAGACCCGTAATCCAGTAAGGGCGTAATGCTTGGGAAACAATTTTAGGGCCAAGGAACGAACCACCGATTCCGATACTGACGATATCGGTAATGGCTTTGCCAGTGAAACCTTTCCATTGTCCTGAGGTGACTGAAGTAACAAACTGCAGCATTTTGTGCAGCGTTTGCTGTACTTCTGGAACGATATCTTGACCTTCGGCAACAATGGATTGCTCGGCGGTGCTGCGCAGTGCGGTATGTAATACGGGACGTTTTTCGGTGGTGTTAATAATATCACCGGCAAACATCGCCTTGATTTTAGCGTCAAGCTTTGCCTCTTGCGCCAGTGTCAACAGCAAGTTGAGTGTCTCAGGTGTCGCTCTATTTTTTGAATAATCTAAAAATAAGCCACAGGTAGAAAGCGACATGTTGCTAAAGCGTGCAGGATCGCCTGCAAAGAGTTCCCGCATATGCGGGAGCTGATGGCTATGCGCTGCTAACGCTTGCCAAGTTGTGCTTTGGGTCAAGATAGTCATCGAATCGTCTCCGAAGATACTTAGTTTGCCAGTTTTGCCTTGAGCATGACTTCGAGTTTGCCTTGGTCGATGGCGAAGTTACGGATACCTTCTGCTAACTTGTCGACAGCCATAGGATCTTGGTTGAAGTCCCAACGGAATTGCGCTTCGGTTAACAGCTCACCGGCAGCAACTGTGGTGCTGGCAGGAATGAGTTTAGGTTGAATAGCGACTTGAGAGTTTGCCAGCTCTTCGAGTAATGAAGGGCCAATAGTCAGGCGGTCACAACCCGCTAATTCGATGATTTCACCGATATTACGGAAACTTGCACCCATGACTACCGTGTTATAGCCATGCTGTTTGTAGTAGTTGTAAATTTCAGTCACAGAAACAACACCTGGGTCATTTACTGCGTCATAGTCTTTACCTGTGTCTTTTTTGTACCAGTCGAGGATGCGGCCAACGAATGGAGAAATTAAGTACACGCCCGCTTCTGCACAGGCACGTGCTTGAGCAAAGCTAAATAGTAGGGTTAAGTTACAGTTGATGCCTTCTTGCTCTAACTCTTTGGCGGCACAAATGCCTTCCCACGTTGAGGCTAATTTGATCAGAATGCGAGATTTATCCACACCCGCTTCTTGGTACAGACGTACTAGCTTATGCGCTTTGGCAATGGATTTTTCTTTATCGAAGGATAAGCGGGCATCCACTTCGGTCGAAATACGGCCTGGGACCAGTTTTAGGATCTCGACACCAATGTTCACTGCAAGTTTATCGCTGGCATCATCAATCTGTTGCTCAATATCAGCACTTTGTAATTTAGCCCACGCGATAGCATTGTCGATTAGAGCGCTATACTCGGGAATTTGAGCCGCTTTTAAAATGAGTGATGGGTTGGTCGTTGCGTCTTCTGGCTGATAGCGTTTGATCGCTTCAATATCGCCAGTATCGGCCACAATCGTAGTGTATGACTTGAGTTGCTCTAATGTATTTGCCATGAAAAACATCCTTCTCAGATAGCGGTCTAAACTCAGAAATGAACTGATGACTATTAGAAGCGATTTTGCCAACTTTTCCAACCATCAATGTAAAAAAATTACAAAAATGGTAAAACTATATCGAATTTAGGCGAAAAGCTGTGATTGCATTACAACAGTGAGCTAAGCGTCATCAGATTGCATAGTGTAGATGTTACAAAAACAAAAAGTCGCTGCAAGCAGCGACTTTTTTATTCTTAAGAGTGCAATTACTTCAGAACAGGTTGTTTCTCAGTAGTTGTCACGATAGCTTCGATGCGACGGTTTGCAGCATGAGCTTCTTTAGTGTCACCAGCGACTAATGGCTTAGTGATACCGTAACCGTTAGAAGTTACACGGCTTTGGCTGATGCCATATTTTTCAACAAGGATCTTAGCAACAGCGTCAGCACGCTTGTCAGACAGAACCATGTTGTATTCTGGTTTACCTACGTTAGAAGCGTGACCAGCAATTTCAACTGTGAATTCTGGGTTTTTGTTCATGTAGTTAGCCAGTCTTTCGATGTCTTTGTAGTACTCTTTCTTCACTACAGCAGAATCGTTAGCAAACTGGATAGAACCTACATCTTCTTGCTTCTTAACGTTTTCATAGATAGTACAGCCAACAGAGTCAACTTTGTGAGTTGCAGGAGTTGCTGGGCACTGATCTTTATCGTCGTAAACGCCATCGTTGTCAGAGTCAACTGGTGTTGCAGCAACAACTGCTGCAGCTACTGGAGCAGCTGGAGAACCGAAACGGTAGCTTAATTCTAAGCCCCAGTAGTTGCTGTCAGCATTTACTGGAACGATCGCACTGGCACCAGCGTTATCGTCTAAGTTTTCATAGCGACGGTATTTAGCTTGTAACTTCAGGTTATCAGTGAAGTTATAACCAACACCTGCGCCGAAGTAAGGTGCAAAGTCGTTTTCGCTGTAAGAACTAGAAACGCCACCAACGCGTTGGTTGTTTTCTAGGGTGTAGTACATTGCGCCAGCTTCAGCAGATAGGCTCCAACGGTTACCTAGTGGCCATACACCAACTAAGCCAAGAGTTGCACCTTTAACGTCTGCATCATTGCCAATGCCTGCATAGGTCCAATCTGCACTACCTAGATCACGATAGCCGATTTCAGCACCAAAGTAGTCATTAAACATATAGCCTGCAAAGATGTCCCATGCGTATGGGTTGTCATCGCCGTTGTCAGTTGCAATGTGTTCATAGTTATTAACGCCTAAACCTGCACCAACATACCAAGGTGTTAACTCTTGAGATGCACTGGCAGCAAGTGGAAGCATTGATGTAAGCAAAACTACTTTTAATGTATTCTTCATCATTTTCTCTAAGTCCATTGTTTATGATTCTCCACCAATATGCTTTGCAGGTTTTATGCAAAACATTGCTAGCACTTAGTGTGGGGATCCTTTGGTATTGTAGCCAGCGATTAATTATCACTTCATTTGTTAAATTTTTCCAGTGCTTAGTCCAAAGTTTTTTTATGGAATAGCATGTTGTTACTTTTGATTGATGTTAAAAAGGCATCCTGAAGGATGCCTTTTAATTGTATTTAATTTGTTAATTAAAATTTGGGATTAACGGGTCCAAACCCAATTTTCAATTTCGACAGGGTCAACACCGTTTGCCTTAATATAGTTGCGATGATCAACGAGTCGTTGCAGCATATCGGTTGTGATCGAAACGTGCTTGGTTTCATCGATGACGCCTTGTTGGAATAGTTTGTAAGCCATATCAATAACAAGGTGATAGCGAGAAGTACCATTACGAACACCCATATCAAATGGTGTTGTAGTTGAACCTTCTTCTTCATAACCTTTAATTCTGAAACGGCGACTTCCTTTGTAGTCAAAAATTAACTTTTTGATAGTATTTGGATAACCGTGATAGTTAAATACAACCCCTTTATCTTGGGTAAATATTTCATCCATTATCCAAGGTTTTTCTTTAAACTTACGGCTACCTAAACCATCACTGCTTAATTCGGTCACGCTGACAAAACGAATTCTCACTCTAGGCAAGAGTTCACGAATAATCACAAGTGAAGCCATACATTCTTGAGTGACATAATCACCACAACCCGCAAGAACGATATCTGGATTTTCATCGGAAGCAAAATCCCACACCATCACACCGTCTTTGGCTTGCTTACGTGCTTCTTCTAAACTCAACCATTGTGGCAGTTCTTTTTACCTGCCACTAGGATGTTCAGTTTGTCACGATCGGCAAAAGCGCGTTCGGTATAAACTAAAGTGCTGTTTGCATCCGCAGGTAAATAAGCCGAAATGATCTTCGGATGTTTTTCCAGCATCGCACCCAAGAATGATGGATTCTGATGCGAGTAACCGTTGTGATCTTGACGCTCTAATAATGAAGATAGTACGACGTTGCATGCGGGTAAGGGTTTACGGAAATGCACCCCTTGGCTGGCATAAACGTACTTACAGTATTGGTCGGCCATTGAGGACACAACCTGTGAGAAAGACTCATAGGTTGGGAACATGCCGTGACGACCTGTCACAGTGTAACCATGTAGCATACCAAACAGTAAGTTTTCAGAGAGTAACTCGAGTACGCGGCCATCACGAGTCATATCCTCGTCCCAACTTTCAATTGGCCATTGCCATGCGCGGTCGGTTTCTTCAAATACCGCTTGCAGTTGGTTTGAATAGGTTTCGTCTGGGCTAAAGATGCGTAAGTTACGTTGATCACGGTTCAGTTTGAATGCGTCACGCATCCATTGTCCCATTTTCAACATGGAGTAACCGCGGTGTCCACGTGGTACTTCTGGGCCGTAGCTGAGCTTTTCGAGATCTGGATTCGATAGGGCTCTGACGACTTCACCACCATAAGTAAGATGTTGACGACCACAGGCTAAATGTTTGGGTGGGATCAGAGAGCTAATATCCGCATCAAAAATCAGTTCACCCTGGGCATTAATTTGGTAGAGCTCTTGGAACTGATAGCTGGCAAGCCAGTTATCCAGTGCGCTAAGGTGACCTTTATCCGTCGCGCATTTATTGACGATAACTTGGTGCGATTCGCAGTTACCTTCTAATTTTGTACCATTATATTCGCTTACCCCTGTCCAACCTTTAGCGGTGCGCATTAAAATCACTGGCCAGCGAGGTTTGACAATATCTTCACCGTTACGAGCACGGGTTTGGATATCGTTAATCATGCTGTAAGCAGTATCCATCGCGGCAGTCATTTGAACGTAGATATCTTCTTCCGCTTCACTGTCGACAATAATTGGGTGATAACCCAGACCACGGAATTCAAGATCTAGCTCTTCATGGCTCATACGTCCCATACGGGTTGGGCCTGAAATTTTATAGCCGTTGATATGCACGATAGGTAACACGGCACCGTTGGTTGCGGGGGAGACTAAACGGTTAGCATACCAAGAGGCTGCCAGAGGGCCGGTTTCAGATTCACCGTCACCGACTAATACTGTTGCGATAAGATCAGGATTGTCTAATACGGCGCCCCAACCTACAGCTAATGAGTAACCTAATTCGCCTCCTTCAAGGATTTGACCGGGGGCTTCAGGGTTTGCGTGTGATGGATAACCATAGGCCGCAGAAAACTTCTTACAGATATCTTCGATACCGGTTTCATTATAAGGAATGGTTTCTGGATAGAAGTGGCTGAGTGAGCCTTCAATGAATAAGTTAGCTTGTACTGCGGGGAAACCATGGCCTGGGCCGACGAGGTAAATGAAAGGACGATTATGTTTTACAATGAGTCGGTTGACGTTGGCATAGACAAAGTTGATACCTGGACAGGTTCCCCAGTGACCGAGCAAACGAGGCTTAATGTCCGAATGCGCAAGGGGTCGTTTGTGTAATACGTTTTGTTTTAAATAAATCTGAGACGTAGCGAGGAAGTTTGTGGCTCTTACATACTTTTTAAGAGCATTAATCTCATGTGTAGTAGTCGTCATATTAAGCCTCATTGGAGCAGACGGAAGTGAATTGTGTTTTCTTGGAGTTACTATATTTGTAATTTTCTTACAAAAATGTGTTCTACATCCAAATTTTAAAACTTGTGTCTGTGGTTAACGCATGTGGCTTAAGTTTGTATTTTTGTTAATTTAATATTAACAGTGACTTATCTGAGCTTTGTCTGTGTGAGTTCACTGCTGTTTTAGTGGGCAAACGTAGGCTTGATCACATGAGTAATTTCGAATACTGTGCTATTTTGCTGCGTTGAATTCGGTAGCCGTGATGTTGTAAATTCACGGAAGGATAATTTGAAAGAATAAATCTACCGATATTCTTACCTTTATTTGGAAGGATTCATTCACCACAAATGTTGCACCTCTCCCTTAATTATAGGTAGAGGAGGGCATTTGCTACGGGAAGAAGTAAAATAATATGCTAGAAACCATTGTAAACTTTTTGAACGCACTGCTCTGGGGCAAATTGCTCGTATACGGACTGGTGGGTGCGGGCCTTTATTTCACCTTACGACTTGTTTTTATTCAAATTACGCATTTCAAACATTCTCTTAAAGTGATGACCATGAGCCGCCAAGGTTGCGAGAGTGGTCTGTCTTCATTCCAAGTCTTTTGTACCAGTATGGCGGCCCGTGTGGGGGCTGGAAACATGGCTGGGGTGGCTGTGGCTATCGGCGCAGCTGGACCTGGCGCCGTATTCTGGATGTGGCTTATTGCCATGTTAGGTATGGCGACGGCTATGGTGGAGTCGACTCTTGCGCAAGTATATAAGGTGCGTGACACCAACGGTCAATTCCGCGGCGGTCCTTCCTATTATATGGAGAAAGGGCTTGGTCAGAGATGGATGGGAGTGTTGTTTGCTTTCTTCCTGATCATTGCCTTTGGTCTGGTGTTTAACGCGGTGCAAGCGAATACCATTACGGGGGCAATGGAGCGGGTGTTTGGCTTCAATCCAACCTATGTGGGTATTGGGTTAGTGATAGCCAGTGGCTTTGTGATTGTCGGTGGGTTACGTAAAGTTGCTCGAGTGTCTGAGTTTATCGTGCCTATCATGGCGCTGGCTTATATTCTGATCGCTTTCATTATTGTGCTGTTCAATTTAGAACAATTACCAGCCGTGATAAGCCTGATCGTAAAGAGTGCCTTCGGTTGGCAAGAGGCCGCTGCGGGTGGCGTTGCTTATACTGTCGCACAAGCCATGCAAGCGGGGATTGCCCGTGGTTTGTTCTCAAACGAGGCGGGGATGGGGAGCGCAGCAAACGTCGCGGCCAGTGCATCACCGAATCCTAACCATCCAGCATCCCAAGGTTTTGTGCAGATGATGGGAGTGTTTGTCGATACCATCGTTATCTGTACTGCAACTGCGGCAATTATTTTACTTTCAGGCGACATCGGTTCTAGTGAAGACGGCATTCGTCTCACCATAAATGCGATGTCAAACCACGTTGGAGACTGGGGCGGCGCCTTTATCGCGATAGCGATTTTCCTATTCTGTTTTACCTCTATCATTGCTAACTATTCCTACGCGGAAACCAATGTGATGTTCCTGACGGGCAACAGCACTAAGGCGTTACCGCTATTCCGTCTGTGCGTATTGGGCATGGTGATGTTTGGTGCTGTGGCTAAAATCAGCTTAGTGTGGAACTTAGCGGACGTGTCTATGGGGCTGATGGCCACGGTCAATATTATTGCATTGCTGTTGTTATCGGGCCTCGCGATTCGGGTTATTAATGATTATTGTGAACAATTGAAGAGTGGCAAAATGCCTGAGTTCGATCGCAGCAAGTTCCCTGAGTTAATGGAACAACTCGATGATGGTATTTGGCAGGATAATAGTGCTAACGAGCAGGCGAAAACGCGTACAGAATCTGCGCTGAGTCGCTAAACTCAAGTTCACTGATTAGCGCTATCGGAAAAACCACGTCATCCGCACGTGGTTTTTTTATACCTGTTCAGTATCATAGTGGCTTATTTTATTTCTTGGAGCGTGTTAATGTTGATTTTGGTTTCACCGGCGAAAACCCTAGATTTTGAGCAACCTCCTTTGACTCAAACCCATACTCGGCCCGATTTTTTAGCTTATAGCCAAGAACTCATTCAAGTCTGCCAACGGTTAACCCCGAGTGACATTGCAACATTAATGAAGGTGAGCGATAACATCGCGGGCTTAAATGCCGCGCGTTTTGGTGAGTGGACGCCCGACTACAGTATTGCCAACGCCAAACAGGCGATTTTTGCGTTTCGGGGGGATGTGTATACGGGGTTTGATGCCGATACGTTGACGCCTGAACAGCTCGAACGTACTCAGTCACAATTGCGTATTTTATCTGGTCTCTATGGTTTACTGCGACCCTTGGATTTGATTTTACCTTACCGTTTAGAAATGGGGACTGCGCTTGCCAATCCTAAAGGTAAGAATCTCTACGATTTCTGGGGCAATATTCTCACCGAAGCGGTCAATCGTGCCGTTGCAGAGCAGGGTGATGAGCTGATAATTAACCTTGCATCGAATGAATATTTTAAAGCGGTTAAACCAAAGCAATTAACTGGGCAATTAATCACTCCTGTCTTTAAAGATTTTAAAAATGGCCAATATAAAATCATCAGTTTCTTTGCGAAAAAAGCACGGGGAATGCTGGCAAGATATATCATTGATCAGCAAGTCAGTTCAATTGATGAATTAAAAGCGTTTGATATGGCAGGTTATTACTACAGTGAAGAATTGAGTAAACCTAATGAGCCAACATTCTTGCGTGAAGCGCAGTAACTTATTACGGTTTAAATAAAAAGAGCAGCTTAGGCTGCTCTTTTTATGGGTGAAAGATTTACTTATGAGGCTTATTTCGATTCAGTGCTAATGGGGGTTAACAGTAAATTCGAGTTTGCCATGATATAAGCAAATTGAGCGTACGCAGCCACATTTTGTGCCAGCGCCTTAGGGTCTATTTTATCTAAGGTATCGTTAGGGGTGTGGTGGTAATCGAAGTAATCGTGACCATCCTGTCTTAATGAAGCAACTGGTACGCCTAATGCGGGCAGCATAGAGACATCAGGCCCACCAGAGGCTTGGTTATTGCCGAGGGCAACACCGTTGTATGTCATTGGTTTTATGCTTTCTTGAACTTGGGCGAAAATGCCGTCACTTACCTTAGTGTCGATTTGATAAATTGGGCCTGCGCCAAAGTCCGATTCGGCAGCAATATAATGCAGAGGTAGCTCGGCTTTGTGCGCTTCAGCATAAGCCTTGCCTCCCACTAAACCAATTTCTTCAGCAGCATATAGAACCACTCGTACCGTACGAGCGGGCTTTTGCGGAAGATCTTGAATATGTTTCGCCGCTGCCGTCACAATCGCAACGCCTGCGCCATCATCAATCGCGCCTGTACCTTCGTCCCAAGAATCTAAGTGAGCACCAATCAGAACGATTTCGCTAGGTTTACTACTGCCTGTGACTTCTGCAATCACATTGTAGGATGTGTTGGAGCCTAAATCCTTTGGTGACATGTGTAGCTCGAGCACCGCGTTTGGATCGCGTTTTAACATCGCATCTACTAAGTCGGCATCGGGATTAGACATCGCTGCGGCTGGGATTTTAGGCACGCCATCTTGATAACGCATCACACCAGTGTGCGCCATGCGGTCATGGTCGGTGCCAATCGAGCGAATGACAATTGCTACGGCTCCCTTTTGTGCGGCTGCGACTGCGCCTTTTGAGCGGCCGCCGACACTTTTGCCATAACCTTCACCTGTGATGTGACGTTCGGTCTTTTGGTCGATAAAGGCAATCTTGCCTTTTACATCTTCTGGATTTGCCGCTTGTAGTGCCGCAAGGCTATCAAAACGAGCAATTTTGGCTTGAATGCCTTCGGCTGGCGTGGCAATACTGCCCCCTAAGGCAGTTATCACTAAAGGCTGTTCTACCGGCGAGATCATCTTGGCTTTGGCTTCACCGCGTTCCCAAATCGGAACTTGTACAGGCTCTTTATAAACCTTATCAAACCCAAGACTTGTTAACTTATTCATTGCCCAGTTTACGGCAATAATGTCTTTTGGGCTGCCAGCTAAGCGTGGGCCGACTTCTACAGTGAGGGATTCGACTATGTCATATCCTAAAGATGAAGCTAATGCGGTTTGCTGCAATTGAGCCGGAATATCGTTTTTTACGGGTGTCTCTACGTGAGTTTGGCAAGCGCTCAAACCGCCAATAAATAGCCCTGTTATTAGTGTTGTTTGGTAGGATTTCATAGGTTTCCTTTATTTTTATTAAGCATGTCCCATTTTTGAAAACAATCTAGCAAAAAGTGTGCTTTATGTCCCGACTATATCTGTAAGGCAACGCTATATTAGCGCAGGGGTTAGTTTTAGGAGAAAAAGTGCGTAATGAATATTGAATTGATGCAGGAGCGAGCCGATCATGCCGTAGTGCTATTAAAAGCACTCGCAAACGAACGCCGTTTATTTATCCTTTGTTATTTATTGAACGAAGGTGAAATGTGCGTTGGCGAAATGAATAAAAAATTAGGCTTAAGTCAATCGGCACTATCACAACACCTTGCTTGGTTGCGCAAAGATAATTTAGTAACCACACGCAAAGAAGCGCAAACCGTATTTTATTCGCTTAAGAGTGATGAAGTGCGTGAGATGATCCATTTACTGAACAATATTTATTGTCATTAATGGTAATCATCAGATATAAAAAAACCGGCAATTGCCGGTTTTTTTTATTTACTAAGAAAATTAAGCAGCCAGTGCTTTGATCTTAGCGTTTAGACGAGCCTTATGACGAGCAGCTTTATTCTTGTGAATAAGGCCTTTAGTCGCCATACGGTCAACAATTGGTTGTGCAGCATTGAATGCTTCAGTTGCCGCTTTGTGATCGCCAGCTTTGATCGCAGCGATAACTTTCTTAACGTAAGAACGTAGCATAGAACGACGGCTAGCGTTGTGCTGACGACGTTTTTCAGATTGAAGCGCGCGCTTCTTTGCAGACTTGCTATTAGCCAAGGTGCAACTCCTAAAAGGGTTAGATATTTTTAAAGGTCGAGGAATATGCCTGCATTTAGTCAGTTTGTCAATGACAATGATTGAATAATCATCATAAAGATAAATTAATTCAACCCGCCTTGGCTATCTTCAACCCAACTCGTGTAATATGTGGCGCAATTCTAACAGCTATTGCCGCAGTGTGACAGAGCCTGAGTCGATTTTTTGAGATGAATCACCTAATCCATTCGATGTAGGTCTGGGGGACGTTTGAGTAAAAAATTATTGAAATCTGGCATGATTGTTAGTGCTATGACGCTGATTTCTCGTGTTTTAGGTTTGGTTCGAGATGTAGTTGTTGCCAATTTAATGGGGGCAGGTACAAGCGCCGACGTTTTTTCTTCGCCAATAAAATTCCTAACTTTTTACGTCGATTATTTGCCGAGGGCGCTTTTGCTCAGGCATTTGTTCCCGTATTGACCGAATATCAGGAAAAACACACTTCGGACGAGACTCGAGAGTTACTCAGTAAAGTGGCGGGGACCTTAGGGCTCTTGGTGACCATTGTGACTCTTGTCGGTGTTATCGCTTCCCCGTATTGTCGGCCTTATTTGGTGGCGGCTGGTTTGTGGCCTGGCTTAACAATGAGCCCGATGGTGCCAAGTTTGAGCTGGCAACCGTTGTGCTTAAAATCACCTTCCCGTATTTGTGGTTTATCACCTTTACCGCGTTAGCGGGGTCCATCCTAAATACCCGTGGGCGTTTTGCTGTATCAGCCTTTACCCCAGTATTCTTAAACGTGGCCATTATTGCGGCGGCGATGTTTTTTGCGCCTACGTCTTCCCAGCCTGAAATTACCTTGGCGTGGGGGTGTTCTGTGGCGGTTTAATTCAGTTTTTATTCCAGATCCCCTTTCTACTTAGAGAAAAGGCTCTCGTTAAACCGTCATGGGGCTGGAAACACCCTGGGGTCGTGAAGATTAGAACTCTGATGATCCCTGCGCTTTTTGGTGTGTCTGTCTCACAAATCAATCTGTTATTCGATACTTTTATCGCCAGCTTCCTGATGACGGGCTCTATTAGCTGGTTGTACTATTCGGACCGTTTATTGGAATTTCCACTCGGTTTGTTTGGTATTGCCATTGGTACAGTGATTTTACCTGCTCTATCTCGAAATCATGTAAATGCAGAAGGCGATGGCTTTGGTAAAACCATGGATTGGGGCATCAAGGCGATTCTGTTATTAGGATTACCCGCCATGATGGGGCTGATTGTGCTCGCCCAACCTATGTTGATGGTGCTGTTTATGCGCGGCGCCTTCTCTATCCAAGACGTTGAGATGGCATCCTACAGCTTGATGGCTTATGGCAGTGGTTTACTCAGCTTTATGCTTATTAAAGTGTTAGCGCCTGGATATTACTCGCGCCAAGACACTAAGACTCCAGTGCGCTACGGCATTATCGCCATGATCACCAATATGGGCTTTAACTTGATCTTTGCGATTCCCTTTGGTTATGTCGGCTTAGCGATTGCGACATCGATGTCGGCTTTATTGAATGCCACTTTGTTATATCGCGGCCTACATAAGGCGGGTGTTTACCGAATTTCTAAGCCAACAATGGTGTTTTTCCTTAAAGCCGTGGTTTCGGCAGCCTTGATGGTGGTAGTCTTGTACTACTTCTTACCTTCACAATCCCAATGGTTGGAATGGCAGCTGGTTGGGCGTGCTAAGGCTTTGATTGGTTTGATTGCTGTTGGCGCTATGACGTATTTACTTGGCTTATTGGCGTTAGGAATTCGTCCTTGGTCAATGAAACGGGGAGTTTGATTGCTGATTCTTATCGTTAGCTGTTATATAATCAGCCGATTTGCGCTTGGCAGTTGTCTAAAGTTATGGAATTAATCCGCGGTATACATAACATTTTGTCATCTCACCATGGCTGTGTGCTGACGATAGGTAATTTTGATGGCGTGCATCGCGGCCATGCACAGGTGATTGCCAATCTGGTGCAAAAGGCCAAGCAGCTTTCATTACCTCCGACGGTGATGACGTTTGAGCCTCAACCACAGGAGTTGTTCCGTGGTGAGAATGCGCCCGCGCGTCTGAGTTTATTGCGGGACAAAATTATCCTGTTAGATGAATTAGGCGTTGAACGGTTAGTGTGTGTTAACTTCAACCGTGCCTTTGCAGACCAACCGGCAGAGCATTTCATCGAAGAACTGTTGGTGCGCAAGCTCGGGGTGAAATACCTCGTCGTTGGCGATGACTTTTGCTTTGGTCAAGGCCGAAAAGGCAATTTTGAAATGCTGATGCAGGCGGGAGCTCGTTATGGCTTTACTGTGGTCAGCACCCAGAGTTTTGTGGTGGGCTCGCAACGTGTGAGTTCGACTGCGGTAAGAGAACAATTGGCTAAAGGAAACCTTGAGCAGGCAAGACGCCTACTCGGTCATCCTTTTACCTTAAGCGGCCGTGTGGCCCATGGCCAAAAAATTGGCCGAACCATAGGTTTCCCCACCGCCAATATTGCCCTCAAACGCAATGTGGTGCCCGTGCGCGGGGTGTTTGCGGTGAAACTCTATTGGGATGAGAGCGATATTTATGAAGGGGTTGCCAACATTGGTTTCCGCCCGACCGTAAATGGTCAAGTTTGTCAGCTTGAGGTGCATCTTTTTGATTTTGAAGGTGACATTTATGGCAAGCATGTTGAGGTTGAGTTAGTGGCAAAACTTCGCGATGAACAACCCTTTGATTCATTGGATGCACTAAAACAACAGATTTTGAATGATGCAAATGAGGCCAGAGCTTTATTTGGTAACGATGCAGGCTGATATTTATCAGTTTAATTAACGGTATAGGATCAATGAGCGACTATAAATCTACTTTAAACTTGCCGGAAACTGAGTTTCCGATGCGTGGTAATTTGGCAAAGCGCGAGCCAGAGATGTTAGAGCGCTGGACGAAAGACGGTCTGTATCAGCAGATCCGTGATAGCCGAATTGGCCGCACACCTTTTATTTTGCACGACGGCCCGCCGTATGCGAACGGTAGTATTCATATTGGTCACTCAGTAAATAAGATTCTTAAGGACATCATTATTAAGTCTAAAACCTTGTCGGGTTTCGATGCGCCTTATATTCCGGGTTGGGACTGTCACGGTCTGCCGATCGAACTTAAGGTTGAGCAGAAAGTGGGTAAGCCTGGTCAAAAAATTTCAGCGGCCGAATTCCGTGAGGAATGCCGTAAATATGCTGCCGAGCAAGTCGATGGCCAACGTGCTGACTTTATTCGTTTAGGCGTGCTGGGTGATTGGCAAAAGCCTTATTTAACGATGGACTTTGCTACCGAAGCCAATATCGTACGCTCTTTATCTAAAGTGATTGAAAACGGTCACTTACATAAAGGTGTTAAACCTGTTCATTGGTGTACAGACTGTGGTTCAGCATTGGCTGAAGCCGAAGTGGAATACGAGGATAAAACCTCTCCCGCTATCGATGTGGCCTTTACTGCGACTGATAGCAAAGCTTTAGCCGCTCAATTTGGTGTAAGCGATTACTCACATCCTGTGGCTATGGTGATTTGGACTACCACCCCTTGGACGCTGCCTGCTAACCGTGCGTTATCTATCAGCCCAGAGCTTGATTACAGCTTGGTTGAATTTACGAAAGATGGAGCGACTCACGCAGTTATTCTGGCCGATGTGTTAGTTGAAGCTTGTATGACGCGTTACGGCGCCGAGAGTCACAGCGTGTTAGGTAAAGTTAAAGGCGCAGCACTTGAGCTGGTTCGCTTTAAGCATCCATTCTTAGCCTTTGACGTACCTGCGATTTTAGGCGACCACGTGACGACTGACGCGGGTACGGGTGTGGTTCACACGGCACCTGGCCATGGTCAAGACGACTTCGTGGTAGGTCAAAAATACGGCTTAGAAGTGGCCAACCCTGTTGGTGATAATGGCGTTTACAAACCAGACACTGAGTTTTTTGCCGGTCAACACGTATTTAAAGCAAACGACAATGTGGTTGCCCTGCTGAAAGAACAAGGTGCGCTATTACACCATGTTGCGTACCGTCACAGCTACCCACACTGCTGGCGCCATAAAACGCCCATTATCTTCCGTGCTACGCCGCAATGGTTTATCTCAATGGATAACCAAAACCTGCGCAAGCAAGCATTAAGCGAAATTGAACAGACTCAGTGGATCCCTGACTGGGGCCAAAGCCGTATCGAGAAGATGGTTGAGAATCGCCCTGATTGGTGTATCTCCCGTCAACGTACTTGGGGCGTGCCAATTACCTTATTCGTACACCGTGAAACCGAAGAGCTGCACCCTGACAGCGTGTCGCTAATGGCACGTGTAGCTAATCGTATTGAGCAAGAAGGCATTCAAGCTTGGTGGGATCTCGATGCCGCCGAATTACTGGGCGAAGAAGCCGAACAATACCGTAAAGTGACCGATACCTTAGACGTATGGTACGACTCAGGCTCAACCTTTGCTTCTGTGGTAGGTGCGCGCCCAGAGTTTCATGGTCATGGTGTCGATTTATACCTTGAAGGTAGCGATCAACACCGTGGTTGGTTTATGTCATCTCTGATGATTTCTACCGCAATGACTGGCAAAGCACCTTACAAGCAAGTGCTAACCCACGGCTTTACCGTTGATGGTAAAGGTCGCAAGATGTCGAAATCTATCGGTAACGTTATTGCGCCTCAGCAAGTGACCAACAAGCTAGGTGCGGATATTCTGCGTCTTTGGGTTGCGGCAACCGACTACAGCGGTGAAATGACGGTATCGGATGAAATCTTAAACCGTAGCGCCGATGCTTATCGCCGTATTCGTAACACTGCTCGTTTCTTACTGGCGAACCTTAATGGCTTCGACCCAGATAAGGATTTAGTGGCTGTAGAAGATATGGTGGCGTTAGATCGCTGGGCAGTGCGCCGCGCGGCAGCGCTGCAGCAAGAAATCATTGAAGCTTATGAGCAATATAACTTCCATATTGTGACGCAAAAGCTGATGCAGTTCTGCTCGGTTGAGCTAGGTAGCTTCTACTTAGACATCATCAAAGACCGTCAATATACCGCTAAGCAAGAGGGCCATGCCCGTCGTAGCTGCCAATCGGCACTGTTCCACATTGCTGAGGCTATGGTGCGTTGGATTGCGCCAATCCTGAGCTTTACTGCCGACGAAGTGTGGCAATTACTGCCAGGTCAACGTGATGCTTACGTGTTTACCCAAGAATGGTACCAAGATCTGCAATCTATCACTTTAGATACTGATTTAAGTGATGCGTACTGGGAAAATCTGCTGACTGTGCGTAACGAAGTCAACAAGGTTATCGAGCAAGCGCGTCGCGATAAACGTATTGGCGGCTCCTTGGAAGCCGAAGTCACGCTGTTTGCCGATGCTGCTTTAGCTGAGCAGTTAACGCACATTGGTGATGAGCTGCGTTTCGTCCTGTTAACTTCAGAAGCCAAAGTATTGCCATTGGCAGATGCGACAAGCGATGCCGTTGAAACTGAATTGGCTTCATTGAAGTTAGTGGTAAATGCAACAACAGCAGAGAAATGCGAACGTTGTTGGCACCATAGGGAAGAAGTGGGCACGATTGAGGCTCACCCAACGCTGTGCCATCGCTGCGTAACCAATATTGAAGGTGACGGCGAAGTTCGTCTGTTTGCATAAAGGATCTGTATGCCATTAACTTGGAAAGACAGTGGCTTACGTTGGTATTGGGTAGTTGTGTTGGTGTTTTTAGCCGATCAACTATCCAAACAATGGATCTTAGCCAATTTTGATTTGTTCGAATCGGTGAAGTTATTACCTTTTTTAATTTCACCTATGTACGTAACTATGGCGCCGCATTTAGCTTTTTAAGTGAAGCGGGCGGTTGGCAACGTTGGTTATTTACCCTAGTGGCTGTTGGTTTCAGTACCTTGTTGACTGTGTGGCTGCGCAAGCAATCGGCATCCCTATGGAAGTTAAACTTGGCTTACACCTTAGTGATTGGTGGCGCCCTAGGTAACTTAATCGATCGATTGATGCACGGTTTTGTGGTGGATTTTATCGATTTTTATTGGGGTAAGAGCCATTATCCCGCCTTTAATATCGCCGATTCCGCGATTTTTATCGGTGCAGTGCTGATCATTTGGGATTCGTTTTTTAACAGCAAATCCGAACAAGATAAAACCGAAGAGGTGAAGTAGTGACTGTGACACGTTCGTTATTGTGCCATATGAATATTGTGCTTGAAGATGGTTCGACCGCCGATAGCACTAAAGCCTCGGGTAAGCCAGCACGCCTTAATATCGGTGATGGTACTTTAAGCCCTGCATTTGAAGCGCAACTTGTTTCCTTGAATGAAGGCGATAAGCACAACTTTACGCTCGAAGCGGTCGATGCCTTTGGTGAGTCAAATCCCGATGCGATTCATTATATGGATAGAACCCGCTTCCCAGCCGATATGGAGCTTGAAGTTGGCGTTATCGTCAGTTTCGCAGGCCCTGGCGGCAGTGAGATCCCTGGAATTGTGCGTGAGGTTGCTGGCGATTCGATTACCGTCGATCTCAATCACCCTCTAGCGGGACGCAAAGTGACATTTGAACTCGACGTGGTGAAGGTACTGTAAGATGAAATTAGATCCTACCAGCCCAAGTTTAAATATTATGCTGGCCAATCCTCGCGGCTTTTGTGCTGGTGTGGATCGCGCCATTAGTATTGTCGAGCGCGCACTCGAGTTATTTTCGCCGCCGATTTATGTTCGCCATGAAGTGGTGCATAACCGCTATGTAGTGCAAAACCTAAAAGATCGCGGTGCCGTTTTTGTTGAAGAGTTAGACCAAGTACCTGATAACAATATTGTTATCTTCAGTGCTCATGGAGTTTCTCAGGCAGTGCGTGCCGAGGCTAAGGCGCGTGGGTTGCGTGTTTTCGATGCGACTTGCCCATTAGTCACCAAAGTGCATTTGCAGGTCACTCGAGCAAGTCGCAAGGGGATTGAATGTATTTTGATTGGTCATGAGGGACATCCAGAAGTGGAAGGCACCATGGGGCAATATGATAACCCTAATGGCGGTGTTTATCTGATTGAATCTCCTGCAGATGTCGAAACTTTAGAAGTTCGTGATCCAAATAACCTCTGCTTCGTGACTCAAACAACGCTCTCGGTAGATGATACCCTCGATATTATCACCGCATTGCAAAAGCGTTTTCCTTCGATTGAAGGTCCGCGTAAGGATGATATTTGTTACGCGACGCAAAACCGTCAGGATGCAGTGCGGAACTTATCGGCCGATGTGGATTTGTTGATTGTGGTCGGCTCGAAAAATAGCTCTAACTCTAACCGCTTGCGTGAATTGGCATTAAAAACCGGAACTCAATCTTATCTGGTTGATACCGCGGATGATATCGATTCATCTTGGTTTGAAAATGTGACTAAAGTTGCGGTGACCGCTGGCGCATCAGCACCAGAAGTACTGGTTCAGCAAGTGGTTCAAGCGATTGCGAAATTAGCACCGAGTGTCGTTACCGAAGTTGAAGGGCGTAAAGAAGATACTGTCTTTGCAGTACCTGCGGAATTACGCTAGTTCATTCGAATCAATGTGATGAATAAAAAAGAGGCCAACGGCCTCTTTTTTATTATCAAAATTCACCAAATACAAACAAGGCATAATGGAATTAACGCTTATATGCTATTGTTACTGGCTACTTACATTTTACTCATCTATTATTAACTGCTAGTAATGTTTTTATCGTAAGATTAAGATTTAAAAGGGTAAATAGCTGAAAAGCTTGTCAAAAATATGACTAAATTTGAACGATTGACGCATAACAGAATTCAACGGGGCTTCTCTTTAATTGAAGTGCTTGTCGCATTGGTGATTCTAGTGATTGGCTTGATCGGTATTTTTAATTTACACATAGTGGCCAAACGCGGCAGCTTTGAATCTTTTCAGCAAACACAAGCCTCCTATTACGCCAATGATATTATCAACCGCATGAAGCTAAACCGAACGCAGCTTGATAGCTATGCCGGAGAATACACTGGCATCCCCAGTTCTGTCGCAAAGGTGTGTGAAAACACAACACTTTGTAATCCAACAGAATTGAAGTTGTGGGATATTTTTGAATGGCAATCTTCGTTAACCGGAGAGTCTGAGACTGTTGGCACTCAAAACGTTGGGGGATTGGATTCTCCTACGGCTTGTATTGAAGTGAATAATCGTGATGTGCTTGTTGTGATTACTTGGCGAGGAATACGCGAGACCAATATTGATACCTCAGCGGTTGCGGATGCTGCAAACACTTGTGGTGCTGACACTGAAAACAGGCGCATTTTTTCACTTAAGACAGTGATTATTTAGATGAAAAAATCATTTCGTATGAAGTTAAGTAAAACCATGGAACGGGGAATGTCACTCGTTGAGTTGATGGTCGCTATGGTCATCGGGCTTTTTTTGACTGCCGGTGTTTTTACTATGTTTAGTATGTCGTCTTCAAACGTGACGACAACAAGTCAGTTTAATCAGTTGCAAGAGAATGGTCGTATAGCCTTGGCCATTATGGAAAGAGATATTAGCCAGTTAGGTTTTATGGGGGATTTAACGGGCACTGATTTTATCGTCGGGACAAATACCAACATCGAGGTCACTACCATAACCGCTGATTGTGTCGGCGATGGGCTGAATAACGCGACGCTGCCTAATAATCAGCCAGCCCATTTTAGGCGATTGTGGGGGTATGAGAATACTGCAACAAGTACACATCTTAGTTGTTTGGGGAACAGTGACGTTAATGCGGATACAGATGTTTTACAGCTAAAACGCTTTATTGGGCCTAATGTCGCAACTGGGAACTCAAGCTCTGTGTATGTGGCTGCGAACTCCTCTCAGGCGGTATTTTTTGTTGGTGCAACTCCTACCACAGCACTTGAAAATCCGAGAACATGGGAATATCAACATCATGTCTATTTTATTGCAAACGACGCTAATCAAATACCTATCCTAAGGCGTAAAACCTTAACCAGTACAGGCATGAGTAACGATGAGCAGTTAGTTGAAGGCATTGAGAATATTCGATTCTTATATGGTTTTGATAATGACGGGGATAGCACTCCTGATAGCTTTATGCCTGTTGAAGATGTCACATCGTTGATGTGGGATAACGAAGGCTTTCAGCGATTAGTTGCGATAAAAGCGTTTGTACTGGTGAGATCGATTAACGAAGACAAGAGCTATACCAACGAGACTGAGTACCTTTTGGGAGACAAAACCATCACTATTCCTGCTAACGACCATTATCGTCGTAAGGTATTGTCAACAACGATCGTATTGGAAAACCCAGTACTTATACGCAGTTAATTGAGGCCATGTGTGATGAGAAAGCAGAAAGGGATCGTGTTGTTTTTTGCATTAATTGTCTTGGTCCTCATGACAGTAATTGGTGTTGCGTTGGCGGTTAACTCAACACAATCGTTGCGAATGTCAGGAGCGGGCGCAGAAAGAATAGAAGCTAAAGCGATTGCTGATGGTGGTTTAGAGCAGGTAATTTCAGATTATTCGGGCGAGCAATTGGCAAACCTTAACGCAGAGGCGGATACAACAGTATTTAATAGCAGCCAGACATTGAAGCCCTTGCCTGAAACGGGCGTGCGTGATGTGGGATGCCAAAGAACCACAAATGCGACAGGGGCAAATTTGGTTAGCTGTAGAAGGGTTGAGATTAGCAGTTCAGTGACCTTTGGTCGGGACAATCTTGGCTCATTAACCGTTGTTTCAGGTGTAGAGCAACAAGTGCTAACAGGAAACTAAAGTTATGTTGAAAAAACTCTTTTGTGCTCTTATGGCTGCAACAGTCATTATTGCAGGGCAAATACATGCAGATGATACAGAGCTTTATCTTGTTGACTCAACGGTAAGGACTGGCAAGCGCCCACAGGTGTTATTTATCTTTGATAACTCAGGGAGTATGTCAACGGAAGATCAGAATGCTGTCAGCTCATATTGTTCCGAAGCTGGTCATGCGGCAGGTACTTGTACCTATCCTGCAGGATTTGAGACATACATGAACAGTTATTCTGGGTATATCAATCAGAAAGGTACCTATTGGAATGCAGGCGGTATCGATAATACCAGCAATATGCCGACCCCTGATGATCCTAATGATGGTCGTCGTTTTTATTTGGGAAATAATAACTGTAATACTGCTGCCAAAGCGTTAGTGGATAAGGGACGTTACACAGGATACTTGCGAGAGTTTAACAAAAATAAGTGGGAGTCTTTAGCAAACAATAATGGTTTTAATCAGAACGATATTGTTGACTGCTACGAAGATATTCTCAATAAAGACCCTAAAAATCCAGGTTCAACTAATAAAAACCCAACGTTTGCAAATGGTTATCCTGTTGATACTAACAAAATGTATACATCGGGAAGCTCTGAGACAGATCGTTTATATAGCTTAAATAATACAAAGTTTGGAACCGAAACGCCGGTGACACTTTACTCTGCACATTACCTTGTGTGGTACAAGTGGGCTACAACTACAACAGAAGGGCAGAATAGTGGTGGTACTGGTACTCGTTTAGATGTCGCAAAAAATGCACTTAAGTCAGCATTAGAGTCCTTGGCTATTCCCATTGATGCAGCTCTTGCCGTTTATAACTTGAACTATCCAACCGAAAATTATGCTGACGGTGGACGTATTATTTATGATATGACCGAAATGACGGAAGCCAATAAGTCCTCTTTAATATCTTTAATTAGGGACATGCCTGCTCAAACCAATACACCTCTGTGTGAAACATTATATGAAGCTTATCAATTTTTTAGTGGCGGACCTGTCACCTTTGGTAATGATGATAAAAATGCGACAGGATATTATAAGGTTGATAACTATACGCCAAATAGTCCCTCAAGCATCTTGATGAGTGGCAATTATGCTACGAAGTTTAAAGCATGTCCGGATACCGCATATGTGATTTATATTACCGATGGTGCGCCAACAATCGACCATGCTGCGGACGATTCGATTAAGCAATTAACTTCAACCGCTAAAGTCGCTGGTGACTACAGCGCTATGAGTTTCAAAGATGATCGTAATCAAGATGATTTTAGTTATTTGCCTGCTTTAGCGGCTTATATGTACAACAATGATATTGTTGTTGGGCCGAAAGATTCGAATGGTGTTGATAACAAACAAAACGTTAGATTGTTTACCATAGGCTTTTCTGACGGTGCGGATAAAGCAGCTGCGCTCTTGGAGGAGGCGGCTTTTAGGGGCGGAAGCCCAAGAGTAAATGGCGTATCTAAAGGTTATTACGTCGCTAAAACGGGCCTTGATTTAGTCGAAGCGATGAACGACGCATTAAAGTCTATTCTGACCATTGATTCATCTTTCACCTCTCCGAGTATTGCCAGTAACAACTTCGATAAAACTCAGACCTATAACTCAGCTTACTTTGCCATGTTTTTACCCGGTGGTGGACCCCGCTGGAGTGGTAATTTGAAAAAGCTGAAAGTTAATTCCTCTGGTGAGATTGTCGGTCCAGGTGGTACGACGGGAGCAATTGATACTAACGGCAATATATCAAGTGATACATGCACCTATTGGAATACCTGTCCCGCAGGTAACATTGATGGTAATAAGGTTAAATCGGGTGGGGTGTTACCGACCTTAAAATCCCAATTAAAAAATAGAAAAATATATATAAATGATGGAAGTGGTTTGAGTTTGCTTACAACAATAAGCGATTCGAGTTTTTATTCTCTTCTAGGAAGTCCTGCAACTAGCTCCGTTTCTGATACTGTCTCCAAGAATCGAGACTGGATTTATGGTGTAGATGTTGATGATGAAGATAATGATGAAATCTATACCGACCCTCGAGATGATATTATGGGGGATCCTCTCCATTCGAAGCCTCTCGCCATTAACTTCGGTAATAAACCTACAACAGATGCCGATGGCAATGTGACATCTGAAAATCTTGATGTTCGAATCTTAGTTGGCACCAATCAGGGATTGGTACATATGTTTAAAGATTCTGACACTGGTAGTGGCGATTATGCTGTTGGTTCAGTTACCGAGTCTTGGGCATTTATACCATCTGAATTAGTACATAACATTCCAACACTCAGGCAAGATGATTCGACTGGTACTCACAGTGTTTATGGGATGGACTTATCACCGGTTGCATATACTGAGACGGATTCGGTTGGTAAAGTTAATAAGGCTTGGGTTTTCCTTGGGATGAGGCGCGGCGGCACATCTTACTATGCGTTAGATATCACAAACCCAGATTCACCACAGTATAAGTGGCTGATCAATTCTAGTACGGAAAAGTTTGAAGACTTAGGCCAAAGCTGGTCAGAACCTGTCGTCACTTTTATCCCATCAATCTCTGAACCAGTATTGATTTTTGGTGGCGGGATGGAATCAGCAGAGGGTTCTGGGGCTGCTGTTTATATTGTCAAAGCATTTACTGGTGAATTTGTGACTAAGTTTACCGCTACGGGAATGAGCAGTATCCCAAATAAAGTGGCTGTGTTAGACAGTAATAATGATGGTATCTCTGATCGGATATATGCAAGTGACATCGAGGGAAGTATTTGGCGAATAGATTTACCTTCGACGAATAAAACAAATTGGTCTGTATTCCAATTTGCTAAAATTGCAACAACGAGCTCTCCTAACAACCGCATGTTTTTTGCTGAACCTACAGTGGCCCAAACCCAGTTTAATAATATTCATTCTGAAAATGGGGTCTTATCCTATCAGAGTATCCCGTATGACGCTGTCACTGTGGGTACGGGGAATAGAACGCATCCATTGGACATCGCCACTAATGACATGTTTTATGTATTTCAGGATAGAAATGTTGTCACTAAACAATTCACTGGCACCGATATACCGGCCCCTCTAACGATTTCTAATCTGTATGATGTGACCTCTGCGGCACCTACTTCGCAGAGTGATAATATTGCTTTTGGGCAAAAGAGAGGCTGGTATTATGATTTCCCTGCCACGGGAGAGAAAAGCCTATCTTCCTCGCTTATTTTTGATGGTAAAGTTTATTTCACTTCATTTGTTCCGCCGACTAACCAAGCCGTTGATTTGGATGCGGGGGTATGTGGTTTTTCAGGACAGGGACGACTCTATGTATTTGACCTACATAAAGGTACTCGAACATCAAGTACACTTTACTATGAGGTTGGTGAACGTATTCCTGATACCCCCAAATCGTTATCCCTGAGCCACAACCGGGTGAAGAGCCGAAAGCGTATGTTATCGGTGTTGGTAAAGGCGAGTGTGAGAACGGTGAATGCAAGGGAACGATCGAATTGGGTAGTGGCTTAAAGACTAACAAAATTTATTATCATATTGATGAGTAAGAACATTAATGAAAAAAATAGACTGCAAGGGTTCACTTTAATTGAAGTCATGATCGCTGTTGTTATTGTGGGGATTTTAGCTTCGATAGCGTATCCATCATACATTGATTACGTGGTTAAGAGTGGACGGTCTGAAGGTGTTGCGGCGGTGATGAAGGTTGCAAATCTTCAAGAGCAGTATTATTTGGATAACCGAGCCTATACTACTGATATGACCAAACTGGGGTTAGCCGCTAATCCTTTTGTTACAGAGCATGGGCGTTATAGCTTAGCGTCAAGTGGAACCAGTTCATTCACTATCACTGCGACTGCACAAGGTTCGCAGGCTAGTCGAGACTCAACGTGTGCGACTATTACGATGACATCTGCTGGTGTAAAGGGGCCTTCTGCGGAGTGTTGGAAATGATAAAATATTGTATTGCTTTAGCATTAGCATTAGCTTTGCCTACATTTGTGTTTGCTGCGGAACCTACAGTTGTTATGCAGGATTACAAATGCCATGTCACAACGACAAATGGTGATAAAGTACTGTTCTATCGATGGAGGATTAAAGATGTCAATTTGAACATGGCTAGTCTTCCTAGCAAGCAAAAAATAGGTGGAGATAAAAAGAAATTCTTTATTAAAGAGGTCGTAGAGTGTGTTGAGCTTAGTCAAGAGTTTACTAATGAAAACAGTAAGAAAATTGATGAGCTAACCTTGAGATAAGCTTATGTGTGTGGAATATCTTCTGGTTTATGAGCAGCTTTTACCATCTGCTCCGTAGGAGATTAATCCGCTAGAGCTTATGTTTACACTCTTGGAGTTTGTCGCAGAGCCGCCTGGGCAGTAGATGATTTCTACAGCACTGTTTGCTGATAACATGCCTTCAGAGCTAAAGGTAAAACTTGCCGAATTACTTTTTACACTGTCATTTGTATTGAATGCGTCAATAACACGAATATCTTTATTATCAGGACTAATCACTTTAATCCCATTCCCCCAATTTGTACCACATGCACTTCCATTTGATGCACAAACTTTAATTGTTGCGCCATAACTGACGGCTTGATTTCTGGCAAAAACCATAATGTCATGAATTTTGGCGATATTATTATTAACACGCACACCTTCATAGACGGATATTAAAGATGGTACTCCGATAGTTAATAATATTGCAGCCACTGCAATCGTAACCATCAGTTCAATTAGTGTGAAACCAAGCAATTTATTTAGCATGCACTCAACCCTCACTTATACAAACTAAAGTATAAGCGAGAATAGGCGGGATTTCAGTATCTAAGTTGTATCCTTTGTGCTGTTTAGTTTCTGAAAGATAGTCTTAATCCTTTATGTTGTTAGTTGATATTGCCTTCAATCAATTCTCGCCATTTATCCGCAGCGGATATTGGCATCAGTCGATAGTCTTGCCCTGCCAGCTTGATTTACCACAATCCCTCGCGAATGAGGGCTCGTGGGACTTGATGGACAATACTTCAATGTTCCATTAGTACCAGAGGCAAGACCATCTGGTTGAAAACGAATTGAGGTTCGATTGTAGATGACAGTATCACTGGCATTGAAAGCGTTAGTGGTAAAAATAGTCGTTTCATTGCCATCGAGTTGACTATTGCTGTTTACATCAATAAATACCGTTAAGCCAAGCTGCCAGTTAGATGTGCACTGATTGTTGCTTAAGGCACAGACTGTCACTTTTCGATTGAAGGAAATGGCATGATTTCGGGCGAGCATTAGTGTTTGCTGGATGACTTTGATATTACTATCAGCTCTGAATCTTGTGTTGAAATCGCTTAACGAGGGAGCTCCAATCGATAACAGAATGGTCGAAATGGATACCGTAGTGATGAGTTCAATCAGGCTAAAGCCATGTGGTAGAGTTTTCATAACAGTTCCTTTGTTATAAATGTCGCTCGCATCCTACGAGCCTTTGGAGCAAAACTGCTGCTGTTAAAGTATAGAAGCGTACCAACGAGCCTTTTAGATTTTTACGGACTAAGAATTGTTTTATAGAAACTGTGTTTTATGAGGAAAGCGCTGCCTATACTTCAATAATCGCCTAACCCCGTGTAAGCTAATGGCATTCTATTTGATTATCTGTCAGCAAGTGCCGAGGAATGTTTGATGAAAAAGTTGAAGCGATTATTAAGCCTTTTAAATTGGATGATGTACGCGAGTCACTTGCTGAGATAGGTATCACCGGGATGACAGTGCTAGAGGTTAAAGGTTTTGGCCGTCAAAAAGGGCACACCGAGCTTTACCGCGGTGCGGAGTATATGGTCGACTTTTTACCTAAAGTTAAAATAGAACTCGTGATTCAAGATGACTTAGTCGACCAAGCGATTGATGTTATTGTGGAAACAGCTCGTACCGGTAAAATCGGCGATGGTAAGATTTTCGTAACTGATGTAGAGCGCGTTATCCGCATTAGAACTGGTGAAGAAAACGAAGAAGCGGTGTGATTCATCCGTTTAAAGAGAGGGCCATTAGGCCCTTTTTTGTTGCTTAAAATTTATGATTAATGGGACTAAGTCTTTCTGTTCCTGAAATATCTTTAATGCAAAATAGCCTCTTTAGTTAGACTAAAGTAGTTATCTCTTATCTGTTCCATGGTATAACTTAGCCACTTAAATAGGCTTGTTGAGGTTGTTATTTTGGCTACGAAACGAATCGTGATAGTAGGTGGTGGGGCGGCAGGTTTAGCGCTAGCCTCTAAATTAGGCCGCAAGATGGGCGGTAGTGATGTCGTCGATGTTTGCTTAATTGATAAAAGCACAATCCATATTTGGAAGCCAAAATTACACGAAGTAGCTGTTGGGGTTATTGACCAGTCTATAGAGGGATTGTTGTATCGAGATCATGGTCTTAAGAATGGCTATCGCTACATTCGTGGCGAAATTGAGCAATGTGAACCCGATGCCAAAACCATCCAACTTGCTGCGGTTTATAGTGACTCGGGTGAATTACTGCTTGAGCCCCGTCAAATTGAATACGATTACTTAGTGCTAGCCTTAGGTGGGGTCTCTAATAGCTTTAATACCCTAGGGGCTGAGAAACATTGTATTTTCCTTGATAGTTTAGATAACGCTAACTTATTCCATCAAAAGCTATTGGATGCATTACTGCAACTTAATGAAACACAAGAGAAAGTCAGTATAGGTATTGTTGGCGCTGGCGCCACAGGTGTCGAATTAGCCGCAGAGCTTCACCATGTTATTGAGTCGGTGAAAGAGTATGGTTACCTCAATATCTCTAAGCATCATCTTGATGTGCATCTTATTGAAGCATCACCAAAAATTCTCCCACAGTTACCCGAACGTGTGAGCGCAAGAGCTCAAGCGGTATTGGATAAAATTGGCATCCGCTTGCATATCGGGGTGCAGGTTAAAGAAGTCACCCGCGATGGGTTTATTACACAGGATGGTGACGTTATCGAAGCGGGGCTTAAAGTGTGGGCGGCTGGTGTGAAAGGTCCAAAAGCGTTTCAAAACTTCTCTAAGTTACCCATTACGCCACGCAATCAAGTGGAAGTTGATGCTTGTATGCGAGTTAAAGGCCATCAAGATATTTATGCGCTTGGGGATTGCGCTCTATTAATTTTGGAGTCCGGCCAACCTGTGCCACCGCGTGCTCAAGCGGCAGCACAAATGGCGGATACCCTGTATGAGAATATTGTGAATCGTTTACAAGGGAAGGCGGAAAAACCTTTTGTGTATAAAGACTATGGTTCTCTGGTGTCTTTAAGTCGTTTTTCTGCGGTCGGTAATCTAATGGGGAATTTGCGTTCAGGGACTTTCTTCGTGGAAGGTCATATCGCAAGGATCATGTATATTTCGTTATACCAAAGACACTTAGCGAGCCTATATGGCTGGTTCTCCGCAATTATTTATCGCATTGCGCAAAAGCTACTGAAATGGCAAAGGCCAAAGCTGAAATTGCATTAACTGAAAACAAAACAGAGAGCCTTGGCTCTCTGTGTTGTTTTAGCCTTGCTGAGCTAAAAATTAATGTTTGGGAGAGGCTGAAGAGTCTCGGATCACAGGCTCTGGCGTAAATGTTTTTGCAAACTTGGCATCTTGTTCACGGCGTTTCGCGATTAACAGCTCTGTTGCCACTTGGGCAATTTCAGCGTTAGGTTGATGCACTGTTGTTAGTTTTGGCCAAGTTTGGCGTGAGAATGGACTGTCTTCGAAGCCGACAATGGATAGATCGCCAGGGATATCTAGCCCTGCTAAACGAGCTGCAAAAAGTGCCCCTGCTGCAATTTCGTCGTTACAGGCAACTATCGCTGTTGGACGGTTCTTCTGTTTGATCAGTGTGTTAGCTCCTTCAACGCCAGACTCAAATGAGTATTTTCCTTCAATTATGTAATCTTCATTCAAAAGCAGGCGATTTTTTGTTAATGCTTGTTTATAACCAAGTAACCGCTCTTTGGTAGACTCGTGGTGTAGATCGCCACTTAAAAAGGCAATTTCTTTATGGCCTAAGTCGATCAAATGCTGAGTAATCTCAACCGCACCAAATTTGTCATTGACTAAAATCGTCAGTCCATCCTGCTCTTTATCACCTTCGCCGGCAATAATGCGCACATAGTTGGCGTCAATATCACTTAAGGCTTTAAGGACTTTAGGATCTTCAGAAAGAGGCGGTGTTAACACTAAACCCGCCAGTCGAGAATGTTTCACGAGTTGAGTCAGTTCATCGCAAATGGTGTCAGATTTGGCATTACAAGGATGAATAACCAACTCATAGCCTTTATCTTTGCAGGCCGACAAAATCCCGTTTTGCATATCAATAATGTAATAAGCGTTGGGATTATCATAAATAAATCCAATGGCATAGGATTTTGTACCAGCAAGGTTTCTGGCCGCGAGATTGGGCTGGTAGTTTAATACCTTGATGGCCTCATTCACTTTATCAACCGTGGCTTGTTTTACCGAAGGTTCGTTATTGGTTACGCGGGAAACTGTCTTGATTGACACTCCAGCATATTTAGCGACGTCGTTGATAGTGACTTTCATTGATCTACAAACTCTTTATTCAAATGTGCGAAGGGCTAGCTAATTGATGAACCTAAATCCTTTAGGCGCAATTTACAAGCCGACAGCGTTGTCAGCTTACTTTTTCTTATGCTTCTTATAGTGCGAGCATTTACCGCGTATAGCAATGCTGAATTGTTACAAACTGAGGCATTTTTCAACTGTTAACACTCGGTTATAAGTTGTAATTTTACATCAAAACATCTAAGTGATTATTTTTGCTTGAATATATTGATTTTTCTCTTCTCAACACTTCGCTTTATGACATTTTTTTCGTCCAGAGTTATTTTGTTGTGGCAAGGCTGTTAATTATTGTGTAATGTTTGCACTAGACATGACAGCGTTGTCATTCCATCGGAATGGTTATGAATACTAAAACGATAATAAAGTTATGGAAGGGAAACGAGATGCGACCATCATCCTTTAAGAAAAGTGTACTAGCTACAAACATTGCTATCCTACTCGGCAGCGCTGTTTCAATCGGAGCTGTTGCTGCAGAAGCTGAAGCCACTGCAGCTGCTGAAAATATTGAGAAAATTGAAGTTCGTGGTATGAGAGCTTCGATGAAAGCTTCTGTTAACGACAAACGTTTTTCTGATTCTGTCGTTGATGCTGTGACTGCAGAAGATATCGGTAAATTCCCTGATGGTGACGTAGGGGAGTCCTTAGGTCGTATTCCTGGCGTTGCTGTAAACCGTCAGTTTGGTCAAGGACAGCAAGTTTCTATCCGTGGCGCTTCAAGCCAATTAACGAGCACGTTACTGAACGGCCATTCAGTTGCTTCTACTGGTTGGTTTGACCAACAAGCTATCGACCGTAGCTTTAACTACAGCTTACTGCCACCAGAAATGGTTGGTGGTATTCAAGTTTACAAATCATCTCAAGCAGATATCGCTGAAGGTGGTATCGGCGGTACTGTAATTGTTAAAACTCGTAAACCTTTAGATTTGGAAGCGAACTCAGTCTTTCTGAGTGCGAAAGGGGATTACGGAACCGTTTCAGAAGAAATTGATCCACAAACTTCAGGTTTGTACAGCTGGAAAACGGAAGATGAGAAGTTTGGTTTCCTAGTGGCAGGTTCTTTGGATCAAACACAATATCAACGTAACGGTATTGAAACTCTGTTAGGTTGGGGGAAATTGTTCCTACTACTTTCCAGCAAGACCGTGAGCGCACAGCTTTAAATGCTGCATTCCAATACAGACCAACTGATAACCTGGAATTCGGTCTGAATTTAATGAGCTTACAGCTCGATGCTAACAACGCTAACACGTCAATTTTCTTATTCCCAACCCAGCAAGGTGAGAATACTTGTCTTAAGAAAAATGCCGCAGGCGTATGTACATTAGTTGAACACACAGATAAAGGCGGATTTGCTTGGGCACAAACATGGGCTCGTAAAGCAAGTATGTCATCAGACACTGTGGATTTAGATTTCGCTTATCAGGCTGATAACTATAAGTTAGAAGGCCGTATCGGTAAAACTAAAGCTGAAGGAGGTACCGATCTTACTTCTAACTACGGTCAATCAATTGGTAAACCAGAAGATTTCGCAGGGACTTACGATGCAACTGGTGATGTGATTGACATCAACATTGCAAACAACTCATTTGATGCGGGTGACTTCAACGGTCAATTGGAAACTGCTGGTTGGGCACTGAAAAAACAACCTAACACAGACGAAGAATCATTTGCGACCTTCGATATTACTGTTCCGGTTGAATTTGGCGTTATTACCTCTATTAAATCAGGTATTAGCTATGCAGACCACGATGTAACTCAAACGACTGAAGCTGCACAATCATCTAATATTGTCGCAAAAGATGCCTCTGAATATTACTCTGGCACTATGTCATCTGGCGCTGGTTTTACCTTACCTAAGCCAATTTTTGACAATATGATCAGAGATGCTTATGGCGCTATTGATGGCTTTACTTTAGATAAGTCTGGTTACGGTACACTGCAAGAGAAAAACTTAGCCCTGTACACTATGGCTACTTTTGCCGGTGAAGGTGTGCGTGGTAACTTCGGTTTAAGATATATCTCTACCGATGTTGAGTCTGACTACTACGCGTTTAGCCAAACTGGTACTTATGCTGATGTTTTAAGTACTGATAAGGCAAGCTATCACGATGTATTACCAAGCATGAACATTGCGTTTGACTTGGCAAGTGACTTAATTTTAAGAGCATCAGCTGCGCAAGTTATTTCTCGTCCTAACTATGCGGATCTCTTCGCGACGTCTAAGTTACCAGGTTTCAACGATGGTACGCCAGGCAACGAGAAGAAAGTGACTGGTAGCGTGAATCTGCAGCCGTTCAAAGCCTCTCAGGCTGATCTGAGCTTAGAATGGTACTTCAGCGGTGAAGGATTATTTGCTGTTACTTACTTCATTAAAGATGTTAACTCTTTCATTTCGACAAGAGAAAAGCTGAACCAACAGATTGGTATTGATGATCCTAACTTAGTTGCGCAAGGTGGCAGTTCTTGTGGTGCAGGCATCTACGACTGCTGGACCGTGAGTGAAAACTACAATGCTAACGGTGGTTCTATCGATGGTATTGAGTTGCAGTTGCAAGATTCATTTGACAATGGTTTTGGTTACTCAGCTAACTACACCTTTGCAGATGCTTCATCTCCAGCTGAAAACTATGCGGATCGCGTAGGGGTGTTCTCTGACTCATCTAAGCATACTGTTAACTTAGTGGGTTACTATGAAATCGATGATTTCTCTGCTCGTGTAGCTTATAACTGGCGTTCTGAGTACATGATGCGCGAATTACCAGGCTTCTACGGTAACCGCGAGCACCAAGCCTACGGCACGTTAGATTTAAGTGCTAACTACGATGTAACTGACTACTTATCTGTGACATTTGAAGTGGTTAACTTACTTGAAGAGGATAGCATTCAGAAAGGTGTATCACCTGTTGATGCTGAAGGCGTTATCAGTGAGTTTAAAGATAACTACCCAGTGTGGAGCTTCGATGGTGAAGCTCGCTACAAACTTGGTGTAGCACTGCGCTTCTAATTCAATTCAGTGACCAAAAAGCCTAGCAATCGCTAGGCTTTTTATTATCAAAAACACCAACAATAAACTCAGCTTACGCAATTTTTAGAGGCGCGTTATGACAATCAGAAAAATAGCCATTATAGGGGGGGACTTCAGGTTGGTTAGCGGCGAATCATTTAGGGCGAGTGTTGCAGGGGCGCTCTGAGCTATCTATCACGCTGATTGAATCTCCTGATATTCCTATCATCGGAGTTGGTGAAGGTACTGTACCGTCCATTCGGAAATCACTACAGAGTTTTGGGATCAGTGAATCAGAGTTTATTCGCTCATGCGATGTGACATTTAAGCAGTCAATTAAATTTGTCAATTGGTTAGATCAAGCTCGACATGGTAAGGATAATTTCTACCACCATCTATTTGATATTATTAATTTAC
Organism: Shewanella seohaensis; assembly: GCF_025449215.1. Classification (NCBI taxonomy): domain Bacteria; kingdom Pseudomonadati; phylum Pseudomonadota; class Gammaproteobacteria; order Alteromonadales; family Shewanellaceae; genus Shewanella; species Shewanella seohaensis. Next base: position 1,703,783 of record NZ_CP104900.1, read on the forward strand.
AAGGCTTAGATACTGTTTCTGCTTGGTTGGCCGAGAAACAAGGCGATTTTGCTGATTATGTTTCTCCCCAGCATCTTGTTTGTGAGGCTGCAAAAGCGCCAAAGCTAATCACAACACCCGAATATGCCGGAGTGTTAGGCTATGCCTATCATCTAAATGCGGCAAAATTTGCCAAATTACTGGCTAAAAATGCGATTGAGAAATTCAACGTTGAGCACATTTTTGCCACTGTGCAGGATGTTCGTTTAGGCGATGATGGTGCAATTTCATCTTTGCAGACCGAGCAAGGGACTCTCTCTTTCGATTTTTATATTGATTGCAGTGGCTTTGAATCGATTTTGTTAGCTAAGGCACTAAAAGTGCCATTTATCAGTAAAGCGCATCAACTGTTTATTGATACTGCGTTAGTCGCGCAAATCCCGACGCAACCTACGGATATCATCCCTCCTTATACTCAAGCAACGGCCCATCAAGCGGGTTGGATTTGGGATATCGCATTGACTCAGCGCCGAGGCACGGGATTTGTCTATTCGTCTGCTCATATGGCGCAGTCAGAGGCAGAGCGAAAGTTTGACCATTATCTCGGTGGCAAACTTGCCGATGTTCCCCATCGTAAAATTCCAATGACAGTGGGTCATCGTCAACAGTTTTGGGTAAAAAACTGTGTAGCTTTAGGGTTAGCTCAAGGCTTTTTGGAGCCGATTGAAGCGACATCCATATTGTTAACGGATTTCTCTGCACGTTTTCTGGCAGAACGTTTTCCTGTGCATACAGATGATGTTGATTACTTAGCAAAGCGATTTAATGATACCGTGGGCTATGCATGGGAGCGGGTCGTTGAATTTGCCAAACTACATTACTGTTTATCGGATAGAACTGACTCGTCATTTTGGCTAGATAATCAGGCTTCAGAGACTATTCCCGAAGGATTAAAGCAACGACTCGAACTATGGAAATCCTATAGTCCTATTGCTGAAGATTTTCCATCTAAGTTTGAAGTGTTTAACTTAGACAATTATTTATACGTGCTTTATGGCATGAAATATCAGACTAATTTGCGTGGTGGGTCATCGGCAACACAGGCCTCTTTGAACATGTATATGAACAAAATGTCGAAGGTAAAACAACAGATGCTAGATGGTTTGCCTGAGCATAGGGAATTGCTCGATAAAATCTGTACCTATGGTTTGCAATCTATTTAATCGTTTTAAATTTAATGGGTAAAAAGGAAAAATATAATGAAAACACAATTTGTACCTTTAAATGACTCGAGCCATAAGAATTTGGCTATTGGTGATAAGGTCGATTACAGCTACTTTGAAACTGTGCATATGCTACCACTGCAAGTGCAAGAGTTTATGTCGGCTGCGACAAGCTTTCCTATTGTATTTACAAAGAATAACCAAACTGGCGAGTTCGTCTCTATCGCGATTACCGCGCTAAAACCGAATACCAATAAGCTGCTAAAAAATGGGCAATGGCAATCACGATACTTACCTATTCAAGTGCAGCTGTATCCATTAGGCATGACCCATGTCGATGAGGAAAAGATTATCTTAGGTATCGACATTAACAACTCATCCGTGGCTGAAAATGAAACTCACCGATTATTTACTGAGGCTGGTGAGAAAACGGACTACTTGTCCAAGAAGCTTGAACTCGCGGGTTTACAAGCTAGCTACCAAGATATGACGAAGTACTTTATCAAAGTATTGTTGGAGCATGAGTTATTACAACCAAGAACACTTACAGTGACGGCGCTGGATGGCACGAAAACCAACATCGACGGGATCTATACGATTGATGAGCCTAAACTACAGCAGCTTGATGATGCGACTTTGCTGAATTTCGCGAAACGGGGTTTCTATTCAGCCATTTATGCGCATCTTTGCTCATTAAGTTTAATTGATTTAGTGATGGATAGATAAGATAGCGAGCTTTCCATTTTAGTTTGCGAGCATGACACTCCCAGTCAAGATAATCCAACTTGAGAAAAACAGCTTTAAGGTTTTGACTGGGAGAAATAGCGCCAGTTTTCGCGCTAATAAACCGCCGATAATTGCGCCAGGGCCTGCAAACAGTACCAGTTCGAATAGGGCATGACTGCTACTTGAAAAGACATGTATCGGACTTGCCGACCAGACGGTAATAGCCGAGACAACCACTCCGATAGCAACGGCCATCTTGGCGCACACTCCCCGTAACATCAGATAGATCACTAGCAACTCGCCCACGCCAACCGATAACCAGGCGGTGATGATCCCACCCAAATAACCAATTACTGCTAGCCAGCAATAGTCTAGGGCGTTGAGGCGATGGCTTTGAAGGGTACGGCGCTGGCTGCTGATAATGATCGCTATCCCTAATACGATAGAGAAAAGGCTAAAGCTGGTATGCAGCGAGGAAGGTGAGTTCAATTGCCATAACTGACTGCTCCAAAGACCAGGCACTGAGCAGGTTGCCGCTAATAAAATGCTCGGAATAAAGCCTGACCAGGTTTTGTCATGGTGATGGTGTCGTCGATAGTAGCCTGACCATGAAATCGCCCCTGCCGTCATACCAAAGCATTGGATCATAAATGACGTGGAGACACTCTGAACTTCACTGAAATTTAAACTAGAGAACACCGGAATAAAGATCACTCCACCGCCCGCTCCCGTGGCGTTTGCAAAGATGGCTCCCGTTATCCCCAAAAACACAAACTGACCGTATTGTTTTATTAACTCAACGGGTTGATGAAATTGGACTAACCAACATAGCCATACACTCAATAGCACAATGACGATTGCTATCGGTCGATAATATTGGCTGAGGTTAATATGTCTACGTTTGAAGATAAGGCCATATGGCAGCATTTTGAGTTAGCGCGCGGGATGGGTGAGTTGTTGCATGCATGTTATCAGTCAGAGGCAACGTTGTCACACTGGTGTGGAAATAAAAAGTTAAAACATAATATATTGATATTTAAGGGTTAAAAGTATTTCGGCTAAAAAAGTACCGATAAATGTCAAAAAAATGTAGAAAACCTGTTCTTTCTTGTGTAATTTAATCAATGACAACGCTGTCATCTGCTTGTGTGATTCGTTGTTTTGTAAGGTCTGCATGAAGAGGATGAGGTCTCCTTATTCATGTACTTGGCAGAAGTATTGCTGGTCGGGCGGCGATACGTTTGTCTTTAATATTTTGATAGTCTCTCCCCAGAAACTAGCGTTGGCTGGGTACTGTAAGCAGTGCCCAGCCATTTTTTTAGGTAGAGCGACCTTGCTTAGGATAAGCAGACAAGTTAGCGGCATTAAAAAATAAAACTCGCTGGATATTCCAGTCATAAAAAAGAGGCTGCGATTCATGGTTATTCATATTGCTACACTGCTTGGCAGTGTAGTAACTACTTTGCTAAGCGTTTGCTGATGCCCATCCTTGGACTCTGGGCGAGCGCTATGGTTTGCGCTTTTAGTTTCACCGCGATAGCCGCCGTGGAGTCGGCGTCGTTTACGCTTACCAATGCAGCTACTGCAGGCACTTCTACGGCAAACAATGCCGCTCCCATTAAGATAGTGACCACAATCCAACAGCAGTGGCAGTTTAATCTCCTCAAAGAGGCGCTGCGCCGCTCAGGTCAGCCCTATCAGGTCGAACAAATGTCGACGCAGATGAACCAAAAACGTAAGGTCGAAGAAGCGCTTGCTGGTACTGTCGATGTTTTTGGAGCATGACTTCGAAGGAGCTTGAGGAAACCGTGCTCCCGGTTCGTATCCCTTTGTTTAAGGGATTACTCGGTAACCGCCTGTTAATTATCCGCAAAACGGATGAGGCTAGATTTGCCAATGTAAAAACGCTGGCGGATTTTAAGCGATTAAAAGCAGGGCAAAACCGCTATTGGCCCGATGCCAGCATCCTTGAAACCAATGGTTTGCCTGTTGTGACTAGCTATCAATACACCAATCTGTATCCGATGTTAGAGGGTGGCCGATTCGATTACCTTGCCCTCGGCGCACAGGAAATTGGCGATGAACTCGCAAGCCACCCCGATCCTGCGCTGAAAATCGATACTCATATCCTGCTGCAATACCGTTCGCCAGCATATTTTTTTGTGTCCCCAAAACGCCCCGAGTTAGCGGCGGCAATCTTAGCTGGGCTCGAAAATATGATAAGCGACGGCAGCTTTGATGAGATGTTTAATCGTGAGCTTAAGATAGACAAGCTCTACCGTGATGCCCAGTTTGAGCAGCGCGTCATTATTCGTCTCGATACGCCCGATTTAAGTCCCTTAACCCCCATTGAACGCCAAGAGTTGTGGTTAGATCTATTTAGTATGCAAGGTGCAAAATAATGAAAACATTAGCCTTAAAAGTACAAATTGGGTTAGCAGCTGCGATATTTATGATTGTCAGCGTGCTGTTTGGGGTGTCCTATTGGTTGGCGAGCGATAGCTTGGCCAGCAACGAAATGGCCTTTGAAGACAATACCGTTGCTAATCTTCAAGTCACCATGGCGCAGCCGATTTTTACCTACGACTACGAGCAGATCCGTGCCGTGTTGTCTGTCATGTTAAAGTCTGAGCAAATCTATCAAATTACCGTTGTGGATCATCGGGGTAAGTTGCTCGCCGAAGACAAACAAGCCGAGGCTGTTGCCGCAAGCGATCTACAAACAAGAGAGTTACAGTTCAGCGACCAAGGTAATCCGACCGGGCGTTTAACCATTGCCTTCTCGACTTTGCCGGTTAAGGCGCAATTATCTGAGTTACTGCTGGGGTACTTTTTACAGGCGCTGCTGATTTTAGCGGGCAGTCTGTTAGTGATTTTCATCATTCTTAAACGCTTAGTGATTAGTCCCTTAGATAAGGTTGTCGCCGCGTTAGAAGAAATCGCCAATGGTGATGGCGATTTAAGCCACAGATTACCCGTGGAGAGCGAAGATGAAATCGGCAAACTTGCCAATGCTTTCAACGGTTTTGTCGAACAGATTCATGGCACTATTACCAGAGTGCATGAAACCTCAGGTCTGCTATTGGGCGATGCTAAGGCACTTGGGACGCTGTCGCAAAGCAACAATCAAAGGGTGCAAGCTCAGCTTAAAGAAACCGAAGCCGCGGTCACGGCCGTGACTCAATTGAGTGCCAGTGCCAACGAAGTGGCCATCAATGCAAAACGTACTGCCGATGCGGCAACCCAAGCCGATAGAGCGGTCGACGATGGTCAACGTCAGTTTGACTCGGGCTTAGCCATTACCCGTCAATTAGCGGGGGAATTAGCGCGTTCTGCCCAATCGGTATCGCAGCTACAACAGGAAACCCAACGCATCGATGAAGTGGTGGTGGTGATCAACAGCATTGCCGAACAGACTAATCTACTCGCCCTCAATGCCGCCATTGAAGCCGCCAGAGCGGGTGAGCAGGGGCGTGGTTTTGCCGTCGTTGCCGATGAAGTGCGCTCTTTAGCGAGCCGCACCCAACAGGCGACGGGAGAAATCCAAAAAATGATCCAACAGGTGCAGAGCCGAGTTGCTGAAACCGTGAATGTGATGCAATCGAGCCAGACTCTCTCCAATCAAGGGGTCAACCGTTCGGAAGAAATTAAGCTAGTGCTGTCTAAAGTGACTGATTTAGTTTCCAATATCAGTAATATGAATATCGAAGTTTCCCATGCGGCGCAGGAGCAAACCTGCGTCACCGAAGCGATTTCTCGTACATTAAATGATCTTGCCAATGTCTCAGGTTCAGCCTCCCTCGATAGTGAGCACTTAGCACAATCGAGTGAGCGACTGTTTCACCAAGGGGAAAGACTGCGGACGTTAGTAACTTCCTTCAGACTGTAGCCATTTCTGAAGCTAGAAAAGGAATATCATGAATAAAACGATTGCCGCCACAGCGATTTTATTGGCTCTGGGCTTAACGGCCTGTAGCGATGCGCCTAAAACCAATGCTGTGCCTAGCTCAAGTACTGCCGAGCAGGCTAAGCATAGCCAATTAACCCAAGCGCAATTGCAGCTGTTTGGGGATTCCTTGGGCGTGAGTTATCGCGTATTTACTAACAGGCCCGACGATAGCTGTGACAAAGCTGCCGCCGAAGGTCGTTGTTTTGTTGCTGAAATCGATTTTGTCCCAGAGGTTGAGCTTAAGAGCCGGGATTGGGCGATTTATTTTAGCCAAATGCGTCCAGTTCAAGCTGTTGAAAGTGAAGAGTTTAGTATTACGCATATCAAGGGCGATCTGTATCGTATCGCACCCACCGAGGCATTTAGCGGTTTTAGTAAGGGCGAGAAAAAGACCCTAAGGTTCCGTGGTGAATTGTGGCAGCTCTCAGAAACCGATGCCATGCCCAACTATTACATAGTTGCAGGCGATTTATCGCCAGTAGTGATCGCCAGCACGCAAGTAAAGCAAGATCCTGAGACTCAGATGGAGGTGCGCCCCTATGTTGAGGCGTACACCGATATGGTGAAGCAGTATCGCCGAACCGATGCGGACAAATTAGCGCCAGCCACACCTGCACAGTTATTTAGTAATAATCAACACGTCAGTGAAGATGCCAACTTAGCGGTCAATACCATTATTCCGACGCCACAAAAAGTCGCTATCCACAGCCAAGATAAAGCCGTGTCACTGACTTCTGGTATTAAACTGGATTTCGGCTCGGTCACCAACGCATCTGCGGCGCAACAGGCTTTGGATCCTGAACACTTGGCGGCGGCACTTTCCCGTTTAGCGCGCTTAGGCGTTAAAGAGTCAGAACAAGGTTTAGCGGTAAAGCTGAACTGGCGTCAAGGCGCTGAGGGCAGCTATCTGCTGGATATTAAAGCGGATGCGATTGAGATTGCCGCTGCCGATGCTGCCGGGTTTTCCTATGCGTTATCGTCACTTGCCAGTTTGATTGATGTGCAGGATCTGCGCGTAAATACCATGACGATTGAGGATAGCCCAAGGTATCCCTTCCGCGGCATGCATATCGACGTGGCCCGTAACTTCCATAGCAAGGCGTTGATCTTTGACCTGCTGGATCAAATGGCGGCATACAAGCTCAACAAATTGCACCTACATATGGCCGACGATGAAGGTTGGCGCCTAGAGATCGATGGCCTGCCTGAACTAACCAACATCGGCAGTAAGCGTTGCCACGATCTTGAGGAAAATACCTGTCTGTTACCGCAGCTTGGCAGCGGGCCTTTTGCGGATGTGCCTGTTAACGGTTTCTATAGCAAGCAAGATTATATCGATATTGTTAAATATGCCGATGCGCGCCAAATTCAAGTGATCCCTTCGATGGACATGCCTGGCCATAGCCGCGCGGCGATAAAATCCATGGAGGCGCGTTACCGTAAGCTAGTGGCCGAAGGTAAAGCAGAAGAGGCTAAAACCTATCTGTTGTCGGATGCGGCGGACACCACAGTGTATTCTTCGGTGCAGTATTACAACGATAACACCCTGAACGTTTGCATGGAGTCGACCTATCTGTTTGTCGATAAAGTCATTGATGAAATTGCAAAATTACACCAAGCAGCGGGCCAGCCATTAACTCGATACCATATCGGTGCCGACGAAACGGCAGGGGCGTGGAAGCAATCGCCCGCCTGTTTGGACTTTGTGGCCAATAACGATAAAGGCGTGAAATCCATCGACGATTTAGGGGCGTACTTTATCGAGCGCATTTCGAATCAACTCGCGAGTAAAGGCATAGAAGCGGCGGGTTGGAGCGATGGTATGAGCCATGTGCGCCCAAGCAACATGCCTGCAAAAGTCCAATCCAACATTTGGGATGTGATTGCCTATAAGGGTTACGAGCATGCCAATCAACAAGTCAACAACGGCTGGGATGTGGTGCTCTCAAATCCTGAGGTGCTGTACTTTGATTTCCCCTATGAAGCCGATCCTAAGGAGCATGGCTACTACTGGGCAAGCCGCGCAACCAACGCACACAAAGTGTTTAGCTTTATGCCGGACAACTTAGTGGCAAACGCGGAGCAGTGGACCGACATTCAAAATCTGCCTTTTGAGGCCGACGATAGGGCCAGAACCGATGAGAAGGGCAAACAATCCGGCCCAAGGGAACAAGGTAAAGCCTTTGCCGGATTACAGGGCCAGCTCTGGAGTGAAACCATCCGCAGCGATAACACCGTGGAATATATGATTTTCCCGCGTTTACTGATGCTGGCGGAGCGTGCTTGGCATCAAGCCGCGTGGGAAGTGCCATATCAATATCAAGGCGCTTTGTATAATCAGACTACGGGGCATTTCACCGCAGCGATGCGTGAGGCTCAGGCGCAATCTTGGCAGCAAATGGCTAACACCTTAGGACATAAGGAGTTTATCAAACTCGATAAAGCGGGTATCGATTATCGAGTGCCGACCGTCGGCGCCGAGATCCGCGACGGTAAACTGTTTGCCAACGTGGCTTATCCGGGACTTAAGATTGAATGGCGCCAAGCGAGTGGACAATGGCAATCCTATCAAGCTGGGCAGGCGGTAACGGGCCCCGTTGAGATCCGCGCCATCGCGGCCGATGGAAAACGTAAAGGCCGCAGCTTAGTCGTTAATTAATAAAAAGCTATATCTGGCTGTATTTTAAAATAAAAATACAGCCTTTTTCTTTTTCACTTTCAGTCAATTCTTTCGCCTGACATTTGATTAGAAATTGCTTCAAAAAGTAAATGACAACGCTGTCATTTTTGCTGTAACATTGAGTTAACTAAAGTTGAGTGTCGTATTAACGGCATAAGTATAAGCAACGGTAGCGCTGCATTAAGAGATGAAGAGGGGTGTCATGGGGTTAGTCCAGACAAAAGATCAACAACTGTTTATCGGTGTAGATGGGGGCGGCAGTAAGTGCCGAGCCACTATCTATACTGCGGACGGTACCGTTTTAGGGACAGGTGTTGCTGGGCGCGCTAATCCGCTGCATGGTCTTGCACAAACATTTGCATCTATTGAAGCTTCGACTCGCCAAGCTCTGCTGGATGCGGGCATGAAGGAAACCGATAGCCATTTACTGGTTGCGGGCTTAGGGCTGGCAGGGGTCAATGTGCCGCGCCTGTATCAGGATGTGATCAGCTGGCAGCATCCGTTTGCTGCCATGTATGTCACAACCGATCTTCATACCGCTTGTATCGGTGCACACCGCGGCGCGGATGGTGCGGTGATCATTACGGGTACAGGTTCTTGCGGTTATGCCCATGTAGGTGATGACAGCTTAAGCATTGGCGGACACGGTTTTGCGCTGGGCGATAAGGGCAGCGGTGCTTGGCTTGGCTTAAAAGCTGCCGAGCATGTATTACTCGCCCTCGATGGTTTTGCCGCGCCGACCGCCTTAACCAAAATGCTGTTAAACCATTTTGGGGTAAGTGATGCCTTGGGCATAGTCGAGCATCTCGCCGGTAAGTCTTCGAGTTGCTATGCCGAATTGGCTAGAAGCGTACTCGATTGCGCAAACGCGGGAGATGAAGTCGCTCGCGGGATTGTGCAGGAAGGCGCCGATTACATCAGTGAAATGGCACGCAAGCTGTTTAGCCTCAATCCGGTACGATTCTCTATGATCGGTGGTCTTGCCGAACCGCTACAGGCATGGCTTGGCAGCGATGTGGTGGCCAAGATTTCTGAAACCTTAGCGCCGCCAGAATTGGGTGCCATGTACTTCGCTCAGCAGCAATTTAACTCAGTCAACATTAATGAATAAGCCGTTTTAGCGCATCAGTGCTAAAGCAATACCCGTATTGATTTGTAAGGTAAATAACATGACAAACACTATTATGGAGCAAGAAGCTCGCACCGCGCCGCAGAAGATTGCGGGTCAGTTAGCCGCTAACGCCGATTTAATGCAGCAGTTAGGTGAAAAACTGCGTGCTTTCGATCCCCGTTTTGTGATGATTGTGGGCCGTGGTTCATCGGACCATGCGGGTGTATTTGCTAAATATCTTTTTGAAATCGAAGCGGGTGTCCCCACCTTTGCTGCCGCGCCATCTGTGGCCAGCGTTTACGGTAAAACCTTGAAGTTAGAAGGCGGATTAGTGATTGTGATTTCGCAATCTGGCCGCAGCCCTGATATTTTAGCCCAGGCGCGTATGGCGAAAAACGCAGGCGCGTTTTGTGTGGCGTTAGTGAATGATGAAACCGCGCCAATCAAGGATATCGTCGATGTGGTGGTGCCATTACGTGCTGGCGAAGAGAAAGCCGTTGCTGCAACAAAGAGCTACCTTGCAACTCTGTCGGCGATTCTACAATTAGCCTCGGCGTGGACGCAGAGCGAATCCCTCGCGGCGGCTGTTAACTCTTTACCTCAAGCACTGCAAACTGCGGTCGATGCTGAGCCTCAATTGACTCCAGCATCGGTTGAAAACGTGAAAAACTTAGTAGTGTTAGGCCGTGGTTTAGGTTATGCCGTGTCTAAGGAAATCGCACTTAAGTTAAAAGAAGTGTGTTCTATCCATGCCGAAGCCTTTAGTAGTGCAGAGTTCCTCCATGGTCCTGTGACCTTAGTGGAGAAAAAACTCACGATTGTGGATGTCTGCATTGGCGATGAGTCGTACGCTAGCCATATCGAACAGATTGAAAATGTGAGCCAACGTGGCGCCGATTTAGTGCATTTAAATCAAACATCGACTGATATTCACCCACGTGTTGCGCCGTTAGCCCTGCTACAACGTTTTTATATCGACGTGGCCGCAGTCGCGGTTGCCCGCGGTATTGACCCAGACCAACCCGCTGGGCTGAAAAAGTCACTCAAACGCTGTAATGGATGGCCGTTGTTGTCGCGTTAATTTGAAAAGAGGTTTGGGATGAAATTCACCTTAATTGCCGAGCAACTGTTTGATGGTGAAGCCTTCCATCGGGATGTGCCTGTCACCATTGAAGATGGCTTGATAGCCAGCTTAGACACCGCATTGGGTGCTAAGGAAATCCGCTACCGAGGCACCCTAGTGCCAGGTTTTATCGATGTGCAAGTTAACGGCGGTGGCGGCGCGTTGTTCAATAGCAACCCAACGGTCGCTTGCATTGAAACCATAGGCAAGGCGCATGCTCGCTTTGGTACCACAGGCTTTTTACCCACGCTTATCACTGATGATGTGCAGGTGATGGCCAAGGCTGCCGATGCGGTTGCCAGTGCGGTCGCGCAAAAGAGCGCAGGCGTATTAGGCGTACATTTTGAAGGGCCGCATCTTTCGGTTCCTAAAAAAGGCGTGCATCCACAAGGTTTTATTCGTGAGATCACCGAGGCTGAACTGGCGATTTTTTGCCGTCAGGATTTAGGTATTCGAGTGGTGACCTTAGCACCTGAAAATGTCTCGTCCGAGGTGATCCGCCTGTTGGTGGAGTCGGGGGTTAAAGTGTGTTTAGGCCACTCCAATGCGGACTATGATACCGTTGTTACGGCATTAGCTGCGGGGGCGACAGGCTTTACTCACCTCTACAATGCCATGTCACCCTTAGGTTCCCGTGAGCCTGGCGTGGTGGGCGCAGCGATTGAGAGCGAAACCGCTTGGTGTGGTTTGATTGTCGATGGCCACCATGTGCATCCAGCTGCCGCAAGGGTCGCCCTGCGCGCTAAACCCCGTGGCAAAGTGATGTTGGTGACCGATGCTATGCCGCCAGTGGGCATGGATGATGAAACCAGTTTTGAGCTGTTTGGTACTCAGGTTCTGCGTGTCGGCGATAAATTAAATGCGGTGACGGGTGAACTGGCAGGCTGTGTGTTAGACATGGCGACCGCGGTTGAGAACAGCGTGAACATGCTCGGTTTACCGCTCGGTGAGGCCTTGCGGATGGCGTCTTTGTATCCTGCCGAGTTCCTTGGCATTGCCGAGCATGTAGGTCGATTAGCGGTTGGGCAGCGTGCCGATTTAGTGTTGCTGGATAATCAATATAAAGTGCTGGCCAACTATATTGCTGGAAATGCGGTTTATGTTCGCCCTTAGTGTGGGTTGAGTCAGTAAAGCGTTAACCTTGGCCCTTGTCTTATTTTGATGACAGGGGCTAAGTTTTTTATTGTACAGTCTGCATTTTGCTCAAAAGTTATAAAATAAGTGAAATAACAATAATAAAGGATAATGGTATGAGTACGACTGCGCCGGAATCTGTCACCAATACGGGCGTGAATGCTCAGGAGGCTGCCGCGAAAAAGCGTCAGTCAAAACCGCGGTTGATGTCCCTCGATGCCTTGCGCGGCTTCGATATGTTTTGGATTTTAGGTGGCGAAGCCCTATTTGGCACCTTGCTTATCTTGACGGGCTGGGCGGGCTGGCAATGGGGTGATACCCAAATGCACCATAGTGAGTGGAATGGGTTTCGCTTTTATGATTTGATTTTTCCGCTGTTTATATTCCTCTCAGGTGTTGCTCTTGGATTATCGCCAAAACGCTTAGATAAACTGCCAATGCATGAGCGTATGCCTGTGTATCGCCACGGGGTTAAGCGGCTGTTTCTTCTATTATTGCTCGGCATTCTTTACAACCATGGTTGGGGAACGGGGGCGCCTGCCGATCCTGAAAAAGTCCGTTATGCCAGCGTCTTAGGTCGAATCGCCTTTGCGTGGTTTTTTGCCGCCTTGCTGGTGTGGCATACCAGTTTGAGGACCCAAGTGCTGATGGCCTTGGGCATATTAGTGGCCTATGGCGCGGTGCAACTCTGGTTGCCGTTTCCTGGTGGACAGGCTGGAGTGTTATCACCCACAGAGTCAATCAATGCTTATGTGGATAGCCTTTTACTGCCTGGTGTGAGTTATCAAGGACGAACGCCCGATCCTGAAGGCGTGTTATCGACACTGCCTGCCGTAGTCAACGCCTTAGCGGGTGTATTTGTGGGTCACTTTATTGTGAAATCCCATCCAAAAGGGGAGTGGGCTAAGGTTGGCCTATTGAGTGTTGCCGGTGGTGTTTGTTTAGCTCTAGGCTGGTTGCTGGATGGAGTTATTCCCGTCAATAAAGAGCTGTGGACAAGCTCTTTTGTGTTGGTCACTAGCGGTTGGAGCATGCTGCTGTTAGCGCTGTTTTATGCCCTCGTGGATGTGCTCAAATGGCAAAAGCTCGCCTTTATTTTTGTGGTGATAGGCACTAACGCCATCATTATTTATCTGGCCTCTAGTCTGGTGGATTGGAAATATATCGCCCAGAGTGTGTTCGGGGGTGTTATCGCGGCATTACCGGAAAATGCTCAGCCCTTAGCGGCCGTGATTGGTTTGCTCACCGTTCAATGGTTAGTGCTGTATTGGATGTATCGTCGCAATATTTTTGTGCGGATCTAACGTCGATAGCAGATTTTTCTTAAAGCCACAGACTCACCTCTGTGGCTTTTTTATTTCTAGCACACAAAGAGCTCAGAGCATCTTTGGTTGTAAATCAGCGGTTAACTGAGTGTTTATGGCTCATTCTGGGCAAACAAGGCCATTTTGCTGGCTAAATCGCAAATGACAGCGTTGTCTTTTTGCGTTGTTTGTTTTAACATCACTGAAACAATGGTGCGTTCGGATGATAACATTAGCCATTGCAGATGAGTTGCGATACGGATGTGCGGAATACTCAGCGGTTTTTAGTCCCGCCATCACCTTAAAAAATTAATTACTATAAGAAGCAGGTTTATGGAAATGACACTCGATAAAAGCCAGCAGAAAAGCAGTTTTCTCCCCATGGCGATAGTGGCAGCACTCTTTTTCATCCTCGGATTCGCAACGTGGTTGAATGGATCTTTGATGCCCTATTTAAAACAAATTTTGCAACTCAATCCCTTCCAAGCCTCATTAATCCTGTTCTCTTTCTACATTGCAGTGACTTTTACCGCGCTGCCCTCGGCGTGGGTGATCCGTAAAGTGGGTTATAAAAATGGTATGGCACTGGGAATGGGCATCATGATGCTCGCCGGCTTACTGTTTATTCCTGCGGCTAAGACCCAAATATTTGGTCTGTTTTTATGTGCGCAATTAGTGATGGGCACAGGCCAAACCTTGTTACAAACGGCGGTCAATCCCTACGTGGTTCGCCTTGGGCCTGAAGAGTCTGCCGCGGCCCGTGTGAGTGTGATGGGCATTTTGAATAAAGGTGCGGGGGTGATTGCCCCCTTAGTTTTCTCTGCATTGATTTTAGATAGCTTTAAAGACCGCATTGGCACTACGTTAACCCAAGTGCAAATTGATGAAATGGCAAACAGCTTGGTTTTCCCTTACCTCGGCATGGCGATTTTTATTGGGATATTGGCGCTTGCTGTTAAAAAATCTCCACTGCCAGAACTCTCTAATGAAGACGAAGCAGCCGAGCACACAGATAAAGGCCAAATCAAAGCGGCCTTATCCCATCCTAACCTCGCATTTGGCGTTATCGCGCTGTTTGTGTACGTGGCGGTTGAGGTGATTGCCGGCGACACTATCGGTACCTTTGCCTTATCGCTCGGGGTTGAACATTACGGTGTGATGACCTCCTATACAATGGTGTGTATGGTGCTGGGTTATACCTTAGGGATTATCCTTATTCCTCGTTTTATCTCTCAGCCAACGGCACTGATGATTTCGGCGATTCTTGGCCTATTACTGACCTTAGCCATACTGTTTGGGGATAACCATTCCTACGTGATTGCAAATGCTTTGTTAGTGCCTTTCGGCGGTGTGGCCTTGCCTGATACCTTACTCTTCATTGCCTTCTTAGGATTAGCCAATGCGATTGTTTGGCCTGCGGTGTGGCCTCTGGCGCTATCGGGTTTAGGTAAGCTCACCAGCACAGGTTCGGCATTGCTCATCATGGGGATTGCGGGTGGTGCTTTTGGTCCACTGTTTTGGGGACTCACGAGTTCTGCCACCGAGATGGGGCAGCAGGGCGGTTATATGGTGATGTTACCTTGCTACCTGTTTATTCTCTTCTATGCCGTTAAAGGTCATAAGATGCGTCACTGGTAATCGGTTATCACGCGATGTAAAAAAGCCCTCATCAGAGGGCTTTTTAGTATTTGCAGGGTGTGAATTAGAAGGCGTAACTGACGCTTGCTAATACTGTATCGTCGTTTTTCCACACACCGTCGGAGACTTTCTGATCGCCGCTCAAGTCGGTGCCAAGCCAAGCGAGTGACAGGCCAAATCCCATAAATTCGGTGGATACGCCAACGGAATAATCCGAGTAGCTATCAAAGCCTTCGCCATCGTCTAAGGCATCGCCTACGTTGTAGCCGTAATGCAGATCGAGGCTCCAGTTTTCAACAAACTCATAGGAGTAATTGATTTCGCCGTAGTGATAATCTAAATCGCTGCCGCCGTAATCATTGGTGTACCAATAGGCCACGCGAAAGCCGCTAAACTCGACGCCAGCCGTTACTTCGAAATAGCCGAGTTCACTCTCGCCCGAATAGTTATAGCGGTTGAGGGTCACGTCGTAACTGACGTTATCATTGATGTCACCGCCGTAGGCAACATAAAAGTCGTACTCGATATCTGGACCGTTGTAGCCTGGCTCGTCAAAGTCGACATTACTGGCCCAGGCGCCGACCGAAAATCCCGACTCAAAACTCCAATCGACACCACCTTGAACCGCAGGATCGCCCGCTGTTTGCGAGATACCACGGAAGCGATAATCGTTGGTTACGCCAATTTCCCCGACACTTCTGCGGCGGCAATGCCGGAGAATAAACTGGTCGTTAGCGCGAGCCCAACAACTTGTGCCAGCCGCTTTTTATTTAGGTTGTTATTCACGGTATTTCTCCCATTTTCTTGGTTGACACGGATGTACTAAGTTCTTTTAGCTTTTAAAACAGGCTAGTACATTCGTTGCTTTGCCAAACAACAACTCAGGAAACCCCGTAGCTGTGACCTCATGGCGAGTTAAGCTAAATTGCTTTAGCTTGGTTAAACGAGGTAAAAAGCACCCCCTATGAAACTCACTTTTGTTCGAAGATGACATAAACCTTGCGGCATGGCTCAACGACTTGCCACACCCCTTGAAACCCCGCAGGAATAATAAATCGGTCGCCGACACTGAAGGTTTGTGACAGTCCCTCAAGATCGGTGATGACGCTGGTCCCTTCGAGGATCTCGCAATACTCGTATTCAGTGTAGTTGATTTTCCAAGCGCCTGATTCGCTTTGCCAAATTCCACTATGGAATTGATTACAGGGGCTAGAGTAATGATTCTGTAATTGCTGGGTGGGGTTACCAGAGATGCGCTTTTCTGGGGCGACTTGATAACTTTCCACCGGCGACTGTGCGCTGGCAAAGCGAATGATCGAGGTTACGCTCATGGTCATATAGGCTCCACCGAGGTTATTTCATGGTGGGCATAACAAACTCGGCCTGAGTCTGCTTGCCTACGGGCCAGCGTGCCGTGATGGCTTTACGTTTGGTATAAAAACGTACCCCATCAGGACCATGCATATGTAGGGGACCAAAGAGCGAACGTTTCCAGCCACCGAAGGAGTGGAAGGCCATAGGCACTGGGATGGGCACGTTAACCCCGACCATACCGACCTGCACATGGTGGCAAAAATGTCTGGCAGCTTCACCGCTTTGGGTAAAGATGGCTGTGCCATTGCCAAATTCATGTTGGTTGATAAGCGCCAGTGCGCTGGCATAGTCTTTAACCCGCACAATCGACAGCACTGGGCCGAAGATTTCTTCGCGGTAAATACGCATCTCTGGAGTGACGTTATCGAATAAACAGGCTCCTAAGAAGTAACCTTGCTGATGGTCGGCCACGCTTAACTGGCGACCGTCCACCACTAAGGTCGCGCCTTCTTGGACGCCAGCATCGACAAATTCCGTGACTTTGGCGAGGTGCTGGCGGGAGATCAACGGCCCCATTTCCATCTCTGGGGTGAGGCCATTGCCCACTTTTAACTGTTGAATTTGCGGTAATAATTTATCGACTAGCTTGTCGCCCACATCCCCCACAGCCAATACCACCGAAATAGCCATACAACGCTCGCCAGCGCTGCCATAGGCGGCGCCCATGAGGGCACTCACCGCTTGATCTAAATCCGCATCCGGCATCAGTAGCATATGGTTTTTCGCGCCGCCGAGGGCCTGAACCCGTTTACCGTGTTTAGATGCGGTGCTGTAAATGTATTCCGCAATCGGGGTGGAGCCTACAAAGCTGACGGCTTGAATATCTTCATGGCTGAGCAGAGTATCGACGGCCTCTTTATCACCGTTGACCACGTTAAATACCCCAGCAGGGAGACCTGCTTCGGTGAGTAATTCCGCAATACGCATTACCGCGCTTGGGTCTTTCTCCGAAGGTTTCATAATAAAGGTGTTACCGCAGGCAATCGCGATTGGGAACATCCACATGGGAACCATCACGGGGAAGTTAAAGGGCGCTATGCCTGCGACAACACCTAAAGCTTGATTGACTGACCAAGCGTCTACGCCACCGCCGACCTGCTCCGTATGCTCCCCTTTGAGCAAGTGTGGGATACCACAGGCAAATTCGACGACTTCGAGGCCGCGGATGAGTTCTCCCCGCGCATCATCGAGCACTTTGCCGTGCTCTAAGGTAATCAGCCGCGCCAGCTCATCCATATGTTGCTCGACCAGCGCTTTAAACTTAAATAACACACGAGCACGATTGAGGGGCGTTACCTGTGACCAAGTGTCGAAGGCCGATTTGGCGATAGCAATGGCGGCGGAGACTTCGTCGCGACTCGCGAGGGAGACCTGACCTCGGCATTCTCCCGTAGCGGGTTCGAAAATCTCTTGGCTTCTTGTACTGGCGGCGGTGTGCTCGCCATTCACATAATGAGTCATTGTCAGCATAGGTAACCTTTCAATTGCCCCCAATTTGGGCGTTAGATAAAAAATTGTGCATCATCCTACGGCGCGAATCGCATCGCTTAGGCTGTTAACCATTTGGTCTATTTGGTGTTTCTCTACGATTAACGGTGGGGAGATGGCGATAATATCGCCCGTCGCCCGCACGAGCGTGCCTTGATGGAAACAATGCTCGAACACGCTGTAACCGCGTTTACCGACGCCTTGGCTATTCGGCGCGAGTTGGAAGCCTGCGACCAATCCGGTGTTGCGAATATCAATCACATTCGGCAAACCTTTGAGACTGTGAACGGCATCCTCAAAATAACGCTCAAGTTCGAAGCTGCGTTCAAATAGCTGTTCGTTTTCATAGATGGACAGCGTGGCGAGCGCCGCGGCCGCCGCTACTGGATGGCCTGAATAGGTGTAACCGTGGAAAAACTCGATGAGTTCGGTGGGGCCTTGCATACAGGTATCGTGAATAAAATCCTGCACAAACACGGCGCCCATTGGGATCGCACCATTATTGATGGCCTTGGCCGTAGTGATTATGTCGGGGATAACGCCCCAGCGCTGGCTGGCAAAGGCGGCGCCAACGCGACCAAAGGCAGTGATCACCTCATCAAAAATCAACAGGATGCCGTATTTTTGGGTGATTTCCCGTAGGCGCTTTAAGTAACCCTGTGGCGGTAAAATCACCCCCGCCGAACCCGACATAGGTTCAACGATAACGGCGGCAATATTCTCGGCGCCGTGGAGTGTGACGAGTTGTTCTAATACTTCGGCTTTTTCGGCACCTAGGCTAGGTAAGCCACGGCTAAAGGCTGAATTTTGAATATCTAAGGTGTGGGGCAGGTGATCCACGCCTTGCAGCAGTTGGCCACTAAAGGCTTTACGGTTATTGCTCAAGCCCCCCACTGAAATGCCGCCAAATCCTACGCCATGGTAGCCCAGCTCTCGGCCAATAAAACGGGTGCGCGATGCTTGGCCATTGGCTCTGTGGTAACAGAGTGCCATTTTAAGCGCGGTATCGACGGACTCTGATCCCGAGTTGGTAAAGAAGACCTTATTGAGTCCTTCAGGGCTGAGTTCAGTTAATCGCTCGGCGAGTTCGAAGGCGAGGGGATGACCCATTTGGAAGGAAGGCGCGTAATCCATCTCGCGAATTTGCTTGCTAACGGCTTCGCTGATCTCACGGCGACCATGGCCGGCGTTACAACACCACAAGCCAGCCGTTGAGTCTAATACCTTGTTGCCATTGATATCTGTGTAGTACATGCCTTCTGCTTGGGCGAGCAGGCGAGGGCTGGCTTTAAACTGGCGGTTGGCGGTAAAGGGCATCCAATAATGTTCGAGAGAAGGATGCTCATGCGTTGTGTTGTAGGGTGAATCGGCCATAGTGTTTACCTTGTCCTTTTCCTTGTTAATTGAGGTCAGGTCTTCGTTAAGGGTGGCTAATATTTGCTATGCTATGTTAGAAATAATGAACATGGAAGAGGTGTGTGCAGTTATTTGTGGCAAAAATGCTATTTTTGTAAAAAATATTGAATATTAATGATTGAACAGCGTAATCTAAGCAGCAGTTAACGACTTAGGTCATCTTTGGCATTTGGCCGTCGAGATAGCCCTCATCCCAATAAAGCTAAAATAAACAAATACAAACGATTAAGAGGTCATCATGAGTACACCTAAAAAACGGAGTGATTGGGAAAGCCTCGCTGCTAGCCTAGCAATCAATGGCAAGGCTTATATCAATGGCGAATACCGCGATGCGGCAGCGGGCAGCACTTTTGATTGTGTCAGCCCAATCGACGGACGCGTATTAGCCAAGGTCGCCAGTTGCGATTTGATGGACGCCAATATTGCCGTCGCTAATGCCCGTGAGGTGTTTGAATCTGGCGTATGGTCAAAGACAGCTCCCGTTAAACGTAAGCAAGTGATGATCCGTTTTGCCGAGTTATTGGAAGAAAATGCCAATGAACTCGCTCTGTTAGAAACCTTGGACATGGGTAAGCCAATCCGTTTTTCAAAGGCGGTAGATATTGCCGGCGCCGCCCGTGCTATCCGTTGGTCGGGTGAAGCCGTTGATAAACTCTACGATGAGCTGGCGCCTACGGCGCATAATGAAATCGGCATGATCACCCGCGAACCCGTAGGCGTGGTGGCGGCGATTGTGCCTTGGAACTTCCCGTTATTGATGGCCTGTTGGAAGCTGGGGCCAGCGCTGGCGACGGGCAACAGCGTTATTCTTAAACCCTCTGAGAAATCCCCCTTAACGGCCATTCGTATCGCCGAGCTTGCGGTACAGGCAGGGATCCCTAAGGGCGTGCTAAACGTACTGCCTGGTTATGGGCATACGGTCGGTAAGGCACTGGCGTTGCATATGGATGTGGATACCTTAGTCTTTACTGGTTCAACAAAAATCGCCAAGCAATTAATGATTTATGCGGGCGAATCGAATATGAAGCGGGTGTGGCTCGAGGCGGGCGGTAAGAGCCCGAACATTGTATTTAACGATGCGCCCGATCTCAAAGCGGCGGCGGTGGCGGCGGCCGAAGCCATTGCCTTTAACCAAGGTGAAGTCTGTACCGCTGGCTCGCGTTTGCTGGTGGAGTCTGGGGTTAAAGAGCAATTGATTGCGCTGATTGCTGAAGAACTCGCCTCGTGGCAGCCCGGGCATCCGCTGGATCCCGCTACCGTGAGCGGCGCTGTGGTCGATAAGCAACAACTCGATACCATCTTAAGCTATATCAAGGCGGGCCAGGATGAAGGTGCCTGTTTAGTCCATGGTGGACAACAAGTGCTGGCCGAAACGGGCGGCGTGTATGTGCAGCCCACTATCTTTAGCCAAGTACACAACAAGATGAAAATCGCCAGCGAGGAAATCTTTGGCCCAGTGTTATCTGTTATTGAATTCAACGGCATGGACGAGGCGATTGCGATAGCCAATGACACCATTTACGGCTTAGCGGCTGGGGTGTGGACGGCGGATATCAGCAAGGCGCACAAAACCGCCAAGGCACTGCGTTCGGGTATGGTGTGGATTAACCATTATGATGGTGGCGATATGACGGCGCCTTTCGGTGGTTACAAACAATCGGGCAATGGCCGCGATAAATCCATGCATTCCTTCGACAAATACACCGAAATCAAGGCGACTTGGATAGCCCTATAAGTCGTTTGACTCCCTCTCAAGCCTCTTTACGCCGATGCGAAAGGGGCTTTATTTTTTCTGGTTAACCCTCTAATTAAATGGATAAAGTGGCGCAAGGGTGCCTCTTAGGGATTTTTGCTGTACATTGCTCGGATGATGAACTCATTTGCTAAGGGATGTTCTGTGAGTCTCAAATACTTATCTTTGACCTTAATGCTGCTAGTCACCTTGGCCTTGTCAGGGTGTTCTTCTACCCATTCGGGAAGCTGGCAGGGGGTTACCGAGTCTGGCCAAGCCTCTTTCTACGGCGATAAACATCAAAATAAAAAAACCGCCAGTGGTGAGCGTTATAGCCATAAATTAAAAACGGCCGCCCATAAGGAAATTCCTTTTGGTTCAGTGGTTAAAGTGACAAATCTTAAGAACGGTAAAACGGTTGTGGTTAAGGTTAACGACAGGGGGCCTTTCGTGCGGGGCCGAATTATAGATTTGTCCAAATCCGCATTTAGCAGCATAGGCAATACTTCGGCAGGTTTACTGGATGTCAAAATTGAAGTGATTCAAGCCGCGAGTCAGTAATCGACCCTCAATGAGCTTGTTATGTGTGCTTTACCGAAACAGTATCGTTCGAATGGTTTGAATAGCGCTTGGGTTTTAGCATGTGCAGCAAAACGCAGGCTGATAAGTCATTATCCCAGTTGGAAATCAGAATAAGGACAGCCAATGGAATATCCTCTCGTGAGTACTCAATGGCTCGAAGAGCACCTCACCTCGCCAGATCTCGTGTTACTCGATGCCAGCATGGCCGTGGTGTTGGGCAAAGAGCCTATCATCTATTCCGAACCTGTGTGCATTCCGCGCTCAAGGCGTTTTGATGTCGAAACGGATTTTTGCGATAAAACGTCCACTCAAATCCACGCCTTACCAAGGTTTGAACAGTTTATCGAAGGCATTGCCAAGCTCGGAATAGACTCACAAAGCGTGGTGGTTATCTATGATAATCAAGGGATTTATTCAGCTCCGCGCGCTTGGTGGATATTCAAGGTGATGGGATTTCACCGTGTGTATGTGCTCGACGGTGGTTTACCCCAATGGATGGCTGAAGACAGAGTCACCTCATCCCGCTATCAGGAAGAAGGGATAGATTATGGTGCAAGCGATAGTGAGGAACTCACTGCCGTTTTGGAATATCAGCCTGCCAAGGTGATGGATGCCGAGGCCGTGTTTGCCAAGCTTGATGATAGCGGCAGCGCGATTATCGATGCCCGCGGCGCCGCCCGCTTTTTAGGCCAAGTGAGTGAGCCACGCCCAGGTGTGCGTAGTGGGCATATTCCCCATTCGGTTAATTTACCTTTTGCAGAGGTGCTCGATGGCTTCAAAATCAAAAGCTCGGCCGAATTACAAACCCTGTTTCAAGGGCTTGCTGGTGATAAACCGTTAAGGATTTTCAGCTGTGGTTCGGGCATTACCGCCTGTATCTTAATCTTAGCGTCGCTCGCTTCTGGCCATGCCGATGCTGTGCTCTACGATGGCTCATGGGCCGACTGGGGCAGTCGCAGCGATTTACCCATAGCGCAATAAGCGTTGATAGCTGGAGTGCTATGCAGGACACCCTGCAGCACTCCATTGGCAGTGATATATCCTTTGACTTATCAAGGAGTTTACCATGATAACTCGATTGTTCGATAAGCTGATCTTCGGCTTTATCTTAGTGATGGCGCTGCAACTTCCCCAATTAGCCGATCATTATCAGCAATTTTTGGCGGGACTCTATACCTCGACTCAATGGCAAGTTGAGGGCTATGAGGCCACGGCGAAGGAATATCACTACGGCGATGTAGAAACCATGATTGCCCGCCATTTGCAAAACGAGGAGCCTAGCGTTAGGGCGGATGCCGAGCAAAAGCGCCAGACGCTAGCCCTTTATCAAGCGCTGCAGCAGGGAATGCAGACCTTTGCGCAGGGGAATCTCTTCGAGAAAACCGCCTATATGTTTAATCCAGCTCGTTTTGAATATTTACAGCAAACCATAGTTAACTTTAAGCCGGGCATCCCGTTAACCACCAGTGGGATAGGCTTTGGCGTGCTGGTGGCGCTAATAGTCCATTATCTTGGCTCGGTGCCCTTTATTCTGTGGTCAAGGCGCCGCAAACGCCTTAACTCTGTCCGCGCCATTTAGTGTCGTTGGATAGCTTGCTCGCATATCCAACGACAGGGCAAACCTTAGAATAAGTCTTTAAACCTGTGGTACAGCATACCCGCAGCCAGCATGGGCGAGCGGAATGTGGGGCCGCCGGGGAAGGTCATATGTTTGATTTTGGCAAACACATCAAAATATCCCGCCTGCTGACATATGGCTTCGGCGAGCAGTTTGGCAGCCATATGGGTGGCATTGACGCCGTGGCCTGCGTAGGCTTGGGCGTAAAAAATATTACTCGAATCGGGGAGGCGACCGATTTGGGGCATACGGTTGGCGCCAATGCCTATCATGCCGCCCCATTCGTAATCGATGCGTACGCCTTTTAACTGTGGGAATACCTTCTCGAGGTTCGGCCTGAGCGCTGCTTCAATATCCTTAGGATCTTTGCCTGAATAAGTACAAAGTCCGCCGAAGAGTAAGCGTCTATCCGCCGATAAGTGGAAGTAATCTAAGGCGATTCGCATGTCTGCAAAGGCCATATTTTGCGGGATAATGCTTTGGCATTGCACTTCTGTCAGTGGCTCGGTTGCAAGCAAGTAACTCCCCGCGGGCAGGACTTTTCCGCCTATGTAGCTATTCAGTTTATGGCCAATATAAGCGTTGCCTGCGAGCACCAGATATTGGCAAGTCACTTCGCCTTTTGCCGTTAATACTCGCGGTTTATCCCCAGGAATAATCTTTTCTGCGGCGCTGTATTCAAATAATTGAGCGCCCAAGTCACGGGCGACACGAGCCTCGCCCAAGGCCAAATTCAGCGGATGCAAATGGCCGCTGCCCATGTCGACTAGGGCGCCTTGGTAAAAGTCTGAGCCGATAACCTCTCCGAGCTGAGACTGAGTTAATAGTTTGATTTCATGCTGATATCCAAGGTGTTTAAGATGGTCGAACTCTTGTTCTAGTTCGAGCATATGCCGAGGTTTAACTGCCAGATCGCAATAGCCCATTTGTAAATCGCAATCGATGTGATGGGTCTGGATGCGATTTCGCACAATCTCTACCGCCTCAAACCCCATTTGCTCAATGGCGCTCACGCCTTCTTGGCCTATCTCATTGATAAATTGCGCAGGATCATGGCCAATACCGCGGATCAGCTCACCACCATTACGCCCTGAGGCTCCCCAGCCTATGCGCTTGGCCTCGAGTAGCACCACGTTTAGGCCCTTTTGCCGCAGTTCGATAGCTGTGTTAATACCACTGAAACCACCGCCGATAATGCAAACGTCGGTGCTTACCTTGCCCTCAAGTTGGGGATGAGCGTAAATTTCTTTTGCAGTATCAACATAATAAGACTGGGGATATTGTTCACTATGAACGGGAGGTTTGGTGGTCATTTGAGCTCCAAAAAATTGTTTTTATTGTAAATTGGGCTTGTCCCAGTATACTCATCACACTTTTGTGATACTGCTAAAAAGTGTGCATTTTATTTAACACACTTTTTAGATAGAATACAATGGAAGCGATTAAACTCACGCTTTTAGGGCTAAAATGTGTTTGGGATGATGTTTATCCTGAACAACCTGTTCTTCATCTATCGGGGCAACCGATCCTTTGGGGAGATGCGAAATTTGGATATTGGAGCCAGTCTCAGAACTGTTCGAAAAATGAAAGGCTTATCCCAGCGTGAGCTGGCTAAGCGTGCTGGTGTGACTAACAGTACAATTTCAATGATCGAAAAAAACAGTGTTAGCCCGTCCGTCAGTTCTTTGAAAAAGGTATTGTCGGGTATCCCTATGTCTTTAGTGGATTTTTTCTCGATTGAAGCCTCGATTGAGAGTGAGCAAAAAGTGGTTTATCGCTCCGATGAACTCCTCGATATAGGTACTGGGCCGTTAGAATTTAAGTTGATTGGCCGCGACTTTCCCAATCGTGCCATGTCGGTGATGAGTGAAACCTACCCACCGGGTTCGGATACGGGCGAGGAAATGCTGAAACACGAAGGTGAAGAGGCGGCCATGGTGATCGAAGGCAAATTCGAACTGACCGTTGGCGATGAGGTATATATCTTAGAAGCGGGTGATAGTTACTATTTTAACAGTGAATTACCCCATAGATTTCGTAACCCTTTCGATGAACCCTGTCGACTGGTCAGTGCAACAACGCCAGCGAATTTCTAATCGCATAGCTAGTCGCAGAGCGCTGTCCTAGATTGTCTAGGATGGCGCCATCTTGAGATTTCCCCCTTATCTACCTCGCATCAAACTGGCTTTGGATTACAAAATATTTTTCAAAGTGTAAATAATATTTTTCAAATGACTCTAAATCAGCTCTGATTATCTTTGCCTAATTTTCATCATAAACAACCGCTATAAGCCGATTCTGTTACCCTTAGGCAACACAATACCCCTAATTTCCTGTATTACATCCCAAAATGCTGTCTTGCAACTAAACGATCATTAACAAGTGTTTAACCTCTTGCCTGAGGTTAAAATTCGGTGTACTGTGTGAAAAAATGAACATCAAAACTTAACATGTTCATTATGCAGTCATTCAAGGTGAAGGTGAGTTATGTCTGTCGAGTTGCCCCTTATTGGTGTTATTGCGTGTAATCAACAATTGGGATCACATCCCTTTAATATTGTTGGTGAAAAATACCTCTTAGGTGTAGTGAATGGTGCTAAGGGCTGGCCCTTAGTGATCCCCTCATTAGGTGCTGAACAACCTATAGAGGCGATTCTGGCAAGTCTCGATGGCATTCTCTTTACCGGTTCGCCTTCGAATGTTGAACCCCATCTCTATGCGGGTGAACCGAGTGAAATCGGTACTCACCACGATCCCAAACGCGATGCCACCACCTTACCGCTTATTCGTGCGGCCATTGCGGCGGGTGTGCCTGTGCTTGGGATTTGTCGTGGCTTTCAAGAGATGAACGTCGCTTTTGGTGGCAGTCTGCATCAGAAGTTGCACGAAGTGGGCGGTTTTATTGAACACAGAGAAGATAAAGAGGCCTCATTAGAGGTGCAATATGGGCCATCCCACAGTATTACTGTGGAGCCTGGGGGTCATTTACGAGGCCTGGGGCCGTAACTCGGCAGAGGTAAACTCTGTACATACTCAGGGCGTAGAGCGTCTTGGGATTGGGTTGCGGCCAGAAGCTTATGCTCCAGATGGTCTAGTGGAGGCCTTCTCCGTTATAGACGCAAATGAATTTGCCCTCGGTGTGCAATGGCATCCTGAATGGAAGGTGAGTGAAAACCCATTTTTCCTCTCTATATTCAATGCCTTTGGTGATGCATGCCGTCGTAGGGCTACAACTCGAGTGAAATAAAATGAATAAGCTAATCGCTTTTTTAAAAGAACGAAAAATCACAGAAGTCGAATGTGTTATCAGCGATATGACAGGTATCGCCCGCGGAAAAATTGCCCCAGTGGATAAGTTCCTCGACGAAAAAGGCATGCGCTTACCCGAAAGCGTGTTGCTGCAAACCGTTACTGGTGACTTTGTCGACGATGATATTTATTACAGTTTGCTCGACGACGCCGACATCGATTTTGTCTGTGTCCCTGATGAAAATGCCGTATTTATGTTGCCTTGGACCATTGAAGCCACAGCGCAAGTGATCCACGATTGCTACGACAGAATGGGCAATCCCATCGAATTATCGCCACGTAACGTATTGAAGAAAGTGCTCTCGCTATACGAGCAAAAAGGCTGGGAGCCAGTTATTGCACCTGAAATGGAGTTTTATCTTACCAGCCGTAGCGATGACCACGATTTACCCCTTAAGCCACCAATTGGTCGCTCGGGCAGACCCGAAGCGGGACGTCAGTCTTTCTCGATTGATGCGGCTAACGAATACGATCCGCTTTTCGAAGATATGTATGACTGGTGTGAGCTGCAAGGTTTAGATATCGATACGCTGATCCACGAAGACGGCCCAGCGCAAATGGAGATTAACTTCAGCCACGGTAATCCATTATCTCTTGCGGATCAGGTGTTTGTATTCAAGCGCACCCTGCGTGAGGCGGCATTAAAGCACAATGTGTGCGCCACCTTTATGGCTAAACCTGTGACCGATGAGCCAGGCAGTGCCATGCACATTCACCAAAGCGTGATTAATAAGGAAACAGGCAAAAACATCTTCACCAATGAAGACGGTACTCAAAGCCCATTATTCCTAAGTTATATCGCTGGTTTACAGAAGTTTATTCCTGAACTCTTGCCGTTGATGGCACCTAATGCCAACTCGTTCCGTCGTTTCTTACCGGGCACCTCTGCGCCAGTTAACTTGGAATGGGGCGTTGAGAACAGAACCTGCGGCCTGCGTATTCCTGAGTCTTCACCGCAAAACCGCCGCATTGAAAACCGTATTCCTGGGGCGGATGCAAACTGCTATTTAGCCATCGCAGCGAGCTTACTCTGCGGTTACATCGGTATGGTGGAAGGGTTAAAACCCTCGACGCCAGTGCAGGGGAAATCGAACGAAAGCCGTAGCAACAATCCACATTGCCTGCCGTTGACCTTAGAAGAAGCGTTAGCGGCGATGGAAGAGAGCGATGCCTGTAAGGAATATTTAGGTGAAGCCTTTACCACTGGCTTTGTGGCGGTAAAACAGGCCGAGCTCGAAAACTTCCGCCGCGTCGTGAGTTCGTGGGAGCGTGAGTTCCTGTTACTCAGTGTGTAATTTGCACTGTTTTTGTTCAAAACTGTCACGGCCTTAACGGATTTAGGGTCAAGATAGCGGGAATATTTGAACAATCAGTAAAAATGCTCTGCACCAATTCGGTGAGTTTGCTTAACTTTGGTGCAGAGTGCTTTTAAATTGAAATGCTTACGTATGCTTTACGGTAACTGAGTCGCGCTGTGAAATCTCATTCAATGAACTCAAAGCGATGATGATTTTGTACCTTGGTTGCTAATACATAAATTAAGTTGAATGAAACGGTTTGTAACTCGCTGTTAGTTAAGGTTTAAAATAGTTTTTCCTGAGATGGTTTCAGCGGTTTTTCTAGGGGCTTGAGGCATTTGCCTGAATGTTGCAAGATGTAGGGCGTACAAATATCTAGTCTTTTTTTTTGCTTGTTAATGCAAGTGGGCAAATCGACAAATTTGGCATGAAATCTGATACTCCCATTCATTGCAGCCACCTAGAGATGAAGGCATTATGGTGCTGTAGAGACTGCCGATGCGGTTTTTAAGGTGTAGCATTGGTCGAGAATAACAACAATAACCGAGCAGATGGTCGGTGACACAATTTCAGAATTGTTAAAGGCAATTCTGCTACCCGAGAAAGGAGAAAGCATGAAGCTATTTAATAAGATGACGACTTTGGCTTTAGTAACCGCGGGCGCGCTCGCAAGCGTTGCTGCTCAAGCTGAAGAAGTAGTGCGCGTATATAACTGGTCTGATTATATCGCCGAAGATACCTTAGAAAACTTCAAGAAAGAAACGGGCATTCGGGTGATTTACGATGTGTTTGATAGTAACGAAGTGCTGGAAGCCAAGTTACTGTCTGGCCGCAGTGGTTACGACATCGTGGTTCCATCTAACCATTTCCTCGCTAAACAAATTAAGGCTGGCGCATTCAAGCCGCTAGACCGCTCTAAACTCAGCAATTTTAAAAACCTCAATGCCGATCTGATGAAACAGTTAGAGAAGGCTGATCCTGGTAACCAATATGCCGTACCTTACCTTTGGGGTACCAATGGTATCGGTTACAACATCGATAAAGTGAAAGCCGCGGTAGGTGAAGATGCGCCATTTGATTCAATGGAGCTGATCTTTAACCCAAAATATGCTGAAAAAATCTCTAAGTGTGGCTTCGCTATGCTGGATTCGGCCGATGATATGGTGCCACAGGCGATGATCTACCTAGGTCTTGACCCTAACAGCACGAAAGCCGAAGACTATGAAAAAGCAGGTGAATTACTCGAAAAAATTCGCCCTTACGTGACTTATTTCCACTCATCACGCTATATCTCTGATCTCGCGAACGGGGATATCTGTGTGGCGTTCGGCTTCTCTGGTGACGTATTCCAAGCTGCGGCCCGTGCCGATGAAGCGGGTAACGGTAACAAGATTGGTTATTCGATTCCAAAAGAAGGCGCGAACCTGTGGTTCGATATGTTAGCTATCCCTGCGGATGCGGCTAACGTTGAAAATGCTCACAAACTTATCAACTACTTACTCCGCCCTGAAGTGATTGCGCCTATCTCTAACTATGTGGCTTATGCGAACCCTAACGACCCAGCACAGCCTTTAGTTGATGAAGCGATTCGCAATGACCCTGCGATTTATCCGCCAAAAGAAGTGTTGGATAAATTGTATATTGGCGAAATCCGTCCATTAAAAATCCAACGCGTATTAACCCGCGTCTGGACCAAAGTGAAGTCTGGCCAATAATCGAGATGGGGCAAGCATTGCTTGCCCCTTTTAATCGCACAGACATTGCCTTGCTCCTTGAGCATTCGGCCTACAGATTTTATCTCTATTCATTAATTCATTGTGTAAATCTCAAGTATTGAACGCCTTGTCGCATCAATACTCGGGTGGAGAAGTACTATGGCAAGCACCTCGGGCGTCACCAACAAACCCACTACAAAGACGCAAGAAAAAGTCCTGCTTAAGATTGAGCGGGTCAGTAAATTGTTCGACGATGTACGCGCGGTTGACGACGTATCATTGACGATTAATAAAGGTGAGATTTTTGCTTTACTTGGGGGCTCTGGCTCAGGGAAGTCGACCTTATTGCGTATGCTCGCGGGGTTCGAAAGACCGACCTCGGGACGGATTTTTCTCGACGGTGAAGACATTACCGATTTGCCCCCTACGAACGTCCCATCAACATGATGTTCCAGTCTTATGCGCTCTTTCCCCATATGACGGTCGCGCAAAACATCGCCTTCGGTTTAAAGCAAGATAAGTTGCCCAAAGCGGAAATTGAGCAAAGGGTGCAAGAAATGCTCAAGTTGGTGCATATGGAGCAATATGGCAAACGTAAGCCGCATCAGCTTTCCGGCGGTCAGCGTCAACGGGTGGCGTTAGCCCGCTCCCTCGCGAAACGTCCTAAGTTATTGCTACTCGATGAACCTATGGGCGCACTGGATAAAAAGCTGCGTACTCAGATGCAGTTAGAAGTGGTTGAAATTCTTGAGCGTGTAGGCGTGACCTGTGTAATGGTGACCCATGATCAGGAAGAAGCTATGACCATGGCGGGCCGCATTTCGATTATGAGCGACGGTTGGATTGCCCAAACTGGTTCACCTATGGACATTTACGAGAGTCCAAACAGCCGCATGATTGCCGAATTTATCGGTTCAGTGAACCTCTTTGGCGGTGAGATTGAAGTGGACGAAGTCGACCACCTCATCATTAAACCCAATGATTTAGCTCAGCCTTTCTATGTGGGTTACGGGGTAACGACCAGTGCCGAGGAAAAGCATGTGTGGTTAGCGGTACGCCCCGAAAAAACCATTATCAGCCGTGAGCAACCTGAGGGCGAGTACAACTGGGCCAAGGGCATAGTGCATGACATCGCCTACTTAGGTGGCATTTCGGTGTACTACATTCGCCTCGAGAACGGCCAAATAGTGCAATGCAGTATGACCAACCGTGAACGCCGTGCCGACCATGCGACATGGGATGATGAAGTGTTCATCAGCTGGGAGGACACCAGTGGCGTGGTGTTAAGATCATGAAGATGAAGTCAAAACTAAAATGGCTTAAGGGACGTTTCTGGACGATTAGCTTCCCTATGCTTGGCTGTTGTTGTTCTTCGCCTTGCCCTTTGCCATTGTTCTTAAGATCAGTTTTTCGACGGCGGCGATTTCGATTCCGCCCTACGAGGCGACCTTCCAATATGCGGATGATGTATTAAACATCTTCCTGCATTTAGGTAACTATTTGATGTTACTCGATGATTCGCTGTATTACACCGCGTATCTCAGTTCATTAAAAATGGCGCTCATTTCGACCATTGGCTGTTTGATCATTGGTTATCCCATGGCCTATGCCATCGCCCGTGCGCCAGCAAGGTTGCAAACCGTGCTGTTGTTATTGGTGATGTTACCTTCTTGGACCTCGTTCTTAATCCGCGTTTATGCCTGGATGGGGATCTTAAGTAACACGGGGATTATCAATAACACATTGATGTGGTTAGGAGTTATTTCTGAGCCATTGCAAATCTTAAACACTAACATCGCCGTTTATATCGGGATTATCTACGCCTATTTGCCCTTTATGATTTTGCCTTTGTACGCGACCTTAGTGAAGTTAGATATGAGCCTGATTGAGGCTGCATCTGACTTAGGGTCGAGCCGTTTAAATACCTTCTGGAAAATCACTTTCCCGTTATCGAAGAGCGGGGTGATTGCAGGTTCTATGCTGGTGTTTATTCCTGCGGTAGGGGAGTTTGTGATCCCTGAGCTGCTCGGTGGCCCAGATTCTCTGATGATAGGTAAAGTACTGTGGCAGGAATTCTTCAATAACCGTGACTGGCCAGTGGCCTCATCACTGGCGATTGTGATGCTGGCACTCTTGATTATTCCTATTACCTTATTCCATCGCTATCAGGCGCGTAGTTTGGAGAAAGACCTATGAAAAAGCTGAGTTTTTCTTCGGTGATGCTGTGGTTCGGCTTATTCTTCTTGTACGCACCTATGCTGATCCTCGTAATTTATTCTTTTAACGAATCTAAGTTAGTGACAGTGTGGGGCGGGTTTTCACCTAAATGGTACGGCGAGTTATTTGCCGATCAGCAAATTCTCGATGCGGTGTGGACCAGCCTTAGGATTGCGTTTTACAGCTCAACCATGGCGGTGATTATCGGTACTATGGCCGCCTTTGTGATGACGCGGTTTAAGCGCTCTTGGGCCAAGCTCACTTTGTCGAACATGATCACTGCGCCTTTGGTTATGCCTGAGGTGATCACGGGTCTGTCATTGCTACTATTATTTGTGCATATGGCGGATCTCTTAGGTTGGCCAAAAGAGCGCGGCATGGTGACCGTTTGGATTGCACACTCGACCTTCTGTGCGGCCTATGTGGCTGTGGTGGTGTCGTCAAGATTGCGTGAGTTAGACATGTCAATCGAAGAGGCGGCAATGGATTTAGGCGCAACGCCGCTTAAGACCTTCTTCCTGATCACTGTGCCCATGATTTCACCGGCATTAGTGGCGGGTTGGTTGTTATCCTTTAGTCTGTCACTCGATGACTTAGTGATCGCAAGCTTTGCCTCAGGCCCAGGCGCGACCACCTTACCTATGGTGGTGTTCTCCTCGGTGCGTTTGGGGGTATCGCCTAAGATCAACGCCTTGGCGACACTGATCATTCTATGTGTGTCGTTAATCGCTTTCTTGTCTTGGTATATGGCAAGACGCGCCGAAAAACGTGAGCGTATGCCGCTGAACTAATAAGTGGTGCTATAACACAGAGTGAACAAACACAGAGCGAACAAATACTGAGTTGTCATTCTCTCGCGAAAAGGATGGCCTTGATTGCCGAGGTCATCCTTCTCTCTGCCCTCCAAGTCTTCTTATCTGTGCCTCCACAGTCAATTTTCGAATCCGTTTCAGGCATCAAGGATACCATGTTTGAAATATCAAACATTGTGTAAATTATTGTGCTTTTATGGCTAGTGTTTCCCGATTTGAAGGTGTAGGATGTGATAGTTGTTTAAAATAATGAACATAAAAATCAAGGGAACATCATGTCAGCCATACCTCACACTGGATCATATTATGCGGCATCGGCCAACGATAAGGTTGAGCGCGCGCGTTTACAGGAATCGATTGAAGCCGATGTTTGTGTGATTGGCGCGGGGTACACAGGCCTGTCTGCCGCACTGCATTTACTCGAATTGGGTTTTAGTGTGGTGGTGCTCGAAGCGGCGCGAATTGGCTGGGGAGCCTCGGGGCGTAATGGCGGACAAATCGTCAACAGCTATAGCCGTGACATTGATACCATTGAAAAAACCGTCGGCAAAGAACAAGCCAAGCTTTTTGGACAAATGGCCTTCGAGGGCGGACGCATCATCCGTGAACGTATTGCTAAGTACAACATTGACTGTGATCTAAAGGATGGCGGTGTATTTGCGGCGATGAACGAAAAGCAAATGGGCCATTTACGCCATCAAAAGCAGTTATGGGAAAGCCATGGTCACGTGGGCAAGCTGGAGCTGCTCGATGCAAACAGCATTCGCTCTGTGGTAAATACTGAGCGCTATGTCGGCGGTATGTTAGATAAGAGCGGCGGCCATATTCATCCGCTGAATTTAGCCTTGGGTGAAGCCCGCGCGGTAGAATCCCTCGGCGGAAAGATTTTTGAAGACTCAGCTGTATTGCGGGTCGATGAAGGCGATAGCCCTGTGGTGCACACCGCTAAGGGCAGCGTAAAAGCCAAGTTTGTGGTGGTGGCGGGTAACGCTTACCTCGGTAAACTTATGCCTGAATTACAAGCTAAATCAATGCCATGCGGCACTCAGGTGATCACCACTGAGCCCTTGGACGAAGAGCTGGCAGCAAGCCTATTACCCCAAGACTACTGCGTCGAAGATTGTAACTATCTGCTCGATTATTTCAGGCTGTCTGGCGATAAGCGTCTGATCTACGGCGGTGGTGTTGTTTATGGTGCCCGCGACCCTGCGGATATCGAATCCCTGATTATCCCGAATATGCTCAAAACCTTCCCACAGTTAAAAGGGGTTAAGGTTGATTACGCTTGGACGGGTAACTTTTTATTGACCTTATCGCGCTTACCACAGGTCGGCCGTATTGGTAAAAATATCTATTATTCACAGGGTTGTAGTGGCCATGGCGTCACTTATACCCACTTGGCAGGCAAGCTAATTGCCGAAATGCTCAATGGTCAAGCCACGCGTTTCGATGCTTTTGCGGCGCTGCCCCATTATCCCTTCCCCGGCGGTCACGCCTTACGTGTGCCTTTTAGTGCGCTGGGGGCATGGTATTACAGTCTAAGAGATAAATTAGGTATCTAATTTATTTGAATTTTTTATACGAGGTAAGGCATTACCTCGCCGCGAGAGGAATTTCCTGTGTTGTTAAAAGACCCGAGTCTGCTGCGTCAGCAATGTTATATCAATGGTCAGTGGTGTGATGCGCAGTCAAAAGAAACCGTCGCTATCGCCAATCCCGCGACGGGCGCGGTGATCGCCAGTGTCCCTGTGATGGGGCAAGCCGAAACGCAAGCGGCGATTGCGGCAGCCGAAGCAGCCTTGCCCGCATGGCGAGCACTTACCGCAAAAGAGCGAGGTGCTAAGCTGCGTCGCTGGTTTGAATTACTCAATGAAAACAGTGATGACTTAGCGCTAATGATGACCACTGAGCAGGGCAAACCCCTCGCCGAAGCTAAGGGGGAAGTCACCTACGCCGCCTCCTTTATCGAATGGTTCGCCGAAGAGGCAAAGCGCGTCTATGGCGATACGATTCCTGGGCATCAGGGCGATAAACGCATCATGGTGATCAAGCAGCCCGTGGGCGTGACTGCGGCCATTACCCCCTGGAACTTCCCTGCGGCGATGATCACCCGCAAAGCCGCACCAGCACTGGCAGCAGGTTGTACTATGGTGGTGAAACCTGCGCCGCAAACGCCTTTTACCGCATTAGCTTTGGCTGTACTTGCCGAGCGCGCTGGGATCCCCGCAGGTGTGTTCAGCGTGATCACTGGCGATGCTATCGG
The DNA here is from genome assembly GCF_025449215.1 of Shewanella seohaensis. NCBI lineage: Bacteria > Pseudomonadati > Pseudomonadota > Gammaproteobacteria > Alteromonadales > Shewanellaceae > Shewanella > Shewanella seohaensis. The sequence goes on from NZ_CP104900.1 coordinate 1,738,474, forward strand.
CATTGGTAATGAGATGTGTAGTAATCCAGTCGTGCGTAAGTTGTCTTTCACCGGCTCGACCCAAGTGGGCATTAAGTTGATGGAGCAATGCGCGCCGACTCTGAAGAAATTATCTTTAGAATTAGGCGGTAACGCACCATTTATCGTATTCGACGATGCCAATATCGATGCGGCGGTTGAAGGCGCCATGATCGCTAAGTATCGCAATGCTGGGCAAACCTGTGTCTGCGCTAACCGTATTTATGTTCAGGCGGGCGTGTATGACGAATTTGCCCGCAAGCTCAGTATTGCGGTGGGCAAATTAAAGGTAGGTGAGGGGATTACTGAAGGCGTCACTACAGGACCGCTCATCAATAGTGCGGCGGTCGAAAAAGTCCAGAGCCATCTTGAGGATGCGCTGAGTAAAGGGGCGTCTGTGGTTGCGGGCGGCAAGCCCCATAGCTTAGGTGGCAACTTCTTCGAGCCAACTGTACTGACACATGTCGATAGCAGTATGCGTGTCGCCCGTGAAGAAACCTTTGGTCCACTGGCGCCGCTGTTTAAGTTTACCGATGTGGACGATGTGATTAAGCAAGCCAATGATACCGAGTTTGGCTTGGCGGCTTATTTTTATGGCCGTGATATCTCACTCGTGTGGAAAGTGGCCGAGGCATTGGAATATGGCATGGTGGGCGTCAACACTGGGTTGATTTCCACTGAAGTCGCGCCGTTTGGCGGAATGAAATCCTCAGGACTTGGCCGAGAAGGCTCTAAGTACGGCATCGAAGAATATTTAGAAATCAAATATATCTGTATGTCTGTTTAAGCATCAGTTTGGAATAGACCGCCAGTGGTAGCCCTTTGGGCATAGGCATTGTTATCGACATTTGTGTATAGCCAATTTAGGCACGCGAGCAAGGAATACTAAATGAGCACAACCAATGATTCATTAATGGCACGTCGCCAAGCCGCAGTCGCAGGCGGTGTTGGTCAAATACATCCTGTTTTTACTGCTCGCGCCGAAAACGCGACCGTGTGGGATGTTGAAGGTCGGGAGTTTATCGATTTTGCGGGTGGTATTGCTGTGCTTAACACTGGGCATTTACATCCCAAGGTGAAGGCGGCCGTTGCGGCGCAGCTTGAGGACTTCTCCCACACCTGTTTTATGGTGCTTGGCTACGAAAGTTATATTCAAGTCTGTGAAAAACTGAATCAGTTAGTGCCGGGGGATTTTGCCAAGAAGACGGCCTTATTCACCAGCGGCTCAGAGGCGGTTGAAAACGCGGTTAAAGTGGCTCGTGCATACACTAAGCGGGCGGGCGTGATTGCCTTTACCTCGGGTTACCATGGTCGCACTATGGCGGCGCTGGCATTAACGGGAAAGGTCGCGCCTTACAGTAAAGGTATGGGATTAATGTCGGCTAATGTGTTCCGCGCCGAGTTCCCCTGTGCGCTGCACGGCGTGTCAGATGATGATGCGATGGCCTCTATCGAGCGCATCTTTAAAAACGATGCCGAGCCAAGCGATATTGCGGCCATCATCCTCGAGCCTGTGCAGGGTGAAGGTGGATTCTATGCTGCATCGCCAGCCTTTATGCAGCGTTTACGCGCGCTTTGCGACCGTGAAGGTATTATGTTGATCGCCGATGAAGTGCAAACGGGGGCGGGTCGCACCGGGACCTTCTTCGCCATGGAGCAAATGGGTGTAAGCGCCGATATCACGACCTTTGCTAAATCCATTGCCGGTGGTTTCCCTCTTTCTGGTATTACGGGTAAAGCTGAAGTCATGGATGCCATCGGTCCCGGTGGTCTTGGTGGCACCTATGGCGGTAATCCGCTGGCCTGTGCGGCGGCGCTCGCCGTACTTGAGGTGTTTGAAGAGGAAAAGCTGCTTGAACGTGCCAATGCAATTGGCGAGCGCATTAAGTCGGCATTAAATACTATGCAGGTTGAACATCCACAAATTGCCGATGTGCGTGGTCTAGGGGCGATGATCGCTATTGAATTGATGGAGGATGGTAAACCTGCTCCTCAGTACTGTGCCCAAATCTTAGCCGAGGCCAGAAACCGAGGATTGATCCTCCTCTCCTGCGGCACCTACGGAAACGTGCTGCGTATATTGGTGCCATTGACAGTGCCAGACGAGCAGCTAGGAGCGGGGCTGGGCATTCTGAAAGCCTGCTTCGATGCCGTGTTAAAAGGTTAATAGCCATAAAAAATCCCGCTTAGGCGGGATTTTTTATGGCGTGGTTTAACGCTTAAGTTCTTTTAATTTCCATCAGGATTTGTAGCGCGCGCTCACGTTTGTCCTGATCATACAAATCGTTGGTAAAGATAAACTCATTAACACCCAGCTCCTTCACTATCATCTCTAAGCGGTGCTTGATGCTGGTGGGGCCGCCTGTCACTGATAGCCCTAAGAAGTTATCGACATAGGTTTTTTCCTGCTCGCTCCACAGGCCATCCATGCTCTCTACGGGCGGTTTTAACCACAGCGCTTCACCACGGATCAGCGCAAGTACCCGTTGTTTGGAGGTGGTACTCAGGTATTCGGCTTCGGCGTCCGTCTCGGCAGCGATTAGCGGCAGGCCAAGCATGACATAGGGCTTATCCAACACCTTAGATGGCTTAAAGTCGCGGCGGTAAATCTCAATCGCATCGTAGAGGAATCTTGGCGCAAAATGCCCTGCAAAGACATAGGGTAAGCCGCGCTGCGCCGCAAGCTGGGCGCTAAACAGGCTAGAGCCGAGTAGCCAAATCGGTACATGGGTGCCTTCGCCGGGAATCGCTCTGACGGGATGATGGCCATTGTAGTCACCGAGTAAGGTTTGCAACTCGCTCACCTCTGCGGGAAATTGTTCCGCGCGGCTCATATCGCGGTTAAGGGCGCGGCTGGTGATTTGATCGCTCCCTGGAGCGCGGCCAAGCCCTAAATCGATACGCCCAGGATAAAGACTTTCGAGTGTACCAAACTGCTCGGCAACCACTAAGGGCGCATGGTTGGGCAGCATAATCCCGCCCGCACCAACGCGAATGCGTTTAGTATTCTCGGCAATATAGCCAATTAATACCGATGTCGCGGCGCTGGCGATACCGGGCATATTGTGGTGCTCGGCAAACCAGAATCGATTAAAGCTTAAGTCATCGGCAACCTTAGCGTATTGCAGGCTGGCGCGTAGCGTATCTCCGATGCTGGCACCTTGACGTACGGGGGCGAGTTCTAGGAGTGAAAAGGGAATCTCCGCCAGGGGAGATTTAGCCGCAGGTACAGCCTGCGATGGGGCGGCAGATGAGGTTGATGTGGATGATGTAGCCATAAATTAAGCGCCTCTTTGCGTGAGTCAGCTCTGTGGCAGCAGCTTTATTTGGCCGCCCACGGATGAATATGGTGGGTGCTAAAGCGATAGCTCTGTCAGTGCTGATGGAGTCTTACCCTAGGATATGGTGACGTATCAATGATAAACAAGCTCAAGGCTTGAGCTTAACACTGAGTTAAAATTGGAACCGAACATCTTAGTTTTGTAAACAGGGGTGAAAGCCTTATCCCAAGCCGATGTATGAAAAGTCGGCACAGAAAGTTCAGATTGTTTGGTGATGAGCAGTAACCTAAAGGTATAAAAAAACTGCCGTAAGCGTGGCTTGTCGGCAGTTTTTATCGCTCACATATGACTGATGTGAGTGAAGGATTATTGCTCGGCTTTCACATCACGTAGTGAGGCCGCCGCGTTATCATCAATACTGTTATGGGCGTGATGACTTTCGGTCAAACGGCGCATCAGCGGTAATACGGCTAAGGCGATAAAAGTACAGACCACGGCCGCAATACCTAATTTATTGAATAGATTGGTATAAACTGGCAGAGTTTGCAGCGGGTCGACTAAGTCCTGCGGCACGCTGGCAAAGTTCGCTACAACGCCGCCTAAGTACTGAGAAATACCCGATGCCACGAAATAGGCACCCATCATAAAGCCGCCCATGCGAGCCGGTACGTAGCGGGCGATCATGGCTAAACCAAGACCACTCACCAGCAGTTCACCGAGTGAGTAAGAGGCATAACCCCAAATCATCACCCAAGAAGAGGTTTTACCCTCAACGGCAAATTGGCCAGCAAAACCATAGATAAAGAAGCCAATCGCGACAACCGCAAAACCTAAGGCGAACTTAGCGGCAATCGAAAAGTCCTTATTATTGCGACCTGCCCATGAATAACTCCAAGCCAACACTGGGCTTAACACCATGATCCAGATAGGGTTCAATGCTTGGAACTGTGCCGGAGACCAAGTCCACAAATGGGTACCAAAGACTTGGAAATCCCAATCGACGTTACGCAGCGCAAACAGGGCCAGAGAGGTCGACATTTGTTGATAGAAGATAAAGAAGAATACCGTCTGCACAGTGAGGATTAGCGCCGCGATAAGGCCCGCACGCTCACTTGGCTCACTGGTACGAATTAAGTGGAAGAAAATCCCTAATACCGCCACACCCGCGGCATACACGAATACTCGAGCAACATCTTCATATTCAAGAATAATGGCAGAAGCAACAACGGAAAGCGCCGCTAATACTAAAACGATAGCCAAGTTCTTTTTGTTGACTGGGCGAGTATCAGGCTCTGAACCATAGTTGGCGAGGCTCTTGTGCATCAGGGCATAGTTGCCTAAGCCGACGATTAAGCCCACACAGCACACGGCAAAGGCAGCATGCCAGCCAAATTCATTACCGTATTGCGCGTTAACATAATCCTTAATCCAAGGCGTTAACAGCATAGAGAAGGTTGAGCCTACGTTTACCGCCATATAGTAGATGGTAAAGGCGCTATCGATTTTAGAATCGTCACCTTCGTAAATCTTACGGACTAAGTTACCCGCATTGGGTTTAAATAGGCCGTTACCAACCACTATCACCCCAAGTGCGGAGAACATAAACCAAGTGTTTTCGGTCGGCACTGTCATCAATGCATAACCTACCGACAAAATCCCCGCACCGAGCAGCATAGTGCGTTTGGTGCCGAGAATTTTATCCCCAACCCAACCACCGATGGCCGGCGACACGTAAATTAGCGCCGCACAGGCACTCCAAACTAAGTTTGCACGGGAGTCATCAAAGCCAAGACGCTGCACCATAAAGTACACGATCAGCGCCTGCATGCCGTAATAACCAAAACGTTCCCATAATTCGATAAGTGACACAGTCATAAACGAATGTGTCTTGCTTACCTGATTGGTACCAAGAGTCATAAAGCTTGCTTCCGTTATTGTTGTTTTGTGTTAGAGGCCAAGAGTATAAGGCGATAGTCTGTGCAAACCAATGCCACAACGCTACAGAATAGACTTTGTTACAAATGAAATGGTCATTTTTAATCTGGAATTAATTTTTGTAAAAAAATAGTGCTCAACTCGCGGCCTTATTGTGAGTTGAGTCATGTCAGAGCATGTCGTTTCACGATAAATATCAAACTCTCAGCTAACTGAAATAATTCCACGATTTGCCGAAAAGGAGTCAGTTAAAAGTTTTACTTACGCTTAACAATTCACTATCTTAAAGGCTGGTAATCTCGTGACTGAGTGCTATTTTTTAAACTGAGAAGCAAAAATAAAAATGAACTAGATCAAAATAATTAGGCTCTTGACCTTCTATCTTTTGGAGTTTACTCGATGAAGCATTTGTCCATCAGTACTAAGTTGTTGTGGATCACTTCCGCCTTATTCCTCTCAATTGTCGCCATTCTCTCCATCAGCCTCTGGTGGACCCTTTCGGACCAAAACACCGAGCTGTCTAATCAGGTTCAAGAGACACTACAAACCGAAACCCGTGACAAACTCGAAGCCCGTGCGGGCGAATATGGTGAGATGGTGGCGGGCTTTATCAATGAAGCCTATCGGATCCCGTTTTCCTTTTCCGGCATGTTGGAGAGCACGGCGGAAGATCTGCCATTAAAGCGTGACCGTTTAGAGCTTGCCGTGGCAGCGGTATTAAAGAAAAACAACCAGATATCCTCCATGTATGCGCAGTTTGAGCCTAATGGTTACGACGGGCTCGACAGTGAATTTTTAAATGTTGAGGTTAGCCACAGCGTCGCATCCTCGGGGGCATTGGAGGTGTATTACACTCGCAACGATGATGGTACGGTCGAACATCATCAAGTGGATGATTCAGCTGAGAAATATGTGACGACCTTAAACGAGTTTGGGATCCGTGAAGCCGAATGGTACCTCTGTGCTAAGGAAACCCTAAAACCTTGTTTAATGGAACCTTATCTCTATGAAATCAGCCCTGGTAATACGGCTTTGATGACATCCTTAACCGTCCCAGTGGTGAAACATAAACAGTTCATCGGGGTGGTGGGCGTCGACGTGAACTTGCCGGTGTTTCAAGCGCTGATTGATAAGCTCTCCAAGAGTCTCTATGGCGGTCAAGCTAAAGTGACTCTACTTAGTACCCGTGGTTTAGTGGTCGCCGCGAGCCATTACAGCAAAAAAGCGCGTCCTCTGAGCGAATCTATCGACCCTAAACTTGCGTCACAGATAGTCGCGTTACATAAAAATGGCGGTTACATGGCGAGCGATGATGAGATTATCGTGGCCTATCCGATAAAAATCCCACTGGCGAAAGCGGAATGGTCATTGGCCATCCAAGTCCCTAAAGCTCAAGCCTTTAAGAGCTCCATTGAGTTGAACGACAAAATGGATGAAATGGCCACATCCCTTGGCAGTATCTTGTTGATGGTCGGTTTAGCCGTGTCTATTCTTGCCGTGGTTACCATCAGCATAGTGATCCGCAGCATTATTGCGCCGCTGAGGATGATCCAAGGCCGTGTTGAACACTTGGCCAGTGCCGATGGTGATTTAACCCAATCCATTGTGGTTGATGCCCATGCGGAACTGATTGCACTGGGTAAAGGCTTTAACTCCTTTATCCATAAGTTAAAAGACTTGATCAGCGAGTTAAAAACGCTCGCGGGACGCACCCAGGAGGAAAGTCTCTCCTCGGCGCAAATTGCGGAATTGACCCGCGATAGTGTCCATCGTCAGTATGGCGAAATCGAGAGCGTGGTTACCGCGGTCAATGAGATGAGTGCCACGGCGCTTGAAGTGGCCAAAGCCTCTGAGCAAACGGCTGCGGAAACCGAAGCCATGTCCCGTAATGTACGTCTCAGCGAAGAGAGTCTGACTAAGGCCATGGAATACGTAACCACAATGTCGCAGGAGTCGATGCAGGCGAAAGTTGCCGTGAGCAAAGTGGCTGAAAGCAGCACCAATATCAGCCGTATTCTCGAGGTGATTAGCTCGATTGCCGCGCAAACCAACTTGCTGGCGTTGAACGCCGCGATTGAGGCGGCGCGGGCCGGTGAACAAGGGCGGGGTTTTGCTGTGGTGGCCGATGAGGTGAGGGCGCTTGCCTCTAAAACCCAAAGTTCGACCGATGATATCAGCGTATTAATTGATGCCCTGCAGCAAGAAGTAAATAGTGCCTCTGGCATTATTGATAAAGGTGCTGAGCGTGCGCAAATGGCCGTGTCGCAAACCGAGCAAGCGCTTACCTCGCTTAACTCTATGGTCAGTCAGATAGAAGAAATCTCTTCTCAGGTGACGCATATTGCCGCCGCAGCGGAAGAACAAAGCGCGGTAACTGAAGAAGTTAATCGTAATATCACCGGCATTTCCGATTCGGCCTCGGAGCTGGCGCGTCTTGCGGGTGAAGCGCAGCAAAGCAGTGTAGTCCTCGCCGAACTGGTGAAACAGCAGCATCAACAATTAGGTAAGTTAAAGACCTAAATCGAAATTCCTTGCACAATGTGCGCAAGGGAAAGGTATCAAGGCGCTTAAGTGGACTTCACTCAGCGCCTTTATTTTTAATCTTATTCTAGCAATAGCCTAAAGAGACAAATCGAAATCGCGTTTGAGTTAGTTATCGGAAATGAAGCGCGTGGGGATGAATAAGTGTCGACAGATAACAGACACAAAAAAGCCCATAATTAAATGGGCTTTTTTGTTGAATTGGGTGGTGGCCCCTCACGGACTTGAACTGTGGACCTAACGATTATGAGTCGTGTGCTCTAACCAACTGAGCTAAGGGGCCGACTAAAGGCAATCGTCATTACCTAAAGCGAGTGGCAGTATACTAAGCTTGTTTGCGCTTGTCACCCGTGTTTTTTGATGAAATTCACCGAATTGATTCAAGTGGTTATCTGTTAATCAACTGTGGTTTTTACTTAGGGATTTCATGTCGTCTGAATGGGAAAGTGATTTTTAACCATTTGATTTTGAAAGAGAGCTTAACGATAGAAATTCAGCGGGGATTTTAGGGGATGTAAATGGGGGCAATAAAAAGCCCCGCGAGGCGGGGCTTAGCATCTAGGCTTCGGTTGACTATTCGTCTAAGAACGACTTTAGGATTTCCGAGCGTGAAGGGTGGCGCAGTTTACGCAGGGCTTTCGCCTCGATTTGACGGATACGCTCACGGGTTACGTCAAATTGTTTACCCACTTCTTCCAACGTGTGGTCTGTGTTCATGTCGATACCGAAACGCATACGCAGTACTTTAGCTTCGCGAGCCGTTAAGCCTGCTAATACCTCATGGGTGGCGCTCTTCAGGCTTTCGCTGGTGGCGCTGTCCAGTGGTAATTCGAGGGTGGTATCCTCGATAAAATCACCTAAATGCGAATCTTCATCATCGCCGATAGGGGTTTCCATTGAGATAGGCTCTTTGGCAATCTTCAGCACCTTGCGAATCTTGTCTTCCGGCATCAACATACGCTCGGCCAGCTCTTCAGGTGAAGGCTCGCGTCCCATCTCTTGCAGCATCTGACGAGAGATACGGTTAAGTTTGTTGATGGTTTCGATCATATGAACCGGAATACGAATGGTTCTGGCCTGGTCGGCAATCGAACGCGTGATCGCCTGACGGATCCACCATGTCGCATAGGTCGAGAACTTGTAACCACGACGGTATTCAAACTTATCCACCGCCTTCATCAGGCCGATGTTACCTTCCTGGATCAGATCCAGGAATTGCAGACCACGGTTGGTGTACTTCTTGGCGATAGAAATAACCAGACGCAGGTTAGCCTCAACCATCTCTTTCTTAGCGCGGCGAGCCTTGGCTTCACCGATAGACATACGACGGTTGATATCTTTAATGGCGGCAATCACTAAGCCGGTTTCTTCTTCGATGGCTGCCAGCTTGCTACGGCAACGCTGTACGTCTTCTTCAACCATTCTTAAGCCTTCGGCATAAGGCTTGGTTGAGTTCTTTTCTGCATCGAACCAATCTAAATTAGTTTCGTTACCGGTGAAGAATTTAACGAAGTTCTTCTTCGGCATTTTGGCCTGTTCGACACAGAGCTTCATCAGTAGACGCTCTTGAACGCGCACGCGGTCCATCATAGTGCGCATGCTTTTCACTAAGCGGTCGAATTGCTTAGGTACGAGGCGGAACTCTTTAAAAATTTCACCGATTTCAAACAGTGCTTGAATCGATTCTGGGTGCTCACGACCTTTGGCATCGATGATCTTAAGCGCGTTTTCGTAGGCGGTTCTTAATTGGCTAAAGCGTTCACGTGCTTCTTCAGGATCGGGACCCTTGTTGCCATCGTCATCACCGTCGCCATCACCGTCCTCGTCTTCGTCGTCTTCATCGTCATCTTCATCATCGAGATCTTCTTCCGATAATTCAGAACCGATATGAGTCGCTGTTGGACCTAAGTCTTCTTCGTCCGGGTTAACAAATCCAGAGATAATATCAGACAGGCGTAGTTCGTCGGCTTCGTACTGGTCGTACTGTTCAAGGATCATGGCGATCGCTTGTGGGTATTCTGCGACAGAGCTTTGAACTGTGTTGATGCCTTCTTCGATGCGTTTGGCGATAACGATTTCGCCTTCACGGGTCAGCAGTTCAACGGTACCCATTTCGCGCATGTACATACGCACTGGGTCTGTGGTGCGGCCTAGCTCACTTTCTACTGTGGCAAGGGCGGCTGCGGCTTCTTCCGCTGCATCTTCGTCTGTGTTGTCTTCCGACATCATCATGTCATCGGCATCTGGTGCTTCTTCGAACACCCGAATACCCATGTCATTTATCATCTGGATAATATCTTCGATCTGGTCAGAATCGACCATGTCTGCAGGTAAGTGATCGTTCACTTCTGCATAGGTTAAGTAACCTTGCTCTTTACCTTTGGCAAGCAACAGCTTGAGTTGCGACTGCGGAGTATGATCCATAGATATCATCCAAGTTGGGAAACTGTTACAACGACGGACAGTTAGCTTGTGCTAAGTGCCGCGCAAATCGTCAATTATAGCCATGTGCACTTACCTGTGCTAGTCACTGGGATACTGATTGAGGACATTTTTGCCTCAGTTTAGTCCTTTCATGACTGAGATCAGCTTCTGCAGCTGGATCTTCTCTTCCTTAGTATGGGTCTGTTTTAGACTCAATTCCTGATATCGTTGTTCAATATATTGATTGTTCAACCAAACCAGGGTCTGTTTAAACTTTTCGAGCAGGTTTTCATCCGCCACTTGATGGTCCCATTGGGCTAATTTATGCAGTGTCCCGCTGTGGGGGCTGTCTCTGAATTGCTCAAGTAGTTGTGCGCTGTTTAACCTATGCTCTCGTGTTAATTCCAACAGCAATGGCAGCAAGTCGATGCCTGGCATTTGCAGATGGTTTAATGCCGGTTGTGGGGATAATCCCACTCCCAGCTCGGGATGCTGCACTAACAAGGCGATGGCAAGTCGCAATGGTGTACCGCGTCCTTTGAGTCCTTTTCTTTCTATCGAATGAGTTGCAAATTTAATTTGAAGTTTTTGTTTAAGTTCTTCAACTGACTGCATTTGCACTTCTTTCATTAACCCATGTAGCAATATATTTTGTAACAATGGGTCTTTTACTGTTTCGATCATTGCTTTTGCTTTTTCAGCAATTAGTTTTTTGTCATTGGAATATTTTTGCGCCAATGTATCAAATAAAAACGTTTCAAGCGGTTGAGCATTATCAATTAACAGCTCAAACTGCTCCTTACCTTTTTGCCGTATTAAAGAGTCTGGGTCTTCACCTTGAGGCATAAACGCGAATTTTACGGTATTACCTGGTTTTAACATTGGTAAGCCAGTTTCTAAGGCTCTCCAGGCTGCTTCACGGCCAGCTCTATCGCCGTCATAACAACAAATCACTTCCTTGGCACTACGTAGCAACAACTGGAATTGCTCTGCCGTCGTCGAGGTGCCTAGTGAGGCAACCGCGTAATCCACGCCATATTGGGCGAGGGCGACCACGTCCATATAGCCTTCGACAATCAGTACCTTATCGGGATCGCGATGACGTTGTTTTAGCTCGTATAGACCGTAGAGTTCATTGCCCTTATGAAATATGGGCGTTTCTGGCGAATTCAAGTACTTGGGGGTGCCATCTCCCAATACTCTGCCACCAAATCCAATCACACGACCACGGCGGTCGCGAATAGGAAACATCAGGCGGTCACGGAATCTGTCGTATCTTTTACCGTTGTCATTGCTGATCAGCATGCCTGCGGTCAGGAGTTTATCTTGTGCATCTTGACTGTGTCGGTAGCGGCTTAATAAGCCATCCCAACCGTCGGGCGCAAAACCAATTCCAAAATGCTCAACAATATCATCGGATAATCCGCGATAGGCGAGGTAGTCGATGACTTTTTGTTTATCTTGGTGTTGTCTTAACTGAGTTTGAAAAAAGCGACTCGCTTCTTCCATTAATTGGTATAGATCACGGCTTAGGCCATCATCTTGGCGTTTACCCGTGCCTTGTTCCCTTGGGACTTCTAAGCCCAGTTGTCCGGCAAGATCTTCGATTGCATCGACAAAGTCGAGTCTGTCGTACTCCATGACAAAATCGATGGCGTTGCCATGGGCACCGCAGCCAAAACAATGATAAAACTGTTTATCGCGGCTAACGGTAAACGAAGGTGATTTTTCGCTATGAAAAGGACAACAGGCCGAGTAGTTTTTACCCGCCTTTTTCAAGGGCACCTTGCGGTCGATAAGTTCGACAATGTCGGTGCGAGCGATTAGCTCATTGATAAAATCACGAGGTATTGCCATTGAGTGCTTAAAATCTCGCCTTGCGCGAATTTAAACAAACAAGCCGCGCATAGGCACGGCTTGTTCATACATTGAAACGCTAATTATTGCAATTTTGCACGGATCATAGCGCCGATAGCGCCCATGTCTGCACGTCCTTGAACTTTAGGTTTCAATGCTCCCATTACTTTGCCCATATCCGCCATGGATGATGCGCCTATTTCAGCAATAGCGGCATCGATGAACGCGGCAATTTCCGCCTCAGAGAGGGAGTTGGCAGGAAAGTTTCAATAACTTGAATCTCTTCTGCTTCTGCTGCGGCCAACTCGCTACGACCCGCTGCTTCATATTGAGCGATAGAGTCGCGACGTTGTTTTACCATTTTGGTTAAGACCGCTATGGCTTGCTCATCATTCAGCGTCTCGCGGCTATCCACTTCGATCTGTTTGATGGCAGCCAGTGCCATACGAATAGTGCTCAATCTCGCCTTATCTTTGGCGATCATGGCTTCTTTCATCTGGTCTTTTAGCTGATCAACTAGGCTCATAAGAGATTAGTATAAACGTACGCGACGCGCGTTTTCACGAGAAAGCTTCTTAGCTAAACGTTTAACTGCAGCAGCTTTAGCGCGCTTACGTGCAGTAGTTGGCTTCTCGTAGAATTCACGAGCACGAACGTCGGCTAAGATACCAGCTTTTTCACAAGAGCGCTTGAAACGACGTAAAGCTACGTCAAATGGTTCATTTTCACGTACTTTAATAATTGGCATACGCCATCACCCCTTAGGTGTAGGTTGTGTGGTTCAATTGCTTGAACCAAGTGTATTTAAAATGGTGCGGAATTTTATACCGAGACAACTAGGCTTGTAAAGCCCTAATCCTTTGCGGCGGGTTTGGCTAGGGGAATATGATGATCGGCGACTGGAGTAATTGTCATCATACAGGTAGAATTAGCGCCCTTTGGTAATTTGGATATGAGGCACCATGCGGGTTCTAGGTATTGAGACATCTTGTGACGAGACAGGTATTGCCGTCTATGACGATAAGCTGGGATTGCTCTCCCATGCTTTATATAGTCAGGTTAAGTTGCATGCGGATTATGGTGGGGTTGTGCCTGAACTGGCTTCCCGTGACCATGTGCGCAAAATTGTCCCGCTGATCCGCCAAGCGTTGAAGAATGCTAATACCGAAATTGCCGATTTAGATGGTATTGCCTACACCAAAGGCCCTGGCCTTATCGGTGCTTTATTAGTGGGTGCTTGTGTTGGCCGCTCACTTGCCTTTGCTTGGAACAAACCCGCCATAGGTGTGCATCATATGGAAGGGCATTTGTTGGCGCCAATGCTGGAAGACGATGCGCCTGAGTTTCCTTTTGTGGCACTGTTAGTGTCTGGCGGCCACTCTATGTTAGTAAAGGTTGATGGTATCGGCCTTTATGAAGTCTTAGGTGAGTCGGTGGATGATGCCGCCGGTGAAGCCTTCGATAAAACGGCTAAGTTGATGGGGCTGGATTATCCCGGCGGTCCACGGCTTGCAAAACTGGCCGCCAAAGGTGAGCCAGCAGGTTATCAATTTCCGCGCCCAATGACCGACAGACCCGGACTCGATTTTAGCTTCTCAGGCCTGAAAACCTTCACCGCCAATACCATTGCCGCCGAGCCCGACGATGAGCAAACCCGCGCCAACATCGCCCGCGCCTTTGAAGAAGCGGTCGTTGATACGCTCGCGATTAAATGTCGCCGTGCGTTAAAACAAACTGGCTATAACCGTTTAGTGATCGCGGGTGGCGTAAGTGCCAACACGCGCCTACGGGAAACCTTGGCCGAGATGATGACCTCTATCGGTGGCCGAGTTTATTATCCACGTGGTGAGTTTTGTACTGACAACGGCGCTATGATTGCTTTCGCTGGACTGCAGCGTTTAAAGGCGGGGCAACAGGAAGACTTAGCGGTCAAAGGTCAACCGAGATGGCCACTCGATACCTTACCGCCTGTTGCATAAGTTATCACGAGCCAAATAAGAACAATAAAAAACAGCGCATGATGCGCTGTTTTTTATTGTTCTCTTGGATTGGTCACTCGAATATGGGTTTTTCGAATGCGTTATCAAGCCATTCTAGGCGTGAGTCGTGTTTTGCATAACTATGGTATTACGTGACTAAGGTGCTGCTTGCCTAAGGTGTTTTAGGACGCTTTTTACGTGACACTTTAGACTCTTCGCCTTTCAGCAGCCGCTGAATATTTTCTTTATGGCGGATGATAATCAGCGTTGAGAGCATCGCGACGGGAATCGTAAATCTGTCATCTAGCCACCAAGTATAAAGTGGTGCCAGTAGGGCGGTGATTATCGCGGCGAGGGAAGAGTAGCGGCTGATCAGGACTAAGACAACCCAAGAAGCCATCAAGCAGATGGCCAAGTCATCGCCAATCGGTGCCATGGCACCAAAAGCTGTCGCCACGCCTTTGCCACCTTTAAAACCAAAAAATATCGGATAGATATGCCCAAGACAGGCGGCGATGGCGATCAGGCCGAGGGATATGGCGTCAATTCCCATTAAATAGGCAAGATAAGTGGGTAAGGCGCCCTTAAGCATATCGAAAAATAACACCATGGCAGCCGAGCTTGCGCCGCCAATGCGCAGCACGTTGGTGGCTCCGGGGTTACCTGAGCCTTGCAATCTTGGGTCGGGTAGGCCTCTCATCCTACACACTAGCACAGCACTTGAGACAGAACCGGCTAAATAGGCGGCCACAATCATCAAAAGTGTCAGTGTTAATTGACTCACATTGGTTTCCTTACACGTCTTAAGGTATTATCGCGCCACAATTAAACAGCCTCTTGGCAAGCATTCAGTCATAAGCGATAGCGATAACGCGACTTATCAAGTTGCGATAGTTTCTGAACGAACAAATCCATTTGGGCGTTATCCTACTTCGGATTGGTCCGAGTAGAAAGTAAATTAGTCGTTCCATCGAACGGCGGATTATACAGACTCTATCGCGTTTAGCTTATCAGACCTCATTGGCATGAGTTAGTAGGAATTAGTATGGATAAAGTGCTTATTCGACAATTACGTATTGATACTGTGATTGGCGTCTATGAATGGGAAAAGAAAATCCAGCAGAGCCTGTTTTTGGATCTCGACATGGCTTGGGACAATAAGGCCGCTGCGGCAACTGACAACTATCAATACGCACTCTGCTATGAAACGGTGTCGAACCGCCTGACTCAGCTCGTTACCGAAAAGCCCATCGAGTTAATCGAAACCGTTGCCGAGCGAGTGGCCGAATGTGTGCTCAACGAGTTTAAGGTCAATTGGGTGAAAGTCGTGGTGATGAAACCCGGCGCCGTGCCTTCAGCTTCTGCCGTTGGGGTTGAGATTGAACGCTCACGCTAGTCGTTACTCTAGATTCGGGTTTTAGCTTAGTTAGGCGGACGGTTCGGACATTGGTATGGCATGTATATACATTAGTTTAGGCAGTAATATAGAACCTTCTCGCTATCTGAAGGCGGGCTTGCAGTCATTACGAGAGCACTTTGGTCCACTACAGCTTTCCTCTATGTATGAGAGTGAAGCCGTAGGGTTTGATGGCACTAACTTTTTAAACATGGTGGCTTGTGCACAAACGAGCCTGAATATTGCTGAGGTAGTTGCGCAGTTTAAGCAAATCGAGCAAAATCACGGCCGGTTGGTGGGGGCCAAAAAGTTTAGTCCAAGAACCTTAGATATTGACCTATTGCTTTACGATGATGTCGTTTGTCAGACCCCTGTGGTACTGCCCCGCGCCGAAATTGTCACTAATGCTTTTGTGCTTTGGCCTTTAGCGGAAATCGCCCCCAATTTGGTTCACCCATTGCAGCAGAAAACCTATGCCGTAATGTGGGATGAATATGATAAAGCGTCGCAAAAGCTGTGGCCGGTAGCCTTTGAATGGCCTCATGGGCTCACTTTTTAATTGATTGATAGGATTGTCATGGATACGTTTCAGGTAATTATTTTAGCGTTAATTCAAGGATTAACAGAGTTCCTCCCCATTTCTAGTTCGGCGCACCTTATCCTACCCGCACAGCTTTTAGACTGGGAAGACCAAGGCTTATCCTTCGACGTTGCCGTGAACACGGGCTCATTATTCGCCGTGGTGATTTATTTTCGCAAGGAACTTTGGGCCATGTTCAAGGCTTGGATTGCCAGCATGGTGAAAGGTCAGCATTCCGATGACAGTAAGTTAGCCTGGTGGATCATTCTTGCCACTTTACCCGCAGTGTTTTTTGGCTTTATGGCCAAAGACTTTATCGAAACCCATCTGCGCAGCGCTGGTGTTATCGCCGTGACGACTGTGGTCTTTGGTTTGCTGCTCTGGTGGGCGGATAAGATGTCACGCCGTGACTTAACTGTTTATCAAACGGGTTGGCGCAAGGCGTTATTAATTGGTTTTGCTCAGGCGCTGGCATTAATCCCTGGTACTTCACGCTCGGGCGCGACGATGACGGCGGCGCTGATGTTAGGCCTTAGCCGTGATGCCGCAGCGCGATTCTCGTTCTTGATGTCTGTGCCTGTTAGCTTGGGGGCGGCTATTCTAGTGGGTAAAGATTTGGCTGAAAGCCCGCTTCCCATTGATTATCAAGCACTGACACTCGGCACTGTGATTTCATTTGTAGCCGCTTATCTGTGTATTCACTATTTCTTAAAAATCATCAGCCGTATGGGTATGACGCCATTTGTGATTTACCGCCTCATCCTCGGTGCTGTGTTATGTGGATTTATCTTCCTATAATACAGGGGCGTCATGGCTAAAAAATCGGGTCTAGTACCCGATTTTTGTGTTTTTAGGCGCGGATTTTCGTTAACGGAGTAAGTTATGAGCCTTCAATTTCAATGTCCTACCTGTGGTTCGGCACTGATGCAGCATCAGGCATCCCAAGGTTTTTACTGTGCGAACAAGCACCATTTTGATAAAAGCGAAGCGGGTTATTGGATTTTTACTAAACCGGCACGGCAAAAGCCGACTGGCGACTCCCGTCAGCAAGTGCGGGCAAAGCGCTTCTTGCTTGAGTCGGGAATTTTTTCACCTTTGGTTGAAAAAATGGCGGCGATGCTCGCCCCTCATCTGAAAGCGGATAATTGCCTATTGGACTACGAGTGCGCTGACGGCTTCTATCTGCGTGCTTTAGCTTCTGTACTACCTAAACTCACAAACGAGCTAAACGTCCAGTACAGTGGCGTAGCGGACGCAGAAAATACTATTTTTGCTGCGGCCAAAGCGCAAACCCCTGCCGCGCTGTGCTTAAGCACCTCAAAAGTGCTGCCTTTTGCTGACAATTGCATTGACCTTATCACTGTGGTCGATAAGCCGTTGAAGGGGAAGGAATGCGTTCGAGTCCTTAAAGAGCAAGGCTTGATGTTACAGGTGATCCCGGGTGCGCGGCATTTGTGGCAAATCAGGGAGTGTATTTATCCGGAACTGACTGAAAAAACGCCCCAAATTAACTTACCTTCGGGTTTAATTGTCAAAGAACAGCAGCAATTGCAATTTAGTTTGTCCGTTACGGGTGAGCAAGCGCTGGTCTTGCTGGATATGACACCCTATGCGTGGCGAGCCTCTGAACAAGTTAAACACCTTATTCGGACGAAAGCCTTCGATACGCTGGAAATTGATTTTGTTTTGGTCTTAGCGCAAAAGTCTTTAATTGAGTCCTAATAGGCCAAAATACATAATTGAATAGGATGTTTTTTAATCTATTCATTGGCTTAGTGAATGCGTTTCTGGGGGCTTGAATAGAGTGAATTACGCAAGTCTATGATACTAATCGAGCTTTTTATGTTGTTTTAATGTAAATGCGAAACGGCATCCCTTAAACTTTATCTTTATTACACTTTTGTCTCTCACAATTATTACCAGTTTATTGCCTTTGTTTCCCTAATAGCCTCAGTTTGTCGCGTTGCAGTTTCTTTAAAATGCCGACGATAACACTGGGGCAAAAATAAAGTTTTAAGCAAAAGATTCGTGGGGATTAAGAAAACTTAAAATCTCAGTTTATGGATGAGATTAAAAATCAAATCCACTTAAAACAAATGAGCGATGAACTTCGGTTTTGAACTGGCATTGCCGTTAAGCCGAATGAGTTTTAAAGAGATGATGAGTGTAAAGGGCTAAAGAGCCGAGAAAGTGTAGGCTTAAATTGGAGATGACTTTAAAAGATAAGATGGGTGCTTGGATTAACTGAGGCCATAAAAAAAGGCTTGGATGGATGTGCTATTCGCTTTCATCTCTCTCAAGCCTTTTATGCTAACCTGCTGAATTACAGGTTAATTACTTATCATTACTTCTTGTAACGAGAAGCAACGTTGTCTAGACGGTCGTTAGCGCGCTTAGCTTCTGCTTGTGCGTCCATAGCTGCTGCTTTAGCATCTTTAACGTCTGCAGACAGTTTGCTTTGCTCTGATTTCAGAGAGCTAACATCAGCTGACAATTGATCAACTTTGTTGCCCAGAGTTGCAACGCTTTCTTCCAGAGCAGTAGTGTTTGCACAACCACCTAGTAGGGCAGTCATTGCTAAACCAGCAATCATCAGTACTTTTTTGTTCATTGTAAAAAATCCCTTAAAATAGGTTGGATTTGAATGTTTCGTCACTTTGGAATCGAAACTGCCTAATTATGACATAGCTATTTTAATTTGCTACGAATATTAATGCGTTTAACCACTATAGACATATAAATTTTTTTAAAAGCGTTTTTTCGCGGTTATATCGGCCTTTTTCATCGAAAAATGGCACTGTATTTACCAGAAAGCGTGGTCGAATTTACAAAAATATTACAATTTTATGGCGTTTGTTTGGCTTGGGATTGCTGCCAGTTGAGTTTCACTTGCTCAACAACCTCTATCCGCTTCGAATTGAGCGCCTGTTTTATCTGTGCACCTTGAAAACCTGCCGCAATAATAGCCTTCACATCGACCGTATTAGCGGCTAAAAAACAAGCAGAAAGATAATCGCCTTGTGGATAGGCGTGATGCTCGAATCCGGTTCGGCCACGCATATCGGCGATGCAGGCTAATAGAAGTTGCTCCAGCCGTTCTGGTTTACGCCAAAAATCGGCTTTATCGAAGAGTTTGATGATGGTTTCGCTTCTTAACTCAAAAGCTTGGTGCACATTCTGATGTAGGTCGCTCACCAAGAGCGCCAGATCGCGATACTCGTTGGGGATCCGCAAGCGTTCACACAGACTTTTAATGACGGGCAAGCCTTTTTGTCCATGACCATGGTGTTTAGGCCAATGTTCTTTAGGACTTAATGCTTTACCCAAGTCATGCACTAGGGCGGCAAAGCGCACGGCTTTTTCCTCTGTCAGAGCGGTGGCTTGGGCTAACACCAACATAGTGTGCAAACCCGTATCTATCTCTGGGTGCCATTTTTCTGGTTGTGGCACACCAAAAAGCGCATCAATCTCGGGAAAGAGGACTTTCAAGGCGCCACATTGGCGTAGCACTTCGAAGAAGACTTCTGGATGAGGGCCGCCAAGACTCTTATCGACTTCTTGCCAGACGCGCTCTGGGGTAAGGGCGGTTAACTCCTCGGTTTGGCTCATGTGCTGCATTAACGCCATGGTTTCATCGGCAATCTCGAAACCTAAGTCATGAAAACGTGCGGCAAAGCGGGCAACCCTTAATACTCGCAGCGGATCTTCGGCAAAGGCGGCTGACACATGTCGCAGCTTACGCGCGTTGATATCGGCGATGCCATGGTAAGGATCGTACAAGTTACCCGCCTCATCTTGGGCGATGGCATTAATGGTTAAATCGCGTCTCAGCAGGTCTTGCTCGAGGGTGACATCTGGACTGGCGTAACAGCTGAAGCCACCATAGCCGAGGCCGACTTTGCGCTCTGTGCGCGCTAATGCATATTCTTGCTGGGTTTTAGGGTGCAAAAAGACCGGGAAGTCTTTACCCACCTGGCGATAGCCTAACTGCTGCATTTGCTCCGGAGTTGCGCCGACAACCATAAAATCTTTATCTTTTATTGGGAGATTGAGCAGGCTGTCTCGTACAGCTCCGCCCACTAAATAAATTTTCACAGGAATATTTTAGCTAGTGTGTCATAAAGCTAGCTTAACATGATGAGGCGATGGCGAGGCGAATTTGGATGCAGATATTTATTGGGATGTCACATCCATGTTGCGGATGTTTTGACAATATCATTGGGACGTTTTAACGTGGGGCGTTATTTTTAGCTTAGGATGATTGGTGGTATGTACAAGGCCTTTTATGGACTCAGTGATAACCCTTTTTCGATTGCACCCAATCCCCATTATTTATTTTTGAGTGACAGGCACAGAGAGGCCTTAGCCCATTTGACCTATGGACTGGGTGAAACTGGGGGCTTTGTGTTGTTGACGGGGGAGGTCGGCACGGGGAAGACGACAGTATCTCGTTGTTTACTTGGGCAATTGCCCGATAATACCGACACTGCATTTATTTTAAATCCTTCGCTGACGGAACTGGAGTTACTCGCCACGCTCTGTGATGAATTGAAGATTAGCTATGGTGAAAACCCAACCCTTAAACAACTCACTGACCATTTGAGTCGTTTTTTACTGGCTAATCATGAGAAAGGCCGCAATACCGTACTCATCATCGATGAGGCGCAGCATCTGCGTGCCGAAGTATTAGAGCAATTAAGGCTGCTCACCAATCTTGAGACCGATACGAAAAAACTACTGCAGGTGATCTTAATTGGTCAGCCTGAGCTGCAATTGCTGCTTAAACGGCAAGAGCTTAGACAGTTAGCCCAGCGTATTACTGCCCGCTATCATCTATTGCCTCTTAATGAAGATGAAATCGCACTCTATGTGTTGCACCGTTTACAGGTGGCGGGTCGTTTCGAACCATTATTTACTCGTAAAGCCATTAAAGTGCTGCACAAATACAGTGGCGGCATTCCGCGGTTAATTAACTTGCTGTGCGAACGTGCCTTGATGGCGGGTTACGCACAATCTAAGGTGCCAATCGATCACCATATGGTGAGACAAGCGGCGGCTGAAGTATTAGGCGAAGAAGAACCACAGCAAAATAAATTCTTGTGGCCGAGCGCTATTGCGGCGGCATTGGTTGTGGCTTTCGGCGTGTCTTATTGGTTATTTACCGAAAGTCCAGCGGTTGTCAATGTGGCCAGTTCGCCAGTGACACAAGCGAGCCAAACGACACCAGCAGTGACTCAAGTCGCGACTCAAGCTAATAGTATTCAGCCGGAGCAAACACAGGCTGCAACCCAGAGTGCGTCAGTGGCTAGCGAGCCGCAAACGCTTGCGGCGGCGGATCCGAGTGCGCGGGTATTGCAGGAGGCCATCAAACAAAGTCGCAGTATCGATACCGCCTTTGCAGGCCTCTTTAATGTGTGGGGTAAAGTCCCCTTTAAAGGCCTAACCGCGTGTCAGTCGGCGCTGGAGCAGGGGCTTTCCTGCTATCAGCAACAGGGTAATTGGATGTCGCTCACAAGGCTCAATTATCCCGCGGTTGTGTATTTAGTGGATGATAACCAACAAGATTTTTATGGTGCTGTGATTGCTGTCGATGGTGATCAGCTATTGATGCAGTTGGGCGAGCAGCAGCTTTGGGTCGATAGAGCCTGGTTCAATCAACACTTTAGCGGCACCTTTGAAATTCTCTGGCAGGCCCCTAACTTGCCTATGCTGGAAATCAGTCAGAAGTCGAGTCCTGGGCAATTACAATGGCTTGAAAACGCCCTTGCCCATGTGGCTAACCGACCTTCGCGCCGGGTGTCTCAATTCGATCTGAAATTAGAGAACGATCTGAAAGCTTTCCAAAGCCAACATGGTTTAAAGGCCGACGGGATTGCAGGTAATCAAACCTTAGTGAGACTAAATTTGTATTTAAGTGATCAGGGACCGCGCCTCACCGATAAGGGAGCGCAGAGTTAATGTCCATTTTACTCGATGCGGTAACCCGTAATAAGCAGCAACAAACTTCACCCTTACCCGATGCGGTATTAACGCCGAGGGCAAGTTATCCTACGGCGCGTAAATCTGCATTTCCCGTGGCAAAATTATCCTTACTCGCTGTCGCGGTGGCGCTGGGTGTGGGTGTGGCGTGGGGCGTGGCGAATTGGCAACAGCAAAATGCGATGTCGATAGTGAATTTGGCGCCTAGCAGTATCAATCCAAGCATGGCTGATACAAAGGCTGAATACACGCCACAGACAGCCTCCACTGTGCAGCCATCTGCCGAAGGTGTTCGCGCCTCTGCAGGTGCAGTTACTCGCGCTGCGTTGCAAACAGGTGCACCAGAGCAAACCTCTGTAGAATCGTCAGGGTTTCGATTAGCGGGCAAAGTGGCACTGCCGAGGGAGCAGGTATTAAATGAGGCGCCTGCAAACGTGCAGCCTTATCAGAACCCCAACATGAGTTCGGCTCTATCTACCACAGCATCCGTTTCTGCGAGTGCGGATCCTAGCTACGATGACTATCTGGCGACGTCTGCCGCCTTAGATGAAACGACTCGAACGCAGCAACCCTCTGTCGAAGACGTTGCGCCACAGAATACGAGCGAGTCAGAGCCTATTATGTTGGGCGCTAATGCGAATCGTCAGGGCTTAGCGACACTCGAGGCGCTGCGTGAGCAAGTTAATGCCGCGGCGGCCGATGTGGGCTTAGAGACGGCTCAGAGCCGCAAAGAGGATGAGTTAGTCGCGAATTTTCAGGATGCGCTCAAGGATGTGGAATATGTGAAGGCGGCTAAGACGCCGGTAACTGAGGCCAAGCTTGATCCTATTCCTAAGGTTGAAAACGACGATATTCCTAAATATGGGCAACTGCCCGCGGGATTGCAGCTCCAAGTACCTGAATTTAATATTGTTGCCCACGTTTACTCGACGGATGCGAGTCAGCGTTGGTTGAATGTCGATGGCGCCGAGTTACAGGAAGGCGACCAGATTGGAGGCAAGTTAAAGATTATTGCGATTCGCCCACGGGATGTGGTGCTCGAAATCCAAGGCACGCAGTTTAGGGTGCCCGCTATTTAACTGTGCTGTAGCAAACAAAAAAGGCGCCGATGGGCGCCTTTTTTATCGCTTAAAATCAAAGGTTAAGCGAAGAAGTTGTACGCCAGGAATAAGGTCAGGGCGTAACCAATGCTGTAGCACAGGAACAGGGCTGGCACATATTTCAGATAACTTACGAAAGTCAGTTCTTTTACTTTGCTCATGGCGACGATACCCGCAGCCGAACCAATCACTAACAATGAACCACCCACGCCCACACTGTAGGTTAACCCTAACCATTCTGGGGTGTTGAGTACTGGCTCTGCTTTAAGCAGCGCAGCCGTCAATGGCACGTTATCGATCAGGGCTGAACCCATACCTGTAACGAAGTTAGAGATGTTTGGATTAAACAGGCTGTAAGCTTCGGTCAGCATATCTAAGGTGCCGATTTCTTTAAGCATACCAACCAGCAGTAAAATCCCTAAGAAGAACAACAGGGTGTCGTATTCGACTTGGCGAATATATTCGAGGATCTTGATTTCTTCTTTATCACTGCGGGTGGTGTGGCCGATAAGGAACATAATCGACAGACCGGTTAAGAAGGTCAGTACCGGTGGAATACCAAACAGAATGTTCAGCAGCATGGTCATCAGAATCGTGCAGAAGAACACTAAGGCAATTAGCAGATCCACGGTTTGATAGCTGTGCTTAATCGGGGTGGTGGAAACCACGCCTTCAGCCTTTAATGAGAACAACGTCGCCAGTAAAATCACACTCACGGCAGATGGGATAAACAGCATCAACAGTTCGGAGATATGTACGTGGCCGCCTAAGAAGATCATCAGGGTGGTGACGTCACCGGTGATCAGGGCGACACCGCCAGAGTTCACGGCGAAAATAATCAACACTGCCATTCTGCGGCGCATTTGCTTTTCGAGCTTAAAGGTCGTTAACAAGCCTAAAGACACTAAAGTCGCGGTGACGTTATCACAGAAAGCCGACAGGATAAGCGCGAATAAGGCCACTTGGATCATTAACAAACGTACAGAAACCTTCTGTGGGAACAGCTTCTGCACCATAATTTGGATCATACCTTTGGCGTTTAGATAGGCCACAAAGGTCATTGTCGACATCAAAAACAGCCACAGGGTGGCAATTTCGAGCAAGTTTTCATTGAGTTGATGGGCAACCAATTTCTCATGGTTGGCGTCTCCGGCAGCCATAAACAGTGCTACCCAGGAAATACAGCCAAAGAATAAGGTGGTTTTTGCTTTATTAAGGTGGGTGACTTCTTCGAAAATAATACTGAGCAATGCGAGCACCGCCAGTATGATCAGAAAGGTATATAACATAACTGCAATTCCAACTGCTGTTTTAATGTCGTGGCAAGCCAAAGGCGAGCTATTGAGTGGCATTATCAAGGCTAAATTAAGCTTGCCGTGTTAATGCGTGCGGATCAGAACATAATGGGGTGAATAACGCAACTGTTAGCTGTAACTCGGATTTGCGTCATTTTGTGATATTGGTCTCAGTGAAAATGATTATTTTTTAGCGTTAAACACTGTTTTATTTTTAATGAGCAGTTAATTATCTTGTTTGGTCGAGATTGCCGGAGGACTGTAAAGTAAGATCTACGATTAAAGTCTAAGCAGTTATTTTGCCGATCCCGCAATTAATTTTTCTTTATGAAGGAAATATTGTGTGAAAATGCAGTCACAGAGGTGAAGGATCGGATTTTGTGCTGTTTAGGGGCTGAGTGCGGTATTCTTTAGCTGTGTCACAAAAATGACCAAGTCAAAATATTGACCGGACAGAAAGTGAGCTGTATCTTGTGCCTCTTTAGTAATTAAGACACTGGATGTTGTATCTTAAGGATAACGCAAAATGACATTTGTGCTCCGCAGTCTGATGTTATTAGGCTCTTTAGTATGGTTAACATATAGTGGCAAGCAGCTGATCGCATTGGGAATATTACATAATCCTAGCCTGATGGTTGACCATATCACTTTGACCTTACAGGTCCTCGTCGCGGCGGTGGTATTTAAATCAGCTTTAGGTTCTAAACGTTCCGATAGCTATTGATGGGGCCAAGGCTCATGCAATAGCCAACGCTAACGCCAAGCAATAAAAAGGGACGCAAATGCGTCCCTTAGTGTTTTAAGCTATCGCTTACATTGCCGCTTTCATACGAGCTAATACGCGATCCGCCGCTTCTAGCGTGAGGCGCAGTTCTTCTTCGCCATGGGCCATCGACAGGAAGCCTGCTTCATAGGCACTCGGTGCTAAGTAAACACCTTCATCTAACATGCCGTGATAGAAAGTGCGGAAGTGTTCGATATTGCACTTAGTCACTTGGTCGAAGCGCGTGATCTGCTCTTGTTCAGTAAAGAAGAAGCCGAACATGCCACCGACATAGTTGATGGCCATTGGGATGCCGTGTTTGTCGGCAGCCGCTTTAAAGCCTTCGGCGATACGTTTGGTTTTCGCGCTCAGCGCTTCGTATAGACCTTCTTCACACAGGGCTTCCATTTGCGCTAGACCTGCTGACATCGCAATTGGGTTACCTGACAGGGTACCCGCTTGATACACAGGACCTGTCGGAGCGATAAATTGCATCACCTCTTTACGGCCGCCGAAGGCACCTACAGGCATACCGCCGCCAATCACCTTACCAAGCGTTGTCAGGTCAGGAGTAATGCCGTAGTGGCCTTGTGCACCGCTTCGAGATACGCGGAAACCTGTCATCACCTCATCGATGATCAGCAACGCACCGAACTGGTCACACAGTGCTCGCAGACCTTCCAGGAAGCCTGGGATAGGTGGGATACAGTTCATGTTGCCTGCCACAGGCTCGATGATGATACATGCAATCTCAGTTGGATATTGCTCGAACAACGTACGAACAGAATCGAGATCGTTATACACAGCAGTTAAGGTGTGCTTGGCAAAATCTTCAGGGATACCTGGAGAGCTTGGTTGACCTAAGGTTAAAGCACCAGAGCCAGCTTTCACCAACAGACAGTCGGCGTGGCCGTGGTAGCAGCCTTCAAACTTTAAGATCTTGTCGCGATTAGTAAAGCCGCGTGCCAAGCGAATAGCGCTCATGGTGGCTTCAGTACCTGAGCTGACCATACGGACCTGCTCCATCGAAGGTACCATCTCGATAACTTTCTCGGCCATCTGCACTTCAAGCTCGGTTGGTGCGCCGAAAGAGAGACCATTGTGCACCGCATCTAACACGGCTTGACGGATCTTTGGATGATTGTGACCCAAGATCATCGGCCCCCAAGAGCCAACATAGTCGATATAGGCCTTGCCGTCGGCATCATAGATGTAAGCGCCATCGGCCTTTTCAATAAACAGCGGCGAACCACCTACACCGTTAAATGCACGAACCGGAGAGTTAACACCGCCGGGGATGGTTTTTTTAGCCTGTTCAAATAGCGCTTCGGAACGGGTCATGTTAAGTCCTTAAAGTAAGTAGCCGATTAGCGATCGGCTTTACGTGAATACCAATTAACGGGACACTCATATTTTTCGAGTTGCGAGTCAACCCCGAGTGTCAATGCAAACAGTGCCATACGAATTAGCAGTCCATTGTCCGCCTGTCTGAAGATAGCGAGATTAGGATGGCTGTTCAAATCATTATCTAACTCATTAGCTTGCGCACGCGAATCCCGCGGCAGCGGGTGCATGATCACAGTGTTAGATTTGCAATGTTGGGTATAAATACTGCGATTCAAACGGAATTTACCGCGGTATTTGTTCGCTTCTTCCTGGGATGGGAAGCGCTCTTCTTGAATGCGGGTCAGATAAAGAATGTCGGCTTTATCTAAGTGGCCTTCAAGCTGGTCTGTTATTTTGATGCTATGGCCAGCATTTTCAATGTCGGAGATCACATAGTCAGGCATTGCTAACTCAGCAGGCGAAATCAGTGTGAAGCTGATGTTCTTGTACATGCACAGTAGGCGCGACAGAGAATGAACGGTACGACCAAATTTTAAGTCACCGACCATGGCGATATGCATGCCATCGATACCGCGGCCAGCATGGCCTAACTCTTTTTGAATGGTGAACAAATCGAGCAGGGCTTGAGTCGGGTGCTCGTTCGAACCATCACCACCGTTGATCACCGGCACGCGGCTACCTTCGGCAAACTCTTTTACTGAATAAGAGTCGGGGTGGCGCATCGCAATCACATCGGAATAGGTCGAGAGTACACGTGCGGTATCGTACAGTGACTCGCCCTTAGATAAGGACGAAGAGGCCATGCCTGTGGTTTCACGCACATGGCCGCCGAGTAAGTTAAAGGCACAGCCAAAACTCACGCGGGTACGGGTACTAGGCTCGAAAAACAGGTTACCTAAAATGGCGCCTTCGAGCACCTTAGTGCGCTTCTCACGAAGTGCATAGGGCATCATACGATTGGCAACATTAAAAATAGTTTGGATTGAATCAAGATCTAACTGGTTTACGGAGAGGATATGAGATCCTTCGAACTGGTTCATCAGCCTGTTTTCCAATTGCTAGGGGGCGTTAAAGTGCAAGGTTGCGCTTTGTGCCCTGGTGTATATGTAGGGTGGCTGAGGCGCGATTGTAACAGATGCACTGGGGCAGCGAAATAGTCGCCGCCCCCTCGTATAGATTTTTTAGGCAGCTAATACAGGATTTTGTGAATCAAAGCCCATCTTCGCAGGGATTAGACTTGGCCGGAGCGAATTTCCTGCTGTAGGTTCGACCAACTGACCACCCCCACCACATTGTCTGGGGTATCTTGGTAGATAAACACCTCACCGCTGCGTTTGGGCGACAACAAGTTATACACCTCATCGAGGGTTTTAGTGTCACTCAGCCCCTGCATCGGATGGCGCGAGAGGGTGATGTTGTCATCGTAGGATTGCATCTCGAGGCTGAGCATTTCGATCACCCCATCGGCGTTACGCACTAACACTGGGCGACCTTCGGCGCGCTTTAACACTTCGAGCAGCAGCTCGTCGTTGTTGTTGACGATAACAAAACGCTTATCCATCAGGGCGCGCACGCCTTTTTCTGTAGCGCCAAATTCACTGGGGCGACTTTATAACCTAAACCCATAATCTCTAGCTGCTTGAAGAAGATAGAGTTGGTTTTAAACCCTTGATAGGCAATCAAGAAGGCGGGAATGGTTACAAACATCGCTGGCAGAATGATACTGGCATCATTGGTCATCTCAAGCAACGCCACTAGGGCGGCGAGCGGTGCACTGAGGCAAACGCCCATCATCGCCGTCATGCCGATAACCGTATAGAGGCCAACGTAAGGCGCAATCGAAGGGAATAGAATGGCGCTAACTAAGGCTAAGATGGCACCAATTAAGGCGCCAATGCCGTAGAGTGGACCAATCAAGCCGCCCGGGATCCCAAGACCAATTGCCGCTATGGTGGCGATAATTTTGGCCGCAAGCAGGGCGATTAACAGCAATAAACTGGGGTGCTCGCTAATGGCTTCACTGATGGCTAAATCCCCAGTGCCGAGAGCTTGTGGCAAGATTAAACCAATCAGGGTAGTGATACTGCCCGCCAGTAATAGTCGATAAATCAGTGGCCAGTTTTGTCCGGTGGCGGTGACTTTAAGGAGGGCGAAATTGAAGAAGGCGGCTGCGCAGCCCAGTGCAATACCGCCCAAGGCTAAAATGGGATAGTGATCTAATGGAATATGGATCACCTGAATACGGTCAAACTCGTGCACATTACCAAAAACCAGCTGGCTGGAAACCGCACCACAAATGGCGGACAGCATTATGGGGAAGAAGTAATGCACCTTGTACTCGCGCACTATCACTTCGAGTACAAATATTACTGCCGCTAGCGGGGCGTTAAAGGTTGCGGCTATCCCTGCGGCAATCCCGCTGGCGCACATAATCCGCACGCTATTATCGGGAAGATTAAATTTTTCGGCTAAAACACTGGCACTCACTGCACCGAGGTGAATGGCGGGGCCTTCACGGCCCACCGAGAAATTAGTACCTAAGGCAAACAGCGCCTGAAAAAATTGCCCCGCAGCAGATTGCAGTGGAATTTTGCCATAGTGCAATTTAACCCTATGTAATACATAGGCAATCCCCATACGCTTGTAACGTTTGGAGCCGAGTTTGGCGACTATCCAGATCAACAAGGCGCCCAAAAGTGGCAACAGGGCTCGCCAGTCGGCGACGTTACCCGTAAAATCCAGCGTCTCGATTTGGGTGTAATGGTTCGCCCACAGGAGTAAGAGTCGAAACAACAGGATCACGCAGGAGGCGAAAATGGCGAATAGCAAGGCCAGTAAGCAAAGTTGCGCACTGATCTTGGCTTGGGATAAATGATCACGCAGCTCGTTAGTTAAGTACTTTTTAGCTGTGCTGATGGCGTCTTGAATCGCGGCTTTATTTATCGTTAATTGCACTGCATTGGCCTGAGTTGTATTGTATCGAACTCGTTCTTGAGTTGATTGTATTTTATATAAGGGGCTGTTACCTAATGCCAAATTATCATCGTTGGCTAGATCGGCTGCAAGTCATGGATCTAAAGTATCGTCCATCGACCAAGTATTTATTGTCCTTAGTCTTAGTGGCCTTTCTGTTAGGCGCTTGGGTAAGCTTTATTGTGCTCAACAGTGACGAGCCCGTCGTAAAGCATATTGGCGGCGGTAAACTGCAACGTGTCACCGCTGAACTTGAGGCGCAAACCCAGGAACTTGCGACACGTAATTTAGAATTATCTGTCGAGCGTGAAGCCAATGCGCAAATGCAGGATATGTTTGCGCAGCAGATGAAAAAACAAAAGAGTTAGAGCGCGAATTAGCCTTTTATCGCAGTATCATGTCGCCGGATGACAATGCCGAAGGGGTGGCTATTCACGGTTTAGAAATGACGCCGGGCGCCTTAGCGGATGAATACAATTTCAAGCTGATTTTGACTCAACTGCAAAAGCGTAAGCAGGCGATTCAAGGTCGTACCGAAATCACCCTTATCGGCGTGCAAGACGGAAAATCCGTTGAGTTAAGTGTGAACAAACTCACGGGTTCTAAGCTCGAGTTTGATTTTCGCTATTTTCAGGTCATAGATACCAAAGTGAGTGTGCCTGCGGGATTTAACCTAGTGCAGGTTAAAGTCAAAGTTGTGGTGCCTTCGAGCCGCTGGACCAAAAATTCACAGACAGAACATGTCTATAGTGTCCCTGAGCTTTTACAGGGTGAAAAAGAACCGCGGGTAATACTTGAACAAAATAGTCAGGTAACGGATAATTTGCCCCAGAAAACTGATGTAAGAGGTAGTAATGACTGATCAAGCTGACGCAGCAATGCCTATCAAATTTACCGATGCGGCAGCCGCTAAGGTAAAGGGCTTGTTGGAAGAAGAGCAAAATCCTGCACTTAAGCTACGTGTGTACGTGACGGGTGGTGGTTGTTCTGGATTTCAGTACGGCTTTACCTTTGATGAAAAGGTCAACGAAGGCGACTTCACCGTTGAGAAGCAAGGCGTCCAATTGGTCGTCGATCCCATGAGCTTACAATACCTCGTTGGCGGTGAAGTGGATTATACTTCTGGCCTCGAAGGTTCGCGTTTCTTTGTGAAGAACCCGAATGCGACAACGACTTGTGGTTGTGGTGCAAGTTTCTCTGTTTAAGTTTGTTCTACGCATGTAGTGAACTGATATAGAAGATAAAAAAGCCGTCGAGATGACGGCTTTTTTGTTGGTCTTTCCTGTGTTGCAAGTACTGGCAAAGCCAGGCGTAATCGCCTTGCTTTGGAATTAATTCATAATATTCAGATTAAGCTTGGGTTTAAACCAAGCCTTCACTTTCTTATCGAATGCCACCCACACCTGCAATAAAGATAAGACAATCAACACGATAAAAATCACGTAATCGGGCAGCTTTTCTTGCCACTCGCCAAGGTGCACCGTGGTTGGTCCAGCCACGAGATTGTCAGGATCATAAAGGATCACAGGTAACATGCTGACTAGCGCCAACTGCACTAAGGTGTAACCCCTTAACATAATCAGCCCTGCCTTTTGGCGACCGATAATCCCGAGCACCATCAATAGGGTTAACAGGCAGAAAAGCACCCCTTGTTTGGCAATTAAGCCGCTAACCGATGCCGCAACATAGAGTAACAGTAAGGCAATTAAGCGTTTAGGTAAACGGGCTTTTGCCAAGGGCGGCGTAGCCTGAGTTGCCAAAGAGGATTCTTGCTCGCTCAGCGACATTGCGGTTTGCCCTTATTGATTAGTGGCTTTGTTTAGTGACTAAACGTTGATCTAATTCATAGGGTGGAATGACCACACCTAAGTCATCCTGTACTGGGAATACGGCAACAAACAGATCGTCGTCTTCCATGCCAGGAACCCATCTTTCATGCCATTCATCATAGGGAATCGCTAAGGTTTGGCATTCGCTCCAGTCATCGACCGCCCAAGACTCGGCCGCTTCTTCGGTTGGCCACATTGGGATGCAATCTTCATCTTCAGTGGTCAGCATGACGCAACCATCTTGGTCCTGTAGCGTCCATAACACTTTGTGTTGTTTAACTTGTTCAACGAGGTAATCGTAACGACCTTCTGGAGTCATGCCAGCGGCTTCTGCAAAGGTTTTAACTGTCTTGCTCATGAAAATATCTCTTATGCGTGAATAGGGCGAAGCCTGTCGTGCGACTCATGTATAGCGTCAGCACAGCAAAACTCACCAGTTGGCAAGATGGTAACATTAGAGCGGGGTTTGAAAAAGCACAACAGCGCCGCGAGGGCGCTGTTGCTAGCGGGGGAATTACTTAGCAGCGTTGAAATAACGGTAAATCACGCCGGCTAGAATGGCACCAAGGATAGGAGCGACCCAAAAAATCCACAGTTGCGATACGGCCCAATCGCCGACAAAAAGCGCAGGGCCAGTACTGCGGGCCGGATTGACCGAGGTGTTTGACACGGGAATGCTGATCAAGTGGATAAGAGTTAAACACAGACCAATCGCAATGGGCGCAAAGCCTTTAGGTGCTCGCTCGTCGGTCGCCCCTAAAATCACCAATAAAAAGAACAAGGTCATCACAATTTCGCAGATCAACACCGACATCATGCTGTAACCGCCGGGCGAATGTTCGCCAAAGCCGTTAGAAGCAAAGCCCGCCGCGAGACTAAAACCTTCTTGCCCTGATGCTATGGCGTACAATACGCCTGCACCGACAATACCGCCTGCCACTTGGGCAATGATATAAGGTAGCAGTTCCGATGCCGGAAAACGTCCGCCAGCCCAGAGTCCAAAGGATACGGCGGGGTTTAAGTGGCAACCTGAAATATGACCAATGGCAAACGCCATCGTCAGAACTGTTAAACCAAAGGCTAACGCCACCCCGAGTAAGCCTATCCCGACTTCTGGAAAGGCCGCCGCCAGCACTGCGCTGCCGCAGCCGCCGAGAACGAGCCACAGAGTGCCCAAAAATTCTGCCGCCATTTTTTGTGACATATTCATTGATTGATTTCCTATTCAGACGATTTATGCCGACATACGCTTCGCGTTCTTTGCATAAACCTTTGTTTATCTTGCTGGTTAAGTCGAGCTAGATAAATAACCATTCCCTTAATTGATATGTTTGCGCGCCCAGAGTGTGCAGGCCTTGTACGGCCCTGACAGTGAGTCGGTTGTGTATTTACTGCTTAGTTAACAATCACTTTAGCGAGTTTAGATGACACAACTGTGATCAAGCATAGATGGATTTTTACATTGTGCATTTTTGATACGTGGCTTCATGCGCCAATGAGCGGCTTATTTTGGGCACATTCGTCATTTTAGTTGGTTATTTACCAAGGTCGTATTGATGAAAAACAGTTGGTATTGGGGATTTTTCTGCGATGTTTTTTGAGGATTCAATAGTCGGTTTATTCTCTTTTTATGTGGTTAATATACTGAAAGTTAAAGAATAGATATTTAATAGATATAAAACGGGCAAAGAAACGAGTGGCATATCATTGCCGCCCTTCACTCGGCAAAGTACAACGTTTTGGTTGCTGAAATGTTAATTGTGTTTTCTTGCTGTTGCTGATTGGCAAGCCTACGGGTTTGACGATACATCGCAGCGATAAATGCACTTTTGGCGAGAACAAGTAACAGCTCCAAATAACAACAAGAATGGCTTGCGCTGTAAAAGTGAAGGTGGGAAGGATGAAGAAGAAATTATTGACCTTGGCAATTCAAGCTTCGATGTTTGGCATTGCTCCTTCGGTAGCATGGGCTGCCGATACGATTGAAGTGAATGCGGTGAATGAAAGCGCTAATCGGGTTGAAGTCGAGGTAGCGGATAAACAAGAAAGCATCGAAAAAGTGACAGTCACGGGCTCGCGGATTAAGCGTGACAGCTTTTCACTTAGCACTCCATTGCAGGGCCTAGATGCGAAAGATATCGCCGATAGCGGTATTGGATCATTGGCGGATATTCTAGTTGACCAAATTCCTGCATTAGCAGAAGGCGTTAGCAGTACTAATAGCCAATCAAGCGTGCAAAATACGGGTCTTTCAACCATTGATTTACGTAACCTAGGTACAGACCGTACCCTGACCTTGATCGATGGTCGTCGCGTTGTATCAAACAGTTATAGCGGTAACTATGTCAGCTTAAGCACCATTCCTGCCGCTATGGTCGATAAGGTCGAAATCATTACCGGCGGGGCGTCGGCTGTCTATGGTTCCGATGCGATTGCTGGGGTGGTGAACATTATCACTCAACAGAACAAGACGGGCTTTGAGATTAACGCCCGTGGCGGCGAAACCACCGAAGGTGGTGGTCGTGAAACCACAGTCGATGTAGGTTATGGCACTGATTTTAATGGCGATAAAGGTTATATCTTCGCCAGTGCGACTTACGATAAGCAACATGGGTTATTTGCGACCGACAGGGAAAGAGCCCTGTACGAGTCAAGTTTTGCCTACGATGAAAAGCAAATGTGTAATGCCATGAACACTGTCGATGGCGACCAGTGTATGCGCGATATTACCCGAGACGATTGGCGCGAGCGCAGCAATGACATCGTCGGTGGCCGCTTTAAATCAAACTCTTGGTGGTACGATGGCACTGAGCTTAAAACTGATTTTAAAGAAGAGCGTGATGGTTATAACGGTTACACCACAGGTTTATTAAAGGTCCCTGAGGATACCTTGGCCGCGGCGGTCAAAATGAACTATGACCTCAGTGACGATGTGCGCGCGAATGTGCAAGTGCAGTTTAGCCGCAATAACGCGTTTCGTCGTACCGATGCCGAAGGCCAAGATTATAACGACACTGAACTGTATATCGACCCTGTAACGGGTCTTCCTGGCACTATTGCTGCGGGCAGTATTTCACCAAACAATCCTTATGTGCCAGCCGAAATTGCTGCAACAGCAGGCAAGAGCATCACTTGGGATCGCCGCTTCCAAGAAGTTGGACCCGTCGAGAGCGATAACGAGCGTACTACTTTGCGTACTTGGGCGGGATTGCAGGGCAACTTATTTGAAACTTGGACCTGGGATGCCTCACTGGGTTACGGGAAGTTTGAACAGCGTCAGCGCCGCAGCAATGAGATCAGTATTCGTCGTCTGCAATATGCTCTGGATGCTGAATATGCCGCCGATGGTGTAACTATCCAATGTGCCAGTGAAGAGGCAAGGGCCGAGGGCTGTGTTCCCGTCAATATCTTTGGTGAAGGTTCAATCAGTAAGGAAGGGGCGGACTATATCCGCGCCAATCCCTATATCAACACGGATATCACACAATTTAATGCCCTAGGATTTATCTCAGGTGAATTGTTTGAATTGCCTGCGGGTGGCGTGCAATCGGCATTCGGGGTCGAATATCGCCGTGATACTCAAGCCGTCGATACCGATAAAGCGATGCGTGGCGATGCGATAACGTTTAACGATGTGCCGCCCTTTGAAGGGGATGTGACCGTATGGGAAGCCTTTGGTGAAGCGAATCTTCCTTTGTTAAGGGATGAAGCTTTTGCTAATAGGCTCGACCTAGACTTGTCATTGCGTCTTGCCGATTACAGCCAGAAAAACATCGACTTAATGTCGAGCTATCGCGCGGGGCTCCTGTGGGAGCCGATTGCCAACTATGCCCTACGTGCTAACTACTCTCGCTCGCAACGTGCGCCGAATATTACTGAGCTTATCTCTCCACCCCGTGGAGATTACGACAGTATTCGCGATATTTGTGATGGGGTAACAGCAACCTCTACAGGGGCGGGGCATGATAGTTGTCGCCAAGACCCTGGTATTGCTGCCGCAATTGCGACTAACGGTATCTTTGAGGATGAGGGCGGTTCTAAATATTCGCCGAACGCTGGTAACGAAAACCTCACTGAGGAAACCGCGGATACCTATACCTTAGGCTTTACCATGGCGCCAGCCTTCCTCGAAGGCTTTAATCTGGCGGTCGATTATTACGATATCAAAGTTACCGACGCCATTGGTTCATTAAGCAACGAGGATATTCTGGCCGAATGTTATAACTCGAGTAATCCCTATGGCGCCGATAACGAGTACTGTCAGGTCATCAGCCGCGATACTGAAGGGCAAATCACCCAGGTTATCCAACAGGAACAGAACCTAAATGACATTGTCACCCGTGGTGTTGATATCGCCATGGCCTACGAGTGGCAATTAGACGGTTACGGTGAGCTCAGCTTAAAAACGAATTGGACCCATGTGTTGGAATTCAGCACTAGCTACTACGGCGCCGATGGTTTAGTTGAAGATGACTACGTGGGTGAGCTTGCCAGCGGGATTTTTGAGGACAGAGGTGCCATTTCATTAACCTGGAGCAATGATGATTGGCGTGTACGTTGGAGCGCTAAGTATAAGAGCGCCATGGTCGATAGCCACGATAGAGTTGAAGAGTGGAACGTGCTGAAAGCCGAAAACCAAGCCAAACTCGATGCTGGCGATGCCACTGCGGTAGCCAATCCAGAAACGCCGGCATTCCTATTCTACAGCTCGTATATCACCCACGATTTGTCGGTGTCTTACACTATGGACGTGAGTCAGGCTGAATTACGTTTATACGGCGGTGTGCGTAATATTTTCGACAATCAGGGTCCTTGGGTGGCGGATACTGGTGATTTAGTCGAAACGGGTAATGGTAACTACAGCAGCGCCTATGGCGGTGGTGTTGGTCGCTATGCCTACCTAGGTGCAGAGCTTAAGTTCTAATATCGTTGAATTGATACTAACCACTTAAGTTTGCTCAACCGCATGTGGCTCCCTGCATGCGGTTTTTTTATTGCCAATCACCGTTAGACGCGCATATCAATCAGTTCATCGTAATCAGTTCATCGCAATAAGTTCGACGCAATAGGTTTGGTGCACGTAGCAAGCCATAAACTGGGTAGGCAGATACTAAGCTTTTACTGGTTTTAGACTACGGTAATTAACTTAAACTCTTAATTCTGGTGTTTAGACTAATATTTTAAAACAATCACTTAACAAAGGCGTTTAACACAAGAACCTTGCTCGCGCGCTACATATAAGCTCCTCACATAGGCGAATGCTCTTCGGTGCGCCTTGAGTGAGAAAAACAGAGCATAAAGTCAATCGACTAACTGGGAATAGTCAAAAGACCTAAGAGTCAAAAGCTCTAAGAGACAAAGGCTAAAGATTCAGAGGTTCGATGCATCAGTGAGGGAGATACTCTCTTGAATACTGAATAAACACAGTATTTAGGGATAAGTGATAGCAGTAACTTGTTAAGCGATTGGCGGCTTGTTATGCCGCCAATCCTTTGATGGGATGTACTTGTGGAATGCTAAGCGTTATTTAGCTTATTGGCTCACAGGTTTGTGGACGGCAGATTTGCCTTTAAGAACTGGCTTTGTTCCCAGAGCAAGTGTTCTAGGGATTCCTTAGCCGCATAACTGTGTCCTTCAAATGGCAGGATAACTAATCTTGCTTTACTGCCAAGGCCTTGAATAGCATCGAACAAACGCTCAGATTGCAGCGGGAAAGTGCCTGAGTTTTGATCCATCTCACCGTGAACTAATAGCAAGGGTGATTTGATGTTATCAGCGTAATTAAACGGTGACATTTGCTGGTAAATATCATTGGCTTGCCAGTAGTAACGCTCCTCATTTTGAAAACCAAAAGGAGTGAGGCTGCGATTATAGGCACCGCTTCGGGCAATGCCTGCATAAAACAAATCCGTATGGGCGAGCAAGTTTGCCACCATAAAGGCCCCGTAGGAGTGTCCACCCACCGCGATTTGTTTGCGATCGGCAATGCCTAAATCCACCAATGTATCGACAGCCGCCTGTGCGTTGGCAACGAGTTGCTCACGAAAGCTGTCATTGGGCTCTTTACCCCCTTGAGCGATGATGGGCATAGAGACTTTATCAAACACCGCAAAGCCTTCGGCGACTAATGGGATTGGGCCCCTAGGGCTGATGCTGGGATATTGATTGGCGCTAAAGCTAATTTGGCCCGCAACATCGGGATCGTTAAATTCCCGCGGATAGGCCCACATTAACACGGGTAGGGTGCCTTGCTCCTTGGTGTAATTGGCGGGTAAGTAGAGAGTGCCAGACAGGGGTACGCCATCGGCTCTTTTGTAGGTGATAAGCTGCTTCTGCATTCCCCGATACGCACTCAGTTCATCGGCCTGTTGGTAGAGCACACTTTCTTTGGCGCCATCGATTAAGACAAGGCTTGGGGCTTCAGTTGGGCTTTCACGGTTGATAATCAGTTGTAAGGGCTCAAGATTGAGCACATAGCGCACCGACTCTAATTGCTGGGCTGGCGATTGCCAAAGCAGTGACGACTCACCCGTCACTAATGAGGTACGCTTTAAGAAGGGCTTATCCCCCTGTGGCGATGCCCCTTGGCCGTAGTGAATAAGCCCTGTGGTTTGCGCCTGCTGCACGCGGATCACATGCCCTTTGCCTTGGGTGTATTCTCTGGGGAATATTCCAAGTTCTTGATATTTATCGCGCAGATTACGCTCGTTCAACGTTTGTAGGCTACTTTCTCCAAGGCGGGTGTCTAGGCTACTCAGTCGCAGTAACTGTGCTTTGCTATTGCGCTGGGTCACTAGGGCGATGTTGTTCTCCGCCCAGTCGATATCGATGATCCGCCAAGGGGTTTTGGCGATGAGTTTAGCCTTTGGGGGAAAGGGGGCATCGAGTTGCCATAGACTGTCCCGTAGCGGCGCCTCCTGCTGGCTATCGCCCTGATCTAGAGCCTCGGTAAAGGCTAAGGTTGCGCTTCGCCCTTGAACCCAATGGAACTGGCGTGGGCCAGGGAGCACTGAGTCTCTTCCTTGGGGCTTAGATTCTCCACTCTGGCTGTGGTGCAGTTGCGTAATACGTTGGCCATCAAGATTATAAATCTCTGTTAAGGTTGGAAAATCATAATACTTTACTTGGGTTGAGAAGGGCGTGGTCAGCTGATGGGTTAAAATATAGCGCCCATCGGGTGACACCGAAAAATCCTCAAAAATACCCGGTGCGGCGATAGTTGTCAGCTTGCCATCTAAATCCACTCGGGCCAATTGACTGGTCGTCAGTTGGCTAAAGCGTTGTTTGTCGGCGCTGGTTTTCAATAAGTCCTGATAGGTGCGCTGCGGGCTTTGTTTGCCTGAGGTTTCCTTGGTTTTCGGTGCGTAAACGGCCTGAGCCATGCTTGTGTTGGCATTGGAGGTTAACACAAAGCGAGCGAGTAGACTGTTATTGTTAGCCCACTGATAATCAAGGCTAATCGTGCCATTCAATCGGTTGTCTGACAGGCGCTTGTGGCTATCTTGAGCGAGGTTGTAAACATATAAGTAACCACCCTCTGGCGTTAGGCTCACATAGGAGAGATAGCGACTGTCGGGGGAAAATTGCAGCTCGGTGATATCGTGGCCACCGGGCAAGCTTATCAGTCGCTGCCGCTTGTCTTGAATATTAATCAGCCTGAGTTGGTGATAGCGCTGGGTGATGCGGCTCGGTAAATATTGCTCGGCGGCGATACGTAATCCTGCCAACTTTTGCTCTGGCTGGGCCAGCGTGGTAATGCTCGGCGCCGAAATCGGGCTGAGTAATGCCAGCCATTGATGATCGTTTGAGAGTCGAGTCGTGAGATTGCTACTGTGGCTGATGGTTTGCTGTAATGCGGGAGACGGTTTCTGGTAGTCCTGCGCTAAGGTTTTTGGGGCAAACAGCGGGCACAACATCATGCCGGTGCAAATCAAGGCAAAGCGAAGCATATCTAGGTCCCTAAGATGTGACTCACGCCCGCACTACGCATTGGTAAACAGGTGTAAGACGTTGAGGTTTATGTTGTTATTGGTCATGCAGTTGTAATCAATCTGTTGCTTGGTCGCAATCGGCTTTGGCTCGTTTCTATATTGTTTAAATCTCTATTTTAGATTTTTTGCATGCTAATGTTTTGAATTTTAAATAGTTAGTTTAAATCATTCGTTTGCTAACCAGGCTCAGTCTTAGGTAGTATCTAGCCAAGATGTTGTACTCATTACCCTAACCATAAAAAGATGAATAACGCAGGTGTGAGAAAAAATGAAGGATAAGAGTAAGTTGAGTTTTTGCTTAGGAAGCTGTCGCATTGACCCTTCCGATAACTCAATTTCATTTCAAACGCAGGGGCAGGAAAGTGCTCAACAGGAATCGGCTAAGGTGTCACTTCAACCTAAGTTTATTGAAGTGCTTAGCTATCTCGCCCTGCGTCATCCTCATGTTGTGACCCGTGACGAGCTGATCGATAAAGTCTGGGAAGGCAATGCTTACGTTGGCACTAAGGCACTCACGAATGCTATTTGGCATTTACGTCAGCAATTATCGCCCCTCGAGCTTGAAGGCGGCGTGATTGAAACCGTGCGTAAAGCCGGTTATCGCCTGTTATTACCGCCAGTGTATGACATTGCCGATGAGACAGATGACGATAAGCTTCAAACCACAGAGGCGAAGTTACAGCACACCACACGACGCCTGTATTGGATGGCGAGTTTGATGGGGGCGGTCATGCTAGTGGCCGGTCTCTTTATGGGCGTGCATCTGTATCAAGATAAACAGCGCATGACGGAAACCCAAATCACAGTGCTTACGCGGGATCCGGGTTCTGAGCGTTACCCTAGGCTGTCCCACGATAGGCGTTGGCTTGTGTATGGTGCGAGTCGCCCCGGAGTGACATCCAGTCTGTATCTTAAAGATTTTAAACGTGAAGATGTCCCCGCCCGCCAGTTAACACCTTCCACATCGGCAGAGCTTCGTGCAGTGTGGAGCTTAGATGACACTAAGTTGTTTTTTGCCTCCCGTATCCATGGCACGGGGAAATGCCATATCACTCAGTTGACTCTTGCGACCAACGAGACCCTTGCCTTAGCGCCCTGTAGTAGCGATATGGCGGCCATAGATATTTCTCCCGATGGTCAATATCTTGCTTATATCTCCTCCCACGAGGCGGATAAAGTGGGGGAATTTACCGTTTAGCTTTGGCAAATGCGGACGCTAAGGCTGAAAGATTATCCTGCGAAAGCCAGTGTAATTATGAGGATAGAGATTTAGCCTTTAGCCCTGATGGTCGCTGGCTCGCGATAGCGAGGCGCTTTAGTAATATCTCTGAGGATATTTTTATTCGCGACTTAGCCAGTGCCAATGAAACACGTTTAACCCATGGGTTAGAAGATATTCGCGGCTTGAGTTGGACGCCTGATAGCCAGTCGCTGGTTTTTGCCACCGAAGATTCTGGCAGTCGCAACGGTTTTACTATCGATATTGAAACGGCCCATATTCGCCCACTCGATGTGGAGGGCATGAGCTATCCCAGTAGCGTATCCGATGAGGGCGAGCTGGTTTATCACCAGTATCGTCGTCAATTCCAGATGGCGTATTTTTCCCTCGGTGAATCCGTGCCCGGCAGCTTGTTTCCGCTGCTGTATTCCGGCATTAGCCACCGCAATCCCGATTATTCCCCTGAGGCGAAACGGATAGTATTTGTCTCCAGCGATACGGGCTATAACGAGATTTGGACTTCGGATGCCAAAGGGCAAAAGCTGGAGCAACACACCCAGCTTAAGTCGCGTGTCGCTTATCCGCGTTGGTCCCCCGATGGTAGCAAAATCGCTTTTATCGCCCCCGACGATCGCAACGAAGGTAATCGTATTTTTATTTTAGATTTAACCAATAAGAACATTACCGCCTTAGCCTCGAGTTATCACAATCATGGCCGCCCCAGCTGGAATTGGAAGGGGACGGCGGTGTTGGCATCAACCAGCGATGGCATCACAGAATTCCATTTGGACAATAGTGCGCCTAAGGTGATAAGTCCGCTGAGTATGGCGGTGGGCTTTGCAAAATCGGCCAACGAATTTGTATTTAGTCGCTACGGAATGAATGGACTCTGGCAGATTGACCTCACGCAGCCCGAACAGGTGCAAGAGATTATCCCGGGGAAGGTGTTTCGCGCGGGCAATAACTGGGTGCTTACTGCACACGGAGTGTATTTTAAATCGAGCAATGGTAACGAGCAGCGGCTGAATTTTTGGGATGCGAGCAATCAACAGCTGACATCACTCCTAAGGGTTCCCCGCTCTAGCCTAAGCGGCTTTGGTTCCATGACTTATATTCCGGAGTCAAACCGCTTAGTGATGACGCTCGATGGCTTTCCGCAGCGGGACATCATACTGCTTAAACACAAACTACTTAAGTAGGTTTGAGTTTTACTTAGCGCTAAAGCGTCCGCCTAATACGGCTTCGCGCGAAGCGCCTGTCACTGCAGGTAGGTTAGCGGGCAAACCTAAATTGTGACGCATTGCGAGCCACGCAAAGGCGATGCCTTCGGCCCATTTAGGGTCGACACCGAGTGCTGAGGTGGTATCGATGTGATAATCCGGCAGTAGCGCTGCTAAGCGCTGCATTAACTCGGTATTAAAGGCGCCGCCACCGCAGACAAATAACTCTCCCACTGGGGCGAGTTTAAGGATATCGCGGGCGATACTGTGGCAGGTTAAATCGAGTAATGTCGATTGGATATCTTCTTCATCCAATTGATTAAACTCTGATAATTGCTGTTCTAACCAAGCTTGATTAAACAATTCACGCCCGGTGCTCTTGGGATAGGCGAGGGAGAAATAAGGATGCGACAGCAATTGTGTCAATAGCTGCTGGTCGGTGTTGCCCGAAGCAGCCCATTCACCGTCTTTGTCATAGGGCTCATTTTTCACTTGCTGGATCCAAGCATCAATCAGCGTATTGCCTGGCCCAGTATCGAAGCCTAGTACCTCTTCACGATTCCCGGTCAGATAGGTGATATTGGCAATGCCGCCAATATTGAGGATCACGCGCTTTTTACCCACTTGGGCAAAGGTTTGCTGGTGGAAGGCGGGCACTAGCGGCGCGCCTTGGCCACCTAAGGCAATATCTTTACGACGAAAATCGGCAATCACATCGATGCCAGTCTCGGTTGCTATGGTGTTCGGATCGCCAATTTGCAGGGTAAAACCCACCTCTAGATTTGGCATGTGGCGCACGGTTTGGCCATGGCTACCAATGGCAATGATATCTTCCTTGGCTATCTGGGCTTTGGTAAGCAAGTTATTGACGGCGAGGGCAAATAATTTACCCACACTGCGGTCAAGGCGACCAAGGCGGTTGATTTCATCATTGCCGGGCAGGCATAAACGCTGCAATCCCTTAAGCAAATGGCTTGGAATCGCCTCGGTATGCGTTGCGATAAGTTGCGGCTGCTCGCCCGCAAAGTCGACTAACACCGCATCGACGCCATCCATGCTGGTGCCAGACATCAGTCCAATATAATAAGCCTTGTTCATGTGAGGGGATCCGTCCGTCGTTATTGCATCGCCAATTGGGTTTGCTTGTTCTGTGAAATGCTGGCCATCAACTGTTTGCTGAGCGCATCGAATTGTGGCTTTTCTTTACGGGCAATCGATTCGGCCTTAGGTAAATCAACCGTTCTTGGGTTACGGTGCACGCCATTAACGATAAATTCATAGTGTAGGTGAGCGCCAGTGACGCGTCCTGTCTTACCTAAGGTGCCGATAATTTGCCCCTGCTTAACGCTGGCCCCTTTACTGACGTTGCGTTTGGTCAAATGCAAATACTTAGTCGTGTAGGTATCGTTGTGCTTAATGAACACATAGTTACCGTTAAATTGATTGTAGCCGGATTCGATAACTCGGCCATTACCCGCCGCCTTAATGGGGGTTCCAATGGCGGCAACATAGTCAACGCCGCGGTGAGCCTTAACTTGCCCCGTCACAGGGTGTAGACGTTTCGGGTTGAAGTTAGAGCTGACATATTTAAAGTCGACCGGTGAGCGCAGGAAGGCCTTACGCATGCTAGTGCCGTTTTCGGAGTAGTAGTTGCCGTCGGTATAACGAACCGCGGTGTAGCGCTCATCCTGGTTGATAAACTCGGCGGCGAGGATATTGCCATTACGTAAAAACTCGCCTTCTGCATATTCCTGCTCGTAGATAATGGCGAAGCTGTCGCCCTCACGCAGATCCAAGGCAAAGTCGATATCCCAGCCAAACACGGTCGAGAGCTGCATAATTTGGTTCGCGTTTAAACCCGCATCGACGGCGGCATTCCAGAAGTTACTCTTGATTTTCGCACTGGTGAATTGGGTGCGTATTTCAATGTCCTTTTCGGAGATTTTCTCGGAATACTTATCTTGATCCTTAGTGATCACTAAAGTCGATACCGCATCGACACGATAGCGGACTTCGGTTAAATCGCCCTTAGCATCCTTTGAAATCACGATTTCTTCGCCTGGGATGATTTTTAACAGATTCTGTTTGGCGAGTGGCAACAGGGTAATTTCATACACATCTTTGCTGGTGAGTCCAGCGCGCTCAAATACTGCGGCTAAGGTATCGCCATTTTTCACATTAAAATGTTCAACGTCCCTATGGTGGGCGCTCTCTAAGGTTTCGCTGGCGGGTACATTGCCTGCGGCTAAGGCGTCGGCCGAAGATAACGGCGTGGCGTTGGTAGATGCATCTTGCGATTGGCCCTCAACACCTTCTGGACGCTCTGGTGAGCGAAAGGCTAAGGGAACATCGTAACGGGTATTGACTTGAGCTTGGTCTGCGACACCTTGAGTTTGTCTTGAAGCTTGCGCTTCTTCAGAGGGAAAGAGCAGGGTTATCGTAGTGATAACAGAAAGAATGCTGAGGAGAATTTGATGCTTTTTAGGCAGCAATTTAAATAACGTTATAACCTTTCCCATGTGACGCCGATACCGATTACCTAAGGCTTGAATAATCCCGTTAGTGTACACACTTTCAATTGTGGTGGCTAACAAGTAACATAAGTCTCCTCATTTTATGATCATGGCCTTAGGAGTCCCCGCCGAGATGGCTGATTTAGACCAAGCATTAGCAGAAATTAAACGTGGTACCGACGAGATCTTGCTCGAATCGGATCTGCTGGAAAAACTCAAAGAGGGACGTCCTCTGCGCATCAAGTTGGGGGCAGACCCTACCGCACCGGATATCCATCTTGGACACACAGTAATTTTAAATAAATTAAGATTATTCCAAGAGTTA
Source organism: Shewanella seohaensis (assembly GCF_025449215.1). NCBI lineage: Bacteria > Pseudomonadati > Pseudomonadota > Gammaproteobacteria > Alteromonadales > Shewanellaceae > Shewanella > Shewanella seohaensis. The sequence continues at coordinate 1,783,039 of NZ_CP104900.1, forward strand.
GGTCATGAAGTCATTTTCTTAATTGGTGACTTTACCGGCATGGTAGGTGACCCGAGTGGTAAAAACAGCACGCGTCCACCGCTGACCCGCGAGCAGGTATTGGCGAATGCCGAAACCTATAAGGAGCAGGTCTATAAGATTTTGGACCCAGCCAAGACGCGTATCGAATTCAACTCAAGCTGGCTAGAGCCATTGGGCGCTGCGGGCATGATACGTCTGGCGTCACAACAAACTGTGGCACGTATGATGGAGCGCGACGACTTTAAGAAGCGTTACGCCTCGGGACAGTCGATTGCTATCCACGAATTTATGTACCCACTCTTACAGGGCTATGACTCAGTAGCCCTGAAGGCCGACGTTGAATTAGGCGGAACCGACCAAAAGTTCAACCTGTTGATGGGCCGTGAGTTACAGAAAGCCGAAGGCCAAAAACCACAAGCCGTGATCATGATGCCACTGCTTGAAGGTTTAGACGGCGTGAAGAAAATGTCTAAATCGGCGCACAACTACATTGGTGTGAGTGAGCCCGCCAATGAAATGTTTGGCAAGATCATGTCGATTTCTGACGAATTAATGTGGCGTTACTTTGAGCTGCTGTCATTCCGTCCTTTGGCCGAGATTGAACAGTTCAAACAAGATATCGCCAACGGTGCTAACCCGCGTGATACCAAGATTGCGCTCGCGAAGGAAATCATCGCGCGCTTCCACGACCAAGCGGCGGCCGAGAGTGCCCATCAAGCCTTTATCGACCGTTTCCAAAAGGGCGCTATCCCAGATGATATCCCTGAGGTTGAATTAGCGGCGGGTGAAGGCTTAGCGATTGCTAACTTACTTAAAGATGCCGACTTAGTGGGTTCGACTTCCGATGCGATGCGTATGATCAAGCAAGGCGCGGTGAAGATGGACGGTGAGAAGGTTGACGATAGCCGTATGACCTTAAGCGCTGGCACGGTTGCCGTATTCCAAGTCGGTAAGCGTAAGTTCGCGAAAGTGACTCTGGTTTAAGTCGAATCGGATGTCACCATGTGACGACAGCCAGTGAGTGCTTAGAAGGTTAATAAGTACTTACCAAGCAGTAAAAAGAGCGCCTAAGGGCGCTCTTTTTATAACTGCATTTTATCTCGATAGCTTAAGAGACTGTGCATATGAGACAGTGCTTAAGGTGCTGTGCTGGCCTCATGCTCGCCGATATTGCATCTGTCGGTACCGAAATGCTGACCATCGCGACACTTCCACGCCAGTTGGGCTGAATCCACTTGCCAGCGTTGGGCATTCTTCTTAAGCGACAAAATTAACAGCATTTGTGGGTGCTGCTGTGACAACTCGCTCACTTGATAGGTAAATATTCCATCCTTGGTGGGCTGAGTACGAACAAGGGTAAATTTTTTACCCGCATATTGGCTGCTGATGGCGGTGGGATCTTCGCTCCAAGCTTGATGTTGCTCTTGTGCGGCCCGCAGTTGCTGGTTGAAATGGCTTACGGGTTGCACCGCGTAGGACACAATAATCGGCTGCTGCGCCTGTGCATGGGGCGCGAGCATTAGGCCATTCAGGGCGAGTAGGGCAATCAGTCCAAACAACTTCATACAAACCTCATTGAAACGAAACGACCCGTGGGCATAGGACGCCGCACCTCAGTCGTATTGACTCATTGCAGGTTTCGACTCGTTTTGAGGGCTCAAGTTTCAATAAAAGCTAAATTTTGTGACTACTGCATCGCTAATTGGTCTGACATGGTCTGGTAATCAATCAGATCCACATGCTCTGTGACCCTGTGATTACGCATATCGAGCTTAAGGCTGGTGACTCCTGGAATGGCGACATCAATAATTTTCCCGGGTTTACCAAACTGCTCGCCGGGCCCTTTAAAGTGATAGTTACCAATCATCACCACGAGGGAGCCTGCGTTATACATATGCTCGATATTGAAATCATATTCGAGCACACCTTCGTGGGCGCGCTCAAAGAAGTCGATAATAAACCGTCCACCCGTGTATTTACGATTGGCGGTTTTATCGAAGAAGACGGTATCACGGTTATAGAATTTGCCGAGTGTTTGATAGTCGTGCTCGGTTAGCGCGTTCATGTATTTTACGGCTAACTGCTGTTCTGCTGGCATTTCCCCTGAGTTAGCGTGTACAGACGCAGGAAACAAGGCCGGAACCCAAATAAGACAGACTAAAAGACACAATATTCGCAAACTATTCCCTCTTGGTTTTGAGATCAAAGGCGGGTAACGATAAATGCCATTTGATGGCGCATAGGCGAATGATTAAGGCACTGGTCATGGCTAAAAATAGCGCCGTTTTTTCGCCCATCCCGTAGGCAAGGCTTACGGTATAACCTATGCCGCCAATAATCGATGCTGTGGCATAGATTTCTGTGCGTAACACCATAGGGATTTGTCTGCACAGGAAGTCTCGAATAATGCCTCCTCCAACGCCCGTGATCAAGCCCATCACGACGGCAATCATGCCACTGAGTCCCATATTGAGGGCTTTTTCGGCACCAATCACAGTGAACAGGGCCAAACCTAAGGCATCGGCGACCGGCAGCGTATATTGCGGCATCTTGCGGGGGCGGCGCACCAACAGCAAACAAGCTAGGACTGTGGCGAGTATGACAATGATGTAGTTAGGGTCGCGGATCCAAAACACGGGCGTGGCGCCAATCAGCGCATCGCGAATACTGCCACCGCCGACCGCAGTCACCGAGGCCAGTACGATAACGCCAAAAGGGTCCATACGGTGACGCCCTGCGGCTAAGGCGCCAGAAAGGGCAAATACCGCCGTGCCACATAAATCGAAGAAGTAAATCCAGTGGCTCATTTACTCATCTCTTTGATGTGGATGTTTAGCGCGTCCACAGAGATACGAATTTCTATCACAGACAAAATCAGTGAATAGAGCAGCAGTAGTAAGCTGGCACCGAAGATCACCGAGCCCGTCTTATTAAAACCGATATAGATAAAAATCATACAGAGCACACACAGGGCAAAGCTGGATACGCCAGCCTCCTGCATGCGGCGAATAATCCGGATCCGTTGGCTTAAGTTTTTAATCTGATCCTTATGCACGGGTTTATCACCGTTACTGAGCTGACGTATCAGTGCTGCCAATGCAAAGAAACGGTTGGTATAGGCCAGTAATAGCAGTGAGATTGCCGGAAATAACAAGGCGGGAGTTGTTAATGAAACATGCATGTTTTCGAACAAGATAGTCAGCCTTTAACCCAATGTTAAGATTAAAGGCATCATATCACAGGGTTTGTAGCCAGCGTAAACCCGCCCAAATGATAGGAAGTAAGGTAATAAAGCTAAACCAGATAGCACAGGCCCGCGATGTGAGTTTTACCGCGGGGGCAATCATTTCTTGGTGTGGCTGTGGCCCATGGGCAATCTTAGCCACATCAATACGCTGTCCCGAAAACTTCTGTGGTCCACCCAATTCAATGCGTAAAATGTTTGCCACTAAGGACACGCTCATCACATAACCCCGCAGGGCAGGATGATTTTTAGAGGTGCGAAACAGCATTGCTAAAGCCTTGGGGCCACCCTGAATCGCAATCGACAGGCTCCATAACCAAGCGGGGATCGCCAGCAGCGCCGTAGAAATAACGTGTACCGAACTGCAAAAGTGTTGGTACTTAGGTTGAATGGGCGGCCAACTGAGTTCGAGTTGTTTAATCATTCTGACCGCCAGCACCATAGGGGCGCCTGCGATCGCAAAGAAGAAGATAGTCGATGCCGTGCCGTAAATCGGTGCGGTAGCGAGCTTTTCTATCGTGGCCTTGGTTAAACCGACTTCCGACAGACTATCCGTATCACGGACAATCCACGGCTGTAATAGCTTTTTTGCGCTGGCATTATCCTCGCGCTTCAATGCTTTAGCTATTTCGTCGGCGACTTGGCTAAAGCCTGCATCCGTCAAACACAGATACAGAACTAAAAACTCAAAGAACCAAGGGAAGGCGGCGAGTTCGAGTAAAAAAGTGATAATCGCCCAAAAAGGAAATACCAGCAGCAACATGGCTAAAAAGCCAGCGGTTGCCTGTTGGCTGGGCGCGCGTCCGGGGCGATTGACTTTGGCGGCGAGCTGTCTGGCTAAGTGACTAAACCAAATCAGTGGTTGCATTTCCCTTGGCAATGGCGCTAAACGCGCCAGCAATAAAGCAAAGAAAAGTACCAAGAAGCCCTCAAACAAAGCGCCATCAATTTCGACAAGTTGTTGATAAAAAGAACTGTGCATCAGGTACTTTCCGCAATCATGCTTTAGTCAATTACTTTACTGAGTTTGGATCTAATTGCTCAAGCAGCAACATCACCATTAGTGCCGAATGGTAACCTGCCTTCACAATGTAAGAATCAAAATCGACCGGTGAGTCGTTGTTGGCGTTGTCAGAGAGCGAGCGGATCACCACGAATGGCACGCCAAACTGATGACACACTTGGGCAATTGCTGCGCCTTCCATCTCACAGGCCGCCATGGTTGGGAAGTGCTCTAACATGGTCTTGGTACGTACTGGGTCGCAAATAAAGCTATCGCCAGTACAGATTAAGCCTTCAATCGCTTTCACTTCGCCTAATTGTGCGATGGCCTTATTGGCCGCTTCGACTAAGTATGGCGCCGGAATAAAGGCTGCAGGTTGCTGCGCCATTTGGCCAATTTCGTAACCAAATGCGGTGACATCCACATCGTGGTGGCGCACTTCGGATGAAATCACGATATCGCCAATCGACAGTGAATCGACAAAACCACCCGCAGAACCTGTGTTGATTACCGCATCGGGGGCGTATTTCTCAATCAGCAGCGTGGTGGCAATACTGGCGGCGACTTTACCAATACCAGAGCGTGTCACTACAACGTCTTTGCCTGCTAAGGTGCCAGCGATAAATTCAATACCCGCAATCGTTTGCGATGAGGCGTTTGTCATAGCCGCAATAAGATGGGCAACTTCTGGCTCCATTGCGCCAATAATACCAATTTTCATGGGAGACCCTTTTGATTCAACTGAATGTGTGATGCCACTAAAAGAGTGGGATAACAGAATGGCGGCTAATATACCACAGTTATGCTTTGACGTTATTGTGGGATTGCGATTGCTTGATTGGGGTGGGATAAAACGCGTGGAAGGTAAAAAAATGCGCACCCTAAGGTGCGCCAAAATTCACAAGCAAATGGTGGACTCGTGGGTACGAGTCCGAGACTCACAGGTACAGCGGTACAACAAAAAACAATTAATCTAAGTAGTTAAGAATACCTTGCGCGGCTTCACGTCCTTCGGCAATTGCGGTCACAACCAGATCCGAGCCACGGACCATATCGCCGCCAGCAAATACCTTTGGATTGGTGGTTTGGAATGGGTTATCGGCCTGTTTACTGGCTTTTACTCGGCCCCATTGGTCGAGTTCAATGCCGTAATCGGCAAACCAAGGCGCAGGGCTAGGTTGGAAACCGAAAGCGATAATCACCGCATCGGCATCGAGTAACTGTTCGCTGCCTTCAATTGCTTCAGCACGTTGACGGCCACTCGCATCGGCTTTACCCATTTGGGTTTCAACGCATTCCACACCCACCACTTTGCCATCCTGGGTTTTAATCGCCACGGGTTGACGGTTAAACAGGAAGTTCACTCCCTCTTCACGGGCGTTTTGCACTTCGCGGCGCGAACCTGGCATGTTGGCTTCATCGCGGCGATAGGCACAAATCACACTGCTGGCACCTTGGCGAACTGCGGTGCGAACACAGTCCATGGCGGTATCACCACCACCGAGTACCACCACGCGCTTACCGGCAAGATTGAGGTAAGGGGTGTCTGGATTACTGCTGCCCATCAGGTGATGAGTGTTACCTATCAAGTAAGGCAGGGCTTGGTACACGCCTTGGGCATCTTCGCCCTCAAGGCCCGCTTTCATGGCGGTGTAAGTTCCCATGCCGAGGAAGACTGCATCGTATTCCTCAAGCAGTTGGTTAAAGGCAACGTCCTTACCCACAGTTACGCCTAGCTTGAACTCTATGCCCATGCCTTCTAACACTGTGCGGCGAGTTGCCATCACGGCTTTATCCAGCTTAAAGGAGGGAATACCGTAGGTTAGCAGGCCACCAATCTGGGGATACTTATCAAACACCACAGCCTTAACCCCATTACGGGCAAGAATATCGGCGCAGCCTAAACCAGCAGGGCCTGCGCCCACAATCGCGACCTTTTCCTTGCGTGGCGTGACCTTACTCATATCCGGACGCCAGCCTTGGGCGATGGCGGTATCAGTAATGTATTTCTCCACATTACCGATAGTCACGGCGCCAAAGTCGGCGTTTAGGGTACAAGCCCTTCACAGAGTCTGTCCTGTGGACAGACGCGGCCGCAGATCTCGGGGAGGGTATTGGTCTCATGGACTAAGTCCGCCGCCTCCATAATCCGGCCCTGCTGTGCCAGCTTTAGCCAGTTGGGAATATAGTTGTGCAGCGGGCATTTCCACTCACAATAAGGGTTACCGCAATCGAGGCAACGGTCCGCCTGTTCAGTCACCTGAGCTTGAGCAAAGGGCTGATAAATCTCAATAAACTGAGTCGAACGCTTTGCTGCAGGGTGTTTAGTTGGGTCTTTGCGACCCACTTCAATAAATTGAAAATCGTTACTCATCTGCTATTACCCCGCTTTAACTGCTAGTTCCGGGCTCGATTGCTCTAATTTGAGCAGATCTGCAACGGCGATATTTTTCGGTTTCACTAAAACAAAGCAATCTAACCAGTTGGCAAAGTCGCTTAAGATCATCTTCGCGTGCTCACTGCCGGTTTCGGCCACATGCTCTTCAATCAAGCCTTTCAAATGCTGTTGATGAATAGGCGACTCGAGTTTTTGGGTATCGACAAGCTCGTTATTCACGCGGCGGTTAAAGCGGCCAAATTGGTCGAAGACATAGGCAAAGCCGCCCGTCATCCCTGCGCCGAAGTTCACCCCAGTTTTTCCGAGCACAACTACAATACCGCTGGTCATGTATTCGCAGCCGTTATCGCCTAAGCCTTCAACTACGGCAATGGCGCCCGAGTTACGTACCGCGAAGCGTTCACCCGCTTGACCCGCAGCGAAGAAGCGTCCGCCAGTCGCGCCATACAGGCAAGTGTTACCGACAATCGCGCTGCGCTCGCTCTGGAACGGACTCCCTAGCGGTGGATAAATCACAATCTTGCCGCCCGACATGCCTTTACCGACGTAGTCGTTGGCATCACCGCAGAGCTTGAGCTCTAGGCCTGGGCTGTTCCATACCCCAAAACTTTGGCCGGCACTGCCATTAAAGCTGAGTTTAATCGGTGCCTTAGTGCCTTTAACCCCAAGGGTAGTCGCGATATAGCCCGACAGGCGTGCGCCCACTGAGCGGTCGGTGTTGTTGATACTGTAAGCGGCATCGAAACACTCGCCCTTATCGACCGCACTCTGGCACTCGTTGAGCAGATGTTGGTTGAGTAAGCCTAAATCCGCTGGTGGATTGGTTTCCTGCCAAGTGCGCGAGGTGCTGGCTCTGACCTTAGGCTGATACAGGATCGGCGCTAAATCGAGTCCGCGTTGTTTATCGGTCTGGCCTTCCAAGGTATGTAGCCACTCACTGCGGCCCACTAAGTCTTCGAACTTGCTGACTCCTAGCGTTGCCATCCACTCGCGTACTTCCTCGGCGACAAACTCAAAGTAAGTCATCACTCGCTCTGGTAAGCCGTGGTAGTGGTTATCGCGCAGTTTCTTGTCCTGAGTTGCGACACCGGTAGCGCAGTTGTTCAGGTGGCAAATACGCAGGTACTTACAACCTAAGGCAATCATAGGCACAGTCCCAAAACCAAAGCTTTCGGCGCCGAGTAAGGCCGCCTTGATGACGTCGGTTCCAGTTTTTAGGCCGCCATCGACTTGCAAGCGGATCTTATGGCGTAGACCATTTTCCACCAGAGATTGATGCACTTCGGCAAGGCCGAGTTCCCATGGGCTACCGGCGTATTTCACCGAGGTGATAGGGCTTGCGCCCGTGCCACCATCGTAGCCAGAAATAGTGATCATATCGGCGTAGGCTTTTGCCACACCTGTAGCGATAGTGCCGACACCTGGCTCAGACACTAACTTCACGGAGATCAGTGCCTTGGTATTGATTTGTTTTAAATCGAAAATCAGCTGGGCTAAGTCTTCGATAGAATAAATATCATGGTGCGGTGGTGGTGAAATCAAGGTTACACCTGGGCGCGCGTGGCGCAGCCCTGCAATTTCTACACTCACCTTATGCCCTGGCAGTTGTCCGCCTTCACCGGGTTTCGCGCCCTGTGCGACTTTAATCTGCAACACATCGGCATTGACTAGGTAATGGGCGGTTACGCCAAAACGTGCCGAGGCAATTTGTTTAATCGCCGAGTTACGTTCGGTGTTAAAGCGGCGAGCATCCTCACCACCTTCACCCGAGTTGGAGCGGCCGCCTAAACGGTTCATGGCGATGGCTAATGCCTCATGGGCCTCGGGGCTTAGGGCGCCGATACTCATGGCCGCACTGTCAAAACGTGGGAACAAGTTACTAGCAGCTTCGACCTTATCCAGTTCAATTGCGGCTTGGTCAGCTTTAATGCCAATCAAATCCCTTAGGGTGGCAACCGGCCGGTTATCGACTAATTCGGCGAATTTCTTATAGGTCGCAAAATTCTTGTCGATTAAGGACGCCTGCAGCGTGTTGACCACATCTGGGTTGAAGCAGTGGTATTCACCGCCATCTACGTATTTGAGTAAACCGCCTTGTGGCAGTGGCACATGGGCGCGGTAAGCGGCTTTATGCAGCAGCGCTTGATCTTGAGCGATATCCTCAAAGCTGGCGCCTTCGATACGGCTCACCACGCCTTTAAAGCAGAGTTCAATTACATCGCTGGCAATACCAATGGCCTCAAACTGTTGGCTACAGCGGTAGGAACCGACGGTGCTGATCCCCATCTTCGACATGATCTTACGCAGGCCCTTCTCGATGCCGTAGCGGAAGTTCAGCATCAGCGCCGTGGTATCAGTCAACTGATGGCGTTTCGCCAGATCAGAGATTGATTCATACACTAGATACGGATAAATCGCCGTAGCACCAAAACCGAGCAGCACCGCAAAGTGGTGCGGATCCCGGGCCGAGGCGGTCTCAACAATGATGTTGGTATCGCAGCGCAGGCTCTTACTCACCAGCATTTGTTGTACTGCGCCAACTGCCATGGCCGCTGGGATCACCTGCGCCGATTTATCAATCGCACGGTCGGATAAAATCAGCAGCGTGGTGCCACTGCGAGCTAAACGCTCGGCTTCCGAGGTGATGCGGCGGATAGCGTGCTCTAAGCTTTCCTTCGGATCGTAGTTTAAGTCGACGATATTGGCGCGATAGTAAGTGCTATCTAATCCGAGTAATTGGTTGAAATCACTGAATAATAATATCGGTGAGTTGAACATCACCCGATAGGCATGACCAGTGGTTTCGTTGAAGAGGTTTTGCTCGCGGCCGATACAGGTCGCCAGAGACATTACGTGCTTTTCACGCAGTGGATCGATAGGAGGGTTGGTTACCTGAGCGAATTTCTGGCGGAAGTAGTCATAGAGCGAGCGTGACTTTTTCGACAATACCGCCATAGGCGTATCGTCGCCCATGGATCCTGTGGCTTCTTCGCCTTGTTTTGCCAGCACCCAGATCACTTGCTCAAGCTCTTCGCGAGAGTAGCCAAATTGCTTCTGGTATTGCAGCAGTTGCTCAGGGCTTAATTCGCTGGCGCCATGTTGCTCCGTTGCTAACTGCTCGGCTGGTACCAGAGTACGACTGTTCTTGGCCATCCACTCTTTATAGGGGTGGCGGCGTTTAAGATCGTTATCGATTTCGAATGACTGGTACAGACGACCATTGAGTGTATCTAACACTAACAGCTCACCAGGGCCGACGCGGCCTTTTTCAATCACTTCATCGGCGGCGTAGTCCCAAATGCCCACTTCGGAGGCGAGGGTGAGGATACGATCTTTGGTGATCACATAGCGTGACGGACGCAGGCCATTACGGTCCACCGCGCAAGCGGCGTGACGACCATTGGTCATCACGATCCCCGCTGGACCATCCCAAGGCTCCATATGCATGGAGTTGAAGTCGTAGAAGGCCTTTAACTCATCATCCATCTCTGGGTTACTCTGCCATGCAGGCGGAATAAGCAAACGCATGGCGCGGTACAGATCCATACCGCCCGAGAGCAACATCTCGAGCATATTGTCGAGGGAGGATGAATCGGAGCCCGTTTCATTCACAAAAGGTGCTGCCTGTTGTAAGTCGGGCAATAGTGGTGAATTAAACTTGTAGGCACGGGCACGCGCCCATTGGCGGTTACCGGTAATAGTGTTGATCTCGCCGTTATGGGCAAGATATCTAAAGGGCTGAGCGAGTGGCCATTTAGGTGAAGTATTAGTTGAAAAGCGTTGATGGAATAAACAAATAGAGCTCTTCAAACGGATGTCGGCAAGGTCGGGATAGAATGCGGGCAAGTCGGCAGGCATCATCAAGCCTTTGTAGACGATGACTTGGCCTGAAAGACTCGCGACATAAAAGTCTTTATCGTCAGTAATTTGTTGCTCTAAACGGCGGCGAGCCATGTAGAGGCGACGCTCAAGATCTTTCTCACGCCAGCCAATAGGGGCGTTGATCAGTACTTGATAGATTTGCGGCAGGCTTGATTTACCTATCTCACCCAATACCTCAGGATTGACGGGGACTTTACGCCAGCCGGCAATGCTTAAGGTTTCACGCTCGAGTTCGCGTTCGAGAATAAACTTGGCTTGGTCGGCCAGTTCTTCATCTTGGCTTAAAAACAACATGCCCACGGCGAACTTACGGCTCAGGTGCCAGTCATTTTCCGCGGCAATGGCTTCAAAGAATTGCAATGGTAGCTGCATTAATAAACCACAGCCGTCCCCAGTTCGACCGTCAGAGGCGATACCGCCACGGTGTTTCATGCGATCGAGGCCATGGATGGCGGTGCGCACGATACGATGGCTGGCTTCGCCATCCATTTGTGCAATCAAGCCAAAACCACAATTGTCCCGCTCAAAACTGGGATGATATAAGCTCATACAAAAACCTCCCTTGACCTCAACGAAATTACTACTCGGGAGAAATGTAAAGACTTTCTATAGATATGCACCCGAACCACCCAAATTATCCTGAGATTAACTAAAGGTCAAACCAAAAATTTGCATAAAATGTGGGTATTAATTCATGTTTCATACACAAAACATAATTACTTGACGTTAACGTTAACTGATTAAAGTGCTGTATAACGTTATGAATAAAAAGAATTTTAAAAAATGAAAAACGATAGGGTTACTAAAATGTAACATTGAAATCGATTGTTTTTGATTTAGAAATAGTGATTTTTATTGCAAATACAGTGTCTGTATAAAAATATAAAATAAGTGAATTGTTATTCCGTTTGCCTGTGAGTGGAATCACGGAGTGTAAAGACACTGTGAGCAATGACTCAGGTTTTGAGCTTTGACGCTGTGAATCTAACGGGAGTTTGATTTACCACCAAGAAAACCATGCTCGCTTTGTTTATCATGAGTTTTTTCATCTAAACACACGTCTTTACTCCTTCTTTTTTGTGATTTTATCTTGGTTAATTTTAATGAAACGACATGAAATTTGGCGGACGAGCTAATGGGGCTCGATGCATACGTAAACACATTCGGTGCCGTGTGTAAGGCTAAATACGGCGAGCGCTTACGCAAGCTGACTATCGATGCCAAATTCACTTGCCCTAACCGTGATGGCACTCTGGGACGTGGCGGTTGTACCTTTTGTAATGTGGCCTCCTTTAGTTATCAGCAGGCGGAAACGTTCAGCATTAGTGAGCAATTACAGCAGGGGAAAGCCCGTTATAAAGAGGCGAAACCTAAGCTGAACGCAGATAAATTTATCGCGTATTTTCAAGCCTATACGAGTACCTATGATGAGTATCAAGTGTTGATGGCTAAATACGATGAAGCGGTCAAGGACAGTGAGATTGTGGGCCTGTGTGTCGGCACTCGCCCCGACTGTGTGCCAGATAATGTGTTAGATTTATTAGCGAGTTATCAGCAAAAGGGCGTCGATGTCTGGTTGGAGCTTGGATTGCAAACTGCCAATAATCGCACCTTGCATAAGATTAACCGTGGGCACGATTTTGCTTGTTATTGCGATACAGTTGCACGGGCCAGAAGCCGAGGCCTAAAAGTTTGTACTCACCTTATCTTAGGCTTACCCGGTGAAACTCACCTCGATTATATGGCGACACTGCAAGCGGTGCTGGCGCAGGGCGTCGACGGCTTAAAGCTACATCCATTACATGTCGTCGAGGGTAGTACGATGGCGAAAGCTTGGCGTGCAGGACGCTTACCCTTGCTCAGTATTGAGGAGTATGCGGCTTGTGTCGGTGAACTGGTTCGGCATACACCGAAAGAGGTGATTTTTCATCGGGTGACCGCCTATGCGAAAAAACCGATACTACTCGCGCCTGATTGGTGCGGCTATCGTTGGAATGGGTTAGTGGCAATTGTTGAGGATCTTGCGCGTAAGGGTGGACAAGGCGCGGCATTAGCGCGACCATAATGACTATATCGCTTGAAGGGATTCAGTTGATCTCGATTTATCGCTGAGAGTGTTTGAAATAGTTGAAATTTTGTTAAATAAACCGCGATTTGACCACAAATGCTGCTATAAGTTGCACTGACAATTTTAGTGGGTATCATGTCATAAACGTGTTTTAAGCATTGGACTACTTAAGGGAGGCCTAGATGGCCACAGTTGAATTAGAAACAATCCTAGATCTCAATACGTTAGAACAGTATTGTAGTGCGATTGGTGCCGGAACTCTGCTAAAGAGTGTGGTCTTGTTTGAGCAATTAATGCCTGAGTATGTAGGGAATCTAGTCAAGGCTAACGAAGCTGCCGATAAGGACACTTTATGCTCCGAGGCCCATAAATTTAAAGGTGCGGCGGGCTCAGTAGGTTTAAAACGTATTCAGCAAATTGCCCAGTTACTCCAACATGGTGAAGAAGCGCGTTGGGAAGCCGAGCATGGAACCTGGGTCGCGCAAATTGTTGAATTTGCAAGTGCCGATCTCCAGCAGTTAAAGCAATTCCTACAGGCTAAAGCTTAGTTTGTCGCCTAGAGGTGCAGCGCGATGTTGCACCTCCAAGTCTTATTTCCAGTGTTTATTCCATCCGTTTGTACGCTGTAAGCGATCTCCTACCTTTTCCTTTGATTGAAAATCGATTTTGCTCACACTATTGAGTAATTCAGCCGCGTTTTAGTTGATAACTTATGCTAGAGTTGATGAAATTTATTAATTCATAACCTTAGTGGCAATCGATTAAATGAAAAATTTACCTAGCCTCAAGAATTTATTCTATTTGGTGAATCTTCACCAAGAGCAGAATTTTAACCGCGCCGCTAAGGTGTGTTTTGTGAGTCAATCAACGCTGTCGAGCGGGATCCAGAATCTTGAAGAACAGCTTGGCCATCAATTGATTGAACGTGATCATAAATCCTTTATGTTCACCGCTATCGGCGAAGAAGTGGTGCAGCGTTCCCGCAAAATCCTCACGGATGTGGATGATTTAGTCGAACTGGTTAAAAACCAGGGCGAACCTATGACTGGTGATATCCGCTTAGGCTGTATTCCAACGATAGCGCCATTTTTATTAAGTCGCGTGGTTAAGCAATGTCAGCAAGCTTATCCGGCGATGAGTTTATTACTCAAAGAGGATACTACTGAGCGTTTGCTCGATGCCTTAGGCAAAGGGGAATTGGATTTACTGATCCTCGCCTTGCCTGTGGATACCAGTGGTTACCACAGCATGAAAGTCGGGATAGACCCCTTTAAGATGGTGATCCATAAAGATTTAGTGGGTGGCATTCATCAGCCTATCGACTATCAGACTTTGCCCGATGAGAGTATCTTCCTACTACAGAGTGAACACTGTATTACAGGGCATGCGATTACCGCTTGTCAGTTAGGTGACAGCGCTAAGGTGAATCCCTTTGCCGCAACCAGTCTGCACACTTTAGTACAAATGGTGGATAGCAAGCTGGGCACAACCTTCTTACCGCAAATGGCGATTGATGCTGGCATCTTAAATGATACCGATCTGGTGGTGATGACTCCGCCAGGTGAAGCGCCTTACCGCGATATCGGCTTAGTTTGGCGACAAACAACCAGCCGGATTTTGACCTTCCGTACCTTAGGTTTGCTTATTCAAAAGCTGTTAACCAAAGAAATGGAATAATCGCTGTAAGTTAAAGCTTAGGATCTTAGAGAGGGGAAACACCAAACACTTCAATCGAGTGTTGTTTCCCCTTTAATTTGACTGGACCCAAATTAGTTAAGCGGTATTCGCTATTGGGATTGTCGAGTCGGCCCGCCAGCGCGCCTGAGATCAACATGCGTTGCCCCAGTGGATTACACTGATCTTGAAGTCTGGCTAAGGTATTTAGCACATCACTAAAGAAGCTAATTTCTTGTTTTTGCACACCGACCACTGCAGCGACCACTTGTCCACAGTGTGCCGCCGCTTTAAATTTGGGTACAAAGCCATAGTGCTCTTCAAAGTAACGTCGCTGCCAATTTAACTGCTGGCTAAATTCAAAATAGATATTCATGCAGCGGTCGTGCACCACGCCTTCTTCTAACGGCCAGTGGATCAAGACGGCATCGCCCATATAGCGATAAATTTCGGCTTCGTTATTGGTCACAGTATCGGATAGCAGACTAAAGCTGTCTTGAATGAGACGGCTAAAACGGTAATCCCCGAGGGATTCGGCGTGGGTTGTCGAAGCAACCATATCTAAATAAAGGAATAAACGCTGTTCGTACCTAGGTTTATGGTATTTACCTAAACCAATATTGAGCAGAATACGCGGCCCAACTAAGAGTGCCATTTGTTCGACAAAGGCTAAGCTGACCCGTACGACCACTAAATAGACGATGAGAGCTTGGAAGGACGGACTATAGAGAATATGCGCCGTGAGCATTTGCCTTAGGGTCGACATATGATTTTCAATGGCCCACATATTCAAGAACTGGGTCATATAGGCTAAGGTCGTCGCCCCGAGTAACAGGAACAAACCTTTAAAAATCACTGAGAAAACATAGGGAAGACGATTGATGGCGCTGAAGTCGGCGATCAGGTTCGACATCCAATGTAGGCTGCCAAAAATGATGCCCATGTAGACGGCAAGCGTCGCGAGATCGGCCGAACCGACAGCCCATTGTGGTAACTCTGGCGACTGTGCATATCGGAAAAACACGAACGCAGCCATGGCTATCGCCCAAGCTAATATCGCAAAAAGAAGTTTTTTCGCTTGTCTACGTGCTCTCACAACGGGTTTTGTATCCGAATACGACCATATATTTCAGGATGCCGTAGTTTATAGAAAATCATCACTAGAGTGCCAGCGATATTTGTGATCTGGATCAATCCAACGCTATATAGCTACGAAAATTTAACCAAATACCTTATTTAATAGCATGGCGGTAAAAGCGGTCTTTAAATAGAAACCCCGTGGATTGGTCATTTTAAGGCTACCGTCCTCGGCAATGCTCTGGGTCAGCGCCTTACTGTTGGCTGCTTTAGGGCGCAGTTGCAACACTTCGCCATGCCTTGCGGTGAGTTTTTCCACTTTACCTAAGGCGATAAGTTCCATTATCTCCTCCCAATCCTGTTGCAGTAACCTTTGCTCTTGGAGATCGGGCTCCCACAATATGGGGGTGCCGACTCGACGATCTCCCACAGGAATATGCCGCTCGCCCTCAACGGGTACCCAGAGCACACGCTGTAACTTGTGACACACTAAGCTGTCTTGCCAAGTTAAGCCTTCGATATTGGTTAGCGGGGCCACACACACATAGGTGGTTTCCAGTGGTTTGCCTTTGCTATCGATGGGAATGGTTTTTAGCTCAACGCCGAGGTGGAGAAAATCCTGCTCGGGCTTTGAGCCAGCAGTTGCACCTAACTCCATTTCAATGAGTTGTCCGACCCAGCCCTTATCTCGTTTCAGATCCTTAGGCACAGTAATCCCGCGGTGGGCTGCAATTTGGGCCAAAGAGATGCCAGCCATCATATTGGCACGTTCGAGCAGTTCGCTCAGATTTTGAGGAGGGATTATCGGTTTCATAGGGCGAATTTTACTGAAAAATAGGTGCTTAGCAACAGAGGTTAAAAATTAAGCACTCAAAAAAGGATAAGATTGTACTCACAGATAAATCTGTAAGTGCATGATTTTAATGTTAGTTGTCAGTTTGTATTCCAATACCTGCGAAAGTGTTCAAAGTTACTCTCGGTTTTCCCTTGCGTTTCTCACATATTTATCCACAGATATTATGGATAACTCACAATGCAGTGGGCTTTAACCGATTGAAAATCGTGAGTCAATGGCTAAAAGGGGCATTTTTCCTCGGGAGTGTGGGTAATTTTGGGAGAGCTCTGTGTATAACATTTAGTTGTTACTCGGATGAAATCGCATAATTTGCATTAGGTCAAAAAGTGAGCTTTTTAGTTTTTAAGTCACATATTCTTACGCTGATTATATGTAACTTTATGATTTTAAATTTTTTATTTTATTTAAATAAGCAGGCTGTCATGAACGATATTTGATGTTTTTTGAACGATATACCTAGTTTACCCTAGTTTCAAACAGAGATATCCACAGAAAATGTGGATATCCCCAAGGTTGAAACCCTTGGATTGTTGATAAAGTAGTAAGTTGAGGGTATTTATCCAAAAAATAGCTGTAAATAGAGGTTTGCTGAGAGACTGGCTTTGTGAAACAATCGGTTTATTAAAAGTTATCCTTATTTGGAGTCCATGTGATTGATAGCGACGGCTTTCGCGCAAATGTGGGCATAATAATTTGTAATAGATACGGCCAAGTCATGTGGGCCAGACGATTCGGACAACATTCATGGCAATTTCCTCAGGGCGGCGTCGATGATGGTGAGACGGCAGAAGAGGCGATGTACCGTGAATTGTATGAGGAAGTAGGCTTAAGACCTGAGCATGTCACTATATTAACCTCGACCCGTTCTTGGTTGAGATATCGTTTACCTAAACGTTTAGTGAGGCAGGACAGCAAGCCTGTGTGTATCGGCCAAAAACAAAAATGGTTTCTGTTACAACTCAAAAGCCAAGATAGTGCGATTAATTTAAGTTCTTCAGGCCACCCTGAGTTTGACGATTGGCGTTGGGTAAGTTATTGGTATCCTGTGCGGCAAGTTGTCTCATTTAAGCGTGATGTTTATCGTAAGGTCATGAAAGAATTTGCGGTAACGGCATTGTCATTCCAAACCCAGGAAATTCCGAGGAAGCGGGTAAGACAAAGAACAACGGGCTGATTTTCAAAAGAGGATTGAAAACAGTGTTAAATACGCTCAGGGATATTACTCAAGCTGTGGCGTCCGCCCACAGCTTAGAAACCGCATTAGAAGTCCTAGTTTCATCGACCAAAGCGGCGATGGAAACCCAATGCTGCTCGGTCTACATCCTAGATCAGCAAGAACTCGTATTATCAGCCACCGATGGCCTCGAAAAGAGTGCCGTTGGGCGCGTGCGCATGCCGTTAACCCAAGGTTTGGTTGGCTTGGCTGCTGAACGCGAAGAAGCCGTAAACCTTGCCGATGCCCGTTTGCATCCACGCTTTAAACTCTTCCCCGAAGTCGCTGAAGAAGAATACCGTGCCTTTTTAGCCGTCCCGATTATTTATCAAAAAGCCGTAGTCGGCGTAATTGTGGTGCAGCAGGCCAGCGCGCGGCAATTTAGCGAAGGGGAAGAAGCCTTCTTAATGACCTTGGCCGCGCAGCTCGCGATGGCGATTAGAGGATTAAAGCAAAAGGCACAGGTCAGTTCGCTGCATCAACAGATTTTATTCCAGGGCACCTCAGCATCTAGCGGTATCGCTATTGCCCATGCCTTAGTACTCGGTGGCGAAATTTCCCTCGAGCAGCCCGATGTGCGCTGCGAGGATATCGCTCTCGAATCCAGCCGATTAGTGGCGGCGATGGGGCGTTGTAAAGAGGCAATCGGCGCCTTATCTCAGCGTTTCGACCGTGAGCAGGATGAAGAAGTAGCCTCAATATTCAATGCCTTGCAGCTGCTGCTCGATGATGCCAGCCTAGGTGGTGAATATGCCCGTGAAGTGCAGCAGGGCTGGGAAGCCGAATCGGCGGTCAGCCGAGTTTCGCTGCGTTATATTCAACAGTTTTTAGCGATGGAAGATCCCTACCTGAAGGAGCGGGCGAGCGATATTCGTGACCTTGGGCAAAAGGTATTAAGGCAGTTAATCGAACCAGAGCGTTTAGAGCTTGAGCCCGATAAGCCAGTGATTCTCGTTACCCGTGAAGCGGATGCCACATTGCTGGCGGAATTCCCCCGACAAAAATTAGCCGGTATTGTCACTGAACTGGGGGCGTTAACTCCCATGCGGCCATTTTAGCGCGCGCACTGGGCGTACCCGCCATTACTGGCGTTGAGCAGTTGTTGTCGGCCGATATTGACCAGAAGCTGTTAGTGGTAAATGCCAGCCGTGGGCAATTAATGGTATCGCCATCGCCTGCCATTGTGAGCGAATATCGCAGTTTGATTTCGGCGCAAAAGGCGCTGCAACGCCAATACGCGCAGGAGTTAGCCCTGCCGTCGGTCATGCTCGATGGTACGCGAATTCGTTTGTATCTTAACGCTGGGTTACTCAGTGGTGTCGCCTCTGAAATCGCCGAAGGCGCCGATGGTATCGGGCTATATCGCACCGAAATTCCCTTTATGCTGCAGCAGCGTTTTCCGAGTGAGTCTGAGCAGGTAAAAGTCTATCAACAGGTGTTATCGGCGGCATCGGGTCGCCCTGTGGTGATGCGTACCTTAGACGTGGGGGCGATAAGCCGCTGCCTTATTTCCCGATCAAAGAAGATAACCCCTTCCTCGGCTGGCGCGGTATCCGCTTATCATTGGATCATCCCGAACTGTTCCTCGTACAGCTAAGAGCGATGTTGCAAGCAGGCGGAGAGGGCAAACAGCTCAGTATATTACTGCCCATGGTCAGTAACTTAGATGAAATTGATCAATCCTTGGCCTATTTAGAACAGGCTTACGTTGAACTCAGAACGATGTGAACAGCCAGATTGAAATGCCGCGCATTGGCATTATGCTCGAAGTTCCTGCGCTGTTGTATCAGTTGGATGAAGTCGCAAAACGCGTCGATTTTGTGTCGGTCGGTAGTAACGATTTGACCCAATATTTACTCGCGGTGGACCGTAACAACCCAAGGGTGAGTTCCCTGTTTGATAGTTATCATCCAGGCATTCTTCGTGCGCTGCATCAGGCTCGGCTCGATTGTGACTACCATGAACTCGATATTAGTATCTGTGGCGAGCTGGCGGGGGAACCCATGGGGGCGATTCTGTTGGTGGCGATGGGATACCAGCATTTGAGTATGAACCAAGGCAGTTTAGCGCGGATTAATTATCTGCTGCGCCGGGTGTCTCGCGCCGATTTGACGCAACTCTTGTCGCAGGCCTTGAGCCTATCAAACGGTTTTCAAGTGCGTGAGTTGGTTAAAGAATATTTAACACAGCAGGGATTGGCCACAATTCTTAATTAACTAATCGCGCCTTTTGCTTTAAGCTAAGGCTTCACTTAATCACGCTGTAGGTACCCGTGTGGATAGTTTGCTGTCGGTGTTCTTTATTTGCTTGGCTTTAGGCGCGTTTGTCGGTTTTATGGCGGGTTTATTGGGCATCGGTGGTGGCTTAATTGTCGTGCCCGCACTGCTTTATATCTTACCTTCTGTCGGTATCACTTCGGCTCAGTTACCCCATATTGCGATTGCCACATCCCTTGCGGCGATTATTTTAACCTCGATTTCTTCTGCAAGAGCGCACCATAAACGCGGTAATGTGCCCTGGGGATTATTTCGAACCATGTTCCCGGGGATTATTCTCGGCGCCTTGATGTCCGGCTTTATTGCCGAACAAATTCCGGCGGCGACCCTCAGACAAGGGTTTGCGGTATTTGTGATGTTAATGGCGATTCAAATGGCTTATCCCTTTAAAACCGAATCGAACCGAGAGCTACCAAACTCGATGATTTTGTTTGTGGTGGCCGTGATTGTGGCCGCGATTGCAGGATTAATGGGGATTGGCGGTGGCGTCTTGTTAGTGCCGTTTTTAACCTATTTTGGTTTGCAGATGCGCCTAGCGGTGGGATTTTCCGCCGCGACCGGATTATTAATCTCCTTGTCGGGCAGCTTAGGGTATATAATCGCGGGCTTTAACGCGCCGGATCTCCCTGAGGGAACCTTAGGGTATATCTATTTACCTGCGCTATTTGGCTTAATAATAACCTCAATTTTTATGGCTCCTGTAGGCGTTAAGGCGGCAAGCACTTGGCCTACCTCGGTCCTTAAAAAAATATTTGCACTTTTACTCCTGTGTGTCGGTCTCAAATTAATTCTGAGCTGATTTTTAGTGTTTAGCCCTCGATTTGAGGCTGTTGATGGATAAGTTATGGCATTGAATTTTCCCAATATCGATCCTGTGATCGTGAAGTTTGGTCCCTTTGATATTTTTGGACAAACCTTTGAACCCGCCCTGCGTTGGTATGGATTTACTTACTTAGTTGGCTTTGTCGCCGCCATGTGGTTACTCAATCGCCAGGCCGACCGCTCCAATGGTTTATGGTCAAGAGAACAGGTTTCCGATTTACTGTTTTATGGCTTTTTAGGGGTGATTTTAGGTGGCCGCATCGGCTACGTGCTCTTCTATCATTTCGATTATTTCCTCGCTAGCCCAATGTATTTGTTTAAGATTTCAGAAGGCGGCATGTCCTTCCACGGCGGTCTGATGGGGGTGATTACCGCCATGATTTATATCGCTTGGAAGCAAAAGCGTACCTTCTTTGCGGTCGCTGATATGGTAGCACCGGTTGTACCTATTGGCTTAGGTGCGGGCCGTATCGGTAACTTTATCAATGGTGAGTTATGGGGCCGAGTCACCGATGTCCCTTGGGCCATGGTGTTCCCAAGTGGTGGACCAGAACCTCGTCACCCATCACAACTCTATCAATTCGCCCTTGAAGGGGTCGCCTTATTCCTGCTCCTCTATTGGTTCAGTAAACGAACGAAGAAAGTCGGCGCCGTGTCGGGCATGTTCTTACTCGGATACGGGATTTTCCGTGTGATTGTTGAAACCGTAAGACAACCCGATGCGCAGTTAGGTCTCTACTGGGGCTTTATGACGATGGGGCAAATCTTATCTGTGCCGATGGTCCTCTTCGGTTTGTATCTCATTCTTCGTCCAGAGGGTAAGCAGTAATGCAACAGTATTTAGACTTGATGAAGCACATCTTAGCCGAAGGTGTGGATAAATCAGACCGTACCGGTACCGGCACTCGCTCGGTGTTTGGCTATCAAATGCGTTTCGATTTGAGTAAGGGCTTCCCCTTAGTGACCACCAAGAAGTGCCATATGCGCTCGATTATTCATGAGCTATTGTGGTTTCTGAAGGGCGATACCAATATTGCTTATCTGCGTGAGAATAAAGTCAGTATTTGGGATGAATGGGCGGATGAAAACGGCGATTTGGGCCCTGTCTATGGCGCGCAGTGGCGCAGCTGGCCGACCCAAAGTGGTGATGCTATCGACCAAATCGCTCAGGTGATTGAACAAATCAAATCTCAACCCGATTCTCGTCGTTTGATTGTTTCTGCGTGGAACGTGGGTGAACTGGATAAAATGGCGTTGGCACCTTGCCATGCCTTTTTCCAATTCTATGTTGCCGATGGCAAATTATCCTGTCAGCTGTACCAGCGTAGCTGTGATGTGTTCTTAGGCTTGCCTTTCAATATCGCCAGTTATGCGCTGCTGACCATGATGGTGGCACAGCAATGTGATTTAGCTTTGGGTGACTTTGTGTGGACGGGCGGCGATACCCACTTGTACTCCAACCATATGGAACAAACGGCGTTGCAGTTAAGCCGTGAGCCAAGACCCTTACCCACCATGACTATCCTGCGTAAACCTGCTTCAATCTTTGATTATCAATTCGAAGATTTCGAACTAACTCACTACGATCCACACCCGCATATCAAAGCGCCTGTCGCCGTTTAACGGCGAAATAATCGACTGATACCTCGGAATTGCCGAGGTATTTTGTCGAAACTATCGATTATACTTGTCAATTTTCTTCGTCTACACTCATTTCATTATGATTTTTTGGAGTGCAAGATGGAAAAAGCAATTAGAAATTTTCTGAGCCAGGAATCGGCTGGCGGCATCCTGTTATTGGTTGCTGTTGTCTTAGCCATGCTCATGGCCAACTCTCCTCTAGCGGGACTCTATCAAGGTTTTCTCGGAACTGAAGTACAAGTGCGTGTCGGCGCGCTCGATCTGCATAAGCCGCTATTGCTGTGGATTAACGATGGCCTGATGGCATTGTTTTTCTTACTGATTGGCTTAGAGGTAAAGCGTGAACTGTTAGAAGGCGCCTTATCCAGTGTGGCCCAGGCTTCACTGCCAACCTTTGCCGCGATTGGTGGTATGTTAGTGCCAGCAGGCATTTATCTGTTATTTAACTATGGCGATCCTGTGACCCAAGCTGGCTGGGCCATTCCTGCGGCCACCGATATTGCGTTTGCGTTAGGTATCATGGCGCTGCTAGGTAGCCGCGTGCCAGTGGCATTGAAGGTCTTCCTGTTGGCACTCGCCATTATTGATGACTTAGGTGTGATTGTGATTATTGCGCTCTTCTACAGCAGCGATCTCTCAACCATTAGCTTAGTGATTGCCAGCATTGCGATTGTCGGTTTAGTCGCCTTAAACCGTAAAGGTGTGACCGCATTAGCCCCCTATGGGGTATTAGGACTCGTTCTGTGGGTGGCGGTATTAAAGTCTGGCGTCCACGCGACTTTAGCCGGGGTGATTATTGCCTTCTGTATCCCTCTGCGGGCAAAGGATGGAAGTTCACCCTCTGAGCATTTAGAGCATAGCCTGCACCCTTGGAGCACCTTCCTTATCCTGCCAGTCTTTGCCTTTGCGAATGCGGGTGTGGCCATAGGTAACATGAGTTTGGACACTCTGATTTCCCCTGTACCTGTCGGGATTGCATTGGGACTCATGTTAGGTAAGCCGATTGGTGTGATGCTGTTTAGTTATGTGGCCGTCAAACTGAAGTTGGCGCAATTACCCGATGGGATTGGTTGGAAGCAGATTGCGCCTGTGGCGGCAATGTGTGGTATTGGTTTTACGATGTCGATGTTTATTGCCTCGCTGGCATTTGAGCAAGCAGACCCTATGTACGGCGACTTAGCGCGCCTTGGCACCTTGATAGGCTCAATTCTGGCGGCCTTGATCGGGTATTTCTGGTTATCAAAAGTGTTACCTAAAAAAGGAGTATAACTATGATAAATATGAAATTAGTAGGAGTGGCAGCACTGTTAACACTTTCTTCAAGCGCAATGGCTTCGCAGATTGATGCCTGTAACAAGGATGTCGCATCACAAACCTGTCAAAGCTACCTTGAGGGCATAGTCGATGGCGCGTTAATGTTTAAGTCTGAGGCATTAGGCGCAAGGCTTGAAACCAATGGCTATGAGTCTAGAGCGCTCAAGTATCGTGGCGGTAAACGTTTCCAAGAGGCGAATCGCACTTATTGCGCCAACCGTATTCCGGATAGAGACAGTTTAGTCTCTGGCGTAACGGAAGCGGTTAGCACGGGTACGGCAGCCGATTTAGAACAGTTGCAGGGAATTGTGGTTAACTTATTGGATTGTCAGCGTTTAAAATAGCGCTATCGACTCATCATTTGTTAAGCTGAGTCACTGCGATCCGACATACCGCAGCCTTTGAGGCTGCGGTATCCATTAGAGGAAGCTCATTGGCGATGCTGCATCTTAATTACAACCATCTGTATTATTTCTGGATGATCAAGAAGAAGGGCTCTGTGGCCAAGGCGGCCGAAGCCCTTTGTCTGACGCCTCAAACCATCACGGGGCAAATTCGCGCCCTTGAAGATCGCCTTAACGGTAGTCTATTCAAACGTGTCGGACGCAATTTAGAGGCGACGGAACTCGGTGAGTTGGTATTTCGCTACGCTGATAAGATGTTTTCCCTCAGTTATGAGATGCTCGATTTACTCAACTATCAAAAAGATGATGCCATTTTATTTGAAGTGGGTATTGCCGATGCCTTGTCTAAAGCCTTAGCGAGTCGCGTATTACTTTCTGTGGTGCCCAATGACGGCTCTATGCACCTTGCCTGTTATGAAGCGACCCACGAAAGTTTAATGACCCGTTTACGCGAGCATAAACTGGATATGATCCTCTCGGACTGTGCGGGTGAGTCATTGAAATATCCTGAGATTTTATCGAAAAAACTGGGTGAGTGTGGCGTGAGCTTTTTCTCCGCTGAAACCTACAGCGCCGATTTCCCGGCTTGTTTAGAACAAGCACAATTGCTGATCCCCGGTCGTAGAACATCGCTTGGGCAACAATTATACCGTTGGTTCGATGAACAAAATCTTAAGGTGAGCATCCTAGGTGAGTTTGACGATGCGGCGATGATGAAGGCCTTTGGCTACCTGAAACGCGGGATCTTCGTTACGCCGTCGGTTTACCCTCAAGAGGTGATTTCCCATGGCATGCATCTCCTAGGTGAAACCTTAGATGTGAAGGAAGAATACCATGTGATGTTTGCCGAGCGGATGATCCAACATCCCGCGGTGAAACGTTTATTAGAGACGGATTTCAGTGATTTATTTGCCGGATTAGACAGCCAAGTTCAGCGGTGTTAAACCGAGTTTCAATACTGCTTGCATCGACACTCTACGGCGTGAACTGGTAAACTAAGGCGAAATTAGTTTTGGGAGAATTAACTTGGAGTTAATGAACATTGCACGGGTCCGCTGGGCATGTCGCCGCGGAATGCTCGAATTGGACGTCTTGTTCCAGCCTTTCGTCGAAAATGTTTATCAGGATTTGTCGGATGAAGACAAGGCCCTATTCATTCGTTTACTCGAGTGTGAAGACCCTGAATTATTTGCATGGTTTATGGGTCATGAAGCCTGTCCCGATGCAGAGCTTGCCCGCATGGTAGTACAAGTCCGTGGCAGAGCGGCGCCATAGTTTTAGCGTAAAAGCCTCTTGCGACCAACGACTCTCGTTGGTCGTTTTTGTTTGTGTCTGCAGTACTTCGTTACTTATCTGGCCTGAAACGGATGTCGTATTTTGGCTTGTGCTTAAGTTGGTCTTCGCCGTTTTAATCCTCGGATTCTTGGGCTATCAGTTATGGCGACTGAGAACTTGGCATTGCCGTTTTGAGCTTAATGGAAAAGGGGAAGGTTGGCTATCGACGGGGAGGCGTTTCATGTGCTCCCCAGAACTTGGGTAACGCCCTTTGTTTGCTTGGTTTATTATCAGTCCGCCGATAAGTTGTATCTTTTGCCCCTTTGGGCCGATATGTTTAGTGATAAGAATTACCGCCACTTATGCCGACTCTTACTTAAGGTTAAAACTCAAGCGACGAGTCAAGGTGAGTCCCTTTAATTCAACTCTGAGTTGGTAAGTTTAATCCATTCACTCAACCTAAATAAAACGGGCTAAATCTGAGTAGATTTAGCCCGTTAAATGTGTCACTTAAGCAACTCGGTTATTTTTCAGGTTGCAGAATCGTTGGTTGCGGTGAGTCTACCTTCTCGGGATGGTCGATATTGTAGTGCAGACCACGGCTCTCTTTACGATCCATCGCGCAGCGGATAATCAGCTCCGCCACTTGCACTAAGTTACGCAGTTCCAGCAGGTTATTACTGACCCTGAAGTTGCTGTAATACTCTTGGATTTCCTGTTGCAACATCAGGCAGCGGCGCAATGCACGCTCCAAGCGTTTATCCGAGCGGACAATCCCCACATAATCCCACATAAAGAGGCGCAGTTCGTGCCAGTTGTGGGCAATCACCACTTCTTCATCGGAGTTGGACACTTTACTCTCGTCCCACGCCGGAATTTGCCCCGGTAATGGAATTTTGTGCATTTGGCTCTCAATATCCTGCGATGCAGCGCGAGCAAATACCAAGCACTCGAGCAGCGAGTTACTCGCCAAGCGGTTTGCACCATGTAAGCCGGTATAGGCTACTTCACCGATGGCATAGAGACCGTTGAGGTCGGTTTGGCCATGCAAGTCCGTCATTACACCACCACAGGTATAGTGGGCGGCAGGCACCACAGGAATGGCATCCTTAGTGATATCAATGCCCAGTTCCAAACAGCGACTGTAAATTGTTGGGAAGTGCTTGATGATAAAGTCGCTGTCTTTATGGCTGATGTCTAAGTAGACGCAATCGGCACCTAAACGCTTCATCTCGTAGTCGATGGCGCGGGCCACGATATCGCGGGGCGCGAGTTCGGCGCGCTCGTCAAAGTCAGGCATAAAGCGGCTGCCATCGGGGCGACGTAAATAAGCTCCTTCACCGCGCAGGGCTTCGGTCAGTAGGAAGTTACGCGCATCAGCATGGTAAAGGCAGGTTGGATGGAATTGATTAAATTCCATGTTGGCCACACGGCAACCTGCGCGCCACGCCATGGCAATGCCATCACCACTCGCCACATCGGGGTTTGAGGTGTATTGGTAGACCTTAGAGCTACCGCCTGTTGCTAATGCGACAAATTTTGCCTTAATGGTTTCGACCTGCTCGGCATTACGGTTCCATACATAAGCGCCTAACACGCGATTGCCGGGGCGATTTAATTTACGGGTGGTGATAAGGTCGATGGCGTTGTAACGTTCT
The DNA here is from genome assembly GCF_025449215.1 of Shewanella seohaensis. Taxonomy (NCBI): domain Bacteria; kingdom Pseudomonadati; phylum Pseudomonadota; class Gammaproteobacteria; order Alteromonadales; family Shewanellaceae; genus Shewanella; species Shewanella seohaensis. Next base: position 1,809,865 of record NZ_CP104900.1, read on the forward strand.
AAAACTTGAATATTGGGATGGGCGAGGGCGCGTTCTTGCAGCGTGGTTTGCACTTCTTTGCCCGTCGCATCTGCGGCATGCAGAATGCGTCTATGGCTGTGGCCGCCTTCGCGGGTCAAATGATAAGGTGCGTCTTTGGCATTATCGCCAGCGGTTTCTTCTTTATCGAATGCCACGCCACATTCAATTAACCATTGCATGGCGCTCTTGGCGTTTTCAGCGGTAAAAGTTACCACTTCTTTATCGCACAAGCCGGCACCGGCCACTAAGGTATCGGCCACATGGGATTCGATGGTGTCACTTTCATCGAACACGGAGGCGATACCGCCTTGGGCGTAGTATGTCGACCCTTCGGAGAGTGGGCCTTTTGAGAGCAGAATTACGTTTGCTTTTTCAGCAAGATGCAAAGCTAGTGTCAGACCTGCGGCACCGCTACCTATGACTAATATGTCAGATTGGTGTTCAACTACTTGTTTCATCGGGTATCATGCTATGACTGAGAGTGCCATCTATGGTAAACCAACTCACCGATTATGGGTACTTTCCTTTTAACCTTACTTTTTTTGTATAATTCTTAGAACTTTTTCAAAGCACGCTAGTCTACATAAGTGAATATGATTCGAGCGACTGAGAAATCAGCATTTTAGATTTGGGAGAAGTCGGCTCGGATGAGTGGACAAATAAGTGATCAACAACTCGTTGAGCGAGTACAACGGGGAGACAAAAACGCTTTTAACCTGTTGGTGCTTAAATATCAGAGTAAAGTAGTGAGCTTGATTTCACGCTATGTGCGTAACCAAGCCGACGTTACCGATGTGGCACAGGAAGCGTTTATCAAAGCTTATCGAGCTTTGCCAAACTTTCGCGGAGAAAGTGCGTTTTATACCTGGTTGTACCGTATAGCCGTGAACACGGCTAAGAATTACCTCGTGTCACAGGGGCGCAGAGCGCCTGCAAATGATGTGGATGCCGAGGATGCCGAATACTACGAAGGCAGTGATGCGCTAAAGGAGTTTGCCTCCCCAGAGCGACTAATGTTATCGGACGAAATCAAAAAAGTGGTTTTCGAGACATTAGAAACCTTGCCGGAAGAATTACGTATGGCGATTTCGCTACGTGAACTCGATGGGATGAGTTACGAGGATATTGCCATCATCATGGATTGCCCTGTGGGGACTGTAAGATCTCGCATCTTCCGCGCCCGTGAAGCAATCGATAAAAAACTCCAGCCATTACTGGAAGAGTAACACCCTTAAATTTAGACAGGTGAACAATGGATAAATTAGGTCAAGAATGGGTATCTGCCGCTGTCGATGGAGAGACAGATCTGCAGACTATGGCAGAACTTGCTGCCGATACGCATTCACATAATAAATGGCGTAACTATCATGTGATAGGTGATGCTATGCGGGGTGAATTGCCCCAGGCTATGGCGTTAGACCTTTCCGCCAGTATTGCAGCTGCAATCGAACTTGAGCCTGCCATTGTCTCGCCTCAAGTGAGCGCACCTGAAGTTACAGCGGCTCCACAGCAAGTCGCCGTCAATGCTGGCCAAAGCCGCGTTGTGCCGTTATTCAAACAGTTTGGTCAGTATGCGATTGCCGCTACTGTGGCCATGTTCGCCATCGTCGGCGTTCAGAACTTTAACCAAACAGCTGATGATGCCGCGTCGCCATCGCCAGTGCTCATTACCCGTCCCCTGGTTGGTAGTGCATCGCCAGTGAGCTTACAGACAGGTCCTGTGCAGCAAAATCAGAGCTACACTAATGACCAAATGAATGAGCAACGTCGCCGAATTAACACTTATATTCAGGACCATATGTTGCAACAACGATTGAATACGGGTGCCGTTGTAGAAGACAATAGCGAGGTTATTCCCGTTCCTGTCAATCAGTAGTAAGGAGTTAACTTGCGTCTAATCCTGTTGGCTTTGTTAGCCTTGGTATTCCCTGCAGTGGCGCAGGAAGATATGCCTGCCAAAGTCTGGCTTGAGAAAATGAGCCAGGCTTTAAAAGAGAAAGAGTTTAAAGCATCGATTATACAACTTCAGGCCGACCATATTCGGCCTTTGGTTTATCTTCACGGTAAGGTGAATAATCAAGAAGTTGCGTTTCTTGAGTACCTCAATGGCCCGCCAAAAAATGCGGTCAGAGTGGGCAATCGAGTCACCTTTATCGAACACGATCAACCCGCCTATAGCATCCTTTCTAATCATATTCAGGGCGTATGGCCTGCGGCTTTCTCGTCAAAGATGAGTGATTTAGAAGTGGGTTATCAGTTTGTACTCGGTGGTCGTACGCGTATTGCGGGACGTCCCGGTCAAATGATCCGTTTACTGCCAAATGATGAGTACCGTTACGGTTTCCAAATTTGGCTGGATATGGACACCTATCTGCCCCTCAGATACGACATGCTGACTCAAGATAAACAATTACTTGAACAGTTGATGGTGATTGAGCTTATTGAGTTAAATGAGCCGCCATCGATTTTACAGGAAGCCTATAAGCAAGAATGGCCAGCGGTTATCGATCAGGCTGAACGCCAAGATGGACAAAATTGGCAGTTTTCTTGGTTACCAGCAGGATTTAGTGTTGTGGTGCGTGATCACCACCGTTTGATTGGCAGTCACGAGGCGGTTGAATATATTGCCTTAACCGATGGCTTAGCCAGTATTTCTGTCTATGTCGCACGAGCAGGTTCCACGCCATTACCCGAAGAGTTAATCACTCGTAATGGCTTGTCTTTGGTATCTGAAAAAGTGGGTAACGCCGAAGTAGTTGCCGTGGGTAAAGTACCGACAGAAACCTTGGCCCGTATCGCAAAAAGTCTGATGTTAGAATAAGGCCTCCTATCATGATGGAAGAAGTTGCGCGGGTTATCGCCTGCGATAATCAAGGTTGGCTGACCGTCGAGGTTGAGCTTAAAAGTACTTGCAAGAGCTGCAGCAGTAGCGAGTCTTGTGGTACGTCGGCTGTGGCTCAGGCTTTTTCGGCAAAGACACAACAATTCTCCATTCAAAGTGAACGAAACTGCGAGGTTGGCGAACTGCTAAAGCTCGGTTTGCCAGAGAGCGTGATCCTGAAAGCGGCGGCCTTAGTTTATTTGATGCCGCTGCTTGGTTTATTTGCTGGCGCGGTATTTGGCCAGTTTTTCGCAGGTTTATTGGAAATCAATTCGGATCTCAGTGCGATAGCCTTTGCTGCCTTAGGTGCGTTAGCCGCTTGGTTCTTTGGAAAGCACAAGGCAAAACAACTCGAAGTCGATTCGCAACCTGTCATTTTGGCTTATTTAGGCTCAGGGATCAGTTTAGAAAAATTACCCGTTTAATTTCATATTGTTATTGATTTTAATCTGGCAATAAACTTCCGCTGAGAGCCACATTTTCCGACTTAAAGAGAAGGATGAGTGAATCTGATTGGTATTGAAACCGCAATCAGGTACAATTTCGCACCTTTGAACCGTATCCATTTTTCAGTATTAGTCATAGCAGCATAATGAAACACATTAGAAACTTCTCAATTATTGCCCATATCGACCATGGTAAATCGACGCTATCAGATCGTCTGATTCAGGTTTGTGGCGGGTTAAGCGACCGTGAAATGGATGCGCAAGTTCTTGATTCTATGGATCTAGAGCGTGAGCGCGGTATCACGATTAAGGCCCAGAGCGTCACGTTGGAATACAAAGCCAAAAATGGCGAAACTTACCAACTTAACTTTATTGATACCCCAGGCCACGTTGACTTTTCCTATGAAGTATCTCGTTCATTAGCCGCCTGTGAGGGTGCGCTGCTCGTGGTGGATGCGGGTCAAGGCGTTGAAGCTCAAACGCTCGCGAACTGTTACACCGCGCTGGATATGAATCTGGACGTGGTACCTATCCTCAACAAAATCGATTTACCCCAAGCCGATCCTGAGCGCGTAGCCGCTGAGATTGAAGACATCGTGGGTATCGATGCGATGAACGCTGTCCGTTGCTCGGCCAAAACCGGCGTGGGTATTGACGAAGTATTAGAAGTCATCGTCGATCAAATTCCACCGCCAGAAGGCGATCCAGAGGCGCCGCTACAAGCGCTTATTATCGACTCTTGGTTTGATAGCTACTTAGGCGTTGTTTCTCTGGTACGTATTAAAAACGGCGTGCTGAAGAAAGGTGACAAGTTTAAGGTGATGTCTACCGGACAAAACCACACTGCAGACCGCGTGGGTATTTTCACACCTAAACAAACCGATAAAACCGAGCTGAAAACCGGTGAAGTAGGTTTCGTTATCGCGGGTATTAAAGAAATTCACGGTGCACCTGTGGGAGATACCTTGACGCTGGCTAAGCATGGCGCTGAAAAGCCATTACCCGGCTTTAAGAAAGTGAAGCCTCAGGTTTACGCCGGTGTGTTCCCAATTTCTACCGATGAATATGAAAACTTCCGCGATGCGCTGAACAAACTCAGCCTCAACGATGCGTCATTGTTCTTCGAACCTGAAAGTTCATCAGCACTGGGTTTTGGTTTCCGTATTGGCTATTTAGGCCTGCTCCACATGGAAATCATTCAAGAACGTTTAGAGCGTGAATACGATCTTGACCTAATCACGACGGCACCAACCGTAGTGTATGAAGTGCTGTTGACCAGTGGTGAAACCATCTATGTTGATAACCCAGCAGACTTGCCGGCGATTAACAACATTGAAGAGATGCGTGAGCCTATCGTTGAAGCTAACATTCTGGTGCCAAAAGAATACTTAGGTAACGTGATTACCCTGTGTATCGAAAAACGTGGTACCCAAGTGAACATGGTTTACCACGGTAATCAAGTGGCCGTGACTTACCACCTGCCAATGGCAGAAGTGGTGATGGACTTCTTCGACCGCTTAAAATCGACCAGCCGTGGTTATGCATCGTTAGAATACAACTTCATCCGCTTCGATCCTGCGGACATGGTGCGCTTAGACATTCTGATCAACGGCGACCGCGTAGACGCATTGGCGATGATTATTCACCGTTCAAACATTCGTCACCGTGGTTTAGCGTTGGTTGAGAAGATGAAGGAGCTGATCCCACGTCAGATGTTTGATATCGCGATTCAAGCCGCTGTTGGCAGCCAAATTATTGCCCGTTCTACCGTAAAAGCCCTACGTAAAGACGTAACGGCGAAGTGTTACGGTGGTGACGTTTCCCGTAAGAAGAAACTCTTGAATAAACAAAAAGAGGGTAAAAAACGGATGAAACAAGTGGGTAACGTTGAGGTGCCGCAAGAGGCGTTCTTAGCGGTACTTAAGCTAAACGAGTAACACTCGAGATAACACAATTTAGCTATTATTGCGCCGCAGTTTGCGGCGCTTTACTTAGCTTATCGTATGTTTTGTGGTGTTTTTTAGAAATACGGTAAGTTAACTAAAGTTCGCGAGTCGAAATACAATAGTCGCTGAGTTTGGATCTTTACATTTCAAGGCAGGAGTTCAATAAGCAATGGCAGCCTATTTTTCCATTATTTTAGTGCTAGTCACCCTGATTTCAGGGCTGATCTGGTTAATCGATGTGCTGGTCTTTGCGCCTAAACGCCGCGAAAGCTTAGCCTTAGCTAAGGCTTCTCAGGCTAATTTAACCGAGGAAGCCGAATATAACATCATCCGCGAACCCACAGTGGTTGAAACCGCGCATTCCATCTTCCCTGTGATTGCCTTCGTGTTGATCCTGCGCTCGTTTATTTACGAACCATTCCAAATTCCCTCAGGCTCTATGATGCCAACCCTATTAGTGGGTGACTTTATTCTGGTGGAAAAGTTTAGCTATGGCCTAAAAGATCCCGTATGGCGCACTAAACTGATTGAAACGGGCGAGCCGAAACGTGGCGATGTGATTGTGTTTAAATACCCTGAGAACCCTCAGATTGACTACATCAAGCGCGTGGTGGGTTTACCGGGCGATAGGATTATTTACCGCAATAAGCAGTTGATGATCCAAAAAGCCTGTGGCGCAGAGCAAACTAATTGTCCAGAGCCAGAACTGGTGGCGCGTACCGAAATCAGCCGTGGTGATTTCAGCCAAGATGGTGTGCCATTAATTCGTTTTAAAGAGCAACTCGGTGAAGTGGCCCACGATATTTTAATCAATCCAAGCCGCCCCGATATGCTGGGATACTTCAAGCGTGAAGCTAACTTACCCGCGGGTGAGTTCCTTGTACCCGAAGGACATTATTTTGCGATGGGTGACAACCGCGATAACAGTACCGACAGCCGTTTCTGGGGCTTTGTCCCAGAAGAGAATCTTGTCGGCAAAGCGGTCGCTATCTGGATTAGTTTTGAGTTTGACCGTTCTAAAGCCGACTTCCTGCCAACTTGGGTGCCAAGTGGAGTACGTTTTGAACGAGTAGGTGGAATTCACTAGTATGGAACCGATTAAAAATTTGCCCCGTTTGTGCCGTACTTTGGGTTATGAGTTCAAGAATCTTGAGCTTCTGACCCAAGCGTTGACCCACAGAAGTGCGGCAAATAAGCACAACGAGCGGTTAGAGTTTTTAGGCGATTCGATTTTATCGATTGTGATTTCAGACGCCTTATACCATCAGTTTCCTAAGGCGACTGAGGGTGACTTGAGCAGGATGCGCGCCACCTTAGTGCGTGGTGATACGCTCACCTTGATTGCTAAGGCCTTTAAGCTTGGGGATTATTTATTCTTAGGCCCCGGCGAGTTAAAGAGTGGTGGTTTTAGACGTGAGTCTATCTTGGCCGATGCGGTCGAGGCGATTATCGGCGCAATCTACTTAGATTCCGATCTCGAAGTGTGCCGTAAGCTGTTACTGCATTGGTACGCTGAGCGTTTGGCCGAGATCCAACCGGGCGTGAATCAAAAAGACGCTAAAACCTTACTGCAAGAATATTTACAAGGGTTAAAGAAGCCGCTACCCGATTACCAAGTAATCAATATAGAAGGCGATGCCCACGATCAAACATTCACCGTTGAATGTCGTATAGATGACTTGAGCGAAAGCGTGATTGGCGTAGCGAGTTCGCGCCGCAAAGCCGAGCAGATTGCCGCGGCTCAAGTATTGGAGTTACTGAAGAAATGACCAAAAAAACAGACTTGCCAGCTGTCGATGCCGCTAACGCGAGCAATGAGCCGAGCTTAGATGAATTACTGGCAAGGATGAATGCGGCGAGCGCGGCGGCGCCGTCTGTACACTATGATGTGACCTACTGTGGCATGGTGGCCATTATTGGTCGCCCTAACGTGGGAAAATCGACCCTCCTGAACCGTTTGCTTGGGCAAAAGATCAGTATTACCTCGAAAAAACCGCAAACGACGCGTCATCGCATCATGGGTATCCATACCGATGGTCCACGCCAAATCGTGTTTATCGACACACCGGGTCTGCATATTGAAGAGCAGCGTGCGATTAACCGTCTGATGAACCGTGCGGCGGCGAGCTCGCTTGCCGATGTGTCTATGGTGATTTTTGTGGTCGATGGTATGACATGGACCGCCGATGATGAGATGGTATTAAGCAAACTTCGCCGTGGCGGTGAAGAGCGTAAAACCGTTTTAGCTATCAATAAAGTCGATAATATCAAAGACAAAGAAGCTCTTTTCCCTTATTTGGAAGAAGTCGCCAAGAAGTATCCCTTCGATGAGATCCTGCCGATTTCAGCCAGTAAGGGCACCAACGTTAAGCGCATTTTAGAGATGGCGGCAGAGTCTCTGCCCGAGAATCCCTTCTTCTTTCCAGAAGATTATGTGACCGACCGTTCGCAACGTTTTATGGCTTCTGAAATTGTCCGTGAAAAACTGATGCGCTTTTTAGGTGATGAATTGCCCTATGATGCGACGGTTGAAATCGAGCAGTTTAAGATGATGGAAAACGGCGTTTATCAAATCAACGCCCTGATCTTGGTCGAGCGTGAAGGCCAAAAGCGGATGGTGATTGGTAGCAAAGGTGAGCGCATTCGTACCATCGCCACGCAAGCGCGCCTCGATATGGAAACCTTGTTTGATAACAAAGTGTTCCTCGAGGTGTGGGTGAAGGTCAAATCCGGTTGGGCCGATGATGAACGCGCCCTGCGAAGCTTAGGTTACGGTGACGATTAATCGTTACTGATAATAGGCCGAGCCTGATCATGAACGAGCGCGCAGACCGATGAAACGGGGCTATGTTTTGCATCATCGCCCTTACCGGGAGTCTAGCGCGCTGGTGAATCTCTTGGTTGACGGTATTGGTCGTGTCGATGTCGTCGCGCGAGTTGGGAGCGGTAAACGCTCCATCAAAAGTATCCTCCAGCCCTTTCAGCCGCTGATTTTTGAATTTAGCGGTAAATCTGAACTCAAAAACATCAGCCAAATTGAAGCGGCCGCGCCAGCCGTGCCTTTATCGGGTTATAGCCTGTATGCTGGCATGTATATCAATGAGTTGCTGATGCGAACCTTGTCGGTTCACCATAATGCCGAGGCGTTATTTCTCATCTACCACCAAGCCTTAGTAGGACTTGCGGCGCAGTTTTGTGAGTCGAAGCTGCGGTACCTTGAGCTGGCGCTCTTGCGGGAACTTGGGGCCATGCCATCCCTTATTCGCGATACCCAAGGCGAACCGCTGATCCCTGAACATTACTATCAACTCGTGCCAGAACTGGGTTTTCAATTTGTGCTGAACAGCAGGGCAAAGCATACCTATCAAGGCGCGATGTTAACCGCGCTTAACGATAATCAATTGTTGCAAGAGCAGTTTCTAGAGGCTAAACGGTTAATGCGCTCTATGCTGCAACCCCTGCTCGGAAACAAGCCGCTGGTGAGTCGGCAGTTGTTTATTCAAGCGACAGCCTCTAACAGAGATGGGAATAATTAGCCCTAGCTCCTGTTTTTTACTGTCTGTCCCAGTACAATAGGGCGCAAATTAGCGTTAATTCTAGCCTTACAAACATAAAGGAGTTCCCGATGAGCCGTATCTTATTGGGTGTTAATATCGACCATATTGCGACCCTGCGTCAGGCTCGTGGCACCAGTTATCCTGATCCTGTCCATGCGGCGGCGGTTGCCGAGCATGCGGGAGCCGACGGTATCACGATTCATTTACGGGAAGACAGACGTCATATTATCGACCGCGATGTGTATCTGCTGGCAAAAACCTTAAAGACGCGGATGAACTTTGAGTGTGCCGTGACTGAAGAAATGCTCAACATCGCCTGCGAAGTCAAACCAACCTACGTTTGTTTAGTCCCTGAAAAACGTCAAGAAGTGACGACTGAAGGCGGTTTAGATGTGGCTGGTCAACTCGATAAAATCACTGCTGCTGTTAGCCGTTTAGCCGCCAATGGTATTCAAGTGTCACTGTTTATTGATGCCGATAAGACGCAAATCGATGCCGCAGTCGCCTCTGGCGCGCCACTTATCGAAATCCATACCGGTTGCTATGCCGACGCTAAAACAGCTGAGGAAGAGGCCAAAGAACTTGCGCGTATCAGCGAAATGGCGAAATACGCCCACGGTAAGGGCTTAGTCGTGAATGCGGGCCACGGGCTGCATTATCACAATGTTAAGCCTATTGCGGCGATCCCAGAGCTGTATGAACTCAACATTGGCCATGCCATTGTCGCGCGTGCGGCCATTGATGGCTTAGCGACAGCGGTTAAAGACATGAAAGCGCTGATGTTAGAAGGTCGTCGAGGCGAATAATGGCAATCGTTGGGCTTGGCACTGACATAGTTGAAATCGAGCGCATCACGGCTCATGTGACACGTTCCGGCGATAAACTGGCTAAACGTGTACTGACAGAGGCTGAGTTCGAAATCTATCAACAGCATAGCCAACCGAGCCGTTATTTGGCGAAACGTTTTGCCGCCAAAGAAGCCGCAGCTAAGGCCTTGGGGACGGGGATTGGTCGAGGGGTATCTTTTCAGCATATCCATATCGGGAATACACCCGATGGTGCGCCGACGATTGATTTTACACAGGGGCGCAGCAGCGCTTAGCTTTGCTCAACGGCGTGGTGGGACACATTTCAATCGCCGATGAAAAATCCTACGCCATTGCGACGGTTATCCTCGAATCGCGCTAGTTTCTAACCCATTAGCACAAAGGGAGCCTTAGCTCCCTTTTTTATTGCGTAAAATGCGTGGCAACATTTTTGTTACTTTTTTCTGTTCAGTTTCGCATTTTTGGGCTAGGTTAGGTCAAAAGTGGTATCTAGACACTAATGTGCAGGGACACAGCAAAAGGAGCCCCAGATGAAATCCGCCGTAGAGCAGCTATCAACCTATAAGAGTGTGCATTTAAATCAGCGCAACATACTTACCCATTTCGTTGGTATTCCATTGATTATATGGTCTGCTTTCCTATTGCTGGCGACTATCCGTATTCCACTTGGCAGTGCGGGTGATGTGAGTTTAGGTGTGATTTTAGGGGCAGGAGTGCTGGTTTATTATTTTCGCTTACATGCAAAGTTAGCGATTGGCCTAGCTTTATTTATCGCCCCCGTCGTTTATACCACTGAACTCATGGCAGACTCTCCCAACGCCTTCTGGTTGGCTATATCGGTATTTATCGTGGGATGGATTTTCCAGTTAATTGGCCATCAATACGAAAAGGCCAAACCCGCTTTTGTGGACGATTTAAACCAACTGCTAATTGGTCCGTTCTTCTTGATGGCCGAAGTGTATTTTATCTTGGGGTTAGAAAAGGCGTTAGATGCCGAGATTACACCTATTGCTATCGAGAAGCGTCGAGCACTCGAAGCACGTCTAAAGACGCAAAGCGTTAAATAATTTCTTGGGGAGAAGGAAATCGGCTGATTCCATTTGGATTCAGCCGATTTTTTATCTGGGAACGTTAGCGTGGCGACTGATAATGCTGTGGAATGATACGTACTGTTTTGACCATATTGTCAGCAACTTCAATCACTTCTAAAGGATAACCGGCTAGACGAAGGCTAGTGTTCTCGGCGGGGATATCCTCTAAATACTCTAAGATCAGGCCATTGAGGGTTTTGGGGCCATCGGTTGGGAAATCCCATTTCATTTCTTTATTCAAATCACGGATAGTGATACTGGCATCGACTAAGTAGCTTCCATCTTGCTGGGCGGTAATGTCTTCACTCGGTGTGGCCAGCATAGAGGTGGTGAAGTCACCGACAATTTCTTCGAGAATATCTTCGAGTGTCACCAATCCTTGGATATCACCGTATTCATCGACCACTAGGCCGATACGCTCTTTATTGTGCTGAAAGTTGGCTAATTGCACATTGAGCGGTGTTCCCTCGGGAATAAAGTAAAGTTCTTTTACCGCACGTAGCAATGAGGACTTACTGAACTGCTCTTTCGATTGCAGGCGCAGCGCGTCACGCAGATGAATAAAGCCGACGGCATCGTCAATAGTATCGCGGTAAACCAGTACACGAGTATGTGGACTTTGGATAACTTGACGATTGATATACTTAAAATCATCGTTGACGTTAATCGCGTAAATATCCGAGCGCGGCACCATGATGTCCTCTACGGTGACTTTCTCTAAATCCAAGATTGATAACAACATCTCTTGGTGGCGTTGGGGGATCAAGGCGCCAGCTTCGTGTACGACCGTCCTTAACTCTTCTTGACTGAGTGCATCGCTGCTGCTGATGGTTTTGATGCCGAAGAGGCGCAGTATGCCTGTGGTTATCCAGTTAACGCTGGTGACGACATAGGCAAAAATCGTTGATAGACCAATGAGTAAAATACTCGATGGGAAGGCAATGCGTTCAGGGTTTAAGGCGGCGATAGTTTTGGGGGTGACTTCGGCAAAGACCAATACGACTAAGGTCAGTACTCCTGTGGCGACCGCGACACCTAAATCGCCCCAAAGACGCATGCCAATAATGGTCGCAATGGCCGAGGCGAGAATATTAACCAGGTTATTGCCTATCAGAATTAAGCCAATTAAGCGGTCTGGTCGTTCGAGTAACTTGAGGGCACGTATGGCACCTTTATGGCCGTTTGAGGCGAGATGTCTTAACCGATAGCGGTTAAGGGTCATCATGGCGGTTTCAGAACCTGAAAAGTAGGCAGAACAAAGGATAAGCACTAGTAAGAAAATGAGGAGTGCGCTTGTCGATATAGCGTCCAAAAATAGGCTCCAATCAGGCCGATAAGTTTAAGTTGATACCGAGAAATAAACGGGGTGTCAAGTCAGCTCAGGGAATAAGCGCCTAAGCTGACTTGAAATTATTAACTAAGAATTAACTCTTTGACAATCCGAGCGCCAAAATAAGCTAAGGATAACAAGGTCGCGCCGGTTAAGGTGTAAATGACCGCGGTGCGAATTTTACAGCCGACCCAATACTGCTGCCATAGCATGGCGATATACACAAACCACGCGATGATAGACAGAATCGCTTTATGGCCTTTGCCATCGGCAAACATATCATCGAGGAAGATAAAGCCAGTGGCGAGGGATAAACTCAATAAAATTACGCCAATAATTACAAGATGATAGAGCTGCTTTTCTACCGTCATCAGCGGCGGAATGCCTGGGCTTAACATTAATTGTTTTTTCTTGAGTTTATTTTGGATCATCGCGAGCTGAATCGCGTACAGGGCGGCGATCATCAGGGCGCTGTATGCCATGAGAGAGAGCACAACGTGGGCCAAAACCTCAGGGTACAGCTCAAAGTGAGTAATAAACTTAGGCGGCAATAACCAGAGTAGGGCTACAGAGAGCACAGAACAGGCGTAAACCACGGGCACAACCACAATCACTTTTAGCCTAAACATCATCACGGTAAAGGTGAAGGCGATAATCCAGTTCACTAACGAGATCACATTAGTGAGGCTGAAGTTTTGTCCATCTGTCGTAAACATCGCTTGAGAAAGGGCGGCTGCGTGCAAAATCACGGCAATGGCGGCGACACCGGCAACGGCCTTTCGATTAGGACCTTCAGGGTGGAACAGTCGACTTGTCACTAATACCAATGCAATGCAATAAAAAAACATGGCTGAGGCAGAAAAAATGACCATGGGTAATTAACCTATTTGTGTTGTTAATGGTGCCTTGAAAACGGGGCATACAGATCAATATTTTGCCTAGAATAACATGAGCTGTCGGCAAATGGGCAGTGACATAAGTTGCAAAATTTAGCAGATTCTTATTGTTAGACGTAAATAGTCGTAGGCGAATCGCAAAATATGACCTAAAGCAGGTTAGTTGCCGAAGTTAACGCAAGTAGGGCATAGCAGTAGCATAATACGCCCGCATCGTTATAATACAGCCCATTAATCGAGATCCTAAAGGTATAGAGCAGGACGATGTTTGAGAATCTAACCGACAGACTGTCACGCACGCTGAAGAATATCAGTGGCCGTGGTCGCTTAACCGAAGAAAACGTTAAGGAAACCCTGCGCGAAGTGCGTATGGCGCTGCTGGAGGCCGATGTTGCCCTGCCTGTGGTGCGTGAATTCGTTAACAATGTAAAAGAACGTGCCGTTGGTCAGGAAGTGGCGAAGAGCTTAAGTCCTGGTCAAGCCTTTATTAAGATTGTTCAAAGTGAACTTGAAAAATCCATGGGCGAGGCAAACCAAGCTCTGGATTTAGCCACTCAGCCGCCAGCCGTGGTGATGATGGCAGGTCTTCAAGGCGCGGGTAAAACGACCAGCGTTGCCAAACTGGGTAAATTGCTGCGTACACGCCATAAAAAATCAGTATTAGTCGTCAGTGCCGACGTTTATCGTCCTGCGGCGATTAAACAGCTTGAAACCTTAGCGACCGAAGTCGATGTGGAGTTCTTCCCATCGGATGTGAGCCAAAAGCCAATCGATATCGCCAAGGCGGCCATTGCCCACGCTAAACTCAAATTTATCGATGTGGTGATCCTCGACACCGCGGGTCGCCTGCACGTCGATGAAGCCATGATGGATGAGATCAAGGCGCTGCACGCGGCGGTTAAACCGATTGAGACACTGTTCGTGGTCGATGCCATGACAGGTCAAGACGCGGCAAACACGGCCAAAGCCTTTAACGAAGCGCTGCCGCTCACCGGTGTGATTTTAACTAAGGTCGACGGTGATGCGCGCGGTGGTGCGGCATTATCGATTCGCCACATTACCGGCAAGCCGATTAAATTCCTCGGTGTCGGCGAGAAGACCGATGCCCTAGAGCCTTTCCATCCAGACCGTATCGCCTCACGTATTCTCGGCATGGGCGACGTATTATCGCTTATCGAAGAAGTTGAACGCGGTGTTGATAAAGACAAGGCGATGAAGCTGGCTTCTAAAGTGAAGCAGGGCGGCAGTTTTGATCTTGAAGATTTCCGCGAGCAGCTACAGCAGATGAAAAACATGGGCGGCATGATGAGCATGATTGAAAAGCTGCCCGGTGTGGGTCAATTGCCACCGGATGCCTTAGCGCAAATCCAAGACGGTAAAATGACCCGTCAAATGGAAGCCATCATTAACTCAATGACGGCGAAAGAGCGTAAAAACCCAGATTTAATCAAGGGTTCACGCAAACGCCGTATCGCAGCAGGCTCTGGTACGCAAATTCAAGACGTGAACCGTTTATTGAAACAGTTTACCCAAATGCAAAAGATGATGAAAAAGATGTCGGCCAAGGGCGGCATCCAGAAGATGATGCGCGGAATGCGTGGAATGATGCCTGGCGGCATGAAATTTCCTGGCCGTTAATTCCAGCGATTTTCATCAAAGTTGATGTTTTATCAGTTGGTTGATTCTATTTGAAATGAGGCGGGCAATCCTAAGGCAGGTTTAATAATCGCCAGATTTGGTTGCATTCGTTGAAAAGTCAGGTAAAATCTTCCGGCTTTCTATCTGGGACTCTTCGCGAACACGGGGTTCCAGTTTTTATTTTTGCTTCATAACGAAGCAAATCATTAGAGGATTGAAAACGCATGGTTACCATTCGTTTAGCTCGAGGCGGCGCAAAAAAGCGTCCATTTTATAACATCGTTGTTGCTGATAGCCGTAACGCTCGTGATGGTCGTTTCATCGAACGTGTTGGCTTCTTCAACCCATTGGCTCGTGGCCAAGAAGAAACTTTACGCTTAGATCTAGCTCGTGTTGAGCACTGGGTTGCTAACGGTGCTGCTACTACTGATCGTGTAGCGAAACTGATCAAAGACGCTCGTAAAGCTGCTGCTTAATAGCGTTAAGGTATAGATTGATGAGTAGTCACCAAGACCCAGTCGTACTAGGCAAATTAGGCTCCTGTCACGGCATTAAAGGTTGGTTGAAGATCACCGCCTATACCGATTCTGTCGAAGATATTTTTGACTATTCTCCTTGGCTTATTAAAGAAAATGGTGAATGGCGCGAAGTCAAGGTCATTCAGTGGCGCTACCAAGGCAAGGCGATTATCGCCGTGCTTGAAGGTGTTACCACTCGGGAGCAAGCGCAAATGCTCACTAATTGCGAAATTGGGATCCTGCCAGAGCAGATGAACGCATTGCCAGAAGACGAGTTCTACTGGCGTGACCTTATCGGCTGTGACGTGGTGAATACGAAAGGCTATAACATGGGTGTTGTCGATCAAATCGTGGAAACCGGTTCGAACGATGTGCTCTTAGTGAAAGCCAACGCGAAAGATAGCTTCGGCAAAGTGGAGCGTATGCTTCCCTTTGTCCCAGGGCAATTCATCTTAAAGGTGGATGTCCAAGGTAAACAAATTTTGGTGGATTGGGATCCGGACTTCTAAGTCGAGGGACAACAGATGTGGTTAGGGGTAGTAACCCTGTTTCCAGAGATGTTTCGTGCCGTAACAGACTTTGGTGTAACGGGTCGGGCCGTGAAGAACGGTTTGCTTGAGTTGCAGACGTGGAATCCTCGAGATTTCACCCATGATAAACATAGAACAGTGGACGACAGGCCTTATGGCGGCGGACCTGGCATGTTGATGATGGTGCAACCCTTACGCGATGCCATCCACGCTGCTAAAGCGGCGGCAGGCGAAGAGGCAAAGGTGATTTACTTGTCACCTCAAGGACGCAAGCTGGATCAGCAAGGCGTCACTGAGTTGGCTGAATCATCCCGGTTGATTCTAGTGTGTGGTCGCTACGAAGGTATCGATGAACGCATTATACAAACGGAAGTGGATGAAGAGTGGTCGATAGGGGATTACGTGCTTTCGGGCGGCGAATTACCCGCAATGACCTTGATAGATGCAGTATCGAGATTGGTTCCTGGCGTGCTAGGAAAACAAGCTTCGGCGGAGCAAGATTCTTTCTCCGACGGTTTACTGGACTGTCCTCATTACACGCGCCCTGAAAGCTTAGATGGACTCGATGTACCGGCAGTATTACTTAGTGGCAACCACGAACATATTAGACGCTGGCGTTTGCAGCAGAGTCTCGGAAGAACTTTTCTACGACGACCAGAATTATTTGAAAATCTAGCTCTGACTGACGAACAATCGACTCTTTTAGCGCAGTTCGTTGAAGCAATGGACAAGAATGCTTAGTCGTAGCTCAGTTAATTCTAGAACGGAGTAAGTTATGAATAACATCATTAAAATGCTCAACGATGAGCAAATGAAGCAAGACGTACCAGAATTTGGTGCAGGTGACACAGTAGTAGTTCAGGTTCGTGTTAAAGAAGGCGGTAAAGAGCGTCTACAGGCTTTCGAAGGCGTTGTTATCGCTAAGCGTAACCGTGGTCTGCACTCTGCATTCACTGTACGTAAGATCTCTAATGGCGAAGGTGTTGAGCGTGCGTTCCAGACTCACAGCCCTCTGATCTCTAGCATCGAAGTTAAGCGTCGCGGCCGTGTTCGTCGTGCTAAGCTTTACTACCTACGTGAGCGTTCAGGTAAGTCTGCACGTATCCGTGAAAAGCTGGCTACTAAGTAATAGTACCCGCTACAGAAAACAAGACGTAGTGTTCGCACAGAAAACCGCCCTCGTGGCGGTTTTTTGTTGCCTGACGTTTTTCTTTTTAGCCATTTCGTGTGCGTTTCGGGTTAATACAGCTTTCGACAGAGAACCACTATGCCTTCAAGCCTTCGCCTTGTCTAAAGCGCGTTTAACTCCCGCGGAATGAAAACGCCCTAATACGATGGGTATAAATGCCGATTTTGTTAAATTCTTCCTTGATCTTCTGCCAATAAATAGGCATATTGGTCGCTTATTGTAATGGTGTAGCATTACGATATTACATGATAGCCTCGGCTATTTATTTTTCCCCGCAGCGGTTTGAGATCCAGACTCCTGATAATGTGGGGATATGACTTCAGTTTTAGGTGGTAAGCATGCAACAGGATACGATCAATAACGTACACATCAGTTCAGAGAAAGTTCTTATTACACCGCAGGAGCTAAAAGCGGCCCTGCCACTCTCTGAGCACGCGTATCGTTATATCCTCAATGCACGCAAAACCGTTGCGGATATTGTCCATAAGCGCGATAACCGCGTGCTTATCGTCACTGGACCCTGTTCTATCCATGATATCGATGCCGCTAAGGAATACGCCTTAAAACTTAAAAAATTACACGATGAACTCAGCGATGAGTTTTACATCCTGATGCGAGTCTACTTTGAGAAGCCACGTACCACAGTGGGTTGGAAGGGGATGATTAACGATCCTGATATGGACGAGTCCTTCGATGTTGAGAAGGGGTTAAAGATGGCCCGTGAACTGATGATTTGGCTGGCCGAACTCGAACTGCCTGTGGCAACCGAAGCGCTCGATCCTATCAGCCCACAGTACATCTCGGAATTAGTCACTTGGTCGGCCATTGGTGCTCGCACGACTGAGTCGCAAACCCACAGGGAAATGGCGTCGGGTTTATCTATGCCCGTCGGCTTTAAAAATGGCACAGATGGAAAGCTCGATGTAGCGATTAACGCGTTGAAATCGGCGGCCAGCAGCCACAGATTTATGGGGATTAACCAGCAGGGCCAAGTGGCGTTATTGCAAACCGCGGGAAATCCCGATGGACATGTGATCCTCCGTGGCGGCGCAACGCCCAACTATGATGCTAAGAGCGTTGCCGAGTGTGAGGCGCAGTTACATAAAGCCAAACTCAATGCTCGCCTTATTATCGATTGCAGCCACGGTAATTCCTCTAAGGACTACACCAGGCAAGTCCCCGTGTGTGAGGACGTATTTGACCAGATCTACAACGGCAATAAGTCCATCATCGGCGTGATGTTAGAAAGCCATTTAAACGAAGGTAATCAAAGTTGTGATAAACCATTGAGCGAACTGGCCTATGGGGTTTCTGTGACAGACTCCTGTATTAATTGGGAAAAAACCGAAAGCGTTTTACGTGCGGGCGCATCGAAGTTATCTTCGGTACTAGCAACGCGTTTCGATATGCTCAAAGTGGCCAATGCTTAAGAGTCAATCTTAAGAGCCGAATGTTTAAACACCTTATTTTAGGTGTGTAGTGGACTGATAAGATGAACGAAAAAACCACAACTGAATTAGAACACCTTCGTGGTCTCATCGATGGTGTCGACCAGCAATTGCTGCATTTACTACGTAAACGCTTAGATTTAGTCGCCCAGGTCGGAACGGTAAAACACGCCGCAGGACTGCCGATTTATGCACCGCAACGTGAAGCGGCAATGCTGGCAAAACGCCGCGAAGAAGCCAAAAACATGGGCATTGCGCCGCAACTGATTGAAGATATTCTGCGCCGCTTGATGCGTGAGTCCTATCTCAACGAGAAGGATGTCGGCTTTAAGCAAGTGAAAAACGATCTCGGTTCGGTCGTGATTGTTGGTGGTAAGGGTCAGCTTGGTGGACTGTTCCAACAAATGCTGTCGCTCTCGGGTTATCAGGTCAAAGTGCTTGATAAAGATGACTGGCAACAAGCGGAAACCTTATTTGCTGACGCCGGATTGGTATTGGTGACTGTGCCTATCGCCATCACCTGCGACATTATCCGTGAGAAACTGACCCAATTGCCGCAGGAATGTATCTTAGCCGACTTAACCTCGATCAAGACTGAACCTATGAATGCCATGTTGGCCGCTCACAATGGGCCTGTTGTCGGCTTTCATCCCATGTTTGGCCCAGATGTCGGCAGTTTGGCTAAGCAGGTTGTGGTGGTGTGCCATGGCCGCGAAGCCGATAAATACCAATGGTTGCTCGAGCAAATTGGAATTTGGGGCGCGCGGATTGTCGAAGCTGAGCCTGAACGTCACGACAATGCGATGCAGCTGGTACAGGCGATGCGCCACTTCTCGACCTTTGTGTATGGCTTGAATCTTTGCAAAGAAGAAGCGGATATTGAAACCCTGCTGCAATTTAGTTCACCTATCTATCGCTTAGAGCTCGCCATGGTAGGGCGCTTGTTTGCCCAAAGTCCTGAACTCTATGCCGATATTATTTTTGCCCAGCAGGATAGCCTGCATGCGATTGGCGATTATTTGGATAACTACCGTGAGGCATTAGAGCTGTTAAAACGGGGTGATAGGGACGCGTTTATCAGCCAGTTCCAAACGGTTGCAAAATGGTTTGGTGATTTTGCTCCGCAGTTTCAGCGTGAAAGCCGCATGATGCTGCAATCGGTCAGTGATATGAAAACAAACTGATAATGAATGAGTTAGCCATAAAAATGCCCATCTTTGATGGGCATTTTTTTAGGTTTTTCAGGCTGATTTCACCCTGTTAATTAGCAATTGCTGAAGGTGATCTCTCTCTAAGATTTCGCATTCGAACCAAGAAAAGGCTATCGCTTATTTACGGTTTCGGTAGACTTATTTTAAACATGCAAAAATAAAGCATGAATTTAAATTAGGAGTCTATCCATGTTTTGTATTCAGTGTGAGCAAACTATTCGTACCCCAGCTGGCAACGGTTGTAGCTATGCCCAAGGCATGTGTGGCAAATTGGCCGCGACCTCGGATCTACAAGATTTGTTAATCTACATGCTGCAGGGAGTTTCAGTGTATGCGACTAAGGCGCGTGAACTGGGCGTCATTAACCCTGAGGTGGATACCTTTGTTCCTAAAGCTTTTTCTCAACCTTAACCAACGTTAACTTCGATGATGAACGCATCATCGCCTATGCCAAGCAGGCCGCTGAATACCGTGAAAGTTTAAAAAATGCCTATGAAGCGGCGTGTGAAGCTGCGGGTAAACGGGCTGAATCGCTCCCTCCTGTGGCGCAATTTGTACTGGGTACCAGCAAGCCAGAAATGTTGTCTCAAGCACCAGTTGCCTTACTCAATAAAGATAAAAATGAGATCCACGAAGATATCCTTGGGCTGAGACTACTGTGCTTATATGGCCTTAAAGGGGCAGCGGCTTACATGGAGCACGCCCGTGTTTTAGGTAAAACCGATGCTGAGATTGCTGGTCGCTTCCATGAGATCATGGCGTTTCTTGGTGAGCCGAGTGTCGATGCCGATAAACTGTTCACTACAGCCATGGATATTGGTCAGCTGAACTACCGTATCATGGCCATGCTCGATGCGGGCGAGACCGAAGCCTTTGGTCATCCTGAACCGACTGTCGTCAACACTAAACCCGTTAAAGGCAAAGCGATTCTGGTTTCTGGCCATGATATGAAGGACTTAGGGCTTATCCTCGAGCAAACGGCGGGCAAAGGCATTAATGTTTATACCCATGGTGAAATGCTGCCTGCGCTTGCGTATCCTGCCTTTAAAAAATATGCCCATTTAGTGGGTAACTACGGCAGTGCATGGCAGAACCAGCAAAAGAATTCGCTAATTTCCCCGGCGCCGTAGTGATGACCTCAAACTGTATTATCGACCCGAATGTGGGCCAATACAGCGACCGTATCTTTACCCGCAGTATCGTGGGTTGGCCTGGTGTGACCCATGTAATTGGGGATGATTTTTCAGTTGTGATCGACAAGGCGCTTGCACTCGATGGCTTCCAATACGATGAAATTCCACACAATATCACCATTGGTTTTGCCCGTAATGCCTTAATGGCCGCAGCGCCGACAGTGGTGGAAAACGTCAAAAACGGTTCTATCAAACACTTCTTCTTAGTCGGAGGCTGTGATGGCGATAAGTCGGAGCGGAGTTATTTCACCGATTTAGCGAAATCGGCGCCAAAGGATTCTGTCATCCTGACCTTAGGTTGCGGTAAGTACAAATTCAACAAGTTGGAATTTGGCGATATTAACGGTATTCCACGCTTACTCGACATTGGCCAATGTAACGATGCCTATTCGGCTATTCAGTTGGCTATTGCACTATCACAAATCTTTGAATGCGATATCAATGAATTACCATTGAATCTCGTGCTTTCATGGTTTGAGCAAAAAGCCATTGTTGTGCTGCTGACGCTATTGTCGCTCGGGGTGAAAAATATCCGTACCGGCCCAACGCCGCCGGCGTTTTTAACGGCTAATCTTGCCAAAATTTTGGAAGAGAAATTTGGCCTGCGTAACACCACCACAGTTGAAGCCGATCTGAAGACCATGCTGAACGTGGCCTAGGCCGATTTATGCATGGAGTCACTGCGGCTTTCGCGCTAAAGCCGCAGTGTTATGGATACAAAGACGATGAATATCAGTACTATGCAAAATATCATGCCAAGTCCCGCTTTATCTTCTGCGCCTGCAAGTGTTGTGGGTTTTAGCCAGTTAGTGTGTGTGGAGCGCTGGAACGAAACCGCCGATGTGGTGAGTTTTCGCTTTCAAGCCGGTGAGCCGATGAAGTTTGATTATAAGCCGGGGCAATTTATGACCTTAGTGCTAGAGATCAACGGTGAGCAGGCTTGCCGCAGTTACACCTTGTCCTCAACCCCTTCGAGACCTTATTCCTTAATGTTAACCATTAAGCGAGTCGATGGCGGACTGGTGTCGAATTACTTGATTGATCATTTACAGCCGGGGCAAACGGTGCGAGTCCTACCGCCAACGGGGCAGTTTAATCTGTTTGATATTCCTGCCAAAAAATACCTATTTTTGAGTGCAGGCTGTGGGATCACGCCCATGTATTCGATGTCGCGTTATTTAACCGACAGTCAAATGAATGCCGACATTGCTTTTGTACATAGTGCTCGCACCCAGGCCGATATTATTTTTAAAACGTCATTAGAGACCATGGCTACGCGCCATCGAGATTTTAAGCTGCGTTATATTGTGGAGGATGTCACTACTGATACGGCTTGGCATCCCGAGGCGGTATTGCATGATATCGGCCGTTTAAGTGTTGATAATCTACGAGATTTAGTCCCGGATTTTGCCGAACGAACCGTGTTTTTGTGCGGGCCAGAGCCTTATATGCAGGCGGTCAAAACGACTCTTGCTGAGCTTAACTTCGATATGACTCAGTTGTATCACGAGAGTTTTGCCACAGCGGTAAAAGAGGCGCAAAGTCGCGTAAAACAGGCCGAAATGCAGACTGAGGCTCCTGTGAGTGGCGGTAACAGCTTTATGTTATCCATTGGCGATAAAAAGCGGGCTTTAACGGCCGAGCAAACCTTGCTTGAAGGGATCGAAGCCGAAGGCTTACCGATTATTGCGGCCTGCCGTTCGGGGGTATGCGGTGCGTGCAAATGCCAAGTGCTAGAAGGGGAGACCCAGTCCACAAGTAGCATGACCTTAACGCCTAGCGAAATCGAAGCCGGATATGTGTTAGCTTGCTCGACTAAACTCAAGTCGGATGTGACGCTGTCTTTGACTTGATATTTACCAGCGAAGGGCATTGGTCGCTTCAAAACATCGGTGATTTAAAAAACTCGTGCGGAAATATTTTTGCGCCTTAGTTGCGATTATGTCTGCGAGAACGTAAGGTTAAAGACGAGGGCGGAGTAACGCCCAGTCCCATCGTCTGGCTGGAGTCTCTCAATGACAACGACAACCACATATGCCGCAAAAATTGAAGATCGCAGCTTAGGCCATTTGCTTTACGCCTTAATGTCAGGCTTTCCGCTGTTACTGCTGCCGGTGTTGTTGAGTCTATTTATCAACTTGTCTCAACGGCATACGCAAGGTAATGCCTTGCTAGCATCACATTTACGCTGGCAACGTCATTCCAATGTGATATTTCTCGGCCTGTTGGTGTTGGGCTATTGCCTGCCGATCACTTGGCTCAGTCTTTCGATTTATCTTTTTGGTATCATTTGGTTTTGCCATCGCATTATTAAAGGCTGGTTAAGTCTGTTGGATGGTTTAGAAGTCTAAAACTTGTGCTAGAGTCTCTTCATCTTAGGGTGATTAGAGACTCTTATGACGAGTTATCAAATTCTCTGTATTCTTTGTGCGTTAGCCTTAGTCACGTCTGTGGCATCCTCGCGTTTGCATAAGCTGCAAGAAACCGTTGCCATTACCGCATTGGCGTTGGGCATGAGCCTGTTACTCTTGCTGGGCGGTAAAGCGCTTGGCGGCCATGTTTATGGTTACTTTGTTGCGGGGCTGGAGAAGCTCGACTTTCAGGCTCTGTTACTCAACGGCATGTTGGGTTTTCTCTTGTTTGCCGGGGCATTACAGATCCGCTTAAAAATCTTAAGGCATCAGAAATGGGAAATTCTCATCCTTGCCTTTGTCAGTACATTGCTCTCGACTTTTATCGTCGGTGGTTTGCTTTACTACATTGCTCCCATGCTGGGATTGCCCTTGGCCCTAAGCCATTGCTTGCTCTTTGGCGCCTTGATTTCACCCACAGATCCAATTGCCGTGTTAGCCATTCTGAAGAAGATGGGCGCGCCCGAAGATATTGCCATTCAGGTAGAAGGGGAGTCGCTCTTTAACGATGGCATAGGGTTGGTGATTTTTGTGGCCATCTCCCATCTGGCCTTTTCAACTGAGCCGCTGACCTTCTCGCAAATCTCGCTATTGTTCGTCCAAGAGGCGCTCGGTGGCGTCGTTTATGGCGCCCTGCTGGGTGTATTGCTGCATCATTTCTTTCGCTACTGTGAGGAAGAAACTCAGCTGATGTTGGTCACTTTACTGATCCCGACGGCGGGTTATGTCATCGCCGAAGTGTTAGGTGTGTCGGGACCACTGGCGATGGTGAGTGCGGGGATTATTATCGGTAACTACAGCGTGCCTAAGTATTTTGTGCGCCATGAGCGTGTGAAACTCTACACTTTTTGGTCACTGATTGAGTCCTTCTTTAATGCGCTGCTATTCCTCCTGCTCGGATTATTACTCCTGCTCGTCACCTTTAAGGCGCCATTATGGTGGTTTATGTTAGTGGCCATTCCTCTGGTTTTAGCTGCGCGGGCGGTGAGTGTATTGCTGCCCTATATCGGGTTTAGGTTGGTTAAGTCTTACAATCCCTATGCCGAGTCGATACTTATCTGGGGCGGGCTCAGGGGCGGTTTAGCCTTGGCCATGGCGATGAGCTTACCCGAGGGCGTGATTATCGACTCACAAACTGGTGCCGAGCTGCGAGAGCTTGTGCTCGTGATGACCTATGCCGTCGTGGTGTTTTCAATCCTTGTGCAAGGCTCGAGTATTACGGGGTTAATTCGCCGCAGTAATGCGGTGGCAACAGAGGCTAATCATCAGATTGCATCTGAGCGGACCTAGGTCTGCAGGGGCTAAGCTCGAGAGGTAAAACCCAAACGCGAAGCGCTAAATCCGCAGCCCTAAATCTACAGTCTTAAATCCTAAGCCCTAAACAATACAGCCACGATATTCGTGGCTGTATGTTCTTCAGTATCCTTATACACGCAAATTAGCGATATAACTCCCTTACGACCTCGCTCATCAGCGCCAATGAGTCATGTGTTTTATCTTCTTCAAGGGAGCAATTCAGCACTAGGCCATCGGCTTTCAGCTGTTTAATCCCTTGAGTTTGCAGTGGCAGCGCATCTTCGCTGATGGCATAACAAGGGTTAATCACTATGGGGAGATGACTGTTGGCCTTAATTTGGATGAGGCTTGCTAAATCCAAGGTGGGTAAGTTGGCATTGTTATAGGTACGAATGCCAGAGTCACATAGGATAAGCTGTTGGTTCCCTTGACTTAAAATCGTCTCGGTTGCCGCCATAAATTCCTCATAACTTGCCATATCGTTACGTTCGAGGAATAGCGGAATCGGCAAGGTACCTGCCTGAGTCAGCAAGGTCTGATTAAACATTTGTTTGCCCGTTAAGAACAGCATGTCGGCATGACCAGTCGCCAATGGCATATCCGTCGCCTGTTCGATGGCGATGACACAGAGCAAATCATACTGATGTAGGGTTTGGCGTAGCTTAGGGATGATGGCTTCGGCTGAGGCGAGTGAGTGACATCCGTCTAAAATCACCGCTTGGAAACCCGCTTCTTTTAGCTGTTTCACTCTGCGCTCAAAGGCGGATAAGGCGGCCTGTGACGACTCTTGCTGCAGTAGGCTTTTGCTCAACGTGATTTTGGCTATAGCACCAATATGGCCTGCGCCAATGGTAAAGGGGCCGCAGTGAATTTCACTCGCCTGCGCCTTGTACGCCTTACTGAAGCGATAGGGCGACGGGTCAAGGCTCACCGTGCTTATCACCTCAGCTTTTGAGGTGTTCGGCTCGATGAGTAATTGGCTATTACTGAGTTGCGTCGGTTTGACGGTTTCGCAGGGGTAACATCCTAATACTTTGATAAAGCGCGTGATCCTCTCGAGCTGCTTTAGCCCTTGCTGCATGGCTTCGCTGGAGATATTGGCATCGATATCCAGATAGAACATTTCTTCCCACGGCGTGCCTGGAATAGGGCGAGATTCTAGTTTGCTCATATTGAGCTGATGCGCTTTAAGTACCAATAGGGCTTCTACCAACGCCCCTGCCTTTTGGCCAGTAGCCATAATCAAGGTGGTTTTAGCGGGCAATTGCTCGGGTACGGCTACGGCTTTTCGAGCCACCACGATAAAGCGGCTCTGGTTAATCTTTTGGTTTGCAAGGCCTGACTCAATCGACTCGAGTTGGTACAGCGCGCCACCTTCGGTGCTACCAATCGCAGCGGCGCTATTGTTGGCAGATTGGTTGACCTTCTCCATCGCTTCGGCGCTGCTTGAGCAATATTCCAGTCTTAAGTCCTTGTGCTGGCTGAGATAACGGCTGCACTGACTGATTGGCTGCGGATGGGCATAAACAGTTTTGATATCGCTCAGTTTGCTACCCGGTTTGCCCAACAGGCAATGGCTGACTTCGATAGTCGTCTCGCCTACGATGGACAGACTCGTATGTTGCAGCACGTCATATACTTCGTTGATAGAGCCGGACGAAGTGTTTTCAATCGGCAAAAAGCCATAGTCTGCGTGGCCTGACTCAACGGCTTGGACAATCTCATCGAAACTTTGGCAACCTAAGTCGAGCATCTCAACCTGACGACGTTGGCAATAGCGAGAGGCGGCAAGGTAAGAGTAGGAACCGCGGGCGCCAAGGTAAGCGATACAGTACTGCTGTTTTTGGGTTTCTGGATTAGCACGGCCGTGGAGATAAGCCTGTTGATTAAGGACTGAGTCTTCGATAATGCTTTGATACAGTGAGATCACGTAGTGGGCATCTAAGCCTTTTTCTCGGCCAGCTGTGACTAATCTTGCCAGCAGTTCTTTTTCCCTTTGGGTGTCGCGAATGGGTCTTACATCCACTTCTTTACTGCGGGCCACTTCAAGGCTTAGGCGTCGACGTTCGGCGAGTAACGAGAGAAGCTCATTGTCGAGGTGAGTAATTTGTTCTCGCGTTTGATTTAAAGGCTGTGGTTTTTGCATTCTGACCTCATTTGCCACCGTATTATCGAGCGTTTAAGACGAAAAAGCCTCCCAGTGGGAGGCTTTGGATTTTTACTTTCGTTTTTACACAGTAAATCCGCCTCCTAGAGTGGGGGTGTAAAAAAGAAAGTAAAAAAAGCTGCGGTATTTGTTTTCATAGGGAGTAAAACTAAAGGGCGAGGGCGTGGCTGTCAATCAAAAATTATTCAATCGCGATTTTCTTTCATCTTCCCGTTGCTAGGCTGCAATTATTCCTCAGCCAATCGTCATTTCGCCTTCGAGCCAAATAAAAAAGGCGAAGAAACTCTTCGCCTTTTCAGTGCTATTAGCGATTACTCACCTAATTCTACGCCTGCGCGATTGATCAGGAATTGAGTCAGAATTGGCACAGGACGACCCGTTGAACCTTTATTCGCGCCGCTGTTCCAGGCCGTACCGGCTACGTCTAAGTGAGCCCAGTTGTACTTCTTGGCGAAACGAGACAGGAAACAAGCCGCAGTAATCGCGCCCGCTGGACGACCACCTAAGTTGGTCATATCGGCAAATGGGCTATCGAGCATATCTTGGTACTCATCCCACAGTGGCATACGCCATGCGCGGTCACCACTCTGCTCACCAGCATTTAGCAGCTCGTGTGCCAGAGGGTTGTGTGAGGAGAACAGGCCAGAGGCATGTTTACCTAAGGCAATCACACAGGCGCCTGTCAGAGTTGCCGTGTCGATAACCAGCTCTGGGTCGAAACGCTCAACATAGGTTAATACGTCACACAGTACCAGACGGCCTTCGGCGTCGGTGTTGAGCACCTCAACGGTTTGACCCGACATTGTGGTTAAAATATCACCAGGGCGGTAAGCATTGCCCGATGGCATGTTTTCACAGCCCGCGAGAATACCAACGACGTTGACTGGCAGCTTCATCTCACAGATGGCTTTCATGGTGCCGATAACACCAGCTGCGCCGCCCATATCGTATTTCATTTCATCCATGGCTTCGCCTGGCTTTAGTGAAATACCACCAGAGTCGAAGGTTAAGCCTTTACCAATCAATATGATAGGTTTTTCAGTGCTGTCAACGGCACCCTTGTATTCCATCACAGTCATAATGGATTCATTGGCACTGGCGCGGCCGACGGCAAGGTAAGAGTTCATGCCGAGTTTTGCCATTTGCTCTTCGCCCACAGTCGTGACATGCAGGTTTTCGTGAACTTCGGCCAATTGGCGAGCTTGAGAGGCTAAATAGGCTGGATTACAGATATTTGGCGGCATGTTAGCTACATCGCGACATAAATGCATACCGGCAGAAACAGCCATGCCGTGCTCAATCGCACGCTCACCTAAGGTCAGTTCGCGGCGAGTTGGGACATTAAATACTAACTTGCGCAGCGGACGACGGGTCTCACCTTTACGGGTTTTGAGCGCATCAAAGCTATATAAACTGCTATTGGTCGTTTCTACCGCTTGGCGAACTTTCCAATAGGTATCACGGCCTTTAACGTGTAACTCGGTCAGGAAGCAAACGGCTTCCATTGAACCTGTTTCGTTTAAGGTGTTGATGGTCTTAGTGATAATTTGCTTGTACTGGCGTTCGTCTAGTTCTCGTTCTTTGCCACAACCGACTAACAGCACTCGTTCACTCAATACGTTAGGAACGTGGTGCAGTAATAACATTTGGCCTGGCTTACCTTCTAAATCGCCGCGACGCAGTAGATTACTGATATAACCTTCGCTAATCTTGTCTAATTGCTCGGCGATGCCGGATAGACGGCGGGGTTCATAAACACCGACAACGATGCAGGCTGAGCGTTGTTTTTCCGGGCTGCCGCTCTTAACGCTAAACTCCATGAGCTCTCCTAGATTCTTAAAGACAAATTTTTATATTTATTAGATAATGTCTGCTTGTCCCGAAAAGGGCCTAAGTTATTACTCCAAAGGTGATTTATTCTCGGCACTTGAGTCACGTTTTTGTGAAAAATCCGTGACATTTATTGTTTGCCAGGAACCCCTGAAGCTGGTCACAAAACTACCAAAAGTAGACAGTCTACATGAAAGTTAGTCTGATACCAGCATAAATATAAGTTTAGGGACTGGATCCTGCCTGTGATTGTATTTAGATACCTTATTCGTGAAGTTTTAAAAGCGCAGATGGCGGTGCTTTTAGTACTGTTAGCTATTTTTATTAGCCAACATTTCGTGCGCATATTGGCCGACGCCTCAGACGGTGAATTTCCTGCTTCTCTTATCGCTACCTTGATAGGCCTCAACTTACCCTATCTTGTTGTTCTCGTTTTACCTTTAAGTTTGTTCCTTGGGATCCTCATGGCCCACGGCCGCATGTATGCCGAGAATGAAATGGTCATTCTCCACGGTGTTGGCGTAAGTGAATGGTATGTTACCCGAGTAACTTTGATCCTCGCCGTTATCAACATGTTGTTTACTGGCTATTTATCCCTCTATGTTGCGCCTTGGGCCGAGGAGCAACAAAACCAAGTGCTCGAGAAAGCTCAATCCGAGGCGGGCCTTGCCGCATTAGTGCAGGGGCGTTTTCAGGCGAGCCCTAACGGCCGTGCAGTGCTGTTTGTTGAGCGTATCGGCAAGGATAACGATCTGGATAAAGTGTTTGTGGCCCAGTTGCCTGACCCTAATGACGAAATTGGTTTAACCAACGTGGTCGTGGCTAAGGGCGGACGGGTACTGGAAGATCAGAACGGCTCGCAGCAGTTACAGCTTAATGATGGGGTGCGCTATCAGGGCAGCCCACAACAAAAAGACTACCAAATGATTGAATTTGGTGGTTATAAGATGCAAATCAAAGAGCAACAGGTCGATGAGCGTCGCCGTAAACTCTCAGCCTTACCGCTGACGGAATTGATGAAAGTTGAAGGGCCAGAAGCCGTGGCCGAGTTCCATTGGCGTTTAGCGATTCCGTTGGCGATTCCTATCATGACACTTATTGCCGTGCCGCTGGCGCGAGTCAATGTGCGCCAAGGTAAGTTTGCCAAAATGCTCCCCGCGGTACTGTTATATCTTGGCTACTTTGGCCTGATGGTCGCGGGACGTAAAGCGTTGCAAGATGGTGTTATTCCACAGTATTTAGGCATGTGGTGGATCCATTTGTCGGCACTCATTATGGGGATTTTACTCCTAGGAAAAGACAGACCCTTATTTGCTCGTTTATCGACGGCAATGGCGCGTAAAAAGGTGGCCGCATGAAGATTTTAGACCTTTATATCGCCAGAGTTTTATTAAGCACTTCGGCGCTGTGTTTGCTAGTGCTGACGGGCCTGTCGGGCATCATCAAGTGGGTTGACCAGCTGCGCTTAGTCGGTCGAGGTTCCTACTCCATGATGGATGCGGGCATTTATGTGTTATTCCTCGTGCCTCGCGATATTGAAATGTTTTTCCCGATGGCGGTGCTGTTAGGGGCGCTGATCGGCATGGGGATGCTGGCCTCGAACTCTGAACTGGTGGTGATGCAAGCCTCGGGGATGTCGCGGTTGCAAATCACCTTATCTGCGATGAAAACCGCAGTGCCATTGATGTTGATGGTGATGGCATTGGGAGAGTGGGGCGCGCCAGTGGCCGAGCAAAAGGCGAATGAACTCCAAGCCATTAAACTCTCCGGCGGCAGTTTGATTAAATCCCACCGAGGCATTTGGGCAAAGGATGGTGATTTGTTCGTGAATATTGGCGAAGTCGCCGATATTGATAAGCTGAATAATATTACTTTGTATAAGTTTAACAGTGAGTTAAAGCTTACGAATGTTGTGCATGCCAAGAGTGCCTTGTTCAGTAAGGACAGCTGGCATCTTATGGATGTAAAGCGTACCGACCTAAGCTATGACGAAGTGAAGCTCGAACACTTAGATGAAGATATTTGGCGCTCAAGTCTCACGCCCGACAAACTTAGCGTAGTATCGGTCAAGCCCGAGGCCTTATCGATTCGCGGCTTAATGGGTTATTTAGATTACCTTAAAAATAACAGCCAAGACCCAAGCCGTTACGAATTAGCCCTGTGGCGCAAGGTGATGCAGCCTGTGACGGTCGGGGTGATGATGCTGGTGGCCTTATCCTTTGTGTTTGGGCCGCTGCGGACAGTCACTATGGGAGCGCGGGTGTTGCTCGGCGTGGTGGCAGGGTTTAGCTTCTATATCAGTAACGAGATCTTTGGCCCTATGAGTATGGTATATGAGTTGCCGGCCTACGTGGGGGCTATCGCGCCGAGTCTGTTGTTTACTGGCATAGCCTTCTACTTTATCCGGCGGTGATAAAACGCAGGTAATAAAAAACGACGCCATATGGCGTCGTTTTTTATTGGGGCAAATTAGCTTAATCACGGTTGTGAGGTTTAGTGCTAGCTTTAAGCGCTACGCTTTATGCACCATGCCAATTGCGCATTTGGTTGGCTTCCTTGGATAACACAACCACTTCTGAGCGGGTCATCATATCCTGTAGTGCGAGTTTATCGTCGTTGATCAGCACCCACAGATTACCAATGCCGAGTAATGACCAGACGATGCGTGCATAGGCGGTGATAAGGCTTAAGTTTTGGCCATTAGGATGTTGGATCTTAAGGCGCCAAGCGCGCATCCCGAGGGTTTGACCGCCCTTACTCCAAAAAAGCGCATAAAAAGTACCAACGCAGAGCACTAACCAGAGTTGATAAATCCCATGGTATATCGGTGTGCCATTGAGGGCGTCGGACACATGTTCAAAGCCATTCATGCTAATCAGGCCGGAGGCTGTGAGTCCGAAGAAAATACCAAAGCCGATGGCGCCAGCAAACATATACACGGCTACTGCGAGCAGCAGGTCATAGATCATTGCCCCTAAGCGGCGGAAGAATCCTGCACGGGGGAAGTTAGCATGTTCAGCATTTAACATCTGCAATCCTAATTCTAAATGGATAAATGACGATAAGGCTTAAGCCTCGGGTTCTTCATCGCGTACAAAGTGGATATTGCTAAACCCAAAGCGCGCAAATTCGACCTTGCGATAGTCTTTTTCGGCCTTGGCTCCTTTGCGTGAGGTCATGGCAATTTGTTGTTCCATCGCGAGAAACCTGGTTAAGTCTATGCCTTCGGCTTCGGCCACGGCTTCGTATAAATCGCGGTGTTTATCATAACTAAAGGCGATGGTTTTCGTCTCACCTTTGAAGGTGTAAGTCACTTGACGCGCCATGGTTCTCTCCTGAAAAAGTCCTGAAATAAGTCTGGAATTAGTTAAATTCGCTTCTAAAAATAAAATACACCGCCCCGAGAATACACAGGCCAGCCCAGAGATAGTCGAGTTTGAGCGGTTCCTTCATATAGAAATAGGCGAAGGGCACAAACAAGCTTAAGGTGATGACTTCCTGCAGGATTTTTAATTGGCCGACATTCATCACTGTGTAGCCGATGCGGTTAGCGGGCACTTGCAGTAGGTATTCAAATAAGGCGATGCCCCAACTGACTAAGGCGGCAATAATCCAAGGCTTTGAGCCTAAGGATTTTAAATGCCCATACCATGCAAAGGTCATAAAAATATTGCTAAGACAGAGTAAACCAATAGTCGTTAGGGTGGGGTTCATCATTCTTCTCGATGATTAAGCTTATAAATCATATACATTGCATCGTCGGTATAGCTGCCAAGGCATTTCTCAATGTCTTTAGGTTTAAAGCCCATTTTACGCCAGTAGCTATCGGCACCTTGTACCGCGACCAGAGAGAGGGAGCTTAAGTTAAAGCGATCCGCGAGTTGCTTTAAGCGCATTAGGGCCTTTGAGCCTGCGCCTAAACCTTGGGCCTTTACCGAGATGGCAATATCGTGCAGATACAAGGTATCAGCTTTAGGTAACTGAGTGATGGGTTCATACAGTGCGGGAGGCATATTGGTGGTCCAAGGGTGGGCGAGGCAATAGCCCACCACCGACTCATTCACCTCAAACACAAAGCAGGATTGAGGTGAAACGTGCCACTTGCTTTGCAATACATGCAGGGGTTCAGGATCCAGTTGGGAGTAACATTCTTCCTGGATCTGTAAAATAGCATCCCAATCCTCTGGGGTGATTGCACGCAGTAACATGGTCGACCTTTTTCCGTCCAAAACAGTGTGAATAAATAAGTTGGGGATTATATACCCAAATCGCAGCAAAAGCTTTGAAACTCGCCAGTGCTGCGATTATCTCGGCTGCTTACGGCGTTTACTCCAAATAACGTTGCTTCAAATGTTTGGCAAGATACAGGCTATTGAGCGGCTCACCTGTGGCTTGAATGATGAGTTCATCCGTTGTCAGTAATGAGCCTTTGGACCAAATATGTTGACCAAGCCAGTCAAATACTTGGGATAACTGCCCATTATCGATAAGGTTTTCAATCGGGCCTAAGCTTCGCTCCAGCGCAAAACGGCATTGGGCTGCATACATGGCGCCTAAGGTATAACTTGGGAAATATCCCAATTCACCTACGGCCCAATGGATATCCTGCATGCAACCATCGCGATAGTTACCATCGGTATTGATCCCGAGCAGTTGTTGCATCTGGCTTGACCAAAAATCGGGGAGATCATCCACGCTCAAGCTGCCGTCGACAAAGGCTTTTTCGGCTTCAAAGCGCAATAGAATGTGGCAAGGGTAAGTGACTTCATCGGCATCGACACGGATAAGCCCGGGATTGACGCGGGTATAGTGTCTTGCCAAGTCTTCGGCGCTAAACTCGCAGCCCAAATGCTGTTTAATCAGTGGTTGCAGTTGGCGTAAAAACGCGGGATTGGCACCGAGCTGCATTTCACAAAATAAGCTTTGGCTCTCATGGACGCCCATGGAGCGAGCCAATCCGGCGGGCTGACCGCGCCATTGTTTCGGTAAGCCCTGCTCATAACGGGCGTGGCCAGTTTCATGCACTATGCCCATGATGGCGCTGCTAAAATCGGCTTCATTATAACGTGTCGTGATGCGTACATCGCTTGGCACTCCACCACAAAATGGGTGGCTGCTGATATCGAGCCTGCCATGGTTAAGGTCGAACCCTAAATAGGCCATCACCGCTTGGCCGAGGGCTTGCTGTGCCTGGATTTCGAAGGGGCCGTTAAGGGTAAGCTTGGGTTCACTGGCTTGTTTTGCAAGCACATCTTGGATAAGACTAGGTAACCACGTTTTTAAGTCGCCAAAGGTCTGCTCAAGCTTTGCTGTGGTCATGCCGGGCTCAAATTTATCGAGCAGGGCATCATAGGGAGAGATGTTAAGGGCCTGCGCGCGAATTAAGGCTTCTTCCCTCGCGAGGGAAATCACCGCTTTTAGATTCGGTTTAAAACCTTGCCAATCATTGTTTTTGCGTTGCTCGCGCCAGGCATTCTCACACTGGTAGGCCATTTTCGTTTTGGCCTGTACCAGCTCACCCGGCACTAAGGTCGCCTGTTGATACTGATACTGCATTTCCCTCAGATTGGCCTGTTGCTCTGGGCTCAGCGCCTCTTGTGTGGCAAGTGCAAGGTTATCGCCAAGCTCTGGCGCCGTTTTAAGGCTGTGGATATGTAACGCCAGCTCTGCCATCGCATCGCCACGCTCGCTGCCGCCACCGAGGGGCATCATGGCGGCCTGATCCCAATCACCAAGCGCACTAAAATGTTCAAAATGTGAAATTTTCTGGAAATGGGCCGTGAGTTTATCGTAACTTGGCGTAGGTTCTTTGCTGTTCATAGCGGTATCCATAGACTCAATCTTAAGGTGCTGTCGTTATCTATTAGCACGAAAAAATAACAATAACAGGATGATAATATCATGCAGCCAAAATCACATCACACTAAAACCCTTAAAGTCATGACCATGGCGCTGTTGGTCGGTTTATCTAGCGCCGCCCATGCCGGAGCCGAGAGCTTTGCGCCTGGAACCGCTATCCCCGAATTTGGTCAAGTGGCTAAGGTCGAAAGCAACCTTGCGATCCCTGCGGGGATGAAGTTTAAGGTGGCATTCGATATGAGTAAGGCGGCCGATGTCGGCCAAGTGAATCGTCAGCTCGACAGCCTTGCCCGTTTTATTAATATGCACGTGGCGGCTGGCGTGAAAGAAAGCGATATTGAGCTAGCGATGGTGGTGCATGGCAGTGCCGTTGGCGATTTAGCCGATGATAGCTTTTATGCCAAGCAGCACAACGGGGCGCAAAACCCCAATAAAGCCTTAGTGAAAACCTTAGTGGCCCATGGGGTGAAGTTTTATATCTGTGGTCAGAGCGCCGCTTATTTTGACTTATACAACGCTTCTTTGTTACCGGGCGTCGATATGGCCCTGTCTGCGATGACAGCCCATGCGATTCTGGCGCAGCAAGGATTTAGTCAAAATCCGTTTTAGGGTAAATTTTTTGTTTGGAAACTAGGCTCGCCTTGCTATTCTGTCACTCGTAAGTTGATAATTACAGTGAAGTAAATGGAATGCTGTATCGTTCAAGGAGATGACTATGTGGGCGTTTTTAGTTGAACAGCCTAACCTACCTTACACTATTGCCTTCGCCTGCGTGCTTGTCCTTGGTGTGTTTGAAGCCTTAGCCCTAGTGATAGGGTTAAGCATGATGAGTGCGCTCGACCAATGGGTGCCCGCCGATGTGGATTATGATGCCGATATTGGCGGTTCTGGCCTGACAGGGATTGCGGGCTGGCTATGTCTAAATCGATTACCCTTACTTATCTGGTTTGTGCTGGCACTGACCAGTTTTGCGATAGTCGGTTATATTGCAAATTACCTGAGCCTGTTATTCACGGGCGTCTTGTTACCGCAACTCTTCACCTTACCGATTGCTGTGGTTGGCAGTGCGTTTGCCTGTCGCTATCTCGGGCGGATCTTGGCCGATTTACTCCCTAAGAATGAGTCCACCGCCATATCCCTTGATGATTTAAGTGGTTATGTCGGTACTATCACCTTAGGCTGCGCCATGAAGGGCATGCCTTCGGAAGCCGTGGTGCGCGATAAACATCAACAAAAACATTATGTATTAGTCGAACCCGAAACCTCGGGTATCGAGTTTGCCAGTGGCACGCAAGTGGTGCTGTTAAAACGAGAAGGAAGAGTCTGGTCTGTGACTCGCTTTGATAATTAATTTTCCAAAGCCATTAACGAAAAAGGAAAGCAAATGGATGTGTTAAATGATGTAACCAGTTCGAGCAACTTCGTGTTGTTAGTTGCCGGAATGGTATTGATTGGCCTGATTGTGATTGGTCTGATTTTCGCCAAATTATATAAACGTGCGACGAAGGAAATGGCCTTTGTACGTACGGGGTTTGGTGGTGAAAAAATTATTAAGGACGGCGGCGCAATCGTCTTACCCGTGCTGCATGAAACCATAGCAGTAAATATGAATACCCTGCGCATCGAAGTGGAGAAAACCCAAAAAGATGCGCTGATCACTAAGGATAGAATGCGTGTCGATGTGAAGGCCGACTTCTATCTGCGTGTTGCGCCCAATGCCGAAGGCATTTCAATGGCGGCACAAACCTTAGGTACCCGTACCACGCGTGTGGAAGAGCTGAAAAAGCTGATGGAATCTAAGTTTGTTGACGTGTTACGTGCGGTCGCCGCGGAAATGACCATGACTGAGATGCACGAGCAGCGCGCCGATTTCGTCCAGCGGGTACAGAATAACGTCGCCAACGATCTCGAGAAAAACGGGCTAGAACTCGAATCCGTGTCGTTAACGGGTTTTGACCAGACTGATCTGCAATTCTTTAATGAAAATAACGCATTCGACGCCGAAGGTCGTGCGCGTTTAGCCAAGATCATCGAAGAAAAACGTAAAGAGACCAACGATATCCAGCAGGAAAACCGCATCAAGATCGAGCAGCGTAACCTAGAGGCTGAAAAAGAATCGCTGGAGATTGAAAAGGCCGAAGAAGAAGCGCGTCTGGTGCAGCAGCAGTCACTCGAATTTAAGCGTGCCGAGCAGAAAGCGGAAATTATTAAGCAAAAAGAAAACAAGTCCCGTGAAGAACGTGAAGCTGAGATTGCCAAAGAGCGCGCAATCGAAACAGCGGAAATCGAAAAGACTAAAGACATCGAAACCCGCGAGATTGAAAAGCGCAAATCTATCGAACAGGCCCGTATTCAACAGCAACGTGATATCGAAGTTGCCGAGCAGGAAAAACACATCGCGGTAGCCGCGAAGTCGGAAGAAGAGTCTGCTGCCCGTGCCCGCGCCGCCGAAGCGGAAAAAACCAAGGTAGAGAAAGAAGAAGCGGTTATTACGGTGCGCCAAGTGGCTGAGGCGAATCGTCGTAAAGAGATTGAAGTGATCGACGCTCGCAAAGAAGCGGAGCGCGATGCGGTAGGTGTGACGGTACAAGCCGAGGCGGAAAAACGTGCCGCCGAAGACAGATCGAGCGCGATTCTGATTGAAGCCCGCGCCAGTGCCGATGCGAAAAAACTGCAAGCTGAGGCCGACGAGAAGGTCTATGCCGTTGAAGCGGCGGGTAAACAAGCTCTGTATGAAGCCGAAAACGTGCTGCGTGATGAGCAAATTGCGCTGCAAAAATCCCTCGCTATCTTAAAAGCACTGCCTGAGATTGTCGCGCAGGCGGTTAAACCGCTGGAAAATATCGAAGGTATTAAGATCCTTCAAGGTTATGGCGCCGGTAATCAATTGGCATCGGGAGCCGATGGCGCAGTCGCACATCAAGGCGGTATCGCCGAGCAAGTCACCAGCGCCGCGTTAAACTACCGCGCCAATGCGCCAGTGGTGGATGCCATGCTGCGAGAGTTAGGCTTAGTGCAATCTGAGTCTGGCACCTTAAATGACTTACTGAATGGCAATAATGCCTTAACCGCTGAAGCCTTAAATGTAGTGAAATCTGCCAATAGCGGATTAAATGGTTATAGTCAGCAACATGCTGCGATTGAACCAAAGATAAGTAATTGATCTTAATGGTTTAGATTAAAGCGCCTGCGGGCGCTTTTTTTATGCCTGAAATCGCAGCACCAATTTGTAGTATTCCACTATTACCCTAAATTTAATGGTCGGAGTAGAGTGAAATCCGATTTTGCGTTTTCCCTTATCGAATAAAAGGAGTTTCTCATGGCCAATATTTTGATCATCGCCGGTGATTTTGTTGAAGATTATGAGCTAATGGTACCGTTCCAAGCCCTGCAAATGGTGGGCCACAGCGTAACGGTTGTCTGCCCTGATAAAGTGGCGGGACAAACCATTAAAACGGCAATCCATGACTTTGAAGGCGACCAAACCTATACCGAAAAACCAGGGCACTTATTTGCTCTAAATGGCAATTTTGTCGGTACCAACGCCAGTGATTTTGATGCGCTGCTGCTTCCCGGTGGTCGTGCACCTGAGTATTTACGCCTAAACCCTGCGGTGATTGCCTTGGTGGCGGAATTTGCCGCCCAAGATAAACCTATTGCGGCCATTTGCCATGGCGCGCAGTTACTGACGGCGGCCGATGTGGTACGCGGTAAGAAAGTGTCTGCCTATCCAGCTTGCGCGCCCGAAGTGAAACAAGCGGGCGCCGAGTACTGTGATATTGAGGTGACTGCGGCAATCACCGATGGCAAGTTAGTCACAGCGCCCGCATGGCCTGCGCATCCTGCATGGTTGGCGCAGTTCAACAAGTTATTGAATTAACGATATTCATCCTGCCTTATTTATGGCATAACAGTTCGGGTAGAGGCTTAAGTTGAATATCCGCTGTGGACTTAAGCTAAGCGCAATGCTGGAACAAAGCGCAATCGCCGCTTGGGGAGTAATATTGTGTGTGAAATCTATTCCGGTGCCGAACCCGAACTGTTTGAACTCAAAACCCGCTCCATTCGAATCGATGGTGTCGTGACGAGCGTGCGGCTCGAGGCGATTTTTTGGCAGATTATTGAAGAGATTGCCGAAGATGCTGAGCTGAGTGTGGCGGTGTTTTTAACCCGTATTTACCGTGAAGTGTTAACTAGGCAGGGCGAAGTGGCTAACTTTGCCTCTTTGCTGCGGGTTGCCTGCACCACCCATCTGAATCAGGGGCAGCGTTTGGTGTTAAAACCTAAGGTTGCGCTAAACGCGACATCCTCTTAAGTATCCATTTCAACTTTGCTGTTTGCAAAATACAAAGCTTGCCGCGTTATTGCAGAGCCATTTTCTGGTGAGCACTTGGAAACATGCGCTTTTATCGGTTTAGCTGGCAAAGGCTTGGGTGTATTTCTGGATAATCTGTTCCACTTTTCCATCGGCTTTTAGCTGTGCTATCGCGTGATTGAGTGCGGGCAGTAGATCGGCATGCTCCTTACGTAGCCTTAACACCAATACGCCATCGGAATGCACTGCGGCCAATCCAACGGGGATCTTAAGCTTGTTCGACCAATATAAGGCGGGATAGTTACCCGAGATAATGGCCGTGATGCGGTGTTTATCCAATGCCTTAATCAGTTCTTGCTCCGAGGTAAAATCGACACGGATAAACTCTTTGTCGTCGTGGTACAAATATCCCCTGACGGTACCGATTTGCTTACCTTTAATTTCAGCGACTTCCTTAAAGGATTCGACATTCTCGGGTCTGGTCACCACGTATTCTGTGATGGGCATAATGGGATCGGATTTTACGAATAAGGGGCCAAAGTCTTGATCTGCAAACCAACTTGGGCTGACCACATCAAAGTCTAACTGGCCAGTTTCAAGGGCGTTGTTCGTCCGTTTGGGTGGCAAGGACAGGTTTTCGCCCTCGATATTGGCTAAGGATAAAATCAGCGGGATTAACTCAGACACCATGCCAGGGGCTTCGGGTTGGTTAGCAATAAAATAGGGATACCAAGAATAGGAGCCGGTGATGTTGTACTTGAGTAATTGGGCAAAGGAAGAGGGAGCAAAGAGTAGCAGTAACAAAATGGCGTTTACTCGCCAACGATAGGAAATACCAGCTTTACGCATCTTGTCCTTCACTCCTTGGTTGAACGAGCTTCGCAGTGACTGCGCTACATTTTATCTTGTCATTGTGAAAAAATTGTTATCTGTAACGCAGTTTTCCTATTCAAGCAGCTTTTTAGGCTTAAGCCAAGAGTTGGCATAAGGCTGGCAGCTGATTGTGCGGGTAAATTTGATAGGTTTTATGGTGCTTAATCAGGCTGGTTTTTTTATTACCTTGGCTGATAAGCAGCCCGTGGGAGAGGGCGATTTGAGTCAACTGCTGCTCATCGGCGCGGACATATAAGTTGATCGGTTTGATGAGCTGATTATCTCTGATATGTTGAGTAAATTCTTTCATATCAATCACTAAGCTCGATTGGCCATCGGCGTCCAGCTTAAGTTTGGTGTTAATTTCGGTGTCAGTAAACACTAGCCATTCGAGCTGAGTTAACTCGGCAATCATAGCGTTTAATGATGTACCTAATTCGACGTGCGAGTTTTCAACGCTTTGATACTGTTGAACAATTCTCTCCAATAACCGCTTAAGTTCGGCACCAGCACCTTGGCTGCGAGCCATACGGATCCATGCAGTGAGATCGTCGGCCACCAGTTTAGAGAAACGCTTTTCTTTGAGCGCCTCGACCATCCAGTTGCACAAAAAATGACTCTCTTGCGCAGGCGTGCGTTGGGCTTTTTTAGCTTGGGCTGAGGCGGTTAAATCGGCAAGGCCCGCGCGAGCGAGTTCGAGTACGGCTTGGTTATAGGTTTGAGAATTCATTGTGGCTCCGCCGCGGGCTAAAGGATTGATCTAATGGAACGTGTAGTATCGATTGCGGCCAAGCTAGTTTAGCAAAGCAGCCGCTAAATCGATAACGATTCTTCGCGGCTGTTTGGACGGGGGATGGATTATTCTGGTGCTCCGACGAGGCTGGCGGCCGTCAGAATCAACTTAGGTGCGGGTCTCACCTTATAGTTGGGATTCACATATTGGAAATGGATTAATCCTTGAGTGTCAGCGATATAAATTGCCGGAACAGGCAGAACTAAGCGTTTATCGCCTTCGGGCGTTGTCCACAGTGGGTTATCCAGTTTTAAGCGACTCAGATAAGTATCAGTGACTTGTTTGCTAGTGTAAAAGGCAAGGCCAAAGGCTTGCGATGCCTGCATTTTTTCATCGGAAAGTAGCTGGTATTTAAGCTCGTTTTTTGCGGCCGATGCCTTTAACTGTGCGGGCGTATCAG
The DNA here is from genome assembly GCF_025449215.1 of Shewanella seohaensis. Taxonomy (NCBI): domain Bacteria; kingdom Pseudomonadati; phylum Pseudomonadota; class Gammaproteobacteria; order Alteromonadales; family Shewanellaceae; genus Shewanella; species Shewanella seohaensis. Next base: position 1,850,531 of record NZ_CP104900.1, read on the forward strand.
GGGAAATCCCCACCAGTTGAAAGCCCATGTCGATAAGTTTAGGTTCGATGGCTTTTAGTTGCCCCATTTGGTTGTTGCAAAACGGGCACCAGCCGCCACGGTAAAAGAAGAAAATGGTTGGTTTTTGTGCGGTTAATTTTGCTAAATCAACGCTTTGGCCATTCATGTCTTGCAAAGTAATTGTGGGAATTTGTTCGCCATTGAGCAGTGGGCTAACCGAATATTCATCCTTAGCGATAGGTTGAGCTAGCGTGGTAAAACTGCCGAGCAGTAGGCTGGTGGTCAGTAAGAATCGCTGTAGTAGGGACGGCATAAGTAATCTCTCTGTGTTATGGGTTATTCTATCGATTCAAGCGATTGGCTCTGGTTTGTACGCTTGTTGGGTCGTGAATGGGGAAGACAGTTATAAGAACGGCGAATGCAGCAATTTATTGCAGTGTGTATCCAGATTTCGTGGTGTTTTTAAAGCAATGTTGCTCAATCACCCTCGAGCTCGTTTTAGTCTCATATAAGTCAATGGTGTGAGCCGATAACGTGGGCTAATTGAGTGAGCTAATCGAGTCTGCTAATTAACTGAGATAAGGTGGGGCGCAAAACGCGAAAGTGATAGTATTGCCACCGCCTTGAAAGGCTGAAATGATATTTGGTAATTTTTTCAGTAGGAAAGCCGTAAATGGATAAGGGATTATTTAACGCGTTAAAGAAAGTCTATTATAAAAAGTCGTACCGCAAAGACGAGCATGGTTACCAACAAAGAATCGATAATGGCGATGTGTTTGATGTCGATACGGGAACTTATATCTACTCCTATCAAGGTCTAACTGATGCCGAAATCGCATTGATTGAACAGAGTGGCTATCCGGTCAACGACAGGGTTAACCTGAGCCATGATGATGTGGTGCTCGGCTATAAAGCGATACTAAAGCAGCCGAATCTTTCCCTCGAAAATGTACTGGCGGCCTATTTATGTGGTTTTTCAAGCCTCCCTCGCGGTCGTCAACCCATTCTCAGTTATTTGTTTGCTAAGGCGTTACCAGAACATTCGATGGCAACCGATAGTGACATTTGTCCTGTGTGTTCCATCAAGCGCGTTAACTGGATTGAGCAGGGACAAAAAATCTTTTCCTGTTACGCTGGCAGTGTGTGGAACGAGCGCTGGGCGCACAATCTCATAGAATTACAAGAATTTTGTACGCTATCGCCTTGTAAACCCAGTGCAGAGGATGTGGCCATCTTCAGTGCGTTAATTGAAGCTATCCGTCAGGCTCCTTTAGATGAAACACCCGGAAAACTCGAGCAAAGGGTGAAGAAAACCAAGATTATCCCCAATTTTAATAAGTACAGTTTCCGTGGCCAACTGATGGTGTTAGCAGAGCTTGGCATCATGCCAAATTCCTATGTTACGCCGCTTTATGAGGCATTTACGCCATTTGAGGATATCTGCAATATCAAATATCCCGGCAGTATTCGCTCTGACATCATCTTACCGCTTGCGGGCTGGCGCGGCGAAAATCCCATTGATGAGCAAAGGCTTAAACAGTTATTTGGTGGTTTTTTGGAATAAGTGATCGGCCTCAGTTCCGTGGGCTAAGTATTGAGTCAATGAGGCTGTAGAGAACTTGCTGATTCAGTCCGTTTAGAGTTCGGACTGAGATAAGCCATCTTTAGAGCGAGTCACTCTGATAGCTTATGGCTTGTAGCTCATTATTTCGGCTCAATAAAAAAGCGTCCCTTGGGACGCTTTCTTGCTTTTATAATGAGACTGACTGGCGAAGCGGTATCACCTATGTCAGGTGTTTATTTCAGCTTTTTTGCCTTGCTTGGGGCTTGGCCAACTTTCATTTTTACGCGGCGGCCCTGCATGCTTTTTTCGGCAATGATCTGCTCGCTCACGTTGTCGAGTCGCTGTTGTTTCTTGGCAAAACTGCGGCGGGTTTGTAGCTGCTTTAACAGCAAGTCGCGGCTACCAACTTCGTATCCGGGAACGGTAATACGACGAATTTTTTGGCCGATAAGCTTTTCAATATCCGCTAAGGTGCGCTCTTCTTCACGGCTCACAAATGAAATTGCGACCCCAGATTTACCCGCGCGGCCGGTGCGGCCAATACGGTGCACATAGTCTTCGGCGAGGAAGGGTAAGTCGAAGTTGACCACATACTCAAGGCTTGGGATATCTAAGCCACGGGCGGCGACTTCGGTGGCGACTAAGACGCGTACCTTACCCGACATAAACTCACGCAGTGCGCGGCGACGGCTACCTTGCGCCTTTTCACCGTGGACGACTTCAGAGGGAATGCCGTCTAAATTCAATTCTTTCACTAAGGTGTCGGCCGCATCGCGCGTCGCGGTAAAGACTAACACTTGTTGCCAGTTCTTCTTACCAATCAGTTCGGATAAGAGTTCGCGCTTACGGCGCTGCTCAACCGGATACACCACTTGGCTCACGGTATCAGCGGTGGTGTTTTGCTTGTCGGCGCTGATGACTTGAGGCTTGACCATCATGTCGTTGGCCAGTTTTTTTACTGCGCTCGAGAAAGTGGCCGAGAACAATAGGTTTTGACGCTTCTTATTCACCGCTTGGAGGATTTTTTGAATATCCGCATTAAAGCCCATGTCTAACATACGGTCGGCTTCATCGAGCACTAAAAAGTCGATGCTAGAGAGGCTTAAATTACAGGCGGTAAGGTGCTCGAGCAAACGGCCCGGCGTTGCGACAATAATATCGGCACCGCGTTTAAGTTTTTGCGCCTGAGTCTCAACCTTTACACCGCCGTAAATGGTTAACACGCTGAAATTTAAATACTTGCTGTAGGCTTCAACATTGTCGGCGACTTGAGCTGCGAGCTCGCGAGTCGGCGTTAAGATTAATACCCGCGCGTTCGATTTTAAGGTCTCGCTGGGATTTTCTGCCATCTTTTGCAGAATAGGTAATGCGAATGCCGCCGTTTTACCTGTGCCCGTTTGCGCGCTGGCGAGCACATCTTGCCCGCGGCGGATGGCGGGGATCGCTTGCTGCTGAATAGGTGTCATTTTTTGATAACCGCAATCTGAGATAGCGCGTAAAATCTCGGGGCAAAAACTAAAAGATTCAAATCTCATTTTGGATTCCTGTTGTTCACTTATTCAATCACTCAAACGCCATGACTCGAATGCAATCACTTTAACACCTGAGTCAAACCATCATGCGCTTGGTTACGCATTTCCCCATCCAGTATTTTTCTGCACGGAGAGCATAAAAATGGCGGGCGCGGAGTATAGCAAAATTTTCGGTTAAAACCTGTACTTTTTAACCTTTTGGGCTTTTATGACGCAGTGTTAGTAGGTTTTGATATGGATAAAGGCGTGGGAAAGGCTGAGGAGAGCGTCTCGCACCATTGCCTGCATCGACAATGGTGCGGTAGGCATGTTAACCAAAGGCGCGGCGCAGGCCGAGTGCCTTTTCGGCGTTTTGCTTGAGGTGATTGGCTGCATCACCAATTTGATGGGTTGCCGCGAGGTTTTCGCTGCTGGTTTGGGTAATGGAGTGAATGTTGTTAGTGATTTCATGCACCACTTGACGCTGCTGATCGGCGGCCACCGCGTTTTGCTGAGCAAAGGTGTGGATCTCACTCACCTCTTGGTAAATGGTGTTGACGTTTTCGGCGGAGGTTTGAATATCGTTAGCGCACAGCTCGGCATGTTGCCGACTTTGCTCCATCTCCTTCGCCCAGGCATTTAGCATGCTGAACATCTTGTCGACGCTTTGGGAAATACTGTTGGTCGATAATTGGGTACGGCTCGACAGTGCGCGTACTTCGTCGGCTACCACCGCAAACCCACGGCCTTGCTCACCTGCGCGAGCCGCCTCAATCGCGGCGTTGAGCGCGAGCAGGTTAGTCTGTTCGGCAATCGAGTCAATCTCGCCCATGGCACTGGCCACCCGTTCGGCTTCTTTATTGAGTTGATGGGCATTATTGGCTGCATCGGCCACGGATTTGGCTAATTGCTCAACTTTTTGGGTGTTGGCCTTCATATTGGCGCTGCTTTTCAGGCAGAGATCGTAGGCGGTGTTGATGCTGGTCGAGGTCAGTTGAGTATTTTGTGCGACCTCGGCAATGGTTGAGCTCATTTCTTCCATCGCACTGGCGAGTTGCTCAAGCTGGTTTTTCTCTTGATCTAGGCTGACATAGGTTTGTTCTGTCGTCACCACCAGCTGGTCGGCAATCGCATGTAAGTGGTGGGCCTGATCTTGGGTGCGGCCAAGCACGCCGTTCATCTTGGCTTGCAATAGGATCAATTGGAAATCGAGAATCGATGAAGTGTCGGCGCCCGAGTAGATGTAGCGACTGATCGAGTCATATTTCTCTTGCATTTCAACCAATTTGGCTGGAATGCGGAAGGCTTCATCGTAGAAAATGGCCAGATTGAGGCTCATTAAAATCGCCCCTGCGAAAATCACACCCCAACCCCAAAAGTAACCTGCAATCAGTAACCCTGTGGTGGCCACCACGGCTGACACAAATCGTTTTTGCATCAAACTCAGCGGCTTAGTTATGGGTTTGTTTTGCACTAATCTGCGGTATATATCCGTGGCTTTACTGACATAGGCCGCCTGCGGCTGGATACGCACCGACTGATAGCCGATGATAGTCCCATTCTCAAACAGTGGAGAGACAAAGGCATCGACCCAATAGAAACCGCCATTCTTACAGCGGTTTTTGACTATGCCTCGCCAGGATTGGCCGGATTTCAGCTTTTCCCACATTTCTTTGAAGGCGGCGCTGGGCATATCTGGGTGGCGCACTTTGTTGTGGGGTTGGCCGATTAGCTCTTCGGCAGTGTAACCCGATACTTCGGCAAAACGTTGATTCACATAGGTAATGATCCCACGAGTATCCGTTGTGGAAATCAATTCGTCTTGTGGTGTGAGGCGGACTTCTTGTGCGTTACTGTGGAGTTGACTGGTTTTACTGCGGCTAGGGTTACTCTGGCTCATTTAGTGTGTCCATTCAGGGCCGATACGACTTTTTGGGTAAATGTAACTGGTAAAACGGGTGCCAGCTCTCATTTGGGCCGGCTTATTATGTGATAATGGTATCATTTTTGTGTGGTTATTGGAGAGCGGTTTTTTGCTTTATCCGCAACAAAAGTAATGTTTTATTGCTTTTATAAGGTTTTGCAAACGTTAGTGTTTTTATCTTAAAGAAAACGATTTTTTATCCTGTTTAATGGTTGATTTTGTGTTTTATCCGCTATCGATACTTGTGTGATTACCTTAAAACTTGACCTGTTACCTAAAGATTGGCCGTTAACACTTCAATCTCTTATCTTGTGGTAGCAGCATAAGGGACAAAACGGATGCTACATAGCTAAGTGCAATTGTGAACTCGATGCTCGACATTGCCAATCCATATGCCTTCGTCTTACCTAGCAAATGGTCGTTCACATAAGAACGAACTTAAGCCATAAAATTCATGCGCTTAGTTTCTTTGAATTGCGCGAAAAGAGGTGAGCCAGAGCTAGGGCTGATACATTGAGCCGAAAACGGTCATTGAATGTTGACTGAGCAACCCTCTTCCTAACGATTCACCTCTGAGTTTAAGGGCTAATATGTTCGCTAAAAAAACAGGCCGAAACTGGCTTTCATACGAAATGATGACTATACCTATTAAATAAATTTAATAGGCTTTGAGAATAAGAATGAACTCAAATAATGAGCCAAATTATACATAATTTAATTCTATTTAAACGATAGTGTATTCAGCAAATTCATTTGGTTGTATTTATTCGTCTTGAGTTTTATTTTGGCGATTAAATGTTATTCGGTTGAAATGGTTAAGTATTCAATAGGAAATAAAATGAAGTTCAGTCATAAGATTGTTGCAGCATCCTCAGTACTATTGTTATTGACGGTCGCCTTATTAACGACAACCCAATATTTTACCATTCAAAAAGAAATGAAGTCGCAGCTTGAAACGAGCGTCACCGAAATTGTCGACGGCGTTCGTAATACTGTGTCCTCAGAAATTGAAGCCCGTAAAAAAATTGCCGCTTATACCACGAGTTTAATCGAGCAAGACCTCGAGCCAGAACACATATCGTCGGTCATTAACCTTCCTGTTGTTAAAAACACCTTTTTACTTGTCGGTTTTGGTTACGAAAAAGACGGCAGCAATATTAATAATGACCCGACTTGGGACCCAGGATCTGGTTGGAACCCAAGAGTTCGCCCTTGGTATACGGACGCAAAACAATCTGACAAGTTGATTATTACAGCGCCTTATGCCGATTCTGCATCAGGGGAGATACTTGTCTCCATCGCTACCCCTGTCAAGGATAAAGGCACGTTTATTGGCGCTATTTTTTATGATGTTAGCCTTGCTGGTTTAGCAAAGCTTGTGAATGAAGTTGAGCTATTTAATGCGGGCTATGTATTTATTATTTCTGGCGATGGAACCACTATCGCGCATCCCGATGCAAAACGAAATGGTTTACCTATGAGTGATTTCTTACCCAATATCAAGGTGATGGAGCGTCCTCAAAAAGTCACTCTCGATGGTAAAAACTATACCCTTGGATTCTCTCGAGTATCAGGGGAAGATTGGTATGTCGGTGTTATTTTAGATGAGGCTATTGCCTATGCTGCGGTTACAAACTTACGTAATAGTTCAATTTTTTATTCTGTGGTCGCCTTAATTATCAGTATCACAGTATTGCTGTTTTTAATAACGAGTTTAATGCGGCCATTACAGACATTAAATAATGCCATTCAAGATGTTGCTTCGGGTGAAGGTGATTTAACTAAACGCTTAAATACCAAAACTGACGCTGAGTTTTCATCTTTGGCGATTGGGTTTAATACCTTTACGAATAATTTGCAGCAATTAATTATTGAATCTAAGTCCATTGGACAAGAAATCCATAAAAGCTCCGAAATAACCTCATTAGAGTTACAGCAATCTACGGATGCGATGAACTCACAACTACATGAACTCGAACAGCTTGCAACCGCAATGCACGAAATGGCAACGACCTCATCCGATGTTGCCCGTAATGCTCAAGGTGCTTCTTCTGCGGCTAAAGAGGCGGATGAGGCAACGGGGGTGGGGTCCAAAGTCGTGAGTGAAACCACCGATGCGATTAATGCCCTATCATCGAGAATCGACATGGCGGTGTCTGAAGTCAACGCATTGGGCGCTGCAACGGATAACATTGCCACTATTTTGAAAGTGATTAATGACATTGCTGACCAAACGAACTTATTGGCCTTAAACGCGGCGATTGAAGCGGCAAGGGCGGGGGATTCTGGCCGTGGTTTTGCGGTGGTCGCCGACGAAGTTCGAACACTCGCTCAAAGGACTCAACAGTCGACAACGCAAATTCGCTCTATGATAGAGCAGCTTCAGGCAGGCGCCCGTGCGGTGACCGATGTGATGAGTCAAAGTAAAGATAATGCCAAAGATGCCGTAATGCGTGCACAGGGCGCCAATACGGCGTTGGATAAAATTCGTGAAGCCATCATGCAGATCAGCGATATGAATCTGCAGATTGCCTCCGCAGCCGAAGAACAAAGCTTGGTTGCTGAGGAGATTAATAACAACACTATTAGAATTAAAGATTTATCCGTTCAGGTGTCGAATGTCGCGGTCAATGCTAGTACAGCGATGCATACGCAAACTAAGTACATCAAAGAACAAGATACGATTCTGAACAAATTCATTGTGTAGCGTGATTGCCAATCTTTTAGCTTGCAACTAAGAGCGGCTACGACTCGCTGTGATCTGTTGGTAAGTGCTGTTTTTGAATAGTGCCGTTCTACATATGGCCGTTTTACATGGAGTCATTTCATATTAAGGACATTTAGCATAAGGACATTAATACAGTGCTATTGAATGCTTTGGCATGTTATGGATTTTCCCGTCGGCCTGACGGGTTGCACCTGAGTGTTTGACTTGGCGTTTAGCCTAAATTCAGCTGGTCATTGATGTACCTTGAAGTGAAGCATTCATGAACCCCAGAGGTTGGCAACTTCGGGTCGCTTGAGTCTATCAATCATGATTTTATCCCGTCTTCGGGACGGAAAATATGAATATAGGAAGGCACTCATCATGAGTAGAATCGTACAGTTACTATTAGTTAGTCTGCTTCCTGTCACTATGCAGGTTTATGCTCAAACCACGGAAGAAGCTGAACGATTGCAACAGCTTGAGCAAAGAGTTAAGGAATTGGAGCAACAGGCAAAATCGACCCAGCAACCTAGCCCGACAATGCAGTCCTCCTTGAGTAATAGCCAGTTTTCCCTATATGGTTCATTTCGCCCCACCTTAGAATACCAAGACAAGGCGGACGACCAATGGGACATCGGTGATGCGCTTTCGCGTTTGGGCGTAAAAGCAGAAACCGAATTTGCGCCTAATTGGCGCGCCATTGCCCGCGGCGAATGGAAAATTCGTCTCGACGATAATGGGCGGTTCGGTGAGGCCCGCCTCGCCTTTGCGGGGATAGCCTCTCCCTATGGTCAGCTGACTTTTGGCCGTCAACGCCCAGTGCAATATACGTTAGTGGCTGAATATATTGATGTGTTTAATAACGCTAATAGTCCATTTGGTTACAATCAAGAAAGTCCTTTCTTTGTTAATAATGCACTGATATACGAAGTGAAATTCCAACCTGTCACTTTTATGGCATCTGGTATTTTTGATGGTAATGCTGGTGGCAGCGGTGCAGATGCGGTGAATGTCGGTGCAGGCTTTGATAAGTATGGCGTTCATTTTGGTATCGCATATTTGCAGCAGGATACTTATACCGGCGAGGTGAAAACGGGGGAGGAGCAGCTCACAGGCGGGGTTATCTCCTATGAGTTTAATAATGGTATTTATGCCGCAGTGGGTTATCAAAATAAGGAATACAAGTTTGATATGGGTGATAACCGTACTGGCAGTACCTTTGATAGTGCGTTAGCTATCCCATTTGGCAATGCCTATAAACTGAAGCTAGGCTACTTTTGGTTTAAAGATGGGATAGAGGATAGTACGAGTCTGGATTATGACGGCTATAACCTCACCTTAGAATGGCAAGCGGCGAGCAATGTGCGCTTGCATCTAGAATGCCTGCAACAAAACAACGATGAACGTGAAGATGACACTATTTTTGCCTTAGGTGTTCGCTATGACTTTGATTTGAACTGGAAGATTTGATGGTTAGTTGTTTATTCAAAATCACTAAGCAATCACGAAGCAAAGTGTGGTTAGCGCTTTGGGAAAACGTCGTATATCTAAAGATGGACATGTAAAGGCGAGTGATAAGGCGTGCATTTGAATGCACGCCTTTATTTTAGGGCTTTGATTAAATGGCTTTTGTTGCCTTTGTCAGCCACTCAAGCTCACTGCCCGACATTAATGGCGATAAGGTGTTAAACACTTTCTGATGGTAAGCATTAAACCAGTCGATTTCGCCTTGGGTTAACAGGCTCTTATCAATAAGGCGAGCATCCATTGGGATCAGCGTTAAGGCATCGAATTCATACATTTCACGCTCTGCGCCCTTTAAGGCTTCGCAGTGTTGCACTACCACTAGGTTTTCTAAGCGGATCCCAAAACTGTCGGCGCGGTAATAACCTGGTTCGTTGGATAACACCATACCTGGCATTAAGGCGATGGCATTGAGGTTTTTACCGATGCGCTGCGGGCCTTCGTGCACGCTGAGGAAATGACCAACGCCATGGCCTGTGCCGTGGTCGTAATCAAATCCATGTTGCCACAGATATTGACGGGCGAAGGCATCGAGTTGTTGCCCTGTGGTGCCTTTCGGATAGCGGGCCTGATCTAAGGCGATATGGCCTTTTAATACTAAGGTGACCATTTTCTTCTGTTCATCGGTCACGTTACCAATGGCGATGGTACGGGTGACATCCGTGGTGCCGTCCAGATACTGAGCGCCAGAATCCACAAGGTAAATGCTGTCCATCGTCATCATGGCTGGCGTGCCATTGTTATGGTTGTAGTGGCACATGGCCGCATTGGCGCCAGCAGCGGAAATGGTATCGAAACTGGGCTCGCGATATTGTGGATCTTCTAGGCGGAAGCTTTCTAACTTGTCGGCGAGGGTTGCTTCATCGTGCAGACGATGGGCAGCGACCTCGGCATCGAGCCAAGCAAGGAAACGGCTCACGGCCACACCATCGCGGATATGGCTGGCGCGCATGCCTGCTAATTCGGCGGCATTTTTCTGTGCCTTAGGCAGGGAGACCGGGTCAATTCCGGCTATTAACTTGGCGCCTGCATCGCGGGCAATATTTTGTGCCCAAGCATTAGCAGAATTGGGATCGGCGAGCAGTTTCACGCCCTGTAAGCTTGCCAAGGTATCGGCAAGGGAAGCTTCGCTCTTAAAGCTCACACCCGCTCCAACGTGTTCCTCAATGCCCTCAGGGAGTTTGCTTAAATCGGTAAACAGTTGCATATCGCCATTGGCGTGAAGTAGCGCGCAGCCGAGCACGACAGGCAGACGCGGCACGTCATTACCACGGATATTGAGCAGCCAGCAGAAGGAGTCTAAAGCGGCGATCAGCGCGACATCGGCGCCGGCTTTTTTGACTAGTGCGCCAATCTCGGTGCGTTTTTGCAGGCTGGTCTTGCCCGCACTCTCATTACTAAATAACGTGATAGCCGCGCTCGATGGTGCAGGTCGATTTTGCCAGTGCTTATCAATCGGATTCTGTTCGACGGCAACCAATTCAATTTGGGCTTTTGCTAACGTCGCTTTGGCGTTTTCAAACCAAGCTAAGGTGTGTAAACGGGCATCGAAGCCTACACGTGAACCAGCGGCAAGCGTATCGCATAGCCATTCGATTTGCGGTGTGTCAGTTAGGCTTTCATAACTAAAGAGATTTGCATCCACCTGCAGACGCACTTGTACCGTGTAACGACCATCGGTAAAGATGGCGGCTTTGTCTTTTAAGACAATGGCCATGCCCGCTGAGCCAGTAAAATCCGTTGCCCAGTACAGACGCTCGTTATGCTCAGGCACATATTCGCCTAAGTACTCGTCCGCGCGCGGGATGATAAAGGCATCTAAATTGGCACTGGTGAGTTCGCTACGAATGGCGGCAAGACGGTTAGCAATCTTATTCGGTTGTAGGGATTGTGGTGACGATGGTAACGACATAGGGGCTCCAAATATTGGCATTGGCGGCTGACGTAGGCAGCCAAGATTATAATGCGTAATGCTGGCGAAAAGGATGCGAATTGGCGGCGATTATCGCAAGCTCAACGGCTAAGATGCAAGGGGATGGAATAAAGGATTTTGTATACAATTTTGTTTTTTCGGCATCACTTTGCAGTAACAAGGGTTGTGATCTTAGACTAATTTCCAAATTGAAATGTTATCTTTATCATTCAGTTCTTCCGACTAATTCTTACAAATTAGCTACTTAAGTTTTATTCAATCGCTAATATTTACCCATTATGCTAACATTCGCCATCTCCGCTCGGGGTCAGAGGGGAGCACATGTATCAGTGGAGTTGGCGATGCAAACATTAACAATAGACGTGGGCGGTAGCAAAGCCCTGTTCGAACTTCAACTCAAGGGGCATACAGAACAATATAAAATCCCCACGGGTGAAGGCTTTAAAATTGAAGATTTAAATGATCAAATCGCGGCGCTGGAACGGGATTATGATTTACAGCACTACCATTTAGCGATCGCTGTACCTGGACTCGTACAACAGAATCGTTTGGTGTCCTGTAAATCGCTGCCCGGTCTCAATGGGCTAAGCTTTGAAACCTTGAAAACCCAAGGCGAACTTAAGTTTATCTGCAATGATATCGACGCCGGTATGCAGGCAACCTGTGACGAAAAATATGCCTGTGAGTTGTTAGTCATGTGTGGCACTGGAATTGGCATGTCGATCGCGTTGAGCGGCAAGGCTTTTACGGGGGCTACGGGAGTCGCGGGGGAGCTTGGGCATTGCCGGGTGATGACGGAGGCGGGGGAGTTTAGTCTCGAGCAGCTCGCCAGTGGCGATTCTATCCGCAGCCGTAAGATTTCCACCGCCGATGATTTATATCTCGCCGGCACTTATCTGGGGATGGGGCTAGCGTGGGCGGTCAATCTGTTTAATCCTAATCGGATCTGGTTAGCGGGTGGCATGATGAACAGCGCGCCGTACTACAAGGGTTGTCTGGATAGTTTAAGACGCATGGCTCTCAGGGCTCCATTAGCCGAAATGAAGATTAATCGTGTCGATGATATGGAGACCTTAGTCTGCCGTGGCTTATCGGTGATCTTGGCAAGGGATTACTCGAAGGACGCCGCCTAACGGCTTTCGATTGAGATGCGAATAGGTCAAGATTGAGGCGTGATAGGTTCGTTCAGGTTATCAATCTTGGCTTACTCACGCTGATCCAGATATTGATTTCGTTTGGGTCGAGAACAACAGCATGCGGCCATCGGATTTGTGTGTTTGCAGTGCACTCTGCATATCACCTCGTTCGATGACCGCATTTTTGTTTGCACGAGTTATCAAGTTGCGCCTTGCAAACCGCTTTCTTAAGACTTTCGATTTATTTTTATTGTCTTCCCTATTGGCGATACCAGTCCATGATAGGACTCCATGGCTTAAGCAATCCTTTTAAATACAATTCATTGCTCATTTTTTGCACTCAGTGGTTTTACTTTTCCTTTAAGCCAATCCAGTGTTGGTAATCGGTACAATGGCCCGTTTGTTAATATTTAGTTGCAATTTAACGCTATAGCGGCATATGCTAATTAACGTAATGACAACGTTGTCATTAGTGAAAAAGGCAAACCAATCGAAAGATTGGGACGCAAAGCCTCCGGTCTAAGGGTTCGTTTGTACCTATGATAGCGGGGATACCACAGGTTGTTTCTTCATGCTGCCGTTGTACGCACATGGTTTTAAGAGTGTTGTTTCCTGTCTACGCTTTGTTTGCCTTATTGATGCATAACTTACTCAATAGGGAAATCTCATGTTTAAGACTCAAATCTCCACCTCGGCGATGCTGGTGGCCTCGGTGCTGGCATCCGCTGTCAGTTTTCAAGCCTTTGCGGCGCTCCCCGGAAAACCGACTTTAGGTTGGGGGAAACCAAGTTTGCCATTATCGAGGTGAATCAAGCCGCCTCAGCCTATAACCAATTAGTGACGGTAAAAGATGCCGCCGATGTGTCCGTGACCTGGAACTTGTATAACGGCGATATCGGCAATAAGGCGCAGGTGTTACTCAACGGAAATGTGGCATGGGAAGGTCCTTCGAGTGCGGCGGGTACGGCCAATTTCAAGGTCAATAAGGGCGGGCGCTATCAAATGCGCGTGCAGCTTTGTAATAATGAAGGTTGCAGTGCCAGTGATGCGAGGGAAATCTTAGTCGCCGATACCGATGGCAGTCATTTACTGCCACTCAATGCGCCTTTGAAAGAAAACAATCGTCCCTATGCGAATAAATCCGGCAAAGTGGTGGGAAGTTACTTTGTGGAGTGGGGTGTTTATGGACGTAAATTCCCCGTCGATAAGATCCCTGCACAAAACTTAACCCATATTTTATACGGCTTTACCCCGATTTGTGGTGGCAATGGCATCAACGACAGCTTAAAGGAAATCGAAGGTAGCTTTGAGGCGTTGCAGCGTGCCTGTGCTGGCCGTGCCGATTTTAAAGTGGCGATCCACGACCCTTGGGCGGCGGTGCAAATGCCGCAGGCGGGGGTGAATGAGTATTCCGATCCCTACAAAGGCAACTTCGGCCAATTGATGGCGTTAAAACAAGCCTATCCCGATCTGAAGATCCTCCCCTCCGTTGGTGGCTGGACGCTCTCCGATCCCTTCTACTTTTTGGGGGATAAAACCAAGCGCGACACCTTTGTCGCCTCAGTGAAGGAATTTTTACAAACCTGGAAGTTCTTCGATGGTGTCGATATCGACTGGGAATTCCCCGGCGGCAGTGGTGCTAACCCAAGCTTAGGAAATGCCAACGACGGACAAACCTATGTCACCCTGATGCGTGAACTGCGGGCGATGCTCGATGAGCTCAGCGCCGAAACTGGACGCACCTATGAGCTGACGTCGGCCATCAGTGCGGGCGGCGATAAAATTGCTAAGGTCGATTATCAGGCGGCGCAGCAATATATGGATTACATCTTCCTGATGAGTTACGACTTTAATGGCGGCTGGACCAATACAGAGCTTGGACATCAAACCAATCTCTATGAGGCGAGCTGGGATCCTAATACCCGTTACACCACGGACAAAGGCGTAAAAGCCCTGCTCTCTCAAGGGGTGACTCCGGGTAAGATTGTGGTCGGCGCTGCTATGTACGGCCGTGGCTGGACTGGGGTGAATGGCTACAGCGGTAACAATCCTTTCACGGGCACTGCAACGGGCAAAGTGAAGGGCACTTGGGAAGCGGGCGTAGTGGATTATCGCCAGATCGCCAAGGATTATATGGGCGCAGGTTGGAGCTATGCCTATGATGAAACCGCTGAAGCGCCATCTGTCTTTAATGCATCTACGGGTGATTTAATTACCTTCGACGATGCTCGTTCTGTTAAAGCCAAGGGCCAATACGTGCTGACCAATCAGCTCGGTGGTTTGTTCGCCTGGGAAATTGATGCCGATAATGGTGACATTCTCAATGCCATGCACGAAGGTCTAGGCCATGGCGAGGGCACAACGCCACCAGCGAATAAAGCGCCGATTGCCAACGCGGGAGCGGATATCACGGTAACCGGTACTACGGATGTCACGCTAAATGGTAGCGCGTCGCGGGATCCTGAAAACGGCGCCTTGAGTTATCAATGGAGCCAAGTCTCTGGCCCTAGCTTAAGTATCAGTAATGCGGATATGGCCAATGCTGTGGTGCAACTGAGCGCGACGGCGTCGGATGTGGTGTATGTGTTCAGTCTGCGAGTCACGGATCCTGAAGGATTATCTTCAACCGACACTGTGACTCTCACCCATAAGGCTGAGACGGCAAACCAAGCGCCTGTGGTGACTGTGCCAGCGACTGTGACGGTTGAAGCGGGGCAATCGGTGAGCATCAATGCGACGGCGACTGACGCCGATGGCGACAGCCTCACCTACGCATGGACAGTGCCAAGCGGCGTGGCGGCGAGTGGACAAAACACTGCCACACTGATGGTTACGGCGCCGACGGTTACTCAATCGACCCAATACAGTTTGAGTGTATTAGTCTCCGATGGTGCCTTAGATGCCAGTGCTGCCTTGACCTTAACCGTGACGCCTAAGGCGACGGGCGGTCAATGTGACGCAACTGACCCCAATGCGGCCAACTATCCTGTTTGGAATGCGACAAGCATTTACAACACAGGTGATACAGTGAGTTATAACCAACTGGTTTGGAAGGCGAAATACTGGACTCAAGGTAACACACCTTCAAGAACCGCCGACCAATGGCAATTGTTGAGTCAGGTTGAGTTAGGCTGGGATGCGGGCGTTGCCTACAACGGCGGAGCAACGACTAGCTATAACGGTCGTCAGTGGCAAGCCAAATACTGGACTAAGGGAGATGTCCCCGGTGTCGCTGCAGTATGGACGGATATCGGCGGGGCGTCTTGCCCTTAGTCGATAGGGATTAAAGACAAAAAGCCCTGCAATGCAGGGCTTTTTATTAAGGAATACAGCATAAGATTAATTTATCTTCAGCAGCTCAACATCAAAAATCAGTACCGAACCACCGCCAATTTTGCCAGTGCTGCGGTTGCCATAGGCCAGTTCGCTAGGAATAAAGAAGCGATACTTGTCGCCCTCGACCATCAGTTGTACGCCTTCAGTCCAACCTGGAATAACACGATTGAGTGGGAAGGCTATCGGCTCACCGCGCTCGACCGAGCTATCGAACACAGTGCCATCAATTAAGGTGCCGTGGTAATGCACAGTCACTGTATCACTCGCCTTAGGATGAACAGTGCCAGTGCCTTGCTGTAACACTTGATATTGCAACCCAGAGGCGGTGGTTTTCACCCCTTCTTGAGTTTTGTTTTGCGCTAAAAACTCATTACCTAAACGGATATTTTCTTGGGCCGCTTTTTGGTTATTCATCGAGGTAAAGAAGTAAAAAATCACCCCAGCAATCACAACAACGGCAAGTAACATTTTCATTTTAAGGAGCACCTCAGTCAATTTTGGTCATGTTATCAGTTTTTTAGCCGAAGTGGCTAGCGCCTCGGTTTGGCGCGGTACTGGATTATTCGCGTTACATTTTCTCACTTTTTAAAAATGGCTAAAGGCTTTATCCCGTCTTAGAGATCGCTTAACCTGTGACATTAGACTCTACAAAAACTCAATAAAAACAGATAAGAAGAATAAACAAGGACAGTCTTATGTTAACCAAAGCGGCAAAACCTCTGGTCAAGCTCGTCGACCGTTATTTACCCGACCCTTATATCTTTGTCTTGCTCTTAACCTTAGTGGTGCTGATTTCGGCCGTGGTAGCCGAGCATAAAACTCCACTCGAAGTCATCAATTACTGGGGCGATGGCTTTTGGGCGCTGCTGAGTTTTTCGATGCAGATGCTATTAGTGCTGGTGGCGGGATTTATGCTCGCCAGCTCGCCACCGATTAAGAAATTACTCGATGGCATCGCAGGATTTGCCAAGTCGGCGCCTCAGGCGATTATCTTAGTGACCTTGGTTTCCCTCGCCGCCAGTTGGATTAACTGGGGATTTGGCTTAGTGGTCGGCGCCTTATTCGCTAAGGCGTTAGCGCGTAAAGTGCGTGTGGATTACCGTTTATTGGTCGCCAGTGCTTACTCGGGATTTGTGGTTTGGCACGGCGGTTTAGCGGGCTCGATTCCGTTAACTATTGCCACGGCGGGGCATTTCTCAGAATCACAAATCGGTATTATCCCCACCAGCGAGACCATCTTCGCTAGCTTTAACCTGCTGTTAGTGCTGATTTTGTTTGTGGTGATGCCACTGGTGAACCGCTTTATGTTGCCCGAAGAGAAAGACAGCATTTATGTCGATCCTAAGGCGCTTGAGGATGGAGGCGCAGACGATAAAGCGGCGCAGTTAACGGCCAATACGACTCGCCCTGCGGATAAATTAGAAAACAGTCGCTTGCTCGGTTGGAGTGTCGGCGGCGCGGGACTCGTTTACTTAGGCTATTACTTTGCGGTGCAGGGGGCAGCTTAAACCTTAACCTAGTCAACTTCTTATTTTTATTCCTCGCCATAGTGTTGCATCAAACACCACGCAGTTTATTGCTGAGTCTCAACGAAGCCATTAAAGGCGGCGCGGGTATCGTTATCCAGTTTCCTTTTTACGCTGGCATTATGGCGGTGATGGTGCAATCGGGGTTAGCCCAGAGTATTTCCGAAGGTTTTGTGGCCATCGCCAGTGCCGAAAGTCTGCCATTTTGGAGCTTTATCAGTGCAGGGATTGTGAATATTTTCGTGCCTTCGGGGGCGGACAATGGGCTGTGCAGGCGCCAATTATGTTACCCGCCGCCGAAGCCTTGGGCGCCGATGTGGCACGGGTTGCTATGGCAGTGGCTTGGGGTGATGCGTGGACCAATCTTATTCAGCCTTTCTGGGCGCTGCCAGTGCTGGCAATCGCCGGATTAAAGGCGAGGGATATCATGGGGTTCTGTTTAATGCAGTTGCTGATCACCGGGGGGATTATCAGTATCGCCCTCAGCTGGTTTTAAGATCAAAGTGAGCAGTTTTGATAAAGGGCAATCAACTTGCCCTTTATTTTTATCCTCTTCTTTATTCTCTTTTTTAGCCACTTCACGCCTGAATGTGTTAACACGTTAAGGTTTTAGTGTTTTGACGCAGCTTAAAACCATTTCTGCGGATAGGGGCGTCGACACAGCATATTATGATACAGCCAGCCAAAGGATAGGATCAGCACTAGACCACTGGCGACCGGCGAATATAAAAAGTCCCACCCTTGCGCGGTCAGCATAATAACTAGCGGGTTTGCTCCAGCAGGAGGATGCACTGTGTGGGTCAGCATCATCAATGCGATTCCCGCTCCTACGGCCAACCCTAAACTCAGCGGCGAGACGCCCACACTGTGGAGGATGATAAGTCCCATCAGACTGGTCAGTAGGTGGCCGCAGACAATGTTTCTTGGCTGCGCCAATGGGCTATCGGGAAGGGCAAATAAAATCACCATAGTGGCGCCAAAGGGGGCCATCAGCCACAACAAGTGCGTACTCATTTGCTCCAAGCTTGCTAAGGCACTGATACATAACATGGCACCTATGCCTGCGAGCAGTGCCGGTTTTAATTGCTGTTGGCTTATCACTTTCATTTTGTGTCCTTTGAGCCCAACTTGGCTATCGCGCAAGGGCAGATGTTTATGTGTTAAATATCAATGGCTGCGGCTTGGGGGTAGTGTTGAGTTGCCCGTTGACTCCATCCCAGTGGCCGCGTTGCACTTAATTGTGTTGAATCTTTAAAGGGTAGACCAGTCTGTCTACCTGGTATCATTGCATGAGTAGACTGAGTTGTCTACCTGTGAGAAGATACGTTTAAATCCTAATTGCAGAGGAAGGCAATATGCCGCAACCCGAAGTGTTGTCAGATATGCCCTTAGATAAACGTCAACAGCTCATCAGCACGGCATTTAAACTGTTTTATTTTCAGAGCGTACATGGGGTAGGCATTAACCAGATTTTGCAGGAGTCGGCGATTGCCAAAAAAACCTTGTACCATCATTTTGCCAGTAAGGATGAGTTGGTCGAAGCAGTGGTGCTGTACCGCGACCAAGTGTTTTATCAATGGTTAAGCGAGCGAGTGCAGGCGGCCGAGACGGGTAAGGCGGGGATCCGCGCGTTATTTATGGCGCTCGATGACTGGTTTAATCAAAGAGTGCCGCAGTTGTGTGAGTTTCGGGGCTGTTTTTTTATCAATGTGAGTGCCGAATTTACCGATGCCAGCCATCCCGTGCATCGTTTGTGCGCCGAGCATAAACAGCGGGTGGCAGATTTAATGGGTCAGCAAGTGGCGGCCTTGGGCTTGTCCGAGGCAAAAGCGGCTTATCTTGTCGATACCCTATGCCTATTGAAGGAAGGCGCCATAGTGTCGGCGCAGCTGCGCGGCGACACAGGTGCTGCCATGCAAGCGTTAAAAGCTATCGAGCAATTGATTGAAATAGAAACGAATTAGCGTGACGGTTAAATCAATCTATCCATGAAGCCCGTTTGGATCCCATAACCCAGCAGGGCTAAGTTGGTCACGACCGTGAGCCAAAACAGTTGGCGAAAGGCGGCTTTGACCGATTTATGCCGTAGTAGCTGCTGGGCAAACAGTGCGCCGGGCCAACCACCGAGGAGAGACATTAGATGCAGGGTGCTTTCCTTGGTGCGCCAGCGACCTTTACGGGCCGCCGATTTGTCGAAGGCGTAGGCGATAAAGGTGCATAAACTCAGCAGCAGATATAAACCCACAATCGCGATGGGCAGCATATGCCACCAAGCGGCGCCGATTAGCATCGCCAGAAAAACCAGTGCTAATAACAAAGGCATCGAACTCTGACGCGAGCGCGCGGCTCTAGTCTTAGCCGCTCTTGATTCAGTGGTTCTAGATTTAGTCGCTTTTCGCTGATTCACTCTTTGTTGAGTCGCTTTTCGTTCATGTACTGGAGCGGACGGCGTTTTATTGGCTCTTTTGTTGTTCATTGTTCGAGTTCAAATGGCTACTAGCGTTGATGGACTTAAAGGCGAGCTGGCGCCAGAGTTTTTCGAGTGGCCCTTGGTGAAAGTAGCGTAAATACAAGCTTGCCAGTAGCAATTGTAGCAGCGAGTAACCCAGCGCTATCGCCATATAACCGCCCCTGTCGAGCGTTAATAGTAACTCTGGGGCAAAGTGGCGAAAGATAAACACCCCGACAATGGATTGCAATATATACAGGCTAAAGGCGAGTTTGCCGACATTTTGTAAAGGCCTTAGCACTGCCGAGCGATTTTGGCAGATTTTAACCAGTATATGGATGTAAATCAGTGCGGTAGGGATAGCACTTAGCATGACTATGATGTCCGAAAACATCACCAATGTCGGGTTTTGAGATAATCCCAGCAGGGTATCTAGGGCGGATAGCACTAAGCTGGCTAAAACCAGCTTGATTAAGGTGTTTCGCTCAAACCCCAGCTCGAAGCTACCTTGGCGATAGAGCGCCATACCGAGCAGCATCAACCCACCCGTGAACCACATTAAGGTGAAGGGAATGACCAGCGCCATGTAACCGACCTGCATAACATGCAGCAACAGTTGGTTAGGGTAACTTGCTGTCCAAGCGCTGTATTGCTCGGCGAATAAGGGCGATTCGCGGGTAAAGAGTTCGTCACTGCCCATGATGCTGATTAAGCAGATAACCACTAACGAACTGAAAATAAAAATATTGGCCTTACGTTTTAACTCGGCGATGCTGGCATCTCGGTAGCAGAGTGCTAAAAAGCCGCTGATCCCATAGGTCAGTAAAATATCACCGGGCCAGATAATGATGCCGTGGATCAGACCAAAGACAATCAACCATTTCAAGCGTGAGCGCAGTAGCGAATAGGCCGCTAAGCCTTTATCGCTAAATCGTTGGTACTGAATATAAAGCCCAACGCCAAATAAGATGGAAAACAAGCTGATAAAGCGCCCTTCAATAAAGAAATTGCTAAAGGCTTCGAGCACTTGGTCTGAGAGTAATGGGATTTGATGGGGCGCATAGCCATAAAAGCTTATCCCCATAAAATAGATATTCATAAAAAATATTCCCAATACTGCTAACCCTCGTATGGCATCGAGGTTGGCATTACGTTCAGTTGGGATAGGCTGATGGGGCGTGTGAGTCGCATCGACGGGATTTCCCAAGGATCCTGGGCAGCTTGAGTGATAGGTTTGATAGCAGGCATCCTTTTGCTATTAGGGATAATAAACCGAGTCAGCTCGGCGAGATTGAGTTGATAATACAAGGCGCTAGCTTAACAGGCGCTCAAACCAAAAAACACTCAACGACATAAAGCGTTAGGCGCGTGAACCGCTTCGGAAGATATTGGCTATTCGCCAATATCTTCGTTCCATAGCTGTGGCTTGGCGGCGATAAAATCGCGCATTAACTGTTTGCACTCGTGATTGTCTACCACAGTCACTTCTACACCGCGGGACTGCACATAGGCTTCCGGCCCTTGAAAGGTAACATTTTCACCGACCACTACCTTAGGGATGCCGTAGAGTAGTATCGCGCCGCTGCACATATCGCAGGGGGAGAGAGTCGAATAGAGTGTGGCCTTTTGATAATCGGCGGCGATTAGTCTGCCGGCATTTTCGAGGCAATCCATTTCGGCGTGCAGCACGGCGCTGCCTTGTTGCACGCGTTTGTTATGGCCGCGGGCGACAATTTTTCCGTCGATCACTAATACTGAGCCAATGGGGATACCGCCTTCGGCTAATCCTTGTTTGGCCTCATCAATGGCGGCATGTAAAAATTCATCCATTTCGATCCCCTATCTTAGGTTGTTTGGCTTAGCATAGCAGCCTGCAAGCGTTGAGCAAGACAACCTAAGTGGTGATTTCGATTGATGATTAAGCTTGGCTTACTTCTGCGGCTTTTCTGAAATCCATAACTTGATATGCCCCTTCACGACCACAACACCTTGGGTGTCGTAGGCGGTAACGGGCACCAACATATCGCCGGGCGTCCACTGCTCTGGCGTGACTTCAGCAACACATAAAATATCACTGCCCGCCTTGGCGGTGTAATCGAGGCTCATGCCCTTAGGGATCCAACGCAGATGGGCTGGAATCGATGCTTCGGCCATCACGCCCATCGCCATTTCTAAGCCGTTACAGATGGCGATAACATGCACGGTTTTTATATGGTTATGAACGGCATGACGTTTTTTAATCAGGCAAGCGCAGCGGTTAAGGCGTAATTCAGTGATCAGTGGTTTGATGGTGCCAAAATAAGGCGCCATGCGTGATACCATGATGGAGAAGATTTTTTGGCCAAAGGGTAAGCCTTGGGTTTTATGGTAGAGCGCGAGAACCTTATTGGGCTTAGCGTTTGGGGTTTGTGCGTTAGGGCTCATGGTTATCCTTCATCGGAGTGCAAACTTAAGGTGTTAGTCTTGGGCCGCTGATATTTTTTAATGCTTAGCGGCGTGCCTGTTTCTTTCTGGTCGGATGAGTGTAACATTGGGATAACATTAAATGCCAGTCGGCCGAATTAAGTAAACTTCATTTCGCGGTTTTTACGCTAACACCGTATAATCACGACAAATTTGTCATCAATGACACGTCATAATGATTTAACTACAAGGACTCACAGTGAAATATTTGCTGACCTATTTTAAGGGAATGGCCATGGGGGCCGCCGATGTGGTGCCTGGGGTTTCGGGTGGCACTATCGCCTTTATCACCGGTATTCTCGATACCCTGCTCGAAAGCGTTAAGCGTATTAATCCGTCACTTTGGGGCGTGATTAAGTCGCAGGGAATTAAAGGCGCCTTTGAGCATATTAATGGTGGATTTTTACTGAGCCTATTAGCGGGCATTCTGACCAGTATTTTTACCTTCGCTAAACTGATTTCTTGGTTGCTGGTGGCACATCCCATTCCGATTTGGTCATTCTTCTTTGGCCTCATTATCATCTCTGTGGTGCACATGCTTAAACAGGTGAGTGGTTTTACGCTGGCGCGTTTGGGATTATTTGCCTTAGGGGTTTTGGCTGCTTGGGTGATCACTGTACTGAACCCTGTATCGGTCGAGGCCAGCTATTTAAATATTTTCTTCGGCGGTGCGATTGCCATTTGTGCCATGGTATTACCGGGGATTTCGGGCAGTTTTATCTTATTACTGCTCGGCTTATATCCAGTGGTACTCGCGGCGGCAAAAAATATCCAAATCGATATCTTGGCCTGTTTTGCCGTTGGCGCTTTACTGGGAATTTTAAGCTTTAGCCATTTACTCTCGGCCTTGCTGCGTAAATACCATGATGCGACCGTAGTATTTCTCACGGGCTTGATGCTCGGCACCTTAGGTAAAATTTGGCCTTGGAAACAAACCTTAACCTGGCGTACTAACTCCCACGGTGAACAAGTGCCATTATTGGAGCAAAATATTTCGCCGCTGAATTTTGAACAAGTGACGGGCCAACCTTCACAGCTGATGCTAGCTGTTGTGTGTATGTTGGCGGCCATCGCCTTAGTTTGGGGTTTAGAGAAGGTCGGCAAACGGGATTAAGCCAATCCTGTGGATGATATAAATAAAAGCAGCGATATTCGCTGCTTTTATGTTTTAAGGCCGATGGAATGTACTCGACTTTTGGGCAATGTTATTTTGCTGGTCCGTTAAGTTACAATCGCGCCTCAGAGTGCACGCAGTCGATGTTGTGCATCCGTTTAAACTCAGTGAGAGTTTGCAGTTACGATAAGGATATAGTTGTGGAAAAAACAGGTCCCCTGGGTTGGCGTGGCGCTAGCCATTTTTGCCTTAGGTCATGTGGTTAACTTAATCATAGATAAGCAAGATTCTGAAATATCCCCAGAGTTAAAGCAGCAAATTTCTGACACTATTCAGGCTCACAGAACGCCCGCTTTCGCGAATAATGTCTTGATTCATGAGCCAAACACCCCTGAGATTGCTGAGACCTCGCCCAAAATCCCTATGCCTGCAGAATTAGCCGATGTGAGTCAAATCTACAGCAATCTCAATGCATTTGCGGCGCTCAAACGAGACGGTACTGTAGTCACATGGGGTGATGGCGAGTGTGGTGGCGATAGCAATAACGCCGCCGAGCCTCTACTTAATGTAAAACAGCTGTATGTGGCAGAGGATACCTGCGGCTTTGCCGCGTTAACCCATGACCACAAACTGATCCCTTGGGGAATGGGGGATGAAACTATGCCTTGGACTCGAGGGTGAGACCTGTACTGCATGATGTGCGCGATTTTGTTGTGGCTAAGGGGCTCTATGCCGCCATTAAGCAAGATGGAAGTGTCGTCAGTTGGTCTTTTGAAGATGCATCAACTGCCGAGCTAAGCTCTGGTAAGCACGCCGCGCCTGCGATGACTAACGTCGTGTCTGTATCTGTTAACTATCGGGCTTTTGCCGCCTTAAAACGGGATGGAACAGTAGTGACATGGGGGCAGGCTAATTATGGTGGCGATAGTCGCGAAGTCGCCTCAGCGCTTAACAATGTGAAACTACTCTATGCTAACGATAATGCTTTTACCGCTATGACAGCGACGGGCAGATTGGTGTCGTGGGGTGAGGTAAGAGAGGATCAAAAGGGCCGTGAGCAAGTGGCAAAGCTTAGCCAGCTTGCGCCTGCCGTGAAAGTTGTTCCTTCTAAAAATGGTTTTGCAGCGCTGCTGGCTGACGGTAGTGTTTATGCGTGGGGGAAGGGGAGTTAACTGAGTATGATGTGCCATTTCCTGCCCGCTTATCTCGTCCCAGTCGCGCCAATAAAGTGATTGATATTTTTGCCAATAATGACGCGTTTGCCGCCTTAACCATAGGTCGTCAACTTATCGTTTGGGGTAGTAAATTCAATGGTGCTGATACGTCAGTCCTTAAGGATAAGTTACAAAGTGTGCATAAGGTTTATCCCTTTGATGAAGGATTTGTCGCGCTACGTAGGGATAATACGGCTATCGCTTGGGAAGGATGGGAATTGGCAGAAAACCAGCCGCGTTATCAAGAGGTCACTCAGGTAAGCAAAGTGGTGACCCATGAACGTGAGTTTGCCTTTTTAAAGCAAGATGGCACTGTGGTTGATGGCCACTCTGGTCCCAAAACTGACATTACTCAAGCCACGGATATTTTCCCTACGGGGTTAGGCTTTACGGTTAAACGCCAAGATGGCTCGATTGCAGTATGGATGCGGGAAGATCCCGCGGTGACGCTAGATAAGCAAGCCGTTGATTTGAGTCACATGCGCGATATTCGCAGTAATTTACTGGAT
Organism: Shewanella seohaensis; assembly: GCF_025449215.1. Taxonomy (NCBI): domain Bacteria; kingdom Pseudomonadati; phylum Pseudomonadota; class Gammaproteobacteria; order Alteromonadales; family Shewanellaceae; genus Shewanella; species Shewanella seohaensis. Next base: position 1,875,441 of record NZ_CP104900.1, read on the forward strand.
GTGATTGCCCTAATGGACGATGGCACGGTACAGGCTTGGGATGTAACAGGTAGAACGAGCAATGTGCTCTAAGCCAATGAGCAATCCCATTTGAAGCTAGCAAGCTGATAAAAACAAAGGGCTAAGATGAAGATCTTAGCCCTTTTGTTTTTAAGCGAGGCTTTTCTCGCTTTCCGCCTGATTGGCTTTAATTTCACGCAAATAGCGGTAAATGGAATGCACAGAAATCCCTAATCGCGTGGCAGCCACTTGGGCGCTATCCTTGAGTTCGAAAATCCCTAACTCATGGAGTTGATTGACAATTTCACGACTTTTTTGTGAAGGAGAAATCGCAGGATTCGCACGCACCTCGTGGTTAACACTATCGATAGTGCTGTGCAGCGCCTCATCAATATTGCGCGCAAACACCTCGGGCGAACTGGTCAATTCGCTGCCGAGGAGCTGCTCTGGCATCATAGTGCGCAGCACAGATTGCAGCGGCGCGTCCATATCGGTATTGATGCACAGCAGCCCAATTGGCAGGTTTTTAGGATTACGGATCACTGTGGTTATCGAGCGTAATGTCTTACCGTTGGCACACTTGGTAAGGTAAGAGTTGGAAATATCCTGACCCGTTTTGAGCTTAAGCAAGGCCAGGTTAGTGATGGGCGCACCGACCTCACGGCCAGTGACATGACCATTGGCAATTTTGATCACCGAAGGGTGCTTAGCATCTAAGCTGTGCAGCACGACCTCTGTATGTTGGCCATACATGGCGGCAATCCCATCGACGATATTTTCGATGGACTTGAGTATATCCAGATCGCTTTGGGTTAAGTCTTGCAATTTCACAATATTCGGCCTTTTTCAGCAGCTTATCAGGAATAACCGTCTTATTCAGACATGATGTTAATGATAGTGACATCCGTAGATGACATGCCATTGAGTACCATCTTGCCTATGTTCTTAATGGTTTTCTCAACATCTTTGGCGATGATACCTTGGCCTGAAACGTTTTGGCTGTTGAGCGCCATTAAGAAGGAGCGTACCGCCGCACTCGATGAGGTACTGACCTTCATCGCGCAGGAGGCTTTGGCACCATCACAGACCATGCCCGAGCTGTCGCTGATGACGTTTTGAATCGCAAAGCAAGATTGCTCGAAACTGCCGCCCGCTAAATACACCATGGCCATAGAGGCTGCGGCACTGGTGACCGTATTGCCACAGAATGCCGATAACGGCGGATAGTGGGACTTGATATAAATCGCCCCGAGGTGGCTCATGATCAGCGCGCGAGCTAGCTTCTCTTCGCTGACTTTATAACACTGGGCGGTGATCACTACAGGGATCGTCGCCGCAATCCCTTGGTTACCACTGCCTAAATTGCTCATGGCGGGCAGATTGGCACCGCCCATACGCGCATCCGAAGCCGCTGCGGTGAGCATCACAATCTTATTGAGTAAGTCCTCACCGATGATCCCTGCGGCAATGCCGTTCTTCATGGTGCGGCCGACTTCCAAGCCATAGGGTTTGGACATGCCTTCATCGGATAATTTACTGTTTAATTCCGAGGCTTTAAGAATAAATTGGATTTCTTCGAAGGGCACTTCTTGGGCGAAGCGGTAAATCGATTCAATATTGATATCGACGCCGTCGCAGATTGAGCCTGTGGCCTTGGTTTGGGCGCTATCGGCGGTAAAGACTAACTCACCATTTAAGCGCTTCTCGGCTATTAAGGTATGGCCGCCGCAGATTTTCACCATGGCTTCTTGTTCGCCAGCGGTTAAGCTCACGCAGCAATAGATAAATTCGTCGGTCTCGGTACGTTCAACCTTCACTTTACCCACATCAATAAGGGTTTGCGCCTGTGCCACTTGTTCAGGTGTCACGTTGGCCAAGACTTCTAATCCCGCATCGGCATTGCCTGCAAGCGCGCCTGCGGCTGCGGCAATAGCAAGACCGATTTTACCTGTGCCGGGGACATAAACGCCCATCGAGTTTTTATACAAGTTATCAGAAACTTGCACCGCAATTGACTCGGGTTCTACCGGTAATAAGGTGCGCGCTACGGCCGCCGCATAGGCCGCGGCAATCGGCTCGGTACAGCCTAAGGCGGGTTTAACCACTTGGTTAATGATCTGAATGTATTGCTGCCATAGAGGTTTCATCGGGCTACAACCTTACCAATTTATGCGTGAACGTGGGCGATGGCTTCTACTTCCACTTTGACACCCAGTGGAAGATCTTTTACCGCAAAACAGCTGCGGGCAGGGCAGTCGGTTTTGAAATAGGTTTTATAGACTTCATTGAAGGCGGCAAAGTCACTGATCTCACTCAAGTAACAGGTGGTTTTAAGCACGGTTTCTAGGCTGCCACCACCGGCTTCAATCACGTATTTCAGATTCTCTAGGCATTGCACAGATTGTTCGCTGATCCCGCCATCGACAACGCCGCCTTTCTCTTTACATACAGGCAGTTGTCCAGAGGTAAAAATCAGGTTGCCATAACTGGTGCCGTGGGAATAAGGGCCAATCGCGGCTGGGGCACGTTCTGCATGAATGATGCTTTTCATTATCTCTCCAATCTGCAAATAAAATTGAATGCTATCGAAATTCTATGTGCAATATTATTTGCATATTTTGGTTTGGTTGCAATTATTTTTTAATGTTTCATGCCGTAAAGACGAGTTTATGCGTCTTTCGGCGGGTTTTGGACTGAATTGTGAGCGATGGCACTTTGTTCAACAAAAGTTGAGTATTTTGTTTGCTGAGTTTGTTTTGTTCAAATATATTTGCAAAAAATAACATCAACTCGGTTAGGATGAGATATGGATGCAAGGATAACGGCGGCACAATGGAAAGAGGATACCCGCTTCGACAGTACGGATTGGGGCTGGATCATTATGAGTATTGGCATGGCGATTGGCGCCGGGATCGTATTTTTGCCAGTGCAGGTGGGGTTGATGGGCTTGTGGGTATTTTTGCTCTCCAGCGTGATTGGTTATCCTGCCATGTATTTGTTCCAGCGATTGTTTATCAATACCTTGGCCGAGTCGCCTGAATGTAAGGATTATCCGAGTGTGATTTCGGGGTATCTGGGCAAAAACTGGGGCATCTTACTCGGCGGCTTGTACTTCATTATGTTGGTGATTTGGGTGTTTGTGTATTCCACGGCCATCACCAATGATAGCGCCTCCTTTTTACAAAGCTTTGGCGCGACTAAGTCATTGTTGTCTGAAAACCCCTTCTATGGTCTAGCGCTGATCTGCGGTTTAGTCGCATTGGCCTCCCGTGGTGAAAACCTGTTATTTAAGATCTCCACCTTTATGGTGCTGACTAAGCTTGGGGTGGTGGCGGTACTCGGGCTGATGATGGTCGATAAATGGGATATTAATAACATTGGTAGCGTGCCCAGCACGGGCGATTGGCTAAAGGATGCTATTGTGATGTTGCCTTTTACGCTGACATCGATTCTATTTATCCAAAGTTTAAGCCCTATGGTGATCTCATACCGCTCGCGGGAAAAATCCCTTGCCGTAGCCCGCTTTAAGGCGATGCGTGCGATGAACATTGCCTTTGGGGTGTTGTTTGTAGTGGTGTTTTTCTACGCAGTGTCTTTTACCCTCGCCATGGGGCATGAGCAGGCGGTGCGTGCTTCCCATGAAAATATCTCTGCTTTAGCCATGGTGGCCCAGGGCATGCCAGGACAAACCTTAAAACTGCTTAGCTTGACCTTAAATATCTTTGCGGTAATGACGGCGTATTTTGGTGTGTATTTAGGGTTTAGAGAGGCGTGTCAGGGATTGACCATGAATATGCTGCGCCGAGTGATGCCTGAGGAGCGGATCAATAAGTCGTTAGTAGGTTACGGCATTATGATCTTTACCATTTTACTGTCGTGGGGTGCGATTGTATTAAATGCCCCTGTGCTGAGTTTTACCTCTATCTGTAGTCCAATCTTCGGTTTAGTGGGATGTTTGATCCCGGCCTATTTGGTCTATCAAGTGCCTGCGCTGCATAAATATAAAGGAGTGTCGCTGTATATCATTATCGTCACCGGCTTACTGTTATGCGTCTCTCCTCTGCTTGCCTTTAGTTAATGATTTACCTCCTTTACAAACAGGTATGGCAGTCGTGCTGTGCCTGTTTGTTTGTCTGCGATTGGGACAAATTGTCTTAGTCTTCCCCCTGGCAATGGGGGACTCTGTGCGCTGGTAGTGGTTTTTGTCATGCTGTTCGCGCTGGATGAAATTTGGTGATTGTGCCCGATCGATAACTTTCTATAATCCTTGGCAACTACTTTAGTGGTATCTTTTTTTCTAATGCTTATCAAACTAAGGAATGCCTAATGCAAAGACGTGATTTTTTAAAGGGTGCAGCCATTCTGTCGGCGGCAGGAACCGTGATGCCAGTGTTGGCGGCGTCGACGCAAGCCCATGCTATGGCCGATAAAACCTGTGGTCGCCGCCGTTTTACCTTAACCAATACCTATCAGCTCGTCGCGCCAGAAGGTTCTGCGGGCGTGGTGAAGTTATGGGTGCCACTCCCCGAAAACACGGCTTTCCAGCAGGTTGAAAAACTTAACTTTAGTGGGACTTATCAAGATGCCTACATCAGTGCCAATAACCATTATGGCGCTAAAACCCTGTTTGCCACTTGGCCCGATGCCAAGGGCAAGATGACCCTAACGCTAGAATTAGTGATAGAAACCCAAGATTGGGAACCCGTTAAAAGTGGCGAGTTGACCCATTACCGTGCGCCAGCTAAGCCTGAGTATCCTGCCGACGTCGCCATTTATCTTAAGCCAACCAAGCATATGCCAGTAGACGGTATTGTGAAGCAAACGGCGGATAAGATTGTGGGCAAAGAAACCGAGCCGCTTAAGCAAGCACAGTTGATTTACAACTGGGTGAGCGCCAACATGTATCGTGATAACGATGTTATAGGTTGTGGCAGTGGCGATGTGGCCGCCATTCTTGAAAGTGGCAAACTCGGTGGTAAGTGTACCGATATCAACTCAGTATTTGTGGCGCTGATGCGCGCTGTCGGTGTGCCAGCTCGTGAAATGTTTGGTATTCGTTTAGGGCAAGCCATCAAGATGGGCCATTATTCCAAAAAGGCCTTTGGCAGCGCCGATGATAAGGGTTTTGCCGATGTGACGGGTGGTCAACATTGCCGTGCCATGTTCTACTTAGCGGGTTATGGTTGGTTGCCCGCCGACCCTGCAGATGTGACTAAGATGCGCCTCACTGAGAAGAAGGAGCATAGCGATCCTGCGGTACAAGCGGTGAATGATTACCTGTTTGGTAACTGGGAAATGAATTGGGTTGGCTTTAACTATGGCCGTGACTTTGACTTATTCCCCGTGGCGGAGCAGACTCCACTGAACAATTTTGGTTATCCCTATGCCGAAGTGGACGGCGATCCTGTTAATTACTATGAGCCAAAAGTCTTTGCCTATGACTACAAGTCAAGCGAGCAGCGCTAAACCGCTGCTTGCCACCATGGCCGCCGCCGTTGTTGCGGCGGTTGCCTCTAGCCTTTGCTGCATCGCGCCCTTAATCTATTTAGTGTTTGGCGTGTCTGCGGCGGGGCTGTCGGGGTTATCGAGCTTAGCTTGGTTACAAGTACCCATGTTGCTCCTATCAACAGGGTTGATCTTGCTGGGTTTTTGGCGCTTGTACTTTGCGAAAAAGCCGCTCTGTACCGGTACATTTAGCCGAGGACAAATGCTATTAGCCTATTGGCTGACTGTGCCTATTGTGCTGGCGTTCCAACTGTATCCCTTTGTTTTACCTTGGCTACTTGAGGTGTTCGAATGAAGCCACTATCACGTATTGCACGACTCCTACTCATCACTTCATTGGGGTTTACCCCATTCACTTGGGCGGATAACGTGCAGGTGACACTCGATGTTAAAGGCATGACCTGCCCACTGTGCGTTACCGTGGTTAATCAAGCGCTGCGTAAAACCGATGGGGTGATCAAAGCCAAGGCGAACCTCAAAACCGAGCAGGCTGTGGTCACTGTCGCCGATGATTTTAACCTCGATAAGTTGATTACCGCCGTCGATGCTACAGGCTACAAAGGCAGCATCAATAAGGTCGAAAAGCAGAGCTGATATTGGCTCAATATCGCTTCAGTATTTAACCAAAAAGGCACAACTTAATTGGGTTGTGCTTTTTATTAGCATCTATCAGGACTGAGTTCTATCAAGCGGAACAATATTAATATTGAGTTTTTCGCTCACTAATACCATTATGGTTAAAGCCAATTAAGTTAATACTTTTGACTGAATAAGATTTCTGGTTGTCAATATGGCTATTTTACTGCCAGCAATCATATACGATATCGTCCATGGCCTATTATTGGCACCAATAAACAGCATTTCATTATGTAGAGCCAGAGGCTTATCGATGCTGCTTATTGAATATGCTTGGATGAGGAAAGGATCTAATAGCATGCTTATAAAATGAATATTTGCGATTGACAAACATGATTTTGATTTTATAGTATTTTTTCATATCTAGCTGCAGGTTGAGCTTGTGATAGATATTTTTAAATCATTTCAGGAAATATATGCCATTATCTTTTTTACAACCTTTCTATTACCTTTTCAGTCATTTTAGTCGCTAGCGTCGTCAGCGAATATTATCCGTAAGTTGCTGCAATCCTATTTGGGATGCTTGGTATAGTTCTTTTTACCGTCGAATTCCTACCGCAGAACAGCGAAAATTGAATTCGAAATCGCGCTCATTTTCCATCAATAATATGCTTCGCTCAAATAGAGAACCCGATAAAATCGCCTCAAAAATGTATTTATTTTGGATTAACAGGCATAATGCGGCGTTTTAATATTCAGTTACAGGGAATAACCATGAAGTATTTGGTTAGCGTAGTTACATGTTTTCTCTTATCAGCCTGCTCATTTGGCGATGCCGATGTGGAGTTTAAGCCACAAAAAGGCGATGAGCGCGCGTATCAAGTCTATAGCTCTGCCCGTATCTCGGTCGAGGCAGGTGGCCGTAATGAAACGGTGGACACCACATCCCATCAATTACTGCGTTATAAGGTGCTCGAGGCAGGTAAAAATAGCCGCTTCGAAGTGCATGTCGATTATATGAAAATGCAAGATGGCCAAGGGAGTGGCGTGAGCAGCGGTGAACGGGCTGAGCGAAATCCCGAAATGCATGCCATTTTCTCTCAGGGCTTTGAATTTTCATTAGATTTAGACGATGGCAGCGTTAAAGAATTTAGTGCGTTAAATAAACCAGCCTGGCAAGCCATGCTGGCAGAGCGCGGTCTTGAGCTTGAGCAGGAACTTAAAAAGCTCTTTAGCTCATCGGTTTTTATTAATTCGATACCCGCTGAAGTGGGGGCTGTGGTGATGCTTCCGGCCTATCAAGGCCATGCTAATTCTAAGCTTACCGTGTTAAAGGTGACTGACACCCATGTTCTGGCTCAGGTGGAAAGCGAAGGTGAGCAAGCCAAAATATACGGCCAACTGATGCTGGAGCGCGACCGAGGATGGCTTGTGCAGATGGGGCTAGTGGCTGAGGTGCCCTTTGAGCGTTACGGCTTTAAGGGGACGATGCGCAGCAATGTGATTATGGTGCCCAAGGAGCGTGAGCTGGGCGACCTGTCGCAGCGAGTGGCTTTTGATTACGATTTCCCACCAGGTGAGTATGAAAAACAGCCCGAATTATCACTTGAAGAGGCCAATAAATCTTTAACCCAAGAGGCGGTATTTGCCTACGATGCAGGTTACTTTGATCTCTATGATGACCAACTCAGCCTTACCTATCAGCATGATTTTTCAGGTTTAAAAGCATCGGGAGAGTTTCATCTAACCGATATTACGGCGCACAGTGCCGATGGCAGTGTTTTACCGATACAACTCAGTAAAATTTATCGCTTTAATTTCGCTGAAAAGGATGGTTTTTATAAATCCGTAGAGCAACATTTACTTGTCGGTTGGAATGAACCCTCCGAGCTGTTATCCCAAGTGACTGAGTTTCGTGCTAAGGCCCACTATCAGGGCGCTAAGCTGGTTAAACTGGCATTAACACCCGATCCAAACAAAACGGTGTCCTTGCAGTATAAAGATTTACAGCTGGAATTTGCTCCCATCCCCGATAAGCCCTTCTCTTATGTGCTGACATCGCGTGACCCAACCCATAAATCTTGGTTAGCGGGGCGATTTGATGGTGCCGAAGGCGCCATGATGAAGTACCAATCGCCGTCGGTAGAAGGACCTGCTTGGTTAACCGCAGCCGAACGGAATATGTTGGGGTTAGCTGCATCGATACAATTTGAACCCATCAGCTTGTTTAGTTTTCCGGCCGAGCCACAGGCGCTAACCATCTATGTGAATACACCGGATGAGAGTAGCGAGCTGACCCAAGATGTTCGTTTTATTCCAATGGGGGATTACATGAATAACGTCGCTTATCCCCCGTGGATCAGCGCACGCTTTACCGTGATGATATGTATGCGCGCTATGATAAGCCGCAAGAGACATTAGTCGCCGATCCCGCCTTACTCGAACCCCAAATGGTAGCTAAGTATGGTGTGAGCTTACAGTTAAGCGCCGAGCAAGCTGCAGTGTGCTCCTTAACTGTGGTGGATGCGCCCCAAGTTGACGGCCACAGCTTGCAATGGACGCAGATTAAATCCGAAAACAGTATGGCGGAACATCTTGATAAGACGGTTCTATATCAACTTACCAGTGCCGATGGGATCCGTCGTAATTTTTACGATATTAAAGTCAGCAGTGCCCTGAGCTGTACGGGTACGCCCGAATGGCAAGCGATTGCGTATCAACCTAAGCAAGGTTGGTTGATTGATACCACTCAATTGCCAGAACTCGATACCACGCAAACCGTGGGTGAGGTGATGCGCCGTTATCGTTTTTTAAATGCGCAGAACATTCCACTCGCACCTTTTATGCCTGGGGAGCGCGACGATTTTTATCAACGGCCGTTACAGCAAGTGCTTCATCAAGACCGTTGGTTTGAGCTGCAAGGGCGAGTGCAGGCGATTGAATACCTGAAGGTTAGCGGCGAGCCCGTCAATAAACAGTGGGTTACTGCATTCCCAGCCTTACCTTAAGGAGCTGATATGAGAGCCTTATTACTATTATCTGCACTATTCCTGTCGTTTAATGTGTTGGCTGAACGCATCTTACTCGACGAACAATGGCAGCCTAGCGAGGTGCCTAGTGAAGCAATTTATTACCAGAAACAGCTAGCGACTGAGCAAGAGGGCGTGTGGCCAGTAACGCTTTTTTGTAGAGACGGATAAACCCGTTTTTAAGGGGACAGTCAACGGCCCCAATTTAGCGGAGAGTGTTATCGTCGGTGATTTCGAATTTTATCACCCCAATGGTCAACTCTCTCGCAAGGGACGTAGCGATGCACAAGGGCGTTATCAGGGAACGCATCTGTATTACTGGGAAGATGGAACACGCTCAGGTGAGTACCAATATCTGAATGGCAGGCTCCACGGTGAGCAAAAACGTTACCACACCAATGGTCAATTACGCGACCATCAACATTATGCGAATGGAGTGGAGTCAGGATTAGCGCAAAGTTATTTTGACAATGGCCAGCTGCAAACACGGGTAACCTATGGCGCTAAGGGAATGGAAGGCTTATATGAAAGCTTCCATAGCAATGGTCAGCCCGAGCAAACCGTGAATATGGTGGCGGGGAAGAGAGAAGGCGAGCGCCTTTACTGGACAAAAGAAGGCTGGTTATTCACTAAGGAGTTTTATCTTAAGGGGAAATTACACGGTGAAGTGTTGGTTTACCAAGCCGCTGATGTGCCTAGAGAAATTAAACATTATCAGCATGATAAGCAGGTAGGGATACAACAACGTTTTGATCCGCAAGGGCGGTTAGCCCAGCAGCAGAAATACGATGCACAAGGCCGTGAGATTCAGGATATAACCTATGCGAGTGCAGGCCATGTAACCTCCCAAATTGACACTCAATATCTCGCGAAAGGCCATATAACCAACGAGCAGCGCTTCGATGAGAGCGGAAAGCTAACTTATCAATATCAGCGCGATACCGTAAAAGACTGGAGTCTGCGTCAGCGTTTTGATGGGACAGGCTCGCTGCTTGAACGAGAAGAGCGAGTTAAAGGCAGCTACGAAGGGGTGTATGTCGGCGCAGGTTGGAATGGCTCTCTCTGGCGGATAAATTACAGTAAAGGCAAAATGCACGGCGCGTATCGTGAAGATAACGCCGAAAACGGCAGTTTTGTCACTGGGCAATATCAATCGGATCTAAAGGTTGGTAAGTGGGTCACCCAAAATCCTGATTCGACGCGTATCGAACAGTTTAATTCGCAAGGACAGCTCAACGGCGAGCAGAGCGATATCGCCGCCGACGGCACGGTAATGTATCAAGCGTTTTATCAAAACGATAAGCTGCATGGCGCTTTTTTACAGCGAGGCTTCGATAAACAACTGCAAGCTCAAGGGCAGTACGTTAACGGCCAGCGTGAAGGCAAATGGTTAGTACAAGACGAGAGCAGCTACAGCGAGGTGAAGTTATGGCACGGCCAATACCAAGCGGGGCACGAAGTGGGGCCGTGGCGAGCCATGTCCGCTAACGGCCACTTATTGGGTACGATGCAATACGATAACAAAGGCCTTTTGCAAGGGAAAAGCTACAGCTTCAATGAAGACGGCAGCCTGCAGCGAAGCGAAGAGTATGTCGATAACCAGTTACACGGCAAGTTGGTCTACTACTTCAACGGCGAAGCCTCATCTGAATACCATTATCAAAATGGTGTCGATGTGGGCCAATAACGTATCTGTACTCGCTCAGATCTAAACTGGCCGAGCCCATTTTTAGTGGGCCGCTGTCAGTTTGGATTTGAGCTAAATTTTTCAGCCTCGGCAATCCCCCACAACTGCCTGTCCATCGAAATATATCTCTTGAGTAGTCCCATATGCAGCTATATTGGCCATATCTTGATGCATTTGGGGTTGTTTACAAAATAAATAATCAAAGTGCATTAGTTAAACTAAAAAATGCACAAGGTCATCTTTTGGGTACAAGAAAATAATGAGCATTAAATCTTAAGAGCTAAGTGGGCAATATCCCGATGTAGCCATTTTGTGGCCACTGAAAAGAAAAAGGACTTAGCATCTCTGCTAAGTCCTTGTTTTATTTGGTGGAGGCGGCGGGGCTCGAACCCGCGTCCAGAAAACCTACATCCAAGGCGCTACATGCTTAGTCTTTCTATTGTTTAACCGTTTGAACTCCGAAAGACAGGATCCCACACGGTGAGTCCGGTACTGTTTCGCGGTTCACCCCCGGACAGGGTTCCCTCGCTAGCACGATGTGAGATGACCATCAAATCCACTGCCCATGTGCGAAACGTGTGGTAGATGGCTAGCGGCATTAAGCTGCTAGAGCGTAGTTATCGTCGTTTGCAACTATAACTGTGCGGCTTTTTACGAGGCCAACCGCCCCTCGGCATGCTCCTAGGGTTTCGTGAATCTTGTCGAATCCAGAATCGCCCCCAAGAAAGTTGATTGTAACTCGTAGCGTGGCGATAACCTAGTATCATTTGCTGCAAGTTCAATCGTTTGTTCATTATCCGCGCGTTTTTTCCTTTTTCATTACGCGGGCTTTTTCCACTTCCCACTCACGCGCTTTAGTATCCTCACGCTTGTCGTGGTCTTTTTACCTTTACCTAGGCCGATTTCCACTTTGACCCAAGCCCCTTTACGCCAGTACATGGAGATAGGGATAATCGAGTAGCCTTGGCGCTCAACAAGACCGGCTAATTTGTCTAACTCTTTACGACTTAAGAGTAATTTCTTCAGTCGAATCGGGTCGCACACCACATGAGTGGAGGCGGTATTGAGCGGAATTATGGTACAGCCGTGCATAAAGGCTTCGCCATTTTTTAAGAAGACGTAGCAGTCCGATAGGTTCACTTTACCCATGCGGATAGACTTCACTTCCCATCCCATGAGGGAAATGCCAGCTTCCATTTTTTCTTCGAAACGGTATTCGAAGGTTGCGCGCTTATTTCGTGCGATTGTCGCAGGCGCGGCTTTTTTGAGTTTTTCTTTACCATAGTGGCGCCATTATACGCACGGTGAATCAATTTGAAATGGATATAAGGGTTTATTTGAGCTATTTCAAGCCCTCATCAATTTATTGCTGTTTTTTTATGCGGTTTTGCTTAGTCATCATAGGGATATGTGAGGGGTGCGTTTTTTAAGTATCGTGGTAGAATCCAAACCAATTTTGTTCGCTTCCCTAGAGATTAGGGCGCGCGGAGTTCGCTTGAGACAGCGTGTTTACTTAGATTGAGAGTGCCAAGCCCTATGCCGCAAATTTCTCGGAGTGTGTTAGTTCGTTTTAGTGCGATGCAAATGTATGATTTAGTCAATGATGTTGAGTCGTACAAAGAGTTTTTACCCGGTTGTGTTGGCGGTAAAGTGCTTGAGTTTGATGGTAAAACCATGGTGGCCTCGGTCGATGTGAGTAAGGCGGGGATCCGTAAGACCTTTACCACGCGCAATCAGGTGGTGCCGGGAAAGAGTATCGAGTTAAGACTTGAAAATGGGCCTTTTAAACACTTATTCGGCCAGTGGCGTTTTACCGAGTTAACGGAAGATGCCTGTAAGGTGGAGTTTGACTTAAATTTCGAGTTTTCCAGCTCATTGGTCGATATGGCTTTTGGTAAAGTGTTTAATGATCTTATGGTGTCAATGGTGACGGCATTTACCAGCCGCGCTAAGGTAATTTACAGTGACAAATGAAGCAGATAAGTTCGTCGTCGATGTTATTTATGCGCTGCCGACTCAGCAAAAGGTGATTTCGGTTAGCGTATTGCCCGGCACGAGCGCAATTGACATAGTGCGTCAGAGCAATATGGTGAGTTTTTTCCCTGAGATTGATTTAGAAACGGTAAAGCTTGGGGTGTTTAGCAATGTGGTTAAGCATGACCAAGTGATTTTACCGGGGCAGCGAGTGGAGATTTATCGCCCGCTGATTGCCGATCCTAAGGATGTGCGCCGTCGCCGTGCCGATAAGGCCAAGGATGAAGGTCGTGCCAATAAAGTGACCGGTGGACGGGTGTCTTAATCTGTCTGCAATACGAACAAACAAAAAGCGCCATGGGCGCTTTTTGTGTTTAAGGCAAGTGTTAAACCCGTGTGCTTACTTGATTGGCTTTTGAACTTGCGCTTCGGTTTGATTTTCTTTCACTAATGGCTTTTCATCTGGGCGCTGTGCTGGCACGAGTGGCGCAGACTCAGCGGTGCTGGCCATAGGTAACTTACTCTGTTCAAGCGGCGTATTAAACTCTGGGCTTAATTCATAGTCGCCCTTCACTAAGCTTAATTTGTTACCAGTAAAGTGCAGGATCAGTTCTTTGTGGGTAATGCTCGCATCACGGCCACTCTTATAGTGGTAAACATAATACCAAGTGTCATCGGCAAAGCTGTCACGCAATACTGGGCGACCAAGAATGTATTCGGCCTGCTCTTTGGTCATGTCGATACGCAACTTTTCAACCTGTTGCGGCTCCATGTAGTTGCCTTGCGGAATATCGGGCTTATAGACCAGCCAATCAAACACGCTACAGGCACTGAGCGAAACTGAGAGCGCAATGGCACTCAGCAGGGTAAGACTTTGCTTTTTATTGATCATTGTATGCGCTACTTCTGAAAATCTGGCGGCCATCATACCCAAGCACTCCCCTTATGACAAGGGTAATTGGGCGTTGCGGCGCTTATCGTTGCAATTGTGTGAGTTTTCGACCTAAGCGGCGCGTTTTAGTTCGCTGTGAGTGAAGATTTTTATGCTGATCATTGCGCTTAAATAAGCTGCCCCGCGGTAAATTGCGCTGAAAAACCGTAAAGTTAAGCAAAGTCGAAATAGTCATGTAGCAATGTTGTGAAAACATGGGTAAAGTTGTGAAAGTGTTTTACTTTGATGGTGTTAGCATTTTTTCGCTACTTTAGGGAGTAGCATAGGGTTTAGCGGTTGCTATCAAGGTGACGGTTTGAGTTCATCAATAAGCCTGCGGCAGTGCATTTTTAGGAGAGACCATTGGGAACACTCGTTTGTGTGGGTACGGGGTTACAGCTCGCGGGACAAATTAGCGTATTAAGCCGCAGCTATATTGAACATGCCGATATTGTATTTTCACTCTTACCCGACGGTTTCTCGCAGCGTTGGTTGACGAAGCTCAACTCCAATATCATCAATTTGCAGCAGTTTTATGCGCAAAATGGTGAAGTTAAAAATCGTCGAGACACCTACGAACAAATGGTCAATGCCATTCTAGATGCGGTGAGAGCGGGTAAAAAAACCGTGTGTGCACTCTATGGTCATCCGGGGGTATTTGCCTGTGTATCCCATATGGCGATAACTCGCGCCAAGGCCGAAGGGTTTTCGGCCAAGATGGAGCCGGGGATTTCGGCCGAAGCTTGCCTGTGGGCCGACTTAGGGATTGATCCTGGTAACTCGGGGCATCAAAGCTTTGAAGCCAGCCAGTTTATGTTTTTCAACCATGTGCCCGATTCCACCACCCACTTATTACTCTGGCAAATCGCGATTGCGGGCGAACATACCTTAACCCAATTTCATACCTCGAGTGATAGGTTGCAGATCCTCGTGGAACAGTTGAACCAATGGTACCCGCTCGACCATGAGGTGGTCATATACGAAGCGGCCAATTTGCCAATCCAAGCCCCGCGTATCGAGCGTTTACCCTTAGCGAATTTACCCCAAGCGCACTTAACACCGGTTAGTACGTTGTTAATTCCGCCAGCAAAAAAGCTAGAGTACAACTATGCTATTTTGGCTAAGTTAGGGATCGGTCCCGAAGATTTGGGCTAAATTGAAGTGTGATACTGAGTCATTATTAACAATAAGGAAAAAACATGTCTGCATTATCGGATTTTTTTACCCAGTTAGGCCAAGATGCGCAGTTAATGGAAGATTATAAGCAGAATCCCGAGGCGGTGATGCGTGCCCATCGATTAACTGATGAAGAAATTAACGCTGTAATGACTGGGGATATGGAAAAGCTCAAAGCGTTAAGTGGCGATAGTAGCTATCAGTCTTACCTTATCATTTCACATGGTAACCTTTTAGGTTCGGATTTAGTGACCAATGTTAGAGCTTTTGGCTGTGCAGCCTAACTAGTAATCGCAAGGAGAAAATATGTCTGCATTATCGGATTTTTTTACCCAGCTAGGCCAAGATGCGCAGTTAATGGAAGACTATAAACAGAATCCCGAGGCGGTGATGCGTGCCCATGGATTAACTGATGAAGAAATTAACGCTGTAATGACTGGGGATATGGAAAAGCTCAAAACGTTAAGTGGCGACCAAGACTATCAAGCCTTCTTATTAGTGAATCATGGTAATAATTAACTTATCTTGAAACGGTTACGTTGTGCCCTATTAGCCATCTTTGCTTTGTGTTCGACAGCATTGATGGCTAACTCTCTCGATTTTGATCAGGCACTCAATGAGCTTGATGTATTACTGCAATCTGATCTTAGCGCTGCGCAGAAAAACTGGCCGAATATGAGACTGCATTTAGCAGCTTAACCCCAACACAAAAAGGCAGACTAAGAATTGACAGAGCCATTAGTTATATTTTTGTCAGTGAATATGCCAAAGCGTTAGACGATCTGCATCAGGCCGAAACCTTAATCACAAGTTCTGAATTATTAGCGTCAATTTATAGTTATCAAGCCACGGTCTATATAGGGATGCGTGACTATGACAAAGCTTTGTCGGCAGTTGCCAAAGCATTAGCCCTAGTGGTGAATATCGATGATGTTACGATTAAACGTCACTCCTATCTAAGAATTGCCAATATTTATTCTGAAATGGACGCTTATAGCGATATGGGCCTCTATGCCAATAAGGTGTTACAACTCGCTCAGGAAACCGATGTCCGCGATATTTGCCACGCCAAATTGCTGCGGGCGATTTACTTGCTCGGTGTGAAAAGTCCTGACGCCTTCGATGCCTTCGAAGATAGCCGTCAATATTGTGATGCGAAGCAATTTCCCCTTTTAGCAACGATGTCGATGAAAGGCAAAGGGATGGTTTTGCAGGAGCGGGGTGACTATTTAGATGCGAGAGCGATTTTGCTATTAACGTTAAAAGGGTATGAAGCTTTCCAATTTCAATTAGAAATCAGCCATGTGAATGCACTACTTGCCGAGAATTACTTTGCAACGGGTGAGCTGGTGCAAGCAAAAAGTCACGCTGTTAAGGTGCTCACATTTCCCGATGATAATAGTTATATCGAACATAAGCATATTGCCTACAAAGTGTTTGCCGAGTTGATGGCGGCGGACAAACAATTTGAGCAAGCCTATGAATACTCCAGAAAAGAGCAACATTATAATCAACTGATTTTTGATGAGTCGAAGATGAAAACCCTTGCTTATCAGGCGGCTAAGTTTAATGCCGATGAGCAGGCGCGTGAAATCAACTTGCTAAATAAAGAACGTGAACTTTATATCGCCCAGCAAACGGTAAAAGAACGTGAGTACACTAATATGCTGATGTTTATCACGATATTAGTGGGCGGGCTGTTTTTCCTCGCGATTTTGTTAGTCGTGGGCAATTTGCAAAAACGGCGTTTTATGCGCATGGCCAGAATGGATGCATTGACGGGTGTGCTTAACCGTGGTGCAGGGCAAGATCTTGGCGAAAATCTGTTTGTGCAAGCCGCTGCCCGAGGGGGCGATTTTTGTGTGATTTTATTCGACTTAGATCATTTTAAACGGATTAATGATTCCTACGGCCATGGTACGGGTGACTGGGCGCTGAAAAAGTCGTTGAGGCGTTAAAACCCCATGTGCGCAATGGCGATGTGTTTGCTCGGATTGGCGGTGAGGAATTTGCACTATTCTTGCCTTACGCCAATGAATCTAAGGGGATGGAAGTTGCCGAACAATGCCGAAGCCGAATTGAAGCCATTGATACGCATCTGTCGGGGCATAAATTTACTATCACCGCGAGCTTTGGGGTCAGCGGTATGACAAAAGAAGACTTAAGCCTAGACCCTCTGCTGCACCGTGCCGATATGGCACTGTATGCCGCAAAATCGAATGGCCGTAACAGTGTATTTTGTTATGAGGACGCTTTAGCCTCCGATAAACGCGCCACCAATATTACCAGTCAGTTGGCAAGGCAGTAGGGTACGAGTTGTATTGTCTGTGTAACTGACTGTTTAGGTTAATGTAACGCGGTTTTCTTCTTTTGTTTTTTCGGTTATTTCTTGCGTTTTCTCGATGATTTTTAGGTCAATTTTTCACACTTTTTCCTGCCTAACTAGAGTATGATTGCCAGCGGTAGCCGAAGCTTTTTCGCTTAAGGTCATACCCCTATTTTTGCCTTTCGCTAACGTTGTGGAGCCCTAATGGAAGAGTCGAGTCTGCTCACTTCTGTACTGTTATTTTTATTGGCCGCGGTGATTTTTGTACCCTTGGGCAAACGTTTTGGCGCAGGACCGATTCTGTCTTATCTCGCTGCCGGGGTGATTTTAGGGCCTGGCGGCATGGCGCTGGTGTCTGATCCCGCTGCCGTGCTGCATTTTGCCGAGCTGGGTGTGGTATTGATGCTGTTTGTGCTCGGGCTTGAACTCAACCCGAGCAAGTTATGGGAGCTGCGCAGCGCCATCTTTGGTCTCGGCAGTGGTCAGTTACTCCTTTCTTGGGCGGCAATTGGCGGTTTAGCTTGGGGATTTGGCTTATCCGTTGAGGCAGCATTAGTGGTGGGCGCGGCGTTATCCTTGTCATCGACGGCTTTTGCGGTGCAGTTGATGAGTGAACATAGACTGCTGACCACCCCGCTGGGCCGCGATGCCTTTGGGGTGTTGTTGATGCAAGATCTCGCAGTGATCCCCATGTTGCTATTAACCGCTTACCTTGCGCCTAATTCGGCCCAGATTGAGCACCATGCGGTGCCTTGGTATTGGACTTGTGTGGCATTAGTGGGCTTTGTGTTGGTGGGCAAATATCTGTTGCCGCGGTTACTTAAACTTGTTGCCAGTAGCGGGGTTCGTGAGGTGTTAACCGCCTTTGCATTATTGCTGGTGATGGGCAGCGCCGAATTGATGGAGTGGCTGGGGCTATCGGCGGGTATGGGGGCGTTTTTAGCCGGAATTATGCTGGCGAACTCCAGCTACCGACATCAGCTCGAAACCGATATCGAACCTTTTAAGGGCTTACTGCTTGGACTGTTTTTTATGGCGGTCGGCATGAGTATGGATCTCAAGCTGTTTTTAACCGATCCTTTACTTATCCTCGCGATTTTGCTGGGCATGTTACTGATTAAGACTCTCGTGCTGATGCTGCTTGGACGTTTACGACACCATACATGGCGCCCGAGTATTGCCCTAGGGCTTATCTTGGCCGAGGGCGGTGAGTTTGCCTTTGTGCTGCTGTCGCAGGCGCAATTATCCAGCATAGTGGATGATAAAATCGCCCAAATCTTAGTGCTCGCCATTGGTTTATCCATGGCAGTCACACCGATGATTTTCACGCTATTTAGAGCCACTAAACCTAAGGTGGTGGATACTCGTTTGCCCGATACCATTAATGTGACTGAGTCTGAGGTGGTGATCGCCGGATTTGGGCGGGTAGGGCAGATCACTGGGCGGATTTTAGCGTCATCGGGCATTCCGTTTGTGGCCTTAGATAAGGATGCCAGCCATGTGGATGTGATCCGCAAATACGGCGGTGAGGTCTATTTTGGTGATGCCAGACGTTTAGATATGTTGATGTCGGCCGGGATTGCGCGCTCGCGCTTGTTGCTGCTGGCCGTTGATAATGTTGAGGATTCGATTGAAATTGCCCTGCAGGTGAAAACCCATTTCCCCCATATCAATATTGTCGCTCGGGCGCGGGACCGTAACCACGCGTATCGATTAATGAGCCTTGGGGTGACCGATGTGTTCCGTGAAACCTTTGGTTCGGCTTTGTCTGCCAGTGAGAAGATTTTGCAGGGCTTAGGCTTATCACAGGTACAAGCCAATGAAAGGGTGAAGATTTTTGCCGAGCACGATAAAAAGCTGGTGATCGCCAGTGCTGCCCATCAGCATGATTTAACCAAGCTGATTGATTTATCCACTAAGGGGAAAGCCGAGTTGGAGTCGCTGATGCGTGGTGACCGGGAAAACGTCAGTTAAGTCTGCCAGCTAAAACAACAAGAGAGCCTATTGGCTCTCTTGTTTGTTTATGGGCTTAAGGAAAACGCTTAGAAACTGTATCTATATTGCAGCTTCACATTACGCTCTTCGCCCGGCATGCCACCGAGGAACATCGCCTTGCTGTAATAGTCTTTATTGAATAGGTTGTTGATATTCAATTGTAACTTCCAAGAGTCGGTGGCGTAGCTGATGGCAGAATCCACTAAGGTGTAGCTCGGCACATAACCATCTGGGATGCCAAATGAGCTTGAGTGTGTGCTTCTATCATCCACATACTTGGCGCCTAAACTCAGCTCAATAGGGCTTGTTAAGGCAAACCAGTCTGCACCATAGGTTATCCAAGCACTGGCGGTCACATAGGGCACACCTTTTTGACGGCTGTCGTAGTTGGCTTTGTCATTTGGGTTTTGTTTATCCCTAGCGTCTTGATACATGCCGTTAAGGTTGATGCGCCAGTTATCGTTTAAGTGGGCATTGAGATCCAGCTCGACCCCTTGGGTATCTTCGCTGCCATCGTAAAAGTACACGGGCACCTCGGCACCAGACACGCCAGCGTTATAGTCTGGGTTGTTGTAAGGCACATTAGTGCGTGAGCTTTTAAAGAACACCAGTGATGCTAGCATCTGATCGTCAAAGGCTTTAAAGCGCATGCCGAGATCGTTACTGACGGATTCTGAGTCTTCGCGGTCGGTATTTTCCCCGTAATTGAGCCTAAGATGCTATAGGCGGTGCGGCCCTTTGAGTGATTAACGAAAAATGATAAATCATCAATGGGCATATAAGTTAAGCCCAAGTTGTAGGTCACACCGTTATCTTTGCTATCTTCCTCTGGAGTGGGGCTCGCTTGACTCGCGCTGTAGCGCTCATCCACACCTAAGTGCTCATAGCTCTGTTTGATTTCGTTAAAGGCCACGCCAACGCGGGTGGTAAAGCCATAACCTAAATAACCCACATGTTGCACGCCTAAGCCCCAAGCGCTGACTTTTTTGTTGTAGTTGGCGGTTTTGAGTGGATCGTAGTCGGCAAATTTCCCCGTTCCCCAGTTTGGATTGCGGATATCGTAAATGTAAGGCAGCGAACCACGGTAAATCACTTCGCCTTGTTTGTTTTTAATGACTTGATCCGCATCGTAAATCGAGAATTGCTCGAGGCGAATGTTGCGATCTTCGTAGTTAGCGTTCACCAGTAATTCGTTGTCGATATTGCCGATTTGGAAGTCGTAACGTAGACCGGCAAAATACTGCCATGAGGTTTCTTCGGCATCGAGTTGGCGGTATTCCTGACGTCTGGCTGCAAAGGGATAGAGCACGCCATTTTCAACCAGTGGCGCGCGGGGATCTTCGTTAATCACATCAGTCGATACGCCGCCAACCTTGATTTTACGCTTCCAATACACATAGTTGTAAGCCCCTGTTTGACGGGCAAAACCTGTAGTGTAGTCGCGATATTGCAACTGCTGGTTGAGGAACAGATTATCGGTAAAGTAGATATTGTGGGTCAGCTTGAACCTTAATTCTTCACCTTCGTTATCCTTTGCCATCGGAGAAATTAATCCCGCGTCACCGAAGGAGTAGGGAGTTAAACCATCACCACTGGCGAGTGATGCCGCTAATTGCTGACGCTGCTCATCGGTTAGCTGTATGCCTTGACCCTTAGGATCGTTAATCAAATCTTGCCAAGTGACTTCGCCCGCGGTTTTGCCACCGACAGAATCGGCATTGTAGATACGGATTGGATGGCCGATGGAGTCAACGGCAATGGCGTCTTTGATATACGCGCCGGATAGCATCAGATCTTGGCTGTCACTTAATACCCATTTGAGTGAGCCGAACACTTCATCACGGTCGGCGCCTAAATCACGGTAGCCTTCACTGCGGGCGGTTTTGGCGACTAAGCGGTACGCAAGATCATCGGTAATTCCACCCGTGCTGTCGACGGCGAGCGAGTAGGTATCCCACTGGCCAACTTCTGTGGTGATTTTGTGTTTGGATTCAAATTGCGGTTTCTTTTCAATCAGGTTGATCACGCCGCCCGCGCTGCCCATGCCATAGAGTCCAGTCGCTGGCCCCTTTAAAACCTCCACGGATTCCACATTGGTTAGGGAGCGAGTGGGGTTAAAGGTATTGCCAAGGCCGGCACCACCATACATGCCGTCATAGGTGTAGTTTGCGCCGAGGCCGCGAATCACTAAGTTATCCCCAATGCCGTAGTTATTGCCCGCTTGAGTCACCCCGCTGATATTGCGAATCAAGTCCTGCAGATTGTCGACTCCTTGGCTGTTAATCAGCTCCTGGTCAACGATAACAACCGCCGCAGGGGTTTCCATTAAGGACATATCTGACTTAGTCGCAAGTCCTGAGTTTTTCACCACAGAGTTTTGTCTGCCATATACCGTTATACGCTCGACGTTTTCATCGCGAGCTGAAGGTGTGTCATCGGCGTAGGTTGTGTGTGGTAAAGCACTGAGGCAGGCGAGTGCAATAAGCGATAAGCGAAATACAGGCTGTAATACTGGCATTGAAAGTCACCCAATCAGAAAGGTCGCGAATGATAATGATTTTCATCTAGTTTGCAACCCCTTGTTTGGCACTTAAAAGACCATGAACCTTGGTTATCTTTACATATGAAATACGGTTAACTGTGTTGGGGATAAAGACCTTCACTATCACTTGCTGCCCTCATTTGAAGCAATGCTGGGTCAGATTTCTAATTTGTTTCATTTTTTTTATAAAAAAGTGATTTATTTTTTGGGTTAACCACATCGACTCGGGTTTTTGATCGAGAAACATAACCCGTGATCCCTGTCACTCTCCCCTTACTTGTTCGACTGTTTACGTAAACGTAATAGTTAAACGGGTGTTTAAATTTTTAATCTGTTTCTATTTTGTTAATTGATTGGTTTTGTTGATTTTTACCGCTTTCCTCCGGGTGGAGTTCAAAACGCGCACAGGTTTCTACTTAGGTCGAATAGGTTAAAAATGCTGTATGGCTAAGTTTTCAGTAGGTAATTAAATTACGTATAAAATTACATGGCGCTTGTAGTGGTAAAGTTGTCTGACAAATTTCACGATAAGAAAAATCTTATTTAGCTAAAATTTTTAAAGCTTTTATTTATCAGTTGCTTGCACTGAGTTTTTAGTCTTGGTCAGACCAATTTTGAGAGGTTTTTTGGTCAAATTTTTTAGCGGTTATGGCACTTTTGGATAGTTGCAAATACAAATGTTTGTCTGTAAGTTTTGGTTCTAAACGAACATTTGAATGTTTTGTGGTGAATGTTTGTACATGTTACTCATGTCTTTGCTGGTAACGGGTCGTAAACGAGCAAAAGGTTAGCCTCTTGGGAGGGCGAGAAGATGACGGAACACACTTTAAGTGAACAGCAATTGAATTCGACACAGAATAAGGCCACTGCGAATGGCACTCTGGCCTTAGTAGGAAATACCATCCCGGGGCAGGAGGTGATTTTTACCGAAGGCGCGCTGGCGTTGCTTGAGTCACTTTGCCGTGAATTTGCGACAGAAGTGCCCACCTTACTCGCCAAACGTAAAGATAGACAGGCGCGTATCGATAAAGGGGCTTTGCCTGACTTTTTACCCGAGACTCGCGCAATTCGTGACGGTGCATGGAAGATCCGCGGCATTCCGAATGACTTACTCGATCGCCGTGTCGAAATCACCGGTCCCGTCGAACGTAAGATGGTGATCAATGCGCTTAATGCCAATGCCAAAGTGTTTATGGCGGATTTTGAAGACTCCTTAGCACCGAGCTGGCAGAAAGTCGTGGAAGGTCAGATTAACCTGCGTGATGCTGTGCGTGGTGAGATTGAATACACAGCGCCTGAAACCGGTAAACACTACAAGTTAGGCCCAAATCCTGCGGTATTAATCTGCCGTGTGCGTGGCCTGCACTTAAAAGAGAAGCACGTTGAATTTAACCAGCAGTCCATTCCCG
Organism: Shewanella seohaensis; assembly: GCF_025449215.1. Classification (NCBI taxonomy): domain Bacteria; kingdom Pseudomonadati; phylum Pseudomonadota; class Gammaproteobacteria; order Alteromonadales; family Shewanellaceae; genus Shewanella; species Shewanella seohaensis. The sequence goes on from NZ_CP104900.1 coordinate 1,898,591, forward strand.
GCGCGTTATTCGACTTTGCGATGTACTTTTACCATAACTATCGCCAATTGCTGGCGAAGGGCAGTGGTCCTTACTTCTATATTCCTAAACTCGAGAGCCATATTGAAGCGCGTTGGTGGGCAAAAGTGTTTGCTTTTGTTGAAGAAAGATTTTGCCTACAGCCTGGCACAATCAAATGTACTTGTTTGATTGAGACCTTACCCGCAGTGTTTGAAATGGACGAAATTCTCTATGAATTACGCTCAAACATTGTCGCGCTGAACTGTGGTCGTTGGGACTATATCTTCAGCTATATCAAAACATTAAAGCGTCATAGCGACCGTGTATTACCGGATCGCCAAGCGGTGACCATGGATACGCCTTTCTTAAGCGCCTATTCAAGACTGCTGATCAAAACCTGCCATAAACGTGGCGCACTGGCGATGGGCGGCATGGCGGCCTTTATTCCAGCGAAGGATCCCGCTCAGAACGAAACCGTGTTGCAACGGGTACGTAAGGACAAAGAGCTTGAGGCTCGCAATGGTCACGATGGGACTTGGGTCGCTCACCCTGGTCTTGCGGATACGGCAATGGGGATCTTTAACGAATACATAGGCCAAGATCATCAAAATCAATTGCATATCACCCGTGATGTGGATGCACCGATCCTCGCCGCAGAGTTATTAAAACCCTGTGATGGTGAGCGCACTGAGCAAGGGATGCGCCTGAATATTCGCATCGCTCTGCAATACCTTGAGGCGTGGATCAGTGGTAACGGTTGTGTGCCGATTTACGGATTAATGGAAGATGCGGCAACGGCGGAAATCTCCCGCGCCTCGATTTGGCAATGGATCCAACATGGCAAGTCACTCTCAAACGGCAAACCCGTCACTAAACAATTGTTTAAGGACATGCTGGTGGAAGAGTTAGCAAATGTGAAAAAAGAAGTGGGCGGTGACAGATTCACCCACGGCAAATTTACCCAAGCGGCTGTATTGCTTGAGGATATTACCACTTCGGATGAATTGGTCGATTTCTTAACCTTACCCGGTTACGAGATGCTAACGGCTTAATGATTAGCGTTTTAATGCTGTAACACTGAATGCGTTTACATGGAATGCGTTATGGCGGTCAAGCCGCCAATTAAACCAATGGGCAGGGTGAGGCTGTGGGGCAGCTTCACTTGCTACAACATCACAGAGAAAGGAGTGACACTATGACTAAGGCAACACAGACTTCACGTCAGGCACAGATTGACGCGATCAAAAAAGATTGGGCTGAGAATCCACGTTGGAAAAACGTCCGTCGCCCATACACTGCAGAGGAAGTTGTGGCACTTCGTGGTTCTATCGTACCCGAAAACACCATTGCCAAACGCGGTGCTGCTAAACTGTGGGGTTTAGTCAACGGTGGCGCAAAAAAAGGTTATGTGAACTCGTTAGGAGCACTGACTGGCGGCCAAGCGGTACAACAGGCTAAAGCCGGTATCGAAGCGATTTACCTGTCTGGTTGGCAAGTGGCTGCCGACGCTAACTTAGCGGGCACTATGTACCCAGACCAATCTTTATACCCAGCAAACTCAGTGCCTGCTGTTGTAGCCCGTATTAACAACTCTTTCCGCCGTGCTGACCAAATTCAGTGGAGCAATGGGGTTAATCCGGAAGAAGAAAACTTTGTCGATTACTTCCTGCCGATTATTGCCGATGCGGAAGCGGGTTTTGGTGGCGTACTGAATGCGTTCGAGTTGATGAAGTCGATGATCGACGCGGGCGCTGCCGGTGTGCACTTTGAAGACCAATTAGCCTCAGTGAAAAAGTGTGGCCATATGGGCGGTAAAGTATTAGTGCCGACCCAAGAAGCGGTACAAAAGTTAGTTGCGGCGCGCCTTGCAGCCGACGTGAGCGGTGTTGAAACCTTAGTTATCGCCCGTACCGATGCAAACGCAGCGGATCTGCTGACCTCAGACTGCGACCCATATGATCGTGACTTCATCACTGGAGAGCGCACCAGTGAAGGTTTCTACCGCGTAAAAGCGGGTCTGGACCAAGCGATTTCTCGCGGTCTCGCCTACGCACCGTATGCGGATTTAATCTGGTGTGAAACCGCTAAGCCTGACTTAGAAGAAGCACGCCGCTTTGCTGAGGCAATCCATGCCCAGTACCCAGATCAGTTGCTGGCTTATAACTGCTCACCTTCTTTCAACTGGAAGAAAAACTTGGATGATGCCACTATTGCGCGCTTCCAACAAGCGCTGTCGGACATGGGCTATAAGTACCAGTTCATCACCTTAGCCGGTATCCATAACATGTGGTACAACATGTTCGACCTAGCCTATGACTATGCTCGTGGTGAAGGTATGAAGCATTATGTTGAGAAGGTGCAGGAAGTTGAGTTTGCGGCGGCTAAGAAGGGGTATACCTTTGTGGCGCACCAACAAGAGGTGGGCACTGGCTACTTCGACCAAGTCACCACAGTGATTCAAGGTGGTCAGTCATCGGTGACAGCACTGACTGGCTCGACCGAAGAAGAGCAGTTTTAAGCGAAGTCTGTTGTAACGCGAATAGGTTCTACCCGTAAGATGTTGTACCCGTAAACCCTGTGTTTAGCTGCATTGCAGCTGTTGTCCCCCGTGCAGTTCGCCTACATGTGCTGCACGGGTTTTTAAGTCAAACCTTGTGACTTAACTTCCTACCCAGTCAATACATTGCTTGCCTGAGCTTGGCGACTCTCTGAGTCGCTATTTTTTTATCTAATTGATTATTCTGGTGCAACTCTGACTCGAGTTGGTGCAGTTTTTTAACCGTTTTACAAAGACTTAATGCTATCTCATTGTTATTCAATGGCTATTTATCTTGGCCTAAATAATGCTGTGAATTGGCTGTAAAACTTGGCATTCACAGTGAGGTCACCGTCATGAAATATTACAGTCGTCGTTTAGTCAAACCTGAACATTTAAATCCTGCAAATACCCTATTTGGCGGCCAGTTATTGAGTTGGATTGACGAGGAGGCGGCCATCTTTGCTGCGTGCCAGATGAAGAGCTCCAGCCATGTGACTAAGCTGATTTCTGAAATCAATTTTATGACGCCGGCGCGGCAGGGGGATGTGTTGGAATTTGGTTTGGAGCTTGTCAGCCTTGGGCACAGTTCCATTACGGTCAGTTGCCAAGTACGTAATAAGATGACGCAAGCGCCAGTAGTTAGTATCGATAAGATGGTGTTTGTAAACGTGAATGCCCAGGGCTTACCCGTGCCCCATGGTATTCGAGCCAATGCGGCCTAAGTATTGAGCCCCGATAAAGCAGAGTGACGCATGGGCGTCACTCTGAATCTTTAGTGAGATCTTCTTTGACCGATTTCACCGCATCCCGTGAGGCATGACCAATGGCTTTGGTGGTGTCGCGGGTGGCGTGACCAATCTCTTTTGTCACATCTTTAGTGGTGGTGCCAATGGCGCGACCCGCATCCTTTAAATCGGCGCAGGCTGTGGTGGCCAGTAGCAGTGGTAGTATTAACAGCATCGCTTTTTTCATTGTACTCATCCTGATAACGCACGTTTGTTAGGCAAGATACCAAATACTGCTGTACCGCGCCTTAATAATCTGAAAATCCAATTATCGGAGCTCCAATCTTTGTAGCCCAATTATTAGATGAGAGATAATGCATAAGTTTGCTTGAGTAAAGATGAAATGTCTTCATCCAAGTTAACGAGGCGTGGGTCTGTGGCGGATGAGTGACGGTTTAGAATGGATTGGTTAACAAGGTGAGTAAAACAAAATGCCAGAGTATTAACTCTGGCATTGTTACTATTTCACTTAGCGATTAACCGCTTATGTGACATGTGACTCCCAAGCAAAAGATTATGAGGCTTGGTCGAGTTTCGCTAAACGCTGCTGATAGTCATCAATCAGGTGCTGCATAATTTCTTCTGGGGCGGCATCGTCGCAGCAGGTATCGAGGAAGATTTTAAAGGTGACCAGCGCATGACCATCATTTTTAAGCCTATCACTTTGCATGGAGAAGTAGGCTTCTTCATTGTCGGCTTTGCGGACTACAAACTTACTGGTTTCGAAGGATTTACTGCCTGAGAGTTCGTGCCATTTGGTGATACGGTTTAAGGCAATTTCACTGGATTGGTTTAATTCGATGTGGTTTAACCAACTCACTGGATGTTCGGGATCTTTGTAATGCGGACATCTAACTGTGTAGTTATATACATGAGTAATTGCTGTCATAGCGTACCTACCTGTTGAGGATGTTGCTGCCATCATAGGCATCGTTTTTGAATTCGGTCAATCATTAATTGCGCTGATATCGCCCGAGTTAAATCACAGTTTTTACAAGTGTTTTTGGTTAAAAATGAGTCAGTTAATTCATTTCCATTCAGTGTTATTTAGCATGAGTTTTTAACGAATATCTATGTGCTATCTCTCAGTTTTGCACTCAAATTCGTTTTTGCTTAATTACTGCGCAATAAAGCAGCAAATAAGTGACAGGATCTACATGGTGCCGTGAGCCATTAAACAGTAGCAAATTATTGGGAAGGTGTAGGGACGGGCGCTAAAAGGGACAGAGGCCCATTCCTTAGAATGGGCCTCTGAGCTGGCTTCATCTTTTGCAGGGAAAAAGCGAACTGGAGCCAGTCTAGCTGATTTGTAACAGCATGTAACCCACCAAGATCACGTTTTTACGCTATTGGGCCGATTTTTCGATCTATGGGATCCCAACTGCCGAAGATTAAGGCGCTACGGCGGCTTTTTACATTATGCCGTAGTGCAAAATTGGCTGGATCAGCCCAAAGAAAGGCCCAAACAAGATCCCTTGTTTGGGCCGATTCTCATGTCGTTAGCTTGCGCTAGCCGAACAACATCCTGTCAATTGGCGCGCGACAGACTGCGTTAATCCGAATGCTCTATAACGCGGGTTTATAACGCGTTAGTGAAGATCTGGCAGATCTCTTCATGGGTTGCCTGTTTAGGGTTAGTGAAACCACAGGCATCCTTTAAGGCGTTTTCGGCCAGCGTTGGAATATCTTCCGCTTTAACCCCGAGTAACGTCAGGTTTTCTGGAATGTTTACCGCAACGGATAGGGCCTTAATGGCGGCGATCGCCGCCGCAGCACCTTGTTCATCGGTCATATTGGCTACATCGACACCCATCGCCTTAGCAATATCTTTTAAGCGATCTGGTACCACTTTGGCGTTGTATTCTTGTACATGGGGTAATAACAGGGCGTTACATACACCGTGGGGCAGATCGTAGAAACCGCCCAATTGGTGCGCCATCGCATGCACATAACCTAAGCTGGCGTTGTTGAAGGCCATCCCCGCTAAGAATTGCGCATAGGCCATCTGCTCACGGGCTTCAATATCTTGGCCTTGTTTTACCGCATTCACTAAGTTGCCTTGGATAAGTTCAATGGCCTTAATGGCGCAGGCATCGGTGATTGGGTTCGCAGCGATAGACACATAGGCTTCAACCGCGTGGGTCAGCGCGTCCATACCTGTTGCAGCTGTGAGGCTCGCTGGTTTTTTCAGCATCAGCTCAGGGTCATTCACAGACAGTAATGGGGTGGTGTGTTTATCGACAATTGCCATTTTGATATGGCGAGCTTCGTCAGTGATGATACAAAAACGGGTCATTTCACTGGCGGTACCAGCAGTAGTGTTAATGGCTACTAATGGTAGTTGTGGCTTAGCGGATTGGTCTAACCCTTCATAGTCTTTGATGCTGCCGCCATTGGTGGCAACTAGGGCGATACCCTTAGCGCAATCATGGGGTGAACCACCGCCTAATGAAATCACAAAATCACATTGATTGGCTTTTAATAGCGCAAGACCGGCTTCGACGTTACCGACGGTTGGGTTGGGTTGCACGCCATCAAACACGGTTGAAGTAATGCCGTTTTGACCGAGTTTTTCGGCCACTTCACCGACCAGACCAATCTTGACGAGAGGCTTATCCGTCACGATTAACGCGCGTTTAAAGCCTAAGGTTTTGATATCTCCGATAGCATCATCGACGGCGCCTTTGCCTAATACGTTGACGGAAGGGATAAAAATTTAGCAGCCATAAGTCCACCTATTTGCTTGTAAATTAAATTTGTTTCTTTCTGGTGACCAAGCTACCAATTAAGGGGTATGCAAGATGTGATCTAGATCGGCTTAGGCAGTTTATTGAGGTGAAATTCCCACTAAAGTTGGAACTAGATAACTAAATAATGAACTTTTATGACAGGGATCAGGCTTGATATACGCTATGTTTTTTAAGGTTTTTTCAGCTTTTACTTGTTTAGTTATCCTAGGACGAATGTGCGATAAAATTACCCGCCGAGGTGAGTTGTGGCTGAGTTTCTGGTAAGGTGCGGCCGTTGGGTTGATGAGGAGCACGCGAAGCACGATGGAAAAATACGAACAACTGCTGATTTCACTGCGCAGGGTGATCCGCGCTATCGACATTCATTCCCGGCAACTCAATAAACATTCAGGCCTGACGGGGCCGCAGTTGATGGTAATGCAGAAAATTGCCCAGCTCGGCGCTCCCTTAGCCAAACAGGTGGCCGAAGAAATCACCCTCAGTCCAGCCACTGTGACGACAATTATTGATAGGCTCGAAGGGCGGGGATTAGTTATCCGCAAACGCAGCGAGTCCGATAAGCGCAAGGTGCATTTACATTTAAGTGAGGCGGGGCGGGCATTATTGCAAGAGTCGCCTAAACCGCTACAAGAGCACTTTATAAAGCAATATCAACATCTTGAAGAGTGGGAACAGAGTCAATTGCTCTCATCGGTGGAGCGCATTGCCGCCATGATGGACGCCGATAAAATTGATGCCGCGCCTATGCTGTTGGTGGGTAAAATTCAAGGGGACGAATAATCCCCTTTCGGTGCTAAATAATACAAAAGCACTGTATCTACAGTGCTTTGTTATTGTCATCCCAAAACCACCGCCTCTGGCGGTGGTGATTGTCCCTTAAGGCTATAGCCTGAATAACGCCCATGTTAAAAGAGACCTTCTTATTCACCACAAGTAAGAGGAAACGAGAAACATGGGCGATTACAGAAGTTCATCACATGTTTACTGGCGTTGTAAATATCATATCGTTTGGACGCCTAAGTACAGATTCAAAATTCTAAAAGGTAACCTTGGTAAAGAGCTCTACAGGTCGATTTATATTCTATGCAATATGAAAAGTTGTGAGGTCTTAGAATTAAATGTCCAGATAGATCATGTGCATCTAGTCGTGATAATTCCCCCAAAGTTGTCAGTATCCACATTAATGGGGATATTGAAGGGTAGGAGCGCAATAAGGCTTTTTAACAAATTCCCTCATGTTCGCAAGAAGTTATGGGGAAATAGCTTTTGGGCGAGGGGTTATTTTGTTGATACGGTAGGCGTAAATGAGGAAATCATAAGACGCTATGTTCGCCATCAAGATAAGCAAGATCTAGAGCATGATGCTCAATTGTCGCAACAGATGAAGTAGGTGTAAGGAAATAGCCCCTTCCAGGGGCAAATCAAAGCCGCCTTCTAAGAAGGCGGATTCTTTACTTTTGCTAGGCGGCGGGGCAGTTCGTTTCCGTCACGCTATTGATCAAAATTTCATTCACTGGTGTGTCGCTAAAACCATTGCTGGTTTTGGTCGGCACAATGCTTATCTGATCGACCACATCCATCCCTTCAACGACTTTACCAAACACGGCATAACCATAGCTGCTCGCCGAAGCATCGAGCTGCGGATTGTCTAACACATTGATAAAGAACTGTGATGTTGCTGAGTCTGGCACTGTGGTACGTGCCATCGCGATAGTGCCACGTTTGTTACTGATGCCGACGGCGGCCTCGTTTTTAATCGGCGCGCTGGTCGGCTTGCTTTGTAATCCCGTGGTGAAACCACCGCCTTGGATCACAAAGTTATTGATGGTTCTGTGGAATAAAGTGCCGTTATAGAATGACTTATCGACATATTGTTTAAAGTTCTTACCCGTGATCGGCATATGGGTGAGGTCGATAGCTAAGGTCAAATCCCCCTTTGTGGTGCTCATTAAATAACAGACATCGTCGCTTAAGCTCGGTGGGGTTGGATCGGGAGTCGGGAGCGTTGGTGTTAATTCATCGTCGCCACTGCCGCCGCAGGCGCCAAGGGCCAAACTCAAACTGCTGGCGAGTAAAAGTCCCGTGATTCTTTTCATATCAATTTCCTTATTTTGCATCGTTCGCCATTTATTCCTGCCACTTTGAATGATGTAAGCAGCTGTAGGTAAATGTTTCGATTAGGTGTTGTTTTTGTTTTGAACGCGCATAGTGACAGAGCGATGAACAGGAGTTCAAGATGAAAAATGCAATTGATACAAAGTGTTGCAGCTAGTTGTTGATACGGGATTTGTGGTTTGTGCGGGGGATTCAACCGCTGCGATGCTTCTTGAAATACTGCTCCAAGATAAGACGCTGTTTTGCTTGCGCCATTTAAGCGCGTTGCACCTTTTTTAATCACTCCCTGCTTCAAACTAGTGCGTTTACGAGATGGCCCCGTGGGCCAAGGCTTGGGCGATAAAGACACGCATTTTATTCAAGATGCTGATTTATAAGTTTTCTTTGTTGTCACTTGGCTGACATAAATCTGTCTTCATGCTGTTATTTTGCGCTGGCATGGTTACTGCCTATCTAAGGCTATGGATGAGCAGTCGCGGGGGCGACAAATATGGGGCTGGAGAAGTTGCTGTATTTGCGGGGCGTAGGAGCAGACTTTACCGACTGCTTCGGCCAGTACATCCGCATTCCCGAGGCTGACAGGCAAGGGATTTTGACCTGTATGTTGCAGGAGAAAAATACTCAGGCCTGCGAGGCAAAGGATGAACCATTAACGAGTTTACCCAGTGGCGATGAGCTTGACGCTCAGGTGTATCAACTCGATGCACAGCATTGGACACAAGTGTTGCCAGCGTTTCATTGGTGCTATATCGACGAACCTTGGGTCTGTCTGTATTTACCTCTATCTTACCGTGGCGATCTGCTGCTCACCTTTACCTGTGAGCAAGGGGAGAGGGTTATCCTCGAGGTGCCGTTTTCGGCGCTAAAACCGATTGGGGATTACCGTATTCAGGCGCAGGAGTTGGCACAGTTTGGCAATAGCCCCTTTGCCAATGAGTGTCAGTTCCTGCAATACCGCCTCGACCTCTTAGGTCATGAGTTTCATTGCCGTGATGCGGGCGATGCCGCTGAGCAAGATAGTAAGGCTGAGCCGCGCCGTTCATGGGAAAATGTCAGCGCCGCGCTAAACACATCTAACAATAAAGACAACTTAAGTGATTTATCTTGCTTGGGATTGGGGTACCACACTCTAAGCGTCAGTTTGCTTGGGCTGGCAGATGATCAGCAAGGCCTTGCATCGGCAAGCAACTCATCAGCAAGCATTTCGGCAGCAAGTAAGGCGACTGAGTTCCATGGCACTTTTATGGTGGCACCGAGAACCGCCTATCAAGGGGTGATGAGCGCTGTGGGGCAAGGAAAGCGCCATAAACCTTGGGGTGTGAGTCTTCAGCTCTATAGTCTGCGCAGCGAAAGCCAATGGGGCATGGGCGACTTTGGCGATTTAGAGCAACTTATCGGTTTAGTGGCCGAATATGGCGCCGATTTTATTCAGCTTAATCCATTGCATGCCTTAAATATTGCCGCGCCGGAACATCCGAGTCCTTATAGTCCCTGCGATCGTAGAAGGCTCAATCCGCTGTATATTCATTTACCTAGCGTGCCTGAATTTGAGCCATTAAAAACGGAGTTTGCGGCGAAGGAGTGGCAAGAAGCCATTGCCCTACTCAACGCAGAGAACTGGCTCGATTACCCCAAAGTGAGCGAGCTTAAGTACCGCGCCTTTGCACGTTTATACACTGTCTTTTGCGAACACCATTTACAGCCAAACACACCCAGGGCGCAGCGATTTGAGGATTTTGTAGCACAGCAGGGCGCGTCGCTTAGGGAATTTGCCCAAGCCGAATCGCTCCGCAGCCCACGGGCCATAGCGCAGGATGAAGGCTTTTATTTGTACCTACAGTTTGTGGCCGAAGATCAACTGCAATTGTGCCAGCTCAAAGCCAAAGAAGCGGGAATGGGCATTGGGCTTATTCGTGATTTGGCCGTAGGCGCTGCGTTGCAAGGCGTTGAGGTTCAAGCTAATTCGCAGCAGTTCTGCTTAAACGCCAGCATAGGCGCGCCGCCGGATCCCTTTGCGCCGCAGGGCAAAACTGGGGACTTACGCCCCTCGATCCTGTCAAGCTAAAACAGCATCAATATCGCCATTTTATTGAGCTGACTCGCGCCAACATGACCCACTGCGGGGCACTGCGAATCGACCATGTGATGGGGCTGCTGCGACTCTGGTGGTGGCCTCTGGATAAGCGCCTCGGCCATGGCGCCTATGTGTATTACCCGGTCGAAACCCTGTTGGCGATTCTCTGCCTTGAGAGTCAACGTGCCCGCTGTGTGGTGATTGGTGAGGATTTAGGCCTAGTGCCGCCCGATATTATTCATCGCCTGTATCAGGCGGGGGTTTACTCCAACGAGTTGTTCTACTTCTGCAAAGACCATCAAGGCTTTAAGTCGCCGAGCCAGTATAAGTTCCAGAGTTTGATGATGCTGGCAAACCACGATGTGCCGACCTTAGTCGCCTGGTGGACGGGCAGCGATTTGCACCTGAGGCGACAACTCGAACTGTTCAATACCGATGAACAATTAGGTGAGGCCTTAGCCGGACGTGAGCAGGAAAAACACCAGCTCGCGCAGTGCTTAATCTCCCAGGGCTTATTGCCGGAGACGGATATTCAACAGATTGATATTGAAGATTTATTAACGGCGTGGATGCCCTTTGGCGCCTCGGGCAACAGCGCACTTTACAGCGTGCAATGGTGCGATCTGCTCGGGGACCGCCATGCGGTGAATATCCCCGGCACTTGGCTCGAGTACCCCAATTGGCAGCGCCGATTGCCCATCAGCCTAAGCGAAGCTGCAGCTAGGCCTGCGCTGGCTGAGCGTTTGCAACGCATTGCTGCGGCAAGACATTTGCCAGAAACGGCTGCGCATACAGATACCCTTTGACTAAAAATGGAAGCCAAATGATGACTCAAGCCCAGACTTACTTCTATGACGGTAGCGATGTCGCGCTGTTAAACGGTCAATATACGGATGTGTTTTCCTGCTCGGTATGCACAGCATCAACGAGGGGAAGGCCTTGGTGGTGCGCTGTTTTTTACGCAACGCCCAAAAAGTTGATGTGATAAGTCTTAAGGATGGCCGTAAGGTGGCGAGCCTTGAGCGCGTCAATGAGGCGGGACTATTTGCGGGCACGCTTGGCAGACGGGTTAAGCCTTTTTTGTATGCGCTACGGGTGACTTATCCCCTCTGTGAGTTGGATATTATCGATCCTTATCAGTTTGGCTCCCTCCTCGATAGTCAAGACTTATACCTCTTCGGCGAAGGAAGCTCTGAGCAGGCCTATCGCTTTTTAGGTGCGAATTGGCGCCACGTAGATAGCGTCGAAGGCGTGCATTTTTGCGTATGGGCACCCAATGCTAAGCGGGTTTCTGTGGTGGGGGATTTTAATCACTGGGACGATACTCGCCATGTGATGCGCCAGCATATGGCCAACGGCTTATGGGAGATTTTCCTGCCTGATGTTGCCGAAGGCGCGCACTATAAGTTTGATTTGGTTTATCAAAATGGCGAGCGCCACGCCAAATCTGACCCCATGGCGACCCAAATGGAATGTGCACCGCACAATGCCTCCATAGTGCCGAAAAAACACCAACACCCGTGGGCAGATACACAATGGATGGACAAACGGGCGACCACGGCTTGGCATCGCGCCGCGATGTCTATCTACGAAGTGCAGCTAGGTTCTTGGCGCCGAAAAGGTGAGTTTGGTGAGCAATACTTTGATTATCAAGACTTAATCGAGCAGTTGATCCCCTATGTGAAGGATCAAGGTTTTACCCATATCGAGTTGATGCCAGTCAGCGAGTATCCCTTCGACGGCTCTTGGGGGTATCAACCCGTTGGCTTGTATGCGCCAACCCATCGTTTTGGCGATGCCAATGGTTTAAAGGCCTTTATCGATGCCTGCCATCAGGCCGAGATTGGCGTGTTACTCGATTGGGTCGCAGCGCATTTCCCTAAGGATCCCCACGGCCTTGTGCGTTTCGATGGCACTTGTCTCTACGAACATGAAGACCCGCGCAAAGGCACGCACCCCGATTGGGATACGCTGATCTATAACTACGACCGCGGTGAGGTGCGCAGCTTTCTGCTCAGCAATGCCTGTTATTGGCTGCGGGAATTTCACCTCGATGGGCTCAGGCTCGATGCGGTGTCATCCATGTTGTACCTCGACTACAGCCGCGAACCCGGGCAATGGCTGCCCAATGCCTATGGCGGACGGGAGAATTTAGAGGCGATTCATTTTCTGCAAATGTTGAATCAACGTTTGTATCAAGCTTTCCCCGGCATTTGCATGATAGCCGAAGAGTCAACCGCCTTTGCGGGGGTGACTAAGCCGACGGATTGCGGCGGGCTGGGGTTTGGTTTTAAATGGAATATGGGCTGGATGAACGACAGCCTAAGTTACCTCGGCCGCGATCCCATCTATCGCCAGTATCACCATAACCAGCTGACCTTTAGTTTGATGTATGCCTATTCGGAGCAATTTATGCTGTCGATAAGCCACGATGAAGTGGTGCACGGCAAGGGCTCTTTGCTGCATAAAATTCCCGGCGATGACTGGCAAAAATTCGCCACCCTCAGGGCCTATTACGGCTTTATGTGGGGACATCCGGGCAAAAAACTACTGTTTATGGGCAGCGAGTTCGCCCAGCGTGACGAATGGAACCATAACCATAGCCTCGATTGGCATTTGCTCGCCTTCGAGCCTCACCAAGGCGTGCAGCGCTGGCTTCGCGATCTGAATCAGCTATATCGCCAATTCCCCGCCTTATCCGTGCTCGACTATGAGTCACAGGGTTTTCGTTGGCTCGATTGTGACAATGGTCGCGACAGTATTTTTAGCTTTGTTCGCTATGGCGAGGGCTGTGATGTGCCTTTAGTGTTTGTGGTGAACATGACGCCAACCCTGCACCAAGGATTTCGTATCGGCTTGCCCCAAGGCGGGGATTTCTGTGAGTACCTCAATAGCGACAGCCATCTCTATGGTGGCAGCAATCAGGGGAATGCGGGCAAGGTAATTGCCGAAGATTTACCTTGGCAGGGCATGGCATCGAGCGCGTTGATCACTGTGCCGCCCCTAGGTTGCTTAATCCTCGGGCCTGCGACGGATGCGCCAAGAGATACCAGCCTATGACGAATCCTGTGCCTGTAAATGCTGGTGGCTCAACCGCCTATAATCTGAGTGCGGGACAGCCCTTTCCCTTGGGGGCGACGGTCGATGATGGCGGGGTGAATTTCGCCCTGTTTTCGGCCCATGCCACTGGGGTGGAGTTATGTCTGTTTGATGCTCAAGGAGAGGTGGAAATTCAGCGCATCGCCTTGACGGAGCAGACCCAGCAAATCTGGCATTTGTATGTGCATGGGCTCAGTGCCGGCCAGCTTTATGGCTACCGTGTCTATGGTCCCTACGAGCCGCAATTAGGCCACAGATTTAATCCGTATAAGTTGCTATTAGACCCCTACGCGCGCCAGCTCGTGGGGCGTTATCACCACCATATCGCCAATTTTGGTTATGAGATTGATAACCCCAACGAGGACTTATCTTTCAGCACCTTAGATAACGCGGATTTTGTACCTAAGTGCAAAGTGGTCGATACTCGGCCCCTTTTTGATGCTGCTAAGGCGCATGCTATTCGGCCGCTCTCAAGCAAGCGTGAGCCATTGCCACTTGAGCAGTGCATTATCTATGAGATGCACTTAAAGGGATTTACCGCGCTGCACCCTGAGATAGATGCGCCGCTGCGTGGTACCTTTGCCGGGCTGGCATCGAATGCCGCGATAGATTACTTAGTCAAACTCGGCGTGAATTGCGTCGAGTTACTGCCGGTACAGGCATTCTTTTCCGAGCCCTTTCTGCTTGAAAAACAGCTCTCTAACTATTGGGGTTATAACAGCATAGGCTTTTTTGCGCCTGAGCCGAGTTATCTCTCGAGTGAGGATATTGGCGAGTTTCGTAACATGGTGGATGCGCTACACGGCGCGGGTATCGAAGTCATTCTCGATGTGGTCTATAACCACAGCGCCGAGGGCAGTCGCCTCGGGCCGACCTTTAGCTTTCGCGGTATCGACAATCTGAGCTATTACCGCCTGCATCCAAACGATAAACGCTTTTATATCAACGATACCGGCTGCGGTAATACCTTAAACCTCAATCATCCACGCATGTTGCAGTTAGTGCTAGATTCGCTGCGTTATTGGGTCGAAGTGATGGGCGTCGATGGCTTTCGTTTCGATTTAGCCGCCTGTCTTGGCCGTGAAGCCTATGGATTTGACCCCGGAAGTGGTTTTTTGATGCGCTGCTGCAAGACCCTGTGTTGTGCCGGGTGAAGCTGATTGCCGAGCCTTGGGATATTGGCCCGGGTGGGTATCAGTTGGGTAATTTCCCGGTGGCTTTTAGTGAGTGGAATGACAGATACCGCGACACCATGCGGCGTTTCTGGCGCGGTGATCACGGCATGTTGCCCGAGTTTGCGCGGCGATTTCATGGCTCGGGGGATTTCTTTGAGCATAGCGGCCGGCCTCCCGCCGCCAGTATCAACTTTTTAACCAGTCACGATGGTTTTACCCTCAAAGATTTAGTGAGTTATTGCGAGCGGCACAATTGGGCCAACGGTGAAGAAAACCGCGACGGCCACCATGAGAACTTCAGTCATCACTATGGGGTCGAGGGCGACACTGATGACGCCACCATTCTCGCGCTGCGCGCCCGCCAGCAACGCAATCTATTGACCACATTATTCTTATCCCAAGGGGTGCCCATGTTACTCAGCGGCGATGAGACGGGCCGCACCCAAGGCGGGAATAATAACGCCTATTGCCAAGATAACCCCTTGAATTGGTTTGATTGGTCATCGGATGGCATGGATAGCTCATTGCTGAGTTTCACCTCGCAGTTGATTGCCTTACGCAAACGCTTCCCGCTCTTGTGTTCCAAACGTTTTATCCATGAGCAACTAGTGGCCAATGCCTTCGATTGGTCGTCCGAGTCATCTTCAAGCCATGCTGTAAGCTCTGTCTCAACCCCATCGGGGGCGAGGCTGGATTGGTTTAGCCGCCAAGGTGAGCCGATGAGCAAAAGCCTGTGGAGCGAGTCCATGGGCCGCAGCCTCTGCGTGGTGTTATCGGGTAATTTAACCGCCACTCAGCCGCAGGCTCAGGGTGACAGCCTTCAAGCGCTGCTGTTGATGGTGAATGCCGATGAGCATCCCTTGGCCTTTACTCTGCCAGTTTTTGACGGTTTAGGGCCGTGGCAATGCCTGCTGCATACCCAAACAGACCCACAATTTTTAACTCCCACTGAGCCGCTGGATGCTCAGTCCTCACCGACGCGGTACTTGTTACAGGATCGCAGTCTTATGCTGTTTCATGCTGATTTTATAAGGAATTAACTATGAGTCATAACAGTGAGCTGAGCCCAAATACCAGCGGCGTTACTCCAAAAAACGTGCCACTAAGGCCGCGCCGAGTAAGCCAAAAGCGACACTCGAACCCTGCGAGCCCTGTGATGCCTTGCCCGCGACCTTTAATCGCCATGTGCGTTACGGTTTAAGCCGCGGCGAAGTGGCTCACGGTGAGTTATTTCAATCTCTGGCACTCAGCGTTAAAGAGCAAATGTTGGATGAGTGGCGTGAGACGCGGATAAAAGATAGCTGCTATGACAACAAGCAAGTAGCCTACTTATCGCTGGAGTTTCTCATGGGCAGGGCATTAGGTAATGCCTTGTTAAATCTAGATTTAGAGCAAGACAGCCGCGAGGCGCTTAGCCAATATTCCGTGTCTCTTGAGGAGCTTGAAGAGGCCGAACACGACGCAGGTTTAGGCAATGGTGGCCTTGGGCGACTCGCCGCGTGTTTTCTCGATAGCTGCGCCAGCATGGATTTATCCGTCACGGGTTATGGCATTCGTTACGAATACGGCATGTTCGCCCAGAAGATAGTCGATGGTTATCAAGTCGAGCGCCCAGATCGCTGGTTGCGTGAGGGCAACCCGTGGGAGGTGCGCGTTCCGCACCATAATGTGACGGTAAAGTTCTTCGGTCACACCGAATCCTATGTGGATAAACAAGGGCGCAGGCACATGATTTGGGTCGATACTCAAGATGTGCTCGCCGTGGCCTATGACATGCCCGTGCCCGGTTATCGCAATGGTCGGGTGAATAGCCTCAGACTCTGGAAGGCAGAAGCGACGGATGACTTTGATTTAGCAGAGTTTAACCAAGGGGATTACACAGAGGCGGTGGCGTGCAAGAACCTCGCTGAACAAATCACTATGGTGTTGTACCCCAACGATGCCAGTGAAAACGGTAAAGAGCTGCGGTTGCGTCAGCAGTACTTTTTGTCCTCCGCCAGCCTGCAGGCGATTTTGAAGCGTTGGGTGCATCACCACGGCCATGATTTCAGCGATTTTGCCGCGAAAAATGTGATCCAACTGAATGACACTCACCCCAGTATTGCCGTCCCCGAATTAATGCGGCTGCTGGTGGATGAATATGGCCTCGAATGGGACGCCGCGTGGGCGATTACCAGCCAGACTATGGCCTATACCAATCACACATTGTTGCCCGAGGCGTTAGAGCGCTGGCCCGTGCGTATGATGGCGCTGATGTTGCCGCGAATTTTAGAAATCATCTATGAAATCAACGCCAGATACCTCGATTTAGTTGCCCACCACTGGCCGGGAGATGGCGCCAAACTGGCCAGCATGTCGATCATTCAAGATGGCCCCGATCCCCATGTGCGCATGGCGTACCTAGCCATAGTGGCGAGCTTTTCGGTAAACGGTGTGGCAGCGCTACATACCCAGTTATTAAAGTCGGGCCTGTTTAAGGATTTTTATAGCCTGTGGCCGGAGAAGTTTAACAATCGCACCAATGGCGTGACGCCAAGACGTTGGTTAGCCCACTGCAATCCCGCGCTCGCCAAACTGTTAACCAGCCATTTAGGCAAGGGCTGGGTGACGGACTTAAGCCAGCTGACGGCGCTCAATGCCTTAACCCAAGACGCCAGCTTTATTCAAAAGTGGCGTGAGGTGAAACAAGCCAACAAGGTGCAACTCGCTAAGATGATCGCCAAGGAATGTGCCGTCGAGTTTGACCCTGCAATGATGTTTGATGTGCAGGTGAAACGCATTCATGAGTATAAGCGCCAGCTGCTCAATATTTTGCATGTGATCCATCTTTACCATCAAATCCAGCAGGGACACACAGAGCACCCAGTGCCACGCTGCGTGCTGATCGGTGGTAAGGCGGCGCCCGGTTACTTTATGGCGAAGCTCATCATCAAACTCGCCAGCAATGTTGCCCATATGGTCAACTGCGATCCTGTGGTGGCGCCTTATCTGCGCTTTGCGTTTCTGCCCAATTACAACGTCAGTGCCATGGAAAAAATCTGCCCCGGCACCGACGTCTCCGAGCAGATCTCCACCGCCGGCAAGGAGGCCTCGGGCACGGGCAACATGAAGTTTATGATGAATGGCGCCCTCACCATAGGCACCTTAGATGGCGCCAATATCGAGATGCTCGAAGAGGTCGGCGAAGATAACTTTTTCCTCTTTGGCCTCAACGCCGAGCAAGTGGTCCAAATGCGCTGTGATTACCAACCGCAGCGGATTATCGCCGAGTCCCACGCCTTATCCGAAGTTATGGCCTTACTCAAGAGCGGCCATTTCAACCTGCTGGAACCGGGGATTTTCGACCCCATTATCGCCTCGATTGAAAGCCCGGATGATCAGTGGATGACGGCGGCAGATTTCGACAGTTATCGCCTCGCCCAAGAGACTGTGGCTAAGGCCTATAAAGATCCGAAAAAGTGGACACAAATGAGTATTCGCAACACGGCGGCCAGTGGTCGCTTTTCCAGTGATGTGACGATTGCTGGCTATCGAGATGATATTTGGAAACTGTAACGGAGAGGTTGATGAGCAAAGGAATGCGCTGTTGTATGCAATCCTGCGGCTTAGGGCGGCAGGGAAGAGTCGTTGTGAAGCAATCGGCACTGATGTGCTATTTGGGGAGTAGAGCCTATGTCTAATGTACGTTATATCAGTAATTTAACTCGTGAAACCTATGCATTGATTCTGGCTGGTGGCCGAGGCTCGCGTTTACATGAACTCACCGACTGGCGCGCTAAACCCGCGCTGTATTTCGGGGGTAAGTTTAGGATTATCGATTTTCCGCTGTCGAATTGCATCAACTCGGGGATCCGCCGCGTTGGGGTAGTGACCCAATATAAGTCGCACTCGTTAATTCGCCACGTGATGCGTGGTTGGGGCCACTTTAAAAAGGAATTAGGTGAGTCGGTGGAAATTCTGCCTGCCTCACAACGTTACTCGGAGAATTGGTATCAGGGCACAGCCGACGCGGTATTCCAAAATATCGATATCATCCGCCATGAGCTGCCCAAGTATGTGATGGTGCTCTCGGGTGACCATGTGTATCGCATGGATTACGCTGGCTTACTGGCCGCCCATGCCGAATCCGGCGCAGATATGACAGTCTCCTGCCTCGAGGTGCCCGTGGCTGAAGCGGCGGGCGCATTTGGGGTGATGGAAGTCGATGACGAGATGCGTATTTTAGGATTTGAAGAAAAACCTAAGCATCCTAAACACTCCCCAGGCAATCCTGAGAAGTGCCTCGCCTCGATGGGCAACTATGTGTTTAACACTGAGTTTTTGTTCGAACAGTTAAAGAAAGACGCGCAAAATGCCAATTCCGATCGGGATTTTGGCAAAGACATTATTCCCTCGATCATCGAAAAACATAAAGTGTTTGCCTATCCCTTTAAGAGTGCCTTCCCCAACGAGCAAGCCTACTGGCGCGATGTGGGCACCTTGGATTCCTTCTGGCAGGCTAATATGGAATTGTTATCGCCCACGCCCGCCTTAAACCTCTACGATGCCAAATGGCCGATTTGGACCTATCAGGAGCAATTGCCTCCCGCCAAGTTTGTGTTCGACGATGACGATAGACGCGGCATGGCGGTGGATTCGATTATATCCGGCGGCTGTATTATCTCGGGGGCGACCGTGCGCCGCAGCGTGTTGTTTAACGAGGTACGGGTTTGTTCCTACTCAGTGGTTGAGGATTCAGTCGTGCTGCCCGATGTGGTAGTGCTGCGCCACTGTAAGATTAAAAATGCCATCATCGACAGGGGCTGCATCATCCCCGAAGGTACAGTGATTGGTTACAACCACGACCATGACAGGGCAAAGGGCTTTAGGGTGTCCGAGAAAGGCATCACCTTAGTCACCCGCGATATGTTAGGGCTGCCCGTGGGCTATGAGTAAGGCCAAGCCATTAATTTTCTTGAATATTAACCCTGTTGGAGTATGAAGTTAGGTGAAACGCATATTAATGGTCGCGGCGGAAAATGGGGCGCTGAAAGGGGCGAAAGTGGGCGGGATGGCGGATGTGATCCGTGACTTGCCCCAAGCCCTCGCGGGTGTTGAGATCCAAGCCGATGTAATTATGCCAAGCTACGGATTTTTAACGGGCCTTGGGGCCAAACTTATCCATGAGTTTGAGGTGAGTTTTGCCGGGCGACAGGAGCCGATTAAGTTGTATTGGCTGGCGCACCCCAAGGTGCAGGGCGCCAATATTTACTTGCTCGAGCATGGGCTGTGGCAATCCAGCCCCGGGCAGATTTATAGCCAAGGCACGAGTGACCGCCCCTTCGCCGATGATGCGACTAAGTTTGCGCTGTTGTGTGCAAGCGTAGCCAAAGCCTTAGTGGCGGGGCTTGTGCCTATGCCTCAGCTTTTACATTTACACGACTGGCACACGGGATGTTTAGCCATGCTGCGGGCGCTGGCGCCCGAGTATCAAGCATTGCAAAGCATAGAATGTGTGTTTTCGATTCATAATCTTGCGCTGCAGGGGATTAGGCCGCTGAGCCATGATACCTCAAGCTTTGCGGCTTGGTTCCCTCACTTATTCGCCCAGTTGGATGAGGGCCAACGCGACCAGATTATTGACCCCCGTTATCCCCATTGCATCAATCCGATGCGGATGGGGATTACGCTGGCGGATAAGGTACATCTCGTCTCACCCACCTACGCCAAGGAGGTGTTGCTTCCTTCTCGCCCCGAGTTGGGGTTCTTCGGTGGTGAAGGCTTGGAGGCGGATTTACAACGTAAAGCCGAGCAGGGGCGAGTACTTGGCATTTTAAACGGTTGTGAATACCCAGAGGCTTTAGCGCAAACCTCCCTAGAACGTATGGGATTAACTGAGTTTAGGGCCTTACTGAGTTGCATCGAGTCGGCCTTAGTACAGTGGCAGGGCGGGCGAAGTCTGGTCAGTGGCGTCGATATGATTGCCTTTACGCGGCTGCAAGCCTTGTGGCGTCTGGCCTCTGCGGGGAGTTTCCGGACTTTCTGTTGACCTCGGTTGGTCGACTTACCGATCAAAAAGTGCTGATCCTGCGCCATATTTTGCCTTCTGGCTTATCGGTATTAGAGACATTGCTGCAACAGTTGCAGCAAACGCAGCCTAAGACTCTGTTTGTACTATTAGGCAGTGGAGACCCTGAGATAGGGCAATTTTTTCAAATTCTTGCGGCTAAGTATGCCCATTTTGTATTTCTGCAGGGATACCATGAGGAGCTCTCCCAGTGTCTTTATCAAGTGGGTGATTTGTTCTTGATGCCAAGCTCCTTCGAACCCTGTGGTATTAGCCAAATGCTCGCCATGCGTAGCGGTCAGCCTTGTTTAGTGCATGGGGTTGGCGGATTGCGGGATACGGTCGAGGATAATGTCGATGGCTTTGTGTTTTATGGCGATGATATCAAGGCACAGGGGAGGCTTTGCTAGCAAAGCTTGGCGACGCGCTGGAGACATTTGGCGGTAATGATTGGATGCAACTCAAACGTCAGGCGAAAGCACGACGCTTCGACTGGCACGGCATTGCCCTCGAATACCAGACTCGGCTCTACGCTTAAACTTGCCAGCACGGTATTTTGGCCGCGTACCAAGGCAAGATTTTGTCGGCAAGCCCCTGTAATTAGATCATGATTTGTAAGCAATTCTGCTACACTTGTGAGGGAGAGTTTTCGTAAGATAATCCGTTCCCTCATTTTGGAGTTGCTTCCACATCCATGGATAAAAGCATTTTCTTACCCTTAGTACAAAATGCGGCGTTACTGCTCGCCTTGGTATTTTTGTACGATGCGATTCCTAAAAAGCATCAGCGGCAGTATTTTCTGCTGTGGCGTCTGGGGATCGGATTACTCATAGGTGGCATAGGCGTCACGATTATGAGTACCCCATGGATGTACGAACCCGGCATTATCTTCGATACTCGCTCAGTACTCTTATGTGTTACCGGCCTCTTTTTTGGTGGTTTGCCTACTGTGGTGGCGGTGATTATCACCGGAATTTATCGTTACAGTATTGGCGGCGCCGCCATGTGGGTGGGGTTAGGTGTGATTATGTCCTCGGGCTTGATTGGGGTGATATGGCGCCAATACCGTAAGTCCTATCTTGCCAATATTTCGGGCAGAGAAATCTTCAGTTTTGCCTTTGTTGTCCACATCGTTATGTTGTTGTGGTTCTTTTTGCTGCCGGACAAGGTTGCCATTCCCGTGCTGCAAAAAATCATGCTGCCTGTGCTAACCATTTATCCCCTCGCGACTTGGCTACTGAGCCGTTTGCTGTCCCGCCGTTTTGAGCTGGAACGTGACGAGCAGATCCGTTTGCAGGATGATTTTTTATTCCGCAGCCAATTTAACGTCGGCAACATAGGGATTGCTATTACCGGCGTTGACCAAAAGTGGATCAAGGTGAATCCAAGGCTGTGCCAGATGCTGAAATACTCAGAGGATGAGCTGCTGCATATGACCTGGAAACAGCTCACCCATCCCGATGATGTCGAGGCTGATATCGTCAAGTTTGAACTCATGCTCGCGGGCAAGATTGATAACTATGAGATGGATAAACGCTTTATCGCCAAAGATAATTCGATTGTGTATACCCATATGACGGTCGCCTGTAAGCGCGCGAACCATCAGGTGTTATTGGTGATTGCGGGCTACTTAGATGTCACCGCACAGACTCTAGCCGATAGGGAAGTGCTCGCCAGTCGTGAGCAACTTGAATTGGTGTTAAGCAGTAGCGATTTGGGCGTTTGGGACTGGGATATCCGTAATGACCATATCGAGCGTAACGCCCGCAGCGCCGATATCCTAGGTTGCGATATCGACATGCTCAATGCCAATAGCCGCCAATGGATGGACTCGATTGTCGCCGAAGACAGGCCCAAGGTGCTGCACTCCATCGAGGCCCATATTCGCGGAGAAACGCCGCAGCATAAGATGGAATATCGCTTGAAAACCCTCAACCGCGATATTCGCTGGATTTTGGATACGGGCAAAGTGGTGAGCCGCGATGCCAATAACAATGCCTTAAGAATGTGTGGTACCTATACGGACATCACCGAGGCCAAGCTTATTGAAGAATCTTTAAAGCTCTCAGCATTGGTCTATGACAACAGTTCTGAAGCCATGAGTGTGCTTGATGAAACGGGCGTTATTATCACAGTCAACGCCGCCTTTACCGAGATCACTGGCTATAGTGAATCGGAAATTCGCGGCCAGCATATTCGCATGC
The DNA here is from genome assembly GCF_025449215.1 of Shewanella seohaensis. Taxonomy (NCBI): domain Bacteria; kingdom Pseudomonadati; phylum Pseudomonadota; class Gammaproteobacteria; order Alteromonadales; family Shewanellaceae; genus Shewanella; species Shewanella seohaensis. The sequence goes on from NZ_CP104900.1 coordinate 1,921,378, forward strand.
TTTATTGCGATCTCAACGGCCATGGTTTTTATACCGAGATGAATAATGAAATTCGCGAAAAAGGCGAGTGGCAGGGGAAATGCGCCAACGACGTAAGAACAATGAAGAGTACGTTATTTGGCTGACCATCAACACCATTAACGATAAAGATGGTCAACCCTATCGCCGTGTGGCGCTGTTTTCCGATATCACAGATAAAAAACAGAGCGAGCATTTGATCTGGAAACAGGCTAACTACGACACGCTCACGGGCTTGCCGAATCGGCGCATGTTGCTCGAATATTTGGGCGCCGAAATCAAGAGTGCCGATCGCAATCGCAATCACTTTGCCTTGATGTTCCTCGATCTGGATTACTTTAAAGAAGTGAACGACACCCTTGGCCATGCCATGGGGGATCTATTGCTGATTGAAACCGCCAGTCGCTTAAAATCCTGCGTGCGGGATACCGATGTGGTGGCTCGCCTCGGAGGGGATGAGTTTACTGTGGTACTCAGCGGCATGGAGGATCACAAGGGCATTGAGCGGGTCGCCGAACACATTTTACGCCGTATTGCCGATCCCTATGTGCTGGGTGAGGAAACCGCCTATATCAGCGCCAGTATTGGGATCACCCTTTATCCCGATGATGCGACTAGCATAGAAGGTTTGCTCAAACATGCGGATCAGGCCATGTATGCGGCGAAAGATCAGGGCCGCAATCGTTTCAATTACTTCACCCCTTCGATGCAGGAATATGCCAAATATCGGATGCGCTTAATCCAAGATTTGCGCCAAGCCGTGTTGAATAAAGAATTTGAACTGCACTACCAGCCGATAGTGACCATGACCACGGGCGAGGTGCTTAAGGCCGAAGCGCTATTGCGTTGGTTTCACCCTGAGCGGGGTTATGTATCCCCTGCGGAATTTATTCCCGTCGCTGAAGATACCGGGCTGATTGTCGAGATTGGCAACTGGGTCTTTGAGCAGGCGGCGCGTCAAAGCGCTCAGTGGCGTAAAAACCTTGGGGTTGAAATTCAAATCAGTGTCAACAAATCACCCATCCAGTTCCGCGATGAAGGCACGCTGCTGCACAATTGGCTCGAGTTACTGCAGGAATTGGATGTGACAGGTACAGGGGTGTGCGTCGAGATCACCGAAGGGTTACTCCTCGATGCCAGTATGGGCGTGACCGAAAAACTCTTGGCCTATCGGGACGCGGGTGTACAAGTCTCCTTGGACGACTTTGGTACGGGCTATTCCTCCTTGGCGTATTTGAAGAAGTTCGATATCGATTATTTAAAAATCGATCAATCTTTTACCCGCAATATCGACACGGATGAAAGCGACCAAACCCTGTGCGAGGCGATTATCGTTATGGCCCATAAACTCGGGATGAAAGTGATCGCCGAAGGGGTCGAAACCGAGGCGCAGCGCCAAGTGCTGCTCAATGCGGGCTGCGACTATGGCCAAGGCTATTTATTTTCTAAGCCTGTGAGTGCTACCGAATTTGCGCGTCAGCATTTGGTGAAAGAGGCATAGGCGAGCATAGCGTGAACGCTGCCTTGAGTTGATGCCTATCTTTTGCCTATAAATGCGCCGCAAATTTTGCTAGACTCCGCGGCCCCGTAAAGGGCATATAGCGTCTGATTCGAATAGCAGTTGATAAAGCCGCTAACGACGTCGCACTTTATGGAACCAAGCAGCATTTATCGGTTTTGCATTAACACTTCGCACTCACAAAAAGAGCTTTTATGAAATTTGACACACTCGGCTTATCTTCCCCTATTTTGAATGCGATAGCTGAGTGTGGCTATCAGCAGCTCACGCAAGTGCAGCAGCAGGTGATCCCCCTCGCGCTCGAAGGAAAAGACATTATGGCCTGCGCCCAAACGGGCACGGGCAAAACCGCATCCTTTGCCTTACCCGTGCTTGAGCAACTGTCAAAGCAGCCAAATGATAAGCCTTTACTTAGGGCGTTGGTGATGACGCCGACCCGGGAATTGGCGATTCAAGTTTGCGCTAACATTCAGAAATACAGTCAGTTTTTACCCCTGAAAACCTTAGCCGTTTATGGCGGCGCGAACATGAATCCCCAGCGTAAAGGGGTGGAGCAGGGCGTGGATATTCTGGTGGCGACGCCGGGGCGACTCTTCGACATTATTGGCCAGTTCCATTTAGATCTCTCGAGTGTGACCACCTTAGTGATCGACGAAGCGGATCGCATGCTCGATTTAGGCTTTGTGCGTGACATTGAAAAGGTAAAACGCCTTATCGCGACTGAGCATCAAACCATGTTGTTTTCAGCCACCTACAGCGATGCGGTCAAGCAGCTTTCCCATAAGATGCTCAATCAACCCGAGTGGGTCAATGTGGCCGAAAATACCACGGCATCCACGGTTGAGCAGCTGATCTATCGAGTCGATAAACGCCGCAAGGCCGAGTTATTATCAGAGCTTGTCGGGCGCAACAATTGGCGTCAGGTGTTGGTGTTTGCCAGCACTAAGGAATGCGCCGAACATTTATTGCAGGAACTCACCCTCGATGGGATCAGCGCGGGCGTATTCCACGGCGATAAAACCCAAGGCGCGCGTAATCGTGTGCTCGATGATTTCAAAGCGGGCAAACTGCGGGTGCTGGTGGCGACCGATGTGGCGGCGCGCGGCTTAGATATTCAGGCGCTGCCCTTAGTGATTAACCTCGAATTGCCATTCCTTGCGGAAGACTATGTTCACCGTATTGGTCGCACTGGCCGTGCGGGGTTCTCGGGCCGCGCGATATCATTTGTGTCTCCAGCAGATGATGAGATGCTAGCTGAGATTGAGGCCCTGATTGGCCAAACCTTACCTGTGACGGTACAGCCCGGTTACGAGGAAGGCACACCGTTGCCTGCGCGTTACCGTGAGGCGCCGACGGCAACCACTAAGACCGCTAAGTGGAATTACAAGAGCAGTCGCAATACGGGGGCCAAAGGCGCAGGCGGCAATGGCACTAAAGCTAATGGTGCGCGGGGCAAGGGCGGCTTTGGCGGCAACGCCGGATTTGGTCAATCGAGCGAAAGCCAAGCACGGGCGCGTAAATCGCCTGCCCGTGAAGGTAAATACGCCAAAAATAAGCCGAATACTCAAAAGGGTAAATAATCCCTCTGTATCGGTTTATCCATTTATCAGCGCGCCATTGGCGCGCTTTTTGTTGAGCTTTAAAGGGATAATCCCTACACTCGAGTGCCCTCAATTCTGTTCGTTGCCATGAGAGTGTCGTCCATGATAGTCAAAGCCATTCCCACCAATATCATCACAGGCTTTTTAGGTGTAGGTAAAACTAGCCTTATTAAACAGCTCCTTAAGACCAAACCCGAAGGCGAAACCTGGGCGGTATTAGTGAATGAATTTGGTGAAGTCGGGATTGATGCTGGGTTGATGGATGCCAGCGACAGCGGCGTACAAATACGTGAGGTGGCGGGTGGCTGCATGTGCTGCGCCGCAGGGGTACCGACTCAAGTCGCCATTAATCAACTGATCGCCCGTGCTAAGCCCGACAGATTGCTGATTGAGCCGACGGGGCTTGGGCATCCCAACGAGATTATCAAAGTGCTTAGCGCGCCCCATTATCAAAATGTCATCAGTTTGCAGAGCACTTTATGCCTTATCGATGCCCGCAAATTACGGGATGAACGCTACCGTGGGCACGACAATTTTATCCAGCAGTTGCACGTCGCCGATATGATAGTCACCACGAAAACCGATTTATACCCCGAGTTTGAAGCGGCAGAGGGCGGGCACTTGGCGGACGACTTAAGCCAATATCTGAATGAGTTAAAGCTGAGTGATACCTGTGTGATTGAACACTGTGCGACAAAGGGATTATCCGAAGCCTTGCTCGACGGCCTTATACAGCCACGGCGTCAAAAAGCCTCGAATGGCAAATCCTCAGCTTTTACAGCAGTTACAACATCCGCAAGTCTCTTGCGAAATACTCGCGACAGCTTAGGGTTGCAGGGTGTTTTTGCCGAAGACGTTAGCGAGCAAACCTTTCAATTCGATGCGCGCGGCCTAGTGCGTAAGCACAATCAGGGTGAAGGCTGCTTTAGCTGCGGCTGGGTCGTTGAGCCAATGCAAGAGTTTGATTTTGATAAACTCATGCAGTTTATCTCGGCGCAGACTCAAGGCCATTCTGCACTTTTACGGCTAAAAGCTGTGATGATCACCAGCGATGGCATTGCCGGGATCAATTGGAGTGATGGCGATATGGCGGTGACTGAGCTGGACGATAGCCTAGATTCACGCTTAGAAATGATCGCGACCCAAGCGCTCAATTGGGATGAGATTGAGCAAGGTTTGTTGGGCTGTTTAGCGCGCTAGGCTAAGTGCGCCATTTTATCTGCAGTGGGGCGTCGTGCTACTCGGTCAGCATAGTATCTGGGATAGACACGCCCCTCGCCTTAGCGAGGTTTGCTAATTCACCACTTTGTACCATGTCCTGCAGAAACAGATCGAAACTCTCCAGAAGCGGTTGAAATTGAGCATATTTCGGGAAAGCCATAAAGCCATCTTGAGTATCAATCGTGGGCGAAAGTGGCATGATGGCCTGTGGGATCTTGATTTGCGCCAGTAGCGACTCAGTATTACGGACATTGCTCGCAAGTAGGTCGAGATCGCCACGGGATAAGCGCTCTATACCACTCTTAAGATCGGCAAATTCATTGATGGTGAGCGACTTAGTGCGCTCATTAAACAGATAGCCGTAACTCCAACCCTGCATTTTACCAATTCTTAGGCCACGGATACTGGCGTAATTGCCATCCCAAGGCGTGGGATGATGGGTTCTGGCGTAAAAGACGATGTCGTCACGGTAAAAGGCGAGGGACGAAAAGGCTAAGACTTTCTGACGAGCTTCTGAAATGTAGGGGCCAATTAGGATATCCGCTTGCCCTCGCTCTACCATAGCTTGGGCGCGGCGCCAGGGCGCAAGTTGATAGTGAATCGTCACTTTTTGGCGTTCGGCAAAGCGATTCAGAATATCTACAGCTAAGCCGTTGTATTCGCCCTTGGCATTTTGTTCAAAAATCTGGCTAAACGAGGTACCTACGGCAAGCAGCTCCTCCGCCAGTGCGGGTGGGCACAGGCTCGAGAGAATAAAAAGGCTGCAAGCGATAAGCACTCTTTTACATGCCATTGACGGTTCCTTTATGACGACTATAGGAATTTAGTTCAATTTTGAGGTAGTTATTAGGTAAATGTTCTTTTTCCTCAATATTGGCAAATTGTACACCGATTTTTATGCTTACTCGCAGTTTGCAAAATGACTATACGGGATAAGAGTGTTTCTTTAAATGGAAGATAAGCGGATAAATTAATTGGTATTTTACTTATTTTACTTATTTTGCTTATCTGGTTATACCTGTTTCAATTTGTATCGCACTGAGTTGGCTATAGATGAAAGGCGCGGATATTCAGGCAGATTCAAGCAATCTGAGGTATGCTGCGCCGCCAATGGGTATTTTTCGATAAGAAGTGAGCCGATGAAGTTACAGCAAGTCGATAAAACGATTTACCGCAGCAATATGAACCTGTTTATGGTGGCCTTAGTGCTGGGGCTGATTGTTTTATCCTTAAGTTTTGGGGCGGGATTGATTGCGCTTTTTGGTGTCGAGGCTCTGCCCGGTGAGCCGACGGGGAATTTCCATTGGAATCTACTCGGGGTGATTCTGGCGGTGTTGCTCTGTAGCGCGATAGTGTATCAGCTTAAGACTCAGCCCTTTTTTAAAGAAATCTATTACGTGTGGCAGTTAAAGCAGCTGCAAAATCGCATTTATCGTAAGTTGAATAAGATCCGAGCAGTGGCGGCGACTAATGATGTAAATGCGTTGATTACATTGCTGTTCTACTTCACCAGTTTACGCCAAGTCTATCTGCTCGATGATAATACCTTGACCTTATCCAGCGTCGATAAAGAATTAAATCAACTGCAAGAGCAGTGCAACAACCTGGGATTAACCCTGTCGGCCGAGCAATTTGAAGTAGCGCTGTTAGCGGGCTTTTAGTGGAGTTTGTGCCAAGCATTGTCACATCCAATAAAAAAGTGAGTGCCTACACACTCACTTTTTTAGAACTTACTTTTTAGAACTTACTTTTTATATAAGTCTATTGGGGGCAGAACATGCGCCCCTAAAGACCTCAATCCATTAGTGCGCCGCTTGCTGCGCCCGTTGTAGCGACAGTAACCACTTACCATAGATATAAATCCCTACAGCCGAAATGGTGCCGATCGCGGCGATAATATACCAAGCCATACCGATATTGTGGCTGTGGTAGAGCAGCTGAGTCAGATCATGGGCGTTTTCGCCAGTAAAGCTGACTAAGGTGGTAAAGGCTTCCCCTTGCGGGATGGCATTCACATCCGTTGAACTCATGCCGCGATCGAGTAATAACTCGCGTGAGAACAACTCTTTAGAGGCAAAAATCTCATAGAGTTTAGGGCCAAAATAACCTTCTAAGCCCCAACCAATCCCTTGCGGTAGCATCACAAAGCCAAGGTACATGGCTTTTTTACCTTCGGGGGCAATGTTACCCATAAACTCGTTCTTCTTTGGGCTTATCATCATCTCGCCGATAGAGAACATGGCAATCGCGAGCACAATAAACCAAGCGGCATGGAAGGCGCCGATAAACACAAAAGCTAAGATACTGAGTAAACAGCCAATCAGCATCGCCGTGGTGATGCGGTATTTGGCGGTCAGTGCGGCAATTAAAAAGCAGCTGGTCATAATCAGGCCGGCGTTGAGGTTCAGCATACCTTCTGGCATCACCTTAGTGCCTTCGTTATTTAACCCGAGCCAGAACTGTAAAATGCCGTTGCTGGTGCCTTCGCTACCAAACAGGCTGGTGACAATCACGCTGGTATCGACCCACTCGGAGATGTGGATCGGCAGTACGTCGAACAGGGCGTTAAAGAGGAACCAAAAACCTGCAAAAACTAGCATGTAATAAATCACGATAGGCTTTTTAAGCTCATGCCAAGCGTCGCGCCAGAGCGCTTCTTGCTTAATTTCGCCGGATTTAATTTGCTGATTGCGCGCAATGCGCTCGGCCTTACCCGGCTCGGTATACGTCAATAAGAATAAGAAGTTTAGCGAGATAATCGCGGCGCAGGCATAAAACACATTGTCCCAAGAAAGCTGGCGCATATGCACGGCAACCAATGGCCCTAAGAAACCACCGATATTCACGACTTGATAAAATATCCCCCAGGCCATGGAGGTGTTATTGCGATTGGTGGAGAGCACTAAGGTGCCTTGAATACCGGGTTTAAATATCCCAGTGCCGATGGCGAGTAACAGCGCCCCCGATAAGAAGCCCCAAAAGGTGGGGAAAAACGCCATGGTCAGGTAGCCCATGATTTTAATCACGGTTGAGCCGAAAATTGTTTCCTTGTAACCAACCCTATCTGAAATCCCGCCAGTAAATACGGGCACAAAGGTTTGCATAATGGCCCAGAGCGAGATAATGATGCCATAGTCGCTGAGGCTGATCCCCAGACCGCCCGCCGACTCGGGGGCTTTGGCGTATAAGCCCGCACTGGCTTTGACACCGTAATAGGCGATACGCTCGACCAGCTCCATCCCGCCCACTAACCAAAAAATATAACTTAGGCTAGTGATCGAGGCCCACATGCCTAACTGCTTGACTTCGCGCAGATCATTCTCTGCATTTGGACTGCTGTGACTCATGTCCTTCCCTTTATTATTGTTATTGAATTTAATTCCACTAATTCATTATTAATTAAATGGTTAACGCAATTGCTTGGGCAAATAACGCCGTAATAATTAACCGATTTCGGGCAATTTAAGCCTACACTTTACCTAATTAAGGGTTAAATACCAAAAAAGTAGTGAAAAATGATGACTTTCACCACATCTGTTATTAAGTGATGCTTGCTTGTTGCAATCGCGGAGTAAATATGTGCTAGCGGTAAGGTATTGTGCTTATTAGTTTTTGTTACAAGTTTATCCCGTTAAACGCGATTGGTATTAAGGTAAAATTTAGGTACAATCCACTGCCGCATTTTTGTTCATCGTTCTATTTATCTAAGTGAATACCGCCAGAACAATCTGAGTGCGCACTCTGCCTTTATTTTGTGAGATTAGGTTATGACTGCTATTTCCGCTGCCGAAACGGACCAACGCCTGCTGCAAGAGCCGATTGCTAAGCTTTTCTGGCGCTATACCATTCCAACGATCGCCTCCATGCTGGTGACTGGGGTGTATGTCACCATTGATGGTATCTTCGTCGGTCATTATCTCGGTGAAACCGGATTAGCGGGCATGATGTTGGCCTATCCCGTGGGCGCGATTCTCTATGCAGTTGGCGCCATGATAGGCATGGGTAGCGCGGCGTTAGTCTCGATTAACTTAGGGCAAGGTAATATTGCCAAGGCGCGCAAGTTGCTCGGCAATGCCTTTAGCTTGTGTTTACTGGCAGGGGCATTTTTTGCCTTAGTGGGCGGGATCTTTTCTCGGGATATTTTAATTGCCCTCGGCGCCGAGGGGGAGATACTCGAAAACGCTAACGAATACCTGTTCTGGTATTTTGCCTTATGTCATTTCCCTATTATTTCAATGGCATTCACCACCTTGCTGCGTAACGACGGTCGCCCATCTATGGTGACCTTTGTGCTGATTTTAGGTGGTGTGCTGAACACCTTTTTAGATTGGCTGTTTATTGTGGTGTTTCCCTTCGGCTTGGCTGGGGCGGCGATTGCTACCATGTTGTCCCAGGCCGTGACTGGTTTACTCTGCCTGCAGCATTTCTTTGGGGCGCGCACACAGCTTAAAATCAATCTTGAGCAGATGAAGCTAAAGCTCGACAACTGCCTCAATATTGCCCGTGTTGGCCTGCCAAGCTTTTTGATGAACCTGTATTTGTCGATTGTATTGACCCTGCATAACACCGCATTTTTATGGGTCGGTGGTCCTCTGCATGTGGCGGCATACGGGGTTGTGAGTTACACCGAAGCGTTTTTCTATCTGATTTTTGAAGGCATTGCCCTCGGTACTCAACCGATTTATAGCTTTAATGCGGGGGCAGGGCGCTTCGATAGGGTTAAACAGGCTCGCAATATCGCCTTTGGCATGACCCTACTCACCGCCGCACTCGGCTTAGTGTTGATTTATTCCCGCCCCGAATGGTTGGTGTACCTGTTTGCCGGTGACAACCCAAGCTTAACGCCGGTCGCTATTGAAGGAATGCGTTGGTATTTCTGGGGCTTACCTATGGAAGGCTTGATTCTTGTGGGCGCCAGTTTCTTCCAAGCGATAAATTGTTCTAAGCAGGCATCGATACTCACAGGGGCGAAACTGCTGCTTATCACCGCCATTATCTATTGTTTTGCTTGGGCCTTTGGCGTGATTGGCGTGTGGGTGTCGCTCGCGACCTGTAGCACTATGCTGGTGATTTGGATGTTTATCGCAATGGGGCGGCTTCAAGTAAACGCTAAAGTCTGATGTTGGTTACGCATTATCTTTACCTTTGAAACCGACTTAGTACTGGCGTGTCGGCATGCGCTCTGTTACATTTCGCTGGTTTAATCCCAGCTTAAATTTAGCGCAGTTTTTAGTATGTTTTTTATACTAAAATACGGCTGCCGACTGACGGTAAAAGCGTGCGGATAAGATAGAATTCTGGGCCTTTTTTCAGGCTCGTCGTTTGTTATTTATGTTTTATGAGGCTCTTATGCGCACCGCTGCAGTCATCTCTATGCTGTTGTTTGGCGTGTTAACCAGTGTTAATGCCAGTGCCAAGGATAATGAGCTAGTGTTTGCTAGCGATTTTGAGGGTAACCGCTTATCCCAACCTTGGTCTTGGATCATGGGCTGCCAATTTGAGGGCGCAGAGCCCCACAGTGGTGAGAGCGCATTGTTATGTGCCGAAGGCAATAGCAGTATCGTCAGTAAATTCCCTGTCTCCGAAGCGGGCCTATTGGAGTTCTGGGTCAAGACCCAAAATATCCAAACCCAATATCGGATTAATGTACTCACATCGCCGGTATTAAAGCTGGATGCCCAATGGCAGCATGTGGCGCTGATTGATATCACCCCAGCAACTACCGAATATTTGGCCCACAGGGTGTCGATTGACGATCCGAGCCGCCAATACATTCGCCTCGATATCGAAGCCATTAATGGCCCCATTAGTTTGGATGACTTAACCCTAGATAAAATTCGCCTCGATATTGCGCTGCAAAAGAACGAGCAAAAAATCATTGGTGGTATTTTAGATAAGCTTAAAGAAGACAAAAACTACGAGGTTCAGGCTGAATCCTTTAGAACCCTAGGTAAAAACTACGCCGCCCAGCTCGAAAGCCAAAGACAGTACCTCGAATATTCCAATGCGATTTACTCGAGTATCACCTTTGTGTTAGCGACCTCTGAACGTAATAAAATGTCTAACCCATTGGGTTATAACACCTTTAGGTCGGTCTTAACCGATGCTAAGCGGGTGGCATCGCCGATCCAACAGGCGCGTTTAGGCTCTATGGTCAAACCCTTTGGTGACTTAGCCACCGCCACTTTAAATGTGGTGAGTGCGGGCGCTTATTCGGCATTTGCCGAACCCTTTAAATCCTTCCTCGCGGCCACCTTTGACCGCTCAAACTATGACAACAGCGACTTAAGCCGCAGTGATAAAAAGTTTGCCGAGGAAAATGGCCTTAAGATTTATCAGCAGGCCGAGCGTTTTATGGCTGAAATCGAGAAAGAGCTACAACAGGTTACGGCGCTCGATAACGATTTAGTCAATATGCAGAAGAACTTAGATACGTTCCGTAAGGATTTAGATAAGCATCTGCGTAGCTACCTGCAACATGCCAGCATTGCCCGAACACCCGAAAATTACAGTAAGGTGATGAGTAAAGATGAGCAAACGCGGGCGCAGATTATGGCCGACGTGAATGCCAATATCAGCGCCAAGGCCGATGCCTTATTAGCCGCTAATAGCAATGCCGAGCTGGTGCAGTACATGATTAAAACTACTGAAAAAATGGATGAGTTTCAGGAGTTTAAAGAGCGTTTCAATCAAATTACTTCGGCGATGTTAACCTTCTACGATCGCTTCGAGCGCTCGATTGCCGCCGAGCAAAACCCCTTCACCGACCCCAGCGATAGGGCGGTATGGGAACAACATGCCCAAAGTGCACGCAACTATATTCGCCAATCGAAAGAAGCCTTTACGAAAGCCTTTATGTAGCGGCTTGTTGTAGAGACATAGATTGAGCTTTTTCATATAAATGGCGGAGAAAGAATTTTTCTCTGCCATTTTTATATGCGTAATTTACTGAAGTGATCGTTTAATCAGCCATGTTAATCTGACTGTGTTTTATGCAAACCGAAAGTGTATTATCTACTTGATTTAACATGAGTGGCTCAATTTACTAGTCGTCAAGAGTGTAGGATGAATTGTCATTGTTTCCCCAGTGACACACCATCCTTTAATTTAATAAAAACCGTCCCTGAGGCTCTACTAAAACATCCTTGTTGTAGAAGGTCACTGGTACAACATTGCCAATTCTAAGTATCCCTATAACTGTTCGTGCAACTAAAAAGCTTTTGCCCAATTCCGTGTTTCGGTTCGTTAGCTCAATCGAAAATTTCCATACCTGCTGCGATACTTATTCTTATCTATTTGCCAATGTTTGGCCTTACCAGAAATCGGCTAAGAATGTATGGGTATACAGTCGTATTTAAATTTAGGTACTTTTGAATGATTTTCAGACAATAGCAGTGCGCTCTAATTCCATTCGCAATAAATAAAACCCTATAAAATCAGATGAATATAGTAACTAAATTTTAGTTAATAGGTTTGGAAAACGCGCATGCGCGTTTTTCCAGATGGTGTATTTGACAGAAAGCTGATAAGTTCTTTGCATACAGATAGTTAACCGTGCGCGTTTACACTGGTCCAATGAGGTAAACGCGCATGCGCACGAATAAAATGTTATGCATTAGGAAATTATATGGGTACGTTTAATGGCTTGATTAAAGAAGCGCTTTCAAAAATTGGTGATGCTGATATATACACATTTGCGCTTTATCATGATCACGAATCAGAATTGGTTACTGTATGCATCGATACAATTGAAAGTTCGAATATCAGTTTGGCTAAGTTAAATGAATATAGTATGAAATATTTTCGCAAATACATTTCTGATGGTGATATAAAGCAAGCGAAGCTTTGGCAGGCAAATATTGGTCGAAGTCTGAGTCTCGGTGATTTCAAATTCGTAAATATTGCCGAGTTCGATATAGAAGGGGAATATACTGGTGATGACTTTTATTTGTCATTGGTGAATTCTATAGAGAGTTGTTCTTCGCAAATACAAAGTAAAAGTTCGCATGGCAAGGCTTTGCTTTTTTGCTGTTCAACTAGTGAATATGAGGTTGGTTTAACGTGGGTGCCAGCAAATGCATAACAAAATAAGAAAACATGGACACCCAGCTTTAATCGTGCGGTAGTTAACCTTCGACTATGCTTTGGTTAAGCATTGAACAAGGAGGTTTGTATGCCGCGCCCTCGCCGAACCCAGATAAGTCTTGAAGACACGCCCTATTACCATTGCTGTAGCCGCGTTGTTCGGCGGGCATTTTTATGTGGCGATGATGCTTATTCGGGTAAAAACTATGACCATCGCCGCGCTTGGGTAGAATCGCTACTGTTTGCACTTGAAGCGGTTTTTGCTATTGATGTGGCAGCCTTTGCTGTGATGTCGAATCATCTGCATGTGGTGCTGCGGGTGGACATCGAGACGGCAAATCGTTGGACTGACCGCGAAGTGCTTGAGCAATGACATAAGTTGTTTAAAGGCGATGAATTAACGCACAAATTCGCTAAAGGTGAGTTAGTTGAAGCCTATGAGGTCAGCAGATTAAAGCATTCAATTGCCATTTATCGCAGTCGTTTGTGTGATATTTCATGGTTTATGCGCTGTTTGAATGAACCAATAGCAAGGCAAGCAAATCAAGAGGATAACTGCACTGGCAGGTTCTGGGAAGGTCGGTTTACCCATTTATTTTATAGAGAATCAAGCCCTACTCGATGAAGCTGCGGTATTAGCCTGTATGGCTTACGTTGATTACTCTTTATTAAAAGAAAGTCCCATTAGAGCGCAACTCGCTGATACACCAGAACAATCCGACCATACCAGTATTCAACTACGTATTCGGGCCGCATTAAAAGGTGAGCAGCCAAGCAATCTCCTACCTTTTATCGGTAACGAGTGCAACGACCAACCCAATGGCATTGCGTTTTCATTAACTGATTACCTTCTATTGGTGGATGATACTGGTCGAATTATTCGTAATGATAAACGTGGATGCATCAGCGAAAATAGCGCCAAGATGCTGACAAAATTAAATATCCCCCATGAAAATTGGCTCAAGCTGACTACAGATTTTGGCAAGCTATTTCATGGCCCTGTAGGCACATTGCAAGCACTGACCGATTACTGCGAACATCTCGAAAAGTGACGACGGCATTTTGCGTCAAGCTGTCAGCACTTTAACAGTAACTAGCAACTGCTTATATCACTTCAAAAGCCCCATCCAGAACACATCCCAAGCTTTAATGGATGACTTACCTCGTCTGAAATACCCCATTTTTGAAGGAATTAGCGTAATTTATTGCCTCAGATACTGTCCCTGTGACTTTGATGGTTCTTGTGTAAACAATATTAACTTTTACAAGTTGTAGGTAAACGGAAAGTGCATTATGTTGTTGATCTAAAATGGGTGGCCGGATTTATTCTCGGCCCTTTAACTTTTGATTACTCTCATTTAACGCGTACAAGTGTAGACAAACCCAAAGTGCATATGTTGTTGATCTAAAATGGATGGCCAGATTTTTACTGAAATCACATAGAATGATGAACACGGCCATATCTTAACTTCGCTCTGCGATGCAGTTCATAAACCTCACACCCTAGCATTGGCTCAGTTCTGTTAAGTACTGCGCCATAACGCTCAAAGTAGTCTTCGTTGACTTGTTTTGCACTGATAAGCGGGACTTCAATGCTGACATCGACACGACCTTTACGTATCAGCGCGGGGTCAAGATGATCAAGATGATTTGTGGTCATTATGACTAGGCAGTCATCAAGAGGAATGATCCCGTCTAAGGCGTTTAGCACGCCGCCTAAGGTTAATGGTGGATTATCGACATTACTTTCAGCAGCGCGTGATACCGTCGCTTTTACACAGTCACAGTCTTCTATCAACAGCATAGATCCGGGCGGTACCTTTCTGATGGCCTTATGAATCGTGGCATCATTGACAGTCGATAGGTTCAATATGTATAGATCGCGATGATACTCAACGGCCAAGGCTCTGGCGATACCCGTCTTACCCGTCCCCGTTTTTCCGTGTAACAGAATGGTGAGCTTACTGACAACCGATTTTCCCCGACTGGCGAAGTTATCAACTTCCCCCATGAACTCCTGCTTGAACCCAGCATCTAGCACTAATTCACTAAACCCCGATGATTTCAGTGTGCCATAGCGGCACCATTCGGTTTCCTCAAAAATACTCACTTTTGGCGCAGTCGATATGTCTCCACGCGTATCTTCTAAAAGACTATGTAGCTTATCTTTTGCCCACCATGGTGCTCTTACAGTAATAGAATCGTATGCCATAGTGCTAGCGACCTTAGCGCGAGTCGCCAACATAAAACAATTATCGTATTTAAACAGGTGCATACCATAGCCGATAGACTTAACACTGATACGGCCGTCGTAATTCACACTGTAGTCAAAGTAAACGGCCTCAGAGATAGAGCGTGAAAAAAGCGGAATGGTAGTATTACTGATCAAAAAGGACAGTTTATTGAATACCTCTGTGCGCGCATTATGGCTATCGTCTATTGTCAGCCGTATAAACAGCAGGCTACCGAGCCAACTAAACAGTTTCGCGGGAACATCTTTTAGTATGTAGCCTGTGAGTCCAATTAACGTAAACGTTAATACTCCAACAATTACAGCCGTCAACAAAGGGTCACCATTGGTGAGCGCCTTTATCTGTAGTAATACCTCGTTCATTTACTCACCTTTACTATAAATGCCTAATAGATATAGTCGAGAATACGACCAGCCGCGTAGAGGTTACTCGCAAGGCATCCTCAGTATTGCGCTATCGCACTTGGTTAAAGCGACTTGATAAAGATCCCTTACTTATCACTAGCTATTGCTTTGGCTGCGGCACTTATCAAAGAGCAGGACGCCTGAATGTCGTACAATGCAGGGATACGTGATAACGACCATGGCTCTCGTTCATAAGCTTAGAAATCCTAGATTGCTCTATTCACCTAGTCGGCGAGCGAATGCCATGGTAAGCCTGTACCTGTAGGCTATTAACCCTTATAAATCAAATATCTAAAATATCGATATGCTAAATTTTAATAAGAAAGCCGCCAATGAAGGTCGGCTTTCTTTTTCGATTGACCCGTAACCTTTGCGTTTTCTTGGTTACATTAAATCTTGAGGCATTACAGCAAATACACGTTCAAGCTACAGGCACCGTGGGCACCGACGACTAAGGCTTGCTCGATATCGGCGGTTTTTGAAGGGCCCGCGATAAATACACCAAACTCACCTGAGGCTAGCGTGATTTCTTTTGCTGCTTGATGCATGTTCGGCACAATCTTAGTGCTAGGTAGCGCTAAGATGAGGTTTTCACAGATAAAAGGCGTTACCCTGTGGCCGAGGTTTTTGTTGTTGACCCAAATGGCACCATTTTCGGCAACGCCAACATCCCCAGGAATGACCGCATAATCGATATCCCTGAGCTCGTGAGCCGTTGCTGGCACATCACGGTTTGCTGTGACGCCCTCAACCAGTGAGATAACCTGTAAGCCTTGGGCGAGAAGCTCATCTACTTTGGCTTGCAGTGCCGCGAGGCCGCCTTCGCGGTGCAGTGTGCCCGCCACGGTTTTAAGATTGGTTTCAAACTGGCCAACCAGATCTTCCACCCGCGGGGCGACATCGATGCTTGGCATAGGATGGTTTGTTAAAGCCGACAGTTTGAGCGCATTGAGAATTTCGTGCTTACTAGACATCTTATAGGCTCCTGTGTTTCTTAAACCAAGCTTCGAAGCTGGAGTTGGGGGCAACGGGTAGTTCACGGTATTTACCCCAAGCGCCGCTAAATGGCTTGAGCAGACTGCCCGGCAGAATGCGCAGTGCGGTACGAGCCGCGCCCATTGAGCAATTGAGCATAGTAGGGCTTGCCATAAATTTACCCACTAATGGCATATAACTGTTTTTGCCGTAAGGGAGTTTTCCGGCTTCGGCCTTAAGGCGTCTGTGGTGGAAAATAATCTTATCGAGCGGCACCTTAGTCGGGCAGACATAGGTACAGCTACCACACAGGGTACAAGCCCAAGCGATGGAGTTAGTGTCATCGCTCTTGGCACCCACGGCAATCCCAATCGGGCCTGGGATGGTGTAGTTGTAGCTGTAACCACCGGAGCGGCGATACACAGGGCAAGTGTTTAGACAACCGCCGCAGCGAATACATTTCAATGATTCGGCAAGGATTTTATCCTTGAGCATCTCAGTGCGGCCGTTATCGACGATGATCACGTGCATCTCACCATCGACCTGTGGTCCACGGTAGAAAGCGCTATAGGTGGTAACGGGTTGGCCGGTTGCGTTACGCGCTAGGGTGCGTAGTAACACGGCGGCGCTGTCGATATCGGGGACAATTTTGTCGATACCCATTGAATGCAACTGCAACTTGGGCAGGTTAGCACCCATATCGGCGTTACCTTCGTTGGTACAAACGACCACGGCGCCCTTATCGGCAATCGCCATGTTTACCCCTGTCATCGCGGCATCGGCGCTGAGGAACTGCTCACGCAGGTGAGCACGGGCTGCACGGGTTAAATACAAGGGATCTGCTGCCCCCGCTTTAGTGCCGAGTTTCTCATGGAAGAGGTCACCGACTTCTTCTTTTTCATGTGGATAGCGGGCACCACAATGTGCGAAGGCGGCATTTTCGCGAGCTGAATAATACGCTCGCCCAAGTCGGTGTCGATAACTTCAATCCCACGTTGCTCTAAGTAAGGATTGAGGTGACATTCCTCGGTGAGCATGGATTTAGACTTAACTAACTTCTTCACTTTATGGCTAGATAAGATGTCGTGAACAATACGGTTGTGCTCGGCACCATCTTTTGCCCAGTGGACTTTGATACCGTTTGCTAGGCAATTTTGCTCAAAGGTTTCAAGGTATTGTGCAAGGTTGGTTAAGGTATGCAGTTTGATTTCGGAGCCTAACTGACGCAGTTGTTCCCACTCGGGTAAGCTGCCTGCGGCGCGGTCACGTTTTTCCCGCAGTACCCAAAGGGCCTTAGAGTGCCAGTCAACACGGGTTTCATCACGGCAGAAAATATCGGCCTTGTGGGCGTGAACCTGTGAACCCGTTGCCTCGTGATTATGTTGATATGCCATAGTGGGTCTCCTAGAGCGCGGCGTTAAGTACTTGCGCTATGTGGCGAATTTCAATTGGCAATTGTTGTCTGCGGATCATGCCATCGAGGTGTAATAGGCATGAAGGGTCGAAGCCAACCACATATTGCGCGCCCGTTGCCGCGTGGGCTTGGGCCTTGTCTTTACCCATCTTGGCCGATACAGCGCCTTCATCAACGGCAAAAGTACCACCAAAGCCACAGCATTCATCGCGACGGTCTGGATAGACAATGTCGATTCCGGCGATATTGGCGAGCACGGCTTCAACTTTGTTGAATCGTGGGCCCATTTGCTCGCTTGGCGTGGCAAGGCTCAACATACGAATGCCGTGGCAGCTCAACTGCAGGCTGATCTTATGGGCAAAAGGCTTGTTGAACGCTGGGATTGGGGCGACATCGTGGAGGAACTCGGTCAGCTCATAGAGTTTGTCGATAACGGCTTGGGCTTCTGGGCTGCTGTCAAACTCGTGGAAGTTTTCTTTGGCGGCCACTAAACAAGACGCGGCAGGGCAAACAATGGCATCACATTCCACACCCTTGAAAGCATTGAGTAATTTCAAGGTAGTACTGCGTGCTGCATCGAAGCAACCCGAGTTGGTCATAGGTTGGCCACAGCATGTTTGGCCTGCGGGTAGAATCACTTGGTGTCCGAGTTTTTCCAGTAATTCCAGGGTGGCAATCGCCACGTCTGGCATCATTTGGTTAACGAGACACGGGATGAAAAGAGCGATTTTCATTGTGTTTTTCTCTTTCTTGTTAGTGAACGACATTGCCTTGCACTGTGACCCCAAAGTCCACACAAATGCTAAGGTAGTTGATCAAATATAGGCTTATCTTAAGTAAATAAGTAGCGCTAATTTAGTAAATGATCTTGTTGATTTTTGCAAAAATGAGAATATTTTAATGTGTTGATTTTAATCTGTTAAATATGATTTTTGTTTTGTGATTTACCTCTCCTCTCAATAGTGTTTAACGATAAATGAGAATAGTTTTCTTCTGATAAAAAAACGGGGCCATTTCTAGCCCCGTTGAGTACTTTTTAGCGGCTGCACTCTTCGAGCAGATACGCTAAGTGGCGGTAGGAAATGCCACTGTGCTGCGTTAAGCCGACCTCACACATACGGTTGGCGTAATAGCCTTCCTTAATCTCGACGGGAATGAGCTTTTTGATATTACGCAGGGCGCTGGCGTTGATTTCTGGCTTATACAGGCCTTTTTCGCCGGCGTAACCACAGCAGTCAATGCCCGCAGGTTTGAGCACTTGGCTCGAACAAGCATCGGCAATGGCTTGCATCTTAGGCTCTAACTTCATCTTACGAGCGCTACAACCTAAGTGCAGAGCCACATTGACCTTTTTGTTGATGCTCAGCTTATCCAGCAGCTTGTCGTGCATAAACTCAACTAAGTCGGTGATTTGCACCTGAGGGTTACCCGTGAGGGTACGATAGGTACAAGACAGGGCATCGACTAATACTGGGATTTTTCCGCCATTACTCATCTTGCTGACCACATCGATAAGCTCTTGGCGTTTGGCGTCGGCGTTTTTAAAGTCGCCCTTAGATTCCCACATCTGGCCGCAGCATAAATCGCGGGTTTTCTCTGGGGTAATAACGTTATAGCCCGCACGCTCGAGCAGAGTTACAACCACCTCTGGCAAGGTGCGATTATCGGGATCCTTAGGTGTTGGACCAAAGGTACGGCCGCCGCAGGCTGGGAAGTAAACCACGGTTTCTTGGCCCGCTTTGGCTGGGGACGGTTTAGGCAGTTTGCCACCTTTAGGGAAGTCTGGATTCCAATAGGGCACTTCTTTGGAGAGTAAGCGGCCAGTTTTCATCAGCGCGTTGGTGATACCATCGCCGGTGATTTTATGGATGACTCCCAACACGTCAAAGCCAGTGCTGATCACTTGGTTGACGGCGCCAAAGTGTTTGGCTTGGAAATCCAACACTTTTTGCTCAGTGGTGCTGATATAGGGCGTGCGCAGCTTACGGACTAACTGACCCATGCTGTTATCGACGGGGCAGGCAATTGTACAGAGCTGACAAGCCGCGCAGGTATCAATCACATCATACTTGGCATCGGCACGCATTTTATCGGCGGCGGCTTTATCGCCTGATTGCTCTAAGCGCTCGATTTCACGTAGGGTGGCGATCCGCTGACGTGGCGAGAAGTTCAGCGCCGAAGTCGGGCAGGTCTTTTCGCAGAAACCACATTCGATACATTTATCGACAAAATCATCGACTACAGGGCAAGGCTTGATGTTTTTCACGTGCACTGTGCTGTCGTCGTTTAAGATAACGCCAGGGTTGAGCAGGCCTTCTGGGTCGAAGATATGCTTGATGCGTTTCATGAGGGTGTAAGCATCGGCGCCCCATTCCATTTCAACGAAAGGTGCAACGGCGCGGCCTGTGCCGTGCTCGGCCTTCATCGAACCATCGTATTTATGGATCACCATCTCGGCCACATCCTGCATAAAGCCTTGGAAGCGCTCGATGTCGGCTTGGGAGGCGAAGGTCGGGGTGATAATAAAGTGGAAGTTACCCGCCAGCGCATGGCCGTAAATCACGCCTTCGGGATAGCCGTGCTTATGGAATAGCTCGGTTAAATCGGCGGCGGCCGCGGCTAAATGTTCGACGTTAAAGGCCACGTCTTCGATGATGACTGAGCTGCCCTTTGGTCGCTCGCCACCAATAATCGGGAACAGGCCAGAGCGCATTGCCCAGTATTTGCTGTACACGTTGGCGTCGCTACTAAAGCTAATCGGACGCTCGGTTTTGATGTGCGCGAGTTTAGCAATCACATCTTGGGTATAGCTTTCTAAGGTTTGGGCATCGTTAGCGCGGGACTCAATCAATAGAATAGCCGCGCCTTCAGGCAGTTCATTGAGCCAGTCTGGCATGCCTTTTTTGCCTGTGACGGCCTTGATGGATGCCCAGTCGAGTAATTCGGCGGCGGCAACGCTATCGCCAATAATCGGTGGAATGGCACTTGCCGCATCCACCATGTTGAAAAATACCGCCATGGCCGAGGCTTTAAATTTGGCTTCATCGACCGTGTGGTAAGTGACTTCTTCGACAAAGGCTAAGGTGCCTTCGGCGCCGACGATCAAGTGGTTAATCAAATCGAACGGGTCTTCAAAATCCACTAGGGCGTTGATGCTATAACCCGTAGTGTTTTTGATGGAGTATTTTTGCGAATACGCTGCGCGAGCACGTCATTACTGCGGGTCAATTTAGCCAGTGAGGCCAGTGAGTCGAGCAGCTCGCCGTGGCTTTGGGTGAAGGCGGCTTTAGACTTATCGCAACCTGTGTTGAGCTCGGTACCATCGGCAAACAGCAGTTTAGCCGAGGCGATGGTTTGGTAACTGTTTTGCGCCGTACCACAGCACATGCCCGAGGCGTTGTTAGACACAATACCGCCGACCATGGCCGAGGCAAGGGTCGCCGGATCGGGACCGATTTTCTTATTGAGAGGCTTGAGCGCCGCGTTGGCATCGGCACCAATCACCGCCGCGCCTAAGGTGATCTTATTGCTGTCGGAACTGATTTCAATGGTTCTAAAACCGTCGTGGCCCAAGATCAATAAAATCCCTTCGCCAATGGCTTGGCCCGATAAACTGGTACCCGCCGCACGGAAGGTTACTGGCACTTTATGGGCACGGGCGATGGCTAAGGTCTGCTTGGCCTGTTCGAGGTTATCCGCGTGGACCACAATTTCAGGCACGATACGGAAATAACTGGCGTCGGTTGACCACGCAAAGCGGCGCACAGGGTCATTTGAGACGGCTGACTCGCCGAGTTGTTGAATAAGCTCTTTATAAACAGCGTCATAATTAATAGACATAAGTTACTCTCTCAACGCTAAAAATGACTAAGGCCGCCAAGCGGCCTTAGGTTTCGATTGGCTTAGAAGCCACCCCAAAGAGTTGCGATGGTGCCTGCAAGTAGCGCATAACCAATCGCCACAGGCATAGTTTTACGAATAATTTCTGATTCTCTACCCGCCATACCTACAACGGTCGCGGCGGCTACTACGTTCATCACACACATCATGTTACCAGCGTTCGCACCGATACCTTGTAGTGCTAATACTAGCGCGTGGTTCATGCCAATGTTGTCGGCCACACTGTATTGCAGACCGGAGAACATCATGTTGGAGAAAGTGGCCGAGCCTGAAAGGAAGGCGCCGAAGATCCCCACAATCGGTGCCATCCATGCCCACACAGCGCCCATCGAATGGGCCAGCATGTCGGCTAAGGCAACAGGCATAGACGCGAGGCCCGCACCGTTAGCACCAGAGTTTAAGAAGATTTTCACCATAGGCACGGATGCGCCTAATGAGATGATAGTCGGTAACATCGACTTGCATGACACGCCGATGGATTGCTTAATCGCAGGGCTTTTCATCTTGAACAGGAAGAAACCTAAGATACACACAGCCACGAAGAAGGCGCCTGGTGCGTACAGGGTCGCAAAGCTGGCTTTAAGTTCAGTCCCCAATAAACCAGTCCAGCTGATGTTGAAACCTGATAACCAGGCTTTGAGTGGTGCAACAGTACGTGATAGCACTAATAGCGCTGCCATGATGATATAAGGTGTCCAAGCAGCGATTTGTGAGAACTTAGTGGTGGTCTCAATTTTGGCGCTTTCTTCTTGGTTATCATTTTCGGCAAAATCATTCCAAGGCGTTTTTGGCAATAAGTAACCCTTACGTGCAACTGGGATAACCATCGCCATACCGATGAGAGAACCAATCACGGATGGGAACTCAGGGCCCGCAATATAGTTGATGATCCAAGCGGGAACGGTAAAGGCAAGACCCGCGAAAATCGCAAACTTCCAAATGGCTAAGCCTTCTTTAAATGACTTATTACGGCCGAAGAAGCCCGTCAGAATCGACACCATCACCAGTGGAATTAAGGTACCTGTAATTAAGTCGATAGTGATCATATGCATTGCAATGAACTGGGCAAAGTCAGGATAAGTGCCACCGTGCTCGGCAATTTGCGCCGCAGCCATGCTCACACCACCTTGGGTTAAGCCTTGTTCCATACCAAACAGCACGGGTAAACCAATCGCACCGAAGGATACGCAGGCCGAGTCGGCAATCAGCGCCACAACGGCGGCGGCAACGGGCGGAACCCCCAGCAATACCAGCAGCGGCGCACCAATCGCGGCAGGTGTACCAAAGCCCGCGCTCCCTTCGATAAAGGCACCGAATAACCAACAGATAATAATCACTTGCACACGGGCATCGGCACTGATGTTAGTGAAACCCGCGCGAATGGTATCCATGGCCCCAGAGTATTTCAGGGTGTTAAGCAGGAATACCGCGCCGAAGATGATGGTTAAGGGGGTGATGGCTGACAGCAGTCCTTCGAGAACCGATGCGGCTAACAGTGTGGTATCCATTTGCCAAATAAACACGGCGGCAAGCGCCGTAACTATCATGGAGATGGGCATAGCTTTGGACGCTGGCATTCTGAGTAATACGAGAAAGATCATTACACTGATCACTGGCGTCAAGCTGGCGAGGAGTTGAAGTATTGTCATGCTTGCCTCTACATAAAGTGGTCTGTCTTATTATTTATATTTGGATCTTGCTAGTGTTTTCCTGTTTAACCCTCGGCGGATAAATCAGCAGTTTCAACTGCCAATGCCAAGAGTCACAACATTCTGTGGTGTGTACTAGACGCTATTCGGGGCTTAACTAATATGATCTAGATCATTTTGGCTGCTGTATAAAATGCTAATTTACAGTGCTGCGGGAGGCTTCTCTCATAGGATTTTCCTAACTGTGATCCATGTCACTCGAAGGTGGTTTTTTATATTTCGATAATGGGATTTTTCATTAATTTCTATTCCTTAAGGTTATAAAAATCGAGATATCCGCTAAATTAGCTATCAGTATTGCAATTAACTGATCCATTTATTTCATTAATGAGTACTTAATGGATTTTTAAGACAATATTAAGGCGTGACTCATGTCTCGTTTTTATGTAGCAGTAAAAATCACTCCGCTAAATTGAGTTTGGTAAGCTGTTGAATAAATAGGTATTTATTGAGTGTTGCACCGCATGGAATAGTGAGAGCAAGATCAAATTTTAGTGATGACTAAATTTCGCGTGATGAATATCACTCAATGAATTTTGTTTTAATCTGAAATTTAATAACGGTTAATAAAGCTGTTTACAGCCGCGCAGCCGCAACACACCATTCTGTTAACAATTGGTGTGGAGATTTACCTGAGTGACTAATGATGGCGAGCCGTTGCGGCCATTATGCCTCGCCTAATGTGGGCTTAAAACAGCTTACTGCCCCAGCCGAGCTTACTGCGTAACACATGGAAGTAATTATGGCCTTTAGGGTGGATAAGCCTGAGCTGCTCAGAGCTTCGGCGCACTATGATTTCATCGCCTGGTAAGACGGCTAAATGCACGTGGCCATCACAACTTACTTCAAGATTTTCGCCATTTTCAGGGGAGACGACCATCTTAATGGTGCTGCAGGCATCGACTACTATGGGGCGACACGACAGTGTATGTGGAAACATAGGCACTAAGATTAATGCCTGTAAATTAGGGGTCAGAATGGCGCCTCCTGCAGACAGGGCATAGGCGGTAGATCCCGTCGGGGTTGAGACTATCATGCCATCGGCGCGTTGGCTGTACATGAATTGGTTGTCTATATAGACTTCAAATTCAATCATATGGGCGATTTTACCCGGATGGAGTACCGCTTCATTAACGGCGGTATTGCTCGCTTTTAACATGCCATGGCGATAGACCTCGGCCTCGAGTAAAAAGCGGTGCTCGGTATCAAATTCCCCATCGAGCACTTTGGCGAGGGCTTCTTCAAAGGCATCGGGCGGTAAATCCGTTAAAAAGCCCAAATTGCCACGGTTAACACCAATCACACCTACATCGAAGCGCGCCAGTACTCTGGCGGCACCGAGCATATTGCCATCACCACCCACGACTATGGCTAAATCGCAGCGTGCGCCAATCTCTAATAAATCGACCGCGACGATATTTGTCCCTAACTCGCTGGCAACACGCTCTTCCACGAGGACTTCATACCCTTGCACCGTCAGCCAGTGGTGCAGACGTTTGAGGGTTTGATTTGTCCCTGGGTGGTGTGGCTTGCCAATCAGGCCAATGGTGTGGAACTTTGTGGTCATATTTATGCTAGATCTGGCCTTAGGCCTTGAAACGTCAAAATTGATCCCCATAATATGCCCAGAGTATTTAGAAACAAAGCATTTTTAGCTGGAGTGAAAATGAGCAACGAGTCGATTAAAGCAGAACAGGATCTGATCCAAGAGGGTGTAGAGTCTGAAGTTTCTACCGAAGAAGCGAGTCTGATTGACGAGCTTACCCAAGCCAATTTCCGTATTGAAGAGCTGGAACAGTTACTCGCTGACGCTTTGGCGAAAGTTGAAGAGCAAAAAGATTCAGTTATCCGTGCTGCTGCCGAAGTAGATAACATTCGTCGCCGCGCGGCGATGGATGTGGAAAAGGCTAACAAATTTGCATTGGAAAAATTCGCCAACGAATTACTGCCAGTGTTAGACAATATGGAACGTGCACTGCAAGGTACTAATCCACAGGATGAAACTACCAAAGCATTGTTCGAAGGTGTTGAGCTCACGCAAAAGAGCTTCTTAACTGCCGTGGCTAAGTTTGGGGTAAAACCTATCGATCCACAGGGTCAAGCTTTCAATCCTGACCAACATCAAGCCATTGGTATGCAGCCAAGTGCTGAGTATCCAGCCAATACTGTGATGTTAGTGATGCAAAAGGGTTATGAGCTAAACAGCCGTTTACTGCGTCCAGCCATGGTGATGGTGTCACAGGGCGGCCCAAGCCAAGAAATCAACATTGAAGCCTAAGCTAACGCTTAGCGTTAACTAATAAAAAGGACTGCCGATGCAGTCCTTTTTATTTGTCTGTTACTTTTTATTTGCCGTTAATCGTGATTCACCACGATTGATGGGGCTAAGCTCCCATCAATATTCAATCGGCAAGAAAGGCATTAATTTGCGCTAACATACCTTCGGCATCGAGTTGTAAATCATGGGTCACTTCTTCTGGAGAGCCATGTTTAATAAACTCATCGGGTAGGCCGATTTGCAGCACAGGTTTGGGCATTTTAAGCTTTTGCAGCAGCTCTAAAACGCCAGAGCCTGCGCCGCCCATAATGGCGTTTTCTTCCACTGTGACAAGCACATCGTGGGTTTGCGCCATCTCTTTAACCAAATCCACATCGAGTGGCTTCACAAAACGCATATCGACGACGGTGGCGTCTAAGCTTTCTGCGGCGGTTAAGGCGGCGGCTAAGGTGGTGCCAAAGTTCAGCATGGCGATACGTTTGCCTAAACGCTTAATCACGCCTTTACCTATTGGCAATGCTGTCATGGCTTCTACCTGAGTCGCGCCGGTGGCGCTGCCCCTTGGATAACGTACCGCACTCGGGCCAGCATCATAGCAATAACCGGTATAGAGCATTTGGCGACATTCATTTTCATCCGATGGCGCCATGATCACCATATTCGGGATGCAGCGCATAAAGCTTAAATCGAATGCCCCTTGGTGGGTTGGGCCGTCGGCACCGACGATACCGCCACGGTCAATGGCGAACAATACAGGCAAGCGCTGCAGTGCCACATCGTGGATCAGTTGATCATAACCCCGTTGCAGGAAGGTCGAGTAAATGGCGACCACAGGCTTAAAGCCTTCACAGGCAAATCCGGCACCTAAAGTCACCGCATGTTGCTCGGCAATAGCGGCATCGAAATATTGTTTCGGGAAGCGCTGTGAAAATTCCACCATGCCCGAACCTTCACGCATGGCAGGGGTAATGCCTAAGACTTTTTCGTCCTGCTCGGCAATATCACATAACCATTTGCCAAACACTTGGGAGAAGGTCGGCAGTCCCGGCTTAGTGGCTGGCTTCTTAAACTGTGAAGGATCAAATTTAGGTACCGCGTGCCAACCGATAGGATCTTTCTCGGCCGGTTCATAACCACGACCTTTTTTGGTCATGATGTGCAGCACTTGTGGCCCCTTTAGAGAGCGCATATTGCGCAGGGTTTCCACTAGGGCGTCGACATCGTGGCCATCAATTGGGCCGATATAGTTAAAGCCTAACTCTTCAAACAGAGTGCCAGGTACGACCATACCCTTAAGGTGTTCTTCGGTGCGCTTGGCCATCTCTTTGATGACCGGCATGCCCTTGAGCACTTTCTTGCTGCTTTCTCGAATCGTGGTGTAGAGGCGGCCCGACATCAATTGCGCTAAGTGATTGTTGAGCGCGCCGACGTTTTCTGAAATCGACATTTCGTTATCGTTCAGCACCATCAGCATATCGTTGTGCAAATCACCCGCGTGATTCATGGCCTCGAACACCATACCGCCCGTCATGGCACCATCGCCAATAACGGCGACCACTTTACGGCCTGCCTGTTCTTTTTCGGCGGCAACGGCCATGGCTAATGCGGCACTGACGGATGTGCCGGAGTGTCCGACGCTGAAGGTGTCGTATTCACTTTCTTCCCGCCAAGGGAAAGGGTGTAAACCGTTCTTCTGCCTAATGGTGTGCATTCTGTCGCGGCGGCCGGTGAGGATTTTATGGGGATAGGCTTGGTGGCCAACGTCCCAAATCAAACGATCAAACGGGGTGTTATAGACATAATGCAGGGCAACAGTCAGTTCGACTGTGCCGAGTCCTGAGGCAAAATGTCCGCTGGACATGCCAACGGACTTAAGAAGAAACTCCCGCAACTCATCGGCCAATTGAGGTAACAGGGCCTGAGGAAGCTGGCGGAGTTCATTAGGAGTGTTGGCCTGAGCCAACACGGGAAACTGTGAAATGTCCAAACTCATAGCGAGATACTTCGTCTCTTATTATATTCTTCGCTCAATGATATAGCGGGCGAAGTCTGCGATTAACTGGCTATTGTATGGCAATTTAGCCAGCGCTGATAGTGCCTCTTGGATCAGTTGCGCGGCGGTATCTTTGGCGCCTTGCAGTCCAAGTAGTTGCGGAAAAGTACTCTTATTGGACTCGGCGTCTGAGCCTTGGGGTTTGCCGAGTTCTTCCGTGGTGGCAATGATGTCCAGAATATCGTCTTGCACTTGGAAGGCAAGTCCTACCGCATGGGCAAATTCCATCATAGTCTGATATTCATCTTTTGGCGCATTAGCGGCAATCAAGGCTAACTCAACGGCGCAGCTGATAAGGGCGCCCGTTTTCATATTGTGGAGTTGAGTTAGGGCCTTAAGGTTGATGAGCTTATCGGTTGAGGCTAAGTCAATCGCTTGGCCGCCACACATACCACGGTAGCCCGAGGCTTTCGCCAGCGCTCTCACCATGGCGATATGTTGCTCGCTGCTGATCCCTGGTACTGCTTCGGTAACAATTTCAAAGGCTAAGGTTTGCAGAGCATCCCCAGCAAGGATGGCGGTCGCCTCATCGAAGGCGATATGCACTGTGGGTTGACCACGACGAAGGTCGTCATCGTCCATGGCGGGTAAATCGTCATGGATTAACGAATAAGCATGAATACACTCAATGGCGGCGGCGCAGGCGTCGAGCTTTTCAAGCGACACGCCAAACATTTGCCCCACACTGTAAACCAAGAAGGGACGAATACGCTTACCGCCTAATAGCGCGCCGTGGGTCATGGCGGCCTTTAATTGTGGCGCAGTGTCTTCGAGAGTGCTGAAACGTTGTTTTAATTGGTCATCAACCCGTAGTTGATATTCTTTTATTGCATTGACTAACACGCTTATTCGCCCTCAACGGCATAGGGAGAGAGGGGCGCATTTTCATCCTGCTTGAGTAAAATGGCCACTTTTTGCTGAGCTTGCTCGAGTTTTGCTTGGCTGTTACGCACCAGATTGATGCCACGTTCAAATTGTTTTAACGCATCATCCAGAGAGACATCGCCCTGTTCTAATTCGGCAACGATGCGCTCGAGTTCACCAAGGGATTCTTCAAAACTGAGATTTTCGGGTTTCTTCGCCACGTTAATAATTCCTTTGAAAGAGCGGACACAAGGTATATCAGGGCGACTCAAGGGTCAAATTCAGTCGACGGATATTTGCTCAATAGCACGCTTTGTTGCTGAATTTTTTCAGAAAATTGAAATTGTCGCTAAACTTGCTTAGTGCTTGTCCGATAAATGACAATAATAGCATTATGCTTATAATCATCCTTTGACATCATAGAGTAAGGCTCAGGTTAAAACCAAAGTGTAATCCCTATGCGGATGACATTTTGTATTATTTTGCGAATAGAGTCAGTATCATGTCGTTTATACCGAATATTGAGGAGCCGTTGTGGATTTAGCTACAGTTATAGGACTAGTCGGGGGCTTTGGTTTTATCCTTTGGGCTATGATGACCAGCGGCGGCCTGGCAATCTTTATCGACGTCCCCTCAGTGTTTATCGTGTTCGGTGGTTCATTCTTCGTCGTAATGATGAAATTCAATCTCAAACAGTTTTTGGGGGCGGTAAAAATCGCCGTCAAAGCCTTTATGTTTAAGATTGATAAGCCTGAAGATCTTATCGAGCAATCCGTGACTATGGCGGACGCCGCCCGTAAAGGCGGATTCCTTGCCCTCGAAGAAGCGCAAATTTCCAACAGTTTTATGCAAAAAGCCGTCGATATGTTGGTCGATGGTCACGATGGTGAAGTGGTGCGCGCCGCACTTGAAAAAGACATTGCCCTTACAGAAGAGCGCCATCGCAACGGCATTGCGATTTTTAGGGCCTTTGGTGACGTTGGCCCCGCGATGGGGATGATTGGTACCTTAGTGGGCTTGGTGGCCATGTTATCCAACATGTCGGATCCCAAATCGATTGGTCCATCGATGGCGGTGGCCTTGTTAACGACGCTGTACGGCGCCGTGGTCGCCAACATGGTGTGTATTCCCATTGCCGATAAACTCACCCTACGCATGGGTGAAGAAATGCTTAACCGCAACCTGATTATGGATGCGGTATTAGCCATTCAAGATGGCCAAAACCCACGGGTGATTGAAGGTTTCTTGAAGAATTATCTTGCTGAAAAACAGCGGAAAATCGATACAACGGACGGAGAGTAGCCCATGGCTAAGTGCAACTGTCCACCGCCCGGAGCACCGCTCTGGTTGGCAACATTTGCCGATTTGATGTCCCTCTTGATGTGTTTCTTCGTGCTGCTGCTGTCATTCTCCGAAATGGACGTGATGAAGTTTAAGCAGATCGCAGGCTCGATGAAGTATGCCTTCGGGGTGCAAAACAAGGTCGAAGTCAAAGACATTCCTAAGGGGACGTCTGTGATTGCATTGGAGTTTCGTCCTGGTCGTCCCGATCCCACGCCGATTGAAATCATTAACCAACAAACCAACGAAATGACCGAACCCGTATTGGATTATCAAGCGGGCGAAGACGATAGCGCGGGAGGTGTGCAGCAGCAAAATGGTTCGCAGCGGGGCGGTGAAGCCTCGGCGACGGCCCAAGAAACGGCGGATGCGGTGAAGGCCGAAGCCGCGGCGGCGCAGGATAAAATCAATCAGCAAGTGAAGAAAATGGCACAGGAACTCAATAATGAGATCACCGATGGGGCGATCGAAATTGAGTCACTTGGGCAGCAAATCATTATCCGTATCCGTGAGAAGGGCTCATTTGCCTCAGGATCTGGCTTCCTGCAGCCGCGATTTAAACCCGTGGTGCGCTCGGTCGGCGAATTGCTAAAAGATGTGCCGGGGATCATCACGGTATCGGGTTACACCGATGATATGCAGATAAGTGATGAGCTCTATAGCTCGAACTGGGATCTCTCCAGTAAACGCGCTGTGGCAGTGGCCGATGTGCTGCTGCAAGTGAAGGGCTTCGATCCTAAGCGGATGAAAGTGGTCGGTATGGCGTCGAATAATCCAATCGTGCCCAATGACTCACCTGAAAACCGTGCACGAAATCGTCGTGTTGAGATTGCCATTGAACAGGGTAAAGCCAAAGAATCCGAAGAAATTCAAGTAGGTAAATAGCTTTTAATCCAAACCTGTGATTCGATAAAAACGCCGTGACTTGCTCACGGCTTTTTTATTTGTGATTTTTTGACTATAAGTTCAACTGTGCATAAGCGCACGCCACGAGCAGCCCGAGTGTGGAAACAGGTGCGTCAATCGCCGTGAGTTTGTTATAATCCGGCGATTATTCTTTTAACCAATTTTGCTGTTTACAAAATTGCCCGCGGAAATCCCATGAAGTTTATTGTAAAGCTGTACCCAGAAATCATGATGAAGAGCAAGCCCGTGCGCATGCGCTTCACCAAAATGCTCGAAACCAACATCCGTAACGTGCTCAAAAAAGTTGATGAAGATGCTAAAGTGCAACGTCAATGGGACCGTATTTGGGTAAAGGTGCCAAATGATAAACCTGAATTAGCTCTGGCCTTTGGTGAGCGTTTAGCCTGTATTCCTGGGATCGCCCATGTGGTGCAAGTGGATGAATACAGTTTTACCTCTGTTGACGATATCTACCAACAAGTCTTACCCGTATATCGCGACCAAATTGCCGGTAAAACCTTCTGTGTGCGCGTCAAACGTACTGGCTCCCACGATTTTAACTCTATCGAAGTCGAGCGTTATGTCGGTGGTGGTTTAAACCAGTTTACCGATGCGATTGGCGTGCGTTTGAAGAACCCAGAAGTGACAGTTAACCTCGAAATCGAGGGCGATAAACTGTATATGGTGACCAAGCGTATCGAAGGCTTAGGCGGCTTCCCAATGGCGACACAGGAAGATGTGTTGTCCTTGATTTCGGGCGGTTTTGACTCAGGCGTGTCGAGCTACCAATTTATTAAGAAGGGCGCACGTACCCATTACTGTTTCTTCAACCTCGGTGGCGCGCAGCATGAAATTGGCGTGAAACAAGTCGCTTACCATTTGTGGAAAACCTATGGTGAATCCCACAAGGTGAAGTTTGTGTCTGTGCCGTTCGAGCCTGTAGTGGCCGAGATTTTAGAGAAAATCGACAACGGTCAAATGGGCGTGGTGCTCAAGCGTATGATGATGCGCACCGCGGCGCGTATTGCCGAGCGTATGGGTATTCAGGCGATTGTGACAGGCGAGAGTTTAGGCCAAGTATCGAGCCAAACCTTAACCAACTTAAACGTGATTGACCGCTGCACCGATATGCTGATACTGCGCCCGCTGATCGCCATGGACAAGCAGGACATCATCAACGAATGTCGCCGTATTGGCACCGAAGATTTTGCTAAATCTATGCCTGAATATTGCGGCGTGATTTCGCAAAAGCCAACCGTTAAGGCGGTACTGGCCAAGGTTGAGGCCGAGGAGACTAAATTCTCTGAGGACTTGATTGACCGTATCGTTGAGCAGGCCGTGGCCATTGATATCAGGGAGATAGCAGAACAAATGAATACGCGTATCACTGAAACTGAAACCGTTGTTGCTATCGACACCACGAAGTGGTGATTGATATTCGCGCCCCAGAGGAAGAAGAGAACAAGCCGCTGGAGATTGAAGGCGTGGAAATCAAGCGCATTCCTTTCTTCAAATTAGCGACTCAGTTTGCCGATCTCGATAAGCAGAAGACTTACCTGTTGTACTGTGAGCGTGGTGTGATGAGTAAATTACAGGCGCTATACCTGATTGAGCAAGGTTATCACAATGTTAAGGTTTACCGCCCTTAAGCGATAAGCAGTAATGCACGTGCGAAGGCCAAACGTCAATTTTGGCCTTAATGCGCATGAATTGGGGCCTTAATGCGCCAATAAGCAGGTAAACGAATACAAAAAAGCCGCATTGGAATGCGGCTTTTGTTTTACTGTTCAGCAGTGCAATTTATTCGGTCTTCACCACTTGCTGGGCCGGTAACACTTCATCGGCAAGCAATAAGGTAGGATCCTGCAGCGCTTCTTGATGCATTTCTTCCATCATCGCAGTCAGTTCGGCATTGATGCTTGCCTGTAAATCACTGGTGTCGATGATAATTTCTGCATCGATAACATTTGCGCTGACATTGGCACTGAGTGCGCTGACTAACACTAACGCAAAAGCAGATTTTAAATTGAACATAGTCGCCTCCGGGCTGACAAAGTATTGCTGTCAGACATTCCCATCACCCGTTCGAGATTGTCCAACTCATGTGTTTCGTTGGCGCAAAATTTAATCAAAAACGCTGGCCTTTACAAACGATTAAATGTAACAATACGGATTAGAAAAACTAATTAAAAATTGAGATAGAGATCACTATGTCAAGACGCTTACCACCACTGAATGCGGTTAAAGCATTTGAGGCCGCCGCACGGCATTTGAGCTTTACTCGAGCTGCTGAAGAATTGTTTGTGACTCAGGCTGCGGTGAGTCACCAAATTAAGGCGCTGGAAGATTTTCTCGGATTAAAATTATTTCGCCGAAAGAATCGTTCGCTGCTGCTGACCGAAGAAGGTCAGAGCTATTTTCTCGATATTAAAGATATCTTCACTCAACTGGCGGATGCGACCGACAGGCTGCTCGCACGTAGCGCCATTGGTTCGTTGACCGTGAGTATGTCGCCCAGTTTTGCGATTCAGTGGCTGGTGCCGCGCCTGTCGAAGTTTAGTGAAAAAAATCCCGACATTGACGTACGAATTAAAGCGGTAGACACAGAGGCCAGCTCCTTAACCGACGATGTCGACGTCGCCATTTATTATGGTTTAGGCAATTGGCCGGGACTGCGCGCCGATAAACTCCGCAATGAAGTGTTGATCCCCGTATGTTCGCCCATGCTGTTAAATGGCCCTAAGCCGTTATCAAAGCCGGAAGATTTAAAATACCACACCCTGCTGCACGATATGAGCCGCCACGATTGGCAGGCTTGGTTTAGACAATGTGGGATAAGTGATATCAACGTCAACCAAGGGCCGATTTTCAGTCATTCTTCCCTCGTCTTACAGGCGGCGGCCCACGGCCAAGGTGTGGCCTTAGGTTATAGCGTGTTGGCTCGCCCCGATATCAAGGCGGGGCGACTGGTGTGCCCATTCCAAGAGGTGTTAGTGAGTAAAGATGCTTATTACCTCGTCTGCCAACAGAATCATGCCGAGCTGGGGAAAGTGGTCGCGTTTCGTGAGTGGATGTTAGATATGTTTGCCGAGGAGTCACGCAGTGAGTTGTTGCCCGGATAATCCCTTGACCAACGAGGATGTTGCTTCAAGCGCCTATGTGTTAGCAGGCGAGCCATCAGAAACCTTGATTTTATTTGCCCACGGCGCAGGAGCGAATCGAGACTCCGACTTTATGTGCCAAATGGCCGCAGGTCTTGTCGCCAAGGGTTTTCAAGTGATGCGTTTTAACTTTCCCTATATGCAGGCCAATGCCGTGGATGGTAAAAAGCGCCCCCAGATAGAGCGCCAAAGTTGCTTGCCTGTTTTAGCGAGATGCTCGATGTGGCGCACGCTCAACCTAAGGTTAAGCGTGTGGTCTTGATGGGCAAATCCATGGGCGGACGCATGGCGGCTTTATTGGCCTGCGATAGTGTGCAAGCGAGCCGTATCGACAGCGTCATTTGTTTAGGTTATCCCTTTATTCCGCTTAAGGGCGGTGAACCTAGGTTAGAATCCCTAAACGACTGTCAAGTGCCGGTGTTAGTGCTCCAAGGGGAGCGGGATAAGTTTGGCGGTAAGATGCAAATCCCTAGCTGGCCACTTAACAGTGATATTCAAATTGAATACTTAGCCGATGGGGATCATAGTTTTGTCCCAAGAAAGTCGTCAGGCACGACCGAAGCGGCTAACCTTGCATTGGCTGTTGATTTATCAGAAAAATTTATTGGTTAGTGCTTATTCTTAATGTGACCTAAAGCGTTCAGGCATGACTGCTAGAGCGTCGTCTGTCGTAAAGCCTATTGGTTTTTGGAGGTAAAAATGCGTAAAGGATTGTTGTTACTCGCCGCAGTAAGCGGATTTTTGCGGTCGCGCTAGGCGCCTTTGGCGCCCATGGACTCAAGGCTGTCGCGCCGCCTGAGCTGATTGAGGTGTTTAATCTGGGGGTGCAATATCACTTCTACCATACCTTTGCGCTGATTGCCGTGGCCTTTGCCGGACAGTGGTTAACCTCGCGTTTGCTGGACTGGGCGGCGTACCTGTTTATGGCGGGCATAGTGCTGTTTTCTGGCTCGCTTTACGGTTTGGCGCTGGTCGGTAGCAAATGGTTTGGCCCTATCACCCCGATGGGCGGTGGCTGTTTCCTCTTAGGTTGGTTATTGCTGGCCGCAGCCGTATGGCGCCATAAAGTGGTGGATGGTAACGAGTCATAATGCTCGTATGGCGTAGCCACTGCGCCATGGGGGCATCCAGCCAATCACACAAAAGCCCGATAGCAAATCGGGCTTTTGTGTATTGAAATTGCTATACTGGCGCCCAAATCGATAGTCGGCCATGTTTATGGCTTGGATTTCTTAAGGATCTCCATGAAAAACCTATTTTTATTTTGCCGTGCAGGCTATGAGAAAGAATGCGCAGCAGAAATCCAACAGCGAGCCGCCGAGCTCAATGTGGGTGGCTTTGTTAAGGCCAACAACAACGATGCCTACGTGGTATATCAATGTTTTGAAGAAGACGGCGGCGATACCTTAGTGAAGCAACTGCCGTTGGATTCACTGATTTTTGCCCGTCAGATGTTTGCCGCAAGCGAGTTGTTGGCGGATTTACCCGAGTCTGATCGTGTCAGCCCGATTGTGGCGGCGCTCAGTGACGTGAGTAAAGCGGGTGAGCTGAGGGTTGAAACCCCTGACACCAACGAAGCGAAAGAACTGTCTGCATTTTGCCGTAAGTTTACCGTGCCTTTGCGCCAGCATTTGAAAAAATCCGGCAGTTTACTGGCGCAAGAGAATCCTAAGCGTCCGATTATTCACGTCTGTTTTATCGGCCCAGGTCGCGCCTACGCAGGTTATTCCTTCAGCAACAACAGCTCACCCTATTTTATGGGGATCCCGCGCCTGAAAATGGCTGCCGATGCGCCAAGTCGCTCAAGCTTGAAACTCGATGAAGCGTTCGCGCAGTTTGTGCCTAAAGAAGAACAGGAAGAACGGGTTCGCAGCGGCATGAATGCGGTGGACTTAGGCGCTTGCCCTGGCGGCTGGACCTATCAGTTAGTGCGTCGTGGCATGATGGTCTCCGCGGTCGATAATGGCCCAATGAACGAAAAGCTGATGGAGACCGGACAAGTGAAACATTTCCGTGAGGATGGTTTCCGCTTCGAGCCACAGCGTAAAAACATTTATTGGTTAGTGTGTGACATGGTTGAAAAACCTGCGCGCGTGGCTGAGTTGATTGAAGCTTGGGCCATCAATGGCTGGTTTAAAGAAGCGATTTTCAACCTCAAGCTGCCGATGAAGAGTCGTTATAAAGAAGTGATGGCGATTTTGAATACCATGCAGGAAATCCTCAAGGAAAACGGCATCAACGAGTTCCAGTTGCAGTGTAAGCACTTATACCATGACCGTGATGAAGTGACTGTTCACCTGTGGATTAGACCGAGCCAGGCTTGGAACTAATCTGCGGTTTTTCACCGTTCTTTTCGTGACTGAAGCCCCAAGTGATGTTTGGGGCTTTTTGTTTGGCTGTCCCACTATATAGCGGCCATAAAAAAACGCACCCAAGGTGCGTTTTTTGTTTCGCGCAAAGCGATTATGACAGACGGTCAAGCACCGCTTGAGTGAAGTCTGTCGTGCCGTGGGTGCCGCCTAAATCGCGAGTCGTACGGTCCCCTTCTTCAATCACTGCCGATACGGCTTTACGGATCAAATCGGCTTTATCAGCCATGCCTAAGTATTCCAGCATTTGGATAGAGGCTAAGATCACTGATGTTGGGTTCGCGAGGTTTTTACCTGCGATATCTGGCGCACTGCCGTGAACCGCTTCAAAAATCGCTGCATCACGGCCAATGTTGGCGCCGGGTGCCATACCTAAACCACCGACTAAACCAGCACACAGATCTGACAGAATGTCACCGAACAGGTTGGTGGTCACGATAACGTCGAAGTTTTCTGGGTTCATCACTAACTTCATGCAAGTCGCATCGACGATCATTTCTTCGGTTTTGATGTCTGGGTAGCGTTGGCTCACTTCACGGGCCACTTTCAGGAACAGACCTGAAGTTGACTTCATGATGTTTGCTTTGTGCACGATAGTGACTTTCTTACGGTTTTCTTTGCGAGCCAGTTCGTAGGCGAATGTCGCGATTTGCTCAGCACCTTGGCGAGTGACGATACTGGTCGCTTCTGCGGTGGTGCCGTCTTCAGACACTTTTTGACCGTGGCCTGAGTACATGCCTTCGGTGTTTTCACGCACTGTGATGATATCAATGTTTTCATAACGGGCTTGAGTGCCTTTGAAAGACAACACTGGACGCACGTTAGCGTACAGGCCGAATTTCTTACGTAATGTCACGTTGATAGAGGTGAAGCCTTCGCCTACTGGTGTCGTCAGCGGGCCTTTCAGGGTGATACGGTTTTTTTCGATCAGTTCTAAAGTACGCTGCGGAAGTAGTTCGCCCTGCTTCTCGAGAGCAGTTAAGCCGGCATCGGCAAATTCATATTCAAAATCACAACCTGCTTTATCAAGAATTTTTAAGGCTGAATCAATAATACTTGGGCCAATTCCATCACCTGGAATTACGGTTATCGTTCTTTTTGACATGGAGAAGTCCTTCCACGGTTCGTCGTTACTGCAATTGTCCGACCCGGGATTAGCCGGGTAACATGACTATGAATTTGGTGTTTTTTCTCCCCATTATTTTAACCGTCTTTGGTCAAACTTCACAGGAAATAGTGAGCAATATCACGATTTTTTATTGGGTAAAACTTGTAAAAATACTGGGTTATAACGATGATGGAGAGCCAATGGTTAAAAAAGTCTACTTTAGTCTAACAACTACATAAAAGAGGAAGACATTGAAGTTATTACCTATCAC
Organism: Shewanella seohaensis; assembly: GCF_025449215.1. Classification (NCBI taxonomy): domain Bacteria; kingdom Pseudomonadati; phylum Pseudomonadota; class Gammaproteobacteria; order Alteromonadales; family Shewanellaceae; genus Shewanella; species Shewanella seohaensis. The sequence continues at coordinate 1,958,827 of NZ_CP104900.1, forward strand.
ATCGCTAGTGCTTTTATCCCTCGGAATACTGCCCAATGCCCATGCAGAAACCAGCACTAAACCGCTTACCCTGACCGACATTATGCATTTTGAGTCCCTCGAAAAACCCGTTATCGCTGACAATGGTCAAGTGCTCGCGGTGGAGGTGGCGCCAGATCGTGGCGATAGCCATGGTTTGATTAAGAATCTACAAACAGGTAACGCGTTTCAGATTGAAGGTGGCTCGGATCCTATCGTGAGTCACACAGGCCGTTACGTAGCGATGGCGGTTAAACCCAGTTTACTCACCGTTGAAACCAGCGATGCTAAAGCGAAGAAAAAGCTTAAGGCCGATATGGTGCTGCTCGACACTGAAACGGGTACGCAAACCAAATTTGAACGGGTAAAAGAATTTGTCTTTAGCGACGATGGCGCACATTTAGCCATTTGGTTTGAAGCCGACGAAGAGGCCAAGAAAGACGCCAAAGAGAAAACCGAAGGCATTGATGATAAGCCCAAAGCCGAGAAGGTGAAGGTCGATAAGTTCGACCAAGGCCGTCGTTTGAGTTTAGTGAATTTGTCTTCGCCATCGCAGCGGGTGGATCTGGAGCATGTGACCGCCTATCAGTTTGATAAAGACAGTCGCCGCTTGGCTATCGCTGTCAATGATATCGAGGCGAAACAACATCAACTGCAACTGATTGATTTGAAAGACTACAAAAAATCAACGGCATTTGAATCTCAAACTCAGCAAATCGGTGCGGTTTCACTGTCGAAAAATGGTCGCTGGCTGGCCTTTACTCAAGGGGATGCGAGTGAATTACCCTATGGCCGCAGCTATCAGTTAAGCCTAGTCGATATCGCTTCGGGCAAAATTCGCCCCGTGCCAAACACCAAAGAGTGGACGTTAAACCGTTACGCCAGTTTAAACTTCTCGCTAGACAATGAGCGACTCTTCTTTGGCCGCGTGCCTGAAGTGAGCCAGCAGCTCAGCCTGAAGAAAATTGCTGAAGAAAAAGATCTTTACGACAAAGAGATAGTTACAGGGCAGCGCGGGCTTAAAGTTTGGCATGGGGACGATCCACGGATTAAACCCCATGAAATCAAACAATATGATAAAGAGCAAAAGCGCACTTACTTAGCAGTGCTGCATTTAGGTTCAAACAATGTGGTGCAGCTTGGCGATAAAACGGTGCCGGATGTGACTCTGTCGCAGCATAAGCGTTATATGCTGGCAAGCTCTGACTTACCCTATCGCAAGATGATCACTTGGGCGGGGTTTTATCAAGATTATTACTTGGTGGATATCAACACGGGTCGCAAATTGCCGCTGTTAACCCAACAACCCAGCGATGCTGAACCGAGCTTATCGGGCGACGGTAAATATGTGGCTTATTATCAGCAAGGTAATGTGTACTTATACGATATTGCCGAAGGGCGCCGTACTAATCTGACCAAGTCTTTAAAAGTGAGTTTTGCCGATGAAGACCATGATTATCCCTCCAATGCGCCGGGTTATGGTTTTGGCCCTTGGCTTAAGGACGATGCAGGTTTCCTCGTCTACGACAAATACGATGTGTGGCAGTTTAATACCGCATCGAAAAGCGGATTTGCCTTAACCGCAGGGCAGGGCCGCGCCCAAAAAATCCAATATCGTGTTGAAGGTTTAGTCGATAATCCCGATGAGCCAACCACACTGGCCTACAATGCCACTGTGCTGCTGCATGGTTACAGCGACAAGACTAAGGCCGATGGTTTTTATCAAGCGACCTTAGGCGAAGCGGGCGTTAAGACTTTGATGGAAGGCGAGTATAAATTAACTGTGCTTGGTCGCAGTAAAGATGCGGATACCTTAGTGTTTTCTAAGGAGCGCTTCGATCTGTTCCCTGACTTGTATACCGCAAGTTATCAGGCCCCGCAAAATGCCGTGAAGCAAACCGATTTAGATAAGCAGCGCCAAGCCTTTCATTGGAGCCAAGCCGAATTAGTGCATTGGACCAATGGTGATGGCAAGCCGCTCGATGGCGTGTTGATTAAGCCGACGAACTATCAAGCGGGCGAGCGTTATCCTGTGCTGGTTTACTACTATCGCTTTATGACCGACAGACTGCATGCCTTCCCGCAAATGAAGGTCAACCACAGACCAAACTTTGCTTGGTATGTGAATAATGGTTATGCGGTATTCTTGCCGGATATTCGTTTCGATATCGGTTATCCCGGTGCCAGTTCGGTTCAAGCCCTGACCTCGGGCGTGCAAAAGCTTATCGATATGGGCGTTGCCGATGCTAACGCCATTGGTTTACAAGGACACTCTTGGAGCGGTTATCAAACGGCATTTGCCATCACTCAAACCAAGATGTTTAAAGCTGCGGTGGCGGGTGCACCAGTGGCCAACATGACCAGCGCCTACAGCGGTATTCGCCATGGCACAGGGCTTGCGCGCCAATTCCAATACGAAACCGGCCAAAGCCGCATAGGTGAAAGCCTCTTTGCTGCGCCGCAAAAGTATATTGAGAACTCGCCGGTCTTCTATGCCGATCGCATTCAAACGCCGTTGATGATCATGTTTGGTGATAAAGACGATGCGGTGCCTTGGGAGCAAGGTGTTGAAATGTACTTAGCGATGCGCCGTGCGGGTAAGGATGTGGTGTTTTTACAATATGAAGATGAACCCCATCATCTGAAGAAATACCCTAATAAGCTCGATTACAGCATTCGCATGATGGAATACTTCGACCATTATCTTAAAGGTAAACCCGCGCCAACTTGGTTAAGCCAAGGCGAAGCCTATGTCGAATATAAAGCCGATGATGAGTAATCTTCTGTTTTAGGTTTATCTATAAAAACGCCACCGAAAGGTGGCGTTTTTTTATGACAATAAGGGCGCGAGCTAGCTCATTGAAATAGTCCTTTTGTACTCTTGGAATTACCATGGCTCACCTGTTTAGCATTAGCGTAGTCTGTAAGTTTTAAAGAAATACAAAGCATGCTTTGGGACAAGAAGAGCGTTAAATATTGGAAGACGAATATCATTGCTTGGTTATTGAATGCAGACCATATTTAAGGGCGAACCATGGTATTTGCTCAACGACACGCAGCAAGTCCTTCCTTGGATGCTCGACCGCCCCGTCCATGGGGCGGACGGTCGTCTCGCTAATCACCATGGCTCACCTGTTTAGCATTAGCGTGGTCTGTAAGTTTTAAAGAAATACGAAGCACGCTTTGGGACAAAAATGAGTTAGATTTTTTATCTAACGTGGAAGCTTTTTATTAGAAAAGCTATGGCGAAAACATGTTCTTTAAAAGGAATGCCTTTCCAAATGTTGTATTATATCTGTTGATACGGTCTGTGAGTAAAGCGTTTGAAATTTAACAGATGTGAGTTCTTGCTTTGTAAATGCTTAACTACGCTAAACCATTCCAAGTTCAGCGAGAACAATCGTTCCCCCTTCTCGGTATCAACAACATCGATGTCATTCAGTAAACAGTCATACTCTAGCTCAACTTGACGTCTCTTTGCATTAATGACTTCTATGCTTTCATCCATCTTATTTTTTACTAAGCTTCTGCTTTTCAGATGCATTTCTGAAATTGCATAGATGTAGCCATCCATAATTTCGTGCAGATCAATTTTATCACCATAGTTTGATAACTTATTTTTATTAACACCACCATCTATTAGTGCCTGCTTATCAAGCGGAACGTGAAACACTGCAAAATTTTGATTGTCTTCAGGTCGAGTGCGGAAGCCTGAAGTGAAAGTTCTGACAGGAAGCGAAGCATGTTGGACATAATTGCGCAGCTCACATCCTACTACGTATTCAGAGTTTTCATGGTATATCTTGTCTCGATGCGATTTTATTTCCTCTTTATCATTTTCTGAATCAGTAATTTTATTCACGAAACAAGTGATTTTTACAATATTGCCATCTATATTTTTGTGCTCGCGATAGTGGTCGTCAAGGTATCGCTTACTCAAATTTAAACTGTTAAAAAAAGTCGATTTAGTTTACTTCGACAATCATGATTCTTAACGTAATCGCACGTAACGCTGTTAGAAATTACTCTGACACTCATCTCATACATTACAGATTTAGCATCAACGTAGGATTCTATAACCTGATCATATAATTCTTCATGATTGAGTATCCTTGATAGAACCTTCCTAGCATTGCTTAGTTCGCTGTACTCATTATCACTCATCTTGATTCTGTGAGTTACAAGTACATGACCATTCATAATGTAAAAATGTAGTTCTTTCAAATTATTAACCTTGATGATGATTGCAGTTTTTCATTTTCTACACATTACATAAATAAGTAAAGCTAGGTTAAATAACAATTAATTAAATTGCGAGGAATGAAATTATTGATAAGAAAAGGGGCATTAGCTTTTTAGCCAAATGAACAGTTCGATGGTCGTTAAGATTGGCATTGTTGCAACAGTGACCGTTGGCGGCATGGATGCCGCCGTCGAGCCTATAGGGACATATTCACGGCGTGTCACTGGGGAAACTATGACAATTAATCCTACACACCTGACGACGAACTTATCTCGCTTTGGGGCAAAAGCTTTTAGCCAGATGAACAGTCGAATGGTCGTAAAGATTGTCATTGTTGCAACTGTGACCGTTGGCGGCATGGATGCCGCCGTCGAGCCCTCAGGGATGAGTTTATGGCGTGTCGCAGGGGAAACAATGGCAATTCATCCTACACACCTGACGACAAACTTTTCTCGCTTTGGGGCAAAAAAGTTTTTAGCCAGATGAACAGTTCAATGGTTGTAAAGATTGTCATTGTTGCAACTGTGACTTTCTAAAACATCTAGGTTTTAGTAGGGCCTTCATGAATGCTTCTTGTGAAATAACAAGAGGTCTCACAGGGGAAAATGACAATGCATCCTACACTCCTGACGATAAAGTCATATTGCTTTCAAGCAGTTATAGAACATCAAAGGCAATGAATTAATATTGCATCGCCATTTTGGGAGATAGCTTAATAAGCTTTGGATATTTAGCTTAGAGATGATGGCGATATCAGAGCCAAATCAATTTTTGCTTGAGCTTTCAGCTTCTTTGGCGGTGCGGTTAACGATATCGGTGCCAGCGTCGAGATACTGTTTATAGGTATCATCCCCCAGGCCACCAGTTTATCGTCTTTAAAAATCAGTGGGGTGCATTCTTCTTTGGTGGTCACGCCATCGGATTTTTCATGGTGAGTACGATAAAAGAGCACTTGTAGCTGGCCATCCTTAATGGATTTCGCCTCTGAAAAGTCGGCTTTGCCAAATAGGTTTTTGACGGCGGAAATATCCTGCCCTAGGGTTAACTCGTTTAATTTCTGGTTGTTATAAACTTGCCTGTCTTCCCAATCCATTTCATCCGGGGTGGGCTCATATACCAGCACCACAACAGCGACGAAGGCGACATACGCGGCAAATATACTACCAATAATGACCGAAGTTTTTGATTTCATTGAATCTAATTCCTTTGCATATCCAATGTACTATCTGGCAAGTCAATAAAATACGCCTTTGATGGCCTAAGGTAAACGGCTTTATTGCAACTTAGTGTTAACAATAGGTGCTAATCGACCTGCGGCGTATTGGTGGGGCCGTTAACCCTAAAATCCTTGAGGTTGATGTTTAAGGGTAAATCGATTTGTAACTGGGCTAATTTATAACTGAGGCGAGCCATGTCTCGTCCTTCGGCGAGTTTCTTGGCTTGTTTTGCGCCAAGATTGGGCAGCGAAGAAAACAACGCCGCTAGGGTCCTGAAGGTTCGCAGTAATTCTGCCGCCGATTTTGGGCCTATGCCTGCGATGCCGGGGATTTTATTGCCGCTATCACCAGCCAATGCCATTAAATCAAGAAATTGGCTACGATCGACACCCAATTTTTGTTCAAGCTCAGCGATGTTGAGGTACTGCTGATTAAAATGATCCCATTGACTGATACGAGGGTGATTGAGTTGGCTAAAGCCTTTATCGGTTGACACGATAACGGCCTCACCTTGAGCTTTGGCGGTTTTCATCGCAAGGGTAGCGATAACATCATCGGCCTCGGCTGCGGCATAAATCGATTGGATTGGTAAGCTTTTTAGGTGTTCCTGCAGTGCCGGTAAGCCCGCAGCCAGAGGCTCGGGCATAGGTTTACGGCCCTTTTTATAATCGGGGTAAAGCTGTTTACGCCAGGAGATCTCATCACCATCCCAGACGATGGCGACATGGGTCGGGTGGTGAATGCGCAGCAGTTTAGTGCAGGCGACACTCACACGCTCCGTTAAACTGTCCATATCGTTCTCATCTGGGATCGCCGCATAAATCCGGCGAACTAAGTTGAGACCATCGATAATTAAAAACTTATTCATTGGCGGTTATTGTTTTACTTCACTATTTGGTAGCAGGGAACATACGCGCTTCCCGGCAGTTTCATCCTATGTTGGGCGACAAAAGCGCCCAGCAAATTGTCCATCAGCTCCATTAAATGTGGATCCCCTTTAATGTGGAAGGGGCCTAGTTGTTCAATCTGCTTGATGGTGTCTGATTTTACATTACCCGCCACGATACCCGAAAACGCTTTACGCAAATTGGCGGCCAGCTCGGCTTTATTGGCCTGATAATGTAAATTCAAGTTGGCCATCACCTCATGGCTAGGGATAAACGGCAATTGGAACTCGGGTTCTATCTTAAGTCCCCATTGATATTGATAGGCATCGCCGGTAGCGCGGCGATGGGTTTTCACTTGCTCCATGCCTTGCTTCATCACCCGCGCGACTTCGGCAGGATTGTCAATGATGATTTGATATTTTTGCTGCGCCTGTGGCCCTAAGGTAGCGGCGATAAACTCATCAATTTTAATAAAATAATCCGCGCTCTCACTGGGCCCCGTGAGCACCAGTGGGAAGGGGGTATCCTGATTTTCTTTATTGAGCAAAATACCCAAAATATACAGTAGCTCTTCGGCGGTACCCGCACCGCCGGGGAAGATAATAATGCCGTGGCCTAGACGCACAAAGGCTTCGAGGCGTTTTTCTATATCGGGTAAAATCACCAGCTCGTTAACAATTTGGTTAGGTGGCTCGGCGGCAATAATGCTGGGCTCAGTGAGACCAATATAACGCGCATTCTTAATCCGCTGTTTCGCATGACCAATTGCCGCGCCCTTCATCGGGCCTTCCATCGCCCCAGGGCCACAGCCAGTGCAAATATCGAGTTCTCTTAGGCCAAGCTGATAGCCCACCTCGCGGGTGTATTGGTATTCGACGGCATTAATACTGTGACCACCCCAACAGACGACCACATTGGGGTCTTTCATCGGTGCGATGGCGCGGGCGTTACGCAAAATATCGAACACTACGTTAGTAATGTGGCTGGCGTTGGTGAGATTGATATGTTTAAGGGTGTCGTACTTGTCGCTGATATAAAGGATATCCCGTAGCACCGAAAACAAGTGTTCTTGGATCCCTGTGATAATTTGGCCGTCGACAAAGGCTTGCTCGGGGGATTGATAAGCTCTAGCTTAACCCCTCGTTCACGTTGTAACACATTGATATCGAAGCTCTGGTATTGCTCGAAAAGCGCTTTAGAGTTGTCGGTCTTGAGGCCGGCGGCGAGGACGGCGAGTGAGCAGTTACGATACAGTTGATATAGGGCGCTCTTGGCACTATTTTTGAGGCGATCAACTTCGAGTTGTGAAAGCTGATCCATGCTGCCCTTAGGGCTGACTTTTACTATCATTTATCACTCCTTCGTCTCGACAGGAGTGATAAGAGGCGACGTATAGGCGGACTTTGTTATACGTCAATCACAACCCTGTCTCTGCTTTCATGTTTTGCTTTGTAGAGTGCTGCATCGGCGCGCTCGAAGGTTTCATGTATGAGCTCGTTCCCCATAACCTGCGCAGCCCCTATAGATACTGTAACTGTAATTCGCTGATTTTTAAATTTAAATGGAATATTTTTTACTTTCTCACGGACTCTGTTTAAAAGTTGAGCAATATCTCCACCGTCAATATCGGGCAGGATGAGCACAAACTCTTCACCGCCGTAGCGGGCGACAAACTCGGTATCCCGTAGGGAGTTCTTTAATGCCATGGCGATGACCTGCAGGGTTTTATCGCCTGTACTGTGGCCAAAGCTGTCATTGATACTCTTAAAGTGGTCGATATCGGCCACCGCAATCCACAGTGGGCTTTTATGGCGCTGATAATTGCGATACTCAAGTTCCATGCGCTCTTCGAGGGCAGCACGGTTGGGGAGCTGGGTTAAGCTGTCCAATAGATTGAGTTTTTGTTGCTCGAAGAGTCGCTCTTTATAGGTGTTCGCCTCGTTGCTCAGCTCGTTAAGCTCTTTGCGCATGGTTTCCATCGACTTGCGCAGCAAGGCTTGTTCACGCTGCTCTAAGGCTTCTTTGCGGGCGAGGGCGGAGCGAATCGAGCTAAGCTGCTCGGTCAACTGGGCTTTAAGATCGACGATATCGTCGGTGTCGATAATGGCTTCACCCACATTATCGACGCGCGAATTGATTTCACGGTTGAGCTGGGTTTTTAGCTGAAAACTGCGCTGGTTGTGATTATAGGATTCACTCACCACTTCACGTACCGCGGCTAAGGCATCGTTTAGGGCGTATAAAAACTCTTGCGAGGCCGATTTTTCGCGGGCGATGTTATCGAGCAGCAGAGATAAAATGGTTTGATAGGCTTCGAGCAAGGTATCGATTTCGACTTCCGATGCCAGCAGCTCTTTAATCACCAGCACTTGGTCGCGTTGATCTTTACGAAACTCGATTTCCGAAATCATCTGCGCCAGTTCGTGGGCGAGTTGCCTGTGCTTAGGCAAGACATCGAGCTTTTCAGTCTCGTTGAACTGCTGCTGCAGGATGGTATCGTAGAAACCAATGATTTGTTTAACTTTAGGAATATATTCCCACACAGTGTGGAACGGTTTAGAGAGATCTTGCTTGAAGTAGTTAACTTCTTTTTTGAGTTTTTCTGGCGCCGAGTTAACCCGTTGGATTTGGCGAATGACTTGAGCAAGCCCTGTGCGACTCTCTTCCAGTTGCACCATCACGTGGTTGTACTGACCCTTTAACAGCCGTTCAACATCAACCAACTCCGGTAATGCTTCATCGACTCGCTCAAAGGTATTTAGATTGTGGCGAAGTTTGGCAAGTTTATTATCCAGTTCTAAATTCTGCCCTTTGCAGGCAAGACTTAAATGGCCAATAAATTGGAGTAGTGTTTGTAACTTAGCATTCCTGTCTTCGTTTACTTCATCGAGGGCCAATTTTGCCGAGTGAAGTTTTTGCTGAAGCAATGCCAGCTGTGTCACTGTCGCGTTGGAATCCTTCATCCGGAGTATTTTCCTAACTCTGTAGGGCTAACAAGCATGACGTCCTCTGTCCAGATTAGCGGTAAACTCATATGCTTCTAATGTTATAACAATGGCGGTAGAGTGCAAATTGCTTTCCCCATGCCACGATGATTAATTGTCGATATTGATCAAATATTTTCTAATAAATGTCGATCTTGGTTATTTTCCCAGCAGGGCCAAATGATGTCGTCTTTGGTTGCGCTGGTGTCGACCCTTATCAGGCCGCGTTCAATCCCTTTTTCGAGATGTAAAAATAGTGGATCGGCAAAGAGTGTCGGTGGCACAAAATCTAAGGCTCTAAGGCTCACATAATGGCTAGTGTCATTTGGTAAACTGCGCGCGCCTGCGAGTGCCATTTGCAGGGTTTCAAACAGTAATTTAGGGGCTATTTTGATTTCTGCTTTAGTTAACAGCGGTAAGCTTATCCAGCCTAAATTAAAATGATAGCCCATGCCTTTGGTATCCAGCTGTGCCCGCAGTGTTTGTAACGCCCGCTGTGGTTCTTCTGCCTCGGTAAATCTTACGGCAAACAAGCCCTGACGGATCACATACACGGGCATCGACAATGCATTAGTGATATGGCCAGTTAATTGGCGTGTAATGGCATTGGCAAAATATTGGCCGTGATTCAGATCGGTACTGACATGCTCGCGAAATTCAATTAAGGCGAGGGCGGTTGTGGGCGCATTCGCTGTGCTTTGGGCGAGATCCTTTAACAGCGCGGCATATCCCTGATGGTGAGTAAAAGGCTCTTCGAGGCTTAACTGCTGCAACATGGCGTTTTGGCGTTTGTGCTTAAGGCGCTGATTGAGCAGTATGATGATCCCCACTAAGAGTACCGTCGCAATCAGGCCACTAAAGGCGAGCAATTTGTTAGTATTTTTAGTGGTTTCAACCGCATCGTTCAGCTTGCCTTGCAACATGCTGAGCTCGAGCTTGAGTTGCTGCTCGGCCAGCACGGAGGCGGAAACCGATGGATCTTTAGCTGTGCTTTCAAGCGTTTTGCTCAATTCGATAATGCGCTTTTGTGTGCTAATCACTTTAGCTTGGTCGTTGAGCTTTTCCGCAGACAGGGCGATTTGTGTCAGCGCCGATTTTTGCTCATCTTGCAATTTTAAATCACTGGCGAGAGTCAAAGCATTCTCGGCATGGCTCATCATCAGCGGCCAATCTTCCTTCGATTGGGCAATCTCACCGATAAGCAGTTCGTTATAGACTAAATAGTGATGGCTTTGTTTTTCTTGAAATATCTGATTCGCCATCAATAAGTATTTGAGGGCGTTTACCTCATCATGTAGGTGTGAATAGGCTTGGCCGAGATTGTGAAAATTTAGCCCTTGCGCGATGTAGTTACCGCGTTTGGCATCGAGCTGCTGGGCATTTAGGTAGTAATCGATGGCGCGGTTCCAATCACCTTGTTCGCCATACACCATGGCGATGACCGTCATACAGCTTGATAAATAAGTGTCGTTGCCCAGCTTTTTAAAACCTGCGGCAGCCTCATGGGCATTCTTTAAGGCTTCATCCCATTGTTTTAAATCCCGATACACCTTCGCCAGTTGCAGCTGCAGGTGGGTTTTCATCGAGGGATAATTGGAGCGATTAGACAGGCGAATCGCTTCGCTATAGTGTTGCAATGATTTAGTGAGTTGTTGATTTTTATTGTAATAATGCCCAAGTTTCGATTCGGCCGCCGCGATAAGGTAGTCGTTTCTAAGCTTGTAGGCGATATCACGGTAGGTATGAAAATGCATTAATGCGGGCACATCTTGGCGGATGACGAGGTGCAAACCGCCTAAATGTTCATGAATGGTGTGCTTTAGCAGCATGGATTCCACATCATAACTGTCGTTAATCCGTGTTAGCGCCTCATTATAAAATGCGATGGCCTCTTGGTATTTTTGTTCAGTACGGCCGATATAACGCCCCTTGAGCATAGCGACTGTGGCTTGTTCGAAGGGACTCTGCGCTATGCTTGCCAGTAATTCAATCAGGCTATTGGCGTCTTGAAAGCCAACCTTGGATTTCACATTTGGCTCGAGATTTAACCGCGCAAGCAGTTGCAGAATATGCTCGAATTCATCACTGCTGTAACCCTGCTCTTGGGCGGCACGTTCAAATTGTTCACGATTCTTAAAGGCAATAGGAAAAGAGATGGACTGGTTAAGTCTGTCATACATCTTCTGCGGCGTTTCACGCAATTCTATTTCTTCGGCCTCAAGATCGGCAGCCAAGGTTTGAAAAGAAATAGACATCAACAAGGTCACGAAAATAACAATGAGTTTATGCATGTGTAGGTGGCCCTATATTCCCTAAGTCAAGGAACTTATTTTGTTAGCTTTTGTTAGCGCCTAATGAGGATGCTACATCGACTTGTTATACTTGGAAAAAATATAAGAAGCATAATAACAGAAGACGGAAGGAAGTCAGAGTGAAACCCAGTAGATTATCTATTTTGCTATTAAGTGTATTAGGGTCGGCTAACGTATTTGCCGATGTGGATTACAAAATTGATTTAAGCCAACCAGAACATCACCTTGCGAAGGTGAGTGTGACCTTCCCCGAGGCTAAAGCGGGTGAGTTCAATGTCAATCTTCCCGTGTGGCGTACGGGCAAATACCAAGTGTTACCTTTATCTGACGGTGTGCGTTTATTTAGCGCGACCGACGCACGAGGCAACGCGCTGCCATGGAAGCGCACCGCCAGCGGAGAATGGCAAATTGCTCTCGATAAGCCCACCAGCGTGACAGTGAATTATCAGCTCTATGCCAATGAATTAGGTCAACGTGTGCGTCATATCGATGCAACCCACGCCTATTTAGATGCCAGTGGCGTATTTATGTATAGCCCGCAATTTCGAGCCGATGCTGTCGCGGTACAATTAACGGTTCCCGAGAACTGGCAAAGTTATTCGGGTATGTCGTCAGGCAACGCGGCGCATTCCTTTGTGGCGCCTAATTATGATGTGTTGATTGATTCGCCCATCGAAACCGGCGTGAGCACCCACAAAACCTTCAGTACTAATGGTAAAGACTATGAGTTAGTACTGTGGGGCGAAGGCAACTACGATGCCGACAAGGTGGTGAAAGATTTAACCGCGCTGAGTGATCAAGCCAAGGCGATTTGGGATGGTTATCCCTTTGAGCGTTATGTGTATATGGTGCACGCCACTAGCGGTGCGAGTGGCGCAACCGAACATTTGAACTCGACGGTCATCCAACTACCTCGGTTTAGTTTTCGCGAGCGTAAGGACTACCTACGCTTTATCAGCACCGCCTCCCATGAGTTTATTCATACTTGGAACGTTAAAGCCTATCGCCCAGCAGGTTTGGTCCCTTACGATTATCAGCATGAAAACATGACCGAACTTTTGTGGATTGCCGAGGGCTCGACCAGTTATTTCCAAGGTCAGTTACTGCTGCGTGCAGGAGTGATGACGCCTAAGGAGTTTTTAGAAGATCTTGCTAAACGCATTGAGAAGAGTGAGCTGACACCCGGACGCGAAATTCAATCTGTGGCCGAGGCCAGTTTAGGGGAGTGGAGCAGCACGGGTGGTGATTATGCTATTAACCACAGTGTGAATATTTACTCTGAAGGTTATTTAGCCTCGCTGGCGCTGGATTTCTCCCTGCTGACGGACTCGAATCTTGCCCACTCGTACCGCGATGTACACCGTAAACTCTATCAGGATTACCGCGTGCCTAAGGGTTACACTGTGGCCGATGTGCAGCAAATACTGAAGGACTTATCGGGTAAGGATTATGGTCCCTGGTGGCAGAGCCATGTGAATAGTCCGCTGAGTCTTGAGTTTTCAGGCCTGTTGTCTCAGGCAGGTTTAGTGATGTCTTATGGTAAAGACTCTAAAGCTGAACCTTTTACGGGCATGACTTTAAGCAGCGAACATGGCTCTTTAGTACTTTCTCAAGTCTTGCGTAATGGCCCCGCGTGGCAGGCCGGTATCGTGGCAGGGGATGAGATCCTCGCGATTAATGGCTTAAAGGTCACGGCACAAGGTTTTGATAAACGCATCAAAGACTTTAAAGTGGGTGATAAAGTCGAAATCACCTTATTTAACAACGACAAAATCAAGCAAGTGGCGTTAAGCTTAGGTGAGAAACAAAGCGGTAAGCTAGTGCTAAAAGGCGATGCGAAGGCGACTAAGCAGCAAAAAGCCTTCTTTAAAGCCTGGCTTGGCATTGATTGGCCGTTCGATAATAAGGGTGAGCTGCTGACGAAAAGCTAGTTCGTTTGCGATTTGAGTGAGTGGCGGCAATTAAGGTTGGCTTACTTGAATCGCTCCCTCGAATCGCTCCTAATGTATTACTTCAGTCATAGAGACTAAAAGGCGCCGCAGTGAACTAAGTTCAACTGCGGCGCCTTTTTAGTTAATTTCGTTTGATTTAGCTTAAGCTCGGTTGGCGCTTTCGCTAAATATGGCGGTGTTTTATCAGCTTGCTTAAGCGTTAAGCTTGAGTCTCTTCAAGGCCACCTAATACCGAAACCAGTGCGTGCATCAGCGCCACTAACTCACTGCCCATTAAGGCAAAGTCGGCATCGAGACGCGCCATTGGATCTTCATTCCCTAGCTCATCATTACCCGCTCTAAATTCTTCGGAGAATTTTAAGCGTTTTACGCTGGCATCGGATTGCAGCAGTAGCGCAATTGATTGGCCAAAGTGCAGGGCGAGCTTATGCACTTCTTTGCCGGTTTCGAGGTGGGCAAGTACTTCATCTTCTTTCAGATCTTGCTGCTTAAAGCGCACGATACCGCCTTCATCGGCGGCCGATTTCAACTCGGCTTCATCTTGCATTTCAAAGGGTAATGGTGCGCTGCCATCTTTTAACCATTGAGTGAGGTTCGATTCAACTGGCGCTTTAAAGCTTAATGGGATCACAGGCAAGCTGCCTAAGGCCTTACGTAATAAGGCTAATAATTCTTCGGCCTTAGTGGCGCTAGAGCTATCAACGAGGATCATTTCCAGCTCAGGTAAAATCAGCGCGCGAGTTTGGCTGCGACGTGAAAAGGCGCGTGGTAATAGGCTAGTGATGATTTCATCTTTCAGTGCATCTTTTTCTTTTTTGGCGAGCTTACGATTTTCTTCGTCTTCAATTAGCGCCACTTTTTCTTCTAATGATTCTTTAATCACTTGGCCTGGCAGAATTTTTTCTTCTTTAGTGACACAGATAAGGTGACGATTGTTGGCGCTGTGCACTAAGGTGCTGCCTTGTTTACCTAAGGCATTGGAAAAACCAAATTTGCTGACGTCTTGGCTGCCGCACGGGGAAAATGTGAAATCGGCGAGTGCGGTTTCAAGTGCTTCTGTCTCGATGGAAAAAGGTTTATTGAAACGGTAAAGAGTAAGATTTTTAAACCACATAAGATGCGCTCATTGGAAAAATAAAGTCGCAGTTTACGGCATAGTTGCAGCGGGGTAAACCTACCTTAAATCGTTAAATTTTGCCCCGGTTGCAGAATTCATCAAAATGTAACATTGAAAAAAATCTGCCTGTAACCCTTGGTATGTCTCGGTTTTATCTTTGGAAGGGGGTGCGGTTTCGTGGTGGCTGACCCAAGTTGTCACAATTGAAATAAAACTGAAACAGATTCATTGCAAACTTTCGGTCGTTCCAAACCAATAACCAAGACGAACATAACGTCGAAAGGATTAAATGATGAACGTTTTTTGTAAAACTCTACTTGCTTCTGCGCTAGCTTCTGCAACTCTGGCTTCTGCTTATGCCGCTGAGCCACTGACTGTTTATGGTAAGTTGAACGTTACCGCTCAATCAAATGATGAGAAAGGTGATTCTACAACAACTATTCAAAGTAATGCTTCTCGTTTTGGTGTGAAGGGTGATTTCGAACTGTCTAGCTCGCTGGAAGCGTTCTACACAGTTGAGTACGAAGTTGATACTGGCGCTGCAACAAGCGACAACTTCAAAGCCCGTAACCAATTCGTTGGTTTAAAAGGTGCATTTGGTTCTTTCTCTGTTGGTCGTAACGACACTCTGTTAAAGATCTCTCAAGGTAACGTTGACCAGTTCAACGATTTATCAGGTGACTTAAAGAGCCTGTTCAAAGGTGAAAACCGTTTAGGCCAAACTGCAACTTACCTGTCACCTTCTATCGGTGGTTTCGTATTCGGTGCAACTTATGCTGCTGAAGGCGATGCTGACCAACAAGCTCAAGACGGTTTCAGCTTAGCCGCTATGTACGGTGACGCTAAACTGAAAAAATCACCTTTCTACGCTGCTATCGCTTACGATTCTGACGTAAAAGGTTACGAAATCCTGCGTGCATCGGTACAAGGTAAAATCGCTGATTTAACCTTAGGTGGTATGTACCAACAACAGGAACAAACCTACAAAAACGCTTTACCTGTTAACACTGACAGCGTGAACGGTTACCTGTTAAGCGCAGCTTATGATATCAACGCTGTGACATTAAAAGCCCAATACCAAGACATGGAAGACTTAGGTGATTCATGGTCAGTGGGTGCGGACTACAGCTTAGGTAAGCCAACGAAAGTGTTTGCTTTCTATACTAACCGCTCTATGGAAGCGTCTAACGACGATGACAAATACATCGGTGTTGGCTTAGAACACAAGTTCTAATCTCAGCATTAAGGTTGAATTAAGGAGGCTTAGGCCTCCTTTTTTATTGCGATAAACAAACAGTTATATAAACTTAATATGACAATTATCGCGACTATATCGCTTAAGTAGCACGCTAATTCATAAATCTGTAATAAAAATGACTAATAATAGCCGTGTTGACATTCACTGACAGAAAATCACTTATGACTGCAAGGATATTGATAGTAGAAGACGAGTTGGCCATCCGTGAGATGCTGACTTTTGTAATGGAACAGCATGGGTTTACAACCTCTGCGGCGGAAGATTTTGATTCGGCCATTGCGCTGCTAAAGGAGCCTTACCCCGATCTGATTTTGTTGGATTGGATGTTTCCTGGTGGAAGTGGTATTCAATTGGCCAAACGCCTCAAGCAGGATGAGTTTACCCGTCAGATCCCCATTATTATGTTAACCGCTCGCGGTGAAGAGGAAGATAAGGTTAAGGGCCTCGAAGTGGGCGCCGATGACTATATCACTAAACCTTTCTCACCCAAGGAGCTGGTGGCGCGTATCAAGGCTGTGTTGCGCCGTAGCGCACCGACCCGCCTCGAAGAAACCATCGATGTACAAGGATTGTTACTCGACCCCGTGAGCCACAGGGTGAGTGTTGGCGATACCGTGCTCGACATGGGGCCAACGGAATTCCGTTTATTACACTTCTTTATGACACACCCTGAACGTGTTTACAGCCGCGAACAGCTGCTCGATAACGTCTGGGGAACCAATGTGTATGTAGAAGACAGAACCGTCGATGTGCACATCCGTCGCCTGCGTAAAGCGGTCGAAGAGTCGGGTCATGACCGTCTCATTCAAACGGTTCGTGGGGCTGGTTATCGTTTCTCTACACGCATTTAGTGCCAAATAAGAGATAGGCACAGGTTAGCTTTTAAGCTATCTTGTGCTCCTCTTATTTAGCCTGATGTCTGGGTTTACTTATGTTCGACTCTTATTCAGGGTACCGGTTGTTTTCGCGCTTAGCGGTGTTCTTACTGCTTTGTTTGCTAATTGGTTTATTGGTAGGGAAACCCCTCTGGATACTTATCATTGGATTGCTAGGACTGGTGTTCTGGCATTACCGTCAGTTAGCTCGTCTCAATTTTTGGTTATGGCGTGATAGAAAATTAACACCTCCCCAGGGCAGTGGCAGTTGGGAAGGGGTGTTCAACGGCATATACCGTTTGCAGGGTAAAAATCGTCGTCGAGTCGGCCAATTGGCCGCCTTGCTCGGACGTTTTCGCCAAGGCGCCGAGGCCTTGCCCGATGCGGCAGTCGTGCTTGACTCAGAGCACAATATCTTATGGTGTAACAAGTTAGCGCAGCTGATTTTAGGCTTTGTCTGGCCACAGGATAATGGTCAACGGATTGATAACTTGATCCGTCACCCAGATTTTTCCGCTTACCTTAAGGCGGGGAAATATAAAGATCCATTAGAGTTGGCCTCACCCGTCTCGGATAGGCGACTGCTCGAAATTCGTATCATGTCCTATGGTGATAGGCAGCTACTGTTGATCGCCCGTGATATTACGCGGATAAGACAACTCGAAGGCATGCGTAAAGAATTTGTCGCCAATGTGTCACACGAACTGAAAACCCCACTTACTGTATTGCAGGGTTATTTAGAGATGATGCAAAGCATGGCCGAACCCGATTCGATGAACGCCAAACCCTTAGCCTTAATGCAGCAACAGACACGGCGAATGCAGTCGATGGTGGAGCAGCTGTTGGTGTTATCGCGTATCGAAGATGCGGTCGATATTAACCTTGAGAATACGGTGAATATGGCGCAGTTGATGGAGGTCTTGAAGGAAGAGGCCAAGGCACTGGCGCAGGACAAGTACGAACTGAGTTTCCATTGCGAGGCGGGACTCAACTCCCATGGCAATGAGTTACAGCTTAGAAGTGCTTGTTCTAATTTGATTTCGAATGCGATTCGCTACACAGAACCCGGCGGCAAAATTACCGTGCAATGGCGCAGTGTGGCAACTGGAGGCCTCTTTAGTGTGACGGATACGGGCGAGGGAATTGCGCCACAGCATATTAGTCGCTTAACCGAGCGCTTTTATCGCGTCGACAGTGCGCGCTCAAGGCAAACTGGTGGCAGTGGCCTTGGTTTAGCTATTGTGAAACATGCCCTGAGTCACCACCACAGCGAGCTCAATATCAGTAGTGAATTGGGTAAAGGCAGCACCTTTAGCTTTGTTATCCCACACCATTTAATCGTCCGTAAAAAATAACGGCTGCGCAGACTTAATTTATTTTTATATTTAAAACAGGCCATTAGGGCCTGTTTTGTTTTTATCAGTACTGGGTAATGACCTTTTTTACAAAAAAATACGAAAAATGTGTTTTGTCATCTAAGTGTCACATCTTGGACATAGAATTGTCATTGTAGCGATTGATACTGGCTGCGTCTGAAGAAACTTAAGTTAGAAATTAGTTAGCTTATTACTGGAGCACATAATGAAACTGAAAAAGCTTGTCGGCGCGATGACCCTCACAGCCGCTGGTGTATTCTCTGCCACTGCAATGGCATCTGTTGATCAATCTCTGCCAACTTACGAGAAAGCAAGTGGTGTATCAGGTAACCTATCTTCTGTAGGTTCAGACACTTTAGCCAACATGATGACCCTATGGGCGGAAGAATTTAAAGAGATGTACCCTAACGTTAACATTCAGATTCAAGCCGCGGGTTCTTCTACTGCGCCACCAGCGTTAACCGAAGGTACTTCACAGTTCGGCCCTATGAGCCGTAAGATGAAGCCTAACGAAGAAGAAGCCTTTGAAAAGCATTACGGTTATAAGCCAACAGCAGTTCGTGTTGCGATTGACGCTTTAGCGGTATTCGTACACAAGGATAACCCAATCAAAGGGTTAACTGTTGAACAAGTTGACGGCATTTTCTCTTCTACTCACAAGTGTGGTAGCAGCGATATCCAACGTTGGGGCGAGTTAGGTCTTGACGGTAACTGGTCAGCAAAAGACGTACAGCTATATGGTCGTAACTCAGTATCTGGTACTTACGGTTACTTCAAAGAGCACGCTCTTTGTAAGGGCGACTTCAAGGCTAACGTGAACGAGCAGCCTGGTTCTGCATCAGTGGTTCAGTCAGTTTCTCAATCACTTAACGCTATCGGTTACTCAGGTATCGGTTATAAGACAGCAGGTGTGAAAGCGGTTGCTATCTCTAAGAAGGGTAACGAGTTTATCGAAGCGACTGCCGAAAACGCCGCTGACGGTACTTACCCACTATCACGTTACCTGTACGTATACGTGAACAAGCATCCTAACAAAGACTTAGCACCAATGGAAAAAGAATTCATCCGTTACGTGCTGTCTAAGCAAGGTCAGCAAGTGGTAGAAAAAGACGGTTATGTGACTCTGCCTAAGAGCGTAGTTGCTAAAGATTTAGAACAGTTAGGCATCCGCCTCTAATGCTAAATCGCTAAACCATTAAGGGTCTCTTCGGAGGCCCTTTTTGTTTTGGGGCATAAATCAACAACTTGAGTAGGGGGTTATCATTTTGGGGTGATTGCTGACTGGCGCTGACGACTGATAAATGGACATAAAAAAAGCAACCTAATAAGGTTGCTGTAAATTCCAATTCGGAATCCGGGGACGGTCGCGCTAGAAACCATCTAAAGGAGAATGATGATGAACGAAGAAACTCATTGCAAAGATTCGGTTCATAATATCTGACTCAAGGGCGCGAAATTAGTTCAGCAAAAATAGAAAATTTTTGAAAATATTTTTTCTTAGAACCTTTATGTATTGAAAAATATGTAAATTTTATTTTTGCAGCTTAACTAAAGTCGATTCTGGCACGTTATCGACTCAAGCAATGTTACAAAATCCGGATGCGGTAAAGGTTTATTCGATTGCGCAGGAGCAAATCAGCGACCGATAATAGGATTAGCTCATTTACCGATAACAGGTCGCTTAACAGATGCTGCCAGAAAACCAACCAGTCCCTATTGAACCCCAAACCTGGGATCACAACCGAGATTACCATTCCTTTGCTAATAGCGACCAAGTACAGGTCGCGCACTTATCCCTCTCGCTTAAAGTCGATTTTGTGACTCGTCGTTTGCAGGGGAATGCAACGCTGTCGCTGCGCTATCTTGAGTCACAGGTTGGCGAGCTATGGCTCGATAGTCGCGACTTACACATTTTATCGGTCACGACTGAGGATGAAATGGCGCTGGCATTTCATCTTGAAGCGGCTGATGAGATTCTCGGGCAGAAATTAGTCATCCAGTTACCCCAAGATCAGTGTGAGCAAGTTTGCATTCGCTACCACACCTCGCCGGAGGCTGAAGGGCTGCAGTGGCTTACACCTGAACAAACGGCGGGCAAAGCATTACCTTATCTCTTTAGTCAGTCTCAGCCGATTAATGCCCGCAGTTGGATCCCTCTGCAAGATACGCCAAAGGTGCGAATAACCTTCGATGCACACGTTGAGGTGCCAAAGGGGATGCGTGCCGTGATGAGTGCGATGAACGCCCCAGAAACACCGCTCGAGGGGCAATTCCAATTCGAGATGGAAAAGCCCATTCCCACCCATTTGCTGGCTTTAGCGGTGGGCGATTTAGCCTTTCAAGCCATAGGTCCGCGCAGCGGCGTGTATACCGAACCTTGCATGCTCGAGGCCGCGGCAACTGAGTTTGCTGATACCGAGCATATGCTGGATGTGGCGCAATCGCTCTTAGGCCCTTATGCCTGGGGGCGTTATGACATGATCATCTTGCCACCGAGCTTTCCCTTTGGTGGCATGGAAAACCCGCGTCTAGCCTTTTTAACCCCAACCCTGATTGCGGGGGATAAAAGCTTAGTGTCGACGGTCGCCCATGAGTTGGCACACTCGTGGACGGGCAATTTGGTGAGCAATGCCACATGGCGCGATCTCTGGTTGAATGAAGGCTTTACAACCTATTTCACCAATCGAATTGTCGAAGCGGTTTATGGTAAGGAGCAGGCCGAGCTGGAATGGGTCATTGAATTTGGCCGATTAACCGAAGAAATGGCCATGTTACCGCGCCACAGGCAAACGCTGCCCGCGAATGTGCAACAGGCCGATCCTAATTTGGCCTTTAACCGTTTTACCTACGATAAGGCATCGATGTTCGTCCACGAGCTAGAGCATCGCCTCGGTCGCGTCGAGTTCGATAAGTTTCTGTTTGCCTATGTGCAGCACTTTGCCTTTAAGGCGATCACCACAGAAGTGTTTGTCGAATATGCGAAAGTCGCTTTAGTCGAAGCCTATCCCGATAAAATTAGTGAAGCCGAGCTGCTGGAATGGATTTATGGCGAAGGGTTACCGCAAGGTTATGTAGGGCCCACATCACGAAGTTTAGATAAGGTCGATAGCGCCTTGGATGACTTCTTACAGGGCAAAGCGGCCAGCGAGCTTAAGGTTAAGGGCTGGCGAGTCCACCATTGGCAATACTTTTTGACCCAATTGCCCGAAGTGGTGTCGCAGGTACAACTGATGGATTTGGACGATACCTTTAAGTTCACCGAGTCTACTAACGCTGAAATTGCCTGTGATTGGTTTAGGGTCGCTATCCGCAATCATTATGATCCAGTGCTGCCCGCTTTAAGTGCGTATTTACAGCGCATTGGCCGCGGTAAGTTTGTCCGTCCACTTTATGCTGAATTGCAGGTTGCGGGATACCACGCGGAGTTACAACAAATCTATGCTTGTGCGCGGGCGGGATACCATCCTTCGATTCAAGTGCAACTGGATAGAATGCTGAAGGGATAAAATTCAGATAAAAAAATGGCAACCTAAGGTTGCCATAAAAGAATCAAAGTAGGAGACAAAGGAATGCATTGCGCTAGCGTGTATTCGATTGTTTCCCAAAAGGGAGATGATGATGAACGACCAACCAATTCGACTCTATGCAATAACTTGAAACTGTTTCATTGAATTAAACGGCGGGTTTTATCCATTTAATCCTTTGCTAAACTTTTCATTTAGCAATCAATTCTGCATCAAAGCGGATTTGTTAATCCTTACATATAGTCAGACTAAGACCTTTTGATAAAGTTCAGTTGGCGGCTAAAAAATTTTAAATTTATTTTTGGGCTTGCTGACATCAGCAAATTGAGCCGTTGGTGAGTGGCTACATTTATTTTACATATAAAACATAGACATAAAAAAAGGCAACCAATTGGTTGCCTAGTGACCTATTCCTAGGTCAAGGGGCTGCGCTAGAAGCCCCAGGGAGAATGATGAACATGAAAAAGACATTCGCTGTTCAATATGTTTGAGGGGCTTATAGAATTAAAGTTCCATCGAAAATAAAAAATAACTTAAATTTTTTATTTAATAATAAAATTTCAATGGGATAGCGTGCGGATTATTTTAAAAGCGCTTCTATCTTGTCACTAATTGCCTCTGGTTTTGTGGTTGGCGCGAAACGAGCGACCACTTCGCCCTGACGATTAATTAAGAATTTAGTGAAATTCCACTTAATGCGTTCCGTGCCTAATACGCCCGGTGCTGCTTTTTTGAGGTACTGGTATAAAGGGTGAGTGTGCTCACCGTTTACCTCGATTTTCGAAAACAGCGGAAAGCTCACGCCAAAGTTGAGTTCACAAAAACTTTGAATGCCTTTCTCGTCGGCTTTTTCTTGGGCGCCAAACTGATTGCATGGGAAGCCTAAAACCACCAATCCCTGCGCTTTATATTTTTGATAGAGCGCTTCTAAGCCCTTGTACTGTGGTGTAAAACCGCACTCACTGGCGGTATTCACAATTAAGATCACTTTGCCTTGATATTGCGCCAGTGCCGTTGGATTACCTTGAATGTCGTTTGCGCTGTGGCTATAGATAGTCGATGTCATCATTACCTCCTTAGGTGTGGTGATTAGCATAAATAATAGTTTGATTGTTATCAATTGATTTGTGTGCAATTTATTTTGTGGATTTGCTAATCTTCTTCAATATCAATATAGTTACGCTAATTTTTATCTCAGCAGAAGGGCGTTTATGTGACTGAACATGAAGCCGAATACGAAACAAACACACAGGCCGATGTCGGGCAGGTTGTTCAGCAACTCACTGAAGTTGAAGGTGAAGAACAAGCTGAAGTGTTCAGTGAAATCTTAAATGAAGCTGAGCCTGGCACGGTTGCCTTAGTGCTAGAGTCTTTACCCCTAGACGAGCGTTACGAGCGTTGGCAACAGGTTGAGTTTAGTGACCGTGTGACAGTGCTGAGTTTAATGCGCGCCGATCCGCGTATGGGGATCCTAAAGCAGATGCCCGACAATGAGGTGGATCTGCTGTTCGCGCAGCTCAGTCCTGAGGATTTGATTGAGTGGAGTGATTATCTCCCTGAAAGTTTTACCGACCGCGCCTTGGCACAAATGGGTGAACGCCAGCGGCAGCGCTTCGAGTTGTACGACCAATACTCTGAAAATGAGATTGGTCGTTATACCGATCATCAAATGTTAGTGCTCAGCGATAAGGCGACTGTGGCCCAAGCGCAGCGGTTTTTCAGGCGAATCGAACTCGACTGTAACGACAACTTATTTATCGTCGATGAGGCGGATAAATACCTAGGTACGGTCAGACGTTATGATATTTTCAAGCATGATCCCTCTGAGTTGCTGATTTCACTGTTATCGGAAGACAGTCGCGCTTTAGCTGCGGATACAACGCTACTCGATGCTGCCGAGGCGATAGAACATAGCCGCGAAATTGAGTTACCCGTTATCGATGAGGCTGGGGAGTTGATTGGCCGTGTCACCCTAAGAGCTGCAACAGCCTTAGTGCGTGAGCATTACGAAGCGCAATTAATGGCGACCGCAGGTATGGATGAGTCCGACGACTTATTCGCCCCGATCATCAAAGGTGCGCAGCGCCGCGCAGTGTGGTTAGGGATTAACTTACTTACCGCATTTTTGGCCTCGGCAACCATTGGCTTATTTGAGAACGTCTTATCTCAAGTGGTGGCACTTGCTGTGTTGATGCCGATAGTGGCGTCCATGGGCGGGATTGCGGGGAGTCAGTCGCTCACCTTGATGATCCGCGGTATGGCGATGGGGCAGATCTCTGCGGGTAACTTATTCTCGTTAATGAAGAACGAGTTAGGTATTGGTTTAGTCAATGGTACCCTGTGGGCAATTGTGATTGGACTCGTGGCGGGATGGTGGTTTGCCGACAGCACCATAGGCATAGTGATAGGTTGCGCAATTTTGATCAATATGGCGGTCGCGGCACTGGCCGGGGTGTTTGTCCCTATGGTCTTGCAGCGTTTTAACCAAGATGCGGCGCTCTCTGGCTCAGTGATTTTAACCACAGTGACCGATGTGGTGGGTTTTTTCACTTTCCTCGGCATGGCGACGATACTGTATCTCTAAGTGGATGTTGGTTGTTTAACTCAATTGTATGAATCAAAACGATATTCAATTTGTCCTTTGCCAAAACGCAGCCGAATTAGCGGCTGCGGCGGCATTAATTGATCAACGGGATGACAACGCGCATCCCCTCGACCATCAGGCCTTTGCTCTGTCCCGCGCTGTAATATTGGCGAAAACCCTCGAGGGTGAGATGGTTGGCTGCGCGGCGATTAAGGCGGGGTCTGGCCCCGTAGGGGAGCTAGGCTATCTGGTGGTCTCGCCTTTGTACCGCCGCCGTGGGATAGCCCAAGGGCTTACCCTTAAGCGGATTGAAGTGGCTAAAGCGCAGGGGATAACCCTGTTATTTGCCACCATTAGAGATGAAAACAACGCCAGCCGAGTGAATTTACTCAAGGCCGGATTTCACTTTTGGCGGAATTATTTAAGTATTAGAGGAACGGGGAATACCGTCGGTTGGTATTACTTAGCCCTCGAAGATAAGCTGGATATCGATGGCATAATGCAATCCCTCGTTGGAGATCGGGTTCCAGTAAGTTAAATGTTTCTAAATTGTTTGTTTGGGGTTTTGTTTGTGTTTTTTACCGGTTTTCGTTTGGTTTCAAATTCAAAAATCTTTGCGACTCTCTGCTAAATATGCAGATTTTCTTTTTTTATTCGGTATGATTCGCGCCATTACCCACAGTCATTATTGAGGTGTTTTTATGGCTAAGTTCAGAGTAGCAAGTGTCTTATTATTGAGTGCAGCCGCGCTGCAGGTGAATGCGTCAGAATTTAATCTTGGGTTAAACAACGATGTGGTTTCTACCGAGTTAGAGCTGCAAGTGAATAAAGATGTCAATGCAGTATTAGGATATATTTATTCAGACGATAGCGGTCATATTGCCCAAGGCGCAATGCACATGACCCATGATGCGGGTGTGCATCATTTTGAAGTTGGCGCTAAGTTAAGCCAGTTATGGGCAGATGATGCGCCAAATGGCAGCACAGTGTCAGTGGGTGGTCGTTATGCCTTGGCGTTAGGGCCAAACATCTCTTTGCATGCCGCTGCTTACTATGCGCCATCGGTATTGTCTTTCGGTAATGTCGATGGTCAATACGAATTGGATTCAAAGGTACAGTACCGTGTGAATCCTAATATGGCGTTCTATGTCGGTTACCGTAAGATTGCCTTCGAATATGATCACGCCCGTGATTTTACCTTCGAAGATGGCGTTTACATCGGCGGTAAGTTCCGCTTCTAATCTCACCTTTGAGTGGCCTTTACAGAGGCCACTTCGATGTCAAAGCCGGCCAAGGTTAACTTCGCCGGCTTTTCCATTTGGCTTTCAGTTCGCTGTAGCTTGGCAGGATGGAGGAGAAGATCACCAGTCCTATGCCAATACACACCACAATGCTTAAGTGCTCATCCAAAAACCACCAACCAAACAATGCGGCAAAAATAAGGCCTGTGTATTCCACGGGCGCCATTTGGCTGGCATCGGCACGCCGATAGGCGTGGATGATGAGGTAGGTCATGCCGATATAAAACAGGCCTAAGGTCAAACCAACTTGGGCGACTGGCAGGCTAAAGTCGGCGCCTTCGTACCAGGTTGCCGGTATCAGAAAAACCATGGCAAAGGCATTAGACCAAAAGAGTGTTGAAAAGGGATGCTCATGGGTTGAATATGCCTTCAAAATGAGGCTGTTGGTTGCCGAGGTCATAGCACCAAAAAAGGCTAGACCGATATAGAGGTTAAATTCCGTCGGCTGACTTATCAGCAAAATGCCCGTAAAACCAATAATCCCCGCGACGGTGCGGCGATAACCTATGCGTTCGTTTAAAAAGAAGGCGGACATCAGCAACAGTAACAATGGGGAGGTATAAATGACCGCAGTCACAGTCGCCAGCGGTAAGTGCAGCACCGCTAGCATAAAGATGGCATTGCCTAAGCCTATTAACAGTGCTCGGCTCAAGTGCACCTTGTAAAAGGGGCTTAACTTAAGGTTTCCCTGTAGTCGCCAAACAAAGGGTAATACTAAGAGCGTGGCGAATAATTGGCGATACAGCACCAGTTGAAACACTGGCGCATTCGTTTCAAGCAATTTAACCAATAGGTTACCGCTGGCAATCAACAACTGGGCAGCTAGAATCATCAATAAGGGTGCCATAGGTATCCAAGTTAACGGCTGAAATGGTGGCTAAGCTTTTACGCACTAAGTGAACGACTAAAATATCATCATAAGGTACCCGATTGCCGACTAATTTAGTCTAATCAATTGTAAAAAATAAAATGTAGTCATAAAGTTAACACTCTAAAATGATTTTCTGCCTGGAACTAGACGCTGGTATATAAACCAAGATACCTATGAGCAAAACTAACTTACACAATTTCTGGTGCTTTTTGCTGCTTCTTTGGACATTTAGTCCGTTTGCCTTGAGCGCTGAAATTGCGTTGGATTCCCCTATTTATTCCACGCCGATAATAAACAACAGCCACCGGCTGATTTTAATCAAGTGACTCAATGGATGAGCCAGCTCGAAGAGGCCAGTTCGGTGAGCCTTGCGGGGGCGATTATTGGATGGTGTCTCCCGTGATGGTCAACAGTCGCCAAAACCATTGGGTGGTGGATGCCAGTAATTCCATTGTCGAATCGGTCGATTATTGGTTGCTCGGCAGCGATGGTTCAGTGCAGTTTGCCCAGAGTGGTTACTATGCGCCCTATGAGTTTTTATTCGATTATGGCCGTAAAGTTAAGCTCAATATGGGGACGGATTATTGGTTAGTGACTCGGCTGAGCAGCCGATATTTCTCATCAGCCCCTGAGCTGGCTATTGAGTCGGAAGAAGTACACCAACTGACCACGGACCGCATGGCCTTGGCCATAATGATTTGTTTAGGTGGATTGTTTTTTATTGCGCTGTACAATTTGCTGATTTATATCTCTATTTTTGATAAAGCCTTTCTATATTACGGCCTGTATGTGTTGACCTATTTTGGTGGTTGGGCCTTGACCTTCCATTTACCGGCGCACCTATTCAACTTTCATCAGCTTGAGTTGCATCATCTGTTTTTTATCAGTTTGCCGATATTTAACATTCTGTTCTACAAACACTTCTTACAGCTTCCCAGCTATTCGCCGCGATTATGGCGCCTTAGCAAGTACCTGTTAATCGCCTGCATTTTAGCCCTGCCAACCAGTGTGTTGTTATTGTCCTATACCGCGATTATTGCTTCGGTATTAATCATGCTGTGGATTGCACTGGCCATTACTTGCGGCAATGTCTGTTTAATGAAAGGTTTTGCGCCTGCCCGTTATTTTATTATGGCTTTTAGCTGTTTATTGCTGCCAGCGTTAATTATTCTTCCGGGCAATATGGGGATCACCCCCGATTTTATCGAACATGCCGAGTTTGCCACGCTGCTGGGCGGCACAGTGGATGCTCTGTTGTTATCCCTCGCCTTAGCGAACAAGCTTAAACTGCTATCCGAGGAACGTAAGGCGCATATCGAAGAGTTAGGAATCGCTTGGGAAAAGGCCAGGCTCGATGGTTTAACCCGAGTGGGTAATCGCTATGCCTTTGATGAGTTTATGAATTCACAATTGGCTTTTGGCAATAAAGTGGTTCAGCCAATGGCTTTGGTGTTACTCAATGTCGACAGCCTTAAAATGGTGAACGATACCTTAGGCCATCAAGAGGGCGACCGTTTACTGCAACGCTTAGTACAGGTTTTGCAGGCGACTAATATTGCTCACCTTAAAATTTATCGGATCAGTGGCGATGAGTTTGTGCTGATCCTGCCCGCAAATGGTATGGCAACCTTAACGACCTGCTTGAGGGGGTTAACGACGCAATTTGCCGCTGAGGGCTTAAAGGATTGCCAGTTTAGTTTTGGTTTCGCCATTAATACCGATGTGGCCGAGCCCCACGAGTGGCTTCGCAGCGCCGATAGCAGTTTGTATCAGTCGCGGATGGAAAAGCGCCGTCAGGAATACGCCGATACCCGCGCGGGCGAGATTGTCTCGATTTAGAGTCTCTATTTAAAAGAGCCTCCATTTAATCGAGCGCCTCTTTAAATTTGAACACATACAAATAGTTGGATAAAAAGGGGCTGCATAATGCAGCCCCTTGGTATTTAGGCGAAGTCTTTTTCGCCTTTGATAATGGCCGGATGGCCGCAGATGGCTTTGGCAGTATGCATTCCCGCCATCGTTGCTGCCTCCACACAACTGGCGTTGAGCCCGGTTTTAATCCAATCTCCCGTCATATACAGATTGTCGATGCCCGTACCATCCGTGGTGATCCGATATTGAGAGCTGCTTTTCACTGACAGAACATAACGCTCAGAAGGATCCACATTGGCGCGCCAATATTGGCTATCGAATCGCGCCTCGCCTTGGCGCTGCTGTTCATCGTGCAACCATTCCCAAGGGAAGGTATCGCCAACCTGCTGCCACAGCTTATGAATTTCCGTATTGAGTTGATTGATGGCGCCAGCCTTGGCTTCGGCGGTTTTGCGCTGTTGAAAACCGATATCCGTACGCGGAGGATAAGCATCCACTGGCAACGCCGAGCAGAAATAACTGGCATTTTTAGGCTCTAGGCCGCGCCAGTCTTCTTTATCGAGCAATTGGTCCATCGATGCCCACGTATCGAAGGGCTCGGTAAAGCCGGATAAGACGGGCTGCTCGCCATCCTCTGAATAATTGGGCCAACCTATACCATTAAGATCTTGATTCATCCACAGTTGATAGGCTTGGGTCGTGACTGTCTGCACTTTATCGACACAGGTTTTGAGCGCCGGACTCTGCGCAACGACCTCACTCGCTACATGGGGGACCGATCCTAATGACAGACCAAAAATCACTTTGTCGAAGTCCACGCCTTTTTGCAGACGTTTTTTCGGTAGTGCCTGACCAAA
This sequence comes from Shewanella seohaensis, assembly GCF_025449215.1. Lineage (NCBI taxonomy): Bacteria > Pseudomonadati > Pseudomonadota > Gammaproteobacteria > Alteromonadales > Shewanellaceae > Shewanella > Shewanella seohaensis. Next base: position 1,988,075 of record NZ_CP104900.1, read on the forward strand.
TTGCGCCTCGTACAGATTGTCCCAATCGCTCCAGAAGTGCTCAAGATTAATATCATGGGCTTTTAGCAATGCGGCTTGATCAGGCTCTAGCTGGTCGTAATTGGGCGTGCTGGGCCAGCAGGCTAAGCCTTTGACATCCACGAGTGGATTGTAGTCTTTAACCGACGGTGCCAGTGCGACTTGCTCAGTGATTTCAATCGCTTGAATGCTGTTGTCGCGACATTCTAAATTATCAACCCGATTGAAGAAGTGGAAGTTAACCCCGCGCCGTTTCAGCACTTCATAGTAGGGGGTAAAGACCACATCGCCCATACCCGCCTGCATTTTCCACATGACTCCGCCTTGATAACACAGGGCGATACGCAGCATGGAGCGAATAATAGTCCCCGCTTCGACATTAGGTTTATCGAAGTTGCCTTTTTCGTAGGCAAACACCAGATCATAAAAACCGCGTACTGGCGCACTGTCGACCGTGTATTTTTGGCTGGCGCCGTGTTTGGTTAACCATTCGCGGTAATCATAGTCGTTGATGGCGTCGAAACCCTTTTCAAACACATCATCGGCAAACATCCCTTTTAAGATGGTTAAGCCTAAGTCGACGGCGATATACAGATGGCGTAACTCGTCGTTAGTGTCTAAATGGTTGCTAAAGCGTTTAACCAACCTTTGGTGCAGGGCATCGACGGCGGATTCGACCAAACCATCGTCACTCTCGCTGTGGACATGCTCATCGCATTCGCGGCCAATCATTTGATTAAAATGGCATTCGAGCTTGTCACCTAGGGCGTCTAGGGATTCCATCGCATCATCGACCGAATCCTCTAACTTATCCTTCAGCCGTTCAAACCAGCTGATATCGAGCCAGTTTTTCGGCGTCGCCATGGCTTTTTCATCGGCTTCCAGCAGGGAGTCCATGTCCTTTAACCATTCTTTTATCCAAGCAAAGGCGGCCTTAACTACCTTCCAGAAGGTTAATGTTTCGGTGCCATCTCCAGGGATCCCTGGGAGTGTGGGGAAGGTGATTGGCCAGCTAACGGAGCGACCATTAATTTCTTCCTGCAGCACAATAAAATTATGGGGTTTAAAGGCATCGAAGAAGGTCGCTAGCGGCGCTTCGGGCGGGCGGTCTAATTCTTCATAGGCTTTACGCATCAAGGCGCAGGCATTTTGATAAAAACCAAACCAGATATGCAGGCCGTGCTCTTCAATCCGTTGTCCCATAGCGGCATTACGGCCACTTGCGCCCTTGCCGCCGATTCGCCAGCCTAATTGATAGACATCAATCTCATATTGATTCTGCCAGCCGGGCCTGTCGGTGAGATAACAGGCAGCGGTCATGGCGGCGACACCTCCGCCGAGAATGGCAATTTTTTGTTTTTTGATTTCAGAGTTATCGACCAGCACTTCGCCAGGCGGTACTTCAAAATCAAAGTTCACATGGTAGGGCAGTAATACATGTTGCTCGCCAACCTCGACGCCTAGGGTCTCTTTGAGTGGGAAGCTGGCGTTATCAAAAATGGTGGCGACAAAGTCATTTTCCAACAGGGCAACACTGTGTACTTTATTGACCTGTGCGGGCGCCGCCGTAATCGCCTGATAAACTGCTTTTTTGCCTGACGCATCTGGAAACTGCTTTAAAAACACTTGGTCGATAGCGGGCTTAAACAGCAAGTGAAACAGTTGCTCCTCACCTAGTTTATCCAGCTCTGGAATAAAATCCGTTTGTTCTTTAAAGAGTTGCCAGGTTTGGGCTATGGCTTCTAACGTGGTGAGCTGCGCCTCGGGCTTGGCATTGCAATTCACTTCAATCAGCGGGTGCATGGCAAGTTCAGTGTCAGGACTAAAGTGTAAAAAGCTCTTTGTTGTCAAGGAGAGGCGGGTTAATGGCTCACCGACCGCGGGCATAGTGTATTCACACAAATACTTGGGATAACCGAACAACTCGCGGCCATTGATCAGGGCCATCGCATCATTTACCCAAATGTGCAGCGGCTGAAAATACACATGGCTGATGGATGCGCTGTTGCTATTGTCTTGGCGACCGACCATGACCCAAGTGATGATGTCGGTTTCTTGGATCCAACCTTTGGCTCTGTCGGTCGGGTCCTCTGAATAGGCTTTCTCGATTTGGGTAAAGGTTGTCAGTACATAGGGCGACAGCACTTTAAAGTACATGGCGCTTCCGGCGACTTGATTGAGCGTTTTATCAATGGAGCGCTGCAGATTGGCGAGTTTTCCCTTGAGAAAAAAGCCGTACATATCGGCTTTATTCAACACTAAGGGCGAGTGCATCAACATACTGCCAGGGGGATAGATAAAATCGGGGCGTTGTTTTTCCATGGGATCATCCTTTAAACCCGTTAAGATGTGTCAGGTGGTTTGGTCAATAAAGGGCGTAAATAAACCCTAAAGAGCATAGGGTAAATCAGCTCATTAGCCTATTGATTTTACAATTGAATCAAAACAGAGAAGAGGGGAAACGCTTGGACTAACTAGCAAGTTGGAGGTTATCCAACTTGCTCGGATTTGACTGGCTTATTAAAGCGCGAATTTGCTAAGGCAAACGGGTAGTTTATCGGTTACTTCGATTTATGCTGATAGAAATCCACCTCTGCATCATCTGAATAACGGCGCTTAGTGTCCCTGCGACGTTGTTTTACGCGTTTGTTTTTTTGCTTACCTTTGACGTTATCGCCCCATGGCGCATCATCGTCGTCAAATTCATAGGAGTGTGACATGGTCAAAATTCCAAAAATACCTGTGCCATTCTCAGCACTCGATCTTTTTACCCAAAGGCGAGATTAAGCTAAAGCGAAATATTTCATCACTGATGGTGAAAAGTTTTGTCCAAGAAGGGGGATACGTCTCAATGGAATTGGGTTGGCGATTTTACCCCGCATCCTAGGGGTTATCTTGATGATTATTAAATGAATAAGATAAAAAGCGCATTGAGATTGTGCGAAGGCAAAAAGAATGGCACTCAGGATATGAGTGCCAAGTTTTGATAAAAAATAAGGAGTTAGTGCTAGTGATTGCGCTGCATGCGCGCCACAAACATTCCATCTGTATTGGCTTCGAAGGGCCACACGGTCAACATTTCTGTTTGTTCGCCAGTAAAGGGGTGGCGGATCGGCACTAAGCTGAACTCGGGATGTTGTTGTAAAAAGGCGGAAACTACTTGCTCATTTTCAACGGGTGATAATGAGCAAGTGGCATAGACTAAGCTTCCGCCCAGTTTTACCGCCTTGCTGCTGCGGCTTAAAATATCCAGTTGGAGTGCTGCTTTATCAGTGACGGCATCGAGGCTATCGAGCCAGCGCATATCGGGATTGCGGCGCCATGTGCCCGTGCAGCTACAGGGGGCGTCGACTAATACCCCATCAAAATGGTTGGCGTCGACCGGCAGTGCATCACTGCGCCAGCGCGCAATGCTGATACCATCAAACTTTGCTCGTTGGGCACGTTTGCTGAGTTCTTCTAAGGCGTGGGCGCGAATATCCGATGAGACTATGCTGCCCACGAATGGATTGTGCTTAGCCGTGGCCGTTTGCATCAGTGATCGCAATTGCAGGGTTTTTCCGCCTGCGCCACTGCAGGTATCCCACCAGTGTTGCCAAGGCTCTGGTGCGCATATTTGACCTATCACTTGCGAGGCTAAATCCTGGATCTCGATTTTGCCTTCTTTATAGAGTGATATTTCATTGAGATTCATGCTCTTAGTGCCAAGGTTGATAGCATCTTCAAAATAGAGGCTGACGCTTGCATCTATCTCAAGTGCTTGCAGTTGTTTGACTGCTGTTTGGCTGTTGATTCCCTGCGTGCGTCCCCAAATTGGTGGGCGGCTAGACATGGCTTCGATGAGATTTGGACGCAGCTCTGGGGCAATTGGGCATACCTGCCAAAACCATTCGGGTAATAAATCTGTGAGTTCAAAGGACGCTTCTGGAAATTGCTGCCGTACCAGTGCCAATTTATCCGTTAAGCTGCTAACGCTAAGGGACTGAAGTTGTTGATAATCAACCGGCGATTGGGCGAGCTCATGCCAGGCACTGGCGATATCCTGCCATGGATGGGCTTCGATTAAGGCACTCGCGCTGAGCATGGCAAAAAATTGTGGCGCCTGTTGATGATCGCCTGTGGCTTTAAACCAGCCCCACCAACGGAACAGGCTAAATAAGGATTCGCGGATCACTTTGCGATCCTTAGAACCGTGCTTTTTATGTTCCCTAAAGTAGTTCGCGAGAACTCGGTCGGCGGGTTGCTTGGTATTTAAAATCTCATCGAACAATAACTTAATGGTATTGGCATAACTTAATCCGCGTTTTTGCGCGAGGGTTTGCGGTTCGATATTCACTGTAGATGCCATGATTGCTGATGATAAGCCGTTTGGATTGCCCATAAAGTTAGCCTGAAAAGGGGCTCGGCCGAGTGATGTGCATCCGATGGGATGAATATGGCCAAGCAAATCAATAAGTGGCGCAGAGTGTAGCAGTTTTACGTATCGCTAGCAGTAAAAAAGCCCCAATGCTGAGTTGGGGCTTGATGGGGAAAACGAATGCGCGAGAGGATAGGATGACCTACTTAGTCACCATCTTCTGGATTTGTTTAGCACGCTCTTCGTCACTCAAGACCGAAGGCGGCGGTGTGACTATGCCTTTTTGGCAAGCGGGTCTTAGGGCTAACTCATCTAACCAACGTTGTAAGTGAGTGAGTCCTTCCATGTTGATGCCGCTCCATTCATGGATGCGCACCCAAGGCCAAGTCGCGATATCGGCAATGGTGTACTCATCACCGGCTAGATACTGATGCTTGGCTAACTGGGTGTTCATTACCTCAAACAAACGTCGACCTTCTTTTTGGTAACGTTCAATAGCCGCAGGGATTTTTTCGGGGAAGTAACGGTAAAACACGTTAGCTTGACCCATCATTGGGCCAACACCGCTCATTTGGAACATCAGCCATTGAATGACCTGTGAGCGTTTTTTTGGATCGGCAGGCAAAAACTTACCCGTTTTTTCAGCCAGATACAGAAGAATCGCACCGGACTCGAACACCACAAAGTCATCGTTATCTCGGTCGATAATGGCTGGAATACGGCCATTAGGGTTAATGGCCAGAAACTCAGGCTGTTTCTGTTCGTTAGTGTTGAAATCTAATTTATGCACTCGATAGTCGAGACCCATTTCTTCGAGCGCGATGGAAATTTTAAAACCGTTCGGGGTCGCGGCGGTATATAAATCAATCATAGTTATCCCTTAAGTCTTAACTGGTTAGTGCTTAACTTGGCTGCCCAACAGGGCATCGCTGTCAGTTTTTCGGGGTAAGCGACACTATCGCAGGCCGCTGGGCCACTGTCGCAAACCAAGCCTGAATATGGGGCAGAGTGTCATCCACCAGAATATCTAAGTTTTTAATAAAGCTAATAAAAACGTATGCAGAAATGTCGGCAATCGTAAAGTTATCGCCCGCAACATAACTTGATTTGGCTAATTGTTGGTCTAAGGTCGGTAGGAAGTCAATGACCCGTTGGCGTGATTCTGCGCCCCAGGCTTCGACACAATTTTCCCTGTCTTTGTAGATACCCGTTAGATTTCTAAAGGCTTGAAAACCTGCTGTAAAACCTTGTAACTCAATAATACGTTGCCACATTTCCACTTTAGCGCGCTCTAGCGGCGTGTTGCCAAATAAGGAAGTGTCACTCGGATAGATCTCGTCGAGATAACGGCAAATAGCGACGGATTCACAGATATGGTTGCCATCATCGAGTTCGAGCAGGGGAATGCGGCCGTTGACACTTTTGGCTTTGAATTCAGGGTTAAGGTTTTCACCGCCGCGAATGTCCACACTCACACGTGGAATGTCGATGCCTTTTTCTGCGAGGAAAATACTCACGCGTCTTGCGCTTGGCGTTGGTGCTAATTCATAAAGCTTCATGCTCTTTCCTTCTGTTAATCTGTAAGTTTGCCTAAATAGGGCTTTAACGGAACGATCGGTTAGGATAGAATTTACGCCATATCTAAACGGTCAGTCAAGAATGTTTTTGCCCTATGATATTCCGTTTAATGCAGGCATCAATGTAGGTTTGGATCATGGCACGCAGTTGTAATTTTGATAGACAAGAAAAGCTCGTTCAGGCGATGGAGCTGTTTTGGCGAAAGGGATTTGCCGAGACCTCGATTGCTGATCTGGTCGAACACTTAGGGATTAATCGCTTCAGCTTGTATAACAGTTTTGGTGATAAGCAGAGTTTGTATCGCGAATCCCTGCGCTTTTATCTCGACCATTATTCCTTTGGCGCGAAGGAGCAAATCCTGCACGCACAGGCAGGGCTGAGTGAAATCTTGACCTATTTAGCACGATTTGTGGCCTTGCAGCGTGAGCAAGAGTATGGCTGCTTTATGCAGAATGCGGTGATGGAAAAATGCCTCGACGATGACTGCGTACAGCAGGAGTGCCAGCGCTTATTTGCCCAGTTACAGAGTAATTTCGCCGATGTATTAGGCTACAGCCAGCGACAGGGAGAGTTGTCTCAATCGGTTCAACCTGAGTCGCTCGCGGCATTTTTAGTGCTTCAATTACAAGGGATTAGAGTGTTAGGCAAGGCGAAGGAATACGCACTGTTGGATAACGCATTTGAGGTATTAAGTGAATACCTTAAGAGTCTCGCGTTGACGCCCCTAAAGCCCGTCGATGTGAAATAGGATGTAGGCTAAACCGATAAGCATAAGACCAAGTCAATGCTTGGTCTCGTTAGCCGCAAAACCAATGTAAAAACTAATGCAAAACTAATGTAAAAAGTTATGCAAAAACTAAAAGTCCAATTCGAGGGCAAAGCACAAGTAGGCCATCAATTGGCTACAGTGGGTGAATTGTTCGGCGCAGTAGCGGGCGGCATCGGCTTGGCAAAGTCGTTCAAAGGGAATTGGCTTTAGCGCGATAAAGTCCTTACGTTTGAGCTCGTCCAGCATTGGGTGATGTTTATCGAATCCCTTTGGCGGGCGCGTCAAACTATCACCATCCATCACAAATCCTTGATTGGTTAAGGTGTGCAGCGCCTTTTTATAGCCGTTGGGGTTTTCATCGATACAAGTCCGAATCGCATTCAGTACCTTGGATTCGGGATGCCAAATACCAGCGGCAATAAAACATCCATCCTCGGCAATATGTAAATACAGCCCTGGTGCATGCACATCTTTACCCTGAAAATGCCGAAACTGGATCCCCACATTGGTCTTGTAGGGTGTCTTATCATTGCTAAAACGGCTATCGCGCTGTGGACGCATTAAGCTGCCGCCAACTTTTTGGCAACCGCCGTTAATCTTGGGGAAATAGCAAGGATATCAGGCTGAATTTGCTCGATAAAACGCAGTGCGGGGGTTCTGACCTTATTTTCATATTCTTCCTGATGGGCTTTAAACCAGTCGCGGGAGTTATTGAGCGCCAGCTGCTTAAGAAAATCTAAGCTGGCGGCCGTAAATGCCAACTCGGTTTGGGGTTGTGCGGTTAGCTTAGTCATGTGCATAAAACCTTTGAGGTACTTGAGACTGGAATTCCGATCGTTAATCAAAACAGGCTAGTGCGAGTTGAACAAATGCGCGTGGATATTGCAAATTCTTCGAGCATTTCTCTGTAGTGACTATCAGGTTGCGATTTACATGTAAAGCTAGGTGAGAATTATTCTCATCTTAAACTTTGATGCCTATAATGCCGCCCTATTTTTTACACTAGGTAACAGGGGATGGGGAGATGGGATATCAACCTAAGAGCAGGATAGCGAAAATAATGATGGGTTGTGCGGGTTTGACGATATTGCCTGCGTTGCCACTCAATGCCAAGGAGGTATTGGGAGCGCCTAAGGTCGAGCCAATCGAGATATTACAAGTACATGGCCAGCAATATCGCCGAGCGACCACTATGACTAAGCCGGGCGAGGCGATCATCTCGATGGAGCAAATTGAAGAGATGCAAGCGACCACATTTGCCGAAGTCATCGATGATATGGCCGGTGCCCATGTTGATGGTGGGACTCGCAGTGGTGGCGAGCGCATTAACGTATGGGGATTTGGCGAAACCGAAGATTTTAACATTTATGTCGATAACGCCCCCGTGGGATTTGAGCAGTATCGCTATGGTTCGTTCTTCTTAGATCCCGATTTAATCAAGCGAGTCGAAGTGATTAAAGGGGCCCACGATGTCCGCTCAGGTAACGGCGGTTTTGGTGGCTCCATGTATGTAGTCACAAAATCTGCAGATGATTTTTTAAATTACAATCAAAGTGTTGGAGCAAGAGTTAAAACCAGTTACGCCAGCAATAACGACGCCCAAAGCTACACCGGAACCCTTTATGGCCGAGCGAATCGACAACTTTCAGGCTTGTTGCATATCACTCGTCGTGATGCGGGGGATGTGACGCTCGCTAATGGTGATGAATTTGAATACTCAGGTTATGAGCAAAATAATTACCTCGGCAAACTGGATTATGAGCAGGGCGATCATCAATTTATGTTGAGCCTGACCCATTACCTCGACGAAGGGCGAAAGCCTTGGGCCAATCGCCGTGGTCCTATGCCCGCGATTTCTGACTACAACATCCGTAAATATGGCTCCTATGAGCAGGCGCTCTATGCCACCACGGCTTATAACACCTATGAAGACAATACTTGGTCGGCGAATTATCGCTATTCACCGAGTAATCCTTTAATTGATACCCAGATTGTGATTTCCCATTCGGCGAATGCGCGCCATTGGATCAGGCCGCCAATCGCGTGGGAGAAAATGACTGTCTCCGTCGGTAACTTCGGCCATGAATCTTGGCTGGATTACAAGCGTGACTACATTGACATCAACAACTTAAGTATTGTTGGGGAGCATGAGATCACCGCAGGGTTGCAGTTCCGCAGCCTCGATAGGGATTCAATGGTCTTTAATAAAAGTTATGATAAAAATCCTGAGAAAAACTACGGTTGGTACACGCCTTATTATCAGCCCGAAGGGCGTCAGGATACCTATGCAGTGTATCTACGCGATGCGATTAGTGTGACGGATGAGCTCACCATCACTCCTTCACTACGGTATGACTTTATCTATAGCATTGGTCGCCCCAACATTGCCCCCGATTACAACGATATCGAGGCAGGGCACGACTACAGTTCGACTCACCATTCGGGCTTTTCACCGCGATTGGGTATCGACTACCAGTTAACAACTAATACCCGAGTGAATTTCGATTACGCCTACAGCTTACAGGCGCCAGTGGTCGATGAAATCTATGCGGTGCAATACGCCAAGGCGAGCATTACCGGCACGAGTCGAGATATCGATGTTGAGCGTCTGCACGCCTTTAAACTGGGCTTGATGACGCAGCAAAGCCATCTTTTTGCCGCCCAAGATACGCTTTCAACCCAAGTGACCCTCTTTGCTAACTTGGGGCGAGATGATATTGCCCAGCGCCGCGGGCAAAGTCCGACCCCAATCAAGCGATTCAAAGTGGTTACACCAATCTTGACGGCTATGAGATCTACGGCGCCGATCTCGAGTCCCAATACCGTTATCAGGATTTATTCAGTGACTTAGCCATTTCTTGGTTACAGGGCGAGCATCGGGGATCGCTCAGAGACAGCCAAGGCGAGGATGAATACCTTGCTAATATTGCGCCGCTGGATATTCGCCTGCGTGTGGGCATGTACATTACCGATGACATTTCAGTCGCTTGGCAAGGTACTTGGTACGATGCGCAGGATAATGTGCCTCAGGGGGATATCTTTAACGCTGAGTCCCCAAGTGAGAATTACTTCTTACAAAATATATATTTAGCCTACGAGCCTCAAGAAACACTCAAAGGGCTAAGCGTGCGCTTAATGGCAAAAAATCTGACGAACCAGCAAGTGACGCCGTTTCTGTCGGATGGTATCCCCGCGCCGGGGCGAGATATCAGACTCAGTTTAGCTTATGAATTTTAAGGATTAAATGGCAATTCCAAGGATGGACAAACAGATAACTCATATAAAAAATAGGGTTATCTTGCCTTCCCCCTGCCGTGAAAAGCCAATTTATGGCATAATCCGCGTTTTATTACGCATGTAGACAGAAAAAATGACTGAAAATGAATTGCTAACTCGCTGTGGCGGCAAATGTGAACTCTGCGCAAGTGACGTCGAACTCTCTATTTATGACTTACCGGCTTCCGATGGTCATGAAAACGAGATCATGATTTGTGAAAATTGCAGCAGCCAAATCGCAGCGCCGGATACCATGGACATGAACCACTGGCGTTGTCTGAACGACAGCATGTGGAGCCAAGTCCCGGCGGTTCAAGTGATGTCATATCGCATGCTGAAACGCCTAAGCAGTGAAAGCTGGGCGCAGGATTTACTGGATATGCTGTATCTGGAAGAGGATTTACGCGCTTGGGGCGATGCCGAAGCGGCTGCCGCGAGCGATGATACACCACCAACCTTAGACAGCAACGGTGCGGTACTGAACGCTGGCGATACCGTTGTTATCATTAAAGATCTCAACGTTAAAGGCACCAGCTTTGTGGCAAAACGCGGCACCGCGGTTCGCAATATCTCGTTGACCAATAATCCAGAGCATATCGAAGGCCGTGTGAATGGCACTCGCATCGTGATCCTGACCTGCTTTGTGAAAAAGTCGTAAGTCACTACCACTAAAGCTTGTTTGAACACTGAACCGCCCAATTTGTATTAATTGGGCGGTTTTTTTATGCTGAATGCAATCTTATCTGCCCACGAAAAGCCTGCGCATATACAAATCGTTTAATTAGGCGATAAAATGTGTGGCATGTGAAGAATCTTTATATAGAGATAAAGCTATGGTAAACGACTCGCAATCACCCGACGCAAAGCAACAGTCGACTTCCGCTAAAGATGGATTAGATAACATCCTTGGGCAGTGGCAGGCTCAGGGGGTGACAGAGGATCTAGTGCCAATGGCGGTGTTAGGGCGCATTGCGCGCCTGACCAAATATATGGAAAACGCCATCGCCTTTTGTCATGGCGAATTTGGCTTAGGTCAGGGGGAGTTTGATGTGCTCGCGACCCTCAGACGTTCGGGCGAGCCTTATATGCTATCGCCTTCGCAGCTGTATCAGAGCATGATGTTAAGCTCGGGCGCCATGACCAGTCGCTTAGACCGGCTTGAAAATAAAGGGCTGATTGCCCGTGAGCACAGTAAGGAAGACCGCCGCGCCGTGCATGTGTCGCTCACCGCAGAAGGCAAGGCGTTGATTGATGCGGCGCTGCCCAAACATATTCAATGCCAGAGCGCGTTATTGGCAGGGGTGCCGAGCGCTGAGCGCGAAACATTGCAGCAGATTTTAAAGACGTGGCTTGCTCACTTTGAACGGTAATCGACCCAGTTTTTGGGGACGAGAGACAAAGTGTTGTATGGCGTCTTAGGGATAGCATCAGGGAGTGACTATGGTAAAAAAACGCGAAGCGTTTGAAATTGAAGGCAAGCGAGTAGTTGCGGGCACGCAAATGGGGATAAAACTTCCCGCCGCTAAACTCTATACCGATACCCAACTCGATATTCATGTTGAAGTGTTCCATGGCCTCAAACCTGGCCCGACACTATTAGTCTGCGCCGCCATTCATGGTGATGAGCTCAATGGCATAGAGATCTGCCGGCGCTTGCTTGGGCGCGTCAATCCTAAGAATTTGGCCGGCACCCTGATTGTGGTGCCCATAGTCAATGTGTTTGGTTTTATTCAACAATCCCGTTATCTCCCCGATAGACGCGATCTTAATCGTTGTTTCCCCGGCTCGAGCAAAGGTGCGCTCGCGAGCCGTTTAGCCAACCTTTTTGCCACCCAATTACTGGTGCATGCAACCCATGTGATTGATTTACATACGGGCGCTATTCATAGGGATAACTTGCCGCAGATCCGCTGCGATACCGGTGATGCAACCATGTTAGCCATGGCCAATGCCTTCGGCGCGCCACTTATCATGCACTCCAAGGCGCGCAGCGTGTCGATGCGTGGCTATGCGAACCAGCAGGGCATTCCCTGTATTTTGTATGAGGCGGGCGAGGCGCTGCGCTTTAGTGAGCTTGCAATTAAGTCGGGTCTTAAGGGCGTACTCAATGTGATGCGCAGCCTAGGTATGCTCAAAGGGCGAGTCAGTAACAAGGTTGCCAGTGTCAGCGCAATACGCAGTTATTGGGTCCGCAGTGAGTCCGATGGTTTAGTGAATATGAAGCTTAAACTCGGGCAGCGGGTCAATAAGGGGTATATCATCGCCCATATTGTGAGTCCGCATGGGGGCGATAGCGTAGCCATTCGCGCGCCCACCGATGGCATTATCATAGGGATCAGCAATATACCTGTGACCAACGAAGGTGAGGGCATGTTCCACATTGCGCAGTTCGAGGGGGATGAAATTGAAATCGCCAACGAACAACTCGATGAATTTTTAATGGAATACGCCTGATATTAACTGTGCCTTAGCTTTACAGCCAATAGCCCAATGAGGAGTCAAATGAAGACTGTTAACGTCGGTGATAAACAGATTTGCCCGAGTAAAATTCTTTGTATTGGGCGTAATTATGTCGACCATATCCACGAACTGGGTAATGACATTCCCGAAGACATGGTGGTGTTTTTCAAGCCCAACTCGGCGATTAGCACAGTACTGCATGCTGAGCATTTAGGCGAAGCGCTGCACTATGAAACTGAGCTGTGTTTTATCTATCAGCAGGGGCGTTTTAGCCATGTTGGGGTCGGGCTGGATCTCACTAAGCGAGAGCTGCAAAGCAAACTGAAAGCCAAGGGATTACCCTGGGAAAAAGCGAAAGCCTTCGATGGCGCGGCGCTCTTTAGTCCCTTTGTTGCTATCGATGATGCCAGCGCGGCATTTGAATTTAGCTTAACGATTGACGGGGCGTTAACCCAAGCGGGCCATATTGAGTTAATGATCTATAATCCGCAGACGATTCTAGAAGAATTACAAAGTTTTACCACCTTAGAAGATGGCGATATTGTGATGACAGGCACCCCAAAAGGGGTTGGCATCATTCCACCGAATCGGGTATTTAAGGTGGCCTTAGGCCTGAAGGATGCGTCACACCCAACGCCCTTGGTCGAATGTGAATGGCAAAGCCAGTAATGCAATGACGGCGCACTCTGCATCGGCTCATCAGGCGGCAACTGAGCAGGCAATCCAACCCCTTTGGCAATATTTGCTCGCCTTAGGGGCCGAGCCTGAGCACTTAGCGCCGCTACTCACTCAAGCAAGGGCGCTCGTATGTTTGCCTGGTGAGTGCTTGTTACCCCAAGGCGAGCTTCAGCCCTTTGCCTATTTTGTGGTGGAAGGCATAGTGCGCGCTTGCCACTATACCCAAGAGGGCAGTGAGCGCTGCAAGGAGTTTTACTTCGAAGGTGAGCTTTGTTTCTTATATCGCAGTTGGTTAAAGCAGGATCTTGCGCCCTATCAGCTAGAAACCGTCAGTGCTTGTAGGCTAGTACAAATGCCACTTGCCGTGTTAAACGAGCCATCGATGCAGCGAGTACAATTTGCGCTACTCAAACAGCAATTATTGTATAAAGAACAAAAAGAAGCCTTTTTGCTGCTTAACACACCAGAGCAACGTTACTTACATTTACTCGAGCATTTTCCCCTCTGGGTTGAACGGTTAACCCATGCCCAACTGGCTAATTATATTGGCATTACCGCGATTAGCCTGTCGCGGATCCGTAGACGTTTGCAAGATTCAGTATAAACAGCCATCCAATTAACTTAAGTTAATGCGCTTTTTGGTCATCCCCAGCATGCTCTTCGGCTACCAGTCTGAGTCACAGCGGAATGTATCGGCTTATGTTATAGGCCGATATCGAACCTTAGAGGAGCCTATCTTGAGTGCTTTTACCCTGTCGCAACTTTTGGTGGCGATTGCCATCGTTTTCGATTTGATCTCGTTTCAATTTAAGGCGCGTGAGCGCATCGTCGCCTGCTTATTCGTCTCGGGCATCTTAATCTCCATCCATTTTTGTTTATTGGCACAATGGACGGCCGCAGGGCTAATGGGGATTGCCAGTGTGCGTTACCTCACCAGCATTTTTACGACGTCTAAAAAGGCCATGTGGGGTTTTAGCGGGGCGGCGGTGCTAATGAGCGGCTTGACCTACAGCGGGCTTGTGAGCGTGGTAAGTTGTATTGGTACACTGTTTCAAACCCGCGCCGCTTTTTGTCAGACGGATAAAAATCTGCGCTTATTGATGATAGTCGGCACCAGTTTTTGGTTGTGCCACAATATTTTAGTCGGCTCGCCCGTGGCGGTATTGATGGAGCTGCTGTTTATAGGCAGTAATCTCGTGGGATATTACCGCCACTATTTTCGAGGACAATTACGCTCATCCTAAAGGAAGGCTTAGATACCTGCCACGGCTTCCATATCTAGCTCGATATCGGTACAGCCCTTTGGGCAGAAAATACCAGCGGCTTGGTCGGCTTTAGCCGTCTCCGGCAAGATAACTTTAAGGGTTTGATTGCAGCTTGGACATTGCACTGGCTTGCCTTTAAAGACCCGTTTAATCAGGTTTTTCTGTTCATTAAACGAGTTTGCAGTGCTTTGGTTTAACACGGCAAAAGGGCTAGTCGATGCATTGGTCATAGGCAATCAGATCCTTAAGGATTCAACAGGGGTTAACGATTCACTGTGGGGCTACGCAAGGACTTGCCTATCCACCAGAGTGGGGATTATAGCCTGAGTTGGTGCTGGATGGAAAAGCGCAAATCGGCTTACTCATCTGAGCGATGAGCAAGCCGAGGGCATCGATTTATGACTTAGGCTTAAACTTATCTTTCTCCAAGTTCAGTTTTTTCATTCTTAGGTACAGCTTCTTACGTGGGATCCCTAAGTAATTAGCGGCATCTGTTACCCTGCCTGAACACAAATACAGAATGTTCTCAATCACTTGCTTCTCATAGGCGTCGACGAGTTCATCGAGCGGTGCCTCGGGGGCTTGCACTAATTTAAGGGTTTCTTCGCCGGGGAGTTTGATAATGCCAACCGCATAGAGCTCGGCGAGGTTTCGCAGCTCGCGGATGTTTCCTGGCCAATGGTGGCGCTTGAGGATCTCTATGTAATTTAAGTCAATTTTAGGGATAGGGATGTCAAAGCGCTTACAGCTTTGGCTCAGGAAGTTACGGAACAAGGGAATAATATCGCTCTTACGCTCGGCCAAGGTGGGCAATTGGATCCGAGCCTGTGAGAAGTAGTAATAGAGTTCGGGCAACAAAGCGCCGGTTTTGACCTCATCGTCGGGATTAGTATCGAAGATACAAATGGTTCTATGGCTTTTGGTGTTGAGTCTCTCTTGATCCAGCAGGCGAGTGCATAGCCAGCGTTGATGCTCGTGGCTCAGTTGAGTTAATGAACGCAGCACTAAGGTGCCGTTTTGGACTTTGGCAATGCTGGCCTCTAACTCGGTTAAGCTGGGGGACTCTTTACAGTCATGGATGATTAAGCTGTTGTTTTTATGCTGACTTAAGCTATGAAGCACGGAAGCGACTAAATGGCGACCCGTGCCGATTTGCCCCTCAATCATCACATCTTTATCGATTCTGGCAATCTGGCTCAGTTGCTGGCGGATCTGGTTGATTTGCTCGCTGGTGCCAAAGAGGTGCTCCTTAAAGGTGCTCGAAATCGCTTCCCGCTGTTCAATGATCCCTTGGCGGATCTGTTGTGCGCGCTTGAGCAGCTGTAAAAATTGCGCCGAATCGAGGGGTTTTTCGAGAAAATCGAATGCCCCCGTTTAACCGCCTCGACGGCCAGAGGAATATCACCATGACCAGTGATCATGATGACGGGGATTTCGGGATCGATTTTTTCACTTCATTGAGTAAATCCATGCCATTCATCGCCGGCATATAAATGTCTGAGACGACAACCCCATTCCAATGTTCATTGAGTAGGGCAAGGGCCTTAGTCGGCGAGTGGGTTCCCTTAGCGCTGTAGCCCGAAAGCTGCAACAAATGACGGTATGCCGTCAGTACATCCTCATCATCATCGACGAGTAGCACGCTAAAGGGCGTCGAATTTTCAATCGGCATTGCGGAACTCCAAAATAATCATAGCGCCGCCATCTAAGTGTGATGCCAGATAAATGTCAGCGTTAAAACGTTCGAGAATCGAGCGGCAGATGCTCAATCCTAAGCCTAGACCAACGGCCTTGGTGGTGGTAAAGGGGTGAAAATTTGCGGTAAAATACTTGGCGCAAATCCCGGGCCATTGTCGTAAATGGCCAGCGTCAGTTTGGCTGCGCTTTGTTCAAGCACAGTCACATAGATATGTTTATCGGTCTGGCTTGCGGTGGCATCCATGGCATTAATCAGGATGTTGAGCAGCACTTGCTCGACTTGAACCGCATCCACTTGGATAAGATATTCTTTAGTTAACCCATTGTGAACAATGATGTTTTCGTTGTGCGCGCGGGTTTCGACCAGTACCAGCGCGTTATTCACCAGTTGATTGATATCGATACTGACGCTCTCCACCTGCGTGGGGGACTTGCGCGCAAAGTTACGGATAGCCGAAATAATTTTTGCCATCCTAAGGTTCATCTTTTCCGTCTTACCGAGCATCTCGGTGAGTAACTCGAGTTGATTGGTCTCAAGCGCCAAGCGGCAACTGTATAAATAGGTGCTGACGGCCGACAGCGGCTGGTTTAACTCATGGGCAAGGCTGGTCATGGTTTGGCCGACCGCCGCCATTTTGGCCGCTTGGATAAGGTCTGCCTGCGCTTGATGTAAATGCGCTTCCGCCAGTTTGCGTTGCTCAATTTCTGCGGTTAACTCTTGGTTTTTCACCGTGAGGTTTAAGGTTCTGTCCGCCACTAAGCGTTCGAGTTCGCGGGTGTTTAGCTCCTGTTTAGTGATGTCGGTAATCGTCACCATATACTTGGCTTGGCGAGCGTGTTCGAAAGCCTGTAGGTGAAAATGTAAGTACTGCGGCGCGTTATGTTTCACTAAATTAAGGATGCATTCACTTTGTCCTGTCCGGCTCAATTCGCTATCGGCGGCGAATTGCGCCAATAATTGTGGTTGGCAAGCGGCAGGAAACGCCTGCCACAGGGTCAATTGCGGCGAGAGTGTGTTCAGACTCAATAATTGCAATGCATGGGGGTTAGCAGATTCGATTTCGCCATTGGGATGACAGGTGATCAAGCTGGCTTGCGCGTTATTGATCAGCGTTAGCGCATTGCTTTTGACCATGGCCTGCATATCGACACAGAACTGCCGTAAACAGTCTCCCATATGGCCAATTTCATCTTTTCCTTGGGTGGTGATAGGCCAATCTAAATGGCCGTCGGCTACATTTTTCAGGTCAATTTCGAGGGTATTGAGGCGCTTTAATACCCGTTGGCGGATAAGCACTGTCAGCACTAACACACTGATCACAATAGAGATGATAGAGATAAGCACAATTATCAATTTGCCATTGATGATCATCGACTTAGTGTTGGTGTTGAGGGAGTTAAACGCTTGGCTCGATTGTTCGAGTGTCGCAATGTTTTTGAGGTGAAATTGGGTTAACACTTGGGTTAAGGGGTCGGCTAATTGGGATAAGGCCAATTGCGCCTGGGTATCCAATTTAAGTAGTCGGATCAATTCACCATTAGAGCTAATCAGGGTGATGAGATTCTTCATGATCTGTCTATGGCTGATTGTCGAAGGGAAGCTAGTGAGTTTCTCCACTAAGGTTTCGATTTCAGCGATTTTTTGATCCAGATATGAGAAGGCACTAGTTAATTCCCGGGTGTATCTCTGGTCAATAATCTCATTCACTAGGGTAAATAGCTCAGTCTCCTTGGTCGATAACTCCTGCAGAATAAAGAACTCATTCATTAGGGCATTCGGCGATAGGTTATCGACAGGGTGCGAGAGTAACCGAGTGACGTGCCACTCGACTTCCTGCATCAAAGGTGTCATCTCATCATTCAAATCCTGATGCAACCAAGTGATACGTTTTTGAAGGTTATCAAGCTCTTGGCTATAGGCTATTTTTTGCTTTAACAATGTGTCCTGTTGTTCGATTAAACGGGAAAAGTGCTCGAGTGCCAGCCTTTGCTCTGGGAGTAATTGGCGGTCGGGGTTGCTGCTGATATAGGCTTGCTTAATCGTGTCGATTTCATTTTTTAAATCGTTCTCAAAATTTTGATAGCCGAGTTCATCATTAATTTTATAACTGTTCGAGATAATGCTTTGCAGGTTTCCACTAGAGCGTTCGAGCATATAAGCGCCATTTAACGGTGGCAGACTGTGCTCGACAATATGATTGATTTTATTACTCAGTTCTTCCCAAATGAGCACTGTCGTAATACCAATAAATAGATTTAAGAACGTCATGCTCGCAAAGGCGAGCATTAATTTGCCGCCTAGGGATGTGGGTATTTTAAAGTAATTCGTTTTCATCGTTTTTGGGACGCTAGGCTATTCATTAAACTAATGGCTTGGTCTAATTGTGATTCACTTTCTTTACGCCATTGGTACATTATTTGTTCTATTTCGGTGGCGTGTTTATATTCATTCGCCTGCCGAATAAATTGATGTTGTAACTGTAATGATTCCGCTTCATTAATTGGCACCGCGCTGGCTAATTGCCGCGCTTGCTTGATGATATTTTGCTCATCTGGCGAAATATTATTTGTGGCTTCTGCCTGATGGATCAATTTCCAGGCGAGCTGCAGTTTAGGTAATTGATAGGTAATGACTTGATCAAATAAGGCATTAATAATGGTTGCCCGATTAAATAATAGGTCTTCATTAATCACGGGGTGGGAGCTTTGCGCTAGGCTAGCATCCGTGAGTGAGTGTTTAGCAATGGCGCTGGAGCTGATCAGGGTTTGACCATTGTTAGAGAGAAAATATTGAATTAGCTTCGTAACATTGGCTTTATTTCGGCCGCGGGGAGTGACTGAAATATAGGTCGGTAAAATCACCGTATTGGGTAAATAGTTAAAATCGGTGAAGGGAAATTTATTTTTAGCATCAATCGCATAGCTATCAATCACCACCCCAGCCCCCACGAGTCCGCGGGAGATAGATTCACTCACCCCAAAGCTTCTGGCCGAGACTGAGGCCAAATTGCCGCCCACTTCACGTAGTAAGGCCCAGCCCTGTTGCCAACCTTTTTGCTGCAATACCCCTTCGACCATCATGTGTGTGGTGCCCGAATTGTTAGGGGTGCTCATCATGATATGCCCAGAGAATTGTGCTGCCGCCAGGTCTTTCCAGGTGTGGGGTATGGGTAAGTTGTTTTTCTCCAGGTAGCGCTGGTTATACATGATGGTGATGCCTGAGTAACCTAACGCAATGGTTTTATTGCTCTTTGTTAAATCATGCACAGTTAACCAAGCTGGCATCTCGTACTGCTCTGAGGGGGCGACAATCAGTCCCTCATTATCTAAGTCATGGAAGAAGGTTGGACTGGAGGAAATGATCATATCAACCGGATTGATTGATGATTGCTGTACCCACTTTAGGGCAGGGCCGGTGCGGCGGTATACCACTTGAATGGGAATATCGGGATTTAACTGTTTGAATTCTTCAAACAATGCTCCCATAGGTTCTTCAGAAAATGTGGTTAATACCACTATAGGTTCGGCCGCTCTGACGGAATGAACAAATACGCTTAAGCAGAGGCTAGCGCACAGCAATAATAGTGACCTTGAGATGTTAATTTTTATTTTCTGTCGTGGATTTTTTGTCGCCACTTTAATGTCACTCATACCTTTCACACCTTAATTGGTGACTCAACTCGCATATTTTTTAAATTTTTAAATTCTTACTTTGCGATGGTTGAGTCAAATTTGACTCGATTTTTTGGGGTTTGAAATAGCTTAAGTCATCTTTATCGATTTCGCTTTGTACTAACACATAGGAATTAGCTTTCTAAGGACGAGTTTGTGTCAAAACTAACCCGTTTTTACCAATTTGTTGCAAGTCTGACTGGGTATTAGTGTGTCTGTGAAAATGATGTTACATCGGGTTTTGGTATGTGCATCGTTATTTTTTGGCTAACTAGACTTCCAACTTTTGGAGCAAGCTATGATAAAAAAATTCTTCCAAACCGGTGCCGACCGACCAATTATGGACGAAACGCCCGAAAAAATTCGTTCGATTTATAAAAAATACCAGTGGCAAGTTTTTATTGGCTTAGTGTTCGGCTATGCCATGTTTTATGTAGTGCGTATGGCGTTGAGTGTGGTGAAAAAACCTATGCTCGACTCGGGTATAGTGACCATTGAAGAATTGGGCTTAATGGGCTCTGCATTCTTCTTTACCTATGCCATAGGTAAGTTTTCCAACGGTTTCTTAGCGGACTATGCCAACATTGGCCGCTTTATGTCTGTGTCGCTCATGCTCTCCTCCATTACCTGTATGGCCATGGGGATGGGCGTTGCCGGTTTATTCTTCGTGATCCTGTGGGGGATGAACGGCTGGTTTCAATCCGTGGGCTCTGCGCCCTCATGTGTATCGATTTTCCAATGGTATTCGCCCAAACAGCGGGGCAGTGTGTACTCCATTTGGGGCGGTTCACGTAACATTGGTGAAGCCATCAGCTGGATTTTAACGGCATCATTAGTCAGTTTCTTCGGTTGGAAGATAGGTTTTGTCGGCGCGGGTATTGCCGCATTTGCCGCCGCAGCCTGTATGTTAGTCCTGTTAAAAGACCGCCCACGTACCTACGGTTTACCCGATCCAGCAACGGCATATGGCGAAGAACCCGAATCAGTAAAAGGCCATGATCCAGTCGCTATTCGTAAGGCGCAATTCTTTGTATTAAGACAACCTGTGGTTTGGATTATCGCCTTAGCCTGTGCGGCGATGTACTCATCACGTTATGCCATGAGTTCATGGGCCGTGTTGTACCTGCAGTCAGAGAAGCACTATTCCCTGATCGACGCGGGTGTGGCTATGTCTTCTTACCCCATCGCGGGATTCTTCGGTGCCATCCTATCTGGGGTGATTTCAGACAAAATCTTCAACGCTAACCGTCACATTCCGACCTTCTTATACGGTCTAGCCAATATCATAGGTATGAGCTTGTTATTCTGGGGTTCTGATAGCCGCATGATGGATGCCTTCGGCCTAGGTTTAATCGGCTTCTCTATCGGTGGTCTGGTGGTGTTCCTCGCGGGTTTAACGGCCTGTGACTTAATGCCTAAAAACGCTGTTGGTGCGGTTAAAGGCTTTATCGGACTGTTCTCTTATCTCGCAGCCTCTATACAAGAGATTGTTTCTTCTAAATTAATCCTGGTTACTGAAGTGGCTGGTGTTAAGCATTATGACTTCGGTAATGCGCAATATTTCTGGATTGGTACTTCCGTGCTCTCGATTGTGCTGGCCGCTTCGGTATGGCGCGCGAAAAAAGTCACTGTCGTTGATTGATTAGCCTGACGAGGTCATGGCTAATCACCATGACCTCTTTAAAAGCGTTTCTTCTCAATCATTAATCTCAAACTAAGTAAGAGAAACACGATGAAAAAAGTCATATTAACCGCTTCAGTGCTTGCAGTGTCTTCATTACCTGTGATGGCCGATGAGTCTCCTGCAGTCTATGGTCGTCTGGATTTATCCGTGACCCATTCCGAATTAGGTTCAACCGTTTATAGCGGTACCAGTGGCGTTGATGTGGGGGAAAGCGGCACCTATCTTGAAAACAATTCTTCCAATATTGGCGTTAAGGGCAAATCGGCACTCAGTGATGGCATTAATGTCATCTACAAGATGGAGTTTGGCGTTAACAACACCTCTAATCGGGCGAACGATTCCAGCAAGGTATTCTCGGCGAGAAATACTTACCTTGGCGTTGAAACGGCCTACGGCACCTTGCTTGTCGGGCGCAATGATACGGTTTTCAAAACCGCCGAAGGCAAAGTCGATATTTTTGGAACGACCAATGCGGATATTAATCAATTGGTCTCAGGGCAGACGCGTAGCGCCGATGGTATTTGGTATTACTCGCCTAAGTTATTCGGCCTGATGGATATCAACGCAACTTATTTATTACAGGATAACTATGGCGCCGATAATGAGCTGTATGCCCTAAGTACCACGCTTGGGGATAAAGATCTTAAAAAGGCGCCTTATTATGTTGCCGCCGCCATCAATAAAGGGATCGCCAATATCGATGCCTATCGGTTTGTGACCCAAGTTAAGCTTGGCGACATGAAACTGGGCGGGATTTTTCAACATACCGAAAGCTTAAAATTTTCCAATATGGAGGGTAACTCCTATTTCATTAACGCCACCTACGACCTCTGGGGCACCACATTAAAGGCCGAGTTTGGCCAAGACAACGCGGGTTTGGGCGGTTATTTTTCTAAACTCGTTGGCCCAAATGAGCAGATAACAGATGTGGACATTAGCCAATTTACCCTTGGCGCAGAGAAAAAATTGACCAAATCGACCCGTGTATACACCCATTACGCTATGTATGAGGGTGAGTATCAAATGTCTGGCATTACCCAAGACATTGGCGACGATAAGGTCTTCACAGTCGGTGTTCGTTACGTTTTTAAGCGTTTCAACTCAAGCCGAGTGTGTTAGCAAATAGGCACTCGGCTCACTTTCCAACTTAATGGCGCAGTAGAGGTGATTAAATTGGCCAATCTATATTTAATTAGTCAGGGAGACGCAGCAGTAGAAGCATTCCAACCGTCAGTACCTTCTCAGGCAACCTTGTCCAGTCTCGGGGAGGTGCATGTGAATATGCTGGCCCACTCCTTAAGGGACACACGTTTTGAGATGGTGTATGCCTGTTCTTCACCCTTATCGATGGAGACGGCTGAAATCTTAAACAGAAATAGAAAGCGCGCTATCTCTGTAATCAAACGATTAGCCCTAGCCGATTTTAAGTCCGACTTTGACATTAACGGCGAATGCTTTGATTTATCCCTGTGTATTTATACTATGATGGCGCAATCCCGCGGCTTTTGTTCTTCCATCCATGCGCAATTGAAAATAGTCGAAAAACGCCTGTTAGAGATTGTCGAAAATATCGGTGCCTTATACAAAGGCAATGTGCTTATTGTGATGGAACCCCTGATGGTGAAGTTATTAACGAACCATTTCTTAAGCGAGCAAAACGTTGAAACTAAGTGGAATTCCATCCGTCCAGCCAGTTTGAGCATCTTACATTCCGATGCCAAGGGATGCCATTTGATCCTCAATAACGATATCTCCCACTATCAATGCCAAAGTGTTGCCTAAGGCATTGGTAACATTCGGCATTGGCAAAATACGCATTGACATCATTTATCTGATTTTTAGGTTATTACATTGACTAGTAAAACGATTTATTTATTACGCCATGGGCAAACACAGTTTAATGCAGAGCTACGTTTGCAGGGACATTGCAATTCGCCGCTCACCGAACTCGGTGAGTTACAGGCGAAAACTGTGGGTTATGTATTGAGTGAGTATGTTCAAGAGCCGCAGGACTGGGCATTTTATGTGAGCCCCTTAGGACGAGCGGTGCAAACCGCCGAAATCATTTGCCAACAAATCGGCTTTCCCGTTGAACGTCTACAAAAAGATGAGCGTTTAAAGGAGCTTGGTCTCGGGGATTGGGAGCAGCAGCGCGTGCCCCAAATCAAACAAAACCAGCCTGAGTTAAATGCGCTGGCCGATTGGTATACCTATGCGCCGAATGCGGAGACGTTCGCCAGTATCAGTGAGCGCATTCAAGATTGGTTGCAGGATCCGACCGTGCCCGAGCGAGTGATCATCGTATCCCATGCCTTGTCTGGCGCAGTGTTCCGCGGGATTTACGCTAATCTGGATTATCAGGCGCTGTGGTCGCAGGAGATGCCGCAGGACGCCTTTTTTAAGCTTGAAGATGGCAAGGTGACCAAAATTCAGTGCCTATGAGTGGAGCGGGCAAGATTAGCTGAACTTAACCTGACAAATTGCCAAATAGTGTTATTTTTTTACACTTTTCCCGCTCCGCTTTGACTCAGTATCTGTAATACTGCTCCGACATTCACAGAGCTTGAGTTAGGTAAAAAGCGCGTTTAAAGCGCATTGGGGAGCGGATGAGTATGTTTGTTAAATTAACGATAGCGGCGACTGTCCTTGTGCTCAGTATTCTTGCCGCGGGCATTTATCGTTTTAACATGACCAATGATGATATCTACATGGTCATGGAAGATGGTCAAGTGCTGCAATACGATGAGGCCATGGCACAGGCCGATGCGAAGGCAAAAGCCAAAGAGGCGGCATTATCTTCCAGCGAAGATGCCATCGAATCTGTGGTGCCAAGTGAGGTCAAACCGGTGGCGAATGCCTCCGAGGTGATGCTGAAACTCTTTAGTTTGAATACGGCCAATCCCTTTGAAGTAAAGCTGCCCGATAGCCAACTGCCAGTGGTCTTGACGCACTTTATTAAAATCAAACAAACGGAATTTGCGCTGGGGGATTATCAACAAGGTGATGAAAAGGGCAGGGTATTGCTGGATTATATGCGGATTACGCCGCTTAATTTTGACCCAGCATTAGAGCCTGATACCCAAAGTGATGCGCCATTACAGGACGATCCTAAGCAGCAAACCATGCCCTTTGTGGCACCTTATATCGTCACGAATCAAGGTTCGGGGGTATTTTGGTACCTTGGCTTGTTTAGCTTAGATTATGCTCAAAATCGATTAGTGCACTTAGGCAGTGTATTTATTGGCGATCGCATCGAAGTCGATAATATCGAGCCTGTGTATCCCTTTGAGGCGCCATATAAAGTCGCCATTACCTACCGCGACAGGGCGGCGGGCCAACCTATGGCAGAGGAGCCTAACGTGGCGAACACCCTTGAAGTCGGTGTAAGTGAGTCGGAAATCAAAGCACTGCATTAGGTTTATATCTGGGCTTATGCTAAGTTAATTTTACCTCAGCTACGGCTGAGGTATTTATTTCACCTAGCGGCTGGGAAAGCTTAGGTTTTGGCATAAAGCATAAAATTAAAACAAGGAGCGAGTCATGGAAATGACCAAAGTCACGGGCAAATTTGATGTTAAGCTCAATCCCGAGAGTGCCTATGCCACAGGTGTGGGTGGCGTGAACTTGGGCAGAATGACCTTAGATAAAAGCTTTTATGGTGAGCTAGAAGCCCGCAGCCAAGGTGAAATGCTCAGTGCCATGACGGCAGTAAAAGGCTCGGCAGGTTACGTGGCGATAGAGCAAGTCGTGGGTAAGCTGTGCGGCAGACAGGGCAGTTTTGTGCTGCAACATTTTGGCATTATGACCGATGGGCAAAACCGTTTACACCTTGAGGTTGTCCCCCATTCTGGCGCGGGTGAACTCGTTGGGTTATATGGCACTATGGCGATAAGCATCGAAAATGGCCAACATTTTTATGAATTTAGCTTCTGCCTCGAACAGGAAGCCGAAGCCTAAGGCATGATGAACATAACATCGCGCCGATAAAACAAAACCAGCCGAAGCTGGTTTTGTGGTTTTTGCCCGAGTGACTAATACCAACAGCTGAGTTACCAACAGCTGAGTTATCAAGAGCTGAATTAGCAAGGGCTGAATGTCAGGACCATTATGAGGTTTTGACTTTGATTTTATCGACGACCTTTTTCACATCATCGGTATTTTTAGCAATGGTCAGGGCTAATTGACGCTCGGCATCGCTAGCCACTTCACCCTGTAAGGTCACTACGCCATCGGCAACGTCGACGTTAATTTGGGTGCCCGATACGTCGGTCGAGAACAACAGACGGGTTTTTACGACCGTTGCGACCTTAGAGTCGGTTAAGGTCTTCACCACCTCATTGGTGCCTTCGTCTTGTTTCATCACGGTTAACTTGTTATCGACCCCTTTTACCCCATCTAAGCTTTTGATGAGCTCAGCGGCGAGCGCCTTATCGACACTGCTCTCCACTTGACCGGTTAAGGTGACATGGCCGTTTTTCACGTCGGTCATAATGTCAAAGGAGTTGAGGTTAGTATTGAGCAACAAAGTCGTTTCGGCCTTGCCATCTAGCCAAGCATCTTTGGCATCGTCTTTCCAATCCTGTGCGGCGGCCACATTTAAACTGATAGAACCGACAAGTAAGGTGGTTAAAGCTAAAGTTGTCGTGTTTTTCATAATGATATCCTCCGTTGTTATCTCGAAGTAACTAAAGCGCGAATCGTGCCAATGTTTTTATATGATTGATTTTAAACTGATTATATTTATTTTTGGCTCGTTTCGGCTGTTAAATCCAAAAGCAAGCTCGGCGCTTTTTACCGACAAAATGTAAATATTACCGAGGGTGATTAAGCGGTTTGGCTTAAGTGGGATAGGCGTTAAGCTCAAATAGATCGCAGGCAACAAAAACGCGGCTCAGTTGGCCGCGTTATTGGCTGGCATTGCTGCCTTACAGGGCTTGGCTACGCAGGTGTAGGGTATCTAAATGGATTTGTAGCCAGGCAATATCCTCGGCCAATTGGCTGATTAACCTTGGGTGATAGGCCTTTTTAATTAACTGTTTGAGGTGATTAAGGCGCTGACGCTCAAGCTCGCAGAGCACGGCGAGGGCATCGGCGAGTTGTTGTTTAATAAGTAAAGCATCGACATCGGCATAGGGCCGAGTCTGCGACGACGGCACTGAGTGCGGGCCTATGTGCGGGCCCATTTGTTGTAATGTTTGGGCGAGCAGTTGCCTAAATCGCGCCAGCATCCCTTGATACGTCTTGATTTGGGCAATAAAAATGCGTTTTAGGCTGTAGTCATCGACAGTGGTATTGGCCCGAGTATAAAAATCCACGCCAGTTTGGGTCAGCTCGATTAACTCATTAACCAGCTTAATATCGGCGCTCAACTCGGTCTGATGTTGCGCAACATTAGACGTCATAAAGACCTCCTGTGGTAGTTTGGGCTGCTCCGCCGACACGGATTGCCCAACATTTTATGGAAATTTCAGTTTCATTCAGCTTCTATGCATATTTCGTTCACTTTTTAATGATAATTTAATAACTTGATTTAACTGATAATATTTATCCATTGTCGCCAGTGCCTCGCTTATTATCGGCAACTCTTACCGTTGAGATTGTTAAAATTTCACGGCTGGCATACAGTGGTGCTTCATTCACAGGGAGTGGCACAAGATGATCCGACCAACGCTTTTCTATCATCTACAGGACTTCGAGACCGAGCAGGCATTAGTGCAGCTCGAGGGCGCGCAGACCTACAACAAGCTACGCAGTACCGATGATTTATCTTGGATTAGTCAGCTGGAGGCCAATCGTATCGATGTGGCGATCATTGAGCTGCCCCGTCTAAGCCGTGAGGATTACTTAGCCTTACTCGAGTCCAGCGCCATTGCGGATGTGGAGTTTATTTTCCTCTCCGATGGCCTACCGAATCCTCACCTCGATAAACTCTTGTCTAAATACGCGGGCTACCATTTCCGTAAGCCCATCGACATGTCGTTGCTGTGCGAAACCTTAGCGGATTTTGCCCAGCATCTGGTTGCGAATACTTCGACGCGTATTCGCCCCTTTGCCAGCGAATTAGACCAATATGGTCTGCTGGTGGGCTCCTCGTTACCTATGCACCGCTTGTATCGCACTATCCGCCGGGTGTCGGCCGCCGAGAGCAATGTGTTGATTATCGGCGAGAGTGGCGCGGGTAAAGAGCTGGTCGCCAATACCATTCACTTAGCTAGCCCGCGGGTGAATAAGCCCTATATTGCGATTAACTGCGGCGCCTTGAGCCCAGAATTAGTTGATAGTGAACTCTTCGGCCATGTAAAAGGTTCTTTTACCGGCGCGAATCGTGATCATCAAGGGGTATTTGAGCAGGCCGAAGGCGGCACCTTATTCCTCGATGAAGTCACCGAAATGCCCCTAGAGCATCAAGTTAAGCTGTTAAGAGTGCTGGAAAATAATGAATATCGCCCCGTCGGCAGCCCTAAGGTGCTCAAGGCCAATGTGCGTATTGTGGCGGCGACAAACCGCGATCCTTTAGTGGCGATTGAGCAAGGACAACTGCGGGAAGATTTGTACTTTCGCTTAGCGCATTTCCCCATTCAAGTGCCGCCATTGCGGGAGCGTGGGGAAGATATTGTCGGACTTGCGAAGCATTTTCTGGCCTATCGCAATGCGGCGGAAAAACAGAGTAAAGTGTTCTCGCCCTCAAGTTTAGAGGCGATTGCGGCCCACGCTTGGCCGGGGAATGTGCGCGAGTTAAAGCATGCTATCGAGCGCGCTTATATTCTGGCGGACCATGAGATTACCCCTGAGCATTTACAGCTTACGCCCAGTTTGGATAAGGAGGCGACTGCAGAGGAAAATGTCGTGATCCCCAAGGTATGCGCCTTGAGGAGCTGGAAAAAATCGCCATTTACCAAGCGCTTGAAACGAGTCAGGGCAATAAGACCGACACCGCCGAGCAGCTTGGGATCAGCGTTAAAACCCTCTATAACAAGCTCAGTAAATATGAGCAGGAGTCAGACGCTCAAACCGTTGTTGCTGATACCCTTAGTGAAGATTCCGCTAGCAATAGCGTCGCCAAGTAGCCATCTACCTTTAAATGCCCGAAAATAAGCTAATGCATTGATTCAGCTTTTGATTCAGAGTTGATTCTAAAAGTGTTAGCTTATTTTGGGCTCTGATTGCTGTTCAGCATTTTGCGCTTGATAGGGCACAAACACCTTCAAAGAGGCGGGCAGGATATCGATATTGAGTTGCTCCGGCTCACAAATCTCGCCATCAATCACATACTTGCATGGGGGCTGACTGCTGATCTTCACCTTTTTCGCGTGGGCATGTTTCACTTTACCCGTGTTGGCCGAGGGCGCAGAGTCGCTATTGGCGGCCTCTTTAATCCAGCCGGTAAAAGCCAGTTCAGCCAGACTGATAAGCTGTTCATTCGGCTCATTATTTGAATCTAACCAAGTGATATCCAACAAGCCGTCGGTCATATTGGGTTCGCCCTTACCTTGGGCGAGTAAGCTGGTAAAAGGTGCGGCATTGGCAACCACTAGGCTGTGGGTTTGCACTGTCATTGGGGCTTGGTCATCTAAAGTCAGCTGCAACTCGAGGTTGGTGTCAGTATTCACTGCGCGCCACAAACCATCGAGGTAGGCGAGTTGGCCGAGAGCATTTTTACGCTCGCGGCTCGCCGACTCAATCATTTGCTGCTCAAACCCAATGCCGACCAGCAGCAACACCAGCCGCTCATTGCAACGCGCCGTGTCTATGGTCTGAGTCTGACCTTGGATAATATTATCAAGGGCTTGGGAGACAGCATTGAGCTTACTGCTTAAACCAAAGAGGGCGTGTGACAGGGCATTGGTGGTGCCTAACGGGATAATGCCTAAGGTGATATCGGTGTCGATAATCTCCGCCGCGACCTCTGTGACTGTGCCATCGCCACCGCAAGCGATGATGATATCGGCGCCCTGAAGCCGTGCTTTTTCGCTTGGGTTTGGGCGCTAATCTCTGGCGTGGTGAGCGCTAACTGCACTTCAAAATAGCGTTTCAGTTCAGTGCAAATTTGTTCGCCATGGCTCTGCCATTTTCCCGCGCCAGAGACGGGATTGGCGATAATCCAGGCTCGCTTATGCAGTTTGATTTCCCCTTGAGTGTACATCTGCTCCAGCGCTTTAAGTTGCCAGCGATTTAACCTAGCGGTTTTACGAATGCTTTTAATCTGTTGCAGCACCTCCGCAAAACTGAGTTCGGGACGGCGGCATACAAGATAAGCGGCCAGCACCATTACGGAGCGCCCGCGGCCGAGCGCACAGTGGATTAATACCCGCTTTTGGGCGCGTACTTGACGGTGTAACCAGTTAATCGCCTGATTTAATTGGGCGCTAGTTGGCACGCTGTGGTCAAGAATAGGGATATTCAGATAGTCGATATGATCCTCATACAGGGACACATCGAGGCCGTCGAATTCGGCGGTGACATCTAAAATAGCGGTAATGCCATAACGATTCAGTTTAGGTAAATCGGCAGCGCTTAAGCGGCTACCCAAGTACAGATATTTATCAATGGCTTGCATTGAAGGCACGCTATCGCGGCGCCGCGCCCAGAGATTATAGAGTCGGCATCCTAATAAAAATGGAATAAAGCCCCAACGGATATACCAAGGGATGGATCCATCCTGACGTTTTCTAAAAATACTGGCGAGATTAAACCAATAGGCCGAGCCGACAAGGGCGAGGATAGGCTGCTCCATGCCCAAATAAAGGTGAGAATAGGGAGTGCCCCGTTACGGCGAAATAGCCAAATAACAGCGCTCCGAACAGGTAGAAATACTTAATGTGGATCCTACTCAGCATTGGCATCTCCTCCATTGATAAGCGGCGAGCCTCAGGAAACCCACTTTATCGTGACCAATAGCTGTCACGATAAAGTGGTTCGGTGGTACTCAATTGAACTGTGGTTCCCCTGATGGGCTCGTATGCGGGACTCACTACTTGCCGTCATCCGTTCTAGCAGCGGGTATCTTTCGCTTTAACGCCTTCTTTCAGTTCTTCACAGGCATCTTCAATCGCATTGCCGGTATCAGTGATGGCTTCATCGATTTTTTCGCCTGCGTCCTCGGCGTGGTTGTCGCTACAGGCTGACAGTCCAAAGGTTAATAATAAGGCTAAAAATGCAGTGGTAATCATGGTCATAGGTTTCATATCGATTCTCCTTTTATCCAATTTAAGCGCGTGGTGCCTTGCCCTTAAGGGCGTTGACCAGCAGGGAAATCACAAGTAATACAATAAATAGGAAGAAAATAATCTTTGCGATCCCCGCTGCGGCGCCAGCGATCCCCGTAAATCCAAACAGTCCGGCGATAATGGCCACAACCAGAAACATTAAGGTCCAACCTAACATAGCCACCTCCTTTGTCTTATTTCGGTTTTTCTGTCTTCTTTCACTCTGCATGTTTACGTCGAGCGAGCTAGTTGCTGGGTGAGTTGAATTAGCTAGATTACTTCTTACATCCCGTTATCACTCAATCCCGCAATAAACTCACAAAGGGGATATTGCGAGCTTAATGCCAACTTTGATATTTTTAGCTAATCTACTGATTTTTAGCGTAATTATTAAATGCTGTATTGGCGGGAGTATTGGCTGATATAAGCGAGATAGGCAATTTTTACCTGCGATTCGGTAAGAGTTGCAGTGTGATATTTGCGAGAACAGCATAAAAAAGCCGATACCTTTTGAGTATCGGCTTAGATTAAGGTATCGATTGCAAAATTGAGAATACGACTGACAGTACCTTGCGGAAAGTTCTTAGCTCTTGCATCTGCGCTAACGCCAACAGTCGCAATGCAGCTGTGATGTGTCCTATCAAGTCGCGTTTGAATGATATCTGTTAGACATTACGATAATAACTGCACAGGAAATACCATAGAGCGCACTAAGACTTCCATAATGAATTCCTGCTTCAGCGGACGTAATATTCCCAGATACAAAAGACATAGATATTCCAATATAGGCGCTCAAAATCCCCACAGTTGCACCAGCTAGCCCAAACTTACAACCTCGATGACTGGATGCTAAGGTGCTGTCTGCGGTGCTATTAATATCCAGATTACTAACGTTAATATCAAAAGCTGCCGCTAGCGCTCTTTTGGATTCTAAGGAGCCAGAGCCTTCACTCTCTACTCTCTGAATAGTACGAATGCTCAGTCCTGAGATTGTGGCGAGTTGATCTTGGGACCAAGAACGTTCGCTTCGAAGCTTTTTCACTAATTCTTTGTTTATCATTTGTTCCATTTTCTAGTTCCTAATAATGATTGCAGTAGGCGAATCATCATATAGAACCCATGATTTTAGTTATGACAACCTTACGTCAAAGTTACGACAGTAACCCGCCAAGCCGTTTTACGCCGCCAACAGCGGGAAAACATGCGGTTTTCTGCGCTAGGCTAAGGTGATACTGTTTGGCTAAGTGAAAACCTTATAATCAAACTGAAATCCTAATTGATTAATGATGTCTGTGCATTGTGATAGGAACCGCGTTGCTAATGTTGTTGGCTCATACTTGCACATAATATTAATTTTAAACCCTCTCCCACGTGAATCTGGATAGCTTTCAAATACCTCGCCAGACTCGAGAAAAGCCAAGTAGATATTGAAGGAGCAAGAGATGCTTATCATCCCATTCCAAATGATCTGAGATGGTTAGCACGACGACACCTTCATTATCTATTCCAATGGCGTCAATTGAATCTTGATCTTCTATGCTCATAGATATTCAACTCTAATGGATTGCGGCAAATCTCACCTTCAATAATTTGAAGTGGTAAAGCTCAAGATTATGATTTTAGTGTTTATTTTTAGTTGTGATTCATTTCTATCAGAGCCGGTGCATCGGTTCAGTTCTTCGGGTTTTGTATAACGAATTGTTTGTAATGTATTGAATATTAAGGCTCGATAATAAGGATTATTTGAAATAATGTGCAAAACGATACTTTTGAATGATAAAAATCCTTATTAACAAACCATGCTTTATATAAAGTTTTGGGACGATTGCATTTATCAACGTCTCCCACCCAATTTTAAATCTTGCCTCATGTATTGGATTGATTGTAGATCAGTGTTGCAGGCGAGCATTGTCGCGCTACGTTCTGTGACAAGAGTGGGCCATTGGAAAAATGGATTTTTCCGTTGAGCCCCCAAGGATGGGTTTACGGCGTGCCACTGAAGTGACAATGCGGAGCGGAAACAGAACTCCAATCGGCTTTTGGCATTATTTATTCGATTGATTGAAAGCGACAATGCCGAGCGGAACTAAACCCGTAATAGAGCCAAAAATGAAACCCCCAATTTACCCCCAAAAAAAGCGGGTTAAGTGTTCACTTAACCCGCTCGATAAGGTTTCCCAAAGCGAATTAGCAGCGTTGCAGTGGTTTCCAGCGTTGTAGGCTGACTGGAATACTTACCCCTTGGGATAACAACAGGTTAATCCGTGCTTGGTAGGCTGCGCCCTGCATTAAATGTTTTGCCAAATCCACTGCATTGCGCTCGCGATAATCATCTAAATAACTGCCTTTGGCCCAAGCATTAAAGGCGCCGAGGGCGGGGCCAGCCCAGATTTGGTAATCCATTTCGCGGCCAACTTCACCTGTGTTTGACCAGCGGCTCGAAAGACCCAAATACCAGCGGAAAATCAGTGCCATTTTACGTTTTGGATTATCCAGCGCGCGTTCAATTTGCTTAGGATCGCGCTCATTAAAGTGCGCCACAGTGCCTGCCCAAATCTCATCTAATGAGGCGCGAAACACTTGCTCTTCCAGCTTTTGTCTTTCCTCTGCTGGAATCGCCTCAATCGAGTCGTAGCGGGTGTAAATTTCGTAGAGTTTATTGGCGCGCATCGGGAATAGGGTGCCGCGCTTAACCACTTGTAACTTAACGCCCATTTCGAACATATCGGCGGCGGGCGCCATAGTTACATCGGCCATTTCAGTGGTGGCGAGTAACTTACGGGTATGTTCGCTCGCTCCCGCCTCAACACAGGCTTGGTTGATTGAGCCAGTGACAATAAAGGCTGCGCCCATATTAAAGGTCGCCAGCGCCGCATCGGGCGTGCCGATCCCACCACCTGCGCCCACACGGATCGGCGTTTTGTACTGGTACTTGGCTTGAATGGTATCTTTTAGCGCCAAAATGGTCGGTAATAACGTGACCAGAGGGCGATTGTCGGTGTGGCCGCCTGAGTCGGCTTCGGCGGTAATGTCATCGGCCATTGGGACAGATTGCGCCATCAGCATTTGATCTTCGCTGATAAGCCCTTCGTTCACTAATTGCTGCAGCATCTTAACGGGGGCGGGCTCCATAAACTTGGTCGCCACCTCGGTACGGCTGATTTTAGCAATCACTTTGTTGCTAATCACAATCTCGCCGTTGGCATCACGGCTCAGGCCTGCGGCGCGGTAATAAACGATTTGCGGCGTTAAGCCCAAGAAGGCCGAGGCCTCAACCGTACGCACTTGATGCTTGAGGAAGAGTTCGACACTGCCACGCTCAAGCGCTGGCTCGCTCGGGCTGTGAATGAGGTTAAAGGCGTAGGGGCCATTGGGCAATGCCGTTTGAATGCGTTTAATCGCGGCTTCAACGCGCGACGGAATTAATCCTGCCGCGCCAAAGGAACACAGAATGCCCGCTTGACCAAGAGCGATAACTAACTCTTCCGAGGCGATGCCGTTGGCCATGGCGCCCGCGTAGTAGGCGTATTTCACCCCATGCACACGGCGAAAATTACTGTCACCCAAGCTTTGGATGCCAAGGGCGGGGGCGAAGGCGCTCACAGGATGCAAACCATTGCTTTTGTGTAAGCCATTGCTAGGTTGAGCTTCAGCAAGACCCACCACCTCGGCGCTTTGGGCTATGCCTAGGCCTTTTTCGGCATGATTGACTAAGTAACAGGCTTGATTGAGATCTTTAAGTTTTTTGCCAAGGGAATCGATATCGAAACTGATGGCGGCTTCATCAACCTGCCATGGCCAAGGACTGAGCTTATTATTATCGAGTGTGGTATTCGTCATTTGGGCTATTCACTTTTAGGTGTTTGGGGCCTGAATTTGTTTGCCGCAGTGGGGTTATTCCCTTGCACTGCGGCTGTTGTGTACTGTTTAAGCTAACTTTGGCTAATGCCGCAAGTTAGGCGCTAGCGCTATGCCTCTTCGATGCAGATTGCGATATCGGTTACCTCATAAATGCGCAGGCCATCCTTACTCAGGTTTGCATCGCCTTTGATGATGCGTTTTCCGTTTTTATCTTCAATGCTGGTGATATGCACATCCAGCGACATCTGTTTGTTTAATGGATTAATTTGACCGCGATACTTCCATTTAATTTCTGACAGAATTTGGCCAAATTTCGGATTATTGAAGCCTGCGCCTAGGTCTTGGTCTATGGCATAGGTTTGCAGTAATTCGATAATCGCCTCGACGCCGAGTGAGCCTGGCATCACAGGATCCTGATGGAAATGGAACTGGAAGAACCAATCGCTTGGGTCAATAGTGCGCTCGGCGTACAAGTATCCCAGTCCCTTCTTACCGCCAGTTTTTACAATTTCGGCCTTGTCGATAAAGTTCAGCTGCCCACCCGCGAGGCGGTAGTGTGGTTTGCCCTGCGGCGCCACGAAACTGCGGCCGTTTTTATCTAACAGATTGATTTGGCTGTCGGCTTTAATACCGCGTTCAAGGTGCCAGGCTTGGGTGATTTTACCGTTGTCGATACCCAACTGGTTTTTAAGCACATCGGCCTTAAAGTAACCGAAAACCGCATTACCGCGGTAGAAGGGCTCGCCATCGCAGCTCAGTTCGAAACTAAAGTTTTGAATGATATTGCTGCCAGCAATCACAGTGGACAGCAGGCGCGAATCATTGACTATGGTTTTACCGCGTAAATCCACTTCGCGCAGTAACTTGCCACTGCCGTCGAGGTTGCGGAAGAATAATTCCTGCCCCGGGAAGCCTAAGGTAGTGCCCATATAACCTGAGATAAAGCCATTGGGCTGCAATGAGATTTCCATCAGCACAGAGTAAGGCATCACACTCGGATGGCTGTTTTTAGCGTAATACCACGCGTTGCTGGGCACTTCATACTCGGCAATACAGGAGGATGGCTTTTTCAGTTCGCCACGTTTGCCCTCAATGGCTACTACGCGGGTGGTGAGTTGCAGATCGCCGCAGGGCGTGCGCGGCGGGATTAAGCCACGGTAAATACTAAAATCGGGGCCGAAGCAGTTTTCAATATCGCCGGTGGCAAACTCAAACAAATGATAAGGCGTAAACGGCAGGGTGTCGGGCACGCGATTGGCGTACTTAGAGCCTGCTGGCGCAATCGGCGCGCTTACATGCTTAAGCGGCACAACGCCTTTATTCACGGGAGCTGAAACATCTGGGATTTGCGCCATCAGTGGCGCTTGTTCCGCTTGATTGTAGATATTTGCAGCTTGCGAATCATTGCCTTGTGAAGAATGACTCTGCGAAAAACCGCTGTGCGAATAGCGAGTGCAATCCGCTTCTTCTTTAATCATCACCCCGAGGTTTTGGAAATCCACCACCACTTTGCCATTGAGCAGGATATCGATATTCGCCTTGGCATAGAGGCGAGGGCTCAAGCCAATTTCGGTGACTTCCATGCGATAGGTGAGCGTGCCAGATTGTGGCAATACTTGACCGCGGCAGCGCACTTTTTGCGATGCGTTTTCAAGGGGTTGGAAACGACCGTTAGTCACCCCAAGGTGCATACCAATATGAAGCATAAAGAATTGCAGTAACTGACCACACCCTTCGGCCATGAGGGAGCCTGCCATCACTTGGTCGCCCTTGAAATGGCAAGGGAAATACCAATGGTCGGGGGCTAATTGTTTGTGACCTTCTATCAAGCCTAAGCCCCATGCGCCGCCATGCACGTCGAGCCTGCTGACTTGCTCGATCATCAGGAATTTTTCCGAGGCGAAGCACAGTGAAGGCTGGAGACCAAACTTTGCTTGATGGGCTGCATGTTCGCCGCCGAAACAGCCACCAATGTCGGCGCTCAGTAGACGGTGGATTTGCCCGTAGCTAAAGGCCGTTTGCGCGCAGTTAAGTAGCGGCGTGAAGCGTGGCTTATTGCCGTTTCGGGCATATTCATTGGCCAGTGCAATTTGTGCTTGCTCGCGCAGCTTAATTTCGGCCTCGGTGCGGATCACCCCTTTGCCATCAGCCAGTTCTTTATCGGTAAAGAATCCCGCGCAGCCGCCGTCCATTTTTAGGATCAGCTTATCGCCCACGAAGCATTCGTAGGAGAAGAAAAACAACAGGGTATCGCCATTACGGGCAAAGTGGTTGATGGAGATATCGTAGCGTAGGGTGTCACCGCCGCGGGGCAGATCCCCAAGGAAGGTGAGGGTGCAGTCGAGCAAGCGATAGACGCGCTCGCCTTTGTTTTCAAAATCGATACCTAAGTAGCTGATGAGCATTAAATCGCACTGACCCGATTCGACCGCCACCGCCCACGGAATTTGGCCATCGACCAAGAAGGGCGCATCCACGGGAATGTCGTACTCTGTGGTCATAGTGCTCGGCTGATAGCGGTTCATTTGCGCGTTGAGCTTAGTCACCCGCGAGACCAGCAGATAATCCGAGGTTGGCAGGCGCACGCGGCGGGCGTAGCTATCGATAATGGCGTAATCGGCGCCAAAGACCTTGGCAATGTCGCCCTCGGCATATTCCACTAGATCTTGATAGTTCCAAATGCAGGGCTTAGCCGCAGGAATGGGTGGCGTATAGGGTGCGACATTCGCGTGATCTGGTTTTAACTCTCGTTTTAATTCTGGGACTGATACAGCTTGCTGCGCCGCAATGGGAGCGGCATTGGCGCTGGTGGCAACAGACCCCATTTGTGTCGTCTGGGACAATTGCGCTTTTAACAGCGTATCGGCCAGTTTGAGCCCTTGCTCACGGCTCTGTAAAAAGGCTAAGTGCGCCTCGCGGGCCAATTGCTGGTTTTGTAACAGTGCCGCGCTATCCTGCGACGCCCTATCCTGCGCCAAGGGCGCCGCCGAATATTGGTGTGGTGCGTTAGATGACATACCGCTCTCTACTGCTATTGGTGTGGCAAATGGGGTGGCGTTTTCAGCCGTGGTATCAAGTGCAGCGCGCACTGTGGCTACAGTTTGTGTCGCCTGTGGTGCGACAGGCTGCAACTGGCGCATTTTGCCTTGGATGGCGGCAAGTGCGGGCAATGGCGTATCCACAATATGTTGATAGATATCGCGGCCACCGAGCGTGACTGGTTTGATTAAATGTTTTTGCTCACTTAAGGTTAAGTCCTGCTCAAGGCGCAGTTCTAGTTGTTCCGCCTGCGTTACCGTTTGGCTTAACAGCAGCAGTGAGCTCACTCCTTGGCTTTGGGTAAACACTAATGCCTGTTTATCGGCGTTTTTATCCGAACCCTCAGACCCGTTTTTTAGGCTTAACAGGGCACTCAAAAGACTGGCCATACCCGCCGCGGCAAAGTTATGCCCAAGGGTATTGGCGACTCGATTGCATGGCGTCCCCATAAGATTAAGCTGAGTTAATAGCCGCTCCGCTGGCAGTTGCTCTTCTGGGGCAATACATTGCTCAACCATATGGATGGCAGCGGGCACTGAAGGATTGGCGATAGCCGTTTCGGTTATCAGCGAATCAAGCAGCTTGGGCAGCTGATGATGTGTGCCAAATGCTTGAGCACGAATTTGGCCGTAGCCCTTTTGAGAACTGTTACTCGCTTGTTGACTGTTGCTCGCTTGCTGGTTTGTCAGCACGATAGCGCCCGCACCTTCACCCACCTTCCACTGTGGATTCGAGCTGTCGGCATCGAGATCAACGGCGATTTGAGCGTTTTTCAATATAACCTGTTCAACACTGCCGCTTAAATCCACGGCGGCAATCACGATGCCATCGAGGGCCTCTTGGGACAGTAGGTTTTGCGCTACATCGATACAGCGAGCGACCGATTGCTCGGCGGCTGAAATGGTAAACGCTGGGCCATTAAAGTCCCACAGCGAGGCGATGCGCGACGCCATAATATTGCCAATAAAGCTGGTGTATTGATTGAGCTTGGCGGCATCGAGCACGCTGTCCATGGCGATGGCTTCGAGGGCAAGGTATTCATCATTGGAGAGGTGAACGCCTTGCTGCTTTAAGCTATCTGCAAGTTGGGTGTGCAAATTCACCCGGCCACGGAATTGGTGCAGCTCAAGCTCGGTTTCCATCGCCACTAACACCGCGACCTTGCTGCCCGCGGTTAACTTGGCATCGCGAATCGCTTCGTCGGCGACTTTGATCAGCAACAATTGCTGGGATATGAGCCTGTCATCCTCATTAGGCGGCACTTTAAAGCGTAAAAAGTCAAAATCAAACTGCTCAATATAGGCGCCTTTAGGCGCGCGATTTAGGCCAAAATGCTTAAGGATATCGGGGTGTTTATCTAAGCCTTTCCAGCGGTTAGGTGGCAGCGGGATAAAGGCATCTTTTTGGTTTAATAGCGCTTTATCCAGTGCATTGATCGAGGCCAAAGGCCCAAAGTGCGACGCCATACCGATAACGGTTAATGCTTGCTGCTGATAAATAGGTTTGTTGGCTTGCTTCTCGGCGCTGTGAGTTGTTGGTTGATAGGATTCCAACAACAGATGGGCATTACAGCCACCAAAACCAAATACAGATACCCCCGCATGGCGACGATCGTTGCTTGTTTTATCGGGCCAAGACTGCAGTTGAGTGGGGATATTATCACCGCTAAACAATCCCTTAGGTGATGAAATCGGCGTCTTGAGGTTGATACTCGCCGGTAGCTGGCCTGAGCGCATAGCGAAGATCATTTTCATGATCCCAGGCATGCCGGCGGCGGTGAGCAAATGCCCAAGGTTGGATTTAGCCGAACCTATCAGCGGCGCTTTAGTGCCGCCGAGTTTATTTTCGAAAAAACGCTCCATCGAAGTGAGTTCAACCTTATCCCCCAGCGGTGTGCCGGTGGCATGGCATTCAATCACTTCGATATTGCTCGGGTGGGTGTTGGCGGCGGCATAGGCGCGCTCGAAGGCTTGCACTTGGCCCTTACTGTTGGGGCTTAAGACAAATTGGCCTTTGCCATCGTTGGATAAGCCAATACCACTGACCACGGCATAAATATTATCGCCATCGCGCTCGGCATCCTCTAAACGCTTAAGCACTAATACGCCAGCGCCTTCGCCCGCGAATAAGCCTTTGCTATTGCTATCAAAAGGCGCCGAAATCCCATGGTCTGGATAGGCGTGGAAAATCGAGAATCCCATATTGATAAAGAAGGGATCGGCGCCCGATACGGCGCCCGCGAGCATCATATCTGCCTTGCCCGTGGTTAAATAATCGCAGGCCAATTTGAGGGCATAGACAGAGCTGGCGCAGGCGGCATCGAGGCTGAGCTGCGCGCCGCCAAGGCCGAGGGCATCACTTAACAATTTAGACGCCGTGTGGGCGATGGCGCCATTGGCGGCCTGTTGCGTGCCCGCCATCGACGCATTGGCGAAGGGCGCGAGAGCAAATTCGGGTTGATTAAGCTTGGTTTTTAATGCCTTTTCAACCGCTTGATGGTAAATCGGTAAAAACAGTTCATTAGAGCTTGCGATCGGGAACGACAGGGTGCCCATTACAATCCCTGTGCGCTCAAGTAATGGTGCCGTTAAATCCACGCCCGCATCCAGCAGGGCTTTTTACTGCAATCTAATGCCCATAAAAAGCTTTCATCGAGTCCGTCAAAGGCCGTCGGCGGCAACTGATAACCCTGTGGGTCAAAACGAAAGTTGCGGATATAGCCGCCCTTGTCGCAATAAAAACGGTCGGCTTGGCCTTGAACGCCTTGGTAATCTGCTGGATTGGCATTGAGTTTGGCCGCATCGATTTGGCTGCGGGAATCTTTTTTATCCAGCAGATTTTGCCAAAACTGCTCCGGTGTGTCGGCATCGGGATACTGAACGGCAAGGCCGACGATGGCAATCTTTGGCATCGCCTTTGAGCTTTGGCGCTGGTCGTTTGGCACAGCGGCGCTGTCTTGCAGAGTCGGGTGAGTATGCATTTGAGAACTCAAAGGGGTTCTCCTTCTTGGAATACGTTTGAATAATGGCCTAATGCGCTGGCTGAATGTGGTGCTATCGTTTTCGCTGCAGTCTTATCTGCAATCTTATCTGCAACAGGAGTGGCTGACTGAGCTGCCGATTGCGGCATAAGCGGCGCAAGGGAGAGTGGCACTCTATGGCTGATAAGTTGAGCTAAGCACTTGAGTAAACTGGTGATCGTAT
Organism: Shewanella seohaensis; assembly: GCF_025449215.1. Classification (NCBI taxonomy): domain Bacteria; kingdom Pseudomonadati; phylum Pseudomonadota; class Gammaproteobacteria; order Alteromonadales; family Shewanellaceae; genus Shewanella; species Shewanella seohaensis. The sequence goes on from NZ_CP104900.1 coordinate 2,028,839, forward strand.
CGCTGCCCTTGGCATTGCATGCCATGGCTAATATCGGTTGTTCCTGTGTTTGAACGCCATCGGCGCCCAACTCTAGTTGGCGGCCGATTTTATCGATAAGTGTGCTGGTTTGACGATCGGCGCCCACCTCGACAAATAAGCGCGCACCTTGTTGATACGCGGTGTTAATCAGCGCGGTAAAATTCAGCGGCGCACAAAAGGTGTCGGCAATAGTCTTGGCAATGCTTTGGCTATCGATACTGACGGCGCTTTGCTGCGCTGCGCTAATAAAACGCACCTGAGTCTCGCAGGCATTCGCCTTTAAGCCCAAGGAATAAAACCTTTGGATAGCGTTGTGCTGTGACTGCGAGGGCGGGGTATGCATGGCGGTGACTTTATTGCTGGCAATACCACGCTTATTCAGCCTTTTAAGGAGTTGTAAGCAGCTTGCTTCGCAGCCCGCGAGAATACAGGTATCGCCCTGTTCGATGGCTAGATAAACCCGTGGAAAATCATTCAGCAGGGCATTAATTTCGGCGCGAGAGGCTCGCACTAAAAAGCTATTCCATACTAGCGGTGCATCTTCATTCAACTGCCAATCGCGGCGCACCGCAAGCAGTGGGCCTGAAATCTCCTGATTGAAGATGGCGCTGTTTTGAGTCGCGTGAATCAGGGCATGTGGCGTTTGCCAGATATCTAAACTTGCCCACATGGCCGCTTCACCCATGGAATAGCCCAGAGCGAGTTGCGGTCGGATATTAAAGACTCGAGTCAACAGCCGACTAAATAGGTAACTGGCGCCAACACCGCTAATCGCAAGCTGGCTTAAGCTCATCTCTGCCGCGTCTTTTTCTGCGCTTTTCGTATTATTTGTGCCTTGGTAAATCACCTCGGCCTGCAGCATGGCGGCTAAATCTCCTTCGCGTTCAAGCTCGCGATAAAGTTCAGGGAAATAGCCGTGTAAGTCGCTGAACATATTCGGGTAAACCGTGCCGACGCCGGGGTAGACAAAGGTTAAGCCCGTATCGCCGAGGGGTGTTGGCGTAAAATAACTGCCCGCTGGGGTCTTAAAGGCTAGATTGGCCAATGGCGTTGACGCTGGCGTTTGGGCTGGAGCTGGCGCAGGAGTCTGTTGCGTCTTTTCAATATAAGCGCGCATCGCCTTGGCTTCTTGCATTAGCTCTTCAACTGAGCCAGCTATCAGCACTAAGGCTAATTTATCCTTTGCTTGATAGCGCTCAAACCAATCATTGCCTTGGCTGCTGAGCCAGTTCGTATCAGGTAGGCACGCCGATAAATCTAATGAATCAATCAGTTGTGATAACTGTACCGTTAAAGACTCAAGCGTGTTGCCACTGATGGGAATAAACAGCCTGTTGGCATTGAGTAATGGCTGAGCGATAAGTCGAGTGCCTTGGGTCAAGATAAGGCTCTGGGCTGTCTGATCTTGAGGGGCTTTATCCAAGAGATTACCCAAGAGATTTAGGCTTAACACTCTTGCCTGATGGGGCTTGGTAAACCAATAGCCGTTCTGCGCGTTTTTTACGGGCTTTTCAGCGCGCTGTTCAGCGTATTGTTCAGCAAGTTGCGCTGCATCAGTCGCCTCAAGCATTGGTTCAATGCCTTTGAGGCTGCGATGACTTAACGCCTCAACCGCTTGAGATAATACATTCAACTGACTGGCAAGATTGCCTGCCTGCGCGTAGCCATTAACCGCTTGAGCACAATCGCGTTTTGCCAAGCTAAAAGCGCTGCTTAAGCAGCGCTCGACGGTATTTGTATTGATAGCATTTGTTTCTTCGACTGTTTCAGCTTGGATTTGCGCTAATGCTGAAATATAAGCCTCGGCATGCAGGTGTAACTGCGCTGCCATCAGCCCATCGAGCAGATACAGGCTGCGGACTTGCTGCTGATATTCAAAGCGAATTTCAACAAGTTGTTTTTGCGCAATATGGGCGAGTTGTTCAGTGATCAAGGCGACCAGTGTAGGCTCATCAGCTGGCTCATTAATCAGTGGCTTATCTTCAACATTGAGCTGAATTCGACAAGCCATCAACTGCTGCAGCTTACTTACATCGGTTGGTGCATGGTTAAGCACACTCTGCATCCACCCATCACCAATCCATACGGCTATTCGCAGTGGCTTGGCATTGGGATGCGGACTGTTTAATGCCGCATTGCTTAATGCGGCATGCGCGCTTGGGTCGAGTGTCACTTAACACTTACCTCGGCCGAGCTTTGGGCGACTGCCTGCTCTTGCGTTTGTTGCTGAGGTTTATTGGCCAAAAACGCTTGGTTGAGCGTCTTACTGACAGTAACCTTGGCCCGTTTCATCTCGCAGCTTAATCGGCCATCTTGATGATAAAGCGCAATATTGGCTTCAAGTGAACGGGACGAATGCTTGAGCACATCCAGCACTAATACCGCCTTCTCGCCAAAATCTAAGGGCGAATAGGACACAAACTCGCCAATGGCACTGGGTAAGCTTGCCGCTTGATATTTAAGGCGCGCCCACACGAGCATGGCCTGCAATAACAGATCTTCGGCAAAGGGTTGTGTGCCTTTATCCTCAAGATTTGGCGCAAACTCGCCGCAGTCATCTAATGCCACCGTTGGCAGTGCTACCTTAGCGATAAGCTGCTGATCATCAAAGGCGAGCACTTCGCTTATGCCTTGCAGTCTTGGGCCATGGAACAGTGTGCCATCGCTGTAGAGCGACTCACGGTTCGCGATAGCGGGTTGCTGTGCCATCTCCTGCATCAGAGAATGTAACTCACCAACCTCGAAACGCTGTTCGTCTGGCATATCATCCGTCTGCGCCACTAACACTGCCTGATACTGCGGGCGACCTTCAAAGCTTATCAGCGCGGTTAAGGCCTCAGTCGATTGCTGTGTAGCGTCGGCAAGCGGCGTGAGCATTAGTTCGAGCTCAATCGGCGCATCGCGGGCAAGTAGCGCCTCATCGAAGATAATTCCCTTGAGTAGTCGATAATCGCTGACACTCACCGCCTTACCTAAATGGGCCTTGGCGGCCTCACGCATCCAATCGATGGCGCATACCGTTGGCAACACCGCATGACCGTTGATGCAATGATCCTCAATAAAGCTCATGCGTTTAGGGTCGAGGCTGCGCATGACGCGAATACTTTGCGGCACCGTTTGGGCCATAGGCTGCGGATCTAACGCCGTGGTTAGATCCGCTTCAGGCTTTTTGCTGATGCAGCTTCAACAGTATTGGCGGTATTGCCCTGCATATCGGTTCCGACCAACAGCTGCGCTCCCGTATCACTTAATAATTGGTTGGCAAATAACTCGGCACCGGCTTTGAGTGGAATGACATAGACCCCACGGTCGATAAACATCTTTTTCAGCGCAGGATTGACCATGCCGCCATCCCAAGGACCCCAGTCAAAGCTCATCACCTTGGCGTGAGGCAATTGCTGCGCGAGTTGCAGCGCGGCCTTATTGAGAATGTCGTTAGACATGGCGTAGTCGCTCTGGCCGGTATTGCCGTAAAAACCCGCCGCCGAAGAGAACATGGCGATGAGCGTTAACTGGCTAAGATCCAGTGCCGACAGCAGATTGTTAAGTCCGGTCACCTTAGTGCCATAAACGCGTTCAAGTTCACTTAAAGTTTTGTCTTGAATATGTTTGTCGGCAAGTACGCCCGCGCCGTGGATAATCCCCGTGATGGGCGATAGGGCGTTGATAGGCGCAATCGTGCTGGCAATGGCGGTAGGCTCGTTAACATCCAGGCTTAAGTATTCGGCGCTGGCGCCCACGGCTTCAAAGGCCTGTAAGGCATGGCTGATTTCAAGGCTGCTTTGTACTGGCCAAACTAAGGCATCCACTTGTTTTGGTGTGGGTTTATCACCCATACTTTGCAGATGTGCAATGGCAGCGGCTTTCAGCTCGTTGCGATTTTTACCCTGAGCCCAAGCGGGGATCCCCTGATGGGCGCTGCGTCCCGCGAGGATAAAATGGGCCTTGCAGCGTTTCGCTAAACTTAAGGCGCACTCGAAGGTAACGCCCTTAGCGCCGCCTGTGACGAGGATTTTGTCCGCTGACGAGAGAGACGCGCCACTGCGGCGAAGCACGGCATTGCCCGCGACTAAGGTGGTGCGCTCAAGCTCGCTATCAATACCGACTTCGACTGGCGCATCTTGGAGATAGTATTCCTGCACTACCGCATTAGCGACCGTCTTAGCGTCCAAGTTTGGCGCGATATCCAGCGCGCGGCAGACCACTCCCGGCCACTCGTGATTTAAGGTTTTAGTGAGCCCAGAGAGCGCCGCTTGGTTGAGTTCACTTAGGCTAATAACAGCGCCAGCCGACTCGTCCATGCCTATATAGCCAAAGCCGCCGTCGATACGGCTGACGGTGACAAAGCGGCAGTGGTCGCGCTCAGTTAACAGCGGTTGTAAGTGTTTGGCGAACAAGAAGGCTTGCTCGACCGAGGCTTTGGCGTCGTCTGCCAGCACTAAGCCAGCACCTTTATCCACATCGGACTTATGTTGTGGCTGCAGATGAATAAAACCAGCGATTTGGCCAAGCGCTTCAATCTGATTGATGACCTCACAAATGCTTTCATCATCAATCGCCTCCAGCGTGAAGCTGGCAATATGGCTATCGAGTGGTGATGCGCTGGTTACAACCGTTTTCGGTGAGCGTACAACCGCGACCTTAACGCCTTGGGCGTGAAGCTTTTCGGCAATCACCCCCGCGTTGTGGCCATCGTCGCCGATAACGACGTAACTGTTTGCCGTCAGTTGAACATCGCTAGTTGCTATGATGCGCGCTAACTCAGCCGCCGCTGGCAACTTTTAGCATCACCTCACTATGGGGCGGCAGGTCGATGGTTTCCTCGACGGTTTCTGCAGTTGCCTCTTGAATCTCTTGAATTGTCGCAGCATGGTTTTGCTGTGGCGCCTCACTTGATGCTTGCGAACCCGCATAGAGGGCGACAATTTCACCCAAGGTGCGACACTCGGCTAAATCTTCAGGGCTGAGTTCTGGCAGGTTTGGCAGTTGATCTTGTACTGTGCCTAAAATTTCCACGCGCTTGATGGAATCGATACCAAGGTCGGCTTCCATATCCATACTCAGTTCCAGCATTTCCACGGGATAGCCTGTCTTGACGGCCACGACCGCCATCATAGTGCGTTCAATCTCGCCATTAGAAACCGCTGCACTTGCTGCTACTGCACTTGCGAGTGCTGCATTTTGTGTCGCATGGCTAACTGAGGCTGCAGCTGTTACAGGAGCCGCTTGGCAAAAGAGCGCGACAATTTCCCCAAGGGTGCGACACTCGGCGAGATCTTCTGGGCTCAGTTCTGGCAGGTTCGGTAACTCGTCCTGCACTGTGCCTAGAATTTCCACGCGCTTGATGGAATCGATACCAAGGTCGGCTTCCATATCCATGCTCAGTTCCAGCATTTCCACGGGATAACCAGTCTTGTCTGCCACGACCGCCATCATAGTGCGTTCAATTTCATCATTAGAAACCGCCGCGCTGGTGGCTACTGCACTTGCGACTACTGCATTTTGTGTCGCATGGCTCACTGTGGCAGCAGCTGTTACAGGAGCCGCTTGGCTAAAGAGCGCGACAATTTCCCCTAGAGTGCGGCACTCGGCTAAATCCTCAGGGCTCAGTTCTGGCAGGTTCGGTAATTCGTCCTGTACTGTACCTAGAATTTCTACGCGCTTGATAGAATCGATACCAAGGTCGGCTTCCATATCCATGCTAAGTTCCAGCATTTCCACGGGATAGCCAGTCTTGTCGGCCACGACCGCCATCATAGTGCGTTCAATTTCATCATTAGAAACCGCTGCGTTTGTGGCTACTGCACTTGCGAGTACTGCATTTTGTGTCGCATGGCTAACTGAGGCAGTAGCTGTTACAGGAGTCGCTTGGCTAAACAGCGCCACAATTTCCCCTAGGGTGCGGCACTCGGCTAAATCCTCAGGGCTGAGTTCTGGCAGGTTCGGTAATTCGTCCTGCACTGTGCCTAGAATTTCCACGCGCTTGATGGAATCGATACCAAGGTCAGCTTCCATATCCATACTGAGTTCCAGCATTTCCACGGGATAGCCTGTCTTGTCGGCCACGACCGCCATCATAGTGCGCTCAATTTCATCATTAGAAACCACCGCACTTGCTGCTACTGCACTTGCGAGTACTGCATTTTGTGTCGCCTGGCTAACTGTGGCTGCAGCTGTTACAGGAGTCGCTTGGCTAAATAGCGCCACAATTTCCCCAAGAGTGCGACACTCGGCTAAATCCTCAGGGCTCAGTTCTGGCAGGTTGGGTAATTCGTCCTGTACTGTGCCTAGAATTTCCACGCGCTTAATAGAATCGATACCAAGGTCGGCTTCCATATCCATACTGAGTTCCAGCATTTCCACGGGATAACCCGTTTTATCGGCAACCACTGCCAGCATGGCGGTCTCAATTTGTTGCACGACTGACTTATCGGAAAGCGCGCGAGTTGCTGTCGCCACAGTTTGCATTTGTGGTTGTGCGACTTGTGGTTGTGTTACTTGGGGTTGCTGAGCTTGGGGTTGCTGAGCTTGGGGTTGCTGAACTTGGGGCTCACTCGCAGGCGCAACAGTCGCTTTTGGCTCTGTAACTAACGCTTGAACCACGGACGACTGAGCTGGAGCGACAGGTTGTGCCGCTGTAACTGCCACTGGTGCAACCGTCACAGGTGCCGCTTGAGTGGGGGCTTGAACCTGAGGCGCAGGCATTTGGCCGAGTAGGGCTAAAGCAGCTTGGCTGCTGCTGGTCTGCAATTGCATAAATTCAGCATGGCTCTTTAGGGTTTGTGCCTGATGCTGGTGGAACAGCTCCATAGAGCGTTGCAGGCTCTCCGGAATGGCAATGCCAAGGCTTGCCATTTTGGCTTGCTCAGCCATCAGGGCACTGACGGTATCGCCGTATTGCTGCGGTATCGCTAAAAATTGTTGATGTAATTGCGCTGCCTGGGTTTGGGCTGCAAAAAAGGCGCTCAGGGCATCTTGATTCGCCTGTCCAGTGGTAACGCTGGTTGGCTGCGCAGACGTTTGTTGTTGAATATTATTGCTATTTTGTGCCACTGACTTTTCCACTTCGACAACCTTTTCTAGAAATTTTTCGACAATCACTGGTTTTTCAACGACTTTCTCAACGAGGCGATCCACATACTGCACTTGGCTGGTAATTTTGCCCGATTGCAGTGAATCGACCATTTTGTTGCGGGTCGCTGGGCTGATGTAGTTAGTCGCATTGAGCTTGATATTCATCGCCGAAGGCATTGCAGGTGCAATCAATTCGGCTTGATAAGGGTCAATCTCACCCAGTTTTACCCCAGCGACCGCCAGTTGCACCGCAGCGCTGCGCAGTTGGCTATCGGAGTCGGCTTTAGGATTCGGGTTAATGCTGATAAGGCAAAGCTCGTTTAACTGCGCGGCGAGAGTATTTTCTGTCAACTTCTGCAGAATGTTTTTCGGGCCGAACTCGACAAACACCCGTGCGCCAGCGGCATACATGGCCTCTAGCTGCTCGCTAAAGTGCACCGATTGCAGCATATGATCTTTAAAGGCCGCTTTGATGGCATTGGCATCGGAGGGATGTAGCTTGCCTGTGCCATTGGCATATAGGGCAATCTTTGGCGCGTTGAACTGAGCCTTATCGATGGCTTCGCTAAAGGGCTTTTGCGCATGGGCAACCAATGGCGTGTGGAAGGCGCCAGAAACGGGCAGGGCTATCGCCTTAAAGCCTAACTCGCCAATGGCCTTAGCGGCCTGTTGTGTCGCTGTGGTAGCGCCTGCAATCACCAGCTGAGTCGGTGAGTTGTAGTTGGCAATCTTGACGTCGTCAAACTGCGCCAGGCAATCGTTGACTGCCTCAATATCTTGTTTTTGCTTAAGAATAACAGCATACATGACGCCAGCATCACGACTGGAGTCGGCATCCTGAGGTGACTGCGCCATTGCATGACCACGCTCAAAGGCCAGCTTGATGTAGTCATCCATTGAGATAACGCCTGCGGCGCACAGGGCCGAAAGCTCACCAAAGCTATGACCTGCGAGCATATCTGGGGCGAAACCCGCTTGAGTCAACAGGGTGTACTGCGCCATAGAGATCGCGCCGATGGCGCTTTGGGCATAAAGGGTATTGGTTAATGCACTTTCCTGCGCTTTTCTCGATTCGTCATCGAAGGCGGGGATCGGGTACAGCACGCTTGAAAGCGAAGCCTCACCACGGTCGCTAAACACTTTATCGCTGGTGTGGATATGGCGACGAAGCTCGGGGAAGTTGTTGGCAATTTCCAGTCCCATATTCAGGTATTGCGAGCCTTGGCCTGCAAATAGCGCGGCGATCTTGGTTTGCTCATTGACTAAGGCCTTGGCGCGGTAGCTGATCCCAGAAGGTAACTGCCAGCTCTCGGCGCTATTGGATTCTAGCTGTGCTATCGCTTGGGTTAACAGAGTCTGTAACTGGGCATAGTCCTTGGCAATAAAGCCAAGACGGGCCGATTTTGGCTCTAGTTCACGCAGGGCATAGGCTTTTGCAAAGGCAACAAAATGCGCCTGAGAAAGCTCTGCTTTGGCCGCAGTTGCTTGCTGCAGCGCGGTTTTTAACTCGCCCAGCAGCGCGGTTTTGTCGGCGGCGGCAAACAACCAGCTTTGCGCTACGCTGCGCTGGCGATAGGCGTCATCGCGCGCGTGTTCGGGGTGATATTCTTCGAGCACTAAATGGAAGTTAGTGCCCCCAAAACCGAAGGAGCTGATCCCTGCGCGGCGCGGTGTATCGTCACTGCGTTGGATCCAAGGGCGCGCCTCGGTATTGAGATAAAAGGGCGAGCGGGCAATGTTTAATTTAGGGTTGGGCTGACTGACGTTAATCGTTGGCGGCAAGACTTTATGGTGCAGCGCCAATGCTGCTTTAATCACACCCGCCGTGCCCGCGGTGGATTTAGTATGACCCACCTGAGATTTGACTGAGCCTAGGGCGATATGCTGTAACTGATCATTATCCTTCGAGAATACTGAGGTTAAGCCATTAAATTCGGCCACATCGCCTGCTGCTGTGCCTGTGCCGTGGGCTTCAATCAAGCCAACGGTGTGCGGCGCAAAGCCTGCGTCATCATAGGCGCGCTCTAATGCTTTGGCTTGGCCTTCGGGGCGCGGTGCATAAATGCTCTTAAATTTACCGTCCGATGATGCGCCTACGCCTTTGATTACCGCATAGATACGGTCGCCATCGCGCTCGGCATCGTCGAGGCGTTTTAAGGCGACCATGCCAATCCCTTCGCCAATCATCATGCCCTTAGAGTCGATATCGAAGGGTTGAATCTGTTCGTTGGTGGTAAAGGCTGGCGTTTTTGAGAAACTCATATACATGTAGGGCGAGTTGTCGGTACAGACACCGCCGGTAATCATCATGTCGCTGCGACCCTCGGTCAGTTCGGTCAGCGCCATACGCATGGCGGCAAGCGAACCTGCGCAGGCAGCATCGACGACGCAGTTCATCCCGCCTAAATCGAAACGGTTGGCGATGCGTCCGGCAATCACGTTGCCAAGGGAGCCAGGGAAAGAGTTTTCTTCCCAGTGGACATATTGATCTTGGAATTTTTTGATCAGCAGCTCGCTATCTTCATCACTCAGCCCACTGCTTTTAAATACTTTTTTCAGCACTGGGTATTGCAGGCGCGCATTGAGGCTATGGCTTAACTTTTGGCCTCCGCCAATCCCGAGGGTGATGCCGATGCGGTCACGGTCGTAGTCGTCTGGCAGATTGGCATCTTGCAGGACTTCCTTGGCGACGACCAGTGAGAGTAACTGCGAGCTGTCGGTGAGTTCCAAAATATTGGGTGGCAGACCAAACTCCATCGGATTGAAGTCGACCTCTGGCATAAAACCACCGCGTTTGCAGTAGCTCTTATCGGCCTTGGACTTATCCGCATCGTAATAGTCATCAATCGACCAGTGGGATTCGGGCACGTCGGTGATTGCATCAATTTTGTCGCAAATTAAATCCCAAAATTTATTCAAATAGCGGGAGTTAGCAAAGATACTCGCCATGCCAACGATGGCAATCGGCATATCTTTTAAGCGTTTATTCAGTCTCTTATCGGCTTTTTCATCGGTTGATAATTGAGGCTGTGATGGGGTATGGCTCATAACGAGTCTCCACTGGCAAAGCGTTTGGCCGTTGCCTTATTAAGGGATTTAGCGATGGCTTTTGGGGTTTGTACGCCAGGAAAGCGGGCTAAAAAAGTGTGGTAGTTGCGTACCAGTAATTTACGCAGATGAAACGGCCCATCCTTCAGCACATAGGCGATGTAGCGATTGGCCGCTTGGGTGTTACTGTCTTGATAAATATCGATATAAATCCAATCCGCCTTGCTATCTATGCCAAGGAGTACCGATTTAGGCTCGGCCTCGGTCAATTGCGGCGGCAGGGTGAGAGACACCACTTGTACTACGGTATCGCCATCTGTGCTTGGCAGGGCAAGCGCCTTGGCCAAGGTTTCGGAGTTGACCGTGTAGGTCTGAACATCGCTGCCTTGGCTGATAGGCAATTGATTAAAATACTGTTTAGGCACAAGCTCTTGATCAAACTCATCGAGGCGCGAAACCCCATAACGCTTAAGGCAGCGGGCCAACCCCGAGCGGGACACATTGGGGTTGATAAAGGTTTGAGTGGCCTTGAGCAGTCTGTCTAACGGCAGTTTGAGCTGATATCTCAGTCCCACCACAACGTATTCTTCCATCGGAGTCAGGGTGGTATTGAGGTGATGCGGCGTATTCGGGCTGTCGTTCACTGACTCGCGCTTGCGCCATTTACGCACCGTGGCTTCGGTAATATTTAAAATTTTGGCGAGCTGACTCACACTCAATTCAGATTGCTGAATAAAGTGTCGCATCTCCGGCGTGGTCGTGGCATTGCGGTGCCTTGCCGTTTTGGGGGCGGACTTGTGCTCCGGGCTTGGCTTATCAGCCTGAGCATGATCCGCGGCTTGAGTACCCACTTTTCGAGAACTCATGTTATTAGTGCTGTCCCATCTTTATTATTTTCATCCAACATAATCTATCGGGACTGCTTAAACTTGCCTGCCAAAGCGGAGTGTAGACTCATGCTTAATCTAGGCTTAAAACCCGTGAGCTATGTGTTTTGTTACGCACAATGGTGATGCAGATTACCTGAGGTTTCGGCTCGATACAATCATATGGGACTTGAAATGATTTTTTAATGTTCAAATGACTCTGTTCAAAGGAGCCCAACTCCTGTTTAGTACTGGGTTTATGTTTAAATAATCATTTAAATTCATAAAATTAGAAAAAATTAAGATACTGTTCGTCAGGCGAGTAGAACTGAGTAGAATAGGGCAGCCGTTAAACTTAAGTGTTGTTGGGATAAGTTAATGAATATTGAGCTTTTTTTATACCATTAACCGAAATGAATACGGCCAGTACGAATGCGTGTATGGCGCTCTTGAGTGAGGATGAGCGCGCCAAAGTGGCACGTTACCGGGCGCCCAAGGCGCAAATGAACGGCTTATTGGTGCGAGCGGCGCTGCGCTGCGTCTTGTCTCAAGGACTGCAATCTTGCGGTGGAACCTCACCTTGCTCCTCCCAACGACAGATTGCCCCCAAGATTGGTGTTTTGAGTATGGGGCAAAGGGCAAACCCAGTCTTAACCATGAGCAGTTTCTGAGTACTGGCATTGAGTTTAACTTGAGCCACAGTGGCGACTGGTTATTGATTGCCTTAGCGCAAGATGATGACAAGGGAGAAAACGCTAACACAGCGCAACCCCGTTTAGGCTTGGGTGTAGATATCGAGCGTGCCCGCGCCAGTACTCATATTTACCCGATCCTTAATCATTATTTTTCCGCGATTGAAACCGAAGGCTTATTAGCCCTTGAGGGCGAGGATGCGCAGCGGCAGCGCTTTTTTGATCTTTGGGCACTCAAGGAATCCTACATCAAGGCAACGGGTTTGGGCCTAGCGCAGTCGCTGAAATCTTTTGGTTTTGACTTAGCCCCAAACAGTTTGCTGGCGGTTGATGGTGGCGCGCTGCAAGCTGTCGACTCCCTAACTGGGTTGAGCTTAAGCTACAAGAGATCTTTGCTTCACCAAGCCAAGCTAAGCCCTGTTCTTATCTTCAACTCCCAACGCGTATTCCACTATATTCCAATATTAAGCTGCGGATTGAACCTGAAACTGCACAGGATGCCACAAGCTCCCATGTACATCATTGGCGGAGTTATTTTGGCCGACTTAATGAGGAATATCGTTTTGGACTCAGCTTGGTTGATGGTGACAGCTTAGTGCAGGATGACAGGTTGGCGAAGGTGACTATTTCGATGCAGCTGACCAGTATCACTGCATTACTGGCGGCATGCTCTGCCATCTAGTGCGGCCTTCGCACGAAGGCTTAGGTCGCCTTCGTTCTTGAATAACTGCTTTACGCAAACCTTTCAAAGCACTTTCAATGAGTACTTGGAATTAAATCTTTGAATTACTGCTTTTAATTCAGTTTCTTGTCCCTTCACTGACTTTGTTATTCCTCCGTTCATATTTCATTTTGGATTAAACCTAGCTCGCTATAGTCACGCCAGAGAACTCACTGACAAGGTTGTTAATCATGAAATTCAAATGCCTTTTATCGACCACCACTTTGCTACTGCTCGGTGGCTGTGGCTACTTTGGTGGCGATGAAAAACAGCAATTAGAGCAGGCATGGCTTGCTCAAGATCCCCAACTACAACAAGTGGTTGAGCAAATCCGCAGCCGCGGGCTCGATGTGGTCGCCCAAAGTGCGGCGGCGGGCACTGTGTCTGCCTGTGTGGCCGAAAAACTTAGCCAAGATCCCCTCGGTAAATTAGTGAGTGTCGAAGGTGCCCTAGTAGAGTCGGCAAAGGTGGCCGAATTACTCGGCGATTTACAGCAGGTGATGGAACAAGAGGTCAGTTTTGATCAAGTCGCAAGCCTGTTACAAAAGGGCGCGGATGCGGCGGCCTATGCCAAAAGTTTGGTTGAACAGCAGGGCGTCGAGCAAGCCATGCAAAGCCTTAAGCAAATGGCACTCGCCAGTGAACAATTTGCTCAGCAGGATTTAGGCGCGCATTTCCAGCAATTATTGCTCGAGTGCAAATCTGCTCATTAATTGAATAACCGCTGTATTAAGGCTGCTTATCCGGTCAGCCTTAGCAACATAAGGAAATACCATGTTTAAAAAATTGCTGGCCTCTGTCGGTATCGGTGGTGCGACGGTCGATACCCAATTAATTGATAATCGACTGCTGCCAGGACAAATCTTTAATGCCACTATCGTCGTTAAAGGCGGTAATGTGCCGCAGCAGATCTCTGGCCTCGACTTAGCCCTAATGACTAAGGTGAAAGTGAGTAGCGATAACGGCGACTATTTTAAGAACCATCGTTTGGCGAGCTGGCGCTTAACTCAGTCTTTTGAAATTCAAGCGGGTGAAATTCGCGAGATCCCGTTTTCAGGTAAATTGCACCCCGAAACCCCTTTTACTCAGCTCCCAGTGCGCAATAATCAATCCCAGGTATGGTTACAAACGGGAGTGGACATAGATACCGCGCTCGACCCTAGCGATATCGATGCGCTGGTCATTATGCCAACGGCGATTGCCGAGCATGTGTTAAAGGCGATGGATGCCCTTGGTTTTGTGTTGGTGAAAGCCGATGTGGAGCAAGGTTTCCTCAATACGCGTGCCTTTCGTTCCACTTCGGGTTGTTACCAAGAGCTAGAGTTTAAGCCACGCAATATGGGCTTTAATCGTTTGCGTGAGATTGAGGTTTCTCTGGTGTGCGATGCCGAGCAAACCCATGTATTGCTTGAGCTTGACCGCGCATTCCGTGGCGATGGTTACTTGTATTTCAGCCTGCCAAACAATGCCACGTTGAGCCAAGTGCAAGAGATTTTTAGGGCGAATTTGGGCTAAGTGCAGGTACAGTTTAAGTTGTGAGCTTGGTTGAATAGCTTACAACAGACAATAAAAAAGCCCTGATTACTCAGGGCTTTTTGCTGCAAGTTGATTACTGTCTTGCTAAGCGGTGGCTCTCGCCTGGGTGCTCAAAATCACTGCGGTAAGGGTTAATGTCTAGGCCGCCGCGACGGGTATAGCGGGCATAAACGGTTAACTTAGTGCAGTGGCAGTAATGTTTTAAATCGACAAAAATCCGCTCGACACACTGCTCGTGGAACTCGTTATGCTGGCGGAACGAAATCAAATAGCGCAGTAATTTTTCGCGATCGATTTTAGGCCCTTGATAACGGATCATCACACTGCCCCAGTCCGGCTGAGAGGTGATTAAGCAGTTTGATTTCAACAGATTAGAATTGAGTGTCTCGGCAACAATCTGTTTGTCATCTGTGCTGTTTTCAAGATAATCCGGGTTAAAGTCATAGTCGCTGACTTCGATATCCAGATCGTCAATGCAAGTGCCAGGCAGCTCGACGACGCGTTGAATACCAAAACTCTTAGGCTCAATAATCTTCACTGTAACTTGGCCTTGGGCGCATTCACTCAGATCCTGCACTAAGGTTTTTTGCACCGCTTCGATATTGTCGAACTTGGTTTGGTTAAAACTGTTTAAATACAGTTTGAAGGATTTTGACTCGATCAGATTTTGGCTTTCATGGCTTAGCTGAATGTCGGCAATAGCCACCATAGGTTTGCCCTTGGCGTTTAGCCATGACAACTCATAGGCCGTCCAGATATCGGCTCCGTGGAAAGGCAAACTTTCCGCCGTGAGGTTGATAGCGTTACGGTTAAGTGAGCGAGGAACCCCTTGCAGCAGCGACGCATCATACTCGGCTTGGTAATCCGTGGCTTTACCTAAGGTTAGGCCGGCAAGCTCTTTTGCATCACTATAGGGATCGTGATTGTGTGTCATCAATACTGTTTCCATGTCAAAATAGGCGCACATTATACCCGAAATTGGATTGTGCTTAAGTGTCTTGTCTGCCTGCTCTCGATAAATTTTTGCAAAACTATCATCAGTCTTACCTATCAACTTTAGGCGAATTACCGCGATATTACCCGCAGGGCGAGCCATCTTTGTGTATTCAAGGTGAGTTTGATGAATCATCCGATGAGGCGGTGTCTTGGCTCCCCGTTAAGCGTGAACAGCTAGGTAGTTTTGCGAATGTTGAACATGCGCTTGAGCTAACATTGTGGCCGGATATCAATCACTTTTATGGGGAATATTTTGCAGCGCCCGTGTTGTTTGATTCACCATGGGGCACGGGCGAATTGTTGCAGGTATGGAATGAGGCGGATTTTGATGCCCTGCAACAAAATATCATCGGCCACTTAATGATGAAGCAAAAGCTCAAGCAACCGGCAACTTGGTTTATTGGTTTGCTGGATGAGGGCGATAAGATGCTAACCGTTGATAATGCCGATGGTAGTGTGTGGGTTGAAATCCCTGGCGAGCTACCTTCTGCCCAATTGGCGCCGAGTGTAGCTGAATTTATTGAGGCCTTATCGCCACGTATCGCGCCGCCTGTGAAACATGAAGAATTGCCTATGCCGGCGCTCGAACATCCGGGTATTTTTGCCAGCTTTAAACGTATGTGGCACAACCTGATAGGTAAGCGTTAAGCGCGGGGAAATGTTGCAAAGGTCTCTTGAAAAAGCCTCTTGCAAACCTGTTTCGCAAACTCGGCTATTTTGCCTGCAGAGTTTGCGCTTCAGTACGGGATGTTATTGATGGTCCCAAGACAAATTAGACACTATGCGGCAAGGTTCGCAGCGAAAGTGGAACATATCTAATAGTGGCTCGTCGAGTTTCCAGTCGTGACTGCCACAGCGTGGGCAGGGGCGAGCTAACTCGGATTGCAGATCCTGTCCCCCGACGCGATACAAATAATAGTAAGTGGGGATTTTGGTCAGGTATTCGATTCGGCCGCGTAAATCCCAACCCCTCCTAAATAAATCACTGTTAGGGCTGGATAATTCTTCTAGCGCAGCAAATTCTGCCTTAGTGGCAGCCGCCATTTGTAACTCATCACAGGCTTGCCACTCGGTTTGCCAGCGGATAACCCGTTTATGATCGCCATTAAAGGTGGCGGGGATTTGGTACAGCGGAATGGGCAATAGGTTATCGCCACTTCGCAGGGGCGAGCACATATGCACATAGCTAGTGTAGAGCAGCTGCCAGCTGGGTGGCTCAGTATTACTCACCTCAGAATTAATATCCTGACCGATGAATTTTTCGCGTGGCGCCAGTAGCTTAGCCTCGGTTAATTCCGCCAGCGCTTTTTTCACCCAAGGGCTGTGATAGCGATGATTCAAACTGTTTTTTTCTGGCGTGAGTAGGCGTACTCGAAATTCGCCCTCATTAAAGGCCACGGCAAATTCGCGGCCAAGGATTTGGCCATTAGCGCGGTAAGCTTCGAGTAATTGATTGATGGCACGTTCTGCCGCACTGATGGTGGTATCGGCAAAGCATTCAAAGCGCAATTCGGTGACAAACATTAAGCGGATTTTCCTTGGGATTCGAGTTGAGTGACACGTTGTTTCAGCTCGATAAGTTCATTTTTGAGTTGCATGATCTCGTTGTTTTTTAACGCGAGAGCTTGCTCAATGCCCTGTTGTAACTGGGCTAACTGTTGCGCCAGTGTGGCGACTGTGAGTGGCGAAGCTTCGGCGGTATGAGTCTCTTCAACCACGGGCTGTGATTGGGCCGCTAAACGCTCACGCTCGGCTTTGGGTATCGATTTAAACTGCTGTAATCCTTGGATTAACAGCGGCATGGGGATTTTGTTACCGACGCGGCTTTTTATCAAGGCAAGGCTTGGGGTTTTACCGCTGGCTTCGAGTGCGCACGCTGCTGCTAACACTTGGTCAATCGGACTCATAATAAGTGAAATTCCTTAATCTATATCGTGTTTTTCACTAACTTACTGTGATGTGGTTATTTTAGTTCTTATAAATCAATGTATTGCCGTTTGGCATTGATTTTGCTTTTTAAGCATTTTTATAACAAGTACACAGGAAGTCATAATATGAACGCAAATATTAATCGCAAACTCATCGCGGTCACGTTTTTAGGGTTAGCAAGCTTAGGTCTTAGCGGTTGTGTGGTCAATGTCGGTGACAGTGAATCTAAGTGGGATAGCAACGAATCTTGGGAAAAAACACAGGACAAAAACCGCAATAATCTGACTAAGCTCAGCCTTGGTATGAGCAAAGACCAAGTGATGACCCTGATGGGCGCCTCGGACTTTAGCGAATCTTATCTGCAGCAGAAAGACGGCCAAGCCGATAAAGAAGTGTTGGTACTCTTTTATCGCACCCAGCATACCCACAGTGACGGTAAAACCACTAAGGATGAATGCACGCCAATCGTCTTAAGTAATAGTGTGTTAGTCGGTTGGGGCGACACCGCCTACAGCAAAATTTAACGACTCAACGCAACTCGCCATGAAGTGATTCAGTGTTAGCCCTAAGCCATTAGGGCTTTCTTAACTGCACATCGAGCTGCTCGATAAGTTCGGTCCACTGGGCATCGGCCTCTAATGCTTCGGTCAGAAAATTCTTTTGCGCCTGCGTCCAAAATGGCGCTTCGGTTAAGTGTGTCTCTGGGGGAAGTTGATGGGCTGCAATAAACTGCCCTATGGCTTGAGCTTGATTGGCTAATCCCAACTGTTCAAATAGATGACTCAAATCGACTGGCGTTGTATCCATGCTCGCATCCTCTCTGTGTGCCTTTATTTAGGGTATGCAACTCACTGAAAAATGCAATCTATGATTAAAATTTGCACTTTTTAGTTTCCTTGATACAGTGATAATTACTCCTAAGAGTGTGATCTAAATCAAGGAATTCTAATAATGGACAATAATACCTTGGATGAGTGCCGTGCAGTTTATCTCACCGCCGAAGATTTACGCCTCGCCGCTTCGATTCTCTACAACGCCTATCATGACGACCCTTTCTTTGTGGATGCTTTATCCACTTCAGACAAATTCGCCTACGAACAAAAATTACGTGCCGCAATCCGTGAAGAGTTGAATGCGCTCTGGCAGGAAAAGCAAGCCTTAATCGGGCTGTTTGATCAAACACGCTTAGTCGGTGTTGCCTGTGTGGTCACTCAGGAAGTACCCCTCGGGGAGGGCCGCTATTGGCACTGGCGACTCAAGATGTTGCTTGGTACGGGTTGGCAATCGACTCAGGCGATGATGAAGAAAGAATCGAGCATCGTCGAGCTGCTACCGAGCGAACACTGCGGGATCCTACAATTTATTGCCCTTGCGCCCAATGAGCAGGGAAAGGGATTAGGCCATCAACTCGTGCAAGCCGTAGTAAGTTGGTGCGATGAGCAGCCCGAACTTGAGGGGATTGGGGTCTTTACTACTCAAGAAGCCCATAGCCAGTTATTTATGCAACATGATTTTGTCTCCTTCGGAGAATTGAGCATAGGCAATGTGGCCGGACAATTACTTTTTTACACGGGCCTACAAGATGAATGAACCTTACCGCTCCTTCGCTGAGTTTTACCCTTTTTACCTCTCACAGCACCAAGACTTAAGCTGCAGGCGATTGCACTTTATTGGCAGTTTTTTGGTACTCCTGTTATTCGTCGCTGCGCTGGTTTTCGCAAATGGTTGGCTTTTACTGTTTATCCCCCTAGTGGGATATGGTTTTGCTTGGGTGGGACACTTTGTGTTTGAGCATAATCGCCCCGCGACATTCCAATATCCCTTGTACAGTTTGATGGGTGATTGGGTGATGTTTGCACAAATTCTCACTGGTAAGTTGAAGTGCTAAATGTCCCTGACCAGTGAGAAGCTGACACCCGTGTGAGAGATCGCTTACAAAGCCTGTAGGATAAAATGTTTTCTTACTGACTGTTTTGTAATCACAGCTTTTAAAGTGTATTTAAAATCATTGTGTTATGTTTTAATAAAGCTTGATTGTATGAAAAGTGCGCTAGTGCGTGTTCTTTAACCGAAACAAAAATAGCGAGAACCACGTAGAATTAACTCATCGCCAAAGCAAATGGACAGCAGGGATTGCAATACAGGCGAGAGGGACGCAAGAAGCGACGAATTCAGGTTCTTGGATTTGAACCACTGACAGTAGGAAAACGGTCATCTGCCTAGGATAGGCTAAGGAAAAGCAAGGCTGCTTTCTCATGGATGATAGAGGACGTTGTATCTGCTGGGATAGCAGGTTTCAGGATGAAAAGGACAAGCTTAAGGATTAAGCGTTACTGGATGCAGGAAGTATCGAGTAAAAGGATAAGTATAAGGGTGAACAGCTTGTACTAAGGTGAGGAAAGGATTCAGCAGGACGCGATTGGGATGAGTCACTGGATGTGACAGGAGCCGAAATAGGATATTCGGGTCAAAGGATTGAGTGTGGTGGAGACTTCACTGCACAGGGAAATAAAGGGATTGAAGGACGCTTGCAGGGAGCAAACGGTCGCAAGGAAGGTGCAGGGAGCACAATCAAGCAGGATGGCTTGCAGAGGATAAATGGGGTGCACATAGTGCGCCCCTTTCTTTTTTCTATTCTCCTACGTCTTTTTTACGGCACGTCATAATGTCCACTTTTACGTGCGGTATATCAGAAAATAAAATATAGCGGACGATTTTTACTCTTTTATGCAGTCGCTATTTCCTTTGCAGTGTTTAAGCGTCTCGGGATAAATCAATGTTTGTGCCTTCCAATGGCATAAATTGCCCGACTTCTTGTGAGATATATCTCACAAGGCTGTAAGTGATTTGTAAGTTTTTTGACTGACAATGACTACCTAGTTTTAGGTAAGTCACATCTAATCAATATGTTAAGAAATTTTTTCTATTATGAACTTAATATGGCGGCTTACATTTTTATCTTTTGCGAAAGCCGCCCTGCCATGGCTGTCGTAGAATTCATTTGTAGACGGAACTACAGCGAACAGGAAGTTAGCAGTCAGGATGACTGGACAGTGTTTAAGGAATAAACACTGATGGAGTGGTAAGGAGAGACTTTCAGGATGAAAGCGATGCGAACCACGGAAGGAAAGACTATCAGGGATAGATAGCCTAATTGCACAGGATTGCAATGGCACATGGAGTGCAATAGAAAGGATGCTACTGAACCTATTTCACGGATGATGCTGGAACCGCTCAGGAAAGAGCAAGCTTGGTAAAAGGAACGCCAAGAGATAGGGAAGTACGTTGAGTACAGGGAAATATCACGGATTGAACAGGGATGATGCAGGACGCAAGTTGACGCATGGATGGTGCAGGGAGCACGAAAATAGCGGGATAGCTTAACAGAGAACAGAAGGGCGTGGTCTTATGACCACGCCCTTTCTTTTTATTTTCACACAGATAAAGCTGATTCAGTGCGGATGTAGAGCCGAGCTATGGCTTAGTGTTATCCATACAGCTCGGCGTTATTTATTCAGTCCAGCGTTATCTAAAGGTTCACTGTAGTGGCTTAATGGCATTTGCCCGAGCTACAGCTACTTTGGCTGCCGCAACCACCAAACTTGCC
The DNA here is from genome assembly GCF_025449215.1 of Shewanella seohaensis. NCBI lineage: Bacteria > Pseudomonadati > Pseudomonadota > Gammaproteobacteria > Alteromonadales > Shewanellaceae > Shewanella > Shewanella seohaensis. The sequence continues at coordinate 2,049,329 of NZ_CP104900.1, forward strand.
TTTGGCCATTGGTGCTTCTTGCCATTCTGGCTCTGGGAAAATAGGCCATTCAATCTTTTGCACTTTTTCCCGAGCATCCAAATATGACCGCGGTATTGATTGATGCCATCGGTGCTGAATTCGAATAGATATTTTGCTTTCCAACAGATCCCTGTCGTGCCGCCAAGGCTTGGGCGAGCCGTTTCCATTGCGATGGCTAAGAGCTGTACTTTTTGTCGGCAACATTCTTTTTCAGCAAAAATACGGCTCAATTCTGCCATTTGACGTAATTGCCAAAAGAAGGCCGCAACCACAACTAGCGCAATAATTAACAGCAGATCTGACATCATTTACTTGTAGCCTTAAACAAGCCACCAATGGCCTGTGATAGTTGAACACTCCGATTGGGGTTTCTTAACTCACCCAATAAGTGGTTACGCAAACTGGGAATCGCCACAATATCAGCAAAGATCTGATTAAAAAAGGCTTGGGGTTGTCGTGCCAGTGCTTCCAGGTAAATACTGCGACTCAGCTCTTGCTTTAATACGGTCCAGTTTCGGCCCGCGATGCTGATGAGTTCATTGGCCTCTAAGCGCTCGGTTTGTTGAAGATGGGCGAGGGCTTGCTGACTCAATTCGGTATGAGAGGCGAGTGCGCGCAAGTAATAGGCTTGGTACTCGGGAGGAGCCGCCACAAACTTAGCGTAAAGCTTATTGGCGAGCGCTTCTGTTAAATGCAGGTGTTCGAGACATTGGCACAGGGCAATTTGTACTTCAATCGCACTATTGTCAAAACTGGCAAGGAGTTGCTGCTCGTGATCTAACTCGCCAAGGCGAACACACACATCGCTCAAACCTTGCAGGCCAATATGCTGCCATTCACTCGTTGCAATTTGTCCCGAGAGATATTGCACTGCAAATTCATATTGAATAGAAGCGCTTAAACCTAACTGTTTACGCACTAAGGCGTTAAATACCGCCAGTTTTTCTTGGCTGGGCTTAAAGCTAAACGGATTGTTAGCGAGGCGATCCTGCTGTTCATCGGTTAATGGCTGAGTCGGATCTTGCCCCAGTGCCGTTAATACCATTTCAATAAACTGTGAGCGCGGCGCAGGCGAGAGCAGTCCTTGTTCGTCTAACGGTAGCTTTAGGAACCAAATAAAGTGCTGTTGGCTCTCATTCCAAAACACGATGGCAAATTGGGCATGCCCTTGTATGGGGTAAGGGTAGGGCGTGACTAATGATTCGATTTGATGGAAGGCCAGCATATCGATGTGCTGCACTCTTCGTCCTAATTCATAGACTTGGAATTGGGTTTTGGCTGTCGTTAAAAATTGGCTAAGCGTGGTAATTTCAGTCATTTGGCTGCCATATCAATCAAAAAGGCTCAATAAATTGGCGACATTATAGGGGGAAGTTGTCCGCGATGGTATGATTGCCACAGTTTTATCGCCTCAGTCGCAGCGCTAAATTGTCGAATGACTGTAGCTTAATGGACCTTATATCGATGCTTTACAGCCAAACTCAAACCAAACTAGCCCAAATTGCCCACGAGCTACAAAGTGCCGGGCTTTGGTCTACTCGTGCGCCCAGTGATGAAGCCATGGCCAGTACGGCGCCTTTTGCCTGCGATCTGATGTCGTTAGAGCAATGGTTGCAGTTTATCTTTATTCCGCGCATGCAAGCCCTTATCGATGCGGGGCAACCTTTGCCAAGCAAAATTGCAATAGCCCCGATGGCGGAACATGTGTGGTCCGAACAAGCGGCGTTAGCGCCTTTAATCGGTGTCTTGAATGAATTGGATATGTTGTTAAATGAACCTAGAAGATGATTGGCTGGATATGCCAGAGGATAAATACAACCCAAGCGAGAGCGACGAACAGTCAGAGCCTGCGCCTGAACTGTGTGTTTTGTATCAAGACGAGCACTTAGTGGCTATCCACAAACCCGCGGGGTTATTGGTTCATCGCAGCTACTTAGCGCGGCGTGAGCGCTTTTTGCGATGCAGCTGACTCGTGACTTGGTTGGTTGCCATGTGTTTCCGGTTCACCGTTTAGATAGGCCCACCTCAGGTGTGTTGTTATTTGCCAAAAGCAGTGAGGTGGCTAACGCCCTTTGCGAGCAATTTGCTAACCACAGTATTGAAAAACAATATTTGGCACTGGCGCGTGGCAATATGCACGAGAGTGGCATCTTGGATTATGCGCTTAAAGTCGAATTGGATGAGGTGGCTGACAAGTTTGCCAATCAAGATAAGGCTGCGCAGGATGCTGTGACTCAATATGAGCCGCTATTAAATACCGAAATTCCTTATCCGTCTGGGCGTTATGCAACTAGCCGCTTCGCGTTAGTGAAACTGAGTCCCAAAACGGGGCGTAAGCACCAACTTAGACGCCATATGGCGCATTTACGTCATCCGATTATTGGCGATACCACTCACGGCGATGGGAAACAAAATGCGTTTTTCCGCGCGCATTTCGATATCAATAGATTGTGGCTGATTGCGAAGAAGTTAACCTTCACTCACCCGGTGACACTTGAGCGCTTAAGTATTGAAACCGAGCTTGAGCCAGAATGGGAAACCGTGTTTGCAGGACTGGGCTGGGACGATGCCACGCTTTGTTGCGAGCCAAGTGTGTTGATTGCGGAGCAAACGACGACCGTTTAAGACAATACTTGTTTGGGCGTTTAAGGCGAGTGTTCGATTGAGGCGACTCCTAGTCTAAGGCGAGTGCTCACTTAAGCTTGCATCTTGGCTATCTGCTTAGTTGCATGTAATTCGTTGCAACTTTCTGCGGTCTTAACTACTGGTTGGTTTGAGACTGGATATCAAGCTGGCTAAGGTTGAGTACTCCGCCGGAACGGTTAGCGGGAATTGCAGATTTTGCTGGGCGGCGTGAAAGTAATGTTTGCGTCTAATTTGGGTGGTTTTATGTTGGTGCTTGAGGTGTTTTTGCCTATTGCTCTGTCGCATCAGTTCGCTTCCCCATGCTCAATAACTTGATTTATAAAATTTTTACCTTGTTGCTTGCCCTAAAGCCTCACAATAAAGTAACTTCAGCTAAGTTGCGTTTACGCATGTGGCACGGAGTATATCATGAAAAAGTTAATCTGGTGTTTGGCACTGTGTATGGTAGCGCACAATTTACCGCCGAAACCTTAGAAAAAGCGCTGACAGAACTCGGTTATGACGCCAAATTGTGGCAACCGAATGAAATTAGCCAATTTACGCCGCCACAGGATGAGTTGTTAGTCGTAGTGACTTCGACCACTGGGCAAGGGGATTTACCCGACGATATCCAGCCTTGGTACTATCATCTTAAGGAGACAGCGCCTTATCTGCCTGAGCTGAAATACAGTGTGATAGCTCTTGGCGATTCGAGTTACGATACCTTTTGCGGTGCGGGTAAATCGGTAGATGAATTGCTCAGCGAGCTAGGCGCTAAGCCCGTTGTGGCGCGTCTTGAAATTGATGCCTGTGAAACCATGGAACCCGAGGTCGAAGCGATAAAATGGCTGGAAAGCTGGAATCAAATCGTCAAATCCGAACGCGCCGCTTAGGTCATTTCGTTACTCAGCAGTGGTTTAAATTTGCCCAGCGCTTAAGTCAGGCGCTGTTAATTCCTATTGCGATTTTGCCCGCAGCGGGTGTGATGCTGGGCTTAACTGTGAGCCCAATCCCTTTTATGCCCGAGGTGCTAACCGTATTAATGCTGGCGGTTGGCAAGCTGATTTTCGCCATCATGCCCATTTTGTTCGCGGTGGCGGTGGCAATAGGGTTTTGCCGCGATCAAGGCATCGCCGCTTTTACTGCTGTATTTGGTTATGGGGTGATGACGGCCACCTTAGCTGCACTAGCGGATCTTTACCAACTGCCGACCCAATTGCTACTCGGCATGGAAACCTTAGACACAGGCATTGCCGGCGGCATGTTGATTGGTGGCGTGACTTGCTTTGCCGTGCGCTGGAGCCAATATATTCGCCTGCCCGCGATTTTCTCCTTTTTTGAGGGGAGACGTAGCGCCTCTTTATTGATCATTCCGTTGGCGATGGGCTTAGGTTATATCCTTGCCCATGTGTGGCCGCCGTTGTCTCTGCTCATCGAGCGTGTGTCCGACTGGGCGGTTTACCAAAAACCAGCCATCGCCTTTGGGGTCTATGGAGCGCTCGAACGTTTACTCATTCCCCTCGGTTTGCATCATATCTGGAATGCGCCTTTCTATTTAGAAGTTGGCCAATACCAGTTACAGAACTCTGAAGTGGTTCGGGGTGAAGTGGCGCGCTATTTAGCCGGCGATCCGCAGGCAGGGAATTTAGCGGGCGGTTATTTGATTAAAATGTGGGGACTCCCCGCGGCGGCGCTGGCCATTTGGCGCTGCGCCGATCCCTCGGAGCGTAATCGGGTCGCGGGTATTATGCTTTCCGCTGCTGCGGCCAGTTGGTTGACCGGAGTCACAGAGCCGATTGAGTTCGCCTTTATGTTTGTGGCACCTATCCTGTTTCTTATCCATGTGTTGCTATCTGGGCTGGCATATTTTGTCTGCATCATGCTCGATATTCACCACAGTATTGTGTTTTCCCATGGGCTGGTGGATTTCACGCTGCTGTTTTCCCTCTCGCGCAATACGGGCTGGTTTGCATTTTTAGGGCCGCTGACGGCGGTGATTTATTATCTGCTGTTTAGGGGCAGTATTCTGGCATTTAATTTAAAGACGCCTGGACGACTCGAACCCGATGAACCCCATGGTGCCAAAGAGAGTTTAAGGGCCATCATTGCGGCATTGGGCGGTCGCGAGAATATTGTTGAGCTCAATGCTTGTCTCACCCGGTTACGCTTGAGTGTGCACAGCCCAGAACTTGTCAATAAAGTGCGGCTCAGCCAGCTCGGTGCTAAGGGCGTGATTGTGATGGGCAAAGGTGTGCAAGTGGTGTATGGCACTAAGGCCGAAACCCTACGCAAAGTCTTACAGCGCTATTTAGATACCCGACGTTGATATTACATCTTATTGAAATTAATCGCTGATTTATTGTGTTTAATAAAGTTAACTCACAATAAATTCACTTTTTATCACAAAAAGTTAGCTTTTCATGCTGTATGAGCGGATTGGCTATGGCACACTCGAATGAGGGACCATAGAGGAGAGCAGATTTTGCAGTCACAGCATGAAGTAGTATCGAACGCGCAACCCGCCTTAGCACGTAAAATTCTGATGACAGATTGCGCCGATGCCCAAGGGCTTATCGCCAAAATTACCAGTGTTTGTTTTAATCATCAGCTTAACATCATTAAAAACAGTGAGTTTGTGGATAATGCTCAGGGGCGATTTTTTATGCGTACTGAGCTTGAGGGGCACTTTAACAGCGAGCAATTACTGCAGGATCTGCGTGAGGTGTTACCCGCCCAAAACCATATGACCTTAGTCAGCGCAGGCAAGAAGCGCATCGTCGTATTAGTCACCAAAGAGGCCCATTGTTTGGGCGATCTACTGATGAAGGCCTACTATGGCGGCTTGAATGTTGAGATAGCAGCCGTGGTGGGCAACCATGATGTGTTAAGGGAATTGGTTGAAAAATTTGATATTCCTTTTCATCTAGTAAGCCACGAAGGGCTCGACAGAATTCAGCATGAGCAGGCGTTATTGGCCGCCGTGTCGCAATACGCGCCTGATTATCTGGTGCTCGCTAAATATATGCGGGTGCTGACGCCGGATTTTGTCGCCGAATACCCAAACCGTATCATCAATATCCATCACTCTTTCTTACCTGCCTTTATTGGGGCCGCCCCTTACCGCCAAGCCTGGGAGCGAGGGGTAAAGATCATCGGCGCGACTGCGCATTTTGTGAATAATTGCCTCGATGAAGGACCAATCATTAAGCAGGACGTGATCCCCGTCGATCACAGTTACAGCGCGCTTGAAATGGCCAAAGCGGGGCGCGATGTCGAAAAAAGCGTCCTCAGTAAAGCGTTACAGCTTGTGCTGAATGAGCAAGTGGTGGTTTACGGTAATAAAACCATTGTTTTTTAAGGCTAACTTGCTTGTACTAACTTGAAATATAGCTGCGGACTTGCCGATTAAGACTTTAGGATTAACAGGCGGCTTTGGGCTTGCTATCAGTAAGGTTACTTGCAATATTTAAGACGTTATCACCGAGTTGCTGCACCTTGAGCCGAACCTCAAGCACTTGATTTGGGATTGTTGTTCGGCCAGTGCATCCATCATGGAAGGGGTGTTTGATGTCTATGAGCCGTAGCCTCATTATAGGAATAAAAGACCTGCCCGAGGATTTACCTTTGTCTTGGGCACGGCTAGATAGTCAGTTTCGGGTGCAGTGCATGAGCCGGGCGTTTTATCAGCGTTGCCATCGCTCGGCGGCACAGATCATCAATCAGCCGATTTGTCAGTTATTTACTGAATTTAATGCCGAACTTTGCCGTGATATTCTTCAACGTACCGATAACTACATCGGGCTGGTGCTGCGGGATAATCAGGGCATGCGGGTGCATTTTGCCCTGTACGCTATTCCTGAGCAGGGCTGGCAACTCATCCTCTCTGAAATCAATTTCGAAGAGTGGCCACTCAAAGGGCTGCATGCCGATTATCGCCAAGCGATTCAAGCGAGCGATGCTTGGCTGCAACATATTGATGATGTGATCCAATCTCCACAGGAACAAGTGTTTAAGGTCGCCGTCGCAAAGGCGATTGCGTTGATGAACAGCCGCTACGGCTTCATTTTGCTGCATAACGATAAATCTAAGTCACTCACCCTCGCGGCCCGTTCGGACTATCCCGCGCCTAAGGTCAACCAGGCCGAATTTGTCGAAGAAAATACCCAAGCCTCAGAGCTGGAAAGTCAGTTATGGCAGGAGTGTGTTAAAGATTACAAACCCATTATTGAGAATACGTTAGCGGATAATCGGCCGGATAATTTGTTGTTTGACCGCTTACTGCTGGGGGAGCGCTACCTTGCTGTGCCTATGGTGTTCCATCACCGTTTAGCCGGGATAGTGTGTGTCGTGGGGCGAGACGAGCCCTATAGCCGCAATGATGCCCGTTCGCTCCTGACCTTCGCGAGTATTTTATGGCATTCGATTGAGCTTCCCCGCAGTCTGCGGGCGGTGTCGCGCCAATCAAAAATCATCAAGGCGCAAAAAGAGCAGTTATCCCAATCCTTGACCCAGCTAATCAGCGCGATTTCGGAGGCGCTTGAATTAAAGGATGCCTATACCGCAGGACACCAAAAATCGGTTGCCCAGTTAAGCTATTTGATTGGCGAAAAACTCGGGCTTGAACCGCAGCGATTAGAAGGGCTTAAAATCGGTGCGCTGGTACACGATATTGGTAAGCTTGCGATCCCGTCGCAGATTTTGACTAAACCCTCTAAATTATCCAAAGAAGAGTACGCATTAATTCAAACCCATCCGTTGCATGGAGCCGAAATTGTTGCCGATGTGGAATTCCCTTGGCCGATTAAGCAGATGATTTTGCAGCACCACGAGCGGCTCGATGGCTCGGGTTATCCCTTAGGCTTGAAGGATAAAGCGATCCTTTATGAGGCCAAGATCATTGCCGTGGCCGATGTGGCCGACTCTATCTTGTCCCATCGCCCTTATCGCCCCTCTATGGGGTTGGCTAAAATGACTGAGGTATTAAAAGCGGGTCGAGGTAGCTTGTTTGACGCGAAAATTGTCGATACTTGCTTAGAGATTTTAATCAATCGCGAACTGAGTATTAGTGATCATGTCGGCGCTGCGGTATTGGATCCTGTGGTGTCTGTGACACTCGACCATGAGCTTGCCGATATCAAACGTTTATTAACTGCGGCCCATGCCAAGGTGGCGGTGGTGCTCGATGAGAGCCATAAAATCATCGGTGTGATCACTCAGCGCCTAGTGGATTATTGGCTTAGCCCCTTGATTGGCACAGCGGCGGAGCGGGAACACGACAGGGCATTCCTGCGAAAAAAGCCCATCAAATTATGGAGCACTCAGTACCTTTGATTAGCGATGTCGCCACCTCTGAAGATGCCTTGCAGCTGCTTAACCAAATGGATACTGAGTTTTTGGTCGTGGTGAATAAAGCTCAGCATGCGATAGGTGTGATTGGCTGGCGAACCATCGCCATGGCAAATAAAGATCGCCAAGAGGCGGAGCGGTTGATTTAACAACTTTGTTTGGATTTATCTGTGTTGGCTACATGAACTGAACCCAAGGTGTCTGCCGCATGTACTCCAAATCGTCATTAATCGTTCATCCCTTAAATCGATAGCAATAAAAAGGCGTCAAATTGACGCCTAATCTTACCGTGACGTTCAAATTAAAAATTAACGGCATACACCTCATCCATTGAATTTTGGGCGATATCTTTGATGGTGACAGTACCTTGTACGTAACGGCCAATACGTTTGGCGGTTTTGTCGGCGCCTTGGTTGAGGGCGAACTGATGGAAGCTTTCGCCGTTACAGACCAAACGAGGGAATATCCGAGCTTGGTTGATGCGGTATTCCTGCATAGTGTTGCTAAATGAGATCAGATTATTACTGGCCCCAGCCTTACAAACCGCCACTAAAGTATTTTCTAACTGTGGATCCATGGCGGCAAAAGCGTTTGAGCCTATTCCTATAGTGTAGAGTAGGGCGGCACCGCCCAATTTTACCAATCTTGCTTTCATCTTTAGCTCCTTGACGGGTGAGTAGACCCTTTGAGTAAAGTCTGTTTTTACCAGCCTTGCAGAGGGATTTGGCCGCAGAAGTGTATCTAAATGTGGGGTTGGGAACAGAGTGTGTCTCGGTGTAACTTGATGTGTCTTTGAGGCCTTTGGAGTGTGTTTTTACCATAAAAAATGCCAAGCATTAGCTTGGCATTTTGGCATGGTGTACAGCATGAATATGGCTTAATCGACGATACGTAACAGTTCGTTGATACCCACTTTACCGCGGGTTTTCGCATCCACTTTTTTAACGATAATCGCAGCGTATAGGCTGTATTTACCGCAAGCCGATGGCAGGTTACCCGATACTACGACAGAGCCAGCTGGTACGCGGCCATAGTGGATTTCGCCCGTTTCACGGTCATAGATACGGGTGCTTTGGCCGATATAAACGCCCATTGAAATCACAGAGCCTTCTTCAACGACAACGCCTTCGACAATCTCAGAGCGTGCGCCGATAAAGCAGTTGTCTTCAATAATGGTCGGACCCGCTTGCAGCGGCTCGAGTACGCCACCGATGCCAACACCGCCAGATAAGTGCACGTTCTTACCGATTTGCGCACATGAGCCAACGGTTGCCCAAGTGTCAACCATAGTGCCTTCGTCAACGTAGGCGCCAAGGTTCACATAAGAAGGCATTAACACAGTGTTTTTACCGATAAAAGAGCCTTTACGTACGGTTGCCGATGGCACCACACGGATGGCTTCGGCTTTAAAGCGGGCTTCGTCATACTCGGCGAACTTTAACGGTACTTTATCGAAATATTTGGTTTCGGCACCATCGATAACCGCGTTATCGAAAATACGGAATGACAGTAATACCGCCTTCTTCAACCATTGATGTACATGCCATTGGCCATCGATTTTCTCGGCGACGCGCAGTTCACCTTTATCGAGCATATTGATGACATTTTGCACATCGTTACGCACGCTTGCGTCAACAGTGCTTGGTGTGATGTCGGCACGCGCTTCAAATGCGGCCTCAATACGTTGGCGTAAAGCCTCCATTTACTTCTCCCGTTTTGGTTAATTGGTTGACTCTGTGTTGATGGCGCTCAGCGCGCTAATCAAGGCTTCCTTGAGCGTGTTCTCTTGGGTTTCATTGAGTTGCAAGCCATCATTGGTTTGCAAAATAAAAAGTCTTCGGCTCGCTCGCCAATGGTGGTGATCTTGGCGGCTAGCAAGGTCGTGTTGCAGCGATAAAAAATATCGCCCACTTTAGCTAATAATCCCGGCGTATCCAAGGCGATAAGTTCCATCATACTTGTACCATGACGGTTACTCTCAAGGAAACTCACCTGAGTGGGAACATTAAAAGGTTTCATCTTGCGTGACAGCTTTCTAAAGCGCGGCAGCTTAGGGTTATCGCTTGCAAGCGCCTTTTCAAGGGCCTTACGGATACTCTGAATGCGTGAGAGTTGGCTCACGGGGGCGCCGTCTTGCTCGAGGATAACGAAGGTGTCGAGAGCGTAATTATCCTTCGACGTCATAATATTAGCGTCGTGGACGTTGATGTTTTTATTATCGAGCACCGCCATCACGGTGGCGAACAGCTTAGGCCTGTCCTGACAGTAGACAAAAAGTTCAGTGCCGCCGCGTGTCGTGTGTTTGGACACCAGCACCAGCGGCTCATCCAACTGTTTATGCTTAAGGATAGCTTCGGCATGCCAAGCAACCTGATTTGGCTGGTGGCGCAAAAAATAGTCGGCCTTAAAGCGTTGCCAGAGGGTATCTAAATCTTTTTCTTTCACGCCACGGCGAAGCAGGTCTTTCTTGGCCTTGGCTTGGTATTCGCGCACCCGCGCACGGATATCGACGGGTTTTTCTTTCCCCGTGCTAGCACCCTTTGGGTGGAGAAATACAAGTCACGCAGTAGTGAGCCTTTCCAGTTGTTCCAGGTCTTCTCGTTGGTGGCGCAGATATCGGCGACGGTTAAGCAATATAAATAACTTAAATGCACCGCATCGCGCACCTTGCTGGCAAAGTCGGCCACCACATCGGGATCGGAAATATCGCGGCGCTGAGCGGTTACCGACATCACTAAGTGATTTTCGACCAGCCAAGCGACTAAGCGGCCATCGTGGTCGTTCAAGCCATGGAGCTTACAGAAGGCGAGGGCATCGCTTGAGCCAAGCTTGCTGTGATCGCCACCGCGTCCCTTGGCGATATCATGGAAAATTGCGCCAAGTACCAACAAACCTTTTTCGGTAACTGATTGATAAGCACTGAGCCTAAAGGAAACTCTTCCTTCTGCTCCGGCTGTGAGAAGCGCTCGATATTGAGCAGCAATCTGTGGGTGTGTTCATCCACCGTATAGGCATGGAACAGGTCAAATTGCATTTGACCTTCGATATTGCGCCATGCGGGTAAATAGGCCGACAGCACCCCGTGTTTATGCATCAGCGATAAGGCCGCGATGCCACGAGGATGCTTTAAGATTTCCATAAAGGCTTGGCGGCACTGAGGATTTTCCTGCAAGGGTTGCAGCTGTGCTCGGCGTGCGCGCCTTAGCGATCTCAGCGTCGGCGCATAAATGCCTTTAATATTGGAGTTTTTAGCGACATGGACAAAGAGGCGTACAATTTCTTTGCCGCTATCGAATAAATCGTCCCTTAGGGCCTCGATAAAGGCTCCGCGTCGTTGATAGTTATTGTCAATCGCTTGAATTTCTAAGGCCTTGGTTTGGCCCAGTGTCGCCCGCTTAAACAGTTGCAGCAGCATTTCGTTCAGCTCCATCACCCGGCGTACCGTGCGATAGTAGCGTTTCATCATCTGCTCAACGGCGAGTTGAGTGGCGTCTTCATAGCCCATTAGTTCGGCCACTTGGCGCTGGACATCGAACAGCAGGCGATTTTCATCGCGCCCGACCGCCATGTGCAGGGCAAAGCGCAGCTTCCACAGAAAATGCTGACACTCGAGCAGCTCTTCTAATTCGGCGGGTTCTAAAAATTCGTATTGAACCAGTTCCTCTAAGCGTGAGGCGCCAAAGTGGCGCATAGCAACCCAGGCGATGGTTTGAATGTCCCGTAGGCCGCCGGGGCAACTTTTGATGTTGGGCTCAAGATCGAAGGCGCTTGCCTTGGCATGGCGGGCCGTTTGTTCATCACGTTTGGCGATAAAGAACTGGCTCGACGTCCAAAAGTCGCTCTGGCGGATGGCGTCATAGAGTTGATCAAACAGGGATTCTGGGCCTGAGAGTAGCCGAGCCTCGAGCAGGTTAGTGGCGATGGTAATGTCTTCTCGACCTAGATTTAAGGTATCGCTGAGGGTGCGAACACTGTGGCCAATTTCAAGGCTGGCGTCCCATAAAAAGGCGATAAATTCGCTCAGTGCGGTTTCAGCCGCCTGCGATAACTCACCTTCGAACAGGAATAATAAATCGACATCCGAGTGCGGATGTAACTCGCCGCGACCATAGCCGCCAACGGCGATCAGGGCGATAGGATGTTGGTCCAGACCGTGCTGTTGCCAGGCCTGTTTGACGAGGAAATCGACGAACTGACAGCGCTGCGTCACTAGCTCTTCAATCGGGGTTTTGGCCTTGAATCTTGCTAAAAGCGTTTGATTCTGTTCGATTAATGATTGTTTAGCTAGCAGAGCTGTATTCATCGAGTCCCTTGTTTGGATGAGTTAGGTGTTCAGTAATCCTCTGAGTCCTAACGTACTAAGTATGTCGCTTAGTGATTAATGATACGCGGGAAGTCTTCCTCATCACGCAGAGTCAGGACTTCTACACCGGTTTCGGTCACTAATAATGTGTGTTCCCATTGGGCAGAGTTTTTACCATCGGAGGTGGTGACAGTCCACTTATCGTCACGGTCTAACACTGTGGTGTGGCGACCAGCGTTGATCATCGGCTCAATGGTAAAACACATGCCAGGGCGTAAAATGGTGTTATCGCCATTACGGTAGTGCATGACTTGCGGCTCTTCATGGAAACCGGCACCAATACCGTGACCACAATAATCTTGCACGATGGAATATTTCTCAAGACCTGTTTTGCTGGCTTTGATGAATTTTTCGATAGTATTGCCGATTTCTCCCAGTTTTAACCCAGGGCGAACCTTACGAATGGCGAGGTATAGACTCTCTTGCGCGATACGGCACAGGCGTTTGTCCTTAGGGCTGACTTCACCGATTAAGAACATTTTAGAGGTGTCACCGTGGTAACCGTCTTTGATTACTGTGATATCGATATTGAGAATATCGCCATCCTTGAGAACGCGGTCACTGGGAATACCATGGCAAATAACGTTGTTTAACGAAGTACAAATCGACTTAGGAAAACCATGGTAGTTGAGCGGGGCAGAAATCGCGCCTTGCTCTTCGGTATATTTGGCGCAGATATCGTTTAGTTCATTAGTGCTCACGCCAGCCTTAACATAAGGGGCGATCATTTCTAATACTTGTGCGGCCAGCTTACCCGCTGCGCGCATTTTCTCGATTTCTTCTGCTGTCTTAATGACTATACTCATTGCGTTTTCTCTTGTGTCTTCGATGTCTATTGGCGGCATCTACCCAATGCAAAAATTTGTGCTTTAGGGCTATTTATGGTATAAAGCGCGCCGTTATGTTTAAGTCTTGCAGGATGTATAAGGTCAGCTTTTGCTTATCTTAACCCAAGGCAAGACTAAAGATGGCGGCCATTATACATGGCAATTTATCTAAATACTAAATCACACACGTGTCGACACATTCTTCGGGGTGCCCTCAGCTGTTAACTGCGGGGTCGAAGACATGGGATGCGTGGAGGTCTAACCCCTAATTTTTAAGGTAATAGAAATGACTACAGTTTCAATGCGCGACATGCTTCAAGCCGGTGTTCACTTCGGTCACCAAACTCGTTACTGGAACCCAAAGATGAAGCCTTTCATCTTCGGCGCTCGTAACGGTGTACACATCATTAACCTAGAGCACACTGTGCCTATGTTCAATGAAGCACTAGCGTTCATCAGCAACGTAGCATCTAAGAAAGGTAAAGTATTATTCGTGGGTACTAAGCGCGCTGCAAGCGAAGCGATCAAAGAAGCAGCAATTTCTTGTGATCAATTCTACGTTGATCACCGTTGGTTGGGCGGCATGTTGACTAACTGGAAAACAGTTCGTCAATCAATCAAGCGTCTAAAAGACCTTGAAAGCCAGTCTGTAGACGGTACTTTCGACAAGCTTACTAAGAAAGAAGCGCTAATGCGCACTCGTGAGCTTGAGAAGCTAGAAAAGTCTTTAGGTGGTATCAAGAACATGGGCGGCCTACCTGACGTATTATTCGTTATCGGTGCTGACCATGAGCATATCGCTATTAAAGAAGCTAACAATCTAGGTATTCCAGTTGTTGCTGTTGTTGATACTAACTCTTCTCCAGACGGCATCAACTACATCGTTCCTGGTAACGATGATGCAATGCGCGCTATTCGTCTTTACACTACTTCAGTTGCAGCGGCTGCTAAAGCAGGTCGTGGTCAAGATCTAGCTGTACAAGCTGAGCAAGACGGTTTCGTAGAAGCTGAATAATAAAGGCGAGATGAATTTCATCGCCCTTATTAACCAAGATTTTGATTGGTTAACAGGGGCCATTCGGCCCCTGTTTTATATCTGCAAATTAGTCGAATTTTTAGAGAGGATTTAACAATGGCAATTACTGCTGCCCAAGTTAAAGAACTACGCGAGCGTACTGGCGCTGGCATGATGGATTGTAAAAAAGCGTTAGAAGAAACCAATGGTGACATTGAGCTAGCGATTGAAAACATGCGTAAGTCTGGTGCTGCGAAGGCTGCTAAGAAAGCGGGTAACATCGCTGCTGAAGGTACTATCCTGATCAAAAACGGCGAAGGTTTCTCAGTACTGTTAGAAGTTAACTGTCAAACTGACTTCGTTGCAAAAGATGCGAACTTCTTAGGTTTTGCTAACGCTGTTTTAGACGTTGCTGCAGCGTCTAAAGTGTCTTTAGAAGACTTAAAAGCCCAATTCGAAGAAACTCGTGTTGCGCTAGTTGCTAAAATCGGTGAGAACATCAACGTTCGTCGCGTTGAGTACATCGATGGCACTCAATTAGCTTCTTACCGTCACGGCGACCGTATCGGTGTTGTTGTAACTGGTGAAGCGGATGAGGAAACTCTGAAGCACTTAGCTATGCACGTTGCCGCTTCTAAGCCTGAATACGTTAACCCAGAAGACGTACCAGCTGACGTAGTTGCTCGTGAACAAGCTCTGCAAATCGAAATCGCGATGAACGAAGGCAAGCCTGCTGAAATCGCTGAGAAGATGGTTGCTGGTCGTATGAAGAAGTTCACCGGTGAGGTTTCTCTGACTGGTCAAGCTTTCATCATGGAGCCTAAGAAGACTGTTGGCGAAATCTTAAAAGAGAAAGGCGCTAAAGTAACTAACTTCATTCGTTTAGAAGTTGGTGAAGGTATCGAGAAGAAAGAAGAAGATTTTGCTGCTGAAGTTGCAGCGCAAATCGCCGCTTCTAAAAAGGCTTAATCGCCAACGCTAAATACCCCCAAGACCGCAGCAATGGCTGCGGTCTTGTTATGACCAGGACAAAAAATATGAGCACCAATCCAAAACCTGCATTTAGACGCATTCTTCTAAAATTAAGTGGCGAGGCACTGATGGGCGACGAAGGCTTCGGCATCGACCCTAAAGTGTTAGATCGCATGGCTCAAGAAGTGAAAGAGCTGGTAGAGTTAGGCATTCAGGTGGGGGTGGTCATTGGTGGTGGTAATCTATTTCGCGGTGAAGGCCTAGCAAAAGCGGGCATGAATCGTGTGGTGGGCGATCACATGGGTATGCTGGCAACGGTTATGAACGGCTTGGCCATGCGTGATGCCCTGCACCGTGCCTATGTTAATGCTCGTCTGATGTCGGCAATCCCGTTAAAAGGGGTATGCGACGACTACAATTGGGCTGAGGCTATCAGCTTATTAAAATCAGGCCGTGTAGTGATTTTTGCTGCGGGTACTGGTAACCCATTCTGCACTACCGATTCTGCTGCTTGCTTACGCGGCATTGAAATCGAAGCAGAAGTCGTGCTAAAAGGCACTAAAGTTGACGGCGTTTATTCTGACGACCCGATGAAAAATCCAGAAGCAGTCAAGTACGATGATTTAACGTACACTGAAGTACTGGACAAAGAATTAAAAGTAATGGACTTAGCAGCCTTTACGATGGCGCGTGATCATGACATGCCAATCCTAGTATTCAACATGAACAAACCAGGTGCACTGCGCCGCGTGGTCATGGGTGAAGAAGAAGGCACAATGATCAGAGCGAAATAAGTTATTTAATGACCAAGAAGGACATTTAACGTGATTGCAGATATTAAAAAAGATGCTCAAGAGCGCATGGGTAAATGCGTAGAAGCGACTAAGAACCAAATGGCGAAAGTACGTACTGGTCGTGCACACCCAAGCTTACTGGACTCTATCCAAGTGTCTTACTACGGCACTATGACCCCGCTGAACCAAGTGGCGAACGTGGGTATTGAAGATGCGCGTACTCTGTCTGTGACTGTGTTCGACCGTAGTGCAATCCAAGCGGTTGAGAAAGCGATTATGAGCTCAGACCTTGGCTTAAACCCAATGTCAGCGGGTGCAACCTTACGTATTCCATTACCAGCACTGACTGAAGAACGTCGTAAAGACTTCATCAAAGTGGTTCGTGCAGAAGCCGAAGGCGGCCGTGTGGCGATTCGTAACGTACGTCGTGACGCGATTTCTGAAGTGAAGAAGCTCGAAAAAGCCAAAGAATGTACTGAAGACGATGTTCGCCGCTTTGAAGACGAAGTGCAAAAGTTCACCGATGCTCACATTAAGAAGGTCGATGAGATTTTAGCGGCCAAAGAAATTGAGTTGATGGAAGTCTAATCTCAGGCGCTATAAGCTAGAGTTGCTACGCCGTGTAGGGGTATACTACACGGCGTTTGCTATTTTAAAGGGTTGTAATAGATGTCATCCACAGTGGAATTTGATCCGCAATCTAGGTCAACTGAGCAGGATGCTTGTGCTCAGACAAGCTTACCGGAGGTATTACCCGAACTCGTTAAACAGTCATTACCTAAACATGTTGCGATTATTATGGATGGTAATGGACGTTGGGCCCAAACCCAGGGCAAACCACGAGTGATGGGGCATAAAGCCGGCGTAAAGGCGGTGAGACGTGCGGTGAGTGCGGCCAGTCAGTTAGGGATACAATCGCTGACGCTATTTGCGTTTTCCAGCGAGAATTGGCGCAGACCCGATAAGGAAGTCAGCTTGCTGATGGAATTGTTTTTTACCGTGTTACAACGGGAAATTAAGTTACTCGATAAAAACCAAGTTCGATTGAATATCATCGGCGATATCAGCCGTTTTTCTGCGCGTTTACAAAAACAAATTCGTGCCGCAGAAGAAAAAACCGCAGGCAACAGTGGATTGATATTGAATGTAGCGGCCAATTACGGTGGCCGTTGGGACATACTGCAAGCTGCGCAAAAGTTAGCTGAAAAGGTGGAAAATGGCGAAATGACCAGCAGTCAGTTCACCGAAGAAGCCCTGAGTGAACATTTGTGCATGCAAAATCAGAGTGAAGTTGATTTAATGATCCGTACGGGCGGGGATTACCGGATCAGCAATTTTGTGCTCTGGCAGGCTGCCTATGCTGAATTGGTGTTTATGGACACCCTTTGGCCTGATTTCGATGAACAGGCTTTTCATGAAGCGATTGCTACTTTTGCCAGTCGCCAGCGCCGTTTTGGTTTGACCGGAAGTCAAATTGATGAGATGCGCGCATTGTAAAACGTCATGAGGGATTTTTTTGCTAAAACAACGTATAATAACAGCAATTTGGTTAATTCCATTAGTTTTGGGAGCGATCTTTTTACTCCCCGTAGAGTACTTTGCTTGGGCCTTAGTGGCCGTGTTTCTGATCGCCGCTAAGGAGTGGGGCAGGATCATCGATAGTCAATGTGATGTGACTCAATGGAGTTTTACTTGCACCGTCGGTATTTTACTTATCGCGTTGAATTTAATTGTTCCCGCCGACACCATTTGGCTTAGGGGACAAATTCATCCTATCTATCTTGCCGTGATTGCCATCGGTGCATTCTGGTGGATAGTGTCACTGCTGTTGGTGGTGACTTACCCTAAAAGCGCCAAACTCTGGCAAAAGAACCCGATGCTAAAGTCCATGTTTGGACAACTCACCCTAGTGCCGTGTTTTGTGGCGCTGATTGCACTCAAATCCATTAGTTCGCAAATATCGCCTTACTACGGCGCATCATTGGTGTTACTGGTGATGCTGATTGTTTGGGCGGCCGATTCGGGCGCGTATTTTGTCGGTAAAGCGGTCGGCAAGACCAAGCTGATGCCGGCGGTGAGCCCAGCTAAAACTCTAGAGGGTTTATTGGGCGGCCTGATGACAACACTGATTGTTGTCGCTGGCGTGATGTATATTTCGCCTGAGCAGGAATTAGGGTTAGTGGTTGCGGTCACCATTTTCGTGGCACTGATTTCGGCGCTTGGCGATTTATCCGAGAGTATGTTTAAGCGTGCCGCCTGCATCAAAGACTCTGGCACGATTCTGCCTGGGCATGGTGGTGTACTCGATCGCATCGACAGCCTCACTGCGGCCTTGCCGGTGTTTACCTTAATCTACATTGCATTTTGGATGTAACGCTATGCAAAATATGGTGATTTTGGGCGCAACTGGGTCGATTGGTGCCAGCACTTTAAGTGTGATTTCGGCTAATCCCGATGCCTATCGTGTTTACGCTTTAGTGGCGAATGCGAGTGTCGATAAGATGCTTGCCCTGTGTGTAACCCATAGCCCCCAAGTCGCCCATATGGTCGATAGTCAGGCCGCATTAGCACTACAAGCCAAGCTTCCCCCTGAGCTTAATATCCAAGTCAGTAGCGGTGAGGATGAACTCATCGCCTTAGTCACAGCCGCTGAAGTGGATACTGTGATGGCCGCTATCGTCGGCGCAGCGGGGCTTGTGCCCACCTTAGCCGCCGTCAAGGCGGGTAAGCGGGTATTGCTTGCCAATAAAGAAGCCTTGGTGATGTCAGGTGAACTCTTTATTGAGGCCACCAAAGCCTCTGGCGCGACTCTATTGCCAGTTGATAGTGAGCACAATGCGATTTTCCAATGTTTACCCGAAGAGGTGCAGGCCAATTTAGGCCGCTGTGATTTAGCCGCATCGGGAATTTCCCATATTTTGCTGACCGGCTCGGGCGGCCCCTTCTTGACCGCTGAGCTTGCCAGCCTTGCGTCAATGACGCCAGCGCAGGCCTGTAAACATCCAAACTGGTCGATGGGGCCGAAAATTTCAGTCGACTCCGCCACTATGATGAATAAGGGCTTGGAGTTTATTGAAGCGCGCTGGTTGTTTAATACCCAGAAAGACCAATTAAAGGTGGTTATCCATCCACAGAGCGTTATCCATTCGATGGTGCAATACCGCGATGGTAGCGTCATTGCGCAAATGGGTAACCCGGATATGCGTACACCGATTGCACATTGTATGTCCTATCCACAAAGAATTAGCTCTGGCGTTGAACCTTTGGATTTTTTCAAAGTCGGACAGTTAAGCTTTTGTGAGCCGGACTTTAATCGCTTTCCTTGTTTGGCGTTAGCGATCGCCGCTTGTGCCCAAGGCCAAGAAGCGACTACGGTACTCAATGCCGCCAATGAAATCGCCGTGGAGGCATTTTTACAGGGGCAGATTGGTTTTACCCATATCGCTAAGGTGAATGAAGCTTGTTTATCATCAGTGCCTAAACGGACGATGACCAGCATCGATGATATTATCGCCCTCGATGCGCAAACGCGGATATATGCCCGCGAACAGTTAGCGAAATTGGCTTAATCCTCATTTGATGAGGAATAAGCCAATTTGACGATGACATAAGGAGTGGAATGTTAGATTTTTTGTGGAACTTAGGTTCGTTTATCGTTGCGCTTGGGCTGCTTATCACCGCCCACGAATACGGCCATTTCTATGTTGCACGCCGCTGTGGCGTGAAGGTTGAACGTTTTTCGATTGGTTTTGGTAAGGCGATTTGGCGCAAAGTAGGTCAAGATGGCACTGAGTACGTCATCGCCATGATCCCGTTAGGCGGCTATGTCAAAATGCTCGATGAACGAGTAGAAGACGTACCCGATGATTTAAAGGACCAAGCCTTTAACCGTAAAAGTGTATGGCAACGGATTGCGATTGTGGCCGCAGGTCCGATTGCAAACTTTATCTTTGCAATTATCGCACTGTATTTAATGTATTTAATTGGCGTGCCATCGCTCAAGCCTGTGATTACCTCAACCACACCTGGCACTGCGGCGGCGCAAATCCAAGTGAATGAGCCGATGCAAGTGACGGCGATTTCAGGCCAGCCTGTACGCAATTGGGAAGAAGTCAATTTAGCGCTAGTGGGCCATATTGGCGATGACAGCTTAACCGTCTCCCTCGCGCCGCTAAATGGTTTGCAGGGTTTAGATACCACGGCTCGCACTTATACCCTTGATACCCGCGAGTGGCGTTTCGACCCAGAAAAGGAGTCGCCGATTACGGCGTTGGGTCTGGGAGTGTATCGCCCTGCGATTGAGCCACAAATAGCGCTCATCAGCGAAGGCAGTGCGGCGGCTAAGAGTGATCTGAAAGTCGGCGATACTTTGGTTGCCATCAATGGGCAAAATTACACCGATTGGCAAGCTTTTGTTGACATTATTCAACATTCTGCCAATGTGCCTGTGGAGTTAACTGTGCGCCGTAATGGCGAGCAGTTTGCCATCTCTGTGACACCTGCGAGTGTTAAAAATAGCGATGACAAAGATATAGGCGTGCTTGGGGTGAGCCCTGCTCAGGCGCAATGGCCAGAGAATATGCGCCTACAACTCGAATATGGCCCAATCGATTCTTTCGCTATAGCAGTGGATAAAACATGGCAACTTGTTGCTGTGAGCTTTAAGATGATTGGCAAATTATTTACTGGCGATGTGTCAGTGAAAAACTTAAGTGGACCTATCTCAATCGCACAGGGTGCGGGCAATAGTGCAAACTATGGCTTGGTTTACTTTCTCGGTTTCCTCGCGCTTATCAGTGTCAATTTAGGCATCATTAACCTGCTGCCATTGCCTGTGCTCGATGGGGGACACCTGCTGTATTACTTCGTTGAGGTAATCACTGGTAAACCTGTGTCTGAAAAGGTGCAGGAAATTGGATTCAGATTTGGGGCAGCCTTGCTGCTAATGTTGATGAGTATCGCCCTTTTCAATGATTTTTCCCGACTCTGAGCAAGGACACACTAATAATTAGAAGTGCTCTATGAGATTGAATAAAATTTTTGCCTCGATGTTATTAGTCGGTGCGTCGTTTTCAGGGACTGTGTTGGCGGATACTTTCCAACCCTTTGAAGTGACCGACATCCAAGTTGAAGGTTTGCAGCGAGTCGCACTGGGTGCTGCCTTGTTAAGCTTACCAGTGAAAGTGGGTGACACTGTTGACCAGTTAAAAATTCAACAAGCCATTAAAAGCCTGTATGCATCGACTAACTTTGAGAACATCTCAGTCAGTCATGATGGCGGTGTGTTGATTGTCAAAGTCACTGAGCGACCAACGATCAGCGCCGTGACCTTTGAAGGCAACAAAGACATTAAAGATGAGCAGTTACAGGAAAGTCTGGACGGCTCAGGCGTGAAAGTCGGTGAGTCCTTAGACCGTACTATGCTGACGGGCATCGAGAAGGGATTACAAGACTTCTACTACGGTGTGGGTAAATACGGTGCGAAAGTCGAAGCGCAGGTGATTAACTTGCCCCGTAACCGTGTCGAACTAAAATTCAAGTTCACCGAAGGTTTAGCGGCTGAAATTCGCCAAATTAACGTGGTTGGCAACAAAGAGTTTACCGATGCTGAGCTTATTGGCATGTTAGAACTCAAAGACTACGTGGCTTGGTGGGATCTGTTCGGTGAGCGTCGCTATCAGAAGCAAAAGCTGCAAGCCGACCTTGAAACCATTAAAACCTATTACCACAACAAGGGTTATATCCGCTTTGAAGTCACCTCGACTCAAGTGGCGATGACGCCTGACCGTAAAGGTTTGTATATCACCATCAACGTCAACGAAGGTGAGAAGTACAAGGTTAAAGACGTTAACCTCACCGGCGACTTAATGGGCCGTGAAGAGTTAATGAAATCGATTCTGCCAATTAAGGCGGGCGATATGTACAACGGCGGTGATGTGACCTTCACCGAAGAGATGTACAGCAAATACTTAGGTCGTTTCGGTTACGCTTACCCTGAAGTGAAAACCTACCCTGAAATTGATGATAAAACCAAGGAAGTGACTTTAAACATCAATATCAAACCGGGTAAACGTGTGTATGTGCGTTCGGTTAACTTCACTGGTAACACTGTCACTAAAGATGAAGTGATGCGCCGCGAACTGCGTCAGATGGAAGGGGCTTGGTTAAACTCGGCGCAGGTTGAGCAATCTAAAGCCCGTCTAAACCGTTTAGGCTTCTTCGAGACTGTTGATACCGAAACCATTCAAGTGCCAGGTACCGACGATTTAGTCGATGTGGCCGTGAAGGTCAAAGAGCAGCCATCGGGATCATTTAACGCTGGTGTCGGTTATGGTACTGAATCGGGCTTAAGTCTGCAGTTTGGTGTGCAGCAAAATAACTTCCTCGGTACGGGTAACCAAGCGGGCGTGAGTTTGAGCACCAACAAGTATTCTAAGAACGTTAACTTATCTTACACCGATCCTTATTGGACCAAAGATGGCGTGAGCTTAGGTGGCAGCGTTTACTGGAACGAGTTCGATGCGAATGAGGCTAACCTTGAGCGTTATAAAAACAGCTCCTATGGCGTGGCATTAAACTCAGGCTTCCCGATTAACGAATACAACCGTATTAATGGTGGTATTGGCTATCGTCATAACACGATTTCAGAAATCTCCGCCTACGAGCAGGCGCTGCGTTTCTACAATATCTACCGTGACGATGATCCAAATGCCGATCTAAGCTTCGATAACTTCGAGCTGAGCTTAGGCTGGTACCGCAGTACCTTAAACCGTGGCACCTTCCCAACGGACGGTTCGTCACAGCGTTTAAGCGGTAAGATGACAGTACCAGGCTCGGATCTGCAGTACTTTAAGACTGACTTCGATACTAACTATTATTTCCCCATCAACCGCAGCCACAGTTTTGTGCTTTTGGCGCGTGGTCGTTTAGGTTATGGCAACGGTTATGGTCAATTTAATGATAATGATCAAATCCTGCCTTTCTGGGAAAACTATTACTCGGGCGGTAGTACCTCACTGCGTGGCTTTAAGTCTAACTCGGTCGGCCCACGTTCATTCTACCTCTTCCGTGGTAGCGAGCCTTGTGCGCCGGATCCATCGGGTGACGGTTGTAGTTTACCGGGTGATCCAAACAGTATTCAGGTCAGTTCAGGTCGTTCTATCGGTGGTAACGCGATTGCAACCGCCAGTATGGAGTTGATTGTACCAACGCCATTCTTAGATGAGGCCTACACTAACTCTGTTCGTACCAGCTTCTTCGTCGATGCGGGTAACGTATGGGATACTGAGTTCGATTTCGCTAAGTATCAAACGCTGCCAGCGGAAGAATTTGATAAGTTACAGGACTACAGTGATCCTGGCCGTATCAGAGCGTCTTGGGGGTTAAGCTTACAGTGGCTGTCTCCTATGGGCCCAATGGTATTCAGCTTGGCATGGCCGATTAAAGAATACGAAGGCGATCAAACAGAGATCTTCTCGTTCAATATTGGCAAAACTTTTTAAAAGGCATACACTCGGCAGGTTTTGCTGAATATAACAAAGGTAACAAGGAGTCTATTTTGAACAAGATGGTAAACCGTGCCCTGGTGACGTTGGCTTTATTAGGTGCACCTTTAGCGGCGCAGGCAGAAAATATTGCGGTTGTTGATATGGGCGCTGTGTTTGAACAGTTACCTCAACGTGAGCAAATCTCCCAATCTCTGAAATCAGAGTTTGGTGATCGCATGGCTGAAGTTCAGAAAATGCAAGAAGAAATGCGCTCTCTGATGGAGAAGCAGCAACGTGACGGCGCGTTAATGAATGACACGCAAAAAACTGAGCTGGTTCGTAAAATGGAAGCGTTAAAATCTGAATATCAGCTAAAAGGAAAAGCTTTGGATGAAGACTTACGTCGTCGCCAAGGTGAAGAGCAAAACAAACTGTTAGTTAAGGTTCAAAAAGCCATTAATACTATCGCTGAAAAAGAAAAATACGATTTAGTTTTACAGCGCGGTGCCGTCATTTATGTTAAGCCAAATGCTGACATCAGTGGCAAAGTGGTTGAAGCCTTAAGCAAAGGCAAGTAATTAATGAAAAGTGTGACTTTAAAAGAGCTAAGCCTGTTATTAGATGGCGTTGTCCAAGGCGATGAAACGTTAGTGATCAACAGCGTTGCGACACTTGAACATGCCCAATCGGGTCAAATCTCTTTTTTAGCCAACAGCAAATACCGTGCTCAGCTTGAGTCAACTCAAGCGAGTGCGGTGTTATTGTCGGCTAAAGACGCGCAGGACTATTCAGGCACTGCGTTAGTCGTTAAAGACCCCTATGTGGGGTTTGCCCGTGTGGCTCAGTTTTTAGATACTACGCCCAAGGCGGCCGTAGGTATCCATCCATCGGCACAAATCGACTCTTCTGCCCAGTTAGGCGAAGGCGTAGCAATTGGTGCCAATGTGGTGATTGGCGCGAATGTGATCCTCGGCGAAAACGTGCAGATTGGTGCGGGCTCTGTGATTGGTCAAGACTCCATCGTAGGCTCTAACACTCGTCTGTGGGCCAATGTGACCCTCTATCATAATGTCCATTTAGGCCAAGATTGTATTATTCATTCCGGCGCAATTATTGGCTCCGACGGTTTCGGTTACGCCAACGAGCGTGGACAATGGATTAAAATTCCCCAAACCGGTGGTGTACGCATTGGCGATCGCGTCGAAATCGGCGCGAACTCAACCATTGACCGTGGCGCCTTAGGTCATACCGAGATCCACAACGGTGTGATCATCGACAACCAAGTACAGGTTGCCCACAACGATATTATTGGTGAAAATACCGCGATCGCTGGCAGCACGACCATTGCTGGCAGTGTGACAATAGGTAAACATTGTATTATTGGTGGTAACTGCGCGATTGCAGGCCACTTGACCATTGCGGATGGTGTCCATCTTTCTGGCGCGACAAACGTTACAGGTAACATGCGTGAGCCTGGTTTGTATTCTTCTGCGACAGTGGCAATGGAAAACAAAGTGTGGCGTAAAAATACAGTTCGCTTCCGTCAATTGGATGAACTGTTCCAACGCGTGAAGACGTTGGAAAAGAATTCAAATACACCAGAGTAATTGCCCCAAGGCAATTTTGAGGAACTAGGTTCGTGTCTAATCAAATGAACACTATGGATATTACGGAGATCCTTAAGTATCTACCCCATAGATATCCATTTTTATTAATCGATCGCGTTTTGGATTACACCCCAGGTGAGAGTCTCCATGCGATTAAAAACGTGACGATTAATGAACCCTTTTTCCAGGGACATTTCCCTGTTCAGCCTGTGATGCCCGGCGTGCTGATTTTAGAAGCCATGGCACAGGCTACTGGTCTGCTCGCGTTTAAGACCATGAGTGACGATGTACCGCCTCCTGGTGTGTTGTACTATTTTGCTGGTATCGATAACGCCCGTTTTAGACGTGTGGTTGAGCCCGGCGATCAAATCCATTTTGAAGTCAAAATGATTAAAGAGCGCCGCGGGATTGGCGTTTTCTATGGTGAGGCCAAAGTGGATGGTGAAGTGGTTTGTTCCGCTGAAATCATGTGTGCCCGCAGAGAGATTAATCAGTGATAGATACATTAGCGTTTGTGCATCCCGATGCAAAAATTGGTAAAAACGTCACCATTGGCCCATGGAGTTATGTGGGTGCGGGTGTCGAGATTGGCGACGATTGTTGGTTAAGCTCCCACGTAGTGGTGAAGGGCCCAACCATTATCGGTAAAGGCAACCGTATTTTCCAATTCGCCTCCGTGGGTGAAGAATGCCAAGATAAGAAATACGCAGGCGAGCCAACTCGACTCATTATTGGCGATAACAATATTATCCGTGAGCATGTGACCATTCACCGTGGTACGGTTCAAGATAATAGCGAAACCCGTATCGGCTCTAACAACCTGTTTATGAACTACGTGCATATCGCCCATGACTGTGTGGTCGGTAATAACGTGATTATGGCCAACAATGCGTCTATCGCAGGCCATGTGCATGTGGGGGACTGGGCGATTCTCGGAGGTATGACTGGCGTTCACCAGTTTGTGCATATCGGTGCCCACGCCTTTACCGCAGGTTGCTCGTTATTGCTACAGGATGTGCCCCCTTTGTGATGGCGGCGGGACAACCTGCCATTCCTCGTGGCTTAAACAGCGAAGGTATGAAGCGCCGTGGATTCTCTAAGGAGAGCCAATTAGCGGTGCGCCGAGCCTATAAAACCTTATATCGCAGCAGTTTAACTGCTGATGAAGCGATTGAAGCGCTTGCCGAAGATGCGCAGAACGATGAGCAAGTTAAGTCGTTCATTGAGTTTGTTAAATCATCGGGTCGCGGCATTATTCGTTAAGAGTCTTAGACTCTACACTATGCCATTCATAGGCACTGCTCGTAATATTCTGCTTTAGACAATGCCATGGCAGAGATGCGCTGCGGTGCCATTTACTTGTCAGATATGATTGGTTTATGAGCAAAAAATCTCAATTAGTGTTTGCAATGGTCGCCGGAGAACTCTCCGGCGATATTTTAGGTGCAGGTTTAATGGCCGCACTGCAAAAAACACACCCCAACGCCCGTTTTGTCGGTATTGGTGGACCTCGTATGGAAGCCCTAGGCTTCGAATCCCTGTTCGCAATGGAAGAGTTAGCCGTGATGGGGATAGTCGAAGTGCTATCACGCTTGCCACGCTTACTCCATGTGCGCTCATCCCTGATTAAGTCCATCACCGAACTTAAGCCCGATTGTTTTATCGGTATCGATGCACCGGATTTTAATATCGGTCTTGAACTTAAGTTAAAGGCGCAGGGGATTAAAACTGTTCACTACGTGAGCCCTTCGGTATGGGCATGGCGGCCTAAGCGTATTTTTAAAATCGCTAAGGCCACCAATATGGTGCTGTCGTTATTACCCTTTGAGAAAGCTTTTTACGACAAGCATCAGGTGCCTTGTACCTTTGTCGGCCATACCTTGGCGGACGATATTCCGTTAGAGAGTGATAAGGCGAGCGCCCGTCAGTTGCTTGAACTCGATCCTGAGGCCGAATACCTCGCGATTTTACCCGGCTCACGTGGCGGCGAATTAAAGCAATTAGCCGAGCCCTTCGTGAAGGCAGCGCTACTTATCAAGCAGCAATTTCCCGATATTCGCTTTGTGACGCCTTTAGTGAATCAAAAGCGCCGTGAGCAGTTTGAGCAAGCGTTAACAGCGCATGCGCCGGATCTGGAAATCCACATGGTAGAAGGTAAGTCCCGTGAGGTGATGGCCGCTGCCGATGGTATTTTACTGGCGTCGGGCACGGCAACGCTTGAGGCCATGCTGATCAAACGTCCTATGGTCGTCGCCTATCGCGTGAGTCCGCTGACCTATCAGATAGCGAAAACCATGATGCAAGTGAATCGTTTCTCTTTGCCGAATTTATTAGCGGGGCGAGATGTAGTGCCAGAGCTTATCCAGCACGATTGCACGCCGGAGAAGATTGCCGAAGCGGTTGGTATTGAGCTGAACCGCGATTTTGCACCAATCAAAGCCGAGTTTGAGCGTTTGCACCAAATGCTGCGCTGCGATGCCAGTCAAAAAGCGGCTGAGGCGGTGTTAGCACTGGTCGATGCTAGGATGTGAACTAATGGCGGTATTTAAGACGTTAACCGACGCCGATATGGCCATCTTCTCAACAGGTTTAGTGGCGGGCGTGGATGAAGTCGGCCGTGGCCCTCTGGTTGGCGATGTAGTCACCGCTGCGGTGATCCTCGATCCCAATCGCCCCATTGTTGGTTTAAATGACTCCAAAAAGCTCACCGAGAAGCGCCGCGAGGCCTTGTTCGATGAGATTTGTGAAAAAGCCTTAAGCTATCATGTGGGGCGGGCAACACCTTCGGAAATCGATGAGCTGAATATCCTGCATGCCACTATGCTGGCGATGCAGCGCGCGGTTGCAGGGCTTGCTCGTGCGCCCGAGTTAGTTTTAGTCGATGGTAATCGCAGTCCGGCGTTTACGCACCAAGGGCTGTCTCTGACTAGTCATAGCATAGTCAAAGGTGATGGCCTGATTGCGAGTATCAGTGCGGCGTCGATTATTGCCAAAGTCACCCGCGATCGGGAGATGGATGCCCTCGATGCCGCTTATCCCCAGTATGGATTTGCCAAGCATAAGGGCTATCCGACTAAGGCGCATTTTGACGCCATTGCCGAGCACGGTGTGTTCGACCAATATCGTAAAAGTTTCAAACCCGTCAAGGCATTACTGGAGCGATAACACCGATTGGGTGTTTTCACTTCAGCTTGAGAGCGAAGTCACTAGCCCAAGGGCTGTGACTTTGTTAGTCTGCTTTTTTAGTGATTGTTAACCTGCTATCCAAAGATAATTCTAATTATGTCCGATCCTCGTTTTGTGCATCTTCGTGTCCACAGTGACTTCTCTATGTCCGACGGTGTGGCTAAGGTCAAACCCATCCTCGCCCAAGTTGAGGCGAAGGGCATGGCTGCAGTGGCCTTAACGGATCAAAACAACCTCTGTGGTCTGGTCAAGTTTTATGGTGGCTGCCATGGGGCGGGGATCAAGCCGATTATCGGCGCGGACTTTTGGATGCAAGTGCCGGGTTTTGATGGCGAGTTTTGTGCCTTAACCATTATTGCGATGAATAATGATGGCTATCAAAATCTCACCCAAATCATCAGCCAAGCCTATTTGCGTGGCCATGTTCAAGGGCGTGTGGTGATTGACCAAGAATGGCTTGTCACCTACAACGAAGGCATTTTACTGCTATCTGGCGGTCGGGAAGGAGACGTAGGTAAGGCACTACTTAAGGGCAACAATACCCAAGTTGAGTCCTTATGCGAGTTTTATCAACAGCATTTTGAAGGGCGCTATTACCTCGAATTGTTGCGCACGGGGCGCCCCGATGAAGAGCGTTACTTGCACATGGCGGTGGGACTGGCGCAGGAAAAGGGCATTCCCGTGGTCGCCACCAATCAGGTGGTGTTTTTAAAACCCGAAGACTTTGAATCCCATGAGATCCGCGTTGCGATCCACGATGGTTTTACGCTTGCCGATCCCCGCCGGCCTAAAAAATACAGCGAGCAGCAGTACCTTCGCAGTGAAGAGGAAATGTGCGAGCTGTTTGCTGACATTCCTGCCGCGCTCGAAAATACCGTTGAAATCGCCAAGCGTTGCAACGTTACCATTCGCTTATACGAATACTTCTTACCGAATTTCCCCACCGGCGATATGTCGATTGAGGATTTTCTAGTTGATTGCTCTAAGAAGGGGCTCGAAGAGCGTTTAGAGTTCTTATTCCCCGATCCACAAGTGCGCGCCGAGCGCCGCGGTGAATATGACGAGCGTCTCGATGTGGAGCTTAAGGTTATCAACCAGATGGGCTTCCCCGGTTACTTCCTTATCGTAATGGAGTTTATCCAGTGGGGTAAGGATAACGGCATTCCTGTGGGGCCTGGTCGTGGTTCGGGCGCGGGCTCGCTTGTGGCCTATGCCCTTAAGATTACCGACTTAGACCCCCTCGAATTCGACCTGCTGTTCGAACGTTTCTTGAACCCAGAGCGGGTATCTATGCCCGACTTCGACGTCGACTTCTGTATGGATAGACGCGATGAGGTGATTGACCACGTGGCCGAACTCTACGGCCGTGAGGCGGTATCGCAGATTATTACCTTTGGTACCATGGCGGCCAAGGCGGTTATTCGCGACGTGGGTCGTGTGCTCGGCCATCCCTATGGCTTTGTGGACCGCATTTCTAAGCTTATTCCGCCAGAGCCAGGCATGACACTTGCCAAGGCCTTTGAGGTGGAGCCTGCGCTGCAGGAGTCCTACGATGCCGATGAGGATGTGAAAGATCTTATCGACATGTGCCGTAAACTCGAGGGTGTTACCCGTAACGCCGGTAAGCACGCGGGGGCGTGGTTATTGCGCCCACCAAGATCACCGACTTCTCGCCGCTCTACTGCGACGCCGAAGGTAAAAACCCGGTTACCCAGTTCGATAAGAACGACGTGGAAACCGCTGGCTTAGTCAAATTCGACTTCTTAGGGTTAAGAACCCTCACCATCGTCGACTGGGCGCTGGAGATGATCAACAAGGTGGAGGTTAAAAACGGCCGTCCACCGGTGCGGATTGAGGCGATTCCCCTAGACGATCCCGCTTCATTCCGCTTGTTGCAACGCTATGAAACCACTGCGGTATTCCAGCTCGAATCCCGTGGTATGAAGGATTTGATTAAGCGTCTGCAACCCGACTGCTTCGAAGATATGATCGCACTCGTGGCACTGTTCCGCCCGGGGCCTCTGCAATCGGGAATGGTGGATAACTTTATCGAGCGTAAGCATGGTCGTGAAGAGGTGTCTTACCCTGATTCTCAATACCAGCATGAATCCTTGAAGGAGCTGTTGTCGCCCACCTACGGCATTATTTTGTACCAAGAGCAGGTAATGCAGATTGCGCAGGTGCTATCGGGTTATACCTTAGGCGGCGCGGACATGCTGCGCCGTGCTATGGGTAAGAAAAAGCCCGAGGAGATGGCCAAACAGCGCGGTACCTTTAAAGAAGGGGCGATTAAGAACGGCGTCGACGGCGAGTTGGCGATGAAAATCTTCGACTTAGTGGAAAAGTTTGCGGGCTACGGCTTTAACAAATCCCACTCCGCTGCGTACGCGCTCGTGTCCTATCAAACCCTGTGGCTCAAGACTCACTTCCCGTCGCAGTTTATGGCGGCGGTAATGTCTGCCGATATGGACAACACAGACAAAATCGTCACCCTAGTGGATGAATGTGAGCGCATGGGACTCACTATTATTCCGCCGGATGTGAACAAAGGTCTGTTTAAGTTTACCGTCGATGACGATCTGCGTATCGTCTACGGCATCGGCGCCATCAAAGGTGTGGGTGAGGGGCCGGTTGAGTCCATTCTTGAGGCGCGTAAGGACGGCCCCTTTAAAGATTTATTCGACTTTTGCGCCCGTATCGATCTTAAAAAACTTAACAAGCGGGTGATTGAAAAGCTTATCTGCGCGGGTGCCTTAGATGCGCTTGGGCCGCACCGCGCCTCTATGATGGCCACCTTGCCTGAGGCGATAAGCGCCGCCGATCAGCATGCGAAGGCCGAGGCCATCGGCCAGCATGATATGTTTGGTCTGCTCAATAGCGACCCTGAGGACAGCAAGCAGCAGTTTGTCGAATGCACTCCGTGGCCGGATAAAATTTGGCTCGAAGGGGAGCGCGAGACCTTAGGTCTATATTTAACTGGTCACCCGATTAATCAATACCTTAAAGAGCTCAAGCATTACACTTCTGGGCGCTTAAAGGATGTGCATCCAACCGATCGCGGTAAAACTGTGAAGGCGGCAGGCCTTGTGGTTGCAACCCGGGTGATGCTCACTAAGCGTGGTTCAAAAATGGGCCTGCTGACGCTAGATGACAAGAGTGCGCGCCTCGAAGTGATGCTCTTTACCGAAGCCTTTGAGAAGTTTAACCATCTGCTCGAGAAGGACAGGATCCTGATCTGCGAAGGCGAAGTCAGCTTCGATGATTTTGCCGGTGGCAACCGTATGACGGCGCGCAACATTATCGATATCAGCGAGGCACGTAGCCACTTTGCCAGCGCTTTAGAAATCGATCTAGACGCTTCGCAGCTAACGCCTAGCGTGCTCGAAAGTATCGAGCAATCGATAAGCCCGTGGCGCAATGGTGCCGTACCCGTGGTGATTAACTACAGTCAAGCGCAGGCCAAGGGCCAATTTAGGTTGGCGGAACATTGGCGAGTGAACCCCAGCGATGAATTGGTGTTTGCCCTTGAGAGCCTGCTTGGGCCAAATAAGGTGCGGATTTTGTTCCCCTAATTGATAAGCTGACAAAGACTTGGGGTTGGTAGTGGATAATTGAGCATCAGCGAGTGATGGATTTTATAGGGTGAGTGCAATGGCGGCGATGGAACTGAGTGCCCATATAGCGCGATTTTTAGCGAGCTTACCGCAGCAAGCGGGGAGCAAGTTAGTCCTTGCTTACAGCGGCGGCGTCGATTCCGAAGTGCTCGCCTACGGTTTGAGCGAATTCGCCAAACATCACCCCGAGTTATATTATCAACTGATTTATGTGCACCATGGTTTGAGCCCTAATGCCGATGCTTGGGCCGAGCACTGCCAAACTCGCGCCGCCAGCTATGGTTTGCCAATCACGGTCGAGCGGGTGCAACTGACCCTAGGGCCGAGAGTGAGTGTTGAAGCCGAGGCACGAAAAATGCGTTATCAGGCGATATTGCAGCACCTTAAGCCTCAGGATGTGCTGCTGACCGCCCACCATGAAGATGACCAACTCGAGACGATTCTACTCGCCCTCAAACGCGGTCAGGGCCCCAAAGGATTAGCCGCCATGGGGCAAATCCAAATGCTCTCACTCGGCGAGAAGGGGCTTGCCTGCAAGCGCGTCCCTTACTCGATATTAGCCGTGAGCAGATTGAAGCTTTTGCCCAAACGCAGCAGTTAGTGCATATCGAAGATGAAAGTAATCAAGACGATAAATACGATCGTAACTTTTTACGCCTCGAGATTATCCCACGCCTAAAAGCACGTTGGCCCAGTATCGCCACCACCGCAAGTCGCAGCGCCCAGCTTTGCGCCGAGCAGCAGGCCATAGTGGATGCCGAGGTGAGTGAGCGTTTACCTAAGCTGTTAACCGAGGCGCCCTTTACCCAGCAAACCGTGCTTAAGCTTGATGCGCTCTCTACGCAAACCAGCGAATGGCAAGGATTACTGCTGCGGGGCTTTATCGAATCCCAAGGTTTTGCTTTGCCTTCCTATGTACAGCTACAGCAAATTCTGCAGCAGTTAATGGGGGCAAAAGAGGATGCCAAAGTGCAGCTTCAGATTGGTGACTGTCTGCTGCGCCGCTTTGCTGGCACGCTTTATCTGGATACGCTAAGCACCGCATCCACCGCGCCGCGAATCACAGCGCGCGAACTGCATCAAGATATTCTGGCTTTACTGACTCAAGCATCAACAATGGTTGAAGATAAAATGGCGCCATTTACCTTAGCGACCATGGGGCCTCGGCTGCGATTACCCAATGCGGATGAGGTGGTGAGCTTGCGTTATCAGCTGCCGGGACAATTTCGCTGTCAGCCGCATTTTCGCGATAAAGGGCGCGAGCTAAAAAACTCTGGCAAGAATGCGCTGTGCCGCCATGGTTACGTGCTGAGGTGGGGTTCTTGTTCTATAACGAGCGTTTAGTGATGGCGCTGGGACTCTGGGTCGAAAAGGCATTTTGTGCCCAAGGGGATGACGTCGGGCTTAAGTTTGATGGGCAGGCTATCGGATAGCAAAGTCTATTTGCCATGCTTTATCGCCAGTGAGCAGCATCCATGCTCGATTAAGACAGTTGGGTTGGGCTTAACTTGTAGCAATTACGGCCCGAAGCTTTGGCTTGATATAAGGTTTTATCCGCTTGCTCATAGAGTTGTTCAGCTTCCATGGTGTCGCTCGCCTCAGCCGCCCCGAGGCTACTGCTCACGCCAAATTGATGGAAGCTTGCATGGGCATTGGTCGCCGTGACAATACGTTCGCACAGTAAGCCCGCTGCATGAATATTACCTTGCACTATCACCACAAACTCGTCGCCCCCAATACGGAAAGCCTGATCGGTACTGCGGATACTGCTGCGGATAATGTCTCCAAACTCTTTCAAAATATAATCACCGCATTTGTGACCATATCTATCGTTAAGTTGCTTAAAATTATCCAAATCCAATACGATAAGTGACACCGCGCCCTGCTTTCTGTGGGCTCTGGCCACCGCATTTTTTAAACTTTGAGTGTAATAATGACGATTGCCAAGGCCTGTTAGGGAATCGAACATCGCCTGCATCGACATCTCTTGATACTGCATGGCATTTAATAATGGTTGCAGCAGCAAGGGCTCAATCTCTTGCAGGATAATGGTTTGCGAAGGCGTGAGCGGCGTCAGCAGTTGATACTGCAGTGTCAGTGGGGTGCCGCCACAGATGATCTGTCGTTTAAGACTGATCCCATAACGCTTACCCCAACTTAATTTTTGTTGTTCTGCTTGCAGGCGAACACCTTGGACGGGCAGATGTTGTCCTAGCACTTTGCCGTAGCAGGCAAAGACTGTCCGCGGATCTAAGCTCGCGTGCAGCTGCTGGATCACTTGCACTAAATCCAGTGGCGTAGATGCAGGACTGTATGCCTCTGTTTGATAGTTATATTCATCAGGATATAAGGTTGTCGCTAAGCCAAAGTCCATTATGATTACCCCAGCAAATGAAATGGCGATAAAAACTGTTACCTTGGTTAAGCAATATGTGTGCCGTGTTGTTTGCTAATAAAATTTGTCTTTGTATGTCACTCAGTTAAGCTTAAAGCGCACTCCCATATTTTTGACACGCCAGTTATTTGACAGGAGTTATCTCGCCTATGGAGCATGGTTTCTTAATCCAGATACTGCTGATGCTAGTGATTGCGATCGTTGCGATTGCCTTGCTGCGGCGTATCGGCTTGCCGGCGATTTTGGCGTATTTATTAACCGGTGTGGTGAGTGGGCCCAGTGGGTTCCATTGGTTTACCCAGCAGCAAATGCAGTCCGTCGCCGAGCTTGGGGTCGTGCTCTTGATGTTTACACTGGGACTCGAGTTTTCGGTCCCTCGGCTGTGGGCCATGCGCAGAACCGTATTTGGATTAGGTAGCGCGCAGGTGGTGGTGACCACAGTGTTGACTATGTTGATTGCGTTAGCTTGCGGCTTGAATGGCGTAGAATCTCTGGTCATCGGCGCAGCGATTGCACTTTCTTCCACCGCGATTGTACTCAAGCTACTTAACGAGCAGGGCTGGCTAAGGCGTCGCCATGGTGAGCTGTCGGTCAGTGTGTTGTTATTTCAGGATTTAGCCGTCGTTCCTCTGCTTATTTTGCTGCCATTGCTCGGGCAGAATGATGAGCCCTTGATGTTAGCGGCAATCGCCTTGGCGCTGCTGAAGGGGATTCTTGCTTTCTTCTTGCTGATGGCCTTAGGCAAATGGGCCTTACCTCGACTGTTTGATGAGGTGGCAAGATCCCGCTCCAATGAACTCTTTGTACTCTCGACGTTGGTAGTGGCCTTAGTCACGGGGGCTTTTACCCAGTGGTTAGGCTTGTCTATGGCACTAGGGGCATTTATGGCGGGAATGCTACTTGGCGAGAGTCAGTACCGCCGCCAGCTTGAGGCGGATATTCGGCCGTTTCGCGATTTACTCATGGGGCTGTTTTTTATCTCCATCGGTATGATGCTCGATTTCGCACTCGTTATTCAATTTTGGTGGCAGATTTTACTTATTCTGCTGGCGGTAGTCGTTGGCAAGGCGCTGATTATCCATGGCTTATTGCGACTGGTCGGAGAGCCTTTTCGGATTGCCATCAGCACGGCCTTGAGTCTGGCACAGGTCGGTGAATTCAGTTTTGTAGTGTTAGCCCTTGCGGTAAGTTATGGGCTATTGAGTAACGAGACCAGCACTATGTTGGTAATGGTCGCGGTATTGTCTATGAGCATTGCCCCTTGGTTGGTGCGCCATAGCGTGGATATTGCCAAGTGGCTGTTGGGGATCCGCCAGTCTGGGCATGTGGATGAAGTGGTGCCTATTATTACCGAGGATCACGATCTGGTGCTGATTTTAGGTTACGGCCGGGTTGGTCAAACCATAGCCCGGTTTTTAAAGACAGAAGCCGTGCCTTATTTAGTGCTCGATCTTGATCCCACTCGGGTGTCTGAGGCGCGCCGTGCGGGGGAGCCGATTTATTTTGGCGATGTGTGCAAGCGGGCGATCCTTAAGCAAGTGGGGATTAAACACGCCAAAATGATCGTGATCACCTTCTGTGAGACCCGCAGTTTAGAAGAAGCCTTACCCCTGTGTAAGCAGTTGGCGCCCGACGCCAAAATACTGGTCAGAACCCGCGATGACAGTGAATTAGATATGCTGCAAAAGGCGGGGGCGAATCAGGTGATCCCCGAATCCCTCGAGGGCAGTTTGATGTTGGTCTCGCAGGTGCTGCATCAATGTGGTGTGCCGCTGGCACGGATCCTCAAGCGACTGGAGTCGGAGCGGCGCAATCATTATCAATTTTTACACGGTTTCTTTTCGGGTACCGAAACGGATTTTACCTTAGAGTCGCTGCATGCCGTGTTGTTACACCGCGGCGCGGATGCCGTGGGCAAGCAAGTTGCCGATATCGATTGGGAATTGCTTCGGGTAGAGTTAAGAGCCATCCGCCGCAGCGGCGCCGAAGTTGAACATCCTGAGCAGGATTGGGTATTTCGCGCAGGTGATATTTTACTGATTGTGGGTAAACCTAGAAGATTAGAAAAAGCGGAAGCGAAATTATTACATGGCTAGGGCGTGTTGACGTTTCAGGGTTATTTTTGCAGCAATGTGGCTGGCTTTTATGCAAGGCAAAGTCCGTGCAGTGTAGTTATTCTACATAAACGGACGATAACGCAGCAAAAAAGCCAGCCAAATGCTGCCCGAAGTTCGTCTGGCAAGCCCTTGCTCTTTGTCACTCGTCATTTGAGTAGAATAACTACACATCATTCCTCGTTTCGCGAGCACGAGCTTGCCAGAACGAACAAAATTTAATCTCGAAACGTCAACACGCCCTAGTAGAGTTTACGACTAGGTAAAAAAACGAGAATTCCCAAAAGACACCAATAAAAAATGCCGACACTGAGTCGGCATTTTTGTCTGTAAACTTGTTGTTAATTAATCCCTTACGGGAGTTTAATTACAGAACAACAACGTTCGCAGCTTGAGGACCTTTTTGACCTTGTTCGACTTCGTAAGAAACCTTTTGGCCTTCGGCTAAAGTTTTAAAGCCTTCAGATACGATTGCGCGGAAGTGAACGAATGCGTCAGCGCCACCGTTATCAGGGGAAATAAAACCAAAACCTTTGTCTTCGTTAAACCATTTTACTATACCAGTAGTTTTAGACATGAATGTCTCCAAATTTTTATCAAAAATAATTCGCAACAATGCGGGACTTTAGCCAGAAATAGAATTATTTACATCGATGATAAGTTATGAGTGGAAAGCTTCATGACAGCAAACAAATTGCAGGATACAGCGAAGGTTTTCAAAAACATAATATTGCTTATAAATAGGTCTGACTCACAGGCCAAGACGCAGAATAACATACGCTGACTTTTTGTATAGCTTTATTTTTAATAAGGGCTTTCATATTTGAGTTTTTATGAAAAGTTATTGAAAAAATAAATATTTTTACTTTACGTATTCATGAGGATAGCAGTTTTCGGCATCCATAAGTCCTAAGTGAAAATAATTTATTAGCCAGACTCATTGTGGCAATAAAATCGCTTTTAATCTTCTCGCGGAGAATGGGTTTGTTGTCATCTTTCGTTACTTTATTAAATTGTTGTTGATTTTTGGTAGTGGTATTGTTTTCGCTCGGGATATTGTCCCATTGATGCTGATAATAACGACCAGTGGAGCGTGAATATTGAAAACGGTATTAAAACGAATTGGACTTGGCACACTCGCCATCGTGCTGTTGCTCGGGGCGCTCGCCGCCCATGAATGGTTTGCGAAAAAGCCTTTTTTCTTCCGTGCGTTTTTAGATAGAAGCATGGTCAAAATGGCATTCGAAAGCCCAGAGACCTTAACCTCCTTGGGATTTTTAGAATCCGTTGGCATCACTGGTCACAATGCCTTGCTCGACGATGATAGCCCTGCGGCCATGGATAAAACCTTTACCCAAGTCCGTGCCTTAAGGGATACCTTACTCAGCTACCAAGATACCGATCTGGATGATAATCAGCGCATTTCGAAGGACATCGCACTGTATCTGGCGGATTTTGCCTTGGCATCTGAACCCTATCGTTATCACAATTATCCAGTAAATCAGTTGTTTGGTGTGCAAAATGGTTATCCAAGCTTTATGCAGGCGCAGCACCAAGTTCACTCGGTTGAAGATGCTGAAAACTACCTATCACGCTTAATTGCGATGAAGACTAAATTTGGCCAAACCCTAGAAGGACTGAAGCTTCGAGAGGCTAAGGGCATTATTCCGCCTAAGTTTGTGATTGAGCGGGTGCTAACCGAGATGAATGACTTCATCAACGCGCCCGTCGAAGACAATATTCTCTATAGCTCCTTTAAGACTAAGCTCGCCGACACGCAAATCAGTGCCGATGAACAGGCGCGTTTGCTCGCGCAGGCAAAAGCCAATATCGAGTCCGACGTTAAACCGGCATATCGACTCTTTATCGATTACTTCACGGCGTTACAGGCCAAAGCAGGCACGGACGATGGTTATTGGGCCTTGCCGAATGGTGATGTGGCCTACGAGCAGTTGTTGAAGTTTTTTACCACCACAAATTACAGCGCCGATGAAATCCATGCTAAGGGATTAGCCGAGGTGAGCCGTATTCAGGACGAAATCATGACGATTTTGGCCGCGCAGGGATACGACACCAGCCAAGGATTCTCGGTGGCAATCGAAGCGCTGGCCGCCGATCCAAAGTTCTATTATGAAGATTCAGATGCAGGCCGAGCGCAGATCTTAGTGGATTACCAAAAATCCTCGATGAAGTGAATGCGGGCTTAGACAATGCCTTCCGTATTCGCCCTAAAGCGGGAATGGAAGTGGTGCGCATTCCTGAATTTAAAGAGAAAACTGCACCGGGCGCTTATTATCAGCAGCCGGCGATTGACGGTAGTCGTCCGGGACGTTTCTACGCCAACCTGTTCGACATCAAAGCGACCCCTAAATACGGCATGCGCACCTTGGCTTACCATGAGGGCATCCCTGGGCATCACTTCCAAATCGCGGTGGCGATGGAGTTAGAAGGACAACCGCTGATCCGCAAGATGGCGCCGTTTACGGCCTATATCGAAGGTTGGGCACTCTATTCTGAACGTTTAGCCTGGGAACTCGGTTTTCAGCAAGATCCCTTCGACAATATCGGTCGCTTACAGGCGGAGCTGTTTCGGGCCGTGCGCCTGGTTGTCGATACGGGAATTCACCATAGCCGCTGGACCCGTGAGCAAGCCATTGACTATATGAAACAAAACACTGGTATGTCCGACCGCGACGTGACTGCAGAAATCGAGCGTTATATCGTTATGCCCGGCCAAGCGACGGCCTATAAGGTGGGCATGATGAAAATTCTCGAGCTGCGGGAAAAAGCCAAACAAGCCCTAGGTGATAAATTCGATTTACGGGATTTTCACGATGTAGTGCTGAAAAATGGTGCCGTTCCCTTAGATATTCTAGAAAAATTAGTGGACCGTTATATCGCCGAAAAACGCAGCCAAGCCTAAGCTTGCGTAAGCTAACGACCCGCAGCTGAGCCTGCGGGTATGTTATCCGGCTCTCGTATGTGAGTCCTATTCTGGCTTTCCCCATTCGGTTTCAATACAATTCTCCCTTACACGTTGATAAATGCCTTAGACAATCATGGTTTATTGTCCGTCGAGGTATTTTTGAGTTTCAAGGTTTTGCAGATGAATCGCTTGTCCCCCAAGAGCCAATCCAATTGACTCAAACGGCTATTGAGTCCTTATTCACGCCGCCGACACTGATGCGCGCCCGTGATTATGTGATGCAGGGGAGGGTGTTAAGCGCGAAAGCCAATGCCGATTTTCGCCATATCGAAGGCACAGTCACGGGCACGGAAACCACGCCCTATCGTCAGGATATTCGTCTGGTCAGTGTCAATCATAAGCTAGTGATGAATGGCTTTTGTTCCTGCCCTGCTAGCGGTAACTGCAAGCATATGGCCGCGGTGCTCTACAGTCTGCTTACGGATAAGACCGTTGAGGACCAACGTATTGCCCAGTGGTTACACCTGCTCGATGAAGCCGATGACCCCAATGTGAATGATGTCGAATCCCTCTACGATGACAGGGTGCTGTATATCCTTTCAAAGGACGATAACGGGGTGTTTATCGAGCTTAGGCGTGGCAAGCTTGGCAAGAAGGGTGGTTACAACAAGGGCACTAAGATTGCGCTCTCGGACGTGCAATATTATATGCCCGCTTGGATTGGCGCCGAGGATGTGCTGATCTTAAATCTTATCATGTCGACCAGACGCCACGGCGCATCGCGCCTGTATCTTAAGGCGCAGCTAGGGGCGGTAGCGATTGAGAAAATGCTCGCCACCGAGCGCTGTTTCTGGGAGGAGAGCCGCCTCGCATTAACTGCAGGTGAGGCCATTACACCGCAATTTCTCTGGCAAGATATCGACAGCGAACACAAGCAAATGCGCCTCGTATTACCCGAGCGGGATAACTGGGAACTCGTGCCGACAGAGCCGCCTTACTATATCGAGCTGGATTATTTTCATATTGGCGCTATCGATACCGACATTAGCGTCGATAAGCTGCGGCTACTTAGCCAAATGCCGCCCGTGCCGAGCACTCAGGTTGAATTGGTGAGCCATCGACTGATCAAGCATTTTTCGGCGCGTACTGTGCCGCCGCCAAGTGCGATTGATTTTGTCGAGCTAAGAGATGAGTTACAGCTTCGTTTGACGCTTAAGGTCGTCCCCGCAGCCACAATGCCACCTGGCAGTACTCTGTCAGCAGCAACGGAGACTCGCATCGCCCAGCCTTATCTGGCGCTGGAGTTTGTCTACGGGGATCTCGTCTTAAGTGGCAATGCTGCCAAAGAAGCATTAACCCTAGTGACTCAAGGCGGCACTACCTATCAAATTAACCGCGCGCTTGAAGAAGAGCTGCAAGCCGTATCAAAGTTGCAAACCCTAGGCTTTAGCCGCTTTTCCTTGGAGGGCGCTGTAAATGGGGCTTCCCTCTGGAGCTTAGGTCACTTGCCCGATGCGATTCACGAATGGCTAGCGTTTATCGATGAAGAAGTCCCAAAATTACAAACTCAAGGCATCGAGGTGCGATTTGTCCCAGAATTTAGCCTTAAGGTGGTTGATACGCCGTTAACGGTTGAGCTGGATGACAGCCAAGAGGGCTGGTTCTCCCTGTCGTTGCATGCCGATATCAATGGTCAACGCTTGCCTATGTTGCCGCTGGTGGCCACTTGGTTAAAACAACATGGTGAGCCGGCCGATGATGCCGAGTTATTGCTACCTAGCCCCTCTGGCGAATGGCTTAAAATTAAAGCCAGTGTTATCAAGCCATTAATGAGCATTATTCAAGAGTTGTTTGAGCAGCATCGCGGCCACAGTATCGCCTTACCTAAGTACCGTGCGCATTTACTCAATGAATTAGCCGAAAGTGAGATAAGCCTGCTCAATGGTGAAAGGGTGCGTCAACTCGCGACAAAGTTAGCCGAATTTTATGGTGTGGTTGCGGTCAGCGCGCCGACAGGACTGAATGCACAGCTGCGGGCTTATCAGCAGCAGGGCCTAAATTGGCTTTGTTTTTAAAGGAATACCAACTCGGTGGCATCTTAGCCGACGACATGGGGCTTGGGAAAACCATTCAAACCTTGGCATTTCTGTTAAAGCAGCAGGAGGCTAAATTAGCAGGGCAACCAAGACTGCCGAGCCTGATTATTTGCCCAACCAGTTTAGTGGGGAACTGGGCGAAGGAGGCGGCCAAGTTTGCGCCGTCGTTAAGTTTGGCGGTGATCCATGGCGCCCAGCGTGGGCCGCTGTTATCGCGATTAAGCGAGTTTGATGTCGTCGTCACAACTTATCCCCTTATGGTGCGGGATTACGATTATTACCAGACTCAGCCGTTTGAGCATATCGTGCTCGATGAGGCGCAGCAGATTAAAAACGCCCAAGCCAAAGTGAGCCAGCAAATTAAGGCGTTGCAAGCGCCGTTTAGACTCTGCCTTACCGGCACCCCCTTGAGAATCATTTAGGTGAACTCAAGTCATTGATGGATTTTTGTTTACCGGGACTCTTGGGAACAACGGCCTATTTCAATAAGGCGTTTCGTTATCGGATTGAGCGTTATGGCGATGGCGAGCAAGCGAAGGTGTTGAGTCAACGTATCGCCCCCTTTGTGTTAAGGCGAACCAAGGCCGAGGTGGTGACTGAGCTGCCGCCTAAAACCGAGATCTACCAAACCCTCGAGCTTGAAAAAGATCAGCGTAATCTATACGAAAGTATTCGCCTGAGTATGGAGAAAAAATTCGAGAATTATTTGCAAGCCAAGGCGTGGCGGGCAGCCATATCGAGTTTTTAGATGCCTTACTCAAATTGCGCCAAGCCTGCTGCGATCCGCGATTAGTCAAACTCGAACAGGCGCAAAAGGTTAAGAATAATGCCAAGCTAAACTGGCTGAGCCAAAACCTGCCGGAAATGGTGCAGGAAGGTCGCAAGATTTTAATCTTCAGCCAATTTACCAGTATGTTGCTGTTAATTGAGGAATTGCTGCAATCCCTCGACATCGACTATAGCAAACTGACGGGGCAAACACGGTTGCGTCAGGGGCAAATTGATAAGTTCCAAGAAGGCGATACGCCAGTATTTTTAATCAGCTTAAAGGCGGGGGCACAGGGCTTAATCTCACCGCGGCGGATACGGTTATCCATTACGATCCTTGGTGGAATCCGGCGGCAGAAAAGCAAGCGACAGACAGGGCGCACCGGATTGGCCAAGAAAATCCAGTGTTCGTCTACAAGCTGATTGCCGAAGGCACGGTCGAAGAGAAAATCCAAGAAATGCAGCAGCATAAGCAAGGTTTAGCAGATAGTATTCTCGAAGGAAAAGGCAAAGGCGCGTGGCAAGGCAGTGCCGATGAATTGCTCTCGCTATTCCACTAGCTGAGTTAAGGAACGTTAACCGACTAATGGTTAACGCATACAGATCACAATAGTCAGAACGCAATAGTACAAGACAGAGGTGACCCATGCAGTACCCAGTCGATACCCATACTCATACCGTGGCATCAACCCACGCCTATAGCACTATCCACGATTATTTGGCGGTGGCGAAGCAAAAGGGGATCCGGCTGTTTGCCACTACCGACCATGGCCCGGCGATGGCGGATGCACCGCATTTTTGGCATTTTGTGAATTTACGTGTGCTTCCGCGTATGGTTGATGGCGTGGGGATTTTACGCGGCATCGAAGCCAATATTAAAAACCGCGAAGGTGAAATCGATTACTTTGGCGATTATCTGTCGCAGCTCGATATTGTGTTGGCAGGGTTCCATGAACCAGTATTTCCGCCCTCGGATAAGGCCGCCCATACCGAGGCGATGATTAACGCCATTAAAAGCGGCAAGGTCGATATTATTACCCATCCGGGTAATCCTGCTTATCCCATTGATATTGAAGCTGTAGTCACAGCTGCCGCCGAATATGGTGTAGCGCTTGAAATCAATAATTCCTCCTTTGAAGTCTCTCGCAAGGGCAGCGAAGCTAACTGCACCGCGATTGCCAAAGCGGCAAAAGAATTGGGGGCCACCTTAGTGATGGGCTCGGATTCCCATGTAGCTTTTAGTCTCGGCGGGTTTGATCGTGCCTTAAGTATTATTGAAGCGGTTGATTATCCAAAGGATAAGCTACTCAACCGCTCGCCGATGGCGCTGCTTAACTTTTTAACTCAGCGGGGACATAAAAGCGTTGCCGATTTAATGCCGCTGTTTAACGAGGATATCGCTTGAGGCGCCGACGTTAAGAATGCAAAAGAATATCAAGGCGATGAATGCGCCTAATGGTGAGCCAGAATCGACAGTAACAGTATTGTTAACTGGCGCAGATAGCCAACTCGCTAAGGCTCTATTACGTACGCTTTCCAAGGCAGCATATAGATTCGATGGTCGCGTCTTTCGTGTGCACGCGCTAAGCCATGCCCAGTTAGATATCGCAGATAGACAGAGCGTTGAAGCTGCCTTTGCCCGTTTTAAACCTGAGTGGGTGATCAACTGCGCCGCCTATAATGCGGTCGATAGGGCGGAAACTGCGGCCGATGAGGCTTATCGTGTCAATAGCCTAGGGCCTGAGTTATTGGCAAGCGAATGTGCGCTCTCGGGCGCGCGTTTGGTGCATCTCTCCAGCGATTATGTCTTTAGTGGCGAGCCAGTGGAGGCTGCTGCACAGGCATTAAATCAGTGCGGGATAACCAATTGTGGCTTAACTGAAAGCGGCTTAATTGAACGCGGATTAACCGAAAACGCCACGCCTGCGCCCTTGTCCGTCTATGGTCAGAGTAAACTCGCGGGAGAGCAAGCGGTACTGCGCATCTTGGCTGAGCGCGCGGTGGTTATTCGCACCGCATGGCTCTACGGTGTCGATGGGCATAATTTTGTGAAAACCATGCTGAGGTTGATGGCCACTGCGTCAGATGCTCAGCCACTTACAGTGATAAACGACCAAATAGGTTCGCCAACATGGGTAGATGCACTTGCGCATCTTATTTGGCTGTTGATAGCGAGTCCGTTAAACGTCGGTTGCGGATCTGGATTATTCCATTATGCCGGGCAGGGGCAATGCAGTTGGTATGAATTTGCCCTCGAAATCCAGCGCCAAGCCTTGGCACTGAAGTTATTAGATAAAGCCGTGCCAATTAGCGCCATAGATAGCCTAAGTTATGCGGCAAAAGCGCTTGAGAAAGGCAATAAACTGGCACCAAGACCCAGTTACAGCGGGCTAAATAGCGGTAGAGTACGCCAGTGCTTAACTGGACAAAATATTGCATTACCCCATAGCTCCGAGCTGTGGCGTGACTGGCGGTGGCAG
This sequence comes from Shewanella seohaensis, assembly GCF_025449215.1. Classification (NCBI taxonomy): domain Bacteria; kingdom Pseudomonadati; phylum Pseudomonadota; class Gammaproteobacteria; order Alteromonadales; family Shewanellaceae; genus Shewanella; species Shewanella seohaensis. The sequence continues at coordinate 2,093,965 of NZ_CP104900.1, forward strand.
CTTAAGGCCATGCTTGAGGATTATGCCGCGCAAGTTCATTAAGCGTTATCTCTCATAATAAATGGTTGCAGATAAAGCCCTTAGTCTTGGTCTAAGACAAGTGTTAGCTTCAAGTGGCCTCATCTTACTCCGTCGTTTTCTTTCTCATCTTTGCAGTGTTTTCAAGGCTGTGAATACGAATGCAGCCTAGACAATGACTCTTTTCAGCGTATTCAGCTTGGCTTAGACTCGACTTATTTAGCGTTTATGCCCGTGGCGTAAGCCTTGCGCCTGAGTGAATTTGTCAGTGCCTTAGTCGATTTTGCTCGATATATGATGAATTTGTTCTTAATTATCAATTGCTGCCAGTGGCATAATGCCGAAAAGCAAATCGAATACAGGTGGCTAAGTGACAGATAATACAGCGATGGCAGCGCATTTTTCGAAGGCCGATTTACTGCGGGTGGTGAAGATTGCCCATGCGGCAGGCGACGCCATCATGGCAATTTATGCCCAAGAGGATTTTGCCGTTACGCAAAAGCGTGATGAGAGCCCTGTGACGGCGGCCGATTTGGCGGCTCACAACGTTATTTTAGCCCAGCTTACCGAGCAATTTGCGGGCATTCCCGTGATGTCGGAAGAAGCGGCAGATATTGGCTGGGATGAACGTCAACACTGGCAGACCTATTGGCTGATTGACCCTTTGGATGGCACTAAGGAATTTATTAAGCAAAATGGTGAGTTTACCGTCAATATTGCGCTTATCCATCAAGGGGTTGCTATTGCGGGTGTGGTTTATGCGCCCGTGCTCAATACTGTCTATTTTGGCGCCAGACACTTAGGCGCTTGGCGACAGGATGGGCAACAAGAGCGAGAGCTACAGGGCTGTAACCTGCCAAGAGAAGTGCCAATTGTTGTCGGCAGTCGTTCGCATCTAAGCCCTGATGTGGCGGAATATTTAAAGGATTTCGGTCAACACGAGATGTTAAGCGTGGGAAGCTCGCTGAAGTTTTGTATGTTGGCAGAGGGCAAGGCCGATCTCTATCCCAGATTAGGGCCTACGAGCGAATGGGATACGGCAGCCGCGCAGGCTGTGCTGGAAAGCGCAGGCGGCAAAGTTGTGTGTTATGACTCAGGTTTACCCTTAACCTACAATCAAAAACCTGACATATTAAACCCTTATTTTATTGCCACGGCGCCAGGCTGGGCAGAATAACGAACAATGCCAAGGGCGTCTGTACTGGCGCCTTGGTCGAATAACAGTGGAGTAAGTCATTCATGATACGCATGGGCATCGATTTAGGTGGCACAAAAATAGAACTCGTCGCCTTAAGTGAGGAAGGTAATGAACTTTTTCGTAAGCGTATCAATACCCCTCGGGATTATCAGGGCACCCTGAATGCCATCGTCGATTTAGTGAATGAGGCCGAAGCGACCTTAGGTGAAAAGGGCACGGTTGGCGTGGGGATCCCAGGAGTCATCTCTCCCTATTCAGGATTAGTCAAAAATGCCAACTCGACCTGGATCAACGGTCATCCCCTCGATGTGAATTTAGGGGAGCTGCTCGGCCGTGAAGTGCGGGTTGCTAACGATGCCAACTGTTTTGCGGTATCCGAGGCCGTCGATGGCGCTGCTGCGGGAAAATCTGTGGTGTTTGGGGTGATCATTGGCACGGGCTGCGGTGCGGGTGTAGCCATTAACGGTAAAGTCCACGCGGGTGGTAATGGCATTGGCGGTGAGTGGGGCCATAATCCGCTGCCTTGGATGACCAAGGAGGAGTTTAATACTACCCGTTGTTTCTGCGGTAATCCTGATTGTATCGAGACCTTTATTTCGGGCACTGGCTTTGTTCGCGATTACAACGAGGCCCTAAGCCGTGCGGTGAATGCCCAAGCTGCGCCCGCTAAATCAGGCACTGAGATCATGGCCTTAGTCGATGCGGGGGATGAAATGGCCATCGCGGCCTTTGATCGTTACATGGATAGACTCGCGCGCTCACTCGCCCATGTGATTAATATGCTCGACCCGGATGCGATTGTCCTCGGTGGTGGCATGTCTAATATTGAGGCGATTTATCCAAGATTACCTGCATTATTAACTCGTTATGTTGTGGGAAGAGAGTGTCGAACGCCTGTCGTACAGAACCTTTATGGCTGCTCTTCAGGTGTGCGCGGCGCCGCTTGGTTATGGGAAAAATAACCCAGTAACGTTAGGTTTTCCCTCGTGACAACGCATCGCCTTGGCGATGCGTTTTGCTTTCTTTTGATGTTATGATTGCGCTCCTTTGAATAATTGGGCACTAACGCATGTTTTGGGTTAAGAAAGTTGTCTCTCAGGCAATCATGCCTATTCCATTTATCCTATTGTTATTACTGCTATCTTTTTTGGTTTGGCGCAAACCTAGGTTAGCAAAATTGGCCATTGGCGGTGCGTTTTCGCTGCTCTTAGTACTCAGCAGTCAATTGAGTGTCGACTATCTCGTTAAACCGCTCGAGACTCAATATCCCATTAATTCCACGCCTATTGCTGGTACCTGTGTGGTTATGGTGTTGGGCTCTGGGCATGCCGATATCCAAGGTGCAACGGCGGTACAATCTTTATCGACGGTCGCCTTAGCGCGGCTAACGGAAGGGCTAAGGCAACTCCAATTAGGTCAAGACTGCACTTTAGTGGTCAGTGGTTGGGAGGGCGAACTAACGCAGCATCCCCATGCCGAAGTGATGGCCAAGGCTGCGGTTGAACTCGGTGTCGATGCATCACGTATCGTTCAATTGCCCCTGCCGCGCGACACGATTGAAGAAGCGCACTATTTTAAAGAACACTTAGGTAATCAAGCTGTACGATTAGTTACCTCGGCTTCCCATATGCCAAGGTCGATGGCGATTTTTAGCGGTCAAGGATTAACGGCGAGCGCCGCACCGACGGATTTTAGGGCTAGAGACGGTTTCTACTGGCGCTTGACTGCGGATAACTTGCTCGCTTCGCAACGGGCGATACATGAATACATAGGCCGTTTATGGCTCTGGATTAAGCAGGAATAAAAATATGACACTAGAGTCCGATGTTGTCTCGGTTCGCCCGCTCTCAAAACGTAATGGTGTAACCTTAACGATTGTGGGCGCCAGTGCCTTTGTCTTAGGCTTTGGCCTATTTGTACTACTTCCTGAGCTATTTGCCGTGGGCTTAGTGTTTTTCAGCTTAGGTGCGATTGCGTTGATATTGGGCTTGGCGAAGGTCTATGAACCTGAGACCACCTTGAGCATGGATGAACAGGGACTGACCTATTTTCATCGCCGCGGCAAAGTCGCAATAAACTGGAGCAACATTCAACGGGTAGATATTCCTCGAGTCACTCAGGGTGTTGATACTATTGAGCTTTCCTATATTGGCATTAGGCTCAAGCAGCTAAATCCGATCCTCGATAATATTTCATTGCGCCTTGCGGCGGGTTTATTGACTGAGCAGCGGCCGTTATTGGTGACTGCAGCTTCACAGCAGGAAGATTTGGCGACCTTAGAAACCTATCTTGGCGCCGAATTTAGCCCGCTCGTCATCGAGGGAGACCGTTACCGCGGCGTGTTGGCGATGTTTGGTCATCGCTGCGTGATGCTTAATACTCACCTTGGCTACCATCTCTATATTCCCCACGACAGTTTAGACCGTGACCCGAGAGAATTTATTAAGCTCTTAAGGCAACGTATCGCACAAAGTGCGACTCAAATTGATGCCACAACTCATTAAAAGTATGGATAAAAAAGGGGCTCCGAAGGAGCCAATAAGTTGCAGAGAGGAAGTTCGGGTTGTGCAGGGGGCAACCCGGAGGTACTAGTACTAGTGTGCTACCTCTGCGTGTACCTTATCTATGCCATAGGTTTTACCTTCAGCATGGCAGGTCGCGCATGATTCTACTGGTAGGTTAGGATCAGTTACTGCATCCGCTTCAACAATCGCACCATTACTTCTAAAGTGAGCTACTGCTGCTGCATCTGAGTGAGCGTGACAGGTGCGGCATGATTCAGCCACTGGGCTAATGTAGTTGCTGCCCACTTTGATAGAACGTTTGCCAGAAGTTAAGCCGCCATCAGCTGCGAACAGCGTTGCACCATCTTTGTGACAGGCAGAACATGCGGTTTCAGGTGATGGATAACCTTCTAGTTCACCAGCTGCATTGCGGAAGATGCCTTCGACAACACCAAAGTTACCACTGTGGAAACGGTGAGCCACGGTGAACAGATCTTTGTTGTTGAAAGTTACATCAGGATTAACGACTAACTTGCCATCTTCGCCTTTGTAGCCTGTTGCACCATGGCCAGAAGCGCCAGTGGTATCGTTGTGACAGTTCATACATTGATCGAAGGTGTAAACCCCGTGTCTGTAGCCTTTCGCATAGTCCAAGCTGCCATGACAAGCGTTACATTTTGCTTCTTCAACGGTAATCCGCGCTGGATCCTTCATACGAGCTACGGCTGGAGTGCCACCGCTTAAGTTGAAGAATTTAACCGCAGAAATGTTACCTACAGGGCTAGTTGGGCCATATTCAAGTCCGTCGGTATTACAGCTCACGGCTTTACCTGCTTTCGCACAGAAGTTGGCTTCAGAACCAACGTAGATAGTGCCAGTTGCTTGTGCATCTGGAATATCTTTCACGAAGGTTAATACACCACCTGATAGGGTACCGTTTTCCAGTTTCAGACTGATGGCTGTAGGCTTAACATCGCGCCATGAGTATACAGTACCATCTGTAGCGACATTACCCAGTAGCAGACCGTTTGCCGCAAACATACCTGTTGGGTTGCTGGTGGCATTGTAGGTTTTTAGGCTAGTACCATCGGCAATAGGTGCGCCATTGAGTGTGACATTGGCTTTCAATGTCAGAGTTTGCATACCTAATGTTGCTGAAGTGCCCAGCGTTGCACTGGTAAAGTCGACCGTCATTAATGGGCCGTATTCAGCACGTTTACCGACACTGTGAACCGCTTCTGGCGTTAAGCTACCGCTGCCATGGCAGGATTTACATTGAGTGTCATCTGCTTGAGCTAAACCAAATTCTGAGTGGTTTTCACCGGTTGCGAAGTTGACATTGATATGGCAACCCACGCAAGCCTGAGCGTAGATATTGGTGTTATAGCTTGGTGCACCATCGTGACAGGATTTACATTCTTTCAAGTCTGATGGGAAACCAATTTCACCGAAGTATTCTTTCGCTTCGCCAGACAGGTAGTCTGCATTGTGTTCACCGGCATGGATACGGTGGATCATCGGCGCGAAATCGAATACCCAACCTTCTGCGAGTTGCGCATCGCTTGGGACTTGGTCTGGGTTATGGCAGGTTACGCAGTTTTTAACGTCTTGGTAGTTATGGTGGGCTTCAATCTTAGCGATATGGCCATCCACTTCACCGTGACAGTTTTTACATGCAGCGCTCGATACTGTGTCTTTGCCTGATGCGGCGAGCTCATCGGTGGCAGGGATAAAATCAACAGGTACTGAGAGCACTTTATCTGACAAGGCTACGCCAGCAGCGTTGACAATGTTGTAAGCGCGAACGAAGACTCTGTGCACCGCATTTGGATTATCGTTTGGATTGATGATGGGCGCAGCGCTATCATAGGTCCAAGTTGCGGTGTAACTACCTGGATTTTCAGTATCTTCAGTTAATGTACACGCATTCTTAGTGCCGTTTAGGCCATTGAGTGTACAAGTTAATGAGCTGCCCGCATTGTTTGCCATGGCATTGTTTTGCCACTGAATGGGAGCGCCCGTGCCAGAGGTGTTTTCATTCGCCGTTAATGAATAAAGGGCAATTTTGTCGAGTCCCATAAAGGGCACATCTTTGCCAGAGCTTTTTCCGGTTAAGGTGAATTTGACACTAAAGCCTTCGCTGCTAGTGACTTTAATGTCTGCAGGGCTGAGGGTAAATTTCAGATCGGTTATAGATTCAGCGGTTTTAGCAAACGAGCCAGCGGGTAAACCAGGTGTGCCAGGTGTACCTGGCGTTCCAGGAGTTCCTGGTGTACCGGGTGCACCATCTTGCCCGTCTTTGCCGTCCCCGCAGGCGGTTAAACACAAGGCACTAGTGAGTGCTAGTGCCAGTAGAGATTTATTGTAGTTTTTCATCATCGCGTCCCTTTTTCTTTCTATAAGACTGCGTGTGCAGTGACTCTACTATAGGTCTATTCACTTACTTATAAAGTGGTATTTATAAGTTTGTATCTGATATGTGAACGATGATTTAACACAGCAAAACGGTAATTCTAGATTGTGAAATTGAATATTTCTCAATTTAGAATTCGATGCTAAAAACATGAGCTGCGCAGCAAAATTTTGTTTTTATTTTGAGTGATTTAATCGGATTAATTTTCGATTAATTTTCACGGAGGAAACTGTTGAAACTTGTTTGTATGGCTTTTTATGGCTCTCGGTAAGAGGTACAAAAGAGTCAAGAACACCGCATTTTTCGAGCTGGGCGATTAGGGCATGTGGGGTAAAATCCGGCTCGAAATGCCGTTAGTTAACAGTCGATGCATTTGGTTAACATCGAATGGTTAACAGTCAAAAGCGTCCATGCTTTAGGGTGTTGAGTTTTATCTGAATTGCTAGTTTGTAAGCGCTACTGAGCAGCGTGTAGGTTGGCTGTTTGAGGCGTCTGTGCTGTCAGTGCGGTTAATAATGAACTGACCACTAATTCACATTGATTTTGACTATAGCGCCTGTGGCTTCGTGGCTTTTCAACGAGAAAATACTGCGGTGGCATAATAGTCTCATGAAGACGGTGTTGCTCCGATACCGGAAGCGGCGCCAATTTTAGCCCCGGCATATGCTTGACCGTATGCATATCGATACTCGAGCAGAAGGCGACGCTCTGCATGGTCAGCAAGTGGGCATACCATTCTTCCCGATCGATCACCCTTTCAATCGATGGCAGCAGCAGCCCTTGGCGTTGGCAAAATAGTTCTAGCGGATCAATACGGCTATTAAAGCCTTTTAGCTCGAGGCACAAAAAGGAATGACGACAGATTTGCTCTAAGCTGATTTCTCGCTGGCTTTCCCAAAGGGGATGCTGCTTTGAGGCCACAACATAGACATTGGAAATACACCCTAAGCGGGAGACACAGAGCTCCTTGGTGTCGGTCTGCTCTATGGTGATGCCAAAGTCTAATTCTCCTGCGTGGATTAACTCAGGACTGTTTTCCTGCCATTTATGTAACCTAACTTGGCCTAGTTCACTTATCGCCTCGGGTGTACTGAGCTGCGGCGCTAAAAAGCTTAATAATCCATTACTCGCGGCGATATGGAGCGGCCGCTCAACATGGTTAGCCGCATTTTGAATTTGCAGTGCCGATTGCTCTAGGTAGTACACCGAATCAGTAAATTGGCAAATGGCGACATACAAACTTTCGGCGAGGGGCGTCGGTTTCAAGCCCTGTTGACGGCGATAAAACAGCTCATCATTAAAGGTTAAGCGAAGCGCATTCAGGCAGCGGCTAATTTTAGGCGCCGACACATTGAGCGCTTTGGCGGCACTATTTGCGTGTCCGTTATCAAAAATGCTTTTAAATACCAATAAGGTGAAGACATCCAGTTCGCAGATTTGTTTTAGTAATGGGTTGCTCATTTGGTCTCGCCTTGTATGAGTCTTAGTCTGCAATGGCCCAGTGATCTTATTTGCAAGACACATGGGGACACTTTGTTAAGCGGCAGAAATCATGCACGAAATGCATCGCTGATAAGCTAGGTTAGCAGTTGCCGTACGGCGTAACTGTGATCTTACTCGTTAAATTAACAATTACTTAACGATTGTTTGCTCAAGTGGACAATGATGGCGGTGCTGACCGTGCTGACTTGCCAGTAAAAGTCTTTACTTGGTTAAAGGGTCATCATCTAGATTGGCTGTGAGCACTCATTAGCGAAGGCGAGCGTTATTCCTGCTCGGGCGACAATGTCGGCACAGGTGTGATTAGCGTGCTGCTTGAGGATGCAGACGGCAGGCTATGGGCATGGATAGTCTGATGGTCTTCTTTAATCCTTAATCCAATAAACTGACCCCCTTCACTGATCTGCATCGAGGTGCAAGCCACATCACCATCGACAATACCATGGGCTTGGATGACTAAACGCTCGCAAATCAGGCGACCTTTAAAATAGCCATCGATAATCAGTTCGCGGCATTTGACCTCGCAGTGGAGGTTTCCTGTGCGCTCAACAATGACATTGGCCTGTGACAAAATTTGCCCTTGTACGTCGCCGCCTATCAATACATCTCCGGCAAATTCGATATTGCCCGTAAGCTTAGTCCCTTCGGCGATAAAACTCAGTGCTGGGGAAGTGCTTCGGGTAAAGGTAAATTTTTTGCCAAACATGGTGATAGGAAACCTAGGTAATTGGAGAAGGATTAGACCGCGAGATAGTAACCTAAATACGCCGTGAAGCCCAGTAACACTCACGGCTTAAGGTTATTCTGCAGGCTTAATACCGATGGCTTGGCTCGGGCAGGGGGCGAAACAGGCTCCACAGCCCGTGCAGAGTGCTGTATCAATCTTCGGCATCGGGGCATTACCCACGCTTAAGGTAAAACTAATGGCGCGAGGCTCACATGTATCTTTACAGCTTTGGCACCAAATGCCTTGATATGTTAAGCAGTTATCTTGTACTACGGCTTTGTGTTGCCATGGGGCTTGGTTGAGATCAAAGAGCTTTTCTTCCGGACAGACGGTGGCACATTGGCGACAAAAAGTGCACTCATTGTCCTTAAAGGAGACTTCGGGAAAGCCGCCATCTCCCTTGTAGATAATCTTAGTTTCGCAGGCGTTGATACAGGCTGAGCATCGAGTACAGATGTCAGTAAACTCAATGCCTTCACGCACCCAAGGCGGTCGAATTGCCGAGGATTTCCGGCGGCTAAAGAGATTACGGCGGCTGTGATTGATGCTTTCTGTCATAGGTATTACTGAGTTTAATTGTGATAAGGGATAATAAAAATGGCTTGGGAGTTACCGCAAGCCATTTAGATGATTAGCCTTTATAACCATTTGGATTGGTTGATTGCCAATGCCAACTGCTGTTCGCCATATCCTCTAGGCTGTGAGTCGCCTGCCAGCCCAGATCGGTTTTAGCATGATCTGGGTTCGCATAACAGGCGGCAATGTCACCCGGACGGCGCGGCGCAATTTGATAGGCAATCGATTTACCACAGGCTTTTTCAAAGGCCTTGACCATATCGAGCACACTGTAGCCTTGGCCTGTGCCTAGGTTATAGGTGACAAGTCCTGGTTTGGTGGCTAGCTTTTCAAGGGCTTTGAGGTGCCCAAGGGCTAAATCCACCACATGGATATAGTCGCGAACGCCAGTACCATCGTGGGTTGGGTAATCATTACCAAACACACTTAACGTTTCGCGTTTACCGACTGCCACCTGCGCGATAAATGGCATCAAGTTATTTGGAATATCGTTTGGATCTTCGCCAATCAAGCCACTAGCATGGGCGCCAACAGGGTTGAAGTAACGTAAACGGGCGATATTCCAACTCGGATCGCTATGGTGTAAATCCGCCAGTATATGCTCCACCATCAACTTAGACTGACCGTATGGGTTAGTGGCACCCGTTGGAAAATCTTCGGTAATCGGTAGGCTGGCAGGGTCGCCATACACAGTAGCAGAAGAACTAAATACGAGATTTTTCACCTTAAACTCAGCCATCACTTGGCAAAGAATTAAGGTGCCAGTCACGTTATTCTCGTAGTATTTCAGTGGTTTAGCAACTGACTCGCCAACGGCTTTTAATCCAGCAAAATGGATAACGGCATCGATGTTATGGTCGCTAAAGACTTTCTGAAGTAAGGCCTTATTGAGAATATCGCCTTGGTAAAAGGTGACCGATTTACCGGTAATGCGCTCGACACGGTTAAGGGCTTCGATGCTTGAATTAGACAGGTTGTCTAAAACAATCACTTCGCTCCCCGCATTGAGTAATTCCACTACGGTATGAGTGCCTATATAACCGGCGCCTCCGGTCACTAAAATCGTCATTATTTAATTCCTTTTACTGCTGTTTTTAAATATTGAGCAAAATCTTCACCGATTTCGCTGTGGCGCAGGGCGTATTCTACGTTAGCGCGCATATAGCCTTGCTTGTTACCGCAATCATGACTCTTACCTTGCATGTAGTAAGCGTTTACGGTTTCTTGCTTCATTAACATTGCAATGGCGTCAGTTAATTGGATTTCATCACCCGCGCCAGCAGGGGTTTTAGCCAGCAGTGGCCAAATGGCAGCGGGTAACACGTAACGACCTACTACGGCTAAGTTAGACGGTGCTTCGTCAACCGGTGGTTTTTCAACGAGTTCGACCAATGGCTCTGATTCACCAGGCTGTAGATCGTGGCCATTCACATCCGCAATACCGTATTGGTTCACTAGATGATGTGGCACGCCTTCCACCATGATTTGGCCCACTTGGGTTTCATCAAACAGGCTCACCATGGCGGCCAAGTTGTCTGTTTTCAGGTTGCAGCTGGCATCATCGATAATCACATCCGGCAGTAACACGGCGAAAGGCGCATCACCGACGACGGATTTCGCACATAAAATCGCATGACCTAAGCCTTTAGCTTGGGATTGACGCACGCTGATCACAGTCACGTCTTTCGGGCAAATGGATTGTACCGCTTCGAGTAATTGACGCTTCACGCGGCGCTCTAATTGCGCTTCTAATTCAAAACTGGTGTCGAAATGGTTTTCGATAGAGTTTTTACTGGCGTGGGTCACGAGCACAATTTCTTTGATTCCCGCATCAATGGCTTCACTAACCACATATTGGATCAATGGTTTATCAACAACGGGTAGCATTTCCTTAGGAATTGCTTTGGTCGCAGGAAGCATACGAGTGCCAAGTCCAGCGACGGGAATAACGGCTTTACGAATTTGATGTTGTTTCATTGCGAACCTTCAGATTAAGGAGAGGCGGTTATTGGGCAATATTGTAAATGACCCACGCAGAAAAGCCATTTGCAAACACCGAAATTTGTCGGTTTTTCTGCATATTATCAGTCTATCGTCGTCATTTTTGAGCGGTAGTGTCAAGGTTTGCTACCGGTCTAACTGAGATCTGGTTTGGAATGACCAAGGATTTAATCGCCTTGTAATATTTGCTTTACGTTTGCGTCACATTATCGCGTAAACAATAAACTGTGAGGGAGTTAACAAAAATCGAGGCTTAGATCACTATGGAGGCATTAGCGTCAGCCATGAAGTGAATTTTATGACTAAAGAGATAGCGCACACTGCGCCCTATGTTGCGCGAAGTGCAGATGATTCTGGGTTTATCCATTACCCGCAGGAAGAACATGATATTTGGAGCCAATTGTATGCTCGCCAAGCGGTGAACCTACCGGGGCGTGCTTGTAAGGAATATCTCCAAGGGCTCGATGCCTTGGCGATGCCGAAGGACCGCATTCCACAATTGGCTGAGATTGACAAAGTATTGCAGGCCACGACTGGATGGAAAACTGCGGCCGTGCCGGCCTTGATTTCCTTTGGCCGCTTCTTTGAGCTATTGGCCAACAAGGAATTTCCGGTTGCGACCTTTATCCGTCGCAAGGAAGAGTTTGATTACCTGCAAGAGCCAGATATTTTCCATGAGATCTTTGGCCATTGCCCCTTGCTGACCAATCCTTCTTTCGCCCATTTCTCCTATATCTATGGTCAATTGGGCTTAAATGCCAGCAAGGAAGACCGCGTCTTTTTAGCGCGCCTGTATTGGTTTACCGTCGAGTTTGGCTTACTCAAACCTCAAGACGGCGAATTGTGTATCTACGGCGGCGGTATTTTAAGCTCTCCCGGCGAAACCTTGTATGCCATGGAAAGCCAAGTGCCGGAACGTAAGCCCTTCGATCTCTTAGATGTGCTGCGTACGCCTTATCGTATCGATATTATGCAGCCGATTTATTATGTGATTGAACATATTGATATGTTGGATGAAATTGCCAAGATGGACATCATGGCCTATGTGGCTAAGGCACGTCAGTTAGGTTTATTTGCTCCTAAGTATCCGCCCAAGACCAAGAAAGCCAGCTAATGGCTGACCATTAAAAAACTAATTGAATAAAGCGTAATAAGAGCAACGAATTGATCCCCTAATGTTGCCAAGAGGAGTATGTATGACAGCGTTAACCCAAATGAAATGTGAAGCTTGCCAAGCCGATGCGCCGAAAGTGACCGATGCAGAATTGGCCGAACTTATCCGTATGATCCCCGATTGGGGCGTGCAAGTGCGTGATGGCATCATGCAACTGGAACGGGTTTACAAGTTTAAAAACTTTAAGTTAGCGATGGCGTTTACCAATAAGTTAGCGGATCTGGCCGAAGAAGAATTCCACCACCCAGGCATTTTAACAGAGTGGGGCAAAGTCACTGTGACTTGGTGGTCACACTCAATCAAGGGGCTGCATAAGAATGACTTCATCATGGCAGCCAAGACCGACCAGTTGTTAGATTAAAAAATTCAATTTTAAAATCAGCGCTTTAATTGTATTTTGGCGCTGATTTTTTCTTCCTGTTACAAATACGCTGTAAACTAGACTTGCCACTTTGAGCGTAACCTTCTAACGTATACACACCCAGCTATTTATCCTGCCTTTTACGTTTGCGTAAACTATAGAGGCGTCATCAAACGAATGTCTTACGAGGCCAAGCCTAAGGGCAACACCCTCGAGATAATAGCTCTGCACGGTTTATCCCAGAATTCGAATCAAAATAGGGAATATCAGTCATTATGCGCTTGGAAGTTAGCTGTCAAGATCGCGTGGGTTTAGCGAAAGACATCTTAGTCGTGTTAGAACGTTATGGCATTAATCTCATCGCCATCGATGCCAGTAACCAAGGCTTTCTCTACCTGCAATTTGCCGAGGTCAGTTTTGATACCTTAAGTGCCTTGATGCCGCAGATCCGCAAAGTGGAGAGTGTTCACGATGTGCGAACTGTGTCGTTTATGCCTTCGGAGCAGGAACACTACGCCTTAAAAACCCTACTTAAAACCCTCCCTGACTCAGTGTTCTCCATCGACGTGAAGGCGCGCATTCGTATCGTCAACGAGTCGGCGCTACTCAATATGGGCATGGGGGAGCACGAAGTGCTCGATGAATCCTTAAACCATTGGGTGCAAGGGTTTAACTTCAGCCGCTGGCTCAGTGAGAGCCAAGTGTTGCCGCAGGCGGCGCGGGTCAATATCGGCCAAAACGAATATCTGGCCGAAATGTTACCGATTTACTTACCCGATGAGGATGATAAGACTATCCTCGTGGGCGCAGTCGTATCGCTTAAATCGCCGGCGCGGGTCGGTAAACAATTCAATGCACTGCAAAATCAAACCGCGGGCTTTGAAAATGTATTAGCCAGCAGCGACAAGATGAAAGAAGTGCTGAAACAAGCTCGCCGTATGGCGCAGCTCGACGCGCCGCTATTAATCACCGGCGAGACTGGTACTGGCAAAGAATTAATGGCTCGAGCCAGCCATGATGCCAGCATGCGCCGCGAAAAACCTTTATCGCCATTAACTGTGCGGCACTGCCCGATAGCGCCGCCGAAGAGGAACTCTTTGGCTACGTCAGCCAGGGCAAAGTGATTAAGCGCGGCTTTTTTGAAGAAGCGAAGGGCGGCACAGTGTTCCTCGATGAAGTGGCCGAAATGTCCAAGGCGGCGCAGGTTAAACTGCTGCGGTTATTACAGGATGGCACCTTTAGACGCATTGGTGGCGACGAAGAAGTTCGCGCCGATGTGCGGATCATCTGCTCGACCCAGAAAAACTTAGCTGAGTTGTGCCAAACTGGTGAGTTTAGAGAAGATTTGTACTATCGCATCCATGTGCTTAGCTACCATATTCCATCACTGCGTGAGCGCAAAGTCGATATCATTCCGCTGACGGAGATGTTCCTCGAGCACTACAGTCAGCAACTCTCTAGTCCAGTGAGACGAATTTCGGCCCAATGCCGCGATCATCTCTTAACCTACGCTTGGCCGGGTAACGTGCGTCAGCTTAAAAATGCGGTCTTTAGGGCGGTATCTATGTGGGACGGTTCGGGCGAGTTGACTGTTGAGCAGCTCAAGTTGCCATCCTACGCCGAAGGTTTTGGCTATTTCGATAATGCCTTCGAAGGCAATCTCGATGATGCGATGAAGCAATTTGAGGCCAGCTTGCTGCGCCGCTTATATCCGGCTTACCCCAGTACTCGCCAATTGGCGAAAAAATTAGGGGTGTCCCACACGGCCATCGCCAACAAACTCAGGGAATACAAGATAGCCAAGCCAAAGTAATTTTGCTTTAAGCTTAGGATGTAACAGTATCGTTCCACTTTGTTGCCGACTTTTTCACCATATCGTTCTGCGAAATAGTGACAAGCGGCAGCAGGGTATGAAACGTAATGATTAGTTTACAAAATGTGAAATAATAGGGTGAAATGTGATTTTGCTCACGCTATAGGAATCCGCCGTCGCTTCGGGTATTTCTACGCGCAGCAAACCCTAACGCCGAGTCAAAAAAGGCTAGATTGCCCGCACTCGTTGTCACCCATTCCCGTTAGCTGAGCGTATCGGCTAACCATAAATAGATAAAAAGCGCAGTACGCCGAGCCGTAGAAGCACAGGAGCAGATATGAAACTTGCCAGTTATAACAATGGTCGCCGTGATGGCCAGCTGATGTTAGTGAGCCGCGATCTTACTCAAACGGTTGCCGTACCCGCGATTGCCCACACGATGCAACAATTACTCGATGGTTGGGATCTGCTCAAGCCACAATTGCAAGAACTGTATGATGCGCTGAACGAAGGCAAATTACCGAACGCGCAAGCCTTCGATGAAGCCAAATGTTTATCACCTTTGCCACGTGCGTACCAGTGGGCCGATGGTAGTGCCTATGTCAACCATGTGGAATTAGTCCGTAAGGCGCGTGGCGCTGAAATGCCTGAAACCTTCTGGACCGATCCGCTGTTTTACCAAGGCGGCTCTGACAGCTTTATCGCGCCAAAGGCGGATATCCCACTGGCGAGCGAAGACTGGGGCATCGATTTCGAATCGGAAATCGCCGTGATCACCGATGATGTGCCTATGGGGGTGAGCGTTGAAAATGCTACCGCGCATATTAAGCTGTTGATGTTAGTGAACGATGTCTCACTGCGTAACCTGATCCCCGCAGAGCTGGCCAAAGGTTTTGGTTTCTTCCAATCCAAACCCTCGAGCAGCTTCTCTCCTGTCGCCATCACGCCAGATGAATTAGGCCACCGCTGGGAAGATTCAAAGGTGCATTTACCGCTTATCACCCATTTGAATGGCGAACTATTCGGTCGCCCTAATGCGGGTGTGGATATGACCTTTAACTTCAGTCAGTTAGTATCTCATGTTGCTAAAACCCGTCCATTAGGCGCTGGCGCGATTATCGGTTCTGGTACGATTTCTAACTATGATCGCAGTGCCGGCTCAAGCTGTTTGGCCGAGAAACGTATGCTCGAAGTGATCGCCGACGGCAAAGCAAGCACGCCGTTTATGCGTTTTGGCGACACAGTGCGCATCGAAATGCTCGATGATAACGGCGCCTCTATTTTTGGCTCTATCGATCAAAAAGTGGTTGAGTACAAGGCGTAAGGCTTTTGTGTTTACACAGTGACAGATAATATTGACGGGGCTTTTAGCCCCGTTTTTTTCAGGATGACATAAGGACAGAGTGAGATGAAACTATACGGTTATTGGCGCTCTAGCGCCGCCTATCGTGTGCGTATTGCCCTCAATCTTAAAGGCGTGAGCGCCGAGCAGCTGTCGGTGCATTTAGTGCGTGATGGTGGCGAGCAGCATAAGGCGGATTATATCGCCCTAAATCCGCAGGAGTTGGTGCCGACCTTAGTGGTCGATGATGAGCAGGATGGTGATGCCTTATCCCAATCCCTCGCCATTATCGAGTATCTGGATGAGCTTTATCCAAAGACGCCGCTACTGCCGGCATCGGCGCTTGAACGTGCCCATGTGCGCGCCATGGCGTTAACCATCGCCTGTGAAATTCATCCACTCAATAACCTGAGGGTATTGCAGTATTTAACTCAGAAGCTGAGCGTCGACGAAGAAGCCAAAACCGCGTGGTATCACCATTGGGTGGCGAGTGGATTTGCGGCGCTCGAAACTCAACTTGCGCGCCATAGTGGTCGTTATTGCTTTGGTGACAAAGTGACGCTGGCGGATCTGTGCTTAGTACCGCAGGTTTACAACGCGCAGCGTTTTAATGTGGATTTAACACCGTACCCCAATATCATGCGGGTATGGGCTGAGTGTAATCTGTTGCCAGCTTTTGCGGATGCGGCGCCAGAGCGTCAAGCCGACGCGGTTTAGGCCATTTTGTGGTGAGTATCGTTTGTCCAAGATAAGGTTAAGCTTATCGCCATACTAACCTGGATGATAAGACTCATTTTATGAGTCTTATCATAGCGATGGCGTTGATATGGTGGTTATTGGAAGATGATTTTCACTAAATTAATAGGTTATTGGCTTTTTTGTCATCAAGTGGTTAAGTGCAGTATTGCTAATAACGATCTCTAATAGCGATTTCAATAACGATGACAAATGGCATAAATCGACGCCCAGTGATTGTCCATTCTTATGTGCTAGCCAAGATAACCGCGGATTTTAGGCATGACTGAAACGGAATTAGCTGCAGTATTACGCACATGGCTAAGCCAAGATAAGCATCGGATGAGAGCGCTTGAATTGGCGCAGCAGTGCGCCCAAGTGCATAGTTTGCCGCAGTGGTGCTTGGCGGCTGGGTTTGTCCGCAATTTGGTGTGGGACAAATTGCATGATATTCAGCAGCGTCCGTTAAACGATATCGATCTGATTTACTATTGCCCCTTGGATACTCGTCCCGAGCGGGATAGGGCGATAGAAGCATACCTGCAAACTCTGGCGCCAGAG
Organism: Shewanella seohaensis; assembly: GCF_025449215.1. Taxonomy (NCBI): domain Bacteria; kingdom Pseudomonadati; phylum Pseudomonadota; class Gammaproteobacteria; order Alteromonadales; family Shewanellaceae; genus Shewanella; species Shewanella seohaensis. The sequence goes on from NZ_CP104900.1 coordinate 2,110,888, forward strand.
TTACCTTGGTCGGTAAAAAATCAGGCGCGCATGCACCTTAAGAATCACGACACCCCTATCAATCGACACAGGATGCGATGTGTTATTGGCCAGAACAGGAAACTGCCGTCGCCGTTTTTCTTGCGCAAATACCTAACCCACCCACTTCCGTCATCGATAGCTTACAGCTTATCGCTCCCTTCGGTTTAACCTCATTATTTGCCTTGCAGTTAACCCATAATCCCAAGCGTGCGTTGGCGGTGTTTGAGCAGCGCCTTGCCGCAAAGGGTTGGCTTTCGCAATATCCGCACCTGACCTTGGCCGAGTAAGAGCATCAATCGTTAACGTTAGACTCTTTCACCCGTTAGTGACTCAAGCCCATATCAAGCTCACCAGATTAACGAGTTTGAGTGTGATGACTCCTGGCTTGATTGAAGTCTGTGTCGAGTTTATTCCTCCCTATTTTTATGCCCGCTTGTACCTCAATAGGCTGAGTTTTCTTAAAACCGATGTAAACATTTTGTAAGCGGCGCGATGACGCAATTACTCCTTGTGGAGGTATTTAGTTGTGGCTAATGAACGCGACAAGTCACAAAAAATGAACTGGCATTATCAATAAATGTTTAGATAGCGTGATGCGGATCCCATGACTCATACCTCAAAATAAGTATCGCCACTTAATCTTGATTTGGATCAATAAGGTAAACGAATTTATCTGGCAGTGTAGGCGTCAATTGTTAAGGATGTAATGTAAAACAAAAACCTATGTTGTACATATGGAGTATGATGATGAATAAAACTACTGTTTCTACACTGATCGCTGCCACCCTGTTAGCCGCTGGTTTCTCTGCTTCTGTTTCTGCCCATCAAGCGGGCGATATCATAGTTCGTGCCGGTGCAGTGGTTGTCGCACCCAATGAATCAAGTGATGATGTCGCGGGCAATGGTGAGTTTCAAATCAGTAATAACACCCAACTGGGCTTGAACTTTGGCTACATGTTGACCGATAACTTCGGCGTAGAGTTATTAGCAGCGACTCCATTTAGCCACGATGTGTCTTTAAAAGGCGTTGGTAAAATTGCAGAAACTAAGCACTTACCACCAACCTTAGTTGCACAGTATTATTTCGGTGATGCTCAATCTAAATTACGTCCATATGTGGGCGTTGGTGTGAACTACACTAACTTCTTCGACAATGAATTCACCAACGATTTAAATGGTGCCTTAACTGACTTAAGCATGAGCACCTCTTGGGGTTTAGCGGCGCAAGTGGGTTTAGACTACCAAGTGAATAAAAACTGGTTAGTAAACGCCTCTGTGTGGTACGCGCAAATTAGCAGCGATGTGAAGTTTAAATTAGCGGGTGATACAGTGGTTATCGATACCGATATTAACCCATGGGTTTATATGGTTAGCGTGGGTTACACTTTCTAATTATCTGATTTTAAAGTAACAAAAAAGGAGCCTGAGGCTCCTTTTTTGTTTTTCGCAGTTTATAAAGCTAAACGTGGCATAACACTACTTTTTAGCCTTTTTCGGCTTCCAGTGGCGAGTGTTGTAGATAAACTCCGGCAACAATTTCGTTAGCCAAGCCACTAAGCGCCAACGCTTGGTCACATACACGCGGCGTTTACCCTGCTGCATGGCCTTAATGATTTGCGCCGCCACTTGCGGGAGTGGGGCAAGCCATAGCGTACTTTGCTGCATGGCGGCCTTATCCAGTAAACCGAGTTGGATATCGGTAATGGTAATGGGCAGCTTAAGCCGCTGGGCATGCATGCTTAAGCCTTCCAAATAGTTTTGCGCAAAGGCTTTAGAGGCATGGTAAGCCACACTTGGGCCGCCGCGCAGACCGGCAATCGAGTTGATGGCGGCAAGCTGGCCATAACCCTGCTCGCGAAATAATCTAAATGCCGTATTGCAGATAGCGGCAAAGCCCCGCACATTGACATCGATAATGTCCTGCTCATGTAGCCATGGCAGCTCAGGATCATAGCTATTGAGTCCGGTATTCACTAAGACTAAGTGGGCGCCACCTAAGTCGTGCCAGACGCTTTCGAGTTGCTTGATGATGGCACTTGGCTGCTCAATTTGCAGTGAAAAGACCTGAACTTTAGTGGGCAGGGTCGAGGCAAATTCGCGGAGTGATTCGACATCTTGGGCAAAAAGGGCTAATTCAACCTGCTGATCGGCCAATTGTTTGGCAAGTTCGCGGCTTAAATGTGAGCTAGCGCCCACAATTATCGCAGTTGCTTGGGTCATAAATTTTTCGGCAACGAAATGGTGGCTTATCATAGGAAGATATGCCCAGCATGACAAGATTTATAGCTTGGGCGTATAGACATCCAGAAGTCTTTATGTATGATTAGGAGAAATGAAATGAGACAAGGGTTAAGGATTAGCGGACTGACATCTGCATGGCAAAAATTAGCGGCTATGGTGTTACTAGCCGTCACCACGGTGATTTCAGGTTGTGCCACACCTAATGCGATTGTTGAGATTAAAGGTGAGGCCATGTACCGCGAACGTATCGCATTGCCCGCCGATGCCAAGTTGATAGTGCAGTTGCTTGATGTCTCTAAGATGGATGTGCCCGCCGTAGTCATGGCAGAGCGCGTTTCCCAAGGGGCGAAAACCCCAACGCCGTTTAGTTTTTCGATGGGGCGTGATCAGTTTCAAGCGGGGCATACCTATGCCATTGGGGCAAGGATAATGCTCGGTGATAAGTTATTGTTTATTAATACTCAAGCCTATCATGTCGACCTCAATTCGACAGAGCCTATGACGATACTGCTTGAGAAAGTCGGTCGCTAATTTGTTTGCTCTTTGATGAGTGGCATACGCGCGCCGGAACCTTTGATTGTTGAATAGAAGAGGCGCGGTATGCCAGTTAAAATTCCAGATCATCTGCCTGCAGCAGGGATTTTAGAATCAGAAAATATTTTCGTCATGTCCGAAACCCGGGCGGCAAATCAGGATATCAGACCGATGAAGGTGCTGATCTTGAACCTGATGCCCAATAAAATAGAGACAGAAACTCAGCTTCTGCGCCTATTAGGCAACACGCCATTGCAGGTGGATGTGGATCTGCTGCGTATTCACGATAAAGAGTCTAAGCACACCTCTATCGATCATATGGACAACTTCTATCGTGATTTTGAGGACGTGCGTCACAAAAATTACGATGGCCTGATCATTACGGGCGCGCCCCTTGGGCAAATTGATTTCGAAGAGGTGACTTACTGGGACCATATTCGTGAGATCATCGACTGGTCACAGCAGCATGTCACCTCTGTGCTCTTCCTCTGCTGGGCAGCTCATGCGGGGCTTTACCATCTCTATGGTTTAAATCGGAAAATCCTGCAGCAAAAGCGTTCAGGGGTGTTTGTGCATCGCCGCACCTGCCAACATTTCCCTTTGCTGCGCGGTTTCGATGATGAGTTTTTTGCGCCTCACTCTCGCTTTGCCGAAATGGATGTCGAGGAACTTAAACTGCACCCTGAGCTGCAGGTGTTGGCGGAATCCGATGAGGCAGGGGCTTACTTAGTTCTCAGTCGTAACAATCGCAACCTGTTTGTCATGGGTCATCCCGAATACCAAAAATCTACCTTAAACGATGAATATCATCGGGATTTGGCGCAGGGATTAAATCCCAATGTGCCGCAAAACTATTATCGTAATGACGATCCTAAGGCCGATGCCATTGCCCGTTGGCATAGTCATGGCAGCTTGCTCGTCAGCAACTGGCTCAACTATTACGTTTACCAATTAACGCCCTATGACTTAAGCGATATGTCGGCCGTCACGCCGTGGGAATCGCAATAATTCCCTCTTAACTTTCGGCGTCACACTGTTTTAGTGTTTGTTTTGGCGTTTATTTTATTGCTCTCTTAAATCGAGTGGCTTTGGCTAACTAAGGCCACTCTGCTTATCACGCTGTGTTCGCCATATCGTTTTGTAAACCCCTCTTATCCCGCCTCTTTTAACTCGGTCTAAATTGATTTCGGGCTTGGCAACTTCAGCCTCACCGCATTAACGCTGCTTTTCACTCCCTTGACTGTAAATCCTGACTGACAATTTTTGTGGGATTTTCTCGACACATTAGACCAAGGAATACTTGCTTTACGTTCGCGTAAACGTCAGAGTGGTTTCATTGTCATTATTTATCCGCCGCTGGCGAGTGTTACCGCCAAGGCACATTTAGCTTGGAGTCCCCATGAGTACTGAACAATTTAACCAAGAGATCGTTATTGTTGCCGCTAAGCGCACCCCAATGGGTGGCTTTCAAGGCAGTTTGTCTGGCGTAACGTCTCCGAGCTTAGCGGCCACCGTCATCAAAGCCCTGTTAGCTGACACCCAAGTAGCGGGTGACAAGGTCGATGAAGTGTTAATGGGCTGCGTATTGCCAGCGGGTCTGGGTCAAGCGCCAGCGCGTCAGGCGACCTTAGGGGCTGGTTTACCTCTGTCTGTGGGTGCTACGACCGTAAACAAAGTTTGTGGCTCTGGGATGAAAACCGTAATGCTTGCCCACGATTTACTCAAAGCGGGCAGTGCTAAGTTGGTGGTTGCTGGCGGTATGGAAAGCATGAGCCAAGCTCCTTACTTGCTAGATAAAGCGCGCTCAGGCATGCGTATGGGCCATGGCAAAGTATTAGATCATATGTTCCTCGACGGTTTAGAAGATGCCTACACTGGCGGCGCCATGGGCACATTCGCCCAGAAAACCGCCGATGAATACGGCTTAACTCGCGAGCAAATGGATGCCTTTGCCCTAAGCTCACTGGAAAAAGCCAACGCGGCCATTCAATCTGGCGCCTTTAAGGCGGAGATTGTGCCCGTCACAGTAAGCGATCGCCGTGGTGATGTGACTATCGATACCGATGAGCAGCCAGGTAATGCTCGTCCTGAAAAATCCCAACCCTGCGTCCAGCCTTTGCTAAAGACGGCACTATTACTGCGGCAAACTCAAGCTCAATTTCCGATGGTGCGGCGGCGCTGATGCTAACCACCCGCGTCAATGCCGAGCAGTTAGGCTTAACTGTGCTTGCCACTATTAAGGGCCACACAACCCATGCTCAGGAGCCATCACTCTTTACCACTGCGCCTGTTGGCGCTATGGCAAAACTGCTGAGCAATGTGGGCTGGTCTAAGGATGAGGTTGACCTATTCGAAATCAACGAAGCCTTTGCCATGGTGACCATGCTGGCGGTTTCTGAATTAGGTTTAGACATGGCAAAAGTGAACGTGAATGGCGGCGCCTGCGCCTTAGGTCATCCTATCGGCTGCTCGGGCGCACGTTTACTGGTGACTTTAATTCATGCACTTAAAGCCCGTGGGCTTAAGCGCGGCGTAGCCTCACTCTGTATCGGTGGCGGTGAAGCGACCGCTATGGCTATTGAGGTCTAATCAAAGGCTTAATCGCGAATAACGGCAAAACAATCAACAAGACCAAGACTGAGCTGGCAAGGGCAAACATCCCGCTGAGGATAAACATAATATCGCACCGCCAGCTCGACCCTAAACAAGGAAAAGGATTGCAACATGACCACACAAGTTAAGCATTATATCGATGGCGAATTCACCACAGGCACTGGTACATCACAAATCGTGGTGACCAATCCCGCTAATAACGAGCCAATTGCCCTTATCAACAGCGCTACGGCCGATGAAGTGCACGCGGCCATTGCCAGTGCCAAGGCGGCTTTTAAGACGTGGAAAGAAGTGCCAGTGTCTGAGCGTGCCCGTGTCATGTTGCGCTACCAACACTTGTTAAAAGAACACCACGACGAACTAGCGACAATCCTTGCCAAAGAAACGGGCAAAACCTTTGAAGATGCCAAGGGCGATGTGTGGCGCGGAATTGAAGTGGCAGAACATGCCTGCAACATTGCTTCATTATTGATGGGCGAAACCGTTGAGAACGTCGCGCGCTCTATCGATACCTACAGCTACACTCAGCCTCTGGGTGTGTGTGCGGGCATCACGCCGTTTAACTTCCCTGCGATGATCCCGCTGTGGATGTTCCCACTTGCGATTGCCTGCGGTAACACTTTTATCCTTAAGCCATCCGAGCAAGACCCAATGACGCCGCAGCGCTTAGTTGAGCTGTTTGTTGAAGCGGGCGCGCCAAAGGGCGTATTACAACTGGTGCATGGCGATAAAACGGCGGTCGATATCCTGCTGGCAGACCCTACGGTGAAAGCCATTTCCTTCGTCGGTTCTGTGGCTGTAGGTCAATACATCTACAAAACCGGTACCGATAACTTAAAACGCGTGCAAGCCTTTGCTGGGGCAAAAAACCACTGCGTGATCATGCCTGATGCGAATAAGCAGCAAGTGATCAACAACCTAGTTGGGGCATCGGTTGGCGCTGCGGGTCAACGCTGTATGGCGATTTCGGTCGCGGTATTTGTCGGCGCGGCTAAAGAGTGGATCCCTGAGCTTAAAGAAGCCTTAGCTAAGGTTCGCCCAGGTTTATGGGACGATAAAGAAGCCGGTTACGGCCCGCTGATCAGCCCAGCCGCTAAAGCGCGCGTGCTCAAACTTATCGCCCAAGGTAAGGCAGAAGGGGCAGAGTGTTTACTCGATGGCAGCGACTTTAGCGTGGTAGGTTTCGAGTCAGGCAACTGGGTAGGGCCGACCATGTTCACTAAGGTCACGACCGATATGAGCATCTACAAAGAAGAAATCTTTGGCCCTGTGCTTTGCTGTATGGAGTCCGATTCATTAGAAGATGCCATCGAACTGGTTAACGCCAGCCCTTACGGCAATGGTACCTCTATCTTTACCGCAAGCGGCGCCGCCGCCCGTAAATATCAACACGAAATCGAAGTTGGCCAAGTCGGTATTAACGTGCCTATCCCAGTGCCATTACCTTTCTTCTCGTTCACGGGTTGGAAGGGCAGCTTCTATGGCGACCAACACGCCTACGGTAAGCAAGCGGTACGTTTCTACACTGAAACTAAGACCATTACTTCCCGCTGGTTCGAGTCGGACATTGCCGTGGCCGCAGGTCCAAATATGAGCATTAACTTGCGCTAAGCGGTTTTAAGAACAGTTTCAACGCATTGTGAAACGGCAGGTTTTTCAGTCTAAACGTGGCGCCAGTTAGTGCCCATTGATGATAAGCCTGCCGATAAATTCACTGTGTATTACGCAAAAGATATTGACGAAAAGAAATGGCCAAAGAGTCATAGGAGAGCCAAATGGATTTTAATTTCAACGAAGACCAACGCCAATTTGCCGATCTGGCCCGCCAGTTCGCGGCGGATGAACTCGCCCCCTTTGCCGCCAAATGGGACGAAGAACATCATTTCCCTAAGGATGTGATCCAAAAAGCCGGTGAGCTGGGTTTCTGCTCCCTCTATTCCCCCGAGTCGGAAGGCGGTATGGGTCTGTCGCGTTTAGATGCCTCGATTATTTTCGAAGAGCTATCGAAAGGCTGTACTGCCACAACGGCTATGCTGACCATTCACAATATGGCCACTTGGATGGTTACCACTTGGGGCACAGAGACGCTGCGTCAAGCTTGGTCAGAGCCTTTGACCACAGGCCAAATGCTGGCGTCTTACTGCTTAACTGAACCCGGTGCGGGCTCGGATGCGGCATCACTGCAAACCAAAGCGGTGCGTGAGGGTGATGAATACGTGGTCTCTGGCTCTAAGATGTTTATCTCGGGTGCAGGTTCAACTGAATTGCTGGTGGTGATGTGCCGCACTGGGCAAGCGGGGCCAAAGGGGATTTCGGCGATTGCCATTCCTGCCGACAGTGAAGGCATTATCTATGGCAAGGCCGAAGATAAGATGGGCTGGAACGCGCAGCCGACGCGCTTAGTTACCTTCGATAATGTGCGTGTGCCGGTTGCAAACCTACTCGGTGAAGAAGGCCAAGGCTTTACCTTTGCGATGAAAGGCTTAGACGGTGGCCGTATCAATATCGCTACTTGCTCTGTCGGTACGGCGCAGGCGGCTTTAGAGCGTGCAACTCAGTACATGAATGAGCGTCAGCAATTTGGTAAACCGCTGGCAGCCTTCCAAGCATTGCAATTTAAGCTTGCCGATATGGCGACCGAATTAGTGGCTGCGCGTCAAATGGTGCGTCTGGCCGCCTTTAAACTCGACAGTGGCGACCCAGAAGCTACCGCCTATTGCGCGATGGCGAAGCGTTTTGCCACCGATGTGGGTTTCCAAGTTTGTGATGCCGCGCTGCAAATTCATGGCGGATATGGCTATATCAGGGAGTACCCCTTAGAGCGTCACTTCCGTGATGTTCGCGTACACCAGATTTTAGAGGGCACTAACGAGATTATGCGCCTCATTATCGCCCGTCGTTTACTCGACGAAAATGCCGGACAAATCCTCTAAGCTGCCCAGATGGGACTGTAGGATTTGGCGATAACCGATTGGAAATATAAGGGAGCCGAAACAGATGGAATATTTAGTTGAGCGTATCGAAGGCCACACGGCGATTCTGACGATGAATAATCCGCCGGCCAACACTTGGACCGCCCAGAGTTTGCAGGCGCTCAAGGCCAAAGTGCTGGAGCTTAATGCCAACAAGGACATTTACGCGCTGGTGTTAACTGGCGAGGGCAACAAGTTTTCTCTCGCGGGTGCCGATTTAAAACTGTTTAGCGATGGTGATAAGGGCAATGCGGCGAGCATGGCAAAACACTTTGGCGAAGCATTTGAAACCTTAAGCCAGTTCCGCGGCGTGTCGATTGCCGCCATTAACGGTTATGCCATGGGCGGCGGCTTAGAAGTCGCGCTGGCCTGTGATATTCGTATCGCCGAAACCCAAGCCGTGATGGCGCTGCCTGAGGCCACTGTTGGCCTGTTGCCCTGTGCAGGCGGTACCCAAAACCTGACCGCTTTAGTGGGCGAAGGTTGGGCGAAACGGATGATCCTCTGCGGTGAGCGGGTGAATGCCACCCAAGCGCTGAATTTGCGTTTAGTCGAGGAAGTGGTTGAAACGGGTGAAGCCTTAAATGCGGCGATTGCACTGGCCGCCAAAGTGGCGAATCAGAGCCCAAGCAGCGTAACTGCCTGTAAGACACTTATCCAAGCTGGGCGTCAAATGCCGCGCAGCCAAGCCTTACCGATAGAGCGTGAACTGTTTGTCGGATTGTTCGATACTGAAGATCAGACCGAAGGCGTGAACGCGTTTTTGGAAAAACGTAAAGCTGATTGGAAGAACCGCTAATGACACATTTAGTAGATAAGGCTGCACACACGTCCACCACACAAAATGTGGTTTTTCAAACCTTAGCCACCGCCTCAGGTAAATTAGTTGGGGTGGTGACGCTCAATGTTGAAAAAGCCCTCAACGCCTTGGATCTCGATATGGTTCGGGCCATGACGGTGCAGCTCAATTTGTGGAAAAAGATCCGTTAATCGCCTGTGTGGTACTCGATGGCAGCGGAGAAAAGGCGTTCTGTGCGGGTGGCGATGTGCGCGCGTTATACCACGCGTCTGTTGCTGCTAAGGGACAAGTGACTGAGGTCGCTAAAGTATTCTTCGAAGAAGAATATCGTCTCGATTATCTACTGCATACCTATGGCAAACCTGTGCTGGTATGGGGTGATGGCATAGTGATGGGCGGCGGTCTCGGCCTGATGGCGGGCGCAAGTCATAGAGTCGTGACTGAAACCTCCCGTATCGCCATGCCCGAAGTCACCATTGGGCTTTATCCCGATGTGGGCGGCAGCTATTTCCTCAACCGTATGCCGGGCAAAATGGGGCTGTTTTTAGGGCTAACGGCCTATCAAATGAACGCCGCCGATGCCTGTTACGTTGGCCTTGCCGATCATTATCTGAATCGTGACGATAAAGAGCTGATGTTCGATGCCATGGCGACCCTCGATTGGAGCGATACGCCAGCGCTGAACCATCAAAGACTCGACTCGATGATCAACGAACTGTCTAACCAAGTGGACATCCCTAAGGGTGATAGTTTACTGGCCGAGAGCCAAGAGATGATCGACCGACTGATGGCGGGCAGCTTGACGGATATCGTCAGCCGTATGTCAACCTTAAGCACCGAAGAAGCTTGGTTAAATAAAGCCTGTGCGACCATGTTGGCGGGCAGTCCTATCAGTTGGCATTTGGCGTATATCCAAACGCAACTCGGCACCAAACTCAGCCTAGCACAATGTTTTAAATGGGAATTAACCGTCAGTGTTAACACCTGCGCTAAGGGCGATTTCAGAAGGCGTACGGGCACTGCTGATCGATAAAGACAGACAGCCCAAATGGCAATTTGCCGATGTGCAATCCGTGCCAAACAGCGTTATCGAGGACATTTTGATCTCACCTTGGGGAGAAGAACATCCCTTAAGCCAATTAAGCTAAGCCAATCGATGGCAGGCAGAGCGAGCGCTTTGCCTGCCATTTTTGTCTGGAATAACAACTATCTGGAATAATAAAGACACCAGAACACAGGAGTGATGGCATGAGTACAGTAGCATTTATCGGTTTAGGTAATATGGGCGGCCCAATGGCGGCCAATCTATTAAAAGCGGGCATGACGGTACGTGTCTTCGACTTAGTGCCAGCCGCCATGCAAGCCTTGGCCGACCAAGGCGCTTTAGTGTCGAGCACGGCATGCGGCGCAGCGGCGGGAGCCAATGTGGTGATCACTATGCTGCCTGCGGGTAAGCATGTTCGAAACTTGTACTTAGGCAATGGTAGCGAGAAGGGGCTACTCGACGTAGTCGCTGGCGATACCCTGTTGATTGATTGCTCGACCATTGATGCCCAAAGCGCCCAATTGGTGGCGGCCGAAGCGGCTAAGAGTGGTATCGAATTTATCGATGCGCCAGTATCGGGTGGTACGGCGGGCGCGGCGGCAGGCACCTTGACCTTTATCTGTGGAGGCTCGGACATCGCCTTCGAACGTGCGCAACCTGTACTTAACGCTATGGGCAAGAATATCTTCCATGCGGGCGGCGCTGGTGCGGGTCAGGTTGCTAAAATCTGCAACAACATGCTGTTATCTGTGTTGATGGTCGGCACTTCTGAGGCGCTACAAATGGGGATTGACCATGGTCTCGACCCTAAAGTGCTGTCGGACATTATGAAGGTCAGCAGCGGCGGTAACTGGACCTTAGAGAAGTACAATCCTTGCCCGGGCGTAATGGAGAATGTGCCTTCTTCTAAGGGCTATCAGGGCGGCTTTATGGTAGATTTGATGGTTAAAGATCTCGGCCTCTCTCAAGAAGCGGCATTATTGAGCAATTCGAGTACACCCATGGGCTCACTCGCGCGCAGCTTGTATGTGAATCATGCAAGACAAGGCAATGGTCGCCGAGACTTCTCCAGTATTTTTGAACAATTTGCACCACTTAAAAAATAGATAAACAAGGGATAACCAGATGGATTTAAAAGATAAGGTTGTCGTCATCACTGGCGGCGCGGGTGGTTTAGGCTTAGCAATGGCGCACAATTTTGCGCAGGCGGGCGCTAAGTTGGCGCTGATCGATGTTGATCAAGAAAAACTCGAGCGCGCCTGTGCCGATTTAGGCTCAGCCACCGAAGTCCAAGGTTATGCGTTAGATATTACCGACGAAGAAGATGTGGTCGCAGGTTTTGCTTACATATTGGAAGATTTCGGCAAAATCAACGTATTAGTGAATAACGCCGGCATCCTGCGCGATGGCATGTTAGTTAAAGCTAAAGACGGCAAAGTGACTGACCGTATGTCATTCGACCAATTCCAATCGGTGATCAATGTTAACCTTACTGGCACCTTCCTCTGTGGCCGTGAGGCGGCTGCGGCGATGATCGAATCGGGTCAAGCTGGGGTGATTGTCAACATTTCTAGCCTCGCCAAAGCGGGTAACGTAGGCCAATCTAACTACGCGGCCTCTAAAGCGGGTGTGGCGGCCATGTCTGTGGGCTGGGCAAAAGAGTTAGCCCGTTACAATATTCGTAGCGCAGCGGTAGCCCCTGGGGTGATTGCCACTGAAATGACCGCGGCGATGAAGCCAGAAGCGCTTGAGCGATTAGAGAAGCTTGTGCCCGTTGGCCGTTTAGGCCAAGCGGAGGAGATAGCCTCTACCGTACGCTTTATCATTGAAAACGATTATGTAAATGGTCGTGTCTTTGAAGTGGATGGCGGTATCCGTCTGTAATATGCTATCTTATTGATATTAAACAAAACCGAGCATTTGCTCGGTTTTTTATTGGGTAAAGATTTGTGTGTGGCAGACGATTTTCGCGCCGCACAACGGTGGATCGGAGTTGACATTTACTGGCTATCCTTCAACAATCGCACTCCACTTTTTTTACATAACTTTACAAATAGGGTTGACATTATAGTGATGGAGTTGATTATCTGAATGTCATGGCAGGATAAGGCCCTTTGGCTTGAAAAAATCACTAAGCGGATGATGCTGATAGTCGGTGTCTTGGGTGTGATAGTGATCTACGGCGGCTTCTTCTTTCTTCTTTTCACAGGTCGTTCGGTCGCGGTGATCCCGTGGTTTTTTCTGCTGTCACCTTGGATTTGTATTTACTTTGGTCTCACGCAAGTGCAGCAGGCCAATGTCATCAAGTGGTTTATCAGAAAAGTTAAAAAATAAGCCCAAAAGGGCTGTAGCATATTTCGGTTTGTTCAGTTGGCAAACTTGGGGAATACAATGGGGTTAGGACGCTATTTACCATATCTGCTGAGTGCAGTTTTGCTGCTGGGCGGGTGTGAGCGTACGGATACACAGGATTTACCCGCCAAGGAAAATGGCGATATTAAAGTTGCACCCTATGGCAGTTGGCAATCGCCCTTGTCTGCGGCCTCGGTGTTTGAGCAGGCCGATGATATTGCAGAGCTGCAAAGCGTGGGCGACGCGATTTATTTTGCCGAATCCAGCGGCAGCGCACAGGGCAAAGTTGGCATTAAACGCCTCGATGACCTTGGCAAAGTGACCGAAGTGGTTCCCCCTGATTTTAATGTCAGATCTACCGTGCATGAGTATGGCGGCGCGGCATTCTTAGGCATAGGCCAGAGCTTGTTTGCCACTAAATTGCAGGATCAGCTGTTTTATCGTTTCGCCCCGAATCAACCGCCATTGCCATTAACCCCCAATGGCACCCGCCATGCCGATTGCGTGGCGTACCCTAAGGGCTCGCGGATTATTTGTGTGCGTGAAGATCACCGTCAGGGCGGCGAACCTAAAGCCAGCCTAGTGACCATCAATCTTAACTTTGCCGGTGAAGGCGATACCTTTGTCACTGGCCATGACTTTATTTCTTCCCCCACGATTTCCCCCGACAACACGCAATTGGCGTGGATTACTTGGGAACATCCCTATATGCCTTGGGATAACAGCGTGCTCTGGCTTGGGGATCTTGACCGTAAAGGCCAGTTAAAAAATATTCGTAAGGTGAATACGCCCAAGGATTCTTCGGTGACTCAGCCCTTATTTGGCCCCGATGGTAACTTATATGTGGTGTCCGATCTCAGTAACTGGTGGAACATTTACCGCGTGACGCCACAACAAACTTTAGCGCCAGTGCTGAGTAAAAATGCCGAGTTTGCAGTGCCCGATTGGCGTTTAGGCAATCATAACTACGCCTTCGAAAATGCCTCGACCTTGATTGCCAGCTATGTCGAAGGCAATCGAGCGGCATTGCTGCGAATGCACTTAGATTCGGGATTAACTGAATCCCTTGCCGTTGATTTTGCTGAGATTACTCAGGTGGTGAAGGGCGAAGATGGGGTTTATTTTGTCGGCGCTAAGGCGACGCCAGAGAAGGGCATATATCGAGTTGTCGGCCGTGGCACAGAGTTAGTCTATGCCCCTGCGCTGCCGAATCTTGACCCTAATTATGTGTCGCGGGCGAAAAATATTGCCTTCGCGACGGGTAAAAATCAGCAGGCCTATGGTTATTTTTATGGTCCGGTGAATCCCAATTACATTGCGCCCCATGATACAAGGCCGCCGCTTATCGTGATGTTACATGGCGGGCCGACGGCGCGCGCATCACTTGCCTATCGCAGTGAGATCCAATTCTGGACCAGCCGCGGCTTTGCCGTGTTGGATTTAAACTTCCGTGGCAGCAGTGGCTTTGGCCGCGCCTATCGTCAGAGCCTGTATGGCAAATGGGGTGAAAGCGATGTGGAAGATGCGGTCAATGCGGCCAAGTATTTAGTGGCTAAGGGCTGGGTCGATGCAAATAAGTTGGCGATTCGCGGGATCAGCGCTGGTGGCTTAACCGTCATGTCTTCATTGGCGTTTTATGATGTGTTTCAAGCGGGTGTGAGCTACGAGGGCATCAGCGATTTTGAGAAGCTCGCTAAGGGCACACATAAGTTTGAATCTGGCTATTTAGATCAGCTTATCGGCCCCTATCCCGAGAATAAGCAACGCTATCGTGAGTTATCGCCACTCAATCACTTAGATGGCTTGAACGAACCCTTGCTGATTTTCCAAGGCTTGAGAAACAAGATTGTACCGACGGCGCAGTCGCGACAAATTTATGAGGCACTGAAAGCTAAAGGCGTGCCGACGGCCTATATCGACTATGGTGATGATTCCGATGAGGGGCGAACGCCTGAGCATAAAGCCGCAGGCTTAGAAACCGAGTTAGCCTTTTATGGCCAAGTATTTCACTTTACCCCTGCGGGTAAGTTGCCAGCCTTGCAGCTGGATAATGTGGCCGCGCTAAAGTACTAAAGCTAACGCACTAAAACAAAAGCACTCACGCCTTGGCGCTTAAGCCTTAGCGACAACCCCATAAAAAAGCCTGCATCCAAGCAGGCTTTTTTATGGCTGGGTTAATGCAGATGATTAAGCATTTAGTGCTGGTGGTTAAGGCTATCAATAATCGCGCAGTGGGGCTGGTCGCCACCTTGGCACTCGCTGACCATTTGCTGTAACTGGCTTCGAAGATTCTGCAATTTACCAATTTGCTCCTCAACATAGGCCAAATGGTTGCGGGTGAGTTGCTTCACCTCTTCGGCATTGCGGCTGTCGTTATTGCGAAGGCCAAGCAGGAGTTTGCAATCCTCGAGACTAAAACCTAAGTCGCGGCACTGGTGGACAAATTTCAACGATTCGATATCCCGATGGCGATACACCCTGTATCCCGCCTCGTTACGCTCACCGCAGACAAGGCCGATATCGTGGTAATAGCGTATGCTTTTGACGCTTAACCCTGTGTGCTTCGCGACTTCACCAATTTTCATACTGACCTCGGTTCTTATCTGTTCTAAAGACTCGTGCAGACAAGTGTGATACTTGCCACAAAAACACCCTTGACTCTCCCGTGATGGGAGACTTTATCTTATACCAATCGTATTAAATATCTGTTCATTCAGCGGGAGTTAAACGGGCTTTAGACAAGGCGAAGGCTTGAAGGCATAGTGGTGCTATGTCGAAAGCCTTAAACGCAGTATAAAGCCCGTTCAACCCCGCCCTTCGGGAGCCTCACAGGCATCTCACTCCCGTGTTACATTGACTTAAAAGGGAATAACCATTTCTTCGTCAATGCGCCTTGGATTGAGATGCCTGTGAGGCTCTGAACTGATTAGATATTTAATGTGATTGGTATTAACCCTATAGCGGTTAAGTTCAAGTGAGGGATCTTCCATGTCGCAGATAAAACTCTATGTCGCCACCATGAATTGTGCTGGTTGTGTGGCCAAAATTGAAAAGGCCTTTGCGGCCGAGCCGAATGTGAGTGCCCGTATCAATCTCGCCGATAAGCAAGTGACTGTGGATGGCAAGATGAGCAGCGATGCGGCGCTGGCAGTGATGGATAAGGCGGGCTATCCCGCCCAGTTGATTGTGGACGCAAAGGCGGCCGCTGAGGAAAAGCGGGTCGAAGATGCGGCGGAGTATCGCCTGCGGATGCGTCAGGCCACCGCCGCGCTCGCTGTCGGTATCCCTATGATGTTATGGGGATTACTGGGCGGCGAAATGATGATTAATAGTCCTAGCATGCAGCTTGGCTGGGGCATTATGGGCGTAGTTACCCTAGCTCTTTTAGTCGGTACCGGGCGCCATTTCTATCAGGGAATGTGGCGTGCGCTTAAAGCCAAAACCACCAATATGGATACTTTAATCGTGTTAGGTACGAGTACGGCATGGCTCTATTCCATGCTGGTGGTGCTTATCCCGAGTGCGTTCCCAATGGACACTCGCCACGTGTACTTTGAGGCGAGTGTGATGATCTTAGGCTTGATTAACTTAGGTCACGCCCTCGAGCTGAAAGCTCGGGGCAAGACCAGCGAAGCGGTGCAGCGCCTACTCGGCCTGCAATCTTCTACCGCGATTCGTATTGGCGACAATGGCGATGAAGAGGTGGAAATCGATAAGCTTAAACTAGGGGATAAACTCAGACTTCGCCCGGGCGACAGGGTCGCACTCGATGGCGTGGTAGAATCCGGCCAGTCATTACTCGATGAGGCCATGCTGACGGGTGAACCTATCCCCGTGCCTAAGCATGTTGGCGATAATCTGAGTGCGGGGACAGTCAATGGTAACGGCAGTTTAGTCTATCGGGTAACCGCTGGGCAGCAGGATACGCGCCTTGCCAAAATCATCGCACTGGTGCAGGAGGCGCAAACCTCTAAGATGCCGATTGGTCGTCTGGCCGATAAAATTTCGGCGGTGTTTGTGCCAACGGTCGTGGTCATCGCCTTACTCGCGGCGGCGATTTGGTATTTTGTAGGGCCAGAACCCGCGCTCAGCCATGCGCTTGTGGTGCTCACTAGCGTGCTGATCATCGCCTGTCCCTGCGCTTTAGGGTTAGCCACACCTATGTCTATTATGGTGTCCGTTGGCCGCGCCGCTCAAATGGGCGTATTGGTTAAAAATGGTGAAGCACTGCAAAGCGCCAGCAAGGTCGATTGCGTGGTGCTGGATAAAACCGGCACAGTGACTCAGGGGAAACCCCAAGTGACTGATATCCATTGGATTGAAGGTAATGACCAAGCTCCTAATGACCAAGCACTCAGTGATGAAGACAAGCGCGCACTCCTTGGCGCTATCGCCAGTCTTGAGCAGCATTCGGAGCATCCGCTGGCCAGCGCAATTGTCAGCCATGTTAAGCAAGCCTCGATTCCATTGCCTGTGACCGAGATTTTTACCAATCATCAAGGTAAGGGCATCGAAGGGCGAGTCGATGGCGCCGACTTTTTAGTGGGCAATCAAGCCTTAATGGCGGCATTTGATGTGCAGTCAGAGAAGGGCGTGACAGGCAGCCACTCAGGCTTTGCGGTAGAAGCCGCCGCGCAATTTGCCAAACAGGGTAAGACGGCGATTTATGTCGCCAAGGCGGGCAAGTTAGTGGCCACTATCGCGATTGCCGATCCGATCAAGGCCGACGCCAAAGAAGCGATCAGCGCTATCCGCTCACAGGGGATTCGCGTGGTGCTGCTGACCGGAGATAATCCGCAAACGGCGCAGGCGGTAGCTGCTCAAGTGGGCATCGAAGAAGTGATTGCGGGCGTATTGCCCGAGCAAAAACAGCAGCATATTAAAGCCTTACAACAGCAAGGCCATGTGGTTGCCATGGTGGGGGACGGTATCAACGATGCCCCCGCCCTGATGAGCGCCGATGTGGGGATCGCCATGGGATCGGGCACTGAGGTGGCGATCGAAAGCGCGGATATGACTCTGCTGTCCCAGCAGCTGATAGTGATTGCTAACTTATTGGCACTTTCCCGCGCGACCATTCGCAATATTAAACAAAACCTGTTTGGGGCCTTTATCTACAACAGTTTAGGTATTCCAGTGGCGGCGGGTGTTCTTTATCCGCTCACGGGTATGCTGTTAAGCCCTGTGATTGCCGGGGCGGCGATGGCGCTGTCTTCCTTAACTGTGGTCACCAATGCGAACCGATTAAGACAGCAAAAGTTATAACGCTTGCGCTCGCATGAGTGATAACACTTTGCCTCGCAAATCAGCAGACGAGTGAGTAAGCACTCCCAATCCAGCCCGCATTTTGCGGGCTGTATTGTTTGAACATAAATCTACACTTCAGCCTACACACCTGTACAAACCTTACATTTCCCTCACATCTAAATAGCTAATCACTTTGCGAATTCATCCTGCTGTCATCCCATTCCATTAACTTGGATCATCCGGTAAAAATGTTGCTGAAATAAGTCGTTAGCTTAGGTTAATGCCAGCACTAAAATAAGCGTTATAGTCCGTTATTTTGCTTGACGATTCGCGGCTAAGTAGGCCTTTTTAGTTGATAATTTAGCCCAAACTGCTATAGTGCCACGTTTATTTTTACCCCCTCAGGTTAGACAGCTTGGCTTTCGCAAATAGGGTTATACTTAGTTGCCTTGCCAGACGTCCGGCCAACCTAACTCGATTTGGAAGTTCATTTTGATCACTACAGCGAATATCACCATGCAGTTTGGCTCTAAGCCACTGTTTGAAAACATCTCAGTTAAATTCGGCGGCGGTAACCGTTACGGTCTTATCGGTGCGAACGGCTGCGGTAAATCAACCTTCATGAAGATCCTTTGCGGTGATCTAGAGCCGAGCAGCGGTAACGTATCCTTAGACGTCAACGAGCGTCTGGGTAAGTTAAGCCAGAACCAATTCGGTTATGAGGAATTCACCCTCATCGATACAGTGATCATGGGCCACCGTGAACTGTGGAAGGTGAAGCAAGAGCGTGACCGTATTTATTCTCTGCCAGAAATGAGCGAAGAAGACGGCATTGCCGTGGCAAACCTTGAGATGGAATTTGCCGAAATGGACGGTTACACCGCCGAATCTCGCGCCGGTGAGCTGTTGCTCGGTGTCGGTATTGGTATCGAAAGCCATTTCGGTCTGATGTCTGAAATCGCGCCAGGTTTAAAACTGCGGGTGTTATTGGCGCAGGCGCTGTTCTCTGATCCAGACGTACTGCTGCTCGACGAACCCACCAACAACTTGGACATCGACACTATCCGCTGGTTACAGGACGTACTGAACCAACGCGACAGCACCATGATCATCATTTCGCACGACCGTTACTTCTTAAACTCTGTCTGTACCCATATGGCAGACTTAGACTACGGTGAACTGCGCGTTTACCCAGGTAACTACGACGAATATATGCAAGCAGCGACTCAGGCCCGTGAGCGTCTGCTGGCCGATAACGCCAAGAAGAAAGCGCAAATCTCTGAGCTGCAAACCTTCGTGGCGCGCTTCTCTGCCAACGCTTCTAAGGCAAAACAAGCGACTTCGCGCGCGCGTCAAATCGATAAGATCAAGCTGGATGAGGTTAAAGCCTCTAGCCGTGTTAACCCATTCATTCGTTCGATCAGGAAAAGAAACTGTTCCGTAACGCATTAGTGGTTGAAAACTTAGCCAAAGGTTACGACACGCCGCTGTTTAAAGACTTAAACCTTATCGTCGAAGTGGGTGAGCGTATCGCCATCCTCGGTGAGAACGGTGTGGGTAAAACGACCTTGCTGCGTACCCTAATCCATGATATTCCTCAGGATGAAGGCGTTATCCAATGGTCTGAAAACAGCAATATCGGTTACTACGCGCAGGACCATGAGTCAGATTTCGAAAATGACATGACCCTCTTCGAGTGGATGAGCCAATGGCGTAAACCTGAAGACGACGACCAAGCGGTACGCGGTATTTTAGGCCGTATGCTGTTTAGCGCCGACGACATCAAAAAGTCAGTCAAAGTGCTGTCGGGTGGTGAAAAGGGTCGTATGTTATTTGGTAAGCTCATCATGCAAAAACCAAATATCCTGATGCTCGACGAACCAACCAACCACATGGATATGGAATCGATCGAATCATTAAACAACGCGCTGGAAAAATACGAAGGCACCTTGCTGTTTGTGAGTCACGACCGCGCATTCGTATCGTCACTGGCCAACCGTATCCTTGAAATCACTCCGAACGGCGTGAATGACTTCAAGGGCACCTACGATGAGTTTCTCGCGAGCAAGGGCATCGAAGGCTAATCACTGGCTTTAATGATTAACTCGCCTTAAGTATTCAGATTAAAACGCCGCTTATTAGCGGCGTTTTTGTTGCTGGCTTTTAGCTTGAGTATTGGCCCTGAGTATTAGCCTTGAGTATTGGCCTTGAGTGTTTACGCTTGGATGAGCAGTTATGGCTTAACTTCGGCTTTTTGCTCGACATAAATCAAGCTGTTGGTATCAAAGCCGCGGGCGCTCGCCATCTCGACAAATTGCTTCATCACCTCTGGGGATACGGTCGGGGTTCTTGCCAATAGCCATAAATAATCCGTATCAGGCCCAGAGATAAAGGCGTATTGGTAATCTTGCTGGTCGAGCCCAAAGACCACATACGAGCCATAAAATGGCCCGAAGAAGGAGACTTTTAAGTAGGCTTCGCCATCGCCGTTGACAAAATAGGCCTTACCCTCGGCTTCTTTCCATTGCTGGGTATCATTGGAATAACCCCGATTAATCACCTTCACCCCACCATCGGCTTTAAGGCTGTATTCGGCGGTGACTTGGGTTAATCCGCGCTCGAAGGAATGGTCGAGCCTCGCAATTTCATACCATTTACCTAAGTAACGCTCTAGCTGAAAATCCTTAACGGGTTCGACATTGCGTGGCATGCCCAAACAACCCGATAGCACTAATACACTAATAAGTAAGAGTAGTTTTTTCACTTAAGACTTCTGTTAAATCCGAGTGCCCATTATTAGCCATATGGTTAATTGTGCGTTTAACTGTACGCTTAAGTCGGGCAATTCTTCAAGGTTTTGCTGGCCGAGTGGCGCTGGCTTAAGTAGCCCTGTGCCATACCCGCCAACATAATCAGCGCCACCCCCAGCATTTGCTGCGTTGTGAGCGCCTCATCAAATAACCACCAAGCGAGTGCGACCACCACTACAGGTTCGACGTAGGAGAGGGTGCCATAGGTGACCGAAGGCAGCTGCGCGAGGGCTTTTACCGCAAATAGAATGGCTAAAAATCCCGGAAAGAAGCCAATCGCCAGCAGCCAAGCAAATTGATTCAGACTCGGCACTATGGGAGTGGTTAACACTAAGGGCAATAAGCAGAGGGCGCCGACACTGAGCTGGACTAAGGTGCTTTGATAGGGCGAAGCGGCACTCGGTTTACGGTTGATTAAGATAAAGCCGCAATAGGTCAACAATGCGAGCAAGGCATAAAAATATCCCATGATTTCATTGTCGTAGAGTGACTGACTCGAAGTCACAGGCAGCATCAGCATAAAGCCTAACAAGGCGAGCACCACACTGGCGATGCTGGATCGCTTAAGCCTCTCGTGAAACACAAAATGGGCAAAGAGTGACGCCAGCACAGGGGCGAGATAGATAATCATGATCACAGTTGCCATTTGGGTGTATTCAATGGCCTCGATATAAAAAGCCATAAATCCCGCCAACATAGCGCCATTTATCAAGGTGCGCTTGCTTGGTTTGTGGCGAATTTGCTGTCCCTTACCCGTTAACAGCATATAGGCCATTAAAAACAACGCGCCGAGTAGCAGGCGGTAAAAGGTAATATGTTCGGCGGGCAGGGCGGCAAAACGGGCGAATACGCCAATGGTGCCCATTAGGCTCGCGGCCAGCAGGGCAAGCACTATGGCCAGTGCGGGTGGCGGTGTCATGTATCACCTTTAATGCAAATAATTCAACGACGAAGGGAGCTGAGTTTGCCTTAAAAATGCCGCCTAGGCGAGTGCTATTGCGAACGCTGTGTTGGCGCGGTGTGATAAAGAAGCAGACCGCCCGACACAAGCCGAGATTGATGGGTTGACTGCGCTAGCAAGCCATCAATCCTCAGCTACACAATCGACTTACGCGAGCGAAAATGATTTAAGGGGTCTTGGCAATAACTGGCCTTAACCTGCTGCAACATTTGGTAATTTTGCCCAAAGTAGCGTGCGGTCGGGATGGTATTGTCCTTAAAGCTGATAAAGGCGCCAGCGCTATTGGCAATGCAGGCATCGCGGCAGGTGTCTATCCAGTCGAGCGCCTTATTCACTCGGGGATACACTGAGTTCACCTGCATTAAGGCTTGCTCTTGGAGTTCACTATTCCACCATGCTTGATACTGAATAATGTAGGCCTGCTCCTTGTAGGGGAAGGCGCTCTGGCTTTTTTGTACTTCACCAAGCGTGCGATAAAAATCACCGGCAATTGCGCTTAGGGTGACATAGGTAAACAAGCCTAATTGCCGATTGCCATCAATCAGTTGGGGTGAGGTGAGGCTGTCGATAAGCGCAATATGCCCCTGTTTTAGCCCCTGTGCATGGGCCAAGCGTGATGTCACCCTATGGGGCGCGGGTCTGAGTAGATCCTGTGAATGTTGGCGCTGATTTTTATAGAGTTGTATGTCCTTATCATTAAGCAGTTCAGCCAATCTATGGTTTAAGACGGGTTGTAAATCCTGAATCGCTTCGCGGTTCCAGCTCTCCATCAATTCGTCGCCATAGGATTGAGTTAAGCCGCCCATGGCCGCCATTTGCACCCGGTTAGGCTTTAAACCGACTTCACTAAACTGGGCCTTAATAAAGTGCGCAAGGCTTGCGGGATTGCCCTCCCAATAGCCGTACATGATGCAGTTATGTTTAGCCTCTTGGGGCGCCTGCACCACAGTGTTTAATGGTGGTTTTACCCCTTGCAACAGGGCGGGTTTGGCTTGAATTTTAAGGTTAGTCCCGAGCAAACAAGGCAGATTATCGGCCAGAATAATCTGCTCCCAACGCTCCAATAATCTTAAGGTCGGGGTGGTTTCGCGCAGCTGTTGGCTGTCCTTCTGATACGGGTTCCACTCCAGCTCAAATTTCAACAGGCTTGGGGGCAGGGCAAAGGTCTGCACAAAAAACGGGTGACAATACCGTAGCTTAGGCCACCGCCGCCCTTGAGCGCCCAAAGGAGTTCGGGCTTATTGGCCGCCGAGACCACTTGGGTTTCACCTATGCCCAACACGATTTCCGCCTGCACTAAGCTTTCGCAGCACATGCCGTATTTGCGGCACCAAGGTCCCCAACCGCCGCCCATAATAAAGCCCGCCAAGGCATGGGAGGCGCTGGTGCTGTGGGGCAGCATTAAGCCCTTTT
The DNA here is from genome assembly GCF_025449215.1 of Shewanella seohaensis. Classification (NCBI taxonomy): domain Bacteria; kingdom Pseudomonadati; phylum Pseudomonadota; class Gammaproteobacteria; order Alteromonadales; family Shewanellaceae; genus Shewanella; species Shewanella seohaensis. The sequence continues at coordinate 2,133,896 of NZ_CP104900.1, forward strand.
GCGCCAGATAACTGGTTAAGGCCTGCATGGTACAACCTGGCCCAATGGCGACAATGCCACTGATGGGGTCGAGCTCTATGCTGTTCATCGAGGATAAGTCGATCACTATGCTATTGGTTTCGCCACTTTCCCCTTCGTGATCATGGCCGCTAGAGCGCACGCTAATGGCGAGGTGATAATCGACCGCCGTCTTATAGACCAGTTTTACCTCTTGGCTGCTGCGGCATTTGATGATGGCAAGGGGCTTTTTTTGCAAGCGGCGATTAAACAGTTGGCAGGCTTTTTCGTAGGCCAACATCTGTTGTCCCGTGCTCACCCAAAAATCCTGCTCTGCATAATACTGGCCATCAGTAATGATATGGTCGCTGGCAATATGGCTGCGCACTTCGTTAATAAAGCGCATAAAATGCTTAGCTTGTCGGGTGACTATATTTTCACTGATGCGGATCTCGGCCGTTAATCGGCTCGAGGTCGACTGGCTGATAAAACAATCAAATTCCAGTTCATTGCTCAGTTGTAAATCAATGTGCGAGCGATGGGGCGTGAGGGATTTTAAAATATCGAAGCTCAGTTTGATATCGGCACTTTCTTTCGCCTGATAATTCGCCTTATAAATAAAATGTGGCCAATTATCACTGCTGGATTCAATCATATACGCGCAGCGTTCATGGGCGGGAATAATACTGGGTAGCTGCTTGTTAAAGTGGTTGCTGTTTAAATTCTGCTTATTAAAACTATATTCGGTTTCATTAAAAATAATGAGCATGACTTCCTGTCTTGCCAATTGGGTTGGCATTAATTGGAGTTCATGCTTTGCATGTTTTTTAGGATAAATATATAAATTACTGTCAATCAGCGCCGCTTGTTGGTGTGGATGTAAATAACAATCTAAAATTTCGGCTTCGGTTAAACAGGTTTCAATCAAATTAATATTAACTATCTCACCATCAAAATCCGTAGTGGTTTGCGTGGCAAATTTTAATTTAGCCTCATCCGTTAAGGGGATTGAATGCTGCTGTAAATGGATTTCATCACCGTCGATAAAACAGCTTAATTCATGGTATTGGTAGGTAATGGATAATAAATGCCAATAACCATCATTTAAGCCGCCTAAGGTGGATATAGTGTCAATCTGTAATAACTGGCTATTAACTCGAATCTCAATATGGCCAAGTGGCGTAACTTGTACGATAAAGCTGGGATAATTGGCTTGGTCGCAATACTGAAATACAGTCCCGCCCTGCAGGGTTTTCACCCACGCCTGAAAAGTAAATACATCGAGTGTGTGACTGAGGGGCAATGGCGTTAAGGAAAGTGAATTCATCGAGGCGGTTGTCTCTTGGCTCTGTGCTTGAGCCACAGTGTTGATTAACGTATCCGAAGCGCTATGGGGTGTTTTCGGCGTTTTCATCGGCAACATCCTTGTTTAATTTCATTCCCTGACAATTGCTTAAGCTGCAATCGTGGCGACCTACAGTGAGGCGTTTATCCGGTCACGACCATCGGCCTTGGCGCGGTAAAGCGCGGTATCGGCGGCGCACACCATGGCGAGTGAGGTACGGAACTGGCCATTGACTTCACTGGCAATCCCTTGGCTGGCGCTTACCGAGACATAATCCCTGAGTCCTTGGTCAGTAAAACGAATATTATTAATCCCTTGCTGAATTTTTTGCGCTATGGTCAGCGCCATTTTGGCATTGTGATTAGGCAGGATCAGCGCAAACTCTTCGCCGCCGTAACGGGCCGCAAGGCCGATGTCGATAGGCACAATAGTGGCGATCACTTTGGCAATTTTTCTAAGGCATTCATCACCTTGGATATGACCGAACTGATCATTAAACACCTTAAAATAATCCACATCGATAATGACTACGCTGATAGGGCGTAGTTTGGCGGTGCATTCTTCCCAGTGTTGTTGCAGCATTTCATCAAAATAGCGACGGTTCGCCAGTTGGGTGAGGGAGTCGGTGGCAGCCAACTTACGCAGCTTTTGGTTTTCCGCCTTATGCTGAGTTAAATCGTGCATTACCATCACAAACACAGGTTCATGGCTGGGAATATAAGAGATAGACAACTCCACATCTTTGGCCTTGCCAGAGGCGCAGATCAGCGTAGTTTCCTGCGCTGGGTGCTGCACGGGGTGACCGCAGTTGGTGCCTAATTGCACATCGTGACTCAGAAGATTGTCATAGCGCGCTTGATGATGTTCGGTCAAAAAATTGCGCCAGTCTTGGCCCTTTAAAGTCGCCTGCGGGCAATCGAGCAGCTCGGCACTGCGTTGATTGCACGAACGGATAAAGCCATTGGCATTCACTAAGAGCACGGCTTCGGTTAAATGTTGAATAAAGAGCTCAATGGTCTCGAGGGACGAATGCTCGAAAAAGTTCAGCGGTAACTCGGCACTCTTTGCAGGTTGAGTTGCGGGCAATACAGCATCATCGACAATTGATAAGGCTGGTTGTTGGCGAGCCAGTTTCGGTGAGTTTGTCATTGTTATCTTTCTCCGTGAACTTTAATCATCTGCGCTAGGCGCTTTTCTGAGGATGACTTTATTCTGGCGGAAGAAAAGATACCTTCTGCTTACCTTCTGGTTTAATTGATTGATTTTAAATGTTTTAAGTTTTACCTTCTGAGTCGTTTTGTCTGCGATTAGGAGCGTGGTTAGCTTGGGGCTTGCTTACATCTCGCAAAATTTGGGCTAAATAGCCCCTAATCTGAAGCCTCAAGATTGAGTCGAATACTTGTTATTGGGTCAATTTAATGCAATGTAAGTCCATTAGTTTGCTCGGGATGTAGTGCTTGGCTATGGGATTTTCCTCGACACCATTTGCCACCTTGCTTGTGTTTAAATGCACACATTGCATCCCATCGACCGCTTATGCCACTGTACTGTCGGCGAAACTCCTTGGCTGAAAGTAACCAGGCATCGGATGCTATGCCTAATTCATTAAGTAACTTAGGTCGCTGATTATCAATAAAGCCCTTTTTATCATGGCGGATAGCGCGGCCGGTCCAATCGATAAGGTCAAGATAATCGGCAAAATGAAAGGGGATGCCCGTTTGCTGATGGAGATGCGTTGCACCATCAAATTTTACGAGGGGTTTATGTGGTAATGGCTGAGTGTTATCTACAGGGGTTGGGTTGACAGTGGTGTGACGCTGTTAGATGAAAGTGCATTCAGACGTTCTTGAATCGATGTAAAATCAGAGGATTGCAAAGAATCGGCAATGCCAGCTCGAATAGGATTTAAATCCACATACATCATGCAGGCTAGTAAGGCTTGTTCATCTAGCAAAGCTTGGGATTTAAAACGACCTTCCCAGAAGGCGCCTTTGCACTCATCTTCTCGATTGGCTTTACGGGCAATCTCTTCATTTAAGCAACGCATAAACCAAGATATGCTGGATAAGCGCTCATGCCATTCGACAATTAAGGCATCGAGTAACATGCGTTCTCCGTCGATTAATGCATCACCATTCATATACTTAGTGGCAATGGCATGGCCTTTAGTGATTTGGCACCAGCGACTGATAATATCTTTTTGCGTTAACGATTTAGCCTTCTCGACGTCAATTTTAAGCACTAAATGATAGTGATTGCTCATCACCGCATAAGCGCAAATATCAATACAAAATATTGCAGACAAGGCTTTGATTTTATCGACAATCCAGCTACGTCGATGCTCATAACTGCGCCCTGTGAGTTTATCTTCACCACACAAAAAGCCCTTCTGACACAGCGATTAATCACATGATAGAAGGGGTTGTATTGGCATCGATAAGCATTCTTCTGGCCGAGGTCATGACTCGCTCCAAACAGACAAGGTGAAGATAATCTAAAGACTAGTAGAAGAGGGGACAAAGCACAAAAGACATGGCTGTCCCTACTTATTATCCCTCGACACCATTTGCCACCTTGCTTGTGTTTAAATGCAATGACTCGCTCCAAACAGACAAGGTGAAGATAATCTAAAGACGAGTAGAAGAGGGGACAAAGCACAAAAGACATGGCTGTCCCCACTTGGTTTTTGGCACCAGCGACTGATAATATCTTTTTGCGTTAACGATTTAGCCTTCTCGACGTCAATTTTAAGCACTAAATGATAGTGATTGCTCATCACCGCATAAGCGCAAATATCAATACAAAATATCGCAGATAAAGCTTTGATTTTACCGACAATCCAGCCACGTCGATGCTCATAACTGCGCCCTGAGAGTTTATCTTCACCACACAAAAAAGCCCTTCTGACACAGCGATTAATCACATGATAGAAGGGGGTTGTATTGGCATCGATAAGCATTCTTCTGGCCGAGGTCATGACTCGCTCCAAACAGACAAGGTGAAGATAATCTAAAGACTAGTAGAAGAGGGGACAAAGCACAAAAAGACATGGCTGTCCCCACTTATGAGCATTCTTCTTGCCGAGGTCATGACTCGCTCCAAACAGACAAGGTGAAGATAATCTAAAGACGAGTAGAAGAGGGGACAAAGCACAAAAGACATGGCTGTCCCTACTTATTCTGTAATAAAAATTAATTTGGTTTGTTAATGATTTGTGGGTCCGGACTTAATACCAATAGAGTATTGGTGGTATTGCTTAATACAAATTGGAACTTTGTAGTACCAGGCGTTCTGTCGAGGTCGACAAGTTGTACTAACATACCATCGCTGCTGATGGTGACCGCATCGACAACTTCATCGAATGGGGTCACAAAACCCACACCGACAAATTTTAGCCCTTTACCGGTTTGGTCATTCAGCAAATAGGTTACAGTGCTAGCTTGAGTGATGGTGACATCACCTGCGCATTGCTCGCCGCTGGCATCAGTATAGATAAATACTGGTTCACCATTTTCTAAGGTAACATTGACTTTAACAAATTGAGCTGCACCTTGTGGTGTTATCATTTTGACTTTCCTCTTTGAATTACAGTTGTTTAATTGGGGTGTTTTTAATATCTAATTTTTCTAAACAGCGTTCCGAATCTAAATAAGGGGTTACTATTTGAGGGTTTTGGTCTTTTTCTATTAAAGGTTTTAATAATTCTATTGTTTGGTTACATAACTTAAAAGCAGTATTTTTATTTCCGTTTTCCAAGTATCTTATTGCAAGATTTACGTTTGTTTTTGCAACTCCAATGAGATAATCCTTGTCGTCAGGAAAGTTGTTGGCTAATTTTTTAAATATGACATTAGACTCTGTTAGCTCGTTATAACCGTTATTAACATTGCTGTTTTTTTCTTTGATTGCAATAGCTAATAAAACATTGGCTCGTAAATGCTCTCTTTTTACTTCGCTGATTGATACTAAGTCCGTATCAAGTGTATCTAAAAGAGATTTAGAGGTTTCGTTAACTCTAGAGTCATTAACTAAAATGTTCAAAAGAAATATTTTTGTGCGAATATGAAATAAATCTCTTTTCCATACTTCATTCCCTGAATCCATGGCTAATGATTTTTCAATAATTTCTTTTGCTAGTAATAGTTTATCGAGGCCAGATGTAAACTCTCCCTTATATTCAAGTAACTCTGCTAATCTGCCTAGAGTACTGGCTAATCTATCTCTCATATAGGCATCATTTTGATTTAGAGAGTTGAGTAATTGATTTTGAGTTGCTTCTTGGAGTTTGATAGCAGTATCGAGATCGCCAAGGGAGGTTAATGCACTTGCTAACCAAGAACGTGTATCGGCTACATCGGCAATTAGTTGGCTATCTTCGGGGGCTTTGGCCAGTGCCAATAGCTTTAATCGTAACGACTCCTCAAAATCTTGCTGTGCTTTAGCAAACTCCTGTTGTTTCATCGAAACAGAACCCAAGGTGTTATGGGCATAGGATAGCTCCATCAGCGCATCTTTATCCTCTGGCGCTAGGGCATACATGGTTTGGCTATAGGCTAAGTACTGCTCGAAGAAGGGGCGCGATGCGGCCCAATCACTCACATCATATTTAAGCTGGCCCAACCAAAAGGCATTGGCGCCCAAGGTTTTTAGCAGGGCTAAGTTGTCTGGCTGCAATTCGAGCAGCGGCAGCATTTTTCCTGCGCGGCGAGCAGGGCGCTGCGGGCTTCATCGATTTTATTGCGTGAATAGGCGACTTCACCCATGGCCTCTAGGGTTTGGCCGTGTTGGAAGCGGGCGTCGAAGCTTAAGTACTTCTCATCGTCTTGGCTGGAGAAATCCGTGAAATATTCCAGTGCTTTATTGCTGATCCCATCGAGTAAGTCCATCCGGCCGATGCCGCGCATCTTATCGGCGAAGTCACCCACCATAAACCCGAGCAGATCTTCGGCGGCGAGGCGTTTTTGCTGGGCCAGCTTCTCGGCTTCGATACTGCGAGCACTCATAATGACCGAGGTTAAGGTGAGTACGCACAGCAGGGCGACTGTGATGCGCCTCGTCCAGCGCAGCATAGTGGCGCGTTTACTGGAGGCGGCAATAAAGTCGGTTTCTCGCTCGTCTAAGTCAAACAAGGGGTTTTGCCTAAGGCTTTGGGCTTCTTTTAAGGGTTTCCCCTCGGCCAGCAAATAGGCGCTGTGTTTAGCCTCGCTGAGCCAGCGCTGGGATAAATGCTGTAGTCGGCTCTTAATGCTAAGGCTGTCGTTATGTTCGCTGATCCACGCCGTCGCCCTTGGCCAGCGGCGCAGCAGAGCTTCGTGGGCGATGCTAAAACAGGGTTCACCATTTTGCAGATGGGACACAAATAAGCGGCTATCGACCATGGCTTGCACTAGGGCGGTTTCGGCCGCGCTTTGCAATTGCGACCAGCGGGCGGTGCGGCTGGTGATGGATTTTTCATCCTCTCGCAGGGTGACTAACAGGGACAAAATCCGCGGCAGACTGGCTTTTTCGGCCTCGGTTAAATGGGAGATGGCCTGCTCGGCATTTTTACCGATAGCGCCTTCGATACCGCCCAAGGTGCGATACACAGAAACCAATAGTTTGTCATCGTCGCTGCGTTGTAAGTACAGCGCCTGCAAGGTGTATTGCAGCATAGGCAGCGCATCTGGGTTGCTGGCGGCATCGCTACAGAGCATTTCATCGAGCGGCATGGCGGTGTCGCTATCGATTTCCCAAGTTAAATTGGCGGCAACGGCTGGCAGACGGATCATCTGCAACAGTTCGGTGCGAGTGGGAGGCGCTAAGTCGAAATGGGCGCCACGCGCTTTGCCTGCCATCAGGCTGGGGTAATTGACCAGCAACGGATAAAAGTCGTTGCGACAGGCACTTAAAATCAACACCGCATGGGAAGTGGCAAGGCGCTCTAACAGCTCGATAAAGGTGCTGCGCTCGGCGTCGCTAAACAGCGGCGATGATAATAAGACCTCTAATCTGTCGATAAATAAGGCAAAGCGTGGCGTAGCATAGGTCTGATTTTTAAGACTTTGTTTGCATATATCGACAATGCTCTGTGGATCTTGCTCAAGCTTGGCGGCAAGTGTATCGGCGCTCATTCCCTCAAAGACTGGGGTGTCGTTTAGCTCCCAGTCGAGCATGGCGCTAGCCAAATCGGTGAGCAGTTGTCCCTTGCTGACATCGGCAAAATCGAGGCTGCTATAGGCCACAACGCCGACGCCATTAAAGCCATTGGCGGCCATGAGGTTAGGCAATACACCAGCATTAATTAAGGAGGATTTACCGCTACCACTGGGGCCTAAAATTAAGCAGAAGGCGCGGCCAAACTGGATTTGTTGGCTAATGCGATTCAGCAGCGTGCTAATTTGTTCGCTGCGGCCGAAGAACACGTCGGCATAGTTGGCGCTGTAAGCTTGCAGGCCCGGAAACGGTGAGCCACCTTGCCAGGTCTGTGGCGTGGCGCTGGCCTCGTGGCCGACGGGAAAACGCACCTCGGCTAAGGTGCGATAACCGCGTTTGCGGATGGTCTCAATGTAACGGGATTCGGTGGCGCTATCGCCTAAGGCGCGACGTAACTGGTTGATAATTTTGTGCAGTGGATTATCACCTGTGTCGACCCCCGGCCAGCAATGGCTGACAATCTCGTCGCTGCTGACCACTTCACCGGCGTTTTGGCAGAGAAATAACAACACATCCATCGCCTTAGGCTCAAGCTGTTTAACTTGCTTACCCAGAAGCAGGCTGTTGGCGCTGGGATTAACTTGCCATTCACCCAAAAAAAATGTGCTGTCACTCATAGGATTTCCATTGCTTGAGCATCGACTCAGGCGGGAAATAGGGAGCCGCGAGTCGCTGTTATTTTTATTGTTAGCGCGTTTTGTACATTGAGTGTCATCATTTCGCATGACGTCAAAACATTGACATTATGCCTAGACCCTTTGTTATTTAAAAGGAATAACCCTAGGTAATCAATGTAAATTTTATATCGTCATTGTGACGATATTGCGTGGTTTAGCGCTCTGTTTATCACAGGGTTGCGGGTTTTGGCTATCACTCGGCAATCTTTGTTATTAAGTTGAGGCAGCTTGCGCAGAGGCTGGTTCGCGACAGTGCTCAAAAAAGAGTGCCCAAGGTGGGCACTCAAAGCGGTTGCGAAGGGAGAAATGGATGGGGATTAGGTTCAATTGAGTTAGCGAGTAAGCACCAGTGCATTGGCCTGAAAACTTAACCGCGCCATTTGCCCTTGGTCTTGCAGCTCTAGCTCGTTGAGTTCGAAGGGCGGTTGCAGGCCCGATGCTTGGATGAGCGTTGGGTCAAACATCAGCTTGAGTTTGGGGGATTCGGGCGTTAACCAGTTGGCTGCTTGGGTGCGCATGATCGCCACTTTTTGACCCTCGGCATTGGTGCCCGTTAGCACGCCACTCAAACCAAAGCGTCCCGCTTCGGCGATATCTAGCTCAAAGTTGACTTGATTCGGTACGCCTTTATCCCAAACGGTTAGCACTTCGGGTTTGATGCTGGCCGAGTTCACATAGGACTTAAACGCGGTTTTCACCGTGCGTTGTACTGGGCGGCCATCGATCTGAGTCTGGACTGTGACTTCGATTTCACTCAGCCCCGCATTACTGCTGGCAAGGGGTAAGTCTGCGGGCACTAAAGCCTGCCATTCATCCCCCTGTTTCACCATGGTCAGCGCTTGCTCTGTGCCATCGGCTTGCTTGAGTTTGGCCTGAGGCGCAAATTGATTATCGCTATGACTTAAGGCGAGTTTTACCCCAACCGTTTGGGCATCGGCCGCAATCGCGCTCGGCGTCTTGATGCTCAGTTGATAGGGCGAGCCTTTTTCCTTCACGTTGACCAGATAGTTGGCCTTAGCGACTAAGGGCTGGCTGACTTGTAGGCGATATTCTCCGGCCGTGGCCTTTTCAGACATTTGCAGGGCACTGGAGTCATCGGCTAAGCCTGCGCTGGCTAAGGCGTCGGCGCTCACCAGCGATTTAACCAAGGATTCCGTTGCTTGTGGGCTGGCGTTTTTCCCCTGCGGTGTTTGGCCTATCCGATGAATTTGCACCCGCTCGGGGGCAACGGCATCGGCATGCATTAAGGCGCCTGTGCTGACATCGCCGCGGGGCGCAATCCGCACTAAGCTGCCTGCTTGGCTTAAGTTGAGTTGCACACCAGCATTTAGCTCGGCGCCGGTGACATTGAGCCAATACTCATCACTCTGGTTTGCCTGCTCAAGCACGGGCTGACTGGCTTGGTATTCGCCATAGAGCGGAGTGATAAAGCTGACGTAATCGGTACTGGTATTAATCGGCGCTAGGGTTGGCGAGGCGATATTGGTATCGACAAGATCGCTCTGCGTCGGCGCGGCTAAGGTTAAGCCCTTGGCATACATTGGGCTGGCTTCTTTTTGTGGCTCTGGCGCGGGCGCCTCATCCTGACAGGCACCGAGCAGGCCACCTAAGATAACGAGGCTGACCATTTTGCTTAAGGTGCGGAGTGTAAAAGGTTGCATGTTAGGCTCCTTAAATATGGTTGCGGATCAGCGTGTCTAAGTTAAAGCAGGCACGGCGACTCTGCTGATGGCTTAACGGTTCTTGGCCTCGGGTCTTTTGTTTATCGGTAAACCAGACTGTGCCTGCGGCTTTTTGCGAGCTGCAATTTAAGAAGCCGTCGGAGCAGCTATCGAGCCAGTTTTGGGTGGTTTCGAGGGCGACTTGATATTGATAGCCAGCGCAGTAGCTGTCGCTGTCCCAAATGGCGGAATCCACATCCGAACCGACAACCACCTCGAAGGGTTTACCTAAACTTGGGCGACCCGAGGTGCCATAGAGCCAAGTGTTGTTGTAGTTTGCCATCCAGCCGACTTGCTGCTGTTTGACCGCATTGCTGCCATAACCTAAGAGCCAACCTAGGCTGGTTTCGAACACATTGCCTTGATTGACCGCATCGGCCAGCGGCGTGCCGCCACTCGAGGGGGCGAGGGCGATGACTCTGGAGGTGGCTTTGATCACCGCAGGATAACGGCTGTCCCAAGTGGGGTTGGATAAAATCCAGCGCACCACATTGCCGCCATTGGAGTGGGTGAGCAGGATTAAATCATCAATATTCTTGGCTTGAATAAAGCTATTGAGCTGAGTGGCAAGACAGCCTGCAGCCGTTTCTTCCCACATATATTGGTCGAAGTCACAGTTGATGACAGTGTAATTATTGGGAACGGGGATCCCTTGGCGCACCGAGTTAACAAACTCCGATGTCCAATAGTCGGCTAACGCATTGGTTTGGTGCCCCGTTCCGTGGACAAAGGCGATACCCGTTGCAGCAAATACCGCGGGGCTGACAGCTAACAGACCCAAGAGCATTAAGGTGTTTTTTATCTTCATGGGTGTTTCTCATCTCTTAGTGATTGAGCACGGCCTTGCAGTCCATTGCTAACGGCCATTGAGTGTCGGGTGAATGGCGTTAAGTCGCAGCGTTCGGCATGGCAAGCGTTTGTCAGGTTTAATCAATACGGCGAAACCTTGGGAATGGAAGCCTAAAACACATCATTACTAGGCTTTAGCATCGAGGGTTAAACTGGCCCGACGTCCACTCTGGGTTATTAACCTAGTCGCAACATTTTCTGCTGGCAAGCAAAAATTCACCATACAATTTAATGACATAGCGACAATCTTTTGACTGTGTTTTAATAGGGTGGATGGACACGCTAATTACTTGATCAGTAAACGCTAATAAAACGCATAGCGTATTAAGCTGTTTAAATTTGCCTAAAGCTGTGGGAAATTATTTTTATTAACACTGATAGGCTAATCAGTTTATTGTTCTGTATATCAAGATGTTTACACTTTCAGGAGGCACTTTTGGCTATTACACAACAGGAAATGAGCCGCTGTTTAACCGAGTTGAATTGTCGCAGCAATTTTTCGGTGAAGAGCATTACCGAATACATGTTGCCGGAAACCAAGGAAGCATTTTATCTGCATATGGAGGGCAAAACCGCGCAGCTGATTATTCGCCCAGCCTTTGAGGTGTTTTCAAGCGAGTTAGCCACCTTAGCGGGCGTACATGCCAAGTATGACTATTACCACAATGCGGAAATGACGCGTTTTCCCAAGCGGTTACATAAGAGCCTTAACGAAACCCACTACGGATTGGCGTTTAGTTTCGATACCCTTGAAGCTGTGCAGCAATTTATCGCACGTTTAAGTGCCATCGTTAAAGGGGCGTAAGCTGTACAGCCTTGAGCCTTAAGCTCAACTCCTGCGTTTGAGCCGTTCAGTGAGAGGTAAAAGTGGCTTAAGCGGCTGAAAGCTCTACCTTAAGCCTTTTAGGTTAAATTCCTCAATTTGAATCAAAATGAGGAATTTAACTGCTGCCTTTTCCAGCAGCTTTTCAGTATATTCATCAATAGATGAATTCTGCTGGAGCTGGTTATGTCGCTTATTCCCAGCCGCCCCCGTGGGGTGGTGCCATTTGCTACCCATGCCGACACCTCCCAGGCGGCAGGCCGCCCTAAGGGCAACTCAGATGCGCGCCAACGGCTGATCACCGCCGCCGTCAGCCTCTTTAGTGAACGCAGTTATCCCACAGTGTCGACCCGTGAAATTGCCCGAGTGGCCGAGGTGGATGCGGCGCTTATCCGTTATTACTTTGGTTCTAAGGCTGGGCTGTTTGAGCAGATGGTGCGCGAAACCCTCGAGCCTGTGATTACCCGTTTACGCGAAATGTCCACGGCGCAAGCGCCTAATAATGTGGGCGATTTAATGCAAACCTATTATCGGGTGATGGCGCCCAACCCCGGATTACCGCGATTGATTGTCCGTGTGCTGCAGGAGAGCGATGGCACCGAAGCCTATCGGATCATGTTGTCTGTGTTTGAGCAAATGCTGTCCCTCTCGCGCCAATGGCTCGAAGCCTCATTTGTTAGCGCTGGCATTCTCAAGGAGGGGCTAGACCCCAATTTTGTGCGCCTCAGTTTTGTCAGTTTAATGGTGTTTCCGCTGATCGCGCCTCCGGTATTAATGCGTCAGTTTGGCCTATTTAGTACCAGTGGCACGGATTTACAACGGTTAGCGCTACACAATATGCAGGTATTTACGCAGGGGGTGATGCGTGAACCTAGGAGTGAATTATGATTTTAACCAATAGGTTAACAGTTAGGTCGGTTAAGGTGCGGCAACCTTCTCCCCGAGGATGGGGCAAGCTGGTGGCGAGTTTATTGGGCGCGGCGTTGTTGCTGCAATTGACGGCCTGCGGCGATGAATCGCCCCGCGTGCTGGGCACCGTCGAGCGTGACAGGTTAACCCTCACCGCGCCTGTGGGGGAGCTGATCAAGCGGATTAATGTGGTCGAAGGCCAGCAAGTGCAGGCGGGGGAAGTGTTACTCGAGCTGGATAGTACAGCCGCTCAGGCGCGCCTTGGCCAGCGTCAGGCCGAGCTTAAACAGGCGCAGGCCAAGCTAGAGGAAGCCGTGACGGGTGCTCGCTCGGAAGACATAGATAAAGCCCGCGCAGCCCTCGATGGCGCCAATGCCAGCGTGAAAGAGGCGCGGCAGAATTTTGAGCGTACGCAACAGTTATTTAAGACTAAGGTGCTCAGCCAAGCGGACTTAGATGCGGCGCGCGCGGCGCGTGATACCAGCCTTGCCAAGCAGGCCGAAGCCGAGCAGAGCCTAAGACTGCTGCAAAACGGCACCCGCAGCGAGCAACTCGAGCAAGCCAGAGCCGCAGTCGAGGCGGCGATGGCAGGCGTGGCGCAGGAGCAAAAAGCCCTCAAGGATTTAAGCCTAGTAGCGGCGAAACCCGCAGTGGTGGATACCTTGCCTTGGCGGGTGGGTGACAGGGTGGCCGCAGGTAGTCAACTCATTGGTTTATTGGCAATTGAACATCCCTATGTGCGGGTATATCTGCCAGCAACTTGGCTCGATAGGGTTAAGGCGGGGAGCCAAGTGAAGATCCTTGTCGATGGCCGCACCCAGCCTATTGCAGGCACTGTGCGTAATATTCGCAGTCAACCGGCTTACACTCCTTTTTATGCGTTAAATGAGCGTGATAGGGCACGACTGATGTATCTCACCGATATTGATATTGCGCCAGAGGGAGAGAATTTACCCACGGGGATGGCCCTTGAGGTACTGCTGCCATGAGTGCTCAACAGGCTTCAGCAGGGATATCAATCGCTGGGACATCTGCGGCAGAAACATCAAGCGCTGCTTCTGAGTTTGCTATCGAAACCCGCGGCATGACCCGCGCCTTTGGCGGCATCAATGCGGTCGAAGATCTCGATTTAGCTATCCCTAAGGGCACGATTTATGGATTTTTAGGCCCCAATGGTTGCGGTAAATCGACCTCCATTCGGATGTTGACTGGGCTGCTTAGCCCGACCTCGGGGGATATTCGGGTGCTGGGCGAAACCTTGCCCGGCGCCGAGGAAAAACTGCGCCGCCGCATTGGCTATATGACGCAAAAATTTTCCCTCTACGACAATTTGTCGGTGCGGGAAAACCTCGAGTTTGTGGCACAAATTTATGGGCTGAATCGTCGCCACACCAAGGCGCGTTTGGCCGAGTTATTAAGCCTTTACGATTTGGCGGGGCGCGAGAAGCAAATGGCGGGCTCCATGAGTGGCGGGCAAAAGCAGCGTTTAGCCTTAGCCGCCGCGACCTTACATCACCCCGAACTGTTATTTCTCGATGAGCCGACGTCGGCGGTGGACCCTGAAAATCGCCGCGAGTTTTGGGAGCGGCTGTTCGACCTCTGTGCCCAAGGCACCACGATTTTAGTCTCGACCCACTATATGGATGAGGCCGAGCGTTGCCATGGTCTCGCGATTTTAGAGCGCGGGATAAAACGCGCCGATGGCTCACCGCAACAACTCATGGCGGCCATGGGCGCGCGGGTGATTGAAGTGTCGGGGGAGGATTTACGCAAGCTTAAACAATCGCTTATCAGCGACGCCAACGTGTTATCGGCGGCGCAGATTGGCAGTCGTTTACGGGTATTGGTACAAAGTTCGATTGCAGATCCGCTGGCTTGGTTAAGCCCAAGGGTCGCGGGGCGGGCGCTGACCGAAGTGCGCCCAAGCCTTGAGGATGTGTTTGTGACTTGCACGGGCGGACGTGCCCAGCTAACGCCGCCAAACGGCAGTCAGGCCACGACAGTGGAGGCTCAAGATGCTACGTAGAATTTGGGCCGTAGTGGTCAAAGAACTCAGGCAGTTATCGCGGGATCGCATGACCTTCGGCATGATAGTGATGATCCCCTTAGTGCAGTTGATGCTGTTTGGCTATGCCATCAACACCGATGCGCGCCATTTGCCCGCAGGTTTAGTGAATTTAAGCGACTCCGCCTATAGCCGCGCCTTAGTCAAGGCGGTAGAAGCGACTCAAGTCGTTGATTTTAAACATCGGTATTTGAGCGCCGCCGAGGCGGATGCGGCCATCACTCGGGGCGAAGTGAAAGCCGTGCTGTATTTAGGCGCCGATCTCGACGAGCGTTTAGTGCGACATCCCGCCTTTGCGGGGCAGGCCTATTTTGCCGAGCCCGTGGGGCAATGGTTGGTGGATGGCTCGGATACTGTGGTCGCTTCTACCATTCGCAGTTTAAGGCAAATGCCGCTGGATGAAATTGCGGGCAGGGCGGTCAAATCGAATCCCCCAGTTTTGAGGTGGTGCAGTACTTTAACCCTGAGCAGCGTTCTGTGGTGAATATCGTCCCCGGCCTCTTGGGGGTCATTTTGACTATGACCATGGTGATGTTTACCTCGGCCGCGATTGTGCGCGAGCGAGAGCAGGGCAATATGGAGTTTTTAATCACTACGCCGGTGAGGCCGCTGGAGCTAATGCTTGGGAAAATCACCCCTTATGTATTAGTGGGCTTTGTGCAATTGGCCATTATTCTCACCGCCGGACATTTACTGTTTGCCGTGCCGATCCGCGGCGGTTTGGATTCGATTGCGCTGGCGGCCATGTTGTTTATCTGCGCCAGTTTGACCTTAGGCCTAGTGATTTCGACCATAGCGAAAACCCAGTTACAGTCGATGCAGATGACGGTGTTTATCCTGCTGCCGTCGATTCTGTTGTCGGGCTTTATGTTCCCCTACGAGGCCATGCCCGTGGCGGCGCAGTGGATTGCCGAGGCGTTACCCGCGACGCACTTTATGCGCATGTCCCGCGCGATTGTGCTGAGGGATGCCGAGGTGAGTGACTTGCAATTTGATGCGCTGTGGATGATTGGCTTTACCTGCCTAGGGCTGCTGGTGGCAAGCCTGCGATTCTCTAAACGTTTGGATTAACGGCTCTCGCTTTGGGCGTGAGTTTTGACTTAACGCAAAGTATTGGTAAAGAATCGGACTAAGTCGTTGAAATGGATGTTAGTTACTTTAGAACTCGCTTACACTGCTGCTAATAAAATGTTCCTTTGCGGTATTGGCTTTGCGTAACCCTTGGGGGAGCGGAGATGCAAAGCGTGTGGCGCATCCTCGCCACACCATGCGCAAAGGGATGGGGATCAGTTTAGCGAAGGAATTCAGTATGCCTGCGATTGTGTGTCAAAGTGCCCTCGAAGCGGTATCGCTTATTCAAAGTGGCGAAACCCTGTGGACCCATTCCATGGGGGCGACCCCCAGAGTCTTATTGGATGCGCTGGCAAAACATGCGCTCACCCTTGAAAATCTCACCTTATTACAGCTACATACCGAAGGCGCCGAGTCCTTAAGTCATCCCGATTTGCGTGGTCATCTGCGCCATCGTTGTTTCTTCGGTGGAGTGCCGACTCGGCCGTTATTACAAAGCGGTGACGCCGACTATGTGCCGATTTTCCTCTCGGAAGTGCCTAAACTGTTCCGCAGCGGTGAGCAAAAAATCGATACCGCGATAATCCAAGTGTCGCCGCCCGACAAACACGGCATGTGTTCCTTAGGGATTTCGGTGGAGGCCACTTTAGCCGCCTGCCAAGTGGCGGGTAAAATCATCGCCCATATCAACCCGCAAATGCCCCGCACCCACGGCGATGGCTTTATCCATATCGACCGTTTTGCTGCCGTGTATGAACAGAGCGCCAGTTTACCCATCCATGCCTTTGCCACCGGCGATGCCGTGAGTTTGGCGATAGGTCAAAACGTGGCCGAATTAGTGCGTGATGGCGATTGTTTGCAGATGGGGATTGGCGCTATTCCCGATGCAGTGTTGTCCTGCCTGACTGAACACAAAGACTTAGGCGTGCATACCGAGCTATTTTCTGACGGGATTTTGCAACTGGTCGAAAAGGGCGTGATTAACAACAGCAAGAAACGTTTTTACCCCGGAAAACTGGTCACAGGTTTCGCCTTAGGTAGCCAGAAGTTATACGACTATGTGGATGATAATCCTGCGGTCATTTTTATGGATATCGAGCAGGTGAATGATACTGCCATCATTCGTAAAAACCCCAATGTGATGGCGATTAACTCGGCATTGCAGGTCGATCTTTCTGGCCAAGTCTGCGCCGATTCGATAGGCACTAAGATTTATTCGGGTGTTGGCGGGCAGATGGACTTTATTCGCGGCGCAGGGCTATCTGAAGGCGGCCGTTCTGTGATTGCCTTGCCAAGTACCGCTTCGGGCGGCAAGATTTCCCGCATTGCTCCTGTGTTATCGCCAGGTGCAGGGGTTGTGACGACGCGTGCCCATGTGCATTACATAGTGACCGAGTATGGCGCGGCGAACCTGCGTGGCCGCTCCCTGCGCGAGCGGGCGCAGGCGCTGATCAATATCGCTCATCCGGATTTTCGTGAGCAGCTTTGCCGCGATGCCTTCGAGGTGTGGGGATTAAGTCTGTAACCCTATCAATCAGTTACTCCTGAGTGCCGAGTTTGCGACTACGCAGGCTCGGTACAGTACTAAGTGCCTGCTTTGATGCCAATTGTGGGATGTTTTGCTCGATTCGACGCCCTCAATGTTTTACCATGCCCACGCGATTTAATCTGGTCAGTGTGAATCGAATGGCTAAAAATTATTTTTAACTCTTTGATAGTAAAGGACTGAACCGCTTAATAACAGGAAGTTTGCCAATGTTGTACACCCTAGAAGCGACAACCCCACTCGAACAAATTTTTGTGAAAGCCCTCCAAGACAATCTGTATGCGGCCGAGTTTTATCAACAACTTAGCCAATCAACCCTGTTTATCTTGAGTGAGAGTAGCACTGAGGCACCCGAGGCGGGTGAAGGTGCGATGGCTATCGGCATCACCCAGTGGTATGTCCCCCTCGAGGATGGCAGTGATCATCCTTTTACGCCGATTTTCACATCTCAAACCGCCGTCGATAAGGCCATCGAATTGATGAAGAGCGAAGGCACTGCGCACCATGGGGTGATGACGCTCGATGCCGAGACGCTGTTCCAAGTGTTGCTGCAATCGGGGAGCGATATGGCGCTGAACCCTAACAGCAATATGTCGAAATCCTTGGATGCACATGAAGTACGCTTGATGCTGTCATCGCAGCTTGAGTTGGTGGAGCACAGGGGCGCGCTCTCGCTATTTGGCAATATCGAGCCCCATGAGTATCCGCATTTCGCCCAGCTCAAAGCGTTACTCGCTAACTATAAAGCCGTCGAGAAGGCCTATCTGTTGGAATCGTCACGCTTGGATTTTATTCGAAGTACGTCGGACCATGCCTTAAGCCTAGTGATCCAGCTACCCGCTGAAAATTCAGAGGATATTAATCGTATTCGTGGCGATGTGAAGTTGCTCGAGCGTCAACTTGGGCAGGACAGCTGGCCCATTAAGGTGCATCATTTACATGGCGACAGCGTCGAGCCAATTGCGACATTTTGCCAAGCCAAGAGCGCGCCTTTTTACAGCCGTTCACTGCTGAGCAGTATCAAAGGTTGGTTTAAGTAACTCCAGTCGATAATAAAAAACCAGCACAAGTGCTGGTTTTTTTATTGGGATTACCTTGGCTGATTATCTTGGCTAAATACTATTTGCCAGAGCAGCCATAGGTGGTGAGGTAAGCATCGGCCGCTTTCGCGTTGACGATACCATAACCGAAGTAGTTATCCTTACCCACAGTGCCTGCATCCATTGCCGTTGCTTTGAGTGCCTTACGGATTTGTGTACCAGTACATTGTGAATGGTTAGACCATACCAGTGCCGCCATACCCGATACTGCTGGTGTCGCCATTGAAGTACCGCTCATAAAGCCGTAGTCAACCGAATCGATTGAAACCGTTGCGTTTTGTGCAGCGATTAGGCTCGCTCTATCTTCAAATGCAGCGCCAACTGCTGGAATGGTGGTGGCGTTGGTATCACCCAAAGTGCCGTAGAGCATGCCCGCGACGTTGTTGATAACGATTGCACCGACACCGCCTGAGTTTTCACAGTTAAGCACTTTATCGTGGAAGGAAATCACGCCGCGATCGATTACGCAAATCTTACCGTTCGCGCCAGAATCCACGGCTTGAGCTGTGCCCATAAAGTAGGTATTACCTGTGGCTGAACCTGGGTTTTCCATTGCTGACGATGCGACTGTCGCGCCATCGGCGGTTAAGGTTGAGGCCGTTGCCATGCCAGCAGGGTAGGTTGATAGGGTATCGACACCACCCGCGGTAACTTCAACACAGATGCCATCATCGTTGACGGCTTTTTTACCACGACCGCTCACGCAGCTTGGGTATTGGGAGAAGTCGGCAATCTTATTGTTGGCATCGTTAGCACCGATCATCATTACCGATGGGTAACCCGCTGGATAAGAACGAACCGAGTTACCGTCGTTACCCGCAGCCGCGACCACTAAACCACCCGCCGCAGTAAAGGCGTCGAAGGCATTCTTTTCAGTATTGTTGGCTGCGCCGCCACCTAAGCTCATGCTGATGATCTTAGCGCCAGCATTGCTACATTTGTTGGCTGCATAGGCTAAGTCAGAGGAGTAACCCCAGCCCGATGCGTTGAATACTTTTACGATGTGCATAGGTACGCCAGGCGCCATACCGACTACACCGATATTGTTGTCTTCCGCACCAATAGTACCCGCAACGTGAGTGCCGTGTGGGCCACCATTTTGGAACCAGTTACCCGTGCCTGGGTCGTTGTCGCCTGTGATGTTGTTCCAGTTAAAGTCGGGGTTTGAGCTATCTAAACCAGAGTCAATAATACACACCTTCATGCCCGCATTTGGGTTAAAGGTCACTTCGTTGGCATGGGATTGATATACCGCATAGGGCGTGACTTGCTGGGTCATTGGATTGCCCGCATCGTCGTTATACAGCGCCATAGGATGGCGGCGAACGTCTTCTTCAATCAGGGTGATATGTGGATTGTTTAACAGGCCTTTTACTTGGGCGAGATCTTTACCGGTAAAAGTCGCTGCAATAAATTCATCCCCTTCGAGATTGATTTCAGCACCTAATTTTTTAGCCAGTGCCTTCACTATGCCTGCATGACCCGCTTCGACTTGGATGACATAACGATTATCGTCGGCATGGGCTTGGGCAATAACGCCCACAGATAAGGCAATAACGGCACTCGCGATTTTGGTTAATTTCATTGTGCTTGCTCCATTTGTTATCAAGGTTGTAAGACCTAAGCGACACGGAGCATCTACTTGCGCTCCTATGGACAGACGGGCGTCTGCTGACTTAGGCGATTTCAACCTAACACAGGAATTTGTATTTAACAAATAAATAACAAAAGTAGCAATTTGTAAACATTTTGAGCTGTAAACAAAGAATGACAATCATGGTAGCGTTAACAGCCAAGCCATGTTGGGGAGAATAGATTGGTTAATTCACTCTAAGATAATGAATTATAGCTATGTTTTTATCTATGCTGGCAGAGATCAAAACTTGTGACCGACAGGCCGTTTGGTTATAGTGTCGCCGCCTGTGACCTAAGAAGAGGACGAGATAATCGACATGGATGAGATTGAATTAAAAGCGTATTTAACACAGCATGTGTTATCTTTCTGCCAAAGCTGGAATGAGATCGAAAATAATCTCTATGCCAAACTGCAAGCAGAGGAAGAAGCTTTAAGAAAGGCCGTGCCCGAAACTGAGTTTCACTATGCGGAGCGAACCGACTGGTTTGCACTGCTCAATGAACAAATCTCCCCTTATTCGATGCGTTTTGTACTGATAAGCCCCGTGTTTACGGCGGTAAAGTTCGCAACTCCTTTGGTTTTCCTTCAAAGTTTAATGGTTGTGACTATCCCCTTGAGCTGCTCGTTAACTTAAAACATAAGAGCAGAGCCGAAATTTATATCAAAACCAACACTCACTTCGAAGATGAGTATCTATTTATCGTCCTTAAAAAAGCCGATGAATGGCGTATCGATAGCTATAAGAATCGTCGCTATGGCAATGAGAAATGGAGCGCACAAATCCTGTAATTGGACTTCATCTTCATGCTCTAATCGTAAAATGTGGCACAAACGTCGAGCGGATAAGGCCGGCTTAAGCTGAGCGATACGACGTAACTTCAAAGGATATGTTTAGGTGAAAAATCTCTATGCCATTAGATGATCAGCTTGTTACACGGATCAAAGCCGAGATAATGCGGTTTACAACAGTGGAGGTTGAGCGGTTTTTATTAAGCCATCCTGATAAAACCTTTTATGCCTTCGCCTTCGATACAAATGCAGAATACGCAGAGTTAAATCTTTGTTTTAATACTGAATTGGATTTCCAGCGTTGCTTAGCCTATTACCAGTCAGGGAAATGGGCTACGTCATACCAAAACCCTGAAGCCATCCAAGAGCTTAAGTTCAATACGGGGGACTGGGAATATCAATGTGTGAGTACGCTTTATGTGCTTTCAGAGGACGAGTTGCAGGTGATTCAACGGCGTTTACCCGAGGATGACTTTAGCGAGTGGGAAGCCATAGTGGGGCAAATACGTTCGATATTTTCCGAATGCCTACTGCAGTTTACTCAGACGGAAGTGTATCAAGCGATACCTAAGACCGATGACTTTATCGCCTTTAGTATCGACCATGATGAAGATGTTGCCGATATCTTGGCCGATAGAGTGGAATGTGCAGAATGACATTTACCCTTATTGAATCATCACCAGCCTACTTTAAGCGTAGGCTCTGATCTCCAATTGCTCGATGATCTGCTTCCCTTGTTCGAGGCCCACATGATGAACAATTTCCGTTTTAATTAACTCAACATAATTTGGTTGGATATTATAGTCATCATCAAAAAGGGCATCGCCTGCGTGGGTGATGAGTGTTGCTAAGGCATTAAAGCAGATAGACATTTGGGTTAAATCGGTAAAAAGAAGGCGGGGCGCCCAACGGCCCATTCCATGGCGAGCGAAAAGAATGCTCCCATTCTTTAAATGATAAATTAAGGGATCGCCATGGGAGCTTGCCAGTACTAACCAATTATCATCCCAAGCAGGTTCCCGCGCTTGGGTGATACCGTGCCAGCGATAACCCATTTGAAAATCGATTAAGTCTTCAAATCTTGGAAATTCAAATAGGGCAAAACCGATATCCAGTTGGCATGATTCAGGAATACCAGAACCTAACCATGGCTTTAATGCTGGTGGGATGAGCAAGTCCATCGTGATTACATTCCTTTGTTGTAAGCAATGAGCAGATTCCGATGCGGCGCATGTACTTTCGCCGCGATGAGACTATTTCCCCATGCACTCTGCGAGTAATTTAATAAAAAATTCGCTGCCTTTACGCTCACAAAATTGAATATTGCGCTCGGGAATCGATTCTGGGTCGTTGTAGTTAGCAAGGGCTAACTCCATACTGGCCTCGCGAATAATATGCAGGGTTGGGTAGGGCGCGCGGTTGGTAAAATTGGCCGCAGAATCCTGTGGTTCATCCTCGAAGCAATAGTCGGGATGAAAATGCGCGAGCTGATACACGCCTTCATAGTCGTTGTCGAACACGGCGTCGTTCGCCATATCGACGAGATCGAGGTAAGTATAAAAGCCCTCAAAACCCCGCGGCAGAATAAACAGTGTGGTTTCGGCTTCGGGATGCGCATCTAGATATTGGCATTCTTCAATCAAGGCCTTAAGCACTAGCTTGACTTTGGTTTGTTCAACAACGAGATAGCGAATACTGCCGCGCTCGACCTCACGTCTGGCGAAGGGGCAAATATTGTATTTCATGATCACTTTTTTCACCCAGTTATCGGTTTGTTCAATGATCAGATCGATCTCATTCATGCTAGTGCTTAACTCTTACGGCCAAAATTAGGGGGCGATCATAGGGATGATAGACGCCACAAGCAAGATGGCCATAGTGATATTAAAGATCTTCTGCTGGCGCTCATTTTTCAAAATACGTTTAAGCGCCACACCAAACCCAAGCCACACCACGGCGCAGGGAAAGGCGACGCATAAAAACACTGTGGCGATAGTGACCACTTGCGGTGTGAGATCCTGTTGCACCGAGGTAAAAGTGGCAATCGCACCCACCGCCATAATCCAGCCTTTAGGGTTAACCCATTGAAATGCGGCGGCTTGCAAAAAACTAAAGGGTTTAGCGATGCTCTTGCCCTCCATCTTGCTACTGCTGTTGGCAATTAGCCAAGACAGGTACAGGAGATACACAATCCCAATCACTTTAATCACTTGGTGGATAATCGGATAGGCTTGAAATAGGGCGCTTAAGCCTAGGCCGATGGCGAGGATCATAGTGGGAAAGCCAAGGCTAATCCCCATCAGATGCGGAATACTGCGTTTAACGCCAAAGTTGACCCCAGAGGTCATCAGCATAATGTTGTTAGGCCCTGGGGTGATCCCCGATGAGAAGGCAAACAACGCGATAGCGAGTATTAACTCCATAGATCTATTTCACACCTTTTGTTGTCGTTTTTGGCATTGTGATTGTGACTGTGACTGAATTTGCGCCTAGTGGCACGAGTTGGTACAGACGCTAGGCGAGGCATTCTAGCGGGTAAATTGGGTGGCGCCTATACGCCCTGCGGGCTTTATAAAGTAACAAATCATAACGCATTGGCCGGAGTTGAGTGCCTTGGTGCTATTTTGCCGCAATCCTTGTCGATGACCATGATTTAACACTATGATGCATATCGACTTTCAGTCTGAGAAATAGCAACTATCCTTAAGCTGTAAAAATCGCAATAAAGGAAAGAGCATGTATTTATCACAAACCATTGGGCGTTTATTGACGCTATTAACCATCAGTTTGGCCGCGCTGACGGCCTGCGTGAGTGTGGATGATTCGCAGGCGCTGCGAACCACGATTGTGACTTCGGGGGATTTGAGCCTATTACCGCCGAGTGCCATGACCTATACCTGGCATCCCACCCTACAGAAGATCTTTGTTGACAGTCGACTCGATAAACAGCAAGTGCAGCAGCATATGCAAGATACGCTGAAAAAAGTGCTGCTGACCAAAGGGTACCGCTGGGTCGAAGATCCACAGCTTGCTGATTTTCAAGTGGGGTTTGGCGTTGCCATGGGCACACAAATGTCGGACGAGCAGATACTCGCCGCCGCAGGCCTAGTGCCTGGGTTGTCAAACCAAGGTGTTGATCCTAAAAAATACGATAAAGGCTCAGTGCTGATTAGCTTTTTTAAGCCGACGGGAGTCGCAGGTCAACCCACTGAAATGGTCTGGCGAGTCCTTGCCCAAGGCTTTGCCAACATTAAAGATATGGACGAAGTTAAGGCCCGCTTCGATGGTTTAATCGATGAAATGCTGTTATCGCTGCCCGTCACCCATGCGGTGCAATAGTGCGGTTATCCAGCTCGGTTGCAAACTGACTCTTATAAACAGATAGCTAAAAACCGATAGTTATAAACAGATGGCTATAAGAAGAAGGTTATAAACTGACAGAATTAAGGCTGAAAGCTTAAGAACATTGTCATAAGGTATCCCCATTAGGCGAGTAAGATACTCGCCTTATGCTCTTGTGGGAATATAGGTTTAGGATGCCGCAATGATTGGCTAGACTGTTCTCTGAGCTATTTACAGTTACAGGTATTTTTACAGGACAGGATGTGACGTCCGCAGAGGATTTTTAAAGGGAGATTATGATGGCACAAAGTATCTTTGTTAATTTAGCGGTTGAAAGTGTTCAACAATCACGGGTTTTTTACGCTGGCCTAGGATTTGGTATCAATGAGCAATACAGCAATGAGCAGGCTGCTTGCGTGGTGATTGCCGACAATATTTATGTGATGCTGCTGGCGAAGCCTTTTTTCGCTGGCTTTACCGATAAGGCGATTGCCGATGCCTGCACCACGACAGAAGTGCTCAATTGTCTAGACTGCGACAGTCGAGAGCGTGTCGACCAACTGGTTAAGCTCGCAGAGCAACATGGCGGCAAAGCCTATCGTCAAGCCCAAGATCAAGGATTTATGTATGGCCACGCGTTTGAAGATCCCGATGGACATATCTGGGAACTTGTTCATATGGCAGCGCAAGTGGGTTAGGGCATCCTCTTACACACTCTTCTATACCACGCTTGTTCAATAATAGCGCGCGTTGCGTGAGGCCTAAGCTGTACACAACGTAGCGCGCCTATGTTTAATTAACCAGCCTATCTTAAGCTGACTTATTCCCTCGATTGGAAATATGAGTCTCAAGAAATTCCTTTATAAAATCAAAATCATCCACATTTATTTCCCTAGGCGTGAACGACACTTGGCAGGAAATGTGGGCAAAGTTGATCGTGAAGCTATGTGTGCCTCTGTATTTAAAGTATTTTGTACTGGCAATCTCATCCAAAGGGATAAACTGCTGTTTCATCTCAAAAAGATGAAATTCGGCATCGTAAATATGAAAAATGAGGCCTTCTTGATAGATATCAATGTAATAGCCATCTGGCCCCGCTTCGGCTAATTTCCTTTGTTCATTTTTAGCGGCTTTGCCTAGTCTTATCGATTCAGAAATGATCATGAAGACGAAGAAAAATGCCACCACAACGGCTAAAACAACAACAATTGTAAATCCTATATCCCATGGTTCTGTCGAAAGCGATGCCGTCAGTTCCTTCCAAGGACCGCTTGCTATTATCAGCGGGATTATCAAGAGCAAAAATATTCCAGATTGCTTATTACGTAATTTTTGTTGGAATGCACAGCGACGGATAAAATGTTGAGGTCCTTGTTTCACTAAAAATATTCCATATAAAGATGTTTTTTACTTTGGGGAAGCCTAGCGCCATTTTTATCCATAGGGAGGCAAGGCTTGAGTTCCTCGGGGTAATAACGAAACGGCGGCAATCAATTAGCCTATGCTCTGGCACAGTATCAATACTTCAGCATGAGCATGTCGAGGTTTCGCTATCAGTGTGTTGATAACCATGACAGATAGCAACACACTGAATTGCATAAAAATGAATTTATATTAGCTCTACGCTCACTTCATAGGCCGTGAATTTACGAATGTTAATCACGCCGGTATCGAAGATCAGATACTGACCTTTAATCCCCTGTAAAATCCCGCTTACCACCTCATTTTTATCGAAGTTGTGCGAAGTGATCTTCTTCGGAAAGGTGTCGATGGGATAGTGAATCGACTGAATCGTTTCATCTAAACGTTCGATACTGTCATCGCCTTTTTGCATGCCGATTTCGTGCAACTTAGCCTCAATTTGCGGGATCAGTTCCGCCGCCTTAGCATTTAAATCGATATCGTCGGCGTGGCCCTTAAGCATGGTTTGCCAGTGGGTTTTATCGTTAATGAGTTTGGCTAACTCCACTTCCACTAGACCCGAGATTTGTCGTGTCGACACTTTAAAAATCGGTAAACCTTGAGTCGCGCCTTGATCTATCCAGCGAGTAGGCAATTGTGTGTGGCGAGTGATGCCGACTTTGATACCTGAAGTATTGGATAGATAAACATAATGCGGCACAAAACAATGGCTTTGCGCCCACTCTGGCTCGCGGCAAGTACCTTGGTCAAAGTGACAGGTTTCGGGCTTCATAATGCACATATCGCAACTGGCGAGCTTTTGCATACACACAAAGCAATGGCCTTGCGAATAGCTCTTTTTGGTCTTTTTACCGCAGTTACAACAGAAGATGTTACCCGTGTGGGTCAGGGTCAGCGGCTTGCCAATTAAGGGATTCAGTGGCAGTAACTCGTCGCCAACAACCAGTTGATACTGTACTTGTTGCGCCTCATCTAAGTGTGCGCGCAGCTTTTTTAGCGTTCCTAACATAGGTGTTCCTAGTTTTTTATGGTGTCACTGGGTTTGGTAAGACATCCAGCGCACTTATGCATTCGTCATTGCGTGGTGTGCAGTATACAAGATTATCCCGCGGAGTTTAGATAGGAATTCTCGATTGAGAGCCTGACTGCAATATGTGGCTAATCAGGGCTTTCTGGTGGCGTAATTATGTTAATAAATTGATTGCCTTGATAAAAACCAGTAACTTAGCTGCCATTATTCAGGGAGGTTAACGATGCGGATGGTATTAGGACTGATTTTTTCCTGTCGATGCAGGTGATGGCGCAGACAGACAAAATGCAGATCCATTCTGAAATATTGAATGATGACATTAACTTACAAATCAGACTCCCCGAAACCTATGGTCATTCCAGCGATTTTCGTTATCCCGTTTTAGTTGTCTTGGATGGCTCGACACAATTTGAGCATATTGCCGCGAATGTTGGTTTTTTGAGTGGTTATGCCATCGTCCCCGAACTGATAGTGGTGGGTATCAGCTCGAATAATCGCTTAAAGTCGTTTACGCCGACCCAATTAGAGCAGTTCAAAGACCGAAGTGGCGGAGCAGAGCATTACAGGCAGTTTTTAGAAACAGAACTACTCAGCAGCTTGAGCCAGAAATATCGCATGGCCGATTACCACATTCTGTCCGGGCACTCTTTGGCTGGGCTATTCAGCAGTTATGTGGCTCTGACGCCCGATACTCGGTTTAATGCGGCGATATCCATCAGCCCAAGCCTTTGGTGGGACAATGATTGGCTCGTACACGAGTCCGCTAAGTTAGCCGTCGCCAAACGGACAAAACCCATGCGTTGGTTTTTGAGTATCGCCAGTGAACCCAACGAGATGGCCAGCGCCTTTGCAGCCCAAATCACCCAATTGCAAAATACCTTGGGTAACAGCCCGTCAGTGAAGTCTCCTTCGGCCCAAATGTTGCGATGGTTTGATAAACGATTCCCCGAAGAAACCCATGACAGTACCCCGCTTATCGGCAATGTTGAGGCATTAAAGACGTTGTTTGCGGGCTGGAATGCGGTGCCCGAAGTCGCGGTTATGCCGCTAAAGGAATTAAAACAGTTCTATCGTCAGCAAACGGCGGTCTTCGGCTATGAGTTTCCGCTCTCTGCCCAGCAATATAATGTCTATGGCCTCAAGGCCAGTTATGAGCAAAAAACGGCGTGGGGAGTGGAGATTTTACAGGAGGGGACAAAGGTGTTTCCTATGTCTGAGGTGCTTTGGGATAGCTTAGCAACCGCCTACGATCTTGATGGTCAAACCGCTCTGGCGATTGATGCTTCCAACAAAGCGGTGCAGTTGGCAAAGCAATCCGACTCAGTGTTTTTAAATGAAATCTTGAGTCAGGCCAACAGTCTACAACGCAAGAATCGCCAGTAGGGCACGGCGTAAAAGCTAACAGTATCGCAACATATTTGGACAAGCGCCCGGCATCTGGGTAATCTTGTCATCCTTTTTAATCATAGAGACTGTATCTTGCCAGCCAATTTTTTACTCCTGCTCGCCGCCGCCATTTGGGGCTTTGGTTTTGTCGCCCAAACCTTGGGAATGGAGCATTTATCGCCCTTTGCATTCAACGGGCTACGTTTCTTAATTGGTACTGTGTCACTCGTTCCTCTGGTGTGGTACTTGGCTCGGCAGGGTAAAATTCATCTCGGTACGCCCAAAGATTTTGCCATTGGTTGTGTTGCGGTGGGCGGACTGTTATTTGCTGGCGCATCGCTACAACAGGTGGGACTGCTTTATACCACGGCCGCCAATGCGGGCTTTATCACTGGGCTTTATATCGTGTTAGTGCCGATATTGGGCTTAGCCCTGAAACATGCTACCGGCGCCAATACTTGGGTGGGCTGTGGTATCGCCGTGGTGGGGCTGTATTTTTTAAGCATTAAAGACGGTTTTCACCTCGGTTATGGCGATACGCTGCAATTGATTGGCGCACTATTTTGGGCGATGCATATTTTGGCGGTGGATCATTTTGCCAAGCGGATTTCGCCCGTGTTACTCGCCATGATGCAGTTTTTAGTGTGCGGCGTGTTAAGTTTGCTGGTGTCGGCGGTCATAGAGGTGACGACTGTCGATAAGGTGATTGCTGCTTGGGGCTCACTGGCCTACGCGGGGCTGATTTCAGTCGGTATTGCTTACACTTTACAGGTGCTGGCGCAAAAGCATGCTCATCCTGCGCACGCAGCGATTATTTTAAGTCTAGAAACCGTGTTCGCGGCCATCGGCGGTATTCTGTTCCTTGGGGAAAGCTTAGGACTGCGCGCCTTGTTTGGGTGCGGCTTGATGCTGCTGGGGATGTTGATTTCGCAAGTGCCGCTGCGCTATTTAATTAAGTCTCGGCACCAGAAAGTCAGTTAATTCGCCATAAAAAACGCCGCAGGGAGTGCCCGCGGCGTTTTTTGTTGAAGGGGTTGAGGGTTAACGGCTGAGTTTATCCAGCACTAAGTCATCACCGAGGGAGTAGAGGGACTGCACCAGTTGTTCCTCTTGGGCAAGATCGGTTAGGCCCAAGCCAATGGTGGCGCGAAACAGGGCGATGCCGGTATGGCCTGCGGTCTCAAATTGGCTGCTAAACTGTTCGATATTGATACCTAGGGCGGTGATGCGATTGGAAATATCCAGCACTAATCCGGGTCTGTCGTAGGACACTAGACTGTAGGTGAGCCGCTTAACGGGTTTGAGGGCGACCGAGGTTTTTGAATAGGTGAGGGTGAGGCCGTCGATGCATTCCAAGGCTTCAATCAGCTCGTCCATTTTCAGGAAGGCACCTCGAGTAACAATATGGCGGCAAAGATCCCGTCAATATGGCGCAACTCTGAGTCTAACCAGTTGCCGCCATGGCGACTCACGGCGTGGGCGATTTGCTCGACTAATCCTTTTCTATCAGGTGCTTGAAGCGTGATTAAATATCGTAGCATGGCGACTGACTCCTATTTTTTGTAAAAGGCACCTGTTTTAAAATCGGGTGTAACACAACTGTCATCTTTGCGTCATATAATTCAACGCACTTAGAATGAAGGGTGTTGTTATTGCTCAGTTTATGCTCAAACAGTGTAAGCATAGCATTTCGCAATTCCTAGCGAAAAAACTCACAGGCTTTAATAATAGAGGTTCTTAATGGAAAGTCAGGTCATTCAACCTGGTTCTGCGCCGCAAAGTATGCTGAAAGGCGGACGTTCAAGTCGCAGGGCATTTAAGGATAAAGCGGCTCAAATTGGGGTCACGATTGGCGGCACTATGGTGTTTGTCGCCTTATTGTTGATCTTCTTCTATTTGCTGTACGTGATTAAACCCATTTTCGACAGCGCGGATGTGACTCCCGTTAAAAGCGTGAGTTATCAACATGCTGAAGTCGCGACCCTGATGGTCGGTGCCGACGAGCAAAATGAGGTCATGTATCGCGTGGCCGCCGATGGCCAAGTGGATTTCTACACTGTTGCCGATGGCAGCTTACTCTCCAGTTTTACACCGCCATTACCTGCGGGTGTGAGCGTAACCAGCGCCGCGATTGCCGCGCCGAGTGAGCAACGCTTCGCACTGGGGTTAAGTAACGGTCAAGCCTTAATCGTAGGGATTGAGTTTGGCTTAAGTTACCCTAATAACAAGCGCCTTATTACCCCAAAACTGCGTTACAGCGCGGGTGACGCGCCGATCACTATCGATGAGTTGGGCAGTGCTATCCATCATTTAGCCTTTAGTTACAGCAACGATAAAATCAGCTTCGCCTACCAAGATGACAATGGCGCTTGGCGTTTAAGCCGTCTCGAAGGTCAAGAAAACATGATGACCGAAGAGGTGGAATGGACCACCACTGGCGCACTACTGCCCGATGCACCTAAAAAAGTTGCACACCAGTTGATGACGCCAGACCAACGCCAATTGATGCTGCAAATGGGCAACAAGGTGTTTATCTACAATATCCGTGATGTTGAGAGCCTGGATTTAATGCAGGTGATTGATGCGGAAAAGGAAAAGTCTAAGGTTAACAATATTGCCTTACTCGCCGGTGCCAGCTCGATTCTGGTGAGCTACGACTCAGGTGTGGTAACTCAGTACTTCCAAGTGAATGGTCCAAAGGGCCGTTTATACAAAGAGATCCGTGAGTTTACCGACTTACCGCCAGTGGCCTCGATTGCCTCTGAGTTCTACCGTAAAAGCTTTGCCGTGGTGAGCCCTGAGGGTGAGTTATCACTCCTGTACACCACCAGTGAGCGCGAACTGTTTGATGAAAAGTTTGACCTTAAAAACCCAGGCGTGATGGGCTTTAGCCCTCGTTCTAACGGCCTAGTGGTCGAAGCGGACAAGCAACTGAATATCTTCCACGTGGAAAACTCGCACCCAGAAGTGTCTTGGAGCGCGCTGTGGAATAAGGTGTGGTACGAAGGTTACCCAGAGCCTAAGTTTGTGTGGCAATCCACCTCGGGTAGCGATGACTTTGAAGCCAAACTCAGCTTAATGCCATTGGCCTACGGCACCATGAAGGCGGCGTTCTACGCCATGCTGTTTGCCGTGCCATTAGCGATTGCGGGCGCCATCTATACTGCTTACTTTATGTCGCCAAAGGTGCGCGGCATCGTTAAGCCAACGATTGAAATCATGGAAGCCTTACCGACGGTTATCTTAGGTTTCCTCGCGGGACTTTGGCTTGCACCGCTGATTGAAGAGCACTTGCCGGGCATCTTAATTCTGCTGATCCTGCTGCCGACGGCGATTCTGGTGTCGGCTTACTCTTGGAGCAAATTACCCGGTACTTGGAAACAACGTCTGCCTGAAGTCTATCAGGAGCTGATGCTCATTCCGGTTATCTGTTTTGTGGGTTGGTTCTCCTTTGCCATCAGCCCGATGATCGAAGTGGCGCTGTTTGATGGCAACACTCGTCAATTTATCACTAACGAATTAGGCATCACCTTCGACCAACGTAACGCGCTGGTAGTGGGTATCGCCATGGGCTTTGCGGTTATTCCAACGATTTTCTCGATTGCCGAAGACGCGATCTTCTCTGTGCCACGCCATTTATCCAACGGCAGTTTGGCGCTGGGCGCGACGCCTTGGCAAACCCTGACACGTGTCGTGCTGTTGACCGCAAGCCCAGGGATCTTCTCTGCGGTCATGATGGGTCTTGGCCGCGCTGTGGGTGAAACCATGATCGTACTGATGGCAACGGGTAACACCGCCATCATGGAATGGAGCGTATTTGAAGGTATGCGTACGCTGGCGGCTAACATCGCGGTGGAAATGCCAGAGTCGGCGATTGGTAGCTCGCACTACCGTGTGCTGTTCCTCGCGGCCTTCGTTCTGTTCGTATTTACCTTCTTCTTTAACACGATTGCCGAAGTGGTAAGACAGCGTCTGCGTGACCGCTATAGCTCGCTGTAATGGAGATAAGATAATGATACTAAATACTATTTCGCCAATGACCTTGAGAGGTTTGTGCAATGGGTAAGTGGGTAAAATCAGGCTCGCCATGGATTTGGATGACAGGTGGCGCGGTGAGCATCAGTTTGATTGCAGTATTAGGCCTGTTACTGCTCATTGCATGGCGCGGATTAAGCTACTTTTGGCCTGCAACGATTTATCAATGGGAACTCGAAGATAACACAGGTACGCGTTCAACCTTAATCGGTGAGATTTACGATAGGGAAGAAGTGCCGACCGAACGTTTAACCGCCGCGGGCCATGTGTTTAAACAGCCACCCGGTGAGTTTGTGACGCGTTACTTAGTGAAAACCGGTAACCGTGAGTTTGTGGGCTTAGATTTCCGCTGGATTTTAGCAACAGACATTATCAGCCGTAGCGAGCCTGCCGATGTGGCCATGCTCGAGCGTGCTAAAAACGGTAACTTTTATGGCTACCCTGTGGCCGTGATTGAAAACGGTAAACGCTTAGAGCTGAAAAACGATGCGCTTGAATCCTCTTTAATGGAGCATATCGACCGTGCCGTTGCTTTGTCTGACAAAGCGTTATCACTGCAAAAACAAGATATTGGTACGATTAACTACAAGATCGAAAAACTGCGTTTAAAAGAGCGCCGTTACGAGTTAGATGGTGAGTTGACCGATAGTCGTAAGCAGGAGTTAGCTGCGGCGAAACTCGCGCTCGAGCAAGACTATAAAGTACTTGAAAAAGAGCTGTTTGCCCTGCGTGATGAAGCCGCTCGCGACTCTGTTATCGTGCGCGACATGCGTGGTGTTGAGGTTGAACTTAAGCTGGATTCGGTTCTCGATGTCACCTACGTCAACCACTTAGGCTTGATGGGTAAAATCGGTCATTGGTTTACTGGGCTTGGCCGTTTCCTTATGGATGACCCACGCGAAGCCAACACCGAGGGCGGCGTGTTCCCTGCGATTTTCGGTACCGTGTTTATGGTGCTGTTGATGGCGATTATCGTGACGCCATTTGGGGTGATTGCCGCGATTTACCTGCACGAATATGCCAAAAAGGCCCAATCACTAAGATGATCCGTATTGCGGTAATCAACTTAGCGGGTGTGCCATCGATTGTGTACGGGGTGTTTGGTTTAGGGTTCTTCGTCTACATGATGGGTGGCTCGATTGACCAACTGTTTTACGCCGAAGCCTTACCGTCACCGACCTTTGGTTCACCAGGGGTGATTTGGTCGGCGCTGACATTAGCGATTCTGACCCTGCCAGTGGTGATTGTATCGACCGAAGAAGGCTTAAGCCGTATTCCTAGCGCGGTGCGTCAAGGCAGTTTGGCACTGGGCGCGACTAAGGCCGAAACCCTGTGGCGGATTGTGATCCCGATGGCAAGCCCTGCGATCATGACGGGTCTGATTTTAGCCGTGGCCCGCGCTGCGGGTGAGGTGGCACCGTTAATGCTGGTGGGTGTAGTGAAATTAGCACCGACATTGCCACTGGACTTAAACTTCCCGTTCGTGCATTTAGAACGTAAATTCATGCACTTAGGGTTCCATATTTATGATGTGGGCTTCCAGAGTCCTAACGTTGAAGCGGCACGTCCTCTGGTATACGCCACCTCCTTCTTGCTGGTAACAGTGATTGTGGCACTGAACTTAACCGCGATTAGTGTGCGTAACCACTTACGTGAAAAATATCGTTCGCTTGAGCATTAATCAGCGATTATCCTGAAAGTATTAGGACTGAATATGATTTCTATAGATTCGACAGCCATGAAAACCAACAACTTTGACTTAGCAAACTTGAGCCAGAACGATACCGCACTGGAGATCCGCAACTTAGACCTGCGCTATGGCGACAAGCAAGCGCTGTTTAATGTGTCGATGAAGATCCCGAAGAAGCAAGTTACGGCGTTTATCGGCCCCAGCGGTTGTGGTAAATCCACCTTATTGCGCTGCATTAACCGCATGAACGATCTGGTCGACAACTGCCATATCGACGGCGAGATTTTGCTGCACGGTCAAAATATTTATGACAAAAAAATCGACGTTGCCGCCCTGCGCCGCAACGTAGGTATGGTGTTCCAGCGCCCTAACCCATTCCCTAAGTCGATTTACGAAAACGTGGTTTATGGTCTGCGTCTGCAGGGCATTAACAACCGCCGTGAACTCGACGAAGCGGCCGAGCGTTCGCTACGCGGCGCGGCGATTTGGGATGAAGTGAAAGACCGTCTGCACGATAACGCCTTTGGCTTATCCGGTGGTCAGCAGCAACGTCTGGTGATTGCCCGTGCGATTGCCATCGAGCCCGAAGTATTACTGCTCGACGAACCGACTTCGGCCCTCGACCCGATTTCAACCTTAACCATCGAAGAGCTGATCACTGAGCTTAAGACTAAGTACACAGTGGTTATCGTTACCCACAACATGCAACAGGCGGCGCGGGTGTCGGATCAAACGGCCTTTATGTATATGGGCGAATTGGTGGAATACGCCGATACCAACACCATTTTCACCACACCGAAAAACGTAAGACCGAAGATTATATTACCGGCCGTTACGGTTAATCACCTTGCCTTTGGCAGTGGTGATGTGAGTGATAAGCGATAAACGAAATAAGCCACCGCCTAGAACAGAGTTAAACATTGCAAACTCCATCTAGGCGTTGATACAGTTGAGCAAAAGGTTGGCCAAATGGAAAATATGAATTTAAACAAACATATCTCTGGGCAATTTAACGCCGAGTTAGATGATATCCGTAACCGTGTACTCGCCATGGGTGGCTTGGTTGAGCGTCAGTTAGAGCAAGCCATCGACGCCTTAAGCACCTTAGATGCCGAATTAGCGCAAAAGGTGATCACCGGCGATCACAAAGTGAATGGCATGGAAGTCTCGATTGACGAAGAATGCACTCGCATTATCGCTAAACGCCAACCAGCGGCGAGCGACTTACGTCTGATCATCGCGATTTCAAAATCGATTGCCGATCTTGAGCGTATCGGTGATGCCTGCGTGCGTATTGCCAAGGCCGCATTAGATAAGCGTTTGAATAATCAGCAACCGTTATTAGTCAGCATTGAAAATATGGGCCGCCATGCGATTCGTATGCTGCACGCAACGCTCGATGCCTTAGCCCGTATGGATGCCGATTCGGCGCTGGAACTTCACAAAGAAGATGCCAAGCTCGACCGTGAATACGAAGGCATTATCCGTCAATTAATGACCTACATGATGGAAGACCCACGCTCAATCCCCGATGTATTAGACGTACTCTGGGCCGCTCGTGCGGTTGAGCGTGTCGGCGACCGTTGTAAAAATATCTGCGAATACATTATTTACTATGTGAAAGGTAAAGACGTTCGCCATACTTCCTACGAAGATATGGAAAAGGATTTAAAGGACTAAACGCCTTTTATCACACGGCTTTATCCGCAAACGCTCTGCCTAACCGCAGAGCGTTTTTGTTTTGTGTTTCTTTAGGGGATAAAGTGAACTGTAAGTCAGACAAGAAGTTTGGTTTACGCCTCTGACCTATAAGAAGGGTTACCAATTAGCAAGTTTATCTTTTTGCATAAATCGTTGTTTGAAATTTGTTATTTACAATAAATAACCCTTTGTTTAATCTGACACTCGCTATAGGTTAATCTCGGCGTTAACCGACACTCGAGAGTAGAAACAGCGCAATGGAATGGGCGCGTATCGGCGATTACAGGGATAAGTAGATGAGCCAATTGTTGTATTCTTTAAAGCAGGGATTCGAAGCCCTGAAAAGTATTCGCAACCATATAGTGGAAGCGAATTTACCCGCAGATTTCCCTCGACCCGAATTACCGCCGATATCAGAAGAGGCGAAAGCGGCACTGTTGCAACTACTCGAGCCGCTAGAAGCTTATCGAATTGAAAAACTTGAAACGAAACTTTCTCGGAAGAAATGGGCCAAGCGGTTAGGCTGGCTCCTGTGCTTACCTGCGCTGGTTGTTGATTTGATGTCGTTAGCCTCAAATAGTGACCCAAGCATTCTGAGCTTGATTGTTCTCGCAGGCATCTTGATGTGGGTTCAGTTGCCTGAAATACAATTTAAGCGCCATTATAAGAATAAAATTTTACCTGTTTTACTCGATAAATTAGGGGATTACCAATATAGCCCCGATTCCTGTGTCAATCTGGATGCCGTGGCTGATTTTGAACTCATGCCCAGTTTTAGCAAGAAAGAAGCTGAAGACCATATTCGCGGCAAGGTAGAAGATGTTAGCTTCGAGTTTTGCGAGTTAACCTTAAAATCCCGTGGAGGCAAGTCGGATAAAATTCAATTTAAGGGTGGGGTGGTGATTATCACTATGCCCTTTCATTTTGAATCTCACACCATTGTTAGCCAAGACTATGGTTCCCTGGGGAATGCCATTTCAGGCATCAAGCAACCCAGAGTTAAACTAGAAAGTGTCACCTTTGAGGCCATGTTTGAAGTGTATTCACACGATCAACATTATGCGCGATATTTATTGTCACCCGCAGTGATGGAACGATTGGTTGAGTTGGAGCAGTTATTCCGGAAAACTGCACGAGGTTCAGGGATAAGCATCGAGTTTAAAAACAATACAGTGCTTATTATGGCGAGCTATTTTGGTAATTTATTTGATAATGTGGACATCAACTTGCCCACACATGATATGTCAAAGATCCCATTATTACAGCAGGAGCTGGTCCTTATCACTAGCATTATCAAGCAGCTAAAACTGGATTATCTCGCGGCACAAAATGTGGCAGCACAAAAAATGCATGCGAGGATGGAGACATTAGCGAGTTAACGATAATAGTGTGCTGAGCGGTTATCTATTCGCATAGTTTTATACAGAGGAGGCTTTGTTTCCTAAATCGATTCAGCGAATAAAGCCCCTCATAATCGTTTAAAAATCAAGCTATATAGTGGGTTTCAGGCATACCTAGCCCAGTGAGTTTGTTCAAAGCCCTAATTATCGCGTAAGTTTCTCCCACCTGAGCGTTATAATTCCGCATGCTCAACGTGCCTCCTAGCAGTTGTTTTATCCTGTACATTGCGGTTTCTGAGATTGAGCGGCGATGATAACCATACCGTTTTTTCCACTGCTTATTTGAACCATAAAGCTGTTGCCAACTGACCGCTAAGTTACGCGGATGTCCCTGTTCCCAGAGTGCGGCTCTTTCCCTCGGTGGAATGAGCACTAAAGCGCGTTTTCTACGAACCGCATCGTGACAAGCTTTCGTGTCGTAAGCACCATCACCCGAGATATTACGGATTTTTCGATGGGTTTGCTTAAGTAAATTGGGCATCACTTCAGCGTCTGTTACACCTGATAAACTGAGTTCTGCGGCAATAATTTCATGGCTATGTGTATCGACGGCAATATGTAGTTTACGCAACACACGGCGCTTACCATCTGTACCATGTTTCTTCACTTTCCACTCGCCTTCGCCATAAACCTTCAGGCCTGTCGAGTCGATAGCCAAGTGCTCAATGGTGCCACGAGTCTTGGTTTTAAAAGCAATCTTGACGGTTTTCGCTCGTTTGCTGATGCAAGTGTAATGTGGGTACGAAAGCGGAATATCAGCCAGTTTAAACACTGAGTTGATAAAACCTTGTAACGCTCGTAGCGGCATAGAGAAAACACGTTTAACCATCAGCGCGGTGGTAATGGCTAAGTCGCTAAATACGTGTGGGCGACCTTTCCGTGGTTGCTCGACCTTGGCTTCCCACTGGGCGATAGCATCCTCGTCAATCCAGAAGGTAAGCGAGCCACGATTGATTAAGGCTTGATTGTATTGCTTCCAGTTGGTTGTTTTATAGCAAGGTTTTGGCACGGGTGATGAGTGAATTGATGGGCAATGCCGATCAGATCAACGTCTACTGTTTTAGTTCAACTGATTTAGGAAACAAAGCCATAGCGGTATACAAACTTTCTTGTTTAATGCTTAAGCAATATACAGTCGGAGATTATTTACCGCGTCGTTAAATTTTGGGGTCTACTTTTTCGCCTATAATTTTTAACCTAATTTTACCTCGTTTTTAAGTTATCAATCTTGAATAGTGAGCGGAATTATATTGAGCTTTTTCGTCTCCATATCAATAAACGCAATCGCTAGCGAAATAGTGTTATCTTTTACGTGTCTTTCAATTTTATCTGCGATGGCTAATTGCGTACCAGATAAACGCAGTGAGTAGATGACCATATCTAACCAAGGCTTAGAAAATTGCAAAAAACAACCCATTGATTGTTTATCTAGCTGAATACCGCCGTCAGAACCTGTAATTTTCATGCCAAGCATTAATAAAAATTGTCCGTTTTTCTCGCCGGCCGCAAGCATGTCATTATTATATTCACCTCCAAATCGACCAGGTAATACTTCTAGACCTTGCTGTTCTGCAACTGTGAGAAATATGTCACTTCGACGACGAGCATCTGTTGAATATTCATTCATTTGATAACTGATATCTTGCATCTGTTTATCGACATTTACTGGTGACTTATTTTTAAAAATATTAAATATGCTCATATAAAATCTCAATTTTAAACAAAGGGTGATGAACCAACGGTAATATCGACTCGTTTATCCACTTCACTCACAGGCGAGTAAGGTGCCATTTCGTTAGTAAATGGCTGAAATATATAAAAATCGGCTAAGAAGTCATATTCATCACGATACGAGACAAGAGGGGATATCGGTAGCCATTCCACAGGCAAATAAGGACTATCCACTTGTACCTGATATCCAGCACGCCAAGCCATTTTCGCGTAAATAAAGCCAAACAACGACATTAAATGTTCGGTTAATCCCAGTGCGCCATCAAAATTGCGCACTTTAGCTTTCGGGCCCGTAAGGTTGTTCAATACCTGCTCCATCGCAGGTACATCTCCTTTTGCCAACGCTAGATAGAACTCATGGTCAATTTGGTACTTTGCCATTTTCTTACCTGGTGGATTGGCTAAAATATATTCAGCACGTTCCCCCAACAAATCCCATTTACCTTGAAGCGCTAAAATCGCTTGGAACGCATGATATTCAGGGCAGCCCACACGGTTGCGCACTGCTTTCCCGCCTGTTACTCGGTAAAGAGGAGAGATAAACTGGCTGTACCAGCTTATCAAAGGCTCATGATCACTTATCAGTGCCATAAAGTGGCAAAATGCTCCTTGCCAGACGCTATTTGCTCTCTGGTAGTAGAGTCGATACAACTTTGCGGAGGTATAGGCATGTTGGCGAAGTTGCTCTAAATCTCCATCCTTAAACCATGCCAGCAAGGATTTCGCATAATAGTGAGACTTCAATTCTAATAAGCAACCTTGTCGTGAGCCTTTATTCGTCGCAATATACTCTAGCGCATCATCAATTCCCGGTTCTACAGTCCAATTAAGTCTATCTATTCCCGTTTCAAAACATATTTTTGCCATGTCATTTTATTCCATAAATAACTTCAACACTGGCTTTAACGGTTTTATTTACCATCATACTTTACAGCTATAAACCACAGTTGAAGAAAACAACCTAATACAATGCATGAGCTGAGTTGCGAATTTTGTAAGTATTTAGCTGACCAATCCGCGTTACTGATGCAACTATGCCAATAAATAACACTATCGACTTGTTTTAGACTCGCTAAGCAGGAAAAACAGCTATAGCACTGAGCACTAGAGCGAGCGGTATGAGTGTGATCATGGCAAGGCTACCTAGACAACCAGATAGCTGCTTTTGTCGTGCTAAATTTTCGGCTTCACTCATTTGTTTAACTGCCAGCTCTACATCTGCTTTTCGCTTTTCTAGTAACTGTGCAGAGGCTATAACCAGTTCTTGAGAGTCAGCGGGAACTTTCTCGGTTACAAGGGCGAGTTCACCCTTGAAGGCGTGTACCGTATAGCGATAATTTCCTTTCGAGAAAGTGTCTTTCTCAAAATTGACATTGAGTACGGCATTGCACCCACAATGCTTTGCAAGCTGTTCTAAATGACGTCTCCCCTCACTGGGATCCTTAAAAAACGGGTAGCAATGGGAAAACTGGCTATCACTGTGCCGTTTTTGGGGCGACTGTCTCTAGTGGTAAAAAAGTTAACTAATCGCTCCTTGATAAAGACTTCAGGCAAACTGATTGCTTTGGCGGCTAGGCCTTTAGGTGTGGGCGTGGGATCAAAATTGACAATACTGCCTTTGACTAACTTGTCTTCATCTTTCCTGTTTAAAAGCTCGGAAAAATGCAAAAAATAACTCTCACCATCATCACCTTGGATAAACCCATACTTTTTAGTCGCAAGGTATGAGACAACTTTTCCTTTCAAAATATAAACCTATTTAAATGAATGTTGAGATTAGTATGTTTGCTGGTTTTTATAAATGAAAAATATTGTAAATCATATAGATAATATTATAAATGCACTTATTTTTGTCGTGCGAGATATTGAGCACATTTTCAAATGGGAGTGTCGATTCCTGTTTTCCTTTCATCATCGGCTAACATTTTAGAATTCCGCGTTTTATGTTTGGCTGTCGTTATCTATCGCTTTTCCCTCTTTGCTGGTTTCAAATAAGGGTTGTTTAAGGAATCACAGCGCGCAGGCAGGCAAATATTCGGATAATTCCAATAGATTCAAA
The DNA here is from genome assembly GCF_025449215.1 of Shewanella seohaensis. Classification (NCBI taxonomy): domain Bacteria; kingdom Pseudomonadati; phylum Pseudomonadota; class Gammaproteobacteria; order Alteromonadales; family Shewanellaceae; genus Shewanella; species Shewanella seohaensis. Next base: position 2,174,412 of record NZ_CP104900.1, read on the forward strand.
TCGGGGTCGCGGATATAGACGGAGTTGATGCGACCTGTGGCGCCGGTGCGCAGGACTGGGCCTTCAATAATCTCAACTTCAAGGCTGTTTAAGTGGTTGATCACTTCTTCGATATTGTGGCTGGCCACAAAGCAGAGATCGGCGCTGCCGGGCGTGGCAAGGTTTGCCTTAGGTTCAAATTCGGCGCCTGCTTGGTGAAGATTGATTTTTTGATCGCCAAAACTTAAGGCGATTCGACCCTGACCAAATACGGACTTTTTCATCCCTAACACGCGTTGATAAAAGTCGACGCTGGCCTCGATATCTTTCACGGTTAACACTAAATGGTCTAGGCGGGTCACGCGCATATTCTTTCCCTCGATGCCGTAGCGGTTTGTTATTGGTTTTCTCTGCGCCTTACCTTACATCAAGTGCTGGTGCAAAAGTGACTCTGTGGTAGCATTTAACGCGCTTTTTAGCGTAAATAATTTATGCCTTTTTTTTATCCTATTGGATTTGATGAGATTGTAATGAAGAAAACCTTAGCCCGTGGTTTGATGAACCTGCTGCCGATGGCGTTAAGCCTGTGGTTGTTTTGGTCATTGTTTGTATCGTTAGATGGTTTAGGGATTTTTATTTTAGAGTTGGTAGGGATTAACCAACATTTTGTCGGCGCGGGCTTTATCTTAGTCGTGGCCATAGTGTTTGCGGTGGGCTTGTTATTTTCGGTGAGTCCCATTGTATGGCTCTATGGCTGGATTGAACGTCAGCTGATGCGTTTTCCGCTGTTTAAATCTGTTTATGGCAGTATTCGTGATATCGCTTCCTTAATGAACCGTGAGGGTAAACCCAATACTCAGCAAACCGTGTTGGTTAAACAGGCCAATGGCGGGTTTGTGGTGGGTTTTATTATGACGGATACTCCGCCGCAACCATTGCTCGATGCCTTACCCGAAGGGGATTGGGTGCCTGTGTTATTCCAACTCAGTTACCAAATGGCGGGGGTCACTAGCCTAGTTAAACGTGAAGATTTGATTTTAGTGGATTGGTCTTTTGAAGAGGCGATGCGCTTCAATTTAACCGCGGGGATCTCGCAAACGCCGGGCGCGGCAACGGTAAAAACTAAAGCCGAATAAGTTGGCTTTGATTTTTGAGTTAGTTTTTTGCGTCAAATAGATACATTTTTGTGATACAATCCGGTGGCGACTTGATAGGTCGCCATTTTTTATGCTAATTCAGTGACTGCTGTTTAGCATTATCTGTGTCTCTATTGAGTCAGTTTTCGACAGCATGTGGTCTCTGTTCGAAGGCGCCTCAGTAGGGCTTAAGCAAGGCCGAGTCGTTATTTATTACTGGTAAACCGTTAGCCGCTAATCGCGCTTTGCATTCCTCATCCTCGATATCACTAATATCGAACCGCTTGCATGTTTTATGTTGCCATAGAGGTTGAACCCTGCGATTCGGTCGCATGGTGTCTATGCTCGCAGCTCGCTGCCTTTGAGAGGGCGGTTGGTTCTGAAAGGGCATTGCACAACTGCGGTGTAGTGGTTGGTCGAGCAAATGGTTACTGACTTTGCTATTGCGTAAAAGCGCCGGGCAAACAGGCTAAGGTGAGGAAGCGTTTCAACATGAGTATGACATCACAAGGCATTGCCGATCGCGAGTCCTTGTCATGGATTATTTGTGCATATTTCATCCTGATCACATACTGCTGAGGCAAGAGTTATCTATTATTGTGCTATCTCTTCAAAATTGAAGGGATTTCAATAGGAATTGCCTGATACAAGGGAGTTTTATGTCTATAAAGTCGAGTATAAATCCACCGGTTTTTTATTCGTCGGTCTTTTTTATCACCTTCATGGTGATGATCTGCGCCATTTGGCCGACCGAGGCCAATCACTTTTTCAAATCCATGCAGTCGTGGTTAGAAGCCAAAGCGGGCTGGTTATATATCCTTGGTGTGGCGATTTTTCTGATTTTTATCATCTTTGTCATGGTTAGTCGCTTTGGCGACATTAAGCTCGGCCCCGATCATGCTGTGCCCGATTATAGCTATAAGAGCTGGATTGCGATGCTGTTTTCGGCGGGGATGGGGATTGGATTGATGTTCTTCGGCGTTGCCGAACCCGTGATGCATTACTTAGCGCCGCCCGATGCAACGCCTGAGACCTTGGCCGCCGCTAAAGAAGCCATGAAGATCACTTTCTTCCACTGGGGCATACATGCGTGGGCGATTTACGGGGTGGTTGCCCTGAGTTTGGCCTATTTTGCCTATCGGCATAAGTTGCCCTTGTTACCCCGAAGCGCACTCTATCCCTTAATCGGTGAGCGCATTCATGGCCCGATTGGTCACTGCGTCGATACCTTTGCGGTATTGGGGACAATGTTTGGGGTCGCGACCTCTCTAGGGTTTGGGGTATTGCAGGTTAACTCTGGCCTAAGCTATTTATTCGAGCAGTTGCCGAATAACACCACAGTGCAAGTGTCGCTGATTATTGGCATTACCTTACTCGCCACTCTGTCGGTATTTTCGGGACTCGATAAAGGGGTGAAGCGCTTAAGTGAGCTTAACTTAGGCTTGGCCCTTATCCTGCTGCTGATTGTGTTAATTCTTGGCCCAACCGTGATGTTGCTGCAGGCTTTTGTGCAAAATACTGGCAGTTATCTCAGTGATATCGTTAATAAAACCTTTAATCTGTACGCCTATCAGCATAAGGAAGACTGGCTAGGTGGTTGGACGCTACTCTACTGGGGCTGGTGGATCTCTTGGTCACCTTTTGTCGGCACCTTTATTGCGCGGGTGAGTCGCGGCCGCACTATACGTGAGTTTTTAGTCGGCATTTTATTTGTGCCTTCGGCGCTGACCTTTTTGTGGATGACGGTATTTGGTAACTCGGCCATCGACGCGATTATGAATCAAGGCGCGACCTACCTAAGCGAAGCGGTGAATACCAATGTGCCCGTGGCTTTGTTTGTGTTTTTTGAACATATGCCGTTCCCGCATCTCCTGTCGGGCATTGGGATTTGTTTAGTGGTGACCTTTTTGTGACCTCATCTGACTCGGGATCCTTAGTAATCGACAACCTGACCTCGGGAGGCGATAACAATGCGCCAGTCTGGCAACGGGTGTTTTGGGCATTGCTTCAGGGCGTGGTGGCCTCGGTGCTGCTCATCGCGGGCGGTTTACAGGCACTGCAAACCGCTGCTATTGCCAGTGCGATGCCATTTTTATGCGTGATGCTGCTGATGTGTTTGGGGCTGTATAAGGCGCTGAAAGACGATTGGCTTAAGATCAACAGCGTGCAGCTCCACACCACCAGTGTGCAATACGCTAAGACCAATATCAGCTGGGAGGATCGTATTGAAGTTTTAGTGTCGCATCCCACCGAAGATGAGGCGCGTATCTTCCTCAATAATGTGGCGACACCGGCGTTATCTAAGGTGTGCCAGCAATTTATGAGCAAGGGGCTGACGGCGGATCTTGAGTATCTCGACGGCAAAGTGCGATTGGTGATCAGCAATGAAGCCTATCAACCCTTCGTATATGGTGTGCGAATGCGCTGTTTTGAAATCGTCAATCCGGTCGGAGAAGAGTTAGAGCAGGGCAACAATTGGTATTATCGCGCCGAAGTGTACTTAGAGCAGGGCGGCCAGCACTATGATGTGATGGGCTATACCGAAGAGCAGCTATTGGCGGATGTGGTCACCCAATACGAGAAATACCTGCACTATTTGCACTTGTCCAATGCTGACCAAGGACATGTCGCCTAAACGCTTTGCGTGTTAGAAATATTGCCCCAAGGAATAACTCGGATTATCCTTGGGGCACTTTTTTAGGGGTCATCAGTTAGGTGTAAGCATGTCAGCAAATCCAGGCCAGAGTAAGTTAGATCAAGTCTTAGCCCAAGAGCGGGAATACCGTGCGAAACGTGAGGGCGGTTACCGCGAGCAAGCGCTCAAATTGTATCCTTGGATCTGTGGCCGCTGTACCCGCGAATTTACCTCAAAAAACTTAAGCGAGTTGACGGTTCACCACAGAGATCACAACCACGATAACAACCCATCCGACGGCTCGAATTGGGAATTATTGTGCCTCTACTGCCACGATAATGAACATTCACGCTTCGAAGAACTGATCCGCTACGGTAGCACTACCGAAACCAAGCAAGCGGCGGCGACCTATAATCCCTTTGCCGATTTAAAGGCGATGATGAAAAAGTAGTGGTAAAAGTAAAAGGCCTGAAATTTCAGGCTTTTTTTGCAAGTCGTGCCTCGGCTTCCAGCCATTTAGCGCGGCTTAGCACCTGTTGATTTTCGTCGCCTTCGAAATGGGCTTTGCGGGCGGGAAGTTGCGCGATAATCGCGGCATGTTCTGCATCGCTGCTATCGCGCCAAGCGACAATCTCATCGATATGGCGAAAACAGCCCATGCAATAATCTTCATCATTTAAGCCGCAGCGGGCAACGCAGGGGGAGAGCATACTTTTCCTCTTAACTGGTTTTCGTCATCGGGTTTAATGGGTGAGGCCGCAGCCTTAACTGTTGCTGCATGAAGGCGTATCTCCCATGCATGCCAGCGAGTAAAGCAGGCTGACAAAAATTGTGGCGATACTAGCAGCTTTAGCCGCCATTTGGGCAGCGATATTAAGTGAAATGCACCTTGATATTCGTAAAGGCTTAATGACGGCACTGTTTGCAAATTGGTTTTAAAACAGTGCTGTTGTGAAGACGTGGCGGCTAAGGCCAATAAGAGAGTCAAATGGAACACATCAGAGTAAAGCAAATTCAGCATGGCAATTAAGCTCGATAATCATAAGCAGGCAAGGGATATATCCGACAGTCAGGAGAGGCTCAAGGCGCACTTTATCCAGTTGGATAAGCTACTTGAGCAGAGCCGCGCCCTGTGGCAAGTGCGCGCCTTTGAGGCAAAAGCACTGCCTTGGGCGGCACAATTCCCAAGGCTTGCAACCACCCTTTGGGCGCTTGATGATGCCGTGCTCGATACTTTGGATGCCGAGCAATCGGCGTTAGTCGATGCCTTATCTCCCGCACTAAAGCAGGATCTTGCCGCGTTAGGCTTAGACTGGGATCTGTCTTTACTCACATTGTCCTTTGCCGAACTTTCGCAGGGCTCAGATATTGATTCAGATATAGGCTTTGATATTGGCTCTGACATTAGCTCTAACGATATTGAAACTGCTACTTTACCTCGTATTGATCTTACTGAGATGGCTCACTTTAGCGCCCATATAAAAGGCCGTAAGTGGGAGCAGATCACTGCCTTTGTGCAGCATTTGCCCGATGCGGGATTACCCGTGCTCGAGTGGTGTGCGGGCAAAGGGCACTTGGGCCGTTTGATTGCCAAAGCGCGTGGTGTGGATGTGTTAAGCCTCGAGTGGCAGGCGATGCTCTGTGAAGAGGGCCAAGCTTTTGCCGATAAATGGCATTTATCACAGCGCTTTATTTGCGCCGATGCTTTCGCTATCGAAGGTAATGCTCACGACAATTCCGCTCATCAAACCAATCCTTTTTGCGCTCACCAACAGGCGGTGGCGCTGCATGCCTGTGGCGATTTGCATGTGCGTTTACTGCAATTAGCCGCAGCGGCGGGCACACAGGCACTGGCGATTTCACCTTGCTGCTACCATTTAATTCAAGCTAATCAATATCAAGGCTTATCAACACTCGCCAAACACAGCGCGCTGTGTTTAAGTCGCCATGACTTGCAATTGCCTTTACAACAGAGCGTGATCGCCAATCCGAAACAACAGGCGCTGCGACATCAGGAAATTGCTTGGCGGCTGGGGTTTGATGCGCTGCAACGAAATTGCCGTGGCATAGATGCTTATTTACCTTTGCCCGCCATAAAGCAAAGCCAGCTGAGCGGCGAGTTTGCCGAGTTTTGCCATTGGGCGGCGGCGCAAAAGGCGGTTACTTTAGCCGCAGATTGTGATTTTGGCGCTTGGCTCGAGATAGGCAAACAGCGACAAAGGTTAACCCGGCGCATCGATTTGGCTGCGCATTTATTCCGCCGAGCGCTGGAGCTGTGGTTAATTCTCGATCGCTGCTGTTTTTTGCAGGAAAGTGGCTATCGGGTAACCCTGAGGGAATTTTGTGCAACCAGCGTGACGCCGCGAAATGCGCTGATTTTGGCGCAAAAATCGAGCGATTGAAAAATAATCTGAATGATGAGGCCATACTTGCCTGTTTTTTATGAAGTATTTCTTTATTAGTTCATTTTGAATTAACGGATAGGCGGCATGATCTGCACAAGGGCTTATAAGCTCTGTGAGACAAGTCTAAGACGAAAGATGGTTTTTTATTGAATCATCGGGCTTTTCTTGTTCAAATGTCGCCTTAATGACAAATAACAACTAAAAACTGACCTAAAAGATCAGTGATCTTAGTGAGCGAATAAAACAGTTTCATGAAATATTCCCGCGTATTTATTAATAGCCTTGCCTATGAACTGGCACCTGTGGTGGTTTCCAGTAGCGAGCTAGAATCTCGCCTCGCGCCTCTATATCAAAAATTTCGCATTCCTATGGGGCAACTTGCGGCGTTAACGGGCATTACCGAACGCCGTTGGTGGCCTAAAGGGCATCAATTATCCGATGGAGCGATTAAAGCGGCGCACAAGGCGATTGCAGAAACGGGAATAGAAGTCGCCGAACTGGGTGCTGTGGTGTATACCGGCGTTTGCCGTGACCAACACGAACCCGCCACCGCTTGCCGGATTGCGGCGGCATTAGGTGTGTCGAAGGACACTGCGATTTACGATATCAGCAATGCCTGTCTTGGGGTGTTATCGGGCATTTTAGACATTGCTAACCGTATTGAGCTTGGCCAAATTAAGGCGGGTATGGTGGTGTCCTGTGAATCGGCGCGGGATATTGTCGATGTGACCATTGATAATATGCTGGCCGATCCGACCATGCAGAATTTTGCGCAGTCGCTGGCGACCTTAACCGGCGGCTCTGGCGCTGTGGCGGTGATCCTGACCGATGGCAGTTTGCCGCTGACGAATGTGCGTAAGCATCAGCTACTTGGTGCCTCCCATTTATCTGCGCCGCAGCACCATCAACTGTGTCAGTGGGGCTTGCAGGAAGTGGGGCACAATATTTACCGTGAGTTTATGCGTACCGATGCGGTGACCTTGCTCAAAGAAGGAGTCGAGCTGGCAAAACACACGTGGGAGCATTTCCTCGCGCAGCGGAATTGGTTGGTCGAGCAGGTCGATAAAGTGATCTGTCATCAGGTCGGCGCTTCAAACCGTAAACAGGTCTTGAGTGCATTAAATATTCCACCTGAAAAAGAATTCCCAACATATCAACTGCTTGGCAATATGGGCACAGTCTCTTTACCCGTCACTGCGGCCATGGCACACGATCAAGGCTTTTTACGCCCTGGGGATCAGGTGAGCTTTTTAGGTATCGGCAGTGGTTTGAACTGCATGATGCTGGGGATTAAGTGGTAGTTTTCCAAGATTGTTATCTGCCTTAGCCGACGCTTGAGCGCAAGGTTTGCTAGGGCATTTTTATGCTTATTGGTTTAGCGATGAGCAGAGGTAAAGGCGAATTTACCTGCACAGGCTACCAATACAAAAACAATTAGAACAAAAGATAGGAAGCGTCATGTTAGACACTCTGTTGCCGTTTAAACGTCATTTTCTTAGCCGTAATGGCAACAAGCTGCATTACATCAATGAAGGCCAAGGTGAGCCTGTCGTCATGGTGCACGGTAATCCAAGTTGGAGTTTTTATTACCGTAATCTCGTGAGTGCCCTTAAGGATACTCACCAGTGTATCGTGCCCGATCATATTGGTTGTGGTCTGTCGGATAAGCCGGATGACAGCGGTTACGATTACACCTTAAAGAATCGCATTGACGATTTAGAGGCGCTGCTCGATAGCCTAAAGGTAAACGAAAACATTACCTTAGTCGTCCACGACTGGGGCGGCATGATTGGCATGGGCTACGCGGCGCGTTACCCTGAGCGAATTAAACGTCTGGTGATTTTAAATACTGGCGCCTTCCATTTACCCGAGACTAAGCCTTTACCGCTGGCGCTGTGGATCTGCCGCAATACGCTGCTCGGCACTGTGTTAGTGCGTGGTTTTAATGCCTTTTCATCGATTGCCTCCTATGTCGGGGTAAAGCGTCAGCCGATGTCCAAGTACATCCGCGAGGCCTATGTCGCGCCGTTTAACTCATGGGCAAATCGGATTTCGACCCTGCGCTTTGTGCAGGATATTCCGCTAAAACCGGGTGACAGAAACTATCAACTGGTGTCGGATATTGCCGCTAGTCTGCCAAAGTTTGCCAAGGTGCCGACACTGATTTGCTGGGGTTTACAGGACTTTGTGTTCGATAAGCACTTTTTAGCCAAATGGCGCGAACATATGCCCCATGCCGAGGTGCATGAATTTGCCGATTGTGGTCACTATATCCTCGAAGATGCGAGCGACGAGGTGATTACCCATATCAAACACTTTATGGCTGAGGCACAAACGCCAGAGCCTGAAGTGCAGCCCGTTGAAATCGTGCCAGTTAAAGAGCCTGAGGCAGAAACTCAAGCGCCACAGGCCGCACATTAATGGTTAGGGTGGAGGATGCGCAGCTCGGCCGTGGGACATCTAGCGTCGAGCAAGCAAGCGATGCCAATATCTGTCGGCATTTAAAGCAGGCCGCCCATCACATTCCCCATCATCTCGCGGTTGCGGTGCAACAGGGCAAGGGCAAATCCCTTGCCAATCTGACTTACCAAGAACTCGACTTTATTAGCCTAGATAAACAAAGCGATGCCATCGCCTTCGCGCTCAATGCCCATGGGCTGACGCGGGGGATGAAGGCTGTGCTGATGGTCACCCCGAGTCTGGATTTTTTGCGTTAACTTTTGCCTTATTTAAGGCGGGGATTATTCCCGTGTTGGTTGACCCGGGCATGGGGATTAAAAACCTTAAGCAATGTTTTATTGAAGCCGCGCCCGATGCCTTTATCGGAATCCCTAAAGCCCATATCGCCAGACGCTTATTAGGCTGGGGTAAGGGCAGTGTGCAGCATCTTATCAATGTGGATGGCAATCCCAGCGGGCTTGCTGGCATGCTATCGCGCTTATTCACAGGCGCGCCAAGTTTAGCGTCGATTCTCTTATTAACAGCTAAGTCGTCTACAGCTAAATTGCCAGAACAGGCTGAGTATCCGATGGAGCTGCTTAGGCATGATGAGATGGCGGCGATTCTCTTTACCAGTGGCAGCACGGGGACGCCAAAAGGCGTTGTCTATAGCCACGGCATGTTTGAGGCGCAAATTCAGGCGCTAAAGCAAGATTATGGCATTGCACATGGTGAGCGTGATTTGGCGACATTCCCGCTATTCTCCCTCTTTGGTCCAGCGCTCGGTATGGCATCGATAGTGCCTGAGATGGATGCCAGCAAACCGATTACGGCCAATCCTGAATTTTTATTTGCCGCCATTGAGAAATACCAATGCAGCAATATTTTTGTTAATCCGGCCTTGCTTGAGCGTTTAGGCCGCGCTGGTGAGCAAACCGAATCGAAAAAGCAGCACAAACTCAGCAGTGTGAAACGCGTGATTTCCGCTGGGGCGCCCGCGACCATTGCCTCGATTGCCCGTTTTAGCAAAATGCTCAGTGATGGCGTACCTGTACTCAATTCCTACGGCGCCACCGAATCCTTACCCATCAGCATGATCGCCAGTGACGAGCTATTTACCACGACTCAAACCACGGACAATGGCGGTGGGATTTGTGTCGGCCGTGCCATCGATGGCGTGAGTATCGAGATTATCGCCATCAACGAGGATGACATCCCTGAGTGGGATGATGGCCTGCGTCTTAACACGGGGGAAATTGGCGAAATAGTGGTAACAGGCCCTATGGTGAGCCAGTCCTATTATCGCCGCGAAAAGGCAACGACGGCGGCGAAAATCTGGGACCGCGAGCAGCAAACCTTCAGGCATCGCATGGGCGACCTTGGCTATCTGGACGACAGCGGCCGGTTGTGGATGTGTGGCCGCAAAGCCCATAGAGTGGATGCCACCCAAGGCGGGCGGTGTATTAAACGTTACTATTCCATTCCGAGTGAGCGTATTTTTAATACCCATCGGAATGTGAAGCGCTCGGCGTTAGTTGGGATCAAAGTGAAGGGGCAAGGTGGCGTGAGTGAGATTGAACCACTCATCTGTATAGAGCTTGACCAATCCTTGGTGTGCAATAAGAGCGCGCAGCTGTATCAAGAGTTGATGGCGATTGCCGAGCAATATAGCCAAACTCAGGGGATTAGACGTTTTCTCATTCATCCCGATTTCCCCGTGGATGTGCGCCACAATGCCAAAATATTTAGAGAAAAATTAGCCGTTTGGGCGCAATCGCAAACCAAAGGCTGATTTCAATTTAGCTCATTTTTAACTTAAATAGGGTCGAACTTTCGACCGTTTGTTCGTGGCACGTTTTGCCGCGAGTGGTGCTTTGTTGCACTTAATCACTGAATTGAATACTAAGATGACACTCACTGTCACGGAATGCGATATGACTAACAATCCTGCTGTTCTTCAAGCCGATGCGACACAAACTGGCCGTGGCGATAACCTCGCTCAAGCAGGCTTTGATCCGCGTGAGCAAGCCGCGCTTCATGCCTTGGCGGCTAAGGTCAACCATGCCTTTGTGACTGGCGCGGGTGGATTTTTGGGTAAGGCCATTTGCCTACGTTTGGTCGCGGCTGGGATTAAAGTGACAGGCTTTGCCCGTGGCCATTATCCTGAGCTTGAAGCCATTGGCGTGACTATGATTCAGGGGGATTTAGCCAATCCTGAGCAAGTCAAACAGGCGATGCAGGGCTGCGATATCGTGTTCCATGTGGCCTCAAAAGCGGGTGTTTGGGGCGACAGAGACAGTTATTTTTGCCCCAATGTGAAGGGCGCCGCTAATGTAATTGCCGCTTGTAAAGCGCTTAAAATCAGTAAATTAGTTTATACCAGCACCCCTAGCGTGACCTTTGCGGGCGAGGATGAGTCGGGTATCGATGAATCGACGCCCTACGCCAGCCGTTTTTTAAATTATTATGCTCATTCCAAGGCGATTGCCGAGAAGATGATGCTCGATGCCAATCAAGCATCGATAACCGCATCGGCGTATGCCTTAAAGACCGTCGCCCTGCGGCCGCATTTGATTTGGGGGCCCAATGATCCGCACCTGGTGCCTCGGGTGCTTGCCCGCGGTCGTTTAGGTAAGCTCAAGCTGGTGGGGCGCGAGGATAAACTGGTCGATACCATTTATATCGATAACGCCGCCTATGCCCATATTCTGGCGGCCGTGGAGCTTTGCCAAGTCTCGCCTAAGTGCCAAGGGAAAGCCTATTTTGTTAGTAACGATGAGCCTGTGACTATGGCCAAGATGCTGAACCTGATCTTAGCCTGTGATGGGCTGCCGCCAGTGACCGCGCGCGTGCCACAGACCCTAGCCTATGTGGTGGGCGCTGTGTTAGAAACGGCGTATCGACTGCTGAATAAGCAAGAAGAGCCGATCATGACGCGCTTTGTCGCTAAACAGCTTTCCTGTAGCCATTATTTCGATATCAGTGCGGCAAAACGGGACTTTGGCTATCATGCCTTAGTGTCGATAGAAGAGGGTATGAAGCGACTTAAGGCATCGCTCTAGTGCTTATTTAGCACAGGGCTGACTGGGTGATATCCTATGGCGTCACGGTAACCTAATGGATTAAAGCGTTAATGGCCTGCGACGATTGTAATACTTCGATTTTTCGGCAAAAGATTGGCCGCTGCAAACGCTGCATGTGGCAGTTGACGCTGCTGTCGCTTATCGGTTGGCCTTTGTGGTGGTATCTCTACAGTGACGCTCCTCGAGAGGTCAACTCCATCGCCTTACTGTTTTTCTGCTTAGCCTTTAGTGGCCTGTTGTTACTGCATCTTGTGGTATTAGTCGCGCGCCGTCTGCTCGGGCGTGAGTAGTTTTTCACTTCCCATCGAATCTCCTTTTTATCCTTTGTGGTGAGTGGTCACACTCGCCATTTACGCTATTTCAAACGGCCATGCTTGCCCGCGAACTTTTTCATTTTCGCTTAATGCTCAAGTGTTACACAGTGCGCTGAAACAGCTCACTTTTTATCGTCTTAGCGAAAAATACTGTCGATTGGTGCTGAGGCGTGATGAGTGATGAGCTCACGCGATTATTTTACTCTGTGATCCCGTGAGGACTAGGCTTAAATCTAATCGGAGTACAACAAATGCTTTGGTGATAGGGTCTAGTGTGACGAGTTGTTTTGGCTGATGAGTATGGATTTAAACAAATTTTAATCTGACATTTTAAGGTTTTTACCCTGTTTCACTGTTTTTGGTATCGCCAAGTACTAAGATCGAATATGGCGATGAGGCCGAGAAAACTCGGTATTTTTTAGGTTTTAGGGAGTGTTATGGAGTTTTTAACCACGCTATTTGTGGGTTACCCAATATGGGTTTGGTTAATGTTTTTTGGCTTTGTGCTGGCATTGTTAGCCTTCGACTTAGGTGTGCTACACAAAGAGCAGCACGAAATTACCGTGGCAGAGAGCCTTAAATTATCGGCCTTTTATATCTGTATGGGTCTGTTGTTCGGCGCTTGGTTATGGTGGTACAAGGGCTCGACTGCGGGGATGGAATATCTCACGGGTTACCTTATCGAAAAGTCCTTATCTATGGATAACGTCTTCGTTATCGCGCTTATTTTCAGCAGCTTAGGTATTCCCCGTTTATATCAACACCGAGTGTTATTTTGGGGGATCATGGGCGTTATCGTGCTACGTGCCATTATGATTGGCTTAGGCGCGGCGCTGGTTGCGCAATACCAAGGCGTGTTGGTGTTATTCGGCCTGTTCTTGATTTTCACCGGTATTAAGATGCTCTTTTCCGATGATGAGCATGGTGATATCCAAGATAATAAGTTTTACAAGTGGTTACGCTCCAAAATGCGTTTTACGCCAAGCCTTCATCAAGAGAGGTTTTGGGTAAGGGGTGAGGAGCATCAACTTAGCAAAGGCTGGTGGGCAACGCCTCTGTTCTTAGCGTTGATCTTAGTCGAAACCGCGGATCTAGTGTTTGCGGTGGACAGTATCCCGGCGATTTTTGCGATTACCCAAGATCCCTTTATCGTCTATACCTCTAATATCTTTGCTATTTTAGGTCTGCGGGCATTGTATTTCGCCCTCGCGGCCATGGTGCATCGTTTCGAGTACCTCAAGTATGCGCTATCGGTGGTGTTAGTGTTTATCGGTGTAAAAGTCGGACTGGTATACTTTAATCATGAAGGCATTGTGGACTTGAAGATCCCAACGGCCTTATCCCTTGGCGTCACCTTCGGCCTCTTGCTGGCGGGGGTATTATTCTCCCTGTGGAAGACGCGCGAGCAGAAGTAAGTTAATGTTTTTCTATCTAAAACTGGCGCCATAGTGCGCCAGTTTTTATTCGGTCATCCCAAAGAATGGTTGTGAATTGCCTAGTTTATCGGCCGATGAAATAATTTCTATTTGCGGTTTTTAGGTTTGGTAAAAGTGCGCAAACTGTTCTATTTTTCGTATAGACAGACGTTTGGCTCGGGCTTTCTTTCTACCTGAGTAATCGTTCGCCTAACAGCGCACTGAGCCAAATATAAAGAGTCTGTTTTCATCAATTTTGCATTAATAACAATAAATTATTAGCACCATCAACTTTGTGGCTTAGCTCATTATCTGCCGGAATGGGGCGACAGTTTGGCTCATTCTGAGATATTGACCATTACGCCACGCCATCATTACAAATAATCGAACAAATGACAGCGAGCCAGGCCGTTAATGCCGAGGATCGTACGAGGAGAAAGATCATGTCTATGGTGAGTGCGAAGGAATTTGCTCATTGGCTAAAGAAACGCTTCGAGGGTGTCGAAAAGGGCGTGAGTTTAACTCGAGAAGATATTAATCAGCTGACCGGACGCCAAAATTTTTCATTGGTGTTTGTGCATGATATTCACTACGAGTTGATGCGTTATGGCATTGCCTTTGTGACAGACACGGGTCGCGATACTTATTATCTTGTGCGGGTTTTCGATAAACCTTGGCGCAATCAATTGGAGCAGGACTCTGAAAAGGAGCTGTTCTCTAACGTAGTATCGATTAATTTACTGCGTTAAGACGGCAATTCGTGGCATTTATCAGTGCAATTTTGCTTGAGGTGGTGAGTGCTTTCGACGCACCACAGCGCGTTGCTGCACAAGTTCGGCCGCCCCTGTTACATAAGGATTAACAGGGTCAATAAATCGCATCTTTGCGTGACTTCCCGTCTACTAAGTTCGTTACACTCACCCTCTTTACACTTAAATCCGCCGTGAAAAGTGCAAATTCGCTTGTTCTTCGGCATGGATTTTCCTAAGGTGATTGAAAATGATTTTCACTGAGGCCCCCTATGAATACCCATTTGCAATTACAGGTTAAGCATTGGCTCGAAAATGACCCAGATCCCCGCACTCAGGCACAACTGCAAGCCTTAATCGACGCCGGAAATGACACCGAACTCGAGGCACGTTTTGCGGGACGTTTAGAATTTGGAACCGCCGGATTACGCGGTGTAGTGGGCGCAGGTCCTATGGGCATGAATCGCTTGGTTATCCGCCAAACGTCTGCAGGGCTTGGTGCCTATCTACTTGAACAAATTAAAGATGCCGCCGAGCGCGGGGTCGTAATTGGTTACGATGGCCGTCACGATTCACGCACTTTCGCCCATGATACCGCCAGTGTGCTCACCGCGATGGGCATTAAAGTGCGCCTCACCGCCAAAGTGGCGCCAACGCCGCTCGTGGCCTTTGGCGTTAAGCATTTTAATGCCGCCGCCGGTATTGTGGTGACCGCCAGCCATAACCCGCCACAATACAACGGCTACAAAGTGTATTGGGAAAACGGCGCGCAGATTATCCCGCCCCATGACTCAGGTATCGCCGCTCAAATTGAGCTGGCGGCAACCCAAGCAATTCCGTTTATGGATCAGGTGGAGGCGACCAAACAGGGCAAACTTATCTGGTTGCAGGACGATTATTACGAAACCTATCGCCGCGGCGTGATGCACGCCAATGTGCTGCAAAATAACACCGCGCCTGAAAAAGTCAGTCTTGCCTATACCGCGATGCACGGAGTGGGCGCAGAAATGGCTGAAACCGTGCTCAAAGACGCAGGTTTTACCCAAGTGTATTCGGTGGCGGCGCAGCGCGAACCCGATGGGGATTTCCCAACGGTTAATTTCCCGAATCCGGAAGAAAAGGGTGCGATGGACTTAGTCATCGCCGAAGCGAAAAAGCATGGTGCTATGCTAGCTTGTGCCAATGACCCCGATGCCGACAGATTCGCTGTTGCAGTACGTAAGGATGATGGCGAGTATCAAATGCTAACGGGCGACCAAGTGGGCGTGCTCTTTGGCCATTATCTGTTAAACCATGCGAGTAAGGAGCAACGTCTGGTGGGCACGACTATTGTGTCCTCCAGTCTGTTATCTAAAATCGCTAAAGGCTTTGGGGTTGAAAGTTATACCACGCTCACCGGTTTTAAATGGCTGATGAATGTGGGGATTGCGCAGAGTCAGCCTGATAATCAATTCCTGTTTGCCTACGAAGAGGCGCTGGGTTACACCGTCGGTAACATGGTGTGGGATAAGGACGGCCTGTCGGCCCTAGTCGCCTTCGCCCAATTAACCGCCGAGCTTGCCGCCAAAGGGCAAAGCATTTGGAATAGACTCGAGCAGATATACCGCGAGCAGGGGTTCCATCTCAATGCTCAAGTTAGCATTGCCTTAAAACCCGATACGCCCAATATCGGCGCCTATCTGCGTGAACATCCGCCGCTGGCAATTGGTGAACATGCCGTGGTGTCGACCGATGATCTCAAGGCGTTAGAGCGCCGCTTTGCCGATGGCAAGGTTGAGAAAATCAATCTGCCCGCCAGTGATGTATTAACTTACCGCTTAGCCAATGGCGCGCGGGTGATAGTACGGCCATCGGGCACTGAGCCAAAAATCAAGTGCTATTACGAGGTGGTCGAGCCTATGACGGCGCAAGACACCTTAGCCAGCGCCCAAGCTCGGGCAACTCAGGCGATGGAGGCGTTTATTTCAGCCCATCAGGCGAGCCTACCTAAATAAGCGCTTTTAGCGCACTCAATAAAATCAGCTTCACTCAAAGGCTACTGACATGATGTTGTCAGTAGCCTTGTTTTATTCTTGTTGTCGTCCGCTGGTGAATCACATTTATAACATGATGAATCATCGGCATTTTTCAACAAGGAGAAAGTGAAAATGTTATCAATTGCACCGTTAGTCTGGGGTGAAATTCCTGTCAGTGATATAGATCGTGCCATCGCTTTTTATCAACAACATTTCGGCGTTGAATTTAAACGTGACGATATGGAAGACATGCAATACGCGACGCTGGTAACAGAGGAGGAGGGCGCCGCCAGTATTGGCCTCGTTAAATGCAGCATGAGCAAACCGTCGATGGAAGGTAGCACTGTATACCTGCATTTCAGCGCGCAATTGCAACCTTTAGTGGATAAACTCGTGGCCGCTAATGTGACTATGCTATTGCCTGTGACGCCTATCAAAGACGGCGGTTGTGGCTACATCGCCCTGTTCGTGGATAGCGAAGGCAATAAGGTCGGCCTCTGGTCGAAAAATCAGTAATGTAAACCCTGCAGAGTCGTGCCTTGGCACGGCTCTCGGTACTGGTGTTTAGTACTGATGTTTACGCCGATCTTTAATTCGAGTGGATACAGTCAGTTCTGCGGATAAGAGCGATATGCAGTAACGTCTCGCGATAGCCTTAAACAAGCAACAGCAAATTTCAGTGATGAAGGTAAAGGATAATGGAACAGGTTTTTATGGCGGCTCAACCTATGCTTGGGCTGAGTACGCGCACCAACAATAGCACCGAAATGGCGGGTGAGGGCGGCAAGATTGCAGCGCTTTGGCAGACATTCTTTGAATCATCACAACTCACGGCGATGCTCGACTCTCCCATGTATGGGGTTTACTACGACTATGAATCGGATATGACGGGAGACTATTCGGTTTTAGTGGGGAAAAGCGTTGAGTCTGTCAGCGAGACAGGCCCTTTTACGGCATTACAGCTACGAGAAGGAAACTACCTTAAGTTCAGTGCACAAGGGAAATGCCCCACTGTGTGGTTGATCTTTGGGGACAGATTTGGCGCTACTTTAGTACACCTGATTGTCCGCATCAGCGTGATTATCAAACGGACTTTGAGGTCTACCGAAGCGCCGATAAGGTCGAGATTTATATCGGGATCGTGTAGGCCGAATCCATAACGCTTTGCCAATACAGTATCGCTTGGGCGGGTAAGCTTTAGCGGTTAAGATCCCTAAACTTTCGCTGCAAAGCCAATTTGAGGTGTGATTACTGTCCATGCGCCGTGCCGACCGCCTATTCCAAATAGTGCAAATTCTTAAACATCGACGCTTAACGACCGCCCAAGAGCTGGCGGATCGTTTAGAAGTCTCGACCCGCACCGTGTACCGCGATGTGCAGGATTTATGTTTGAGCGGCATTCCCATTGAAGGGGAGGCGGGCGTGGGTTATCTATTGCGTCACGAAGTGAATGTGCCGCCACTGATGTTTAACGAGGCCGAATTAGAGGCGATTCAAGTCGGCATGCGAATGGTGCAAACATGGGGCGGCAAAGAGCTTGGCAGTGCGGCGCGTCAGGCGATGATAAAAGTGGAAGCCGTGCTACCTAAGCGCTTGCAAGCCTATCAATCCTTGATGTTTTCGCCGGATTTTTATTTAGATTCCAACGAGTTTCAGTTTCTGGATCCGCTGCGTAATGCGGCCCAGCGCCGTGAGTACGTCAAACTCTTCTATCAAGATGTGAATAAAGCCCTGACCGAGCGCGAAGTGCGGCCGCTCGCCATCTATTTTTGGCGCGGCACTTGGACCTTGCTGACCTGGTGTGAATTACGCCAAGATTTTCGCAACTTTCGG
This sequence comes from Shewanella seohaensis, assembly GCF_025449215.1. Classification (NCBI taxonomy): domain Bacteria; kingdom Pseudomonadati; phylum Pseudomonadota; class Gammaproteobacteria; order Alteromonadales; family Shewanellaceae; genus Shewanella; species Shewanella seohaensis. The sequence goes on from NZ_CP104900.1 coordinate 2,192,415, forward strand.
GTCGATCGTATCACCGGATTATTAAGGCTTAACCGCCATTTTGAACCGACGACGGGGCAGGAATTAGAGGATTATATTTGCTTGATGGACGCCCAGGTGCGCGAGCGTGAAGCCGAAAAATAAAGCCACTCATAGAGTGGCTTTATTGTGATTACCTTATGAATTTTTTAGAAACTGCCGCGGATCCCGAGGGCGATTTGGGTGCCAAAACGTTCTAGGTAATTCACTTGGTCCTCATACTTCACATAACCCGAATAGCGGTTATTGGTCAGGTTAGAAGCCTCGGCGAAAATCGACACATTTTCGAAAATATCATAACTCGCGCTAGCATCGAGCTGGCCGTAGTCTTGGATCCAAGCTGGACCACCCCAAGCTTCGGGATCGACCAGGAACTTACTGCGCCAGTTATAGGCAACCCTGGCCTGCAGACCGTATTGCTCATAGTAAAGGACGGCGTTGTAAGAGTTTTTCGACATGCCCTTAAAGGGTAAGCCTTTCGCATCGATTTCGGGATCATCATAGCTGCTGTCTACATAGGTGTAGTTCAGCTGGAATCCTAGACCATTAAAGGGCTCTGGCAGGTATTCGTCGAGGGATTGCTGCCATGCGGCTTCCACCCCTTGCACTTTGGCACCGTACTTACCCGAAACGGGTTGAGTGACATAATATTCTGTCCCCTCAACCATTTGAGGCCCTTTGTCGTCGGTGATAAAGGATTCAATGTCTTTGATAAAGATGGCACCGCTCAGTGAGCTACTCTCGTGGAAATACCATTCGAGGGAGATATCCCCTTGGCGCGCCTTTTCGGGGGCGACGCTTGGGTTACCGCGTGTCAGTGTCGGTAAGCCATTCTCACGGGTCGTGAAACTCGGTGCAGCCCAGACACGCAGCGCATAGAGTGACGGACGGCTTAACACTTCAGCGGCGGAGACACGTAGCAGCAAATCATCCTGCAGATTGAGCTTAAAGTTCATGCTCGGTAACACATTGGTATAGCTATCGTCGTAACTGGTTTGTACAACGTTTTTCCAATCATTGTTGGTGGGTTGGCCGGCACTGTCTAACTCAACCTTAGCCAAATCGTAGGCATAACCGTCGGAGGTGACTTTGGTCTGGCTCGCTCTGAGGCCTAAGTTCAACATATACGGCAGATCGAAAATTTCCTCTTCGATATTCACCTGCACATAGGCGGAGGTCACTGCTTCGGTGACTTCATAGCTGCCAGCCTTATTGAGGCTAGCGACAATGCTCTTATCCGCCGCTTCTTGGTTAATGCTGCGGTAGTATTCAAGCAGTTTGTCGTAGTCGAAGCTTGGCCAAGGCTCTGGGGAGATGCTGTTTTCACCATCGAGGAAGTTATCGAAGTTGGCGGGCACAAATACGCTCGAAGGAATTTGGAACAGTTCAAATTCGCCTTGGGTAAAGACAGTGCTGTTATCGAAGGTATAACCGTCGCGGGTCAGGTAATAACCACCACGGCTGAATTGGCTGGAGTTAGCGGAGGCAAATTCGGTCTGCTTCTTCACTTGCTTGACATAATTGACGCCAAAATCGACCTTGCTGATGATGCCTTCATCGGGAATGTACTGGCTGATAAGTTTGATGTCAGTAATTTTATCGTCCACATCGACGCCACTGTTACGGCTATAGTGGGCGCCGTATTTTTGATCGGCGCTCAGACCTGGGCTGATCACCACATCGGGCAGCATATTGCCACGGGTGTAATCGATGTCGATGCCATCGACAAAGCCACGGGCAACCACGAAGCGGTTATCGCCATTATTGGCATTTTGCGCGGCGGAGTAGGCGACATCGGCGGTAATCGACCAGTTGGGCATAACATACCAGTCGGCCTTAAGACCCATTTGGTAGGTATCGGTTTTTCTTGGGGTACTGAGGTTGAGCAATTCAACCATAGTGTTGTCACCCGTTTGGTTCATGCTCACCACTCGGCCCTGATCGTCAAATATGGCGTCGGTAAATAGCGGTGTGCCCGGCGTCCATTCTTCGTCGTAGTTCACGAAGCCGATTTGGTATTTATGGCCATCGGTGTTGTAGCGTGAATAGAGACCGTCGAAGTTAATGTCGAGATTATCCAGTGGGCGCCATTGCAGAGCGAGCGTGCCACCTACGCGTTCACGCACGTCTTGGGCGTTCGCAAAATACATATAGCTTGGGATCTTAGAGGCATAAATCTCACCTGGGTCGATCATGCCGTTATTATTGGTATCGACCGGCACCCCTGCGCTGTCGACGCCCCAGCCTTCATCTTCATCGAAAAAGCCTTCGGCCGAATAGGTGTCTGCCCGCAGGGTCTTACGGGAATATACCGCCGAGACCAGCGCACCAAAACTATCGTCATCCGTCTTATCACCGATGATCAGCGAGGCATGGGGATGAATATCCTCGGTACGGGACTCGTAAATCCCCTTGGCGGAGGCTTGAATGGTACGGCCTTCTAAATCCAGCGGTTTACGGGTTTGGATATCGACGATAGCGCCAATGCCACCTTCGGTCAGTCTGGCTTCGGGAGACTTATACACCGCCAGCACGTTTACCAGCTCCGAGGCGATGGTGTCGAAGTTAAAGTCTCTGCCCGCATTTTCTGAGGCCAATTTACGGCCATTGAGGGTGGTGACGTTATAACCATCGCCAAGGCCGCGAACCAGAATATTTTGCCCTTCGCCGCCGTTACGGGTAATGGTCACCCCTGGAATGCGCTGTAGCGCCTCGGCTAAGTTTTCATCTGGAAATTTACCAATGTCATCGGCGACCACAAGGTCGACCACGCTCACGGCATTCTGCTTTAGGAACATCCCTTCCTTAATACTGTTTCTGATCCCTGTGACCTGAATGCGTTCGACTTCGGCATCCTGGGCTTGCGCAGTGTCCTTCGCTTGAACTTGCTCTTTCGTTTCGGTTTGTTGCTCTGCTGGTATTTCATTGGCAGCGCTGTGAGTTGCTGTCAGAGCCGCAGCGATGGCTAGGGCAATCGCGGCAGGCTTGGTGGTTAAGAGTTTCATAGTATCCCCGCATGAGTGTGATGCACGGTCGTTGCCGTGTCTTTTAATACAATTTCGAAAGAGAAAGAAACTGCGCAAACCTTTCGAAGTCTTATTTATAGCGTTAAATTCTGTAATCGATCAATAAAAAAATGTAAAAATACTTTCAAAAAGTTTCACATTCATGCATGATGAAAATCAACTTATGGTAAAAACTTGAGCTAAAACTTCGTAAGTTATTGTTAATTTAGTTATTTGTTTTTGCGATAGTGAAAAGTGGTTTCGAAAGTGTTTGAAAGTTGTTCTTGGCGTGTTACCTTTCAATCGATAGTTAATCGAAAGAATGGAGAAGCTTGTGAGTACTTTGAACACGATAGAAAGGCAGCAGGAAATTGTGCGAATGACACAGTTACAGGGAAAGGTCTCTGTTGCCGAACTCGCAGAACACTTTGGGGTATCTGAAGTCACGATCCGCAGCGATTTAGCCATGTTGGATCAAAAGCAGTTACTGGTGCGCTCCCGAGGCGGCGCTATGGTCAACAGCGAGTTGATCCGGGAGTTATCACTGAAGGAGAAAGGCAGTTGCCATTCGGCCTTAAAGCAAGAGTTAGGTAAGGCCGCGGCGGCCTTGGTGCAAAACGGCGATCGCTTATTGCTCGACTCGGGGACGACCACCCAACAGGTGGCGGCGAACCTGATGGAGCATAAGGACCTGATCGTGATGACCAATGGCCTGAATATCGCCACCGAATTGGCTAAGGCTGACGAAGTGGAGGTGATGTTAACCGGCGGACTGTTACGTAAAAAATCCCTGTCGTTCTACGGCAATATCGCCGAGAACAGCCTGCGGGATTACAACTTTAACAAGTTGATTTTAGGGGTGGATGGTTTCGATTTGCGGGTGGGATTAACCACTCACTTTGAAAAAGAGGCCAGCCTCAACCGAATGATGTGTGAGATAGCGAGTGAAATTATCGTTGTGACTGACTCATCAAAGTTTGATCAACAAGCATTCCACGTTATTTGCAGCAGTCGCCGTATTACGCGCCTAGTGACAGATACCGGGATCCCAGAGCGCTATGTTGATGAATTAACTAAACAAGGTGTGCAATTACACCTCATTGAGAAAGCTAATTTATAACGGGGAATTACTATGTCGGGTTTTGATCGTCGTTCGTTTTTAAAGGCTTCTATGGTAACCGCTGCGGCAACGGCCCTTGCGGCCTGTGCCAGCAGTGAACGTGCTACAGGCACAACACCTAAGGCTGCGGGTAAATCTGTGATGGGGCTTGTCGTGCCCAAGATGGATGAGGTTAGAGTGGGGTTAATCGGGGTGGGTGAGCGCGGCATTGGGTTTGTGCATCATTTCAGCCGTATCGAAGGCGCCCGCATTACCGCCATCTGTGATACCGATACCTTAGTGCTGGCCCGAGCTGAAAAAGCCATTAACGAATATGGACGTGATAAACCTGCCTATTTTAGTAAGGGCGACCATGCGTACCGCGATCTGTTAAACCGTGATGATGTGGATATCGTCGTGATTGCCACACCATGGGCCTGGCATCACCCCATGGCGAAAGAAGCCATGTTAGCGGGCAAGCACGCCTTCGTCGAAGTCCCGATGGCGGGCACGATTGAAGAGCTGTGGGATCTGGTGGATACCGCCGAACTGACCCAGCGTAACTGTATGATGATGGAAAACGTCTGTTACGGCCGTGATGAGTTGATGGTGCTCAACATGGTGCGCCAAGGCCTGTTTGGTGAACTGCTCCACGGTGAAGCAGCCTACATCCACGAACTGCGCTGGCAGATGAAGGAAATCGACCGTAAAACAGGCTCTTGGCGTACGGCTTACCATGCTAAATACAACGGTAACCTCTATCCCACCCATGGTTTAGGCCCTGTTGCCCAGTATATGAATATCAACCGCGGCGACCGTTTAGACTATTTAACCTCTGTGAGCTCTCCTTCCTTAGGCCGCGCCGCCTATGCCAAACGTGAGTTCCCAGCGGATCATCAGCGTAACCAACTCAAGTACATTTGTGGCGACATGAACACCAGTCTGATTAAGACGGTAAAAGGTCGCAGCATCATGGTGCAGCATGACACGACCACGCCACGTCCTTATAGCCGCCATAACCTGATCCAAGGGACAAATGGCGTGTTTGCCGGCTTCCCTAATCGTATCGCGCTGGAAAACGGTGGCTCTGGCAGTTATCACGAGTGGGATGAAAACATGGATTCATGGTACGCCAAATATGACCACCCTCTGTGGACCCGTATGGGCAAAGAGGCGGAGGAGAATGGCGGCCACGGTGGCATGGACTTCTTGATGTGCTGGCGGATGATTTACTGCCTACGCAATGGCGAGGCACTGGATCAGGATGTGTACGACGGCGCGGCATGGTCAGCGGTATTCCCCTTGTCTGTGGCCTCAGTCGGTGACCGTGGTAACTCCAAGGACTTCCCAGACTTTACCCGTGGTGTCTGGCAAACCGCGAAACCCCTCGGCATTGTGGGGTAAGCGCTATGTCAGTGATTCAAACTATCATTGACGCCAATAAAGCAGGTCAGCAGGCGGGCATTTTTGCCGTCTGCTCGGCCCAGCCCTTGGTGTTACAGGCGGCGCTATTGCAGGCAAAGGCGAATGGCACGCCCTTACTTATCGAGGCGACCGCCAACCAAGTGAATCAGTTTGGCGGTTATACCGGGATGAAACCACAGGATTTCATTGACTTCGTCACTCAAATGGCCATTGAACTTGGCCTTGAACCTTCGCAGTTACTCTTTGGCGGCGACCACTTAGGCCCCGTCGTTTGGTGCCGGCAAGCCGCTGAAGAGGCGATGCAATTGGCCGAAGACCTTATCGCCGAATATGTGAAGGCGGGATTTACCAAAATCCACCTCGACACCAGTATGGCTTGTGGCGGTGATGTGCTTCCTTAGCGGATGAACTTATCGCGGCGCGTGCGGCGCGGCTCTGTGCGGTGGCCGAAGCCCACCGAGCGCCCGAGCAAGCGCTCTGTTATGTGATAGGCACCGAAGTGCCCGCGCCCGGCGGTGTGAGTGAGATGGAGGCCGAACTTGCGGTCACGCCCGTCAGCGCGATTGAACATACCTTAAATTGCCACCGCGATGCCTTTGCTGCGGCAGGACTGGGTGAGGAGGTATGGCAAAAGGTGATTGCGGTTGTCGTTCAGCCTGGGGTGGAGTTTGATAACAGCCAAGTGCATTTGTTTGAACCCGAGGCGACCCATGCCCAAAGTGAGTTCATTCGCGGTTATCCCAGATTAGTGTTTGAGGCGCATTCGACCGATTATCAGCTCAGCGTGGGGTATCAATCCTTAGTGCAGCAGCATTTCGCGATTTTGAAAGTGGGCCCACAGCTTACCTTTGCTCTGCGAGAAGCCTTGTTTGCCCTGTCCCACATCGAAAATGTGCTGTGCCAGCCCGAGCAATGCTCGGATTTACGCCAAAGCTGTTTTGAGTTGATGCGAGATAACCCTAGGTATTGGCAAGGGTTTTATGCCGACAACGAGGCATTGAAGTGGCAACTGGGCTTTAGCTTTAGTGACCGAGTGCGTTACTACTGGCCGAGTCTGCAAAACAAGGTCGAGCAGCTATTGAGCAACTTAGCCCAGAGCATTCCTCTGCCGCTGATCAGCCAGTATTTACCGAACCAATATACGGCGGTCTTGGCGGGGGAACTTAAGCCCACGGCCCGTGAACTCGTGCTGCATAAAATTACCGAAGTATTGGCCGATTACGCCAATGCCTGCCAGCTTCCTGTGATGCAATCACCTTTAAAGGGATGATATTTTGATGTTAACCAGTCCTCTTTCTCCATTCGAACATGAAGATAGCAACCTGTTATTGAGTGCAGAGCAATTAACCCAATATGGCGCCTTTTGGACGGCGAAGGAAATCAGCCAGCAGCCGAAAATGTGGCGAAAAGTGAGCGAGCAGCACAGTGATAATCGCACTATTGCGGCTTGGTTAACGCCGATTCTGGCAAAGCCGCAATTAAGGATTATCCTCACTGGGGCTGGGACGTCGGCCTATATAGGTGATGTGCTCGCGGCCCATATTCAGCAGCATTTACCTTTAGCAACCCAACAAGTGGAAGCCATCAGCACCACGGATATCGTGAGTCACCCAGAGCTGTATCTGCGGGGTAATATTCCCACACTGCTGATTTCCTACGGCCGCTCGGGAAACAGCCCCGAGAGTATGGCGGCGGTCGAACTGGCGGAGCAATTGGTCGATGATTGTTACCATCTGGCGATCACCTGTAATGGTCAGGGAAAGCTCGCCAACTATTGCGCCGACAAATCCCATTGTTACTTGTATAAGTTGCCCGATGAAACCCACGACGTGAGTTTTGCCATGACCAGCAGCTTTACCTGTATGTACTTGGCAACCTTGTTGATTTTTGCGCCAAACCCTCAGGCGCTAGCGCAGTGCATTGAGATGGCCGAGCACATCTTAACTGAGCGCTTAGCTGAAATCCGTCTGCAATCGGAGCAGCCCAGCAAGCGGGTCGTGTTCCTCGGTGGCGGACCACTTAAGGCCATCGCCCAAGAGGCGGCGCTTAAGTACCTTGAACTCACCGCAGGGCAAGTGGTGAGTGCCTATGAGAGTCCGCTCGGGTTTCGCCATGGGCCAAAATCTTTAGTCGATAGTCATACGCAAGTGCTAGTGATGGTGTCGTCGGATCCCTATACTCGCCAATATGATAACGATTTAATTCAAGAGCTTAAGCGAGATAATCAAGCCTTATCAGTATTGACGCTCTCCGAAGAACTGTTAACTGGCTGCAGTGGGCTTAACGAAGTCTGGTTGGGATTACCCTTTATTTTGTGGTGTCAAATCCTAGCCATCTATAAAGCGATTCAACTTAAAGTATCGCCGGATAATCCTTGTCCTACGGGGCAAGTCAATCGAGTTGTGCAGGGTGTCAATGTATATCCCTTTGTAAAATAAATATAAATAAGGGCAAGGGCATGTATTACGGTTTAGATATAGGTGGAACAAAGATTGAGTTAGCGATTTTTGATACTCAATTAGCGCTACAGGACAAGTGGCGTTTAAGTACTCCTAGGCAGGATTACAGTGCCTTTATGGCAACGCTTGCCGAGCAAATCGAAAAGGCGGATCGGCAATGTGGTGAGCGCGGTACTGTTGGGATTGCGCTCCCCGGGGTGGTGAAAGCCGACGGGACTGTAATTTCGAGTAATGTGCCTTGCCTTAATCAACGCCGTGTTGCCCATGATCTTGCTAAGTTGCTCAATCGAACCGTGGCTATCGGTAATGATTGCCGCTGTTTTGCCCTCTCAGAAGCGGTACTTGGGGTGGGCAGGGGACACTCCCGCGTTTTGGGGATGATTCTCGGCACAGGCACTGGCGGTGGTTTATGTATTGATGGCAAATTGTATCTCGGTGCAAATCGACTCGCCGGAGAGTTTGGCCATCAAGGCGTGAGCGCCAATGTTGCCCGTCGACATCAACTGCCACTCTATGCCTGTGGCTGTGGGCTTGAGGGCTGCGCCGAGACCTATGTGTCAGGCACTGGACTTGGCAGACTCTACCAAGATATCGCGGGGCAAACGGCCGATACCTTTGCATGGCTGAGTGCACTGCGGTGCAATGACCCGCTCGCCATCAAAACCTTTGAGACTTATATGGATATTCTCGGAAGCTTAATGGCTTCATTGGTGCTGGCGATGGACCCGGATATTATCGTGTTGGGCGGCGGATTATCCGAGGTGGAAGAAATTCTCGCCGCCTTACCCCAAGCAACCAAGGCGCATCTTTTTGATGGCGTGACTTTGCCGCAATTTAAATTGGCCGACTTTGGTTCGGCCAGTGGCGTGCGCGGCGCGGCCTTGCTCGGCCACGGGCTTGATGCGGGGATAAGCTATGAAGCCTAATACGGATTTTAAGCTGATTGCCGACGGCGCTAAGGTGCTAACTCAAGGCAAACTCACTGAACACTGCACGATTGAGGTGTCTGATGGCATTATTTACGGCCTTAAAACCTCAATATCGGCAGACTGTACAGCGGATAAACCACATTACCGATTGACCTCTGGCACGCTGGTGGCGGGATTTATCGACACTCAAGTCAATGGTGGCGGAGGCGTGATGTTCAATCATGCACCGACGCTGGAAACCTTAAGGTTGATGATGCAGGCCCATCGCCAGTTTGGCACCACGGCCATGTTACCTACGGTGATCACCGATGATATTGAGGTGATGCAGGCGGCGGCCGATGCGGTGGCTGAAGCTATGGTTTGCCAAGTTCCTGGGATTATCGGTATCCACTTTGAAGGCCCGCATTTGTCGGTCGCAAAGCGCGGTTGTCACCCTCCCGCACATTTACGCAGCATCACTGAGCGCGAGTGGCAGCTTTACTTAAGGCAAGATCTCGGTGTTAGGCTGATCACCCTAGCGCCAGAATCAGTCACACCAGAACAAATCAAACGCCTCGTTGCCTCCGGCGCCATTGTCAGCCTTGGACATTCGAATGCCGACGGCGACACAGTCCTTAAGGCCATTGAGGCTGGCGCATCGGGTTTTACCCACCTCTACAACGGCATGTCGGCACTGACTTCCCGCGAACCGGGGATGGTAGGCGCGGCATTGGCCAGTGAAAACACCTACTGCGGGATTATTCTCGATGGTCAACATGTGCATCCCATCTCGGCGCTGGCGGCGTGGCGAGCAAAGGGAACTGAGCACCTGATGTTGGTCACCGATGCCATGTCGCCCTTAGGGAGCGAGCAAACGGAATTTCAATTCTTCGATGGCAAAGTGGTTCGTGATGGAATGACGCTGAGGGATCAGCATGGCTCCTTAGCGGGTTCAGTGCTGGATATGGCGAGCGCGGTGCGTTATGCCGCCACCGAACTCCATCTTGGCTTTAGTAACGCAGTACAGATGGCGACGCGCACGCCCGCCGACTTTATTCAGCGGCCGCAATTGGGGGATATAGCCGAAGGTAAGCAGGCTGATTGGGTCTGGCTCGATGACGAGCACAAGGTCCTAGCGGTCTGGATTGCGGGTGAGTTGCAGTATCAAGCCGAACAGGCTCGGTTTGCGTAAGTTATCGATATATTAATTAAAACAATAATTAAAGTGGCATTAATTTGGGGGATAAGTACTCAACTCATTGCCCATTCAACAAGCAAAATAACAATAAGGTGAAACGATGAAATTCACGTCCGACAGTACCCAAGCCACGGCCTCACCGCAGGGCAGTTTTATTCCTATGTTATTGATAGGAATTTTATTTTTTGTCTTTGGCTTTGTGACTTGGCTCAATGGTGCCTTGATCCCATTTTTAAAAATTGCCTGTCAGTTGAATGAGTTTGAAGCCTATTTAGTCACCTTTGTGTTTTACATTGCTTATTTTGTGATGGCGCTGCCGACCTCATCTATCCTCACGCGTCTCGGCTATAAGATGGGCATGACCTTAGGTTTGGGGATTATGGCGGCAGGCGCGGGCTTGTTTATTGTGGCGGCTTTGGTCGGCCATTTTGCGACCTTCCTCTTGGCGTTATTTGTGTTGGGCACAGGCTTAACCTTGCTGCAAACGGCCGCCAATCCTTACATTGTCTGTATTGGCCCACGGGAAAGTGCGGCAATGCGGATAAGTTTAATGGGGATAGTGAATAAGGGCGCGGGCTTTATTGTGCCAATTATCTTTACTGCCTGGATTTTAACGGGCATGGAACCTTACAGTGAAACGGCATTGGCCAGCCTGTCCGAAGCGCAGCGCGAATTGGCGTTAACGGAATTAGCCAATCGTCTAGTACAACCCTATTTAATGATGATGTTTGTACTACTGGGATTGATGGCCTTTGTGTGGTTTTCACCGCTGCCAGAGCCCGAATTAGGTGAGCGAGTCGAGCATACTCAAGCCGATTGGAAGGCTATTCTACAGTATCCGCAGGTGATCTTAGGGGCTCTAACACTCTTCTGTTATGTGGGCGCCGAAGTGATTGCTGGCGATAGCATAGGACTATTTAGTCAAGGACTCGGGGTTGCCCACTTTGGCATGATGACCTCCTACACCATGGGATTTATGGTACTTGGCTATGTGCTCGGAATCGTGCTGATCCCAAGATGGCTCAGCCAGCAAACGGCATTAGTGGGCTCGGCCATCGCGGGCTTGTTATTTACCCTCGGGGTCTTGCTCAGCGACAGTCAAAGCCAAGTTTTGTCTGAACTGTTACTCGGTTGGTTAGGCGTATTACCCGTGCCCGATCCCGTGCTTTACTTAGCCCTGCTTGGGTTGGCAAACGCCTTGGTATGGCCTGCAGTGTGGCCATTAGCCCTTGAAGGACTCGGGCGCTTAACGGCCACGGCATCGGCGCTATTGATCATGGGGATTGCGGGCGGTGCGATTCTGCCACTGCTCTATGGTTACATCGCCCATAGCCAAGGTGACAGCCAAATGGCGTATTTCCTACTGTTACCTTGCTACGGCTTAATTTTTTACTACGCCATTTGGGGCCATAAGTTAACGGCCAAAGTGGCCTCTAGCACTGCTATGGTTAATGAATAGCAAAGAAAAGTCCCATGCTCAGCACTGTGGTCAATAGGGTATTGCGCGTGACAAATGCTAATACCGTTGCGACCACAGCGCATATCAAGTAGCTGTTATCTAAGCTTAAATCGAGTTTTCCCTCCTGCACAAATACGATAGGTGCAAAGATGGCCGTGAGTACGGCGGGCGCCGAATAACTCAAAAAGGTCTGGGTATTTTTACTCAGCCTTAGCGGCAATTTTGGCTCGAGCAGTAAATGCCGACTGATAAATACCACCGCCGCCATTGAAAAAATCATTAACCAGATCATAGGGTTTCCTCAGCTTGGGTGGCTGTCGTGTCATTTTGTGGGGCTGGCTTATCTTCGCCCGTGACTTTGGCATAGAGCACGCCAGCGCTCATCCCTGAGAGGGCGGCAATTAACAGTCCCGCCTGAATATCCAGCACGGCACACACCACAGCTAAGGTGAGCGAAACCAGCACACAGACTAAGATTGATGGCTTTTTCACCGTCGGGACTACAAGGGCAATAAAGGTCGCGGCAATGGCAAAGTCGAGCCCTAATTCGCCTAAGTTATCGATAGCATTGCCCGCGATAATGCCGAGCAGGGTGGCGAGGTTCCAGCCGAGGTAAAAACTCAGGCCGCCGCCCAAGGCGTACCAAGGATCGAATTTATGCAGCTTGCCTTGGTTAGCGATGGCAAAGAGTTCATCGGTCAATAAAAAGCCCAGAGTGAGGCGCCATTTGAGTGGTAAGGGGCTGATTTGGCTGCGCATCGCCATGGCGTACAGCAAGTGACGCGAGGTGATCAGCAAGGTCGTGATTAAAATGCTCCACAGTCCAATCCCCGCCTTAACCATGCCGAGCGCGACCAATTGCGCTGCGCCCGCAAAAATAATCGCCGACATGGCCTGACTTTCTATTGGTGTCAGTCCGACCTCAATCGCGAATGAGCCCGCGAGTATCCCCCAAGGAACGACGGCAATGGTGAGTGGCAACATGGCGAGTGTGCCCTTGAAAAAGGCCTTGGTCTTACTGGGTGAATGGGTGTGGACAATATACGGCTCTGACACTCTGACTCCTCACAACGGCTGGGATAAAAAGAATATAAGGGGTTAAGGCTAACGTAAAATCAGGGCTTAAGCTTGGATAATATTGCGGCCGATCCCCTTGGCAAATTGCCCTGGGGTGAGCCCGACAGTCTTTTTAAAATGGCGGTTTAAATGGCTCTGATCATGAAAGCCGCATTCCATGGCAACATCCAGCAGCTTGATCCCTTGGCATATTTTCTGTTTTGCCAGTCTGACTCTGGCCTGAGTTTGATAGGCGTGGGGCGGCAGACCATAACAACGTTGGAATTGCCTGAGTAAATAATAGGGGCTTAATCCCGCGAGTGTGGCCAACTCTTCGAGGGAGATATCGGCCGCGGGATGATCGTCAATAAAGGATTTCACCAAAGCTAATGCGGGCTTAGCGTTTGCCCCCAAGTGTTCACTGGGATAATTACGGCCATGGCGCGCCATCAGTTGCGTCAGGCTCGAATAGACCAGACTTTCACGCAGTAGGCGATTGTCCGAGGTATCTAAGGTGCTAAAAGTGAGGCGCAGCAATTCGGCAAGCTCGGGATCCTGCACTACGGGTTGTGGAAAATAGGGTGCGCCGCGAGCTGAAGTGAACTCCTGAGTCATATTGGCAAATTGGGCGGGGACTGGATACATAGCACGATAGGACCAGCCGTCCTCGGTGGCGCTACAGCCATTATGCACTTCGTCGGCATTGACAAGAATAATGCTGTGCTTTGGCGCCACATGGTTGCCACCCGTGCGATAAAAACGCTGGGCGCCCGTTTCAATCACGCCAACCGTGTAACCTTCGTGGGTGTGGCGACTAAAATTTTGCTTATGATAGTGGGCGTTAAGTAACTCAAGGCCACCCAGTTCATTGGCAATGTGGTAGGCCGCATGTTCAGTGTTCATTCGGCCTCCTTGATCGACTGGATGAATGGGTGAGTGCGTTTATCAAGCCCAAGGCGTTTAATGCTTGTTTTGCCAGATAGTAACCCAGAACGCTTCGACACTTTTGTACAAAATTGCGCTTTGCCGTGTTTTTTGGGGAAGTTTTGGGCACCTTTCTCTGCCGTCAACGGTTAGGGCTGCGTGTGTATTTCATCGGCCAAGCGGGCTAATTGGCTAAGATCGGCGCCCACAATGGCAGGTAAATGTTCGCTGATTTTCTCAATCGGCCAATCCCACCACGCAATGGCGAGTAACTTGTCGATTACCTCGGGCTCGAATCGCAACTTAATCACAGTCGCAGGGTTACCGCCGACGATGGCATAGGGCGGCACATCCTTAGTGACCACAGCTTGGCTGGCGATAATGGCGCCGTGGCCGACGTTGACGCCGGGCATAATGGTGGCGTTATAACCTATCCACACATCATGGCCAATGCGGGTGTCGCCCTTAAAGGGTAAATCCTCGGGCTTAGGTGCCGCCTTTTCCCAACCATTGCCGAAGATATAAAAGGGATAAGTGGAAAAACCCGACACCTGATGATTGGCGCCATTCATAATGAATTTCACGTCCCGTGCAATGGCACAAAATTTACCAATAATCAGCTTATCGCCAATAAAGTCAAAGTGATAAAGCACATTTGACTCAAATCTTTCGGGCCCCGCTGGGTCATCGTAGTAGGTGTAATCGCCGACGATAATAGTGTCACGGCTAATAAAGTTCTTCAGAAACCCTACCTGAGGAAAGCCTTTTAAGGGGGATTTGTCATTCGGGTTAGGTCCCAGTTGGGATGGGGAATGCGTCGGCATGTTTGTCTCCCTGATTATTTAATGGCTAAGAGTTGGATTATCAATGAGTTTTAGGCAACGCCAGCAGCATAAATCAGTAGCAAAGACAGCGGGACGGAAACAACACCGATTAAGCGGAATTGATTGTTAAATGCTTGGGCTGACCATAGGGCAAATTTACGATTCTGACTTGGCGGTGTGCATGCCAAGCCGATTCCCACACAGAGTAAGACAATGCCTATCGCCAAAAAGATCTGTGGAAATCGGGTGTCGGCGCAATATTGGATAAAAATCACCCCCGCAATAATTCGGCTAACCACTTCAACAATATGGAAGTAGGGCCGCTCGCTAAATGCAATAATGCCATCAGCGAACGCCGCAGGCCTGATGACCATCACAAGGCTGAATAACAGCATTAATAGGCCAAAAGCCGCAATAAAATACATCGCCATTCCTTGTCATGTGAGGTGCCTTAAAGTCTTTAACCAATGGTTTAATCGATACTTTTCAATCCAATAGTAAACCAGTATCGATTTCCCCTTTTATCGCACAAGCCTTACCAGAGCTCTTTTACAAGGGAGATTTTGCCATCGGTAAAACCAAATAAGACGAGCAGGGGCTGCTCTTGTTGCCATTGTCCATCGGGTTGAATGCTGCCGTGGGCGTATTCGACGGCGACATGGTTTTTACCCACAATGTAATTTAATACCCGCTGCTCCTTCGGCTGTTGATAGGCGCCGCGAGCAATATTGCGGATGAAGGCGCTACGCCAACTGGCTTTATCAAAATTAGCGCCATATTCGAGGTGGATATAATTCACCTTCGGATGCAGTAATCCCAGAAAATCATCGACATCTTGTTCGCTAGAACCCGATTGGCTGACCTTATCTAGAGCTTTAAAGTAGGCATGAATTTGCGGTAATTGGCACTCAGCATCACAAGTTTGGCTCGCATTTGCGGAGGAACTTAGCAGACAACAGAGGGTGAGCAACATCGATAAATAGTATTTCATCGCAACTCCTTTGCATTGGTTATTTTGTATTTGTTCTACTTTAACTTGAGTCGTAATTGTTCTATCTGCCTATCGATAGACGCAACCTGTGTATCTGCTTGCTGCGCCACAGCCGACATTTCTTGCGCTAAGCTTTGCTCCCAAGTCGCACCCGCAAGATTGTTATTGGCGTAACTTCTATCGTTTCTCAGCTCGACAATACGTTTATCCCTTTGGTCGATAATGAGTTTTCGGTCGTTTTCTAGTTTAGTGATTTCACGGCTAATGCGTTGTTTATCAATAAAATCGCTAATTTCTTGTTTTTTATCCGAGTGAGTAACAGCGTTTCCGTGGGCAATATCAGGGCCTTTAACCACGCTACCGACGCCGCTGAGATCTACGGGTTGGCTATTTTCATCACAGGGATCGGCCTGATATTTTCCGTCGGCACATTGGTATACGGCGGCATTGGCCGAAAAAGGCAGGATAAGTGTAATTAGCCATAATGATTTTCTGTCCATAGAACACCCCATTGTCGATTTTGGCTAGATTACTCTGTCGCGGTGTAAAAACCAACCGCGAGGTCGTGGGGCTTGACCCACACTCGAATTCCAATAAGCCTTTGGTATGGCAGATGGTCTGTTATCAACAATTAAGGCATGCCATGAATTTAACAATGGGTTTTTTGTTAGCTCTTGGAGTCTTGTTAAATCCTCTTAAAGGCTAAAACAACGTCGTGGGGCTTCACCCCACACCCGACCAAGGAGGACTGCTCGTCCTATCCTCCTTGGATGCTCCAAGACGCTCCTCCGGAGTTGAAAGCCCCTTGTGCTCATTGCCAAATTTGCTATCGCTTCCGAAGGATGCGTCCCTGCACCTGCGAAAGCTAGCTCGCCATATATGGACCCATCCGGTTTGCAAGACATTCGATATCAATTTTGAGAAGAGTTCATTGCACCCATATATTCGGCCTGTTATTGAGGGATTCCTCTGGCCCTGATGGATATCTGCTTCTACTGTCCTTATCATCCCTGCGGCTTTATTATGAGCCTATGCCGAGCTAAGGTTTTCAGTAGATCAGTCTGACTGTCTCATCATCAATTCAAGTGTCTTAGCAACTTGCTGGTTGGTTAATTATTAACGTTTATTGAATCTATTCAGCACGATGCTGGAAGTCGATATTCTTCGTCATGCGCTGCGATAACCCATGCCATTCTCGCGAGTTTATTGGCGACGGCCACACAAGCTCGGTTAAAGCCTCGGCGCTCTGCTAACTGGATTGCCCAGCAACTAAACTTATCTTGCTTATTCTGGCTGTGTTGCAACACCGCTCTGGCGCCGTGAATGAACAGGGTGCGTAAATACGCATTTCCCCGCTTGCTTATCCCAAGGAGGTTATCTTTACCTCCGCTACTGTGTTGCTTGGGAACCAAGCCGCACCAAGCTGAAAAGTGCCTGCCATTAGTGAAGTCTTTACCATCATCAGCGGCGGCATAAAAGGCGGTAGCAGTGACAGGACCAATACCAGGGATAGTCTCTAAACGCTGGCAAATCACATTGTTTTTCGTTTCGGTGAGTACTTGAGCATCACAACCCTTAAGCCGTTTTTCTATATCACTAAACTCTTCATATAACTGATAAAAAATGGCCCGACCTTTGGTAGTCAGCGCATTAGTTTCGTTAGCCAAAATCTCAGGGAACTGTACTTTAAAAGCCGATTTACTTTTGGCTATCACGATGCCGTATTCTGCTAACATGCCTCGCACTTGGTTGATTAAGGCTGTTGATTGCTTAGTTAATCGTTCCCGCATACGGTGGAGCAATTGCACATCTTGCTGCTCGACGCTTTTAGGTTTTACAAACCGCATGTTGGGTCGCTGCGCAGCTTCAGCGATGGCTAAGGCATCGTTATAGTCATTTTTGTTACCTTGCCGAAAAGGCACGACAAATTGAGGAGCAATTAACTTGACGCTGTGGCCCAACAGCTCAAATTCTCTGGCCCAGTAATTTGCGCCACTACAGGCTTCCATCACGATCAGACAAGGCTCAATTTGAGCGAGAAAGGGCTGCAAGTCTTTGCGTCTAAGCATTTTCTTTTTGAGTACCTTGCCTGCTTTATCGACACCAGCAGCATGAAAAACAGACTTTGCGATATCTAAACCGATTGTAGTAATCTTCATAGGTGGACCCGTCCTCTTTCTGATGAGTTTTAGCGACTACATCGTGGCCCATTGCGAGGCCGATTAAAAGTGGATGGGTCCATTCCATTATCCATGGCAAGACTCTCGCAATTTGTCTATTCGCCCCGCGGCAACTCCGAGGGGAAGTGTATTCTGTTACGTCGGAGTTAACTGTTAATCCCAAAAGATTCAAGCATATTAAAACGTTGCCGCGATAGCACCGAGATTTGCTAAGCCGAATTCGATTGTGGACGTGACCTTCGATGATATGGATATCATCGTAGAGCCGCCATGGATGGCTTCACGGCGTGTCACGGAAGCAATGGAATTCGGCGTATCCGCAACGAGATCAGAAGTGCTTGGATAAAGCCTTATATTTTCAACCTAACCTTCTTTCATCCCAGCTCTGCAAACAAAAACAGCCGCATATATTTGCGGCTATTTTTGATTAACACTCTGTATTTAAATGAGATTTAAAGCTTAAGCTAAATCACTCGCTATTCATTGACCATAGCTAATAGCGCAGGTAAGAACTCTTTATCTAAAGCAGCAATTTCACCTTGCTCGATAAGCACTTGATTAAGGATCTCATGGCTAGTCAACGGATTAGCTAATACCACGCGAAACACCACTGTGGGTTGTCTAAAGTAGCGGGCGGGTTGAATGCGGGTGCGGGAGACAAAGGATTTACCCTGTTCGCGTTGGTGTTTTTGAATAAATTGGGTTAGACCATCGAGCAGCTCATTAAAGCGCGCGAGTTTGGTCTTATCGCCTTGTTGAATCGCCACTTGCATGGCCGCCTGCACATTCGCAGGAACATAACGATAGGTGAGCAGGCACAGCTCTGGCGCTGTGACTAGCTCAAAGTCAGGGTGTGCGTCGATTTGCTCGGCAAAATAACGGGCTTTTTCAAGGCTGTTATTGATCAGGATTTCGTAACCATCGCGGCCAATAATCTGCAAACAGGCGTGCACTAACATCGCCATGCCGGGGCGTGAGCCTTCAAGCGTTTGGCTGCCTAAATCCTTAGAGCCTCGGCGCAGAATATATTCGGCGTGGTGGGCAATGGCATGGGCAAACTCTGGGTTTTTAAATAACACCATGCCTGCGCCCATGGGGACATACATTTGCTTATGGGCATCGATGGTGACTGAATCTGCGAGTTCAATACCATCGAGTAAGTGTCGGTATTTATTGGATAATAAGCTTGCGCCGCCCCAAGCCGCATCCACATGGAAGTGGCAGTTTAGCTCAGTTGCTAAGGCGGCAAGTTCGCGCAGTGGGTCGATATTGCCCGTCTCGGTAGTGCCTGCCACCCCAACAATCGCCATGACTTTAATGCGTTTATTCGCCAGTTCAGCGGCGACTTCGCGCATTTTGGCAACGTCAACTTTGTTATTGCCATCGGTAGGGATGCTGATGATATTGTCGCGACCGATACCGAGCAGATCGACGGCCTTACCTAAGGAGTAGTGGCCGCGCTCGGAGACCAGAATCGCTAAATCATCGAAGCCATAGTGGCGCAGCGCCTTGATTAAGCCTTCGCGGGTCACGCCTTTAAAGTCGCCATCGGCCTTGAGTAATTGGTTGCGGGCAATCCACAGGGCGGTGATGTTAGCCACTGTGCCGCCGGAGCAAAATGCGCCGAGGGAATGGTTGGCGCTGTGCATCCAATTACGATAAAAATCATCGTGTTGAGCGTAAATCAAATGGTGCATCATGCCGAGCACTTGGCGCTCAAGCGGCGTAAAGGCTTTGGAGGTTTCGATTTTGACCAAGTTTTGATTCAGCCCCACCATCATCTTCGACAGTGGCAACACGAAATAGGGCAGTGCCGAGGTCATATGGCCGATAAAACTGGGCGCCGCCGTATGCACCGAATGCGCGACGAGATTCTGCATGATTTCGTCGGTGTAGTCGGAGACAAAACGCGGCTGGCTTGGAATTTCAAAGGCTTGAAAATCGGTCTCGATTTCGGAGAGCGGCTTTTCTAGCGCGGCAATGCTGTCACCCAAAAAGCCCGCTAAGTCCTCGGAAAGCTTCTGCTCGATAATGCTTAAAGTGGATTCCGCATCTTCGGGCACAGTGAAAATTCGCATCAAACTGTCTTCGGATGCGATGGCTTGGCGAGGAGTTTTTGGGTCATGGGGCTTGCCGTCTATTAATTCTTATAGTGAAACCGCAAAGGTGATTAAGAGTATAACCAAATACATGGCGCTTAAACCCGTTTACGGATTACCAAAAAGGGAGCTCACTTTACTGCAAGGCCTTTTAGGCATCAAGCACTAAAACACCGCCTAAGTCTGTGCTTGGGTTATAGAATAAACAAAGGCGCTATGAATAGCGCCTTGGGTGTGTGTCGTTAGCTATCTAAACGCTATCGGTACGCTAAGGTAAAGTTAACATTTGCCCAGCATCAAGACGGCGCCAATATTACGGGCGGTATTGATCAGATTCGTTTTGGCGTTAGCCAGCACATCGTCCAGCGGACTTAAATGTGGAATGATGGGGAAAATCGCCGCCATACCTTGCTCAAGTACCGCATTAGCATTGTCGCCAAGGCAACCCGCAATCCCAATGGTCGGAATGTTTTGCAGCTGCGCTTGCTTCAATACACCCATCGGGGTCTTGCCAAAGATTGTCTGGCCATCGATTCGGCCTTCGCCGGTGATGACAAGATCCGCGCCGCGAATTTTGTCAGCTAGTCCTACCGTTTGCATCACAATCTCAACACCGGGTTTAAGCTCGGCGCCTAAAAAGGCCATCACGCCAAGTCCCATTCCGCCTGCCGCGCCCGCGCCAGCTTGATTGCGGTGATCGGTGACGCCGCTTTGGGCAATCACATCGGCATAGTGACTTAGTGCTGCATCTAAGGTGCTCACCATCTCGGGTGTTGCGCCTTTTTGCGGGCCAAATATGGCCGAGGCGCCACGCTCGCCACACAGCGGATTATCGACATCGCAGGCCACTTCAAAGGTGCATTCTTTCAGTAGTGGATGGGCGTTGCTCATATCGATACTGGTAAGCTGAGCAAGTGCTGAGCCACCTGCACTTAAGGTTTTACCTTGTTTATCCAGCAGTAAAATATCCAGCGCTTGGGCCATACCTGCGCCGCCATCGTTGGTTGCACTGCCGCCTAAGCCTAAAATAATGTGTTTTATCCCGCGATTGAGCGCATCACAAATCAGCTCGCCCGTACCATAACTGGTGGTGAGCAGCGGGTTACGCTGGTCCCTTGGTACATGGTGTAAACCCGAGGCGGAGGCCATTTCAATCACCGCAATCGTGCCTTTGGCTTGCTGGCCTAAAATGCCGTAATGGGCTTTGACTTTAAGGCCGAGTGGCCCCATGACCTCTAAATTGACAATGCTGCCGCCAGTGGCGTCGACCATAGATTGCACTGTGCCTTCGCCACCATCGGCGACGGGGATTTTGACAATCTCACAGTCTGGGATCACTTGTGTTAAGCCTTGTTCGATCGCATTAGCCACATCGAGTGCGCTTAAGCTCTCTTTAAAGGAATCGGGGGCGATAACTATCTTCATTCAAAATCCTACAGCTTTTTGGGCGCACGGATGCGCCCAAGGATGAGAAAAGTGCGGCTTAGAGCAGCACTAAGCTTAGTACATACACGGTCAGCATTGCGGTAACGCCTTGGATAAGGGTCGCCATGGTTTGTGCTTTATAGGCTTGTTTAACGCTCATGCGGCTAAATTGAGTTACCACCCAGAAGAAGCTGTCGTTAGCGTGGGAGACTGTCATGGCGCCAGCACCAATCGCCATTACGGTTAACACGCGGCCCATATCACTGCCAAGACCAATATCGCCCAGCATAGGCGCGACTAAGGCCGAGGTTGCCACTAGGGCGACGGTGGACGAACCTTGCGCCGATTTCAGTGCGGCGGCGACGATAAAGGGCATAAAGATACCCACCCCTAGCGCCGACAGTGAGCTACCTAGGTAGTCGCCAATTGGTGTGGCTTTTAAGACGGCACCGAAGGCACCACCGGCACCGGTGATCAAAATAATTGGGGCTGCGGCAACTAAACCTTGGCTGATGCGCTCGCTAAATTCGGCAATCTTGTTATCGCTTTTCAGTAACAGCAGTGACAGGAACAGACCGATAAGCAGGGCGTTAACGGGTTGGCCAAGGAAGACTAACAGACTGAATAGGCCTTCTTTGCCCAGTGGTGCAGACGGGAAGTTGGCGATAGAGCCTAAGCAAATTAATAGGATAGGCACAAAAATCGGTGCAAATGCCTTTAATGGGCTAGGGAGTGTGCCATAGCTTTGTTTTAAGGCTTCAAAATCAGCAGCTTGAGCTTTGAGTTCTTCTGCACCTTCGCCATCGGGCTCAACACTGGCAAAACGGTTCGCCCATAACATCCCCGCAAGCGCGGCAACGGCAGCAACAAATAAGCCGACACCAATCACTAGGCCTAAATTGGACTCTAGCCCTAAGTTACCTGCCGCGGCGATAGGGCCTGGTGTGGGCGGTACAAAGGTGTGAGTGGCATACAGGCCTGTGGCTAACGCCACGCTCATGGACACGCTCGAAACCTTCATGCGGTTGGCCATGGATTGTTTAAGCGAGTTTAAGATCACGAAACCCGAGTCACAAAACACCGGAATCGACACTAAATAGCCGATGATGGACATAGTGAGTGTTGGGAAGCGTTTACCCAAGACTTTGATCACCACGTCCGCCATGGTAATGGCGGCGCCGCTCTTTTCGAGGATGATACCGATAATGGTACCTAACACGATTACCAGACCGATATAGCCGAGGATATTACCAAAGCCTGTGGTGATGGTTTTGGCAATATCGCCACTCGGTAAACCGTAGGCGAAGGCGGCGATAAAGGCGGCCAGAATTAAGGTTAAAAACGGATGGAGCTTAAATTTTGAGGTCGCGATAACAATAAATGCAATCACGCCGATGAGGATGAGCACGAAGTTCATATGTTTTCCCGTTCAGTCTTGGCTGAAGTTCTTAAGTGGTTTTGGCTGTTTTTGTAGGGCGCGGTCTTTATTTGATCCCAAGTCCAAATAAAGGCTGCTTTAAGGTCAGCCTATTATTGAACACTGTCAATTGAATAGCTTTGGGTAAATCGACGGAATTACGGGCGGAAATGGCCCTTATTTTGTGCGTGCGCACAAAATAAGGGCCGTGAAATCGAATGTAATGCTAAGAATATTGTTGAACCAACGCGAGCAGCGAGTAGCGCTTATTGACGACGGATAAAAGACTCGACATATGCCGCGGTGCGGGCATTGAGGATGGGGTCGTCCGACGCTGCTATGCCTTTGGGGAGGAGCAGAGGATTAAAGATGCTTTTATCACATTGTTGCACTTGAGGATCGCTGTCGCGCTTGCCATCAATCACCACTTGGCCGACGAGAATGCGCGGGCGGTTTTCGGGCCAAAGCACTGTGGGGTTATTAATCTCATCGCCTTGTTCCGCTAACTGAATGTACAGATCCCACTTGGCAGGTTGAGACTGAATTCGCTTGAGCAACTCAGGCTTGAGAAAGTCATCACCAAGCTGTGCCAACGCTTGCTGGGTGAGGGCTTGCGTGCCCGCGACGGGTTCGAAAATCCATTTACCCGCAATGCTGTTATTTTGCTTGTCGGTAAACAGAAAACTGTTCACCCCAAAGTACTGGCTATTGGCAAAACTCGGGCTCGGCGGCAATTGTTTTAAATAGTCGAAAAAGGCCTTGGCATCGGGCTTATTATCGATAAGCCATTGTTTACCTTCGGCGCCTTGCTTGCTCTTGGTTTGGAACAGATAAAAGTCCTCTAGGTTACTGGCAAAAAACATCGGCACATTGGTGGTGACAAAGTTGAGGTTTTCCCGCTCGCCATCGATTTTTAATGACATAAAGCGCCCCGGGGTTTTATCGGACAGCTTAGGATTAGTGCCGCCGAGGGAAAAACGGGCGGTCACTTTGATGGGATTTTGATTAAAAAAGGAATGTTGAGTGAATCGTGCAATTGGGGATTGGGGGCAAAGTAACCCGAGGTACAAAACCCTTTTGTATGATTACGCAGTTTCACTTTTTACCCGCTTCGCGACTCGCTGCATCTGGCGTGCCGTTTACTGCATCTACTAATTCTGGAATGGTACGCTCCGCCGCGCTGGCAAGTGGGGCGACAAACACTGAGCCGACCATTAGGCACGCTGTGGCGAGTGAGCTGAGTTTGGCATGATATGGCTGCATGGATTTCCTTCCTTAACAATTTAACCGTATGGGTGTCTTGTGCATTGATAGGAAAGGACGAGGCGAAATTATCTTTCACTCATTTTGTGAATATCTGGCAGAGGACGGCAGAACTAAGCAATGACTGCAGGATTAAGCCTGAGCTTGTATGAGTGAATACCATCGCTAATTTCAATTTATTCATTGAGTTAACGCTTGCTGATGTTGAGTCTTACGCTAGTGGTGATATGGGGCACTACTCGAGTCGGTAATTTGAGGTATCTATCAACTGCCCAAGATAAAGACTTAATAATCCGTGGAGGGAATGGATGTCACTCTTGGTGAGTTGCTGAATTTTATCTAACCGATACCTTAGAGTATTTCGGTGAATAAACAGCGCATTAGCGCATTGCTGCGCATCACCAAAATGAGTGATATAGGCGGCTAGGGTTTTGCGTAACTGACCATTTTTATCGGCCTTGGCTAACTGTTGGTAGGGACTGGCCAGCGCTTGACCACGCCAATCATGCTTGAGCCCAGATAACAGCACTTGCAAGGAGTAGTCTTCAAACAGGTATTTAGTGCCCTCGGGGTTAAGCTGCTTGCCTAAGTTCAAGGTTTCCTGCGCGGTTTGGTAGGAGCGCGCAATACCGCCTTTTTCAGGGAAAAAATGCCCAAGGGCGATTTTAAAATTTAAATCCATTTGCGCGGGTAAACGTTGTAGCAGTTTATCGATACGCTGATTTTCAAGCTCGGGATCCCATTGTTTTCCATCCAGAAACGCCGGTTTTAAGATCACCAGCTGTGACATGGATGTCATGGCAATCAAGTTGCCTCTGTCGGGGTTTTGCAGCAAATGCAGCACTTGCTTGAGGATTTCGCTGACTCTGGGATTACGCTCGTCTGCGCTTTGCTCGCTCTGGATTAATGAAGAAAACGCAGCGGATTTTTGCTGGGTTGGCGTGGATTGTTTTTCACTGACTTCAATTATGGCGGCCACTCGCGGCAAATTGATATCGATATCGAGTTGCTTGGCCCAGCGATGCAATTGCTCATCGTCATCGGTTTGTGCCTTAATTAACTGCAGAATAAATTCTTCACGTTGACGATTTTCCCACTGCTGCTGATCCTGCTGGTTGGCTTGTTCGACAATCATCTCGGCGGTCATTTTTAGCAGCTCACCGTAGTGGGTTAACTCGGCCGGATCGCCAGTAATACCAATCACCCCAATAATTTGCCCTTGATAATGCAAGGGTAAGTTGATGCCGGGTTTGACGCCATGTAAGCCTGAGGCCACTTCTTCACTCAGTTCCACATTGCGGTTTTGGGCGATGGCAAGCAGTGCACCCTCGTGGGTCGAGCCAATACGTTTGGGATCGCCGGAGCCTAAGATCACGCCCTGACCATTCATCACATTGATATTGTGCCCAATGATTTTCATGGTGCGACTCACAATTTGTTTAGCGATGTGTTGATCCAAAACGTACATAACTCACCTTAATTTTCAAAGGATTGATACAGAGGTTCGCCTAAACGGCGACGCCATAAGGGTAAAGGCAAACGACAGAAAAGGGCAGGTGTTTTTTTATCTTCTATACTGAGAATTGAACCTAACTCTTGTTAACCTATTTTTAACAATTGAGTTAGGGAAAGGTTATGGCGGTATTTTGTTCCCTTAAGTGTCATTTGTCCCTTTGTGGACAGGGCGAAGGATATCACGATGAAAGTCTATCTCTTACCTTCTGTACTCAGTATGTGCGTTGCGGCAAGCCTTCAGGCGCAGGCCGCTGAGTTCAACGTTAATCACGGGCAATCCCTCTCTGTTGCGGCAGGGTTGAGCCAAAAACACAGCTTTAAAGAGGTCAAAACGGTAACGCTCAATAAAGGTCAAAGCAAAACGAAAGCGTTGCAGTATTTCGATGGTGTGCTGGTGTATGGCCATCATCTGGTTGTGAGCACGGATGATACAGAACAAAGCGCCATGGGGGATGTGGCACAAATTGCGGATGATTTTTCGGTAGCGGCAGGGATTTCTCAAGGGCAGGCGATTGCGGCGTTGAATCGGTTATATTCAGGTTCGGCGGCTACCGGTAAAAAGGATGTGCAACTGGTGATCTTGATGATCGAGGATAACCCGAGGTTAGTGTATCGGGTGTCTTACTTAAGCGATCAAACCGATGCGTTATCTCGGCCGACAGGTTTTGTCGATGCGCAAACTGGCGAAGTGCTTGAGCATTGGAATGAGATCATGACCGCCAAAAATAACGCGGGTAAACCCGGCGGTGGTGGAGGCGGTTCAGGCGGCAGCAGTACTCCCTTGGATGCAACGGGTCCTGGTGGCAATGCTAAAATCGGTGGTTACTACTACGGCAGTGATTACGGTTTTCTTAAGGTGAGTGAGTCTAATGGTACATGCACTATGACCAACACCAATGTGAAAACCAGTGAACATGGCGAACTCGACTCGCCGTGGTTCGGTGTTTACCTTTACTTGTCCGGAGAACACTTATCAGACGGTCAATGGCGCTTATTCGCCTTTAAATGATGCCCATTATTTCGGTGGCGTTATTTTTAATATGTATAAGGATTGGTACAACACTGCACCGTTAACGTTTCAGTTAGAAATGCGGGTGCATTATGGCCGTAACTATGAAAATGCCTTCTGGGACGGCTCGGCCATGTCCTTTGGTGATGGTGCGAGTTACTTCTATCCTCTCGTGAGTTTGGACGTTTCCGCCCATGAAGTGAGCCACGGCTTTACCGAGCAGAACTCGGGCTTAAATTACAGCGGCCAGTCCGGCGGCATCAATGAAGCGTTTTCGGATATTGCCGGTGAGGCGGCCGAGTTCTACATGCGTGGCAGTAACGACTGGAAAGTGGGCTACGACATAGTTAAAGGCAGTGGTGCACTGCGTTATATGGATAATCCGCCTAAGGATGGCCGCTCAATCGACAATGCCGCCAACTACACTAGCTCCATGGATGTGCATTATTCCTCTGGGGTGTTTAACAAAGCTTTTTACACTCTGGCGACCAAGAGTGGTTGGAATACCCGCAAGGCGTTTGATGTGTTTGTGTTAGCGAACCAGATGTATTGGACACCAACCTCGACCTTTAACCAAGCGGCCTGTGGTGTGCAGCAGGCGGCGAGTGCCAAAGGTTCTGCTTATCCAGTGGCGGATGTGGCTGCGGCATTTGCCGTGGTGGGCGTGAGTTGCCTGTGATATTGAGAGCCGTGCAATGTTTGGAGAGCGATTAAGTCGCTCGCCAAAACCTTTCTAAGCTCCAGTTTTTGAGTTCTAGTTTCCGAAAGCCCCTTAATGGGGCTTTTTATTGGGATTTGATTAGGGTTTATATAGGCTTAGAACTTGCCAGCAGGCCTGCGATACGCGCTTGAAGTGTGGGGAGCTGTTCGCGCTCAAACTCGGGATGCTGTTTTAGCCAAAGATTGTTGCGCGGGCTAGGGTGGGGCATGACCATCAGCCTAGGCCAATATAACGACCATTGCTCAATGGCTTGGGTCACTGTGATCTTCTTGTTCGTTTGAGGAGTGGATACCACTATCGCTTGAGAGCTTAACGCTTCGTCTGTCGTATCTATGGCAGGTGTGCGCGGTAGATGGTAATCAATGGCATATTGGCCAAGGACCAGCACTAATTCTATCTGTGGCATCAAGGCCAATAACTTTGCATGCCAAGTTGCGGCGCACTCGGGGCGTGGCGGTTTATCACCTTGCTTTTTTCCATTGCGTTCAATGGTTCCCGGAAAACAAAATCCCATTGGCACTATGGCAAACAGTGCGGGGTCATAAAATTGTTCCCGAGTGACATTAAGCCAAGCGCGCAGCCGCTCGCCACTAGCATCGTCGAAGGGGATGCCCTTATGGTGGGTTTTTACGCCGGGGCTTGGCCGACGATTAAGATCCGTGCTTGGCTACTGGCTTGCAAGATGGGCTTCGCTGGTAGGGGTAATTCGGCCTGACACAGTTGGCAAGCGCGGATTTGTTTGAGCAATATACTGAGCTCGGCTGAGCCGTTTGGCTCGATAGCTGGGTGCGACATATCTGTCATCATCAAGCCCCAAGTTTGCTCAATAGCTGGTAGAGCCAATACCCAAAGATCCCATAGGAGGCGACTAATACAAGGTAACTCAATAACTTGGCGCCCAAGGCTTTAGTGGGAACCTTGGCATGAGAGGCTAATGCAATATGGCCTAAGATAATCGCAAACAGGGCGCAGGGTGGCAGCAGATAACTGATGCCTAACACGAATAGGCCACCAAGACTCAGCAGCCAGTTCGCGTGTTGGTTGCTGGGCTGATTAAGTTGGCGTAACTGCAGCGGTAATAAAACCAGCCCAACGCCGACAATGATCATGCCGAGATTGAGTGCAAAGTCACTCCAAGCACGGTGATCATAAAGGGTTAAGGCAAAGGCGAGCAGAGGCACTATCAGTGCGGTCAGCACGTGGCGTTTGGCAAAGAGGGGATTACGATACTGACCCGCAAAAAAGAACAGCCCCTGCATCAATGCGTTGATAAGAGTAAATCCACCCAGTCCGACGATGATAAATAAACTCGCCGTGCCACCGCTGGAATCGAATGCCATGGCTGGGGCGGCGAGCAAACTTAAGCCTATCGAGGCGGGCAGAGGCGATAAACGCGAAAAACAACAAGTGAAGGACGACATCTAAGATCCAATGATAGTTAACTCACTGAATTAACATCCGCTAAAGTGCCAGTAAACTCAAGGAATACCTCATCTTCGGCGTAAGTTTTGCCTCAGAGTCTGATCTTATTCAAGATTTTGGCCGCAGGAATAGACTGGACCTGTATCTAAAGCGCGGTGAGTGTTCGTTGGCAATAAAAAGCCCGCAGTGCGGGCTTTTGATTATCAATAAACGCAGATTAGAGCTTGTAACTCATGCTCAACATCAGCATTTGTGCAGTGTAGTCATGGCTGTTGCTGCCAAAGCCTACGACGTTCCAAATGCCATCAACGGCGATATCGTTAGCGGCGTCATTGTCCTTATAGTTCTCAATTTTGTAATCGAAGCGTAGCGCGAGTTTCTCGGTCGCTTGATATTGAGCATATAAGTTAATGTTATGGACTTTGGCAAAATAGTCGCCATAGTCGCCGGTGATACCTTGTCTGACTTGAGTGTTACTGTCGGAGTCTGAATAAGTGTAATCCAGACCTAGGCGTAACTTGTTCTCCAGCAGATTGTTGTAGCTGATGCCAGCGCCAACCACATCCACTTTGTCTTCAATAAAGCCAGTCCAGGTTGGGGTGCTGTAGTTGCTGCTACCCGCTTGTTCTGACTCTATGGTTTGGTGGTTGTAGAAGGCCGTTGCCAGTAAGTCAGCGGTGATCATATAGCTGATATTGGCATCGTAACTGGTGTCTTTTGACTCAGTTAAGCCAATCACAGTATCAGTATAATCATCCAGCGCATAACGGGCACCGAAGTCTATGGTTAGACTTTCGAGTGGCGTGTGAGTGATGCGAGCTTCGATTTGGGTTCTGTCACGGTCAGCCAGATTGTACTTACGTAACAGGCTGTTGGTTTCAGAAGAGGTCCATTCAGACGCTTGGTATTGTGAGCCGTCACGGTTGCCGTAACTGCCTTTTACCCACATGTCCCACATGTCGAAGCTATTGACGCGCAAACGGGCCCAAACGGTGTTCTCATCTGTGCTTTCACGGTCTTGATACTCACGTTCGTCACGCTTGAAGTCATAACCACCATCGAGCTTAATGCCGTGGGTAATACGATAATCCGCCGCCACTTTAAAGCGCTGTGTGCGGTTATCGTAAGGGGTGTTATAGGCCACCTTACCGCTGACATTGTTGATGCTGATCTGAGTCCACTCTTCGATTGGGGTATTGTTGTCACGGTCGTAATAATCGTAACTACCCGTTAAGCGAAGGGAGTTGCTGACCTTGCTCACGACTTTGAGGTTCATGCCCAGCAGATCGACTTTGGCGTCTACCGCATCCGTTGGCAGTTGATAACCGTAGCCAGAGGTCACCAGTGACTGATCTTGGCTCATTTGTCCGGTTAAAATACGGCCAGACAGTGAGTTACTGCCATCGTTATACTGACCCATCAGCGACACTGTGTGTGACTGGTTATCGGGATCGAGTGCAATGGCACCAGTCGTTTGCGCACCAAAGGTGGGGTTGAAGGCACTGTCAAAGTTCAGCTGGTTGTATTCATTTTTGAAAATTGAACCATTGTAACTGAGCGCTGTGAACCAACGATCGCCTTTGAGTTTGACGCCCGCTTCTATGGTGTCAGTGGTGTAATCCACGGGTTCTGCCAACATCATAGATTGGTTAAAGAAGCTACCAGAGGTTTGTTTTAAACCGGTTTTTCTTCACGCATGTAGTTCACATAGGTGCTCCACAGCGATTCACCCTGATATTCGAACCCAAGGCCTGCGCGTTCACGTTTCAGTGATAACTCGAGGCTGTTGAGGCTGTCCATCAACAGTGGCATTTGGCTGCTCGAACCTGCGGTGACCCAGTTATCGGGCAAGGTCAGGTTATTGCCGCCGATACCAGAATAGGGCGAGAGGGCACTATTGCTATCGTAAGTGGCTATTTGGCGGTAGTTCAGATTGATATTGTACTGGCCTTGTTTGCCCGCATTTACATCTAAACGTCCGCCGTCCATTCCCAGTTGATAGGCTTCAACACTGGCGCGGTAACCTTTTTCACCACGGTAGGCAAGGTCTGCATCGAACTTACCCGCAACTTCGTTTTTAGAACCAAAGGCATTGGCTGAGCGAATGTCCTCTTCGCCATTGTAACCTACGCCGACACCGACAGTGCCAGATACGCCCGTTTCAACCACGCAGCCTTTACAGCTCCATGCTGACAGTTTCACCTTGTCGGTATTGGCATTGGCGAGGCCATAACCATCGGCAGCTACGGCTAAGCCGGTGTTGGCTAATAACGCTAGAGTGATCAAATTGAGTTTGAATTTCATCTTCTCGTCTCCTTAGCGCTGTAATAGCTTGCCAGATGGATGGTTAGAACCATGGACCTGACTATGGCAATTTAAGCAGCTTCTTCCACCCGTAAAGGCATTGTCACCGACATTTGAACCTAAACCAGTGTTACCTAAGTAGGCATTGCTGGCGTGGCCATCGCTGGCGTGACATTGCTGACACAGCTGCGGCGCACGGGTTTTCAGCATGGCATCGTTCACGCTGCCATGGGGATTATGACAAGTGACACAGTTTTCAGTGACGGGTGCATGCTCCCAGAGTTTTGGGCCGCGCTTCTCGGCGTGACAGGAATAACAAGTTTCGTTAATGCTTGGCTTGTTCAGGTCTGAATCTGTCATGCTCCCATGGGGATTGTGACAGTCGCTACAGGTCATTTGTGCCCATTTGAGTGGGTGACTTGAGCGTTTGTTCATGTCCGCTTTTTGCTTAGTGTGGCAGCTTGTACAGACGTCCATCTCAGTGTTTTTAGATAACACAGGGTCTTTCGCGACGTGTACTTGGTGGCACGAGGCACAAGCAACATCGGCATTGTCATGGTGACCGCCATTCCAAGACATACGCTTATCGTCTTGGTGACAGCTCATACATACGCTGTTTTGCTTGTCGGCACTTAAGGTCGATTGCTTACCAAAAGTGATCATCGGCTCGTTGCCGCCCTTGTTGTGTTGACCCATAGGTCCGTGGCAAGCCTCACATTGTAGGCCAGCCATTGGGCTCTTAGTGGAGTCAATGGCGCCGTGGACACCTTTGAAAAGGTCCATCACTTTTTCGGATTTCTTGTGGCACATCAAGCAAGAGTCGGCACCTTTAGGTGAGTAGTTGCCTTCGGCAAACTTCTTATCTAATGTCGCTTCGACTTGCTCTGGCGTCATTTTTTCATCCCACTTGGAGGCGTGAGCACTCGGTGCGATGGCCAATGCCATGACCGCAGACATCATCAATGCCGGCAGTAGGTTTTTCATTTTGTGGCTGTTCTTCATAATAGGCTTCCCAATTTGTCCCAACAAAATTCAAGAAAGGGGAGCGAACTCCCCTGCTTGGGCAAATTACATTTTCACTTGAGTGTGATCTGCAACTGTTGGGGTATGGCAGTAGAAACAGGTTTCTGACTGTGCCGCTTGGTTGGCTTGAGTATAATCACCGTTCACAATCGCACCCATATTTTCTAAGCCGTGGCCAATAGATTCTGGCGCGTGGCATGAAGTACAAGTTGCTGTGATTGGGGTGGTGTATTTACCGGCAGAAGTGGCCAGTGCACCCTTCACTTTGAACGCGTCTAAGTTGAAGTCGTTGTGGCACTGAGTACATTCTTTGATAACGCCTTGCTCACCGTGAACAACGTGCAGTTTCATTTCGAAACCACCTTTGTTTGCACCGCTTGCATAGGTACCATCAGGGGTATGACAGGCCACACAGGCATCCACACCGACAATTGGCTTACCGTTGGCATCTTTGGCATGTGAAACTTGTTCTGTCATCACAAAGCCAGAGTGGTGACCTTTGTGTAGCTCGAAGGTATCACTGTGACAGTTTTGACAAGTGCTGAAGTTCACTGAGTTCACATGGCGCATGCTAGGTGCATTGCCTGATTTAGTACCGAAGACTAAGTCGGCTTTCATGCTGGTGGTTGTGCTATCTGCAGTACAAGCCGTCAGCGTGGTGCCAGTGTTACACATTTCCAGACCGATAAAGGTAAAGGCGGTATCAGTATCGCCAGCACCAAATGGCAGTGCAGGGGTAGTAAATACCAGTTTACCGTCAACTAAGGTCACACCATCTTGCAGTGCACCATCTTTAACGAGGTCTTTGGCTATCTTCGCAGCACCGCTACCTGGGCTCTTGTTGTAGCCCATGATTGGGAAGTTAGGACCGACGTTAGTGATCGTTTCTAAACGTTTGATCTTATCTTGTACGCTTGCTGCATCGATGGCATTACCGTCTTTATCTAAGATAGATACGGTTAATACCGCAGTATTGTCTTCTTGACCAGCAAGCGTTGCAGACATACCTAACTGAGCCATGACAGCTTTCTTCTCAGCGGTTTTGCCTGTGTGTAACTCGGCGGTCCAATTGCTGTTGTGACAAGCGATACAGTTAGAGTTATCTAACTGCTGAGAGTGGCCTTTGCCTGCGGCAAAATCAACGGCAGTATGGCAGCTACCACAGGTTGCGGCGGTTGGAATACGTGACCAGTTGCCCCAATCAGGTGCGGCTTCGGTTTCAACGTGACAGCTTTGGCAGCTTTCTAACGAACCTAAGGTGAGGTCTTTATGTTTAGCGTGGACTAACACGTTAAATTCTTTACCTACACCCACTTTGCCAGAAGTGTGGCAAGTCGCGCAGTAGTTCACATCTGAGTAAGCGCCGCCGTGTTTCACATTGGCTAAGTCTTGGTGACAAGCATTACAGCTTTCTGTGGCGACGACTTTGCGGCTGTAACCCGGTGTTGCACCTGTGTCAGCGGTAAAATCAACATAAGCGTTGCTGTTAGGGACTTGTGTGCCATCTGGTAATGGCGTGTTGTAAGCGCGGATCAGAACACGTTGCGCTAACTGATCGTTGTAGGTGATCTTAGCGTTGGCGCTGAGGTTCATCTTGAAGGTGTAGCTGTAGTGGCCGTTCTTCATGTCCACGAAGGTACCGGGACAGGTAGATGCCACATCACAGGTCTCATCACCGAAGTATTGCCACTGAGAGGCATTACCGGCACCTGTTGCACCCTGTGGAATCAACTGAGCTGCAGCAAAGCGCATTTTCTGCAGACCAACAACGGGTAAATCGTCTTCGTTAGTGACGGTGAATTCCACACTTGGGACACCGTTAGTCACTACTGATTTGTTGAATGTAAAATTGAGTTTTTGAATGGCTGGAGCAGGCTCGCCACCGGGTTCACCGGGTTTACCATCGTTACCATCACTTCCACCACAGCCGGTTAAGGCCACAGTGACAGCACTTGCTGCGAGCAGCAGTGCGATTTTTGATTTTTGTGCGTTCATCATTTTTTTCCCTGCATAGGTTTGGCATTACTTAAGCGCTTGTCTTCTTCGCCCGACAGATTCTTTGTCTGTGCTTTGGTCTCGAAGGCGACTTAAGTGGATGCTGGAAATAGAATTCCCCAAGGAAAGGCTAACCTAACATGCCCCTAAAATCTTCAAGGCCTTTGCTAATGTGTGACTTGGATCTTTCTATTTCTAAAGAGGTAGTTAAACCACAGGGGAAAAACAAATTTAGATCAAAAAAACGGCGGATAGTGAGGTGGAAAATAAAAAAAGAGAGAGGGGTTACCTCTCTCTTTTTGTCCAGTCTCTTTAATCGCTAAAGAGGTGGGTTATTTAGTTACCGTGTGCTTCGCGTAACTGAGTTGGAGTATGGCAAGTAGCACAGCTTTCAGACGCACGGGTTTGAACATCCGCAGCACTGGTACCATTTAAGATACCGCCGTTAGCTTCAATGTGAGACTTAGCCGCATCAGACAGATACTTCTGGTGACAGCTTAAACATGCACCCGCATCTGAAGATACCCAAATATCAGCGCCAGCGTTGGTGATGTCGCCATAGCGCCATACACGCTCAGGAGCACGTCCTAGGGTGATACCTTTATCAGTGTGACAGGTTGAACAATCGGTCTTAAGTACAGTACCTGATTGAACGCCCGCATACTTGAGGTAATGGCCTTCACGTTCGTGCGCTTTCCAAGCAAAGCTGGTTGGGATCTTACCGCCTGGATAGGCTGTATCATTCTTCAGGGTCTTATCCGATGTATGACAAGTTTGGCAGTTTACGCCGTTGTCATAGTGGTGGATTTCCTGATTGTGACAGCCTTGGCACTTAGTTGGGTCGATGATTTCACGACGAGTTTTAGCAGTTGCAGTGCTATCTACGCCAGTGTCTTTCCAAACGAAGTGGTAAGGGGCTTCTTTCACCGCCACTTTACGCACGTTCGCTACACTACAATCGGTTGGAACGATTTCGGCAACACCGTAACCACCATTGTTGAAGCACACTTCTAATGTTGACCAGAGCTCAAAGGTCTTACCGTTAGCATCCGCTGGCAGGCTGAATTTAGTGCCAGTTAATGTATAGGTTTTGGTCGCTTCGTTGTAAGTACCTTCGCTCAGTGCGATGCGACGGTTGCTGTAAGAGGCATCTGTGTAGCTTGGATAATCTTTATCAGAATCCCATGCCACGACAACGCGTGAGCTTTGGTTGACAAGTGCTTTATCGATAGCGTTGCCATCTTTATCAACCACTTGAACATCAAAGGTAATCTTACCTGTGTCATTCACACCCACATTGCTGAACTTGATACCCATTGCTTGAGTATCAGAATAGGCTTTCAGTACATCACCATGACGCTTAGCCGCGCTGCCAGTACCGCCGTAAGGCTCGGTCGCATTGTGGCAAGACGTACAATCTGTGCTGCTGTGGTGAGAAGATGGTTTTTCGGTATGACAACCAATACAAGCTTGATTGCTTAAATCGGCTTTGAAGAGGTCTGCATTCGCAGGCGCTCCCGCACCTTCAACGTGACATGCAGAGCAATCGGCGGCAGGTTTCAATGGGAAGCCTACTTTACCGTAGTCATGTAATGAACCACCGTAACCGACAATCTTGTAAGGTGCTGGAACTTCTGCGCCTGTCTCATCGAAGGTATGACGCTCACCACCTTTGTGGATAGCGTGGATCATGTAAGTGAATTCAATGCTATTGCCTGATTCTGGGTCGCCAGAAGTTGCAGTATGGCAAGAAGCACAGTTTTCAATGTCGATACGACGACCACCATGCAGCTCTAAGCTTTCTGGTTGGTGACAGGTGTAACAGGCTTGAATAGAAACCACATTGCGGGTTTGAATGCCTTCAGTCTTACCTGTAGAGGGTTGCCAATCGAAATGGGCGTTGGCCACAACCTGTGGTAAATCCAGCTCCATTGTGGCGCGTTGAGTCGCATCGGCACTGTAAGTGACAGTGAGTGGCTCAGTTACATTGGCAATGTTAGCCTGATAGGTGTAACTATAGCTACCGTCACCGTGGTCAACTAAGCAAGTGTCGCATTTATTTGCCGCTTCCACGTTGGCTTGGTATTGGGCCGATGGATTCAGATTATCGACACCCGATGGAACAGTGCCTGGCTCTTTTTTAGCATTGATATAGGCTTGCCATTGATAGCCGCGATCCGCTGGTTTAGCTGGATCGTCCGTTGCTTCAGTCACATGGGTGAGCTGAGCAATACCGAATCGTAAATCGTGATCTTTCGTTAAGCCGAGTACGGCCACACCATTGGCATTTTCCAATGTAAAGTCAACGGTGACTTTGCCAGCATCAACAGTGGCATTTGTGAATTTCGCTTTTAACGTTGAGGTTGAGTCGATATTAACACCAACAACGCCTGGTTTACCGTCTTCACCATCTTTACCATCACTGCCACCGCAACCAGTGAGCAGAAGTGAAAGTAAACCGGCACCCAACATCGCTTTTGTTGCGGTATTGAAATTGAACCGTTTCATCATGATATTTCCCTGCAATAGTTTTAATCATCATTAAGCGCTTAGTAAATAAGAATAAATCTCATTAACCGCATTTAATGTGTGGAATTAGTTTTCCACCTGTAAGGCTAACTAAGTCATTGGTATTTATCAGTCACTTTAAGCGGGTAATGTGATTGAGATCTGACTATTTCTTTAGGGGTAGATGACTGCATAGTATGAGTTCCTTTTATATTTGCAGTAGCAGGCCTTTTCGGCCTGCATCATAGGGTTATTTAATAGGGTGCACTTTTAAAACGTCGGCGACAGCGCCTTGTCCGTGGCAGAAAGCACAGGTTTCTGTGCCTGCGGTGGCGTCGGCTTTTGTTCCCGCAAATACCGCGCCTTGCTGCATCATATGGTTGCGGGTGGTATCACTTGAGTGACAGTTACTGCACACCGCAGCTATTGGGCTGGTATAGGTACCGTTGTTCAGTGCAAGTGGTTGAACTGCCGCGTTTAAGGGTAGGGCAACCGTTGAAACTCCCGCAGCATCTTTAATATGGCATTGAGCACAATTACCGATTTTGCCTGGGTAGTTGAGGTCTTCAAAACCTGCAAATTGGCTGGTATGGATCCCATGAATTAACTGCTTAAAGTCAAAGGAGGTAATGGAGGGATTTGCCGCTGTCGCATCGGCTTGCATATTCGGGTTGTGGCAAAGCTGGCATTGGCCCGCTAAATCGTTGCGTGCGCCATGAATATTCAGTTGTTGATCGCCGTGGCAGCTAGCACAGTTGGCATTGCTAATGACTTCGCGTCTGCCAGTGGCACTCAGGGCTGACATATCAAAGTAACTATGGCTTGCCTTGATAACCAGAACTTCGGCAAGTTCAGTGCTGCAATCCACTAATACTTTATCTTTGGCGCAAACTCGGCCTTGAATCGCTAAGCCGCCGTGGTCCGCTTCAGTTCCTGCCGGAATAGTGAGACCCGAAATGGTATAAGTGTAAGTGCCGTTGCTGCCAGAGACCGGTGTGGACTCGGGTAGACGAATAGAGCGCGCGGAGCGGGTACTGTAATCGAAACTGGTTCCCCAGTTAGCATAGACCCTTAGGTCGCTGATAAATTTGAGCTTATCTGCGCTATCATTGTACACAGTACCGGTGGATGGATTGCTCAGCGTCACGGCAACTGTCACTGTGCCATTGGCATCCATACTTGCGCTACTGATGCTAGGACTAAACTGGGCTAACGCGGCTGTTTGATCTTCATTACCGTGTACGCTGGCGGTCCAATCGGCATTATGGCAGGCAACGCAATTGCTGTTATCTGCTTGCGCAGGATGGCCTTGGCCCGCAGGGAAGTTAATTTGGGTATGGCAGGCACCACAGGCTTCCATGGTGGGGACTCTATGCCAGTTTTGAGCTTCGGCTAAATCAGGATTATCAACGTGGCAAGTCTGGCAATTACTGATGGATTGAGGGAAACCCGCTAAGTGTTTGCTGTGGATCATTTGCGGGAAAATATCCGCAGTATCACTGACTTTTTTACTGTTATGACAAGTTACGCAGGTTTCAACTTGGTTGTAACGGCCACCATGGAAAGCCAAATTACTGTGACAGCTATTACAGGTTTCAATAGTGATTAAGTTACGGCTGTAAGCGAGGGCATTACCCGAGGTTTGCCAATCGTAGTGTTGATTGGTAATAGGGAGCGCCGTGCCATCGGCTAGTGCATCTCCGCCCAATTTGATGACGACTCGTTGGGTTGCATCGTTAAGGAAGCTCACACCATTCATGCCGTTAAATGTGGCACTGAAACGATAGCTGTAATGGCCGTTTTTATGGTCGACAAACGTGCCTGGGCAAGAAGCGGCACACGTTTCAGAGGTGAAATGTTGCCACTCACTGCTATTACCCGCACCTGTCGCGCCCTGAGGCAGTAATTGCGCCGCAATGAAGGTGGCCGAGGGAATACCGACTACGGCTTCATCATCTTGGTTACTCACCTGATAATCGACTTGGGCAATGCCGTCGGTCACGGCGACTTTATCGACCATGATCTTTAGCTTGGTGATTGTCATCGCGGGGGTTTACCAGGCTCGCCAGGATCGCCATCGTTACCGTCACTGCCACCACAGGCAGTAAGTAGGGTGGTTAAGGCCAGCAACAGACTGAATTGTGTGCTAAATCTTGCAAACTTGTTCATATTTCTATCCTTGGAATACGCTGTCAGTGCCTAAGTTACATTTGGTAGCTTAAGGTCAAACCTAAGTAATGAGCATTGTAGTCGTGGCTGATATCGCCAAAACTGAGCACATTGGGGACTGTGCCCCAAGTGGTGTTTTGGTTTTGCCAGTTTGCATCTTGATATTTCTCGAACAACCAATCGAAGCGTAACGACATGCTGTCGGCCAGCTTATATTTGGCGTAGGCGTTAATATTGTGCTTGCGACTGTAATAGTCACCGTAGGGACTGTTGATACCGTAGGT
This sequence comes from Shewanella seohaensis, assembly GCF_025449215.1. Classification (NCBI taxonomy): domain Bacteria; kingdom Pseudomonadati; phylum Pseudomonadota; class Gammaproteobacteria; order Alteromonadales; family Shewanellaceae; genus Shewanella; species Shewanella seohaensis. The sequence goes on from NZ_CP104900.1 coordinate 2,231,115, forward strand.
GACTTCGGTGTCGCTTTGGCCATCGGAGTAGCTGTAGTCCAAGCCAAGATCTAAACGATTATCCAACAGGTTTTGATAGGCGATACCCGCGCCAATCAGGGTCGATTTCTCTTCAGAGGTGCTGTACCAATCTGGGGTTGAGAAACGATTGCTTCCGGCCTGATCGGAATCGCGCCAGTCTTGGTTGAGATAGGCGTTTACACTTAAATTGTCGCTAATCAAATATTGTGTGGAGACGTCATAGCCAAGGTAAGAGACTTGGGTGAGCCCGACCAAGGTGTGGTCGTAGTCATCGTCGATGCTGTGTAAACTCGCGCCTACAGATAAGCCAATATCACTTTGATAATCTGTGTGTAGGGTGATTTTTTGACGTTTCCTGTCCGCGAGATAGGATTTACGTAGCCAAGGGTTGCTTGGACTTTGGGTGCTGGTCACAGGATTGTATTCACTGCCATTGCGGTCTAATGCTTCTCCCTTTAACCAAGCAGACCAAGCGGGCGAATAACGGTAGCTGAGTTTGGCAAACAGTCCCGATTCGTCAACGGATTGCCTGTCTAGTTCAGAATAGATAACTTCATCACGACTATATCCCGCCTCAGCATAGGCCGACGGGGTTAAGCGGTATTTTCCTTTAAGGTCGAATTGTTTGCTGCGTTTATCGTAGAGGCGATTTTGTTCTGCGCCTTGATGAAAGCTGTCGGTCACGACCTGTGGGAAATCCAGTTGAGCCGTTTTGTTTTCCCTGTCTTGATAGTTATAACTTGCTTGAACACTCAAATCCTGTGTGATGCGTCCTGAATACTTAAGCACCATATCTAGGATGTCTACTTGAGCATCCAGATTATCAGTTGGCAGTACAGGAGAGGGGCCATTAATGGTCGCGGGAAGAAAAGCCTCATCCTGCGACATTTTGCTGATACCCGCGTGCATAAGGATGTTATGGCCATTTTGGCCACCACTGGCCTCGGCGGCGATCCGATAGGCCTTGTTATCGGGGTCGACGGCATTTTGCCCAAAGTAGGCCGCACCAAATGTGGGCGTATAGGCCGATTGCCATAGCAGTGCCTGATGGTCATTCTTGTATTGGCTTATCTGGCTGTTTATGCCCGCTTGCCAGCCAGCGCCGCCAAAATAGACTCTGGCATCGATTTCATCTGTGCTGTCATCGATTGGCTGCGCCAACATCACACTGTTAGTGAGAATATTTGCGCTGGTTTTTTCGCGCCGCTACGGTTTTCATGCTGGTAGTTTACCGAGGCTTTGTAGCGGCTGCTCGATGAGATATGGCCGGCATAGTAACCGCCGAGGTTGAATCTATCCCGCGTAATGCTTAAGTCCTGCTCGATTAAACTCGATTGCAGTAATGGCATCGATTGGGTCGTTGCTCCCTCTACCCAATTATCAGGCAAGAGCATCTTATCGTTATCGGTGAGATAAGGGCTCTTTAGCTGATTGTATTGATAATTGGCGAGACCTTTATAACCCAATTGGATTTGATAGTGTCCGGGTTGGCCTGTGGTGAGCTTGGCTGAACCTGTGTCAAATCCCAATTTATCGGCCTCTAGCCGGGTTTGGTAACCACTCTCTGCCTGATATTGCATATCGGCGCCCACGGCACCGACCATGCCATCTTTATCCGTGCCAGTGCGATTACCAAAACGGCTGTCTTCACCGTCATTGTAGGCGAGAGTGGCGCTGACGTTGCCTTGGCGTCCTGTTTTGGGCTGGCATTGCTTGCAGCTCCATGCCTCACTTTTTACGCCACTGCGATTCGCTTTTTGGATTTCATATCCCTCAGCATGGGCTGTGTTGAGTACGCCACTAATCGCCCAAGCCAGTAATGTGAGTGAGAAACAAGCTTTAGGAGTCGATATGTTCATTATTTGCATGATCATTCCCTTGTTATCTCTGGAGCAACTTGCCGGATGGATGGTTTGAACCATGCACTTGTCCATGGCAATTCATACAGGAATTACCCGAGGTGAAGGCATTGGTTTGATTACCAAAGTAAGCATTACTGCTGTGGCCATCGGAGGCGTGGCACTGTTGGCATAACTGTGGCGGTTTGCTGATTAGCATGGATTCGTTGACGCTGCCGTGGGGGTTATGGCAGTTCGCGCAATTATCGGAGACTGGCGCATGTTCCCACAATTTAGGACCGCGTTTTTCGGCGTGGCAGCTGTAACAGTTTTCGTTGACGCTCATTTGCTTCAGGCTGGCATCATTTAAACTGCCATGGGGATTGTGGCAATCGCTACAGACCATTTGTTGCCATTGCAATGGATGGGATGAGCGTTTGTGCATATCCGCTTTTTGCTGGGTATGGCATTGGGTACAAATCGCCACTTCGTTGGCTTTGTCGCTGATAGGGTCTTTTGCTACGTGTACTTGGTGGCAGCTACTGCAGGGAATATCGGCATTGTCATGGTGATTGCCTTTCCACGCGATGCGTTGATCGTCGTTATGGCAACTCATGCAGACACTATTTTGTTTTTGTGCGGGAACGGGGGAATTCTGGCCGAAGGTGATCATCGGCTCTTTGCCACCCTTGTTATGATTACCGAGTGGGCCGTGGCAAGCCTCACACTGTAAGTCGGCCATGGGGGAATCTTTGACATTAGGATTACCATGTACACCATCAAAAATGGCCATCACAGTGGCACTTTTCTTATGGCACATCAGGCAAGTGTCAGCCCCTTTGGCCGAGTACTTACCTTCGGCAAATTTTTTGTCCAAAGTCGCGACGACCTCCTCGGGCGGCTTGTCATCCCAAGGTGTCGCTAACGTTGAAAGGCTGAGTATCGATAACATCACAACAAGCATAACCTGAGTTATGCTTTTGAACTTTAACCCAATATCCATGTTCATCTATTCCCGAGTGCGTTTTATTTGTTATTTTTCAAGCTTTCGACATCACTAATTTAGCTGATTAATACTAGAACAAATTTGCGACAATCGCGTAACATTTTTGTGGTCATTGACAGTAAAGAAGGATGATTTTGTTAGTGATAAATAACAAAGTGTGATCTTGTTCTCACTTTGGTTTGTGGGGCACTCGTTTACAGCTCATTGACTTTTACTCTAACTTGCGAAGAGTGATGTGCCTTTATGGGGATTTTTATTTTTGGTCAGGCGTTTATTCATTGAGATTTTTGTCACATAATACTCAACACAATTGAAAACTATTATCGTTACCAGTCATAAAGCTTGATCTAGGTAAAGTTATTAGAGCCATCGCTCAGTTACAATGGGCGCAGTTTTTCAAGCTGAAGCTGTTACAAGGTGAAATAGGTAATGAAGTTAAGCGAACTCAGTCCCGGTGACCGTGGCATTATTTCTGAAATCGGGCGTTTAGATCTGCCGCAGACAGTGAAGCGTAAATTATTATCCATGGGCATCACCCCAAATACACGATTTTCGTTGATCCGCAGAGCGCCTATGGGCTCTGGTTTAGAGTTGGATATTCGTGGCAGTAAGCTTTGTATGCGCAGAGACCTGGCAGACATCATAGAGGTGGAAAAGGCGAATGACTAAGCAGTTTCATTGCGTCACTGTTGGTAACCCAAACGCGGGAAAATCAACACTCTTTAACGCGCTAACCGGCGCGAATCAGCAAGTGGGCAACTGGTCCGGTGTGACCGTTGAGAAAAAACCGGTCATTTTACCCTTAATGGCGCCGACGTTTACTTAACCGACTTACCCGGTATTTACGATTTACTCCCCGCAGGTAACAGCTGTGATTGTTCCCTCGATGAGCAGATTGCTCAGCAATACCTCGCCGAACAACGTGTCGATGGCATCATCAACTTAGTCGATGCGACTAATATCGAGCGCCACCTTTATTTGACGGCACAACTACGTGAGCTGTCGATCCCTATGGTGGTGGTATTGAATAAAATCGATGCGGCCATTAAGCGTGGGATCCGTGTCGATTTAAAGAAAATGAGCCAAGAGTTAGGTTGCCCTGTCATTGGCGTGTGCTCTCGCGATCCTGCCGATGTGGCTAAAGTGCAAGCGCAGGTTTTGGATTTACTCCAAGGCCGCGTATCCGAAGCGCCTCTGCTACTCGATTACGACGAGCAAATTGAAGCGGGCGTGCAACTCCTTTGCAGTAAAGACCCCAACTTAAGCCGTGGCCGCGCTTTAGCGATGCTGGGTAACGGTTCTGGTTGTGGCAGCTGCAAAAATGCCGAGCTACAGGATGAAGTCAGCACTTGCACCGAGCAAATTGCGCAGCAAGGGCATGACATCGAAGTGATGGTCGCTACGACGCGTTTTAACTTTGTTGAACGTGTGTTCCAAGGTTCCGTTAAGACCGATGGCTTCCTCACGCTCAGTGATAAACTCGACAAATTAGTGTTACATCCCGTGCTTGGCATTCCGGTGTTCTTATTTGTCATGTATCTGATGTTTATGTTCAGCATTAACATCGGTAGTGCGTTTATCGATTTCTTCGATGTATTTGTCGGAGCATTACTGGTCGATCATTTTGGTGCATTCCTTGGCAATATGGGCGCGCCAGCATGGCTGGTGACGATTCTCGCGGGTGGTGTCGGTCAAGGTATTCAAACCGTTTCTACTTTTATTCCGGTTATCGCAGCGCTATTTCTCGGTTTATCTATCCTTGAAAGTTCAGGTTATATGGCCCGCGCGGCCTTCGTGGTGGATGGCTTAATGCGCCGTATAGGCCTACCGGGTAAAGCGTTCGTGCCTATGATTGTTGGCTTTGGTTGTTCGGTGCCAGCGATTATGGCGACACGTACCTTAGGCAGTGAGCGTGAGCGTATCGTGACAGGTATGATGGCGCCCTTTATGTCCTGCGGTGCACGTTTACCTGTGTATGCGTTATTTGCGGCGGCGTTCTTCCCTGACTCTGGTCAAAACCTGGTGTTTTTACTGTACGTGATTGGGATTTTTGCGGCGATTGGTACAGGGTTATTACTGCGTAGCACCTTATTACCAGGCACAAGCAGCGCGGTGGTGATGGAGCTGCCAAGCTATGAAATGCCAAAATTGAAGGCTGTGATGGTCCGTACTGGTAAGCGAACTAAGAGCTTTATCTTAGGTGCGGGTAAAACCATCGTGCTTGTGGTAACTCTGCTTAACTTTATCAATGCGATTGGGGTCGACGGTACTTTTGGCCATGAAGATAGCCAAGCGTCACTCTTAAGTGTGGCGAGTCAAAAGGTGACACCTATCTTTGCTCCTATGGGGATTGAGCAAGATAACTGGCCTGCGACTGTGGGTATTATCACGGGTATTTTCGCTAAAGAAGCGGTAGTGGGTACACTGAATAGCTTGTATGCCAATGTTGCCCATGAAGATGCAGAATTAACGCCATTAGCAGATAGTTTCAGCGAAGCGCTGGCGACGATTCCAGCTAACCTGTTTGGCTTGGATTTAGAAGACCCGCTAAAGTTATCTGTGGGTGATGTGTCCAGCACCGACGTTGCCGCAGAGGCGCAAGGTGTAGCAACGTCAACCTTTAGTGCGTTACAGTCAGGCTTTACCACTAAGGTGGCTGCGTTCTCTTATCTGCTGTTTATCTTACTCTATACGCCATGTGTTGCTGCTATGGGTGCCTTGGTACATGAATTTGGCAGCCGCTGGGCAACGTTTGCGGCAACTTGGACATTCTCACTGGCCTACGGCAGTGCAACCATTGCTTACCAAGCGGCAACCTTTGGTGCACATCCACTGCAATCGAGTTTGTGGATTGGTTTCTTCCTCGGAGCGCTCGTGGTGTTCTACCTGTGGCTCAAACGTAAGGGCCGCAGAACCCAACAGATCATTCCTGGCGTTAGGATCATTACCGAGTAACCGCTGAGTAATAAATGTCAGCTTAGTAATGACAAAGATAAAAGCAGCTTTCATGGCTGCTTTTATTGTTTTACTATCCATGCCATAAACCATAGTTTTTTATACTGGGCATTGTAACTGGCCGAGATCTGTAGGATCATGCGGGTTTTGTTAAAATTGCCATTGTTCGCAAAGAGGAATTCCATGAGTCATGTGGACACTGAAGTACGTCCGAGTAACTTTATCCGTAATATCATTGATGAGGATCTGAAAAGCGGTAAGCACACCAGTGTGCAGACGCGTTTTCCTCCCGAGCCAAATGGTTATTTGCATATAGGTCATGCTAAGTCTATCTGTTTGAACTTCGGCATCGCGCGCGATTACCAAGGCCTTTGTAATTTACGTTTTGATGATACCAATCCTGAAAAAGAAGACATCGATTATGTGAATTCTATTCAGGCGGATGTGCGTTGGTTGGGATTCCAGTGGGATGGTGAAGTTCGTTATTCCTCTAACTATTTCGACCAATTACACCAATATGCCGTTGAGTTGATCAACAAAGGCTTAGCCTATGTGTGTTTCCTCAATGCCGATGAAACCCAGTGAATATCGTGGCACCTTAAAAGAGCCGGGTAAAAACAGCCCGTACCGTGACACTTCCGTTGAAGAAAACCTGCAATTATTTGAAAAAATGCGTAAGGGTGAATTCAAAGAAGGTGAGTGTGCATTGCGTGCGAAAATCGACATGGCATCGCCTTTCATGTGTATGCGCGATCCGGTGATTTACCGTATTCGTTTCGCTCACCATCATCAAACGGGTGACAAGTGGTGCATTTACCCAATGTACGACTTCACTCACTGTATTTCCGATGCGCTGGAGCACATTACTCACTCGTTATGTACGCTTGAGTTCCAAGACAACCGTCGTCTTTACGATTGGGTTCTCGACAATTTAGATGATTTCCAAGCGCCGAACCGTACTCGTCAGTACGAGTTTTCTCGCTTAAATCTTGAATATACGCTGATGTCTAAGCGTAAATTAAATGACTTAGTGACACGTAAGTTAGTTTCTGGATGGGATGACCCACGTATGCCAACGATTGCTGGCCTGCGTCGTCGTGGTTATACCCCAGCGTCTATCCGTGAGTTTTGCCAACGTATTGGTATCACTAAGCAAGAAAACATGATTGAAGCCGCGATGCTGGATGCCTGCATCCGTGAAGAGCTCAACGAACATGCACCACGTGCGATGGCCGTACTGCGCCCATTAAAAGTCGTGATTGAGAACTACCCAGAAGGTCAACTCGAGACGATTCAAGCGGCTTCTCACCCAAGCGATGAAAGCATGGGCACACGTGAACTTGCCTTTGGCCGTGAACTGTATATCGATGTGGCGGACTTCAGAGAAGAAGCCAATAAGCAATACAAGCGTCTGGTGATGGGTAAAGAAGTACGTCTGCGTAACGCGTATGTGATTAAGGCTGAGCGTTGTGACAAAGACAGCGACGGCAATATCACCACGGTTTACTGTAGCTACGATGCAGATACCTTGGGTAAAAACCCCGCCGATGGTCGCAAGGTGAAAGGCGTAATTCATTGGGTGGAAGCGACTACGGCTAAACCTGCTGAATTCCGTTTATACCAACGCTTGTTCACGGATCCAAACCCTGCAGCAGCAGAGACTGTGGATGAAGTGCTTAACCCTAACTCACTTGAAGTGGTGAATGGTTTAGTTGAAGCCAGTCTTGTGAATGCGCCAGCGGAAAAAGCATATCAGTTTGAGCGTGAAGGTTATTTCTGTGCTGACAATAAAGACTCATCAGCCGAACATTTAGTCTTTAACCTAACGGTTGCACTGCGTGACTCGTTTGAATAGCAAGTATTAGCCGCGATAATCTCTGTTGCGTCTAACAGTCAACTGCAGTAAAGCATAAAAAGGCCCTTAGTGTTTTCAAGCTAAGGGCCTTTTCTGTTTTACAACTTTTTGTTTTCAACACGTCTATTTGCCACTATCAATTTGTCACTATCTGTATTTCAAGTCGTTTGCGCCTGAGTGCGGATTAATACCTTATTGGTACATTGGACCAAAGCCAATGCTCCAGAGGATAACGCTGGTGGCCATTAGACCGACTAAGAGTACTAAACCGGCAGTGACCATAGAGCTGGCGTAAATAAAGCCTTTCTCTTCAGGGATATTCATAATGATGGGCACACCTGCATATAGCAGATAAACCGAGTAGGCCAGTCCTACCAACCCAACAATCATAATAAACCAGAGCACGGGGTAGAGCGCCGCCAGACCGACCATAAACAGAGGCGTTGCGGTGTAGGATGCGAGCTCTAACGCTTGGGTGAAAGTAGGCTGGGCATCGAAGGTTTTTGCCATCCAGTAGGCTAAATAGGCGAGGGCAAACACACCTGCAATCAGGCCGAAGTACATACCAACGGACATAAACATAGCGCTTTGTGGTGTAAGATAAATCGGATCACCCGAACCCGGATTCCAACCAATATATGCGGTGGCGATAAAGCTACAGACAGCCGGTATGAGTGCGATGAGAATAACGTGACTTAAACTACTTTTGAGTGCCTCGTGATTCTTCTCAATCGCGTGCCACTCTTGTTTTGGATGAGTGTATAACCCCATTAAGTGATTCAGTATCATTATAATTATCCTTGTTTAGCATTGATGATGGCTCGCCAAACGTCAGACGAGCTGACAACAGCTCTACAATCAGGGTTAAACGCTCTCCTATCCCTTAACGCCCGACTGTGTACACTCCGAATTGAGACGCGGTGTGATCAGGATCTCAGTTCTTAAGGTGTAGATTATTTATTGAACAAAAAGTTCATCTCGTCAAGTTTACTGCGGTGTAAAGCTATAGCTTGTCGATAATTACGCGTAAAATATGACGATATTTTTTTAATGATTTTGAGTGATCCCATGCAGCAATTATTGGCACCTGTTCATGCGTTTCTTCGTTGTGAGACGCCGCAAACTTGGATTGATATGGCAAGAGCCTCTGCCTCGTTAGATGAACTCTTAATCGACCATTGTAATTGTGAGCTAAAAGCGGCGCAGACTGCGATGTTTTTGTTGAGGCGATACGCCTTGGATAAAGACAGCGGGCAATCGCTATTGGCGTGGGCAAAATCCTATGAGGAATTTGTTTATCACAAGGATCGCGATATCGAGCAGTTTTTGGCTCGCGACGTTAAAAAGAACGAGCTGGTTGCCAATCTACAGCCGAATCAGCATTTTGCCTTTGCTCAGGATCTGATTCCGCCACTAATTCGTTTGATAAAAGAAGAATTCCATCATTTTGAGCAAGTGCTGGAGTTGATGCATGCTCGGCACATTCCGTATCGCAATATTCGTGCGGGACGTTACGCAAAGGGCATGATGAGCCACGTGACCACCCATGAGAAGGATATTCTGCGGGATAAGTTGATTGTGGGAGCGTACATTGAGGCGCGCTCCTGTGAACGCTTTGCCAAGTTAGCGCCTTACTTGGATGCGGAGTTAAGTAAGTTTTATGTGTCCTTACTGCGCTCTGAGGCACGTCATTTTGAGGATTATCTTAAGCTGGCGCAGCTCGTTTCAACGGAAGATATTACTGAGCGGGTGGCTTATTTTGGCGAGAGGAGGCCGAATTAATTATGGCGCCCGATGACGAGTTTCATTTCCACAGTGGGCAACCCTCAGTTGCCTAGTGGCAATACAAGCAGCGGCCTCAACCATATTCAGGTATGAGGCCTAAGCGGTTCGATGTGTTAATGGTGAAGACGCTATCGTTTCTTAGCTGGCGTCGAAGGGCAGACTTTTTAAATCCACGCCATCGGCGCTGACCACCAACACACTGCCTTGTTCGTACCAATCACCGACCACAATACGTTTACAGCCATTAGTGAAGTTGTGGATGGCGGGTCTGTGGGTATGACCGTGGATCATCTGTTTGCAGTGGGTCTGGGCAAATAACGCATCTACTGCACTTGGTTCCACATCCATGATGACGTAGCTTTTTTGTTGATTGCTGCTCTGACTATTGCTGCGGATCTTATTGGCAATCGCTTGACGTTTTCTCTTCGGCAAACAGCTATAAAGCCAACGGGCGAAGGCAAAACTGCGTAATTTACGAAAGCGTTGGTAGGCTTTATCTAAGGTACACAAGCTATCGCCGTGCAAGATAACAGTGTTAACACCATAGAGATCTAAGCAAGTGACTTCGGGCAATATTTGCATACCCGCAGCATCGGCAAATTGTTTGCCTAACATAAAGTCACGATTTCCAGTGAATAAAGTAGATGGGCAATCTTTGGGAGATTTGCTTGAGCCTGCGCGCTAATTCGAGGGCAAAAGGCGCTGCTAAATCGTCGCCGACCCATACCTCAAATAAATCCCCCAGAATGTAGAGGGCATCGGCATCATCAAGTTCTGTATCGAGGAAACGATTAAAGGCTTGGGTGATATCGAGGCGATCGGCACTAAGTGCAGATCGCCAATAAATAAGGTCCGCATCCTAGGGAATTAGGCCGCACTTACTTTTTCAATCACAACCGCTTCTAATGGCACATCTTGGTGCATGCCACGGTTACCAGTGCTGACAGCTTTGATTTTTTCAACGATGTCCATACCTTCAACGACTTCACCAAATACGCAGTAACCCCAGCCTTGCATACTTTCAGATTTGAAATCGAGGAAGGTGTTATCGTTTACGTTGATGAAGAACTGAGCCGTCGCAGAGTGTGGATCAGAAGTACGCGCCATCGCAATAGTACCAGTACGGTTTGATAAACCGTTGTTGGCTTCGTTTTTCACTGGCTCATGGCAACGTTTTTGGCTCATTTCAGTGGTGAAGCCACCACCTTGGATCATAAAGCCGTCAATTACACGGTGGAAAATGGTGCCGTCGAAGAAACCTTCGTCAACATATTTCATAAAGTTTGCCACGGTCAGCGGTGCTTTTTCGGCGTTCAGTTGCAGTTTAATGTCGCCAAAATTAGTGTGTAATGTGATCATGTTTTCATACTCTCAGTAAATAGTGGCGCGATTCTAACTTATCTCGGATTGCACGCAAAGTGCAGTATTCAAAACCCTCGTCAGCGTGGTAGACTGACCCCTTGATTTTACACTCGAATCTATCATTGAAGAGAATGCCGATGTTGAAGATTTACAACAGTATTACCCGCCAAAAACAGGAATTTAAGCCAATTACTCCCGGAAAAGTTGGGATGTATGTATGCGGAGTGACCGTATACGATCTGTGTCATATTGGCCATGGGCGTACTTTTGTTTCCTTCGATATGATCGTTCGTTACCTGCGTTTCGCGGGTTATGAAGTGAATTTTCAACGTAACATCACCGATATTGATGACAAAATCATCAAACGCGCCAACGAAAACCAAGAAGATTGCAATACATTAACCGATCGCTTGATTGGTGAAATGCACAAGGATTTCGATGCGCTGAATATGATCCGTCCCGATTTCGAGCCTCGTGCAACTCTGCACATTGCCGAAATCATCGATATGGTTGAGCGCTTACTGGCCCGTGGTCATGCCTATGTGGCAGCCGATGGCGATGTGCTTTTCAGTGTGGCTTCATTCCCTGAGTATGGTCGTCTATCAGGGCAGAACCTGGAGCAATTACAGGCGGGTGCCCGCGTTGAAGTTGACGATAACAAGCAAAATCCTATGGATTTCGTGCTTTGGAAGATGTCTAAACCAGGTGAGCCAACATGGGATTCACCTTGGGGACCGGGTCGCCCTGGTTGGCATATCGAATGTTCAGCAATGAACAGTAAGCATTTGGGTCTGCATTTTGATATCCATGGCGGCGGTTCGGATCTGCAGTTTCCGCACCATGAAAATGAGATAGCACAGTCATGCTGCGCCCATGATACGCCTTATGTGAATTATTGGATGCACACCGGCATGGTGATGGTTGACCGCGAGAAGATGTCAAAGTCTTTAGGTAACTTCTTCACCATTCGTGATGTATTAGGCCATTACGATCCTGAAACCGTGCGTTACTTCCTGCTATCGGGTCACTACCGTAGCCAGATAAACTACTCAGAAGAAAACCTCAAGCAGGCGCGTGCCGCCTTAGAGCGTTTATACACTGCGATTAAAGATGTTGATCTGACGGTAGCGCCTGCACCAGCTGAAGAGTTTGTTGCTAAGTTTAAAGCGGCAATGGATGATGACTTTAATACGCCAGAAGCCTACTCAGTGCTGTTTGATATGGTACGTGAGATCAACCGTTTGAAAACCACTGATATGGCGCAGGCTTCAGCTATGGCCGTTGCTATGAAGCAACTGGCCGATGTATTGGGATTATTGCATCAAGCACCGGATGCCTTCTTTAAAGGCGAGGGGAGCGATGATGAAGTGGCAGAGATTGAAGCGCTGATCGTTGAGCGTAATCGTGCCCGCGCCGAGAAAGATTGGCCTGCGGCTGATGTTGCGCGTAATCGTTTAAATGAGCTTGGTGTGGTGTTAGAAGATGGTCCAAGCGGTACTACTTGGCGTAAGAAATAGGTTGGCGTAATAAATCATCCCATCGCTTAAGTTTGATTCGTAGCGATAATAAAAAACCTGCCAATGGCAGTTTTTTTATGGTCTCACGTATTTGATTAAGCTCATGTTATTGCGTTACTGGCTACTGAGCTTAGATGGCTAAATCGCAGGTTTAAATGCTGCGATTTGCGCCATAACTTACGCCATAACTTAAGCCATTATCTACCCGATGGCGAAGCACATTAGTCGTGATATTGCTCTGCAGCATACAAGGTATTTTCAAGTAAGCTGGCAATCGTCATTGGGCCGACACCACCTGGGACAGGGGTGATAAAGCTGGCGTTTTGCGCAGCGACATCATATTGCACGTCGCCCACTAAGGTACCGTTTTCTAAGCGGTTAATACCCACATCGATAACAATGGCGCCCGGTTTAATCCATTCACCTGGGATAAAGCCAGGTTTACCCACGGCAACCACTACTAAATCAGCTTGACGGATTTTTTGTTCGAGGTTTTTGGTAAAGCGATGGCATGTGGTGGTGGTACAGCCCGCAAGCAATAGCTCCAGTGTCATTGGCCGGCCGACAATGTTTGATGCGCCAACCACAACGGCATCTAATCCATAGGTATCGACACCCGTTGATTTGATTAAGGTCATGATCCCCATTGGGGTGCATGAACGTAATACGGGAATGCGCTGGGCTAAACGGCCAACGTTATAGGGGTGGAAACCGTCGACATCTTTATCGGGGCGAATGCGCTCGATCACTTTAGAGTCTTCGATATGCGCAGGCAGAGGGAGCTGCACTAAGATACCGTCGATCGTCGGATCATCATTGAGTTCGTCGATAAGGGCTAATAATGCTTCCTCGGTATAACTGGTATCGAGATCGTAAGAGCGAGAAATAAATCCCACTTCTTCACAGGCTTTACGTTTACTACCAACATAAACCTGAGAAGCGGGGTCGGCTCCCACGAGAATGACGGCTAAACCTGGTACGCGTTGTCCTGCCTCTTTGCGGGCGGTTACTTTTTCGCGAAGTTGTGTGCGGATGGATTGAGCAATCGCCTTGCCGTCGATTATTTGGGCTGTCATGGGTGTAGGATATCCTTTATATGGGCGATGGTGAAAACTGTCGTTAACACAGAGAGTGGCAATCGCGGCTATTTTAACAGGGCGTTGCGGGTGTGTCATGGTGAAAGCCGCGGCGAGATGGATAAAAACAGGCGTATTCGCCTGATAATTCAGCATCTAGTTTGAATGCTTAAAAAAATCGTTGACGGGTGCAAAGTGAGGGGCTAAGATGCGCTCCGTTCTCAAGCAGATGTGCTCATTTGCTCTGAAAACAATGATTCTCGGTGATTAGCGCAGCCCGGTAGCGCATCTGGTTTGGGACCAGAGGGTCAGAGGTTCGAATCCTCTATCACCGACCAAATTAATATTATTGGCTCATAAATTACTCAGGTAGTTTGAGCGGGTAATAGCGGATGACTTCATAAAGAAAAGTTATCCCGCCTAGGTTAGGATACAGCAGAGTCTGTAAACCATGCGCCCGTAGCTCAGTTGGATAGAGCATCCGCCTTCTAAGCGGATGGCCGCAGGTTCGAATCCTGCCGGGCGTACCAAATCAGTGGTGATTGTAGCTCAGTTGGTAGAGCCCCGGATTGTGATTCCGGTTGTCGTGGGTTCAAGTCCCATCAGTCACCCCATTTTTAAGTACTTTGAGTACAAAATAAAAAAAGCGACCTAAGGTCGCTTTTTTTATACCCTAGATTCGGCCGTAGAGGCTCGACTATGCAGAAAACCGTGGCTATAATGTCGCGTCTTGATAAATTTCAACTAACAGCGACCTGTGCCGAAAGCCAATAGTGGTGGGCATTGTAGTCAAATTTAATGATCAAGAAACGAATACCTTAATAGTTGATGATTCGGCTATTACAAAAGACGTTTGACATATTTCGAGGTAAAACAATGCAAGTTTCTGTAGAAACAACACAAGGTTTAGAGCGCCGCCTAACTATCTCTGTTCCAGCTGAGCAGATTGAAAAACTGGTTAAAGACAGTTTACAACGTGAAGCTAAGCGTGCACGTATTCCTGGTTTCCGTCCAGGCAAGGTACCTGTTACTGTAATCAACAAGCGTTACGGCGCCGCTATTCGTCAAGAGATCACTGGTGAAGTGATGCAACGTAACTTTATCGAAGCCATCATCGCTGAGAAATTGAACCCAGCGGGTGCACCAACTTTCGTACCTGGTGCGACTGACGGTGAAAAATTCGAATTCGTAGCGACTTTCGAAATCTACCCAGAAGTCGAGCTGAAAGGTTTAGATGCAATCGAAGTAGAACAACCAAAAGCGTCTGTAACCGATGCTGACGTAGACAGCATGATCGAAACCTTACGTAAGCAACACGCGACTTTCGCAGCGGTTGAGCGTGAAGCGGCTGATGGCGACAAAGTGAAAATGAACTTCGTTGGTTCAGTTGACGGTGTTGAATTCGAAGGCGGTAAAGCTGATGATTTCGAACTGCAATTAGGCAGCGGCCGTATGATCCCAGGTTTCGAAGCGGGTATCTTAGGTCACAAAGCGGGTGAAGAATTCGTTATCGACGTGACTTTCCCAGAAGAATATCACGCTGAAAACTTAAAAGGTAAAGCAGCTAAGTTTGCTATCACTTTAACTGAAGTGTTAGCGGCTAACTTACCAGAAGTAAACGATGAGTTTGCAGCATTATTCGGTATCAGCGAAGGCGGCTTAGAAGCTCTGAAAACTGAAATCCGTAAAAACATGAACCGTGAACTTGAGCAAGCGTTAAAAGCAAACGTGAAAGAGCAAGTGATCAATGGTTTATTAGCCAACAACGACATCGAACTGCCAAAAGCACTGATCGATGGCGAAGTTAACGTACTGCGCCAACAAGCGATGCAACGTTTCGGCGGTCAAACGGCTAACATGCCAGAACTGCCAGCTGAATTATTCACTGAGCAAGCGGCTCGTCGCGTGAAAATCGGTCTGTTATTAGGCGAAGTGATCAAGACTAACGAGCTGAAAGCGGATGATGAGCGTGTACAAGCGTTAATCGCTTCTATGGCGTCTGCCTACGAAGATCCAAGTGAAGTTATTGAATATTACAATAACAACCAAGAGATGATGCAGAACATGCGCAACGTTGCGCTAGAAGAGCAAGCGGTTGAAGCTCTGCTGAAAACGGCTAAAGTGACAGAGAAAGCAGTCGCTTTTGAAGAATTTATGAACAAGGCTACTGGTCGCGCGTAACCTATGCTTGACTTAAATGGCTGTTAGCCATTTATAATGGCTCGTATGAGGCTCCTCATGCGAGCCGTTTTTATTTAGGGAAACGAATAATGCATAATGCGTCAGACATACAAAGTGCTTTAGTGCCTATGGTGATCGAACAGACGGCTAAGGGTGAACGCTCATTCGATATTTATTCTCGTCTGTTAAAAGAGCGGATTATCTTTTTAGTGGGTCAAGTTGAAGAGCATATGGCGAATCTGATTGTGGCGCAGTTGCTATTCCTCGAGTCAGAAAGCCCAGATAAAGATATCTTCTTATATATCAACTCACCCGGTGGCTCAGTCACTGCGGGTATGGCGATTTATGATACGATGCAGTTTATTAAGCCTAACGTCAGCACAGTTTGTATTGGCCAGGCTGCCAGCATGGGCGCGTTTCTGTTAGCCGGTGGTGAAAAGGGCAAGCGTTTCTGCTTACCTAACTCTCGCGTGATGATTCACCAACCACTGGGTGGATTCCAAGGTCAGGCTTCTGATATAGCTATTCATGCCCAAGAGATCTTAGGCATCAAGCATAAACTGAACCTGATGTTGTCAGAGCATACTGGCCAGCCACTCGAAGTGATTGAACGTGATACCGATCGCGACAACTTCATGAGTGCGACTCAAGCTGTTGAATATGGTTTAGTTGACGCAGTGATGACTAAACGCGGCTGATTTTTACTTTTGACTGGGCTATGCTCTATTATGCAAAGCCCAGTAAAGGGTTAGCAAGTTTAAGACAAGCAGTAGAGCAGACTGCAAATGAGGTAATTAATGGGCGACAACAAAAATAATGGTGACAGCGGTAAATTGCTGTACTGCTCTTTTTGCGGTAAGAGCCAGCATGAAGTCAGAAAACTGATTGCAGGCCCATCAGTATACGTATGCGACGAATGTGTCGAATTATGTAACGACATTATTCGTGAAGAGATTAAAGAAATCTCTCCTAAGCGTGATAATGATAAATTGCCAACGCCACATGAGTTGCGTGCGCATTTAGACGATTATGTGATTGGTCAGGACAGAGCCAAGAAAGTGCTGTCTGTCGCTGTATACAATCACTATAAGCGCCTGAGAAATTCTTCCCCTAAAGATGGCGTGGAATTAGGCAAGAGTAACATTCTGCTGATTGGTCCAACGGGCAGTGGTAAAACGCTGCTGGCCGAAACGCTGGCGCGCTCATTGAATGTCCCATTTACTATGGCTGACGCCACCACCTTAACCGAAGCGGGTTATGTGGGTGAAGACGTTGAAAACATCATTCAAAAGCTGCTGCAAAAGTGCGATTACGATGTTGAAAAGGCACAGCGCGGTATCGTCTATATCGACGAAATCGACAAGATCAGCCGTAAATCGGATAACCCATCGATTACCCGTGACGTATCGGGTGAAGGCGTGCAGCAAGCGCTGCTGAAACTTATCGAAGGTACGGTTGCCGCGGTTCCACCTCAAGGTGGCCGTAAGCATCCACAGCAAGAGTTCTTACAGGTTGATACCTCTAAGATCCTGTTTATCTGTGGTGGTGCATTTGCGGGTCTTGAAAAGGTGATTGAACAGCGTGCTCACGTAGGTTCAGGTATCGGTTTCGGTGCGCAGGTCAAGGGCGAGAAAGATAAGGCAACAATTTCGCAAACCTTATCTCAGGTCGAACCCGAAGACTTAGTCAAATATGGCTTGATCCCCGAGTTTATCGGCCGTCTACCTGTTGTTGCGACACTCACCGAGCTGGATGAAGAAGCGCTAGTGCAAATTCTGTCAGAGCCCAAAAACGCGCTGACTAAGCAATACAACGCGCTGTTTGAGATGGAAGGTGTTGAGCTCGAATTCCGCGAAGATGCGCTCAAAGCGATTGCACATAAAGCCATGTCGCGCAAAACCGGTGCCCGTGGTCTACGTTCAATCGTAGAAGGTATCTTACTCGATACTATGTACGATATTCCTTCGATTGAGGGCGTGGTGAAGGCGGTTGTTGATGAATCTGTGGTGAATGGTGAATCTGCACCTATCCTGATTTACGAGCGTAACGACGCGCAAGCGGCCTCTGGTGAGCAATAATTGTACTGATTATTAATAATCTGAAAATCAAGGAGTCCATCGGGCTCCTTTTTTATTTTGACCATTGAAACCCAATAAAGCGCCCCAATATACTCCATAACTAATCCCTTTCATCTAAACGGAATCGAACTATGACCTTAGAGCGTGAAGCGCATATCGAACTCCCCGTGCTACCACTGAGAGATGTGGTGGTCTATCCCCATATGGTAATTCCGTTGTTCGTTGGCCGAGAAAAATCGATTCGTTGTCTCGAAACGGCAATGGCCCAGGATAAGCAAATTATTTTAGTCGCTCAGCGTGACGCTGAGTTAGACGAGCCGACCAAAGACGATATCTTTGAAGTCGGTACAGTGGCGTCTATTCTGCAACTGCTTAAACTGCCTGACGGTACGGTCAAAGTGCTGGTCGAAGGTGGTCGTCGCGCCCGAATTACCCGTTATACCCAAGAAGCGGATTTCTTTGTGGCTAAGGCGGAATATCTTGAGTCTGAGCCTTTAGAAGATAAAGAAGAGGAAGTCTTGGTTCGCAGCGCGATTGGCCAATTTGAAGGCTATATCAAGCTTAACAAGAAGATCCCGCCTGAAGTCTTAACCTCGCTCTCGGGCATCGATGAAGCGGCGCGCCTTGCCGATACTATGGCGGCCCACATGCCACTCAAGCTTGAGGACAAACAGTCTGTGCTTGAGATGACTAACATCGGTGAGCGTCTGGAATATTTAATGGCGATGATGGAGTCGGAAATTGACCTGCTACAGGTCGAGAAACGTATCCGTACTCGCGTTAAAAAACAGATGGAAAAGAGCCAGCGTGAGTATTATCTGAACGAACAGATGAAAGCCATCCAAAAAGAATTGGGTGACTTAGACGAAGGCCACGACGAGTTTGAAGTCTTAAATCGTAAGATTGAAGAAGCCAACATGCCAAGCGATGCCAAAGAGAAAGCCGTCGCCGAGCTGAATAAATTACGCATGATGTCACCCATGTCAGCTGAAGCTACCGTGGTTCGCAGTTATGTGGACTGGATGATCTCTGTGCCTTGGAGCCAACGCTCTAAAATCAAACGCGATTTAGCCAAAGCCCAAGAAGTGCTGGATACCGATCACTACGGTCTGGAAAAGGTCAAAGACCGTATTCTGGAATACTTGGCAGTGCAGAGCCGTGTGCGTCAGCTTAAAGGGCCTATCCTGTGCTTAGTCGGCCCACCAGGGGTAGGTAAAACCTCATTGGGTCAATCTATTGCGAAGGCAACGGGCCGTAAGTACGTCCGTGTTGCCTTAGGCGGCGTGCGTGATGAAGCGGAGATCCGTGGTCACCGTCGTACCTATATCGGCTCAATGCCAGGTAAGGTGATTCAGAAGATGTCTAAAGTGGGTGTCAAGAACCCCTTATTCCTGCTCGATGAGATAGACAAGATGAGCTCGGATATGCGTGGTGATCCAGCGTCAGCGCTGTTAGAGGTGCTTGATCCTGAGCAGAACGCGACCTTTAACGACCATTACCTCGAAGTCGACTACGACTTATCCGATGTGATGTTCGTGGCGACCTCGAATTCGATGAATATTCCAGGCCCGCTTCTGGACCGTATGGAAGTGATTCGTCTGTCGGGTTACACCGAAGATGAAAAGTTGAATATTGCTAAGCAGCATTTACTGACCAAGCAAATCGAGCGCAACGGTCTTAAAGCGAACGAAATTCATATTGAAGACAGTGCGATAGTCGGTATCATCCGCTACTACACCCGTGAAGCAGGTGTGCGTGCACTAGAGCGTGAATTGTCGAAGATTTGCCGCAAAGTCGTGAAAATGATCCTGCTGGATAAATCCATCAAGTCAGTCACTGTGACCGCGGACAATCTCAAGTCTTTCCTCGGTGTGCAGCGTTTTGACTATGGTAAGGCAGAATCGAACAACCAAATCGGTCAAGTTACAGGTTTAGCGTGGACCGAAGTGGGTGGCGATCTGCTCACCATTGAAGCGACCTCTGTGCCCGGCAAAGGTAAGTTGACCTACACAGGCTCACTTGGCGATGTGATGCAAGAGTCGATTCAAGCGGCAATGACGGTCGTACGTGCCCGTGCGGAACAATTAGGTATCAACGGCGACTTTTATGAGAAGCGTGATATCCATGTTCACGTGCCAGAAGGGGCGACGCCAAAAGATGGTCCATCAGCGGGCGCGGCAATGTGTACTGCATTAGTGTCTAGCTTAACGGGTAACCCTGTGCGCGCCGATGTGGCGATGACGGGTGAAATTACCTTACGCGGAGAAGTGTTACCTATTGGTGGTTTAAAAGAAAAACTGCTCGCGGCACACCGTGGCGGCATTAAATTGGTACTTATTCCAAAAGAAAACGAGCGTGATCTGGAAGAAATTCCTGCCAATGTGATTGCCGATTTGGAAATTCGTCCCGTGCGTTGGGTCGACGAAGTGTTAAAACTGGCGCTGGAAAGACCGGTTGAAGGCTTCGAAGTGGTTAAAAACTTGGCATAACGCAAGAAAATGCGCTATCACGCTAAAAAAATGAAAAAAGGGGCTTAACAAAGCGCAGACCTGTGGTAGCCTAGGTCTGTGGAGAGTCGGTTGCTCCAAGCCCTTGGCGCAACTGGCTTTGAGCTGTATCCAGTTTTATTTCTTTGGTTTTCGAACTCAGCTTGAACTTTGAATTCAAGCTTGTTATAAAAAGCCTCCGCAGACCGCTCTAGAGAAGGATTTGGTTGCGGCGCAAAAATTAAATTCAAGGGGATGACATGAACAAATCTGAACTAATCGAGAAAATCGCTTCTGGTGCTGATATCTCTAAAGCGGCCGCTGGTCGTGCTCTAGATTCTTTTATCGCTGCTGTGACTGATGGTCTGAAAGATGGCGATAAAATCTCTCTAGTTGGTTTTGGTACTTTTGAAGTGCGTGAACGTGCAGAGCGTACTGGTCGCAACCCACAGACGGGTAAAGAGATCAAGATTGCAGCAGCAAACATTCCAGCATTCAAGGCCGGTAAAGCACTTAAAGACGCTGTCAATTAATTTTTGATATCGTAGCCTTTGTAAGGCGTTCGTAATGATAAGCACTGTTTAAACAGTGCTTTTTACGAATTGAAAGTAATGGATTTTGAAGCACAATTTCTACCATTACTCGGGGTTTTAGTACTTACCAGTGGTAGCGTCTGAATAATCCCCATAAATTACAGAAAGGCGCATCTCAAATTGATGCGCCTTTTTATTTTGTTAATCGCAACGAGCGAGAAATCTGATGTTAGAAAAGATTCGCGAAGGCTCACAAGGCGTGATTGCTAAAGGCATTCTCGTTCTTGTGATTTTATCTTTGCATTTGCAGGCGTAAGTAGCTATTTAGGCTCAAAATCGGACGTCCCTGCCGCAGAAGTCAACGGTGACAAAATCACTAAAGCCGAGTTAGAGCAGGCCTATCAGAGCGAACGCGCTCGTATGGAACAACAACTGGGCGAAATGTTTGCTGCGTTATCTGCCGACGAAAGATACCTAGAAAGCATCAAGCAGAGCGTACTCGAACGTTTAGTGGCCGATAAATTGATTGACCAAGCTGCCGCCGCTATGGGGCTGCGTGTGTCTGACGAACAAATTATCACGGCGATTAAATCAGAACCCGCTTTCCAAACCGATGGCAAATTCGATAACGACCGTTATCAAGCTATTTTGCGTCAGTTAGGCTATCAGCCACAAACCTTCAGAAGCATGATGCGTGTTGATATGACTCGTCGTCAGTTAACTGCAGCGTTAGTGGGCACTGAATTTGTATTACCAGGTGAAGCTAAGCAATTAGCTGAGCTGCAAGGTCAAACTCGCGACATTCGCTACTTAGTCGTGGATTCTGCGCCATTCCTTGCTAATGCCTCTGTGACAGACGAGCAAGTTAAAAACTACTACGACACCAACCAAGGCCAGTTTATGAGCCCTGAGAAGGTGAGCTTAGAGTATGTTGAGTTAAACGCGGCTGATTTTGCTAAAGACAGCAAAGTGACCGATGAAGAAGCTCAGGCTTACTACGATGAACACAAGACGCAATATGTGTCTAACGAGAAACGTTTAGCGGCGCACATTCTGATTGGCCCTGGCAGCGATGAAGCGGCGGCGAAAGCCAAGGCTGAAGATTTAGCTAAGCAACTAGATAACGGTGCTGATTTTGCCGAGTTAGCCAAAGCCAATTCAGAAGATACCTTAAGTGCAGAGCAGGGCGGTAAATTAGACTGGTTTGAACCCGGTGTCATGGACCCAAGCTTTGATACTGCACTGTTTGCACTGCAAAAAGGTCAGCATTCAGCGGTCGTGAAAACGGACTTTGGTTTCCACATCATCAAATTGTTAGACGTTCAGCCTGGTACAACTGTGCCATTTGCGGATGTCAAAACGAAGATTGTGGCTCAGCTGCAAGAGAAAAAAGCGGTCGATCAATTCTATAGCTTGCAGAGCAAACTGGCTGATACCAGCTACGAAGTGCCTGATACCTTAGCCGAAACTGCTAAAGTGGTGGGCGTTGAGATTAAGACTACGCCAATGTTCTCACGTGATGATGTGCCAGCGGCATTGAACAAGCCTGACGTAGTTAAAGCGGCATTCTCTGACACGGTTTTACGCCAAGGCCTAAACAGTGAAGTCATTGAACTTGAGCCAAACCATGTTGTGGTTATCCGTATGAAGGAACATCACGATGCGGGTACTATGCCATTAGCCGAAGTGAAGGCCGATATCGCTGAGCGTTTGAAGCAAGACCAAGCGAACGAAGCGGCACGTGCTAAAGCGCAAGAGCTGATGACCCAAGTTAAAGCGGGTGCGACGGATGTGACTCTCACGGCTAAGACTAAACTGGGCCGTGGCGCACAAGACGTTGACGCGGCCATTGTGGGCAAAGCCTTCCAAATGCCAACGCCGAGTGCTGCACCTGTGGTTGACACTGTTGGTTTAGCTAATGGCTACGCTGTGATTGCACTGGATAAAGTGAACGCGGCAGAGTCAGTTAGCGATGAGTTAGTCAATGCGCTGAAACAACGCTTAAATGCACAATACAGCGAAGCGGATTACCGCGGTCTGATTGAGTCACTGAAAGCGAATGCGAAAGTTCATTACCCTGTAGAAGGTTAATGACGATAAGGGATAACTGAGCTTATCCCTCATTTTGTGCGAAGCAAAAACTGCTTTCGCGATGCAAATAGAAAAAGGCCAAGTGTTTACTTGGCTTTTTTGTTTGTCTTGATCCCGCCTTATCAAACGATAAGTGCGCTATTTCTGCCGCTTAATCATCCACGCCAATCATCACGCTGCTGGCTTTAATGAGTGCATAAGCCGAATCACCTACCTTCAAGTTTAAACGCTCACAGGATGCTTTAGTGACCACAGAGGTTAACACTACGCCCGGTGCCAGTTCGATAGTGACTTCGTTGTTTACAGAGCCAATTTCGATAGCGGTAATAGTGCCACTCAGGGTATTACGTGCACTGATTTTCATTCTTTGTCCTTAGTTTGTGTTGAATGGTCATGCTAGTTTAGCCTATCGTACGGCATTTGCGGCAAATAAAAACGCCACCCGAGGGTGGCGCTTTATCGTGATTATTCAATCTATTCGATTACAGCTCGATCACATCGAACTCAACGTGTGGATTCACATCTGCATCGTAGTCGATGCCTTCGATGCCAAAGCCGAACAGTTTGATAAACTCGGCTTTATATTCTTGATAATCGGTCAGCTCTGACAGATTTTCAGTGGTCACTTGTGGCCACAGATCACGGCAATGCTGCTGGATATCTTCGCGCAATTCCCAATCGTCTAAACGCAGACGGTTGTCGCTGTCGGTTTCTGGTTTTGCACCATCGGCACGGAACAGACGCTCGCTGAACATGCGATAGATTTGCTCCATACAGCCTTCGTGCAGGCCTTCTTGGCGCATCTTCTTAAATACCATTGCAATATACAGTGGCATCACAGGGATGGCAGAGCTGGCTTGAGTCACAACGCTCTTCAGCACGGCAACATTCGCGCTACCGCCTTTGGCCGCGAGTTTATCATTTAGGGCTTTAGCCGCACGGTCTAAGTCCATCTTGGCTTGACCTAATGCGCCGTGCCAGTAGATTGGCCAGGTTAACTCAGTGCCGATATAGCTGTAGGCTACAGTCTTGCAGTTATCGCTTAATACGCCAGCCTCGGCAAGTGCGTTAATCCACAGTTCCCAATCTTGACCGCCCATCACAGTGACAGTATCGGCAATTTCTTGCTCAGTTGCAGGCTCAACGGTGGCTTCGATAATGCAATCTTTGTTGGTATCAACGGCGGTCGCTGTATACACTTCACCGATTGGCTTGAGTGCAGAACGCACTAGCTCACCAGAGTCAGGCAGTTTGCGCACGGGTGATGCTAATGAATAGACCACCATGTCCACTTGACCTAAATCTTGCTTAATAAGCTCGATAACTTTTTGCTTAGCTTCATGGCTGAAGGCATCGCAGTTGATGCTCTTAGAGTACAAACCTTCAGCTTTGGCAAACTTGTCGAAAGCGGCAGAGTTGTACCAGCCCGCGGTACCAGGTTTCGCTTCAGTACCCGGCTTTTCGAAGAACACGCCAATAGTTGCTGCATCGCTACCGAAGGCGGCGGCAATGCGTGAAGACAGGCCATAGCCACTTGATGAACCAACAACAAGCACTTTCTTCGGACCGTTGGCGATTTTGCCTTTGGCTTTGGTTAAAGTAATTTGTTCTTGAACGTTAGCTTCACAACCAACGGGGTGAGTTGTGGTACAAATGAATCCACGAATTTTGGGTTTGATAATCATGTTTAAGCTTCTTCTATCAAAATGACCAATAGGATAAATACTTCGGCGGCTAAATGGCATCTATTTTTAGCCAATTCGCCTGAATATTTAAGTGGTTGGAGCAGTTTAACGCTTATGAACAAACAGGCTCTGCTCCTGAATCAGCCTTTGGGTATATTCGTGCTGAGGCGAATTAAATATCTGTTCTGTTGGGGCTTTCTCAACCATCACGCCTTTGTGTAACACCATAATTTTATCGCTGACATGGCGAATAATATTCAGGTTATGGGACACGAAGATATAGGACAAGCCTAAGTCCTTCTGCAATTTAAGCAGCAGGTTAAGGATCTGTGAGCGTACCGAGAGATCCAAGGCGGTTAAAGCTTCGTCGGCGATGATGATTTTTGGATTGAGCATCAGTGCCCGCGCCACCGCAACCCGCTGTTTTTGACCCTCGGAAATCATATGGGGATAAAAATCCGCATGCTCGGGTAATAAACCGACCTTCCTCAAGGTATCAATCACTTGGCCATTACGCTCCTTGGCGGATAACTCAGTGTTAAAGCGCAGCGGTTCGTCCAGTAATTGCCCAATCGTCAATCTTGGGTTGAGTGAGGTATTGGGGTCTTGGAAAATCATCCGAATAAGACGGCAGCGCTGCTTAATATTGCGGCTGTCGAGGGCCTCGCCCTCAAAGTAAATTTCACCGCCGCTGCGGGGTTCTGCGCCCACCAAGATACGCGCTAACGTACTCTTACCTGAGCCCGCTTCACCCACGATAGCTAAGGTTTCGCCGCGGTTTAATTCAAATGAAACCGGTGCTAAGGCATCGTTATATTGGCGGGTAAAACCTTTATAGCCGGTATCGTACCTCTTAAAGAGATCGTTAACTTTAAGCAGTGGGGTCGTCATTCGTCGTTTCACCGTGGTAAGGGAAATGGCAAGCAAAGTAGCGGTCTCGTAAATGACTCAAACTTGGCTGATTAACGCATTTTTTTTGTGCCTCAGGGCATCTTGGCCCTAGGCGACAACCAATGGGCAGATGTTGCAGGGCGGGGGCCGAGCCTGGCAGGGTCGGCATAATCGCCTTGTGCGCCTCTATCCCCGAGTAATCTGGCATATTATCCAAGAGTGCCTTAGTGTAAGGATGATAGGGCTGATTGATCAGTTCTTCCGTTGGACCTGATTCCATCACTTGACCGCAATAGAGCACGGATAGGTGATCGCACCATTGTGCTAGGGTTTCAAGCTCGTGGCTGATGATTAAAATCGACACGTTTTGTAGCTGGTTAAGCTGTGACAGTAGGCGGAAAATCTGTGCCTGAGTGCTCAGCTCCATCGAGTTTGTTGGTTCGTCGGCGATCAATAATCGCGGTTGGTTGGCAATTGCCATCGCGATCATCACTTTTTGGCATTCGCCTTCCGAAAGCTCCCAAGCGTAGCTTGACATGACTTTTTGTGGATTCTTAATCCCGACCTTATGTAGCCATTTTTGTGCTGTCTGTTTGGCGTGTTTGTGCTTTTGCCAAAAGTAAGCCTTAGGATTTTTGGCATGGCCTGCATCAGCTGACTACCCACGGTTTGTGAAGGGTCAAGACTGCCTGATGGGTCTTGGAAGATCATCGCCATATCTGAACCCATCAGATTACGGCGCTCCTTCGAGGTCATGGCCATCAGATTGTTACCATCCCACATCATGCGGTCGGCGGTAATGGTCCAGTTGGGGCCTGGGATCCCAAGAATGGCTCTAGCGAGCAGACTGCGGCCCGAGCCTGATTCTCCCACGAGACCGTGGATTTCCCCGCGTTCAGGGTCAAACTCACTTTCTCAAGGGCGCGGACTCTGCCGTGGGGCGTGTCGAGCTCAATAGTCAGGTTTCTAACGTCGAGTAATGGCATAGGTTAGTTTCTGATGGGCGCAAGCGCCGATCTCAAGCCATCGCCCACCAAGTTAATGGCGAGCACACTAAAAAGAATCGCCAGTCCTGGAATGGTCACAGTCCAAGGTGCGGTCAACAAATTATCCATACCTTGGGCGACCATTGCACCCCATTCAGGACTGGGAGCTTGGGCGCCAAGGCTTAAAAAGCCAAGGGCGGCAATATCTAAAATCGCGGCAGAAATGGCTAACGTGGTTTGAATAATCACTACTTCCCAGACGTTTGGCATGATCACATACCAAAAAATCTGCAGCGAATTGGCACCGTCTAAACGGGCGGCAGTCACATATTCTTTTTGTAGCTCTTCATGTACCGATTGATGAATGGAGCGTACAAACTGTGGCGTTAAGGCAATGCCCACAGCCCAGAAGACGTTTTCAAGCCCTGGCCCCATCACGGCAACCACTAAAATCGCCATTAATAGTGAAGGGATAGACAGTAGTGCATCGAGCAAGTGCCCCAAAATACTGGACTTTAAGCCGCGCATCATGCCGGAGAGCGAGCCTATGATGAACCCCATAAACAATGCGGTGCCGACAATCATCAGCGCCATGCCGAAGGTTAAATGTGCCCCATGCAGCAAGCGGCTAAAAATATCACGGCCTAGATCGTCGGTGCCTAAAAAGTGCGCCACTGTGCCCGAAGGGTCCCAAGAGGGCGGCAACAGTAATGCGCGAGGATCTTGCGCCTCAGGGGAGAAGGGGGCAATCATAGGTCCAAACAGGGTGAGCAGCAGCAGAAAAGCGATGGTCCACAGACCCGCTAAGGCAAAGGGGTTTGCCGAAAAATTCTGCCAGACCCGCATCATGGGCGAGGCAATTTGATCTTCCTGATAAATTTTAATTGGAGGCATAAAGATCTTTTCTGCTCAAGGGATTGAAGACGGTATGCAGCACTTCAATCAAAATACTTAAAAAGATGATCAACAAGGCTACGGCTAAAATCCCGCCCTGGATAACCGTATAATCCCGCTGATAAATACCCGACACCAACCAAGAACCCACACCCGGCCAAGAGAAAATCATTTCAACAACAATCGCATAGCTCGCAAATGCTCCGAGCATTAACCCTAAGTGTTTTAATACTGGGATCAGCGCGTTGGGTAAGGCGTGGCGCAAAATAATGGTATTGGTGTGCATGCCTCTGGCTTCGGCGGCGCGGATAAAGGTTTGGTTCATCACATTCATCATTGCCGAGCGAGTGCTGCGTACGACCACGGTAAAAGGTAGCACTGCAAGTGTGGTGGCGGGCAGAACGATATGCAATAAGGCATCTTTAAAGGCAGATATGCGATATTCAGAATCAGACAGCAAAATGTCGACCAACATAAATCCAGTAACGGGTTTTATCTCATATAAAAGATTGAGTTGCCCTGAAATTGGCAGCCAGCCTAGGTCGACACCAAACCAGAGTGACAAGTACAAACCTAACCAGAATACAGGAACGGAATAGCCCGTCAGGGTAATCGCCATAATGGTATTTTGGGTGAGTTTATGTTGACTCTGGGAGGCTAACACGCCCAGCGGCACACCTAAACCAATGGCTATCACAGCTGCCATGACGGCCAGTTCGAAGGAGGCCGGTAGTACAGAGCTTAACTCTTCTGCCACGCTCTGGTGCGAGGTGACGGAAACGCCCAAATTGCCGCTCAGCCTTTGCTGTAAATAAGCAATAAACTGCATGGCTTTATTGCTATCTAACTTATAGTCCTGCTCAATTTGAACCAGTTGGCTCTCTGACGGTGCATGGATCCCTGTGAGGGCGAAGGTGCGTTCAACTGGAAACAACCCAGTTGCATAAAACAGCACGCCGACCATCACTAGCGAAGTGGCAAGAAACAGATTGAGGCGCCGTAACAGGTATCTGAACATCAGTGCGTCTCCTGCTCAGCTTGGCTGGTTCGGGCAAATGAGATGCCGCCAAAAGGGGTTAACTGCATATCATGGATATTGCTGCGAGTGAGTGCGACTCGCTTGGCGTGGGCCAGACTCAACATTGGCACTTGCTCGGCTAAGAAGGCCTCGGCCTCTTGGTAAATTTCCTTGCGTTCGGCCTGCGTCGAGACTTCCCTCGCTCTGTCTAGAATGGCATCAAACTCTTTATTGCACCAGCGAGAGCGGTTGTTGTTTGATTGCATCGCCGAGCAACTCAGCAACGGCGTAAAGAAGTTATCGGGGTCACTGTTATCGGCGTTCCAGCCGATGAGGACTGAGTCATATTCATCTCGGCTCAATCTTTGGCTAAAGACGCTCCAGTCGTAACTGATGATATTGACCTTTACACCGATATTGGACAAGTCAGATTGAATTAACTCGGCGGTTTTCAACGCATTAGGGTTGTAAGCGCGGGCGACAGGCATGGCCCAAATATCGATGCTGAGATGTTTTATTCCCGCTTCTTTTAACAAATCACGTGCTTTTTGCGGATTGTAATCTAACAGTTTTTTATTGCTGTCGTAGGCCCAAGATGCTGGCGGCAACACACCTATGGCTTCTATGGCGGTATTTTGATACACGGCCCGTAAGATATTTTGCTTATCCACGGCATAGGCGAGGGCGCGGCGCACGCGTACATCATCTAAAGGAGGCTTTTGCGTGTTAAAGGCCCAAAAGGCCACGTTAAGACCAGGTTGAGACTCAATGCTCAGCTGTTCATGTTGCTTGATAACGGGCAGTTCACCCGCTTTGGGCAGGGCCGATACGCTGCAGTCACCAGCGATAAGTTTGGCCAGTCTGACTGTGCTTTTTGGGGTGATATCGTACACCAGCATATCGACTTTGGCGGGCTCGCCCCAAAAGTCGGGATTGCGTCGATAGCGAATATATTCGTTTTTGGCGTAATGCACTAAGGTAAAAGGCCCTGTGCCGATGGCGAAATGATCGAGATTTTCTGGGTGCCCTAGTGCCAGTTGCTGTTCGGCATATTCGCTCGAGAGGATAACGGCAAAGTCGGTGGCAAGATTTGATAAAAACGACGCATCTTTGCGCGCTAGTCGAAAGATAACCTCGTGGTCATTGATTTTTTCGACACTTTTAACTTGTTCTGAAAAGCCAATACTTTGGAAAAAGGGATAACCGGTACGTGATACGCTATGGTAAGGGTGATGTTTGTCGATAATTCGATTGAAGGAAAACAGTACATCGTCGGCGTTAAAATCGCGACTCGGGGTAAAACGGGAGGAATGTTGAAACTTAACATTTTCCCTGAGGGTAAAACGGTAACTTAAGCCATCGTCACTCTCGGCCCAACTGGTGGCCAGCGCGGGCACGAGCTGGCCTGAGAGCGCGTCATAGTCCACTAAGCGGCTATAAATTTGGTGTGAAGTCGCGTCGATAGTGGTGCCTGAGGTCACCAACTGCGGATTAAAAGACTCGGGATTCCCTTCGGAACAATAGACCAAACCAGAAGGGAGTCGTTGGGGGCCACATGCAACCAACAACCCACTCATGCAGAGAACTGCAGTTGATAGGCACAGGCGTCTTATTAGCACACTCATTTATAAATCATTATTTTATCGACTATGAACGGCTATTTTAGCAGTGCATCTTGCCCGTGGGCAATCTGCTTATGCTTTATCGAGCAAATTGTACTTTTTCAGAATGCCGCGCAGCTGGTGATAGCTTAAACCAAGGATTTCAGCCGTCTTCTTTTGATTGTACTGACTGGCCGATAAGGCTTGTTGGATGAGCTCCATCTCATAACGCTCGGTTTGCTCTTTAAAGTCCAAGGGAAAACTAAATGGGTTGTTGATGGACTCTGCAATGACGGCCGTGTCAGTATCGGTTTTGGCCGACGTGACCACTGGCGAGCTCTGTGGCACTTCAGGTGTAGTGATTTGACGCTCGCGTGTCCGCACTCGCGTGGTTGGGCGATAGGGAGAGGCAAAGGGGTCGAGAATAATCTGTTCAATAGGGCGGTTTTCGCCGCTACTGCGATACACACTGCGCTCGACCACGTTTTTAAGTTCACGGATATTTCCCGGCCAGTCATGGCTCATCAGCTGTTCGACCGCGCTGGCACTGAAGCCACTGAAGAGTTCCAGCTTAAGTTGCCTCGCCATGCCCACGGCAAAGTATTCGGCTAAGGTCATGATATCTTCGGGGCGACAACGCAGAGGCGGCAAGGTGATCACATCGAATGCTAAGCGGTCGAGCAAGTCGGCCCTAAATTCGCCGGCGTCAGCCAGTGAGGGTAAATCTTCGTTTGCGGCGCAAATCAGGCGCACATCCGCTTGAATAGTTTTACTGCCGCCGACCCGTTCAAACTCACCATATTCGATGACCCGCAGCAGTTTTTCTTGAATTAGTCCCGAGGTGTTGGCTAGCTCATCGAGGAATAGGGTGCCACCGTCGGCGCGCTCAAAACGGCCTTCGTGTTTGCCTTTGGCGCCAGTAAAGGCACCTGACTCATGGCCGAATAATTCACTCTCGAGCAAATTTTCACTCAAAGATGAACAATTTAGCTTAATAAAACTTTGATCCCAGCGTTTAGACAGATAATGTAAGCGTTCAGCAATCAGCTCTTTCCCCGTACCCCGTTCCCCAATAATGAGCACAGGTTTAGAGAGCGGTGCAATCTGCGACACATGCTCTAATACTTCGAGTAGGGCGTTCGATTGGCCGATGAGGTTGTCTTGCTGAAATTTATTATCCACGATATTTTTTAGTCTTTCGCGCTAAATTTTGGTGAAAATGATAATAAGTGGCTTGAGCCATAAAATAAAGAAAAAGTTAAAAATATGTTTATCTTTATGAATTTAAACATAAAATAAAAGTTGGCACACTTAGTGTATTACCCTAAGCGAGACCAACATCAATTTGAGGATAGCATTATGGGAATTTTCTCTCGTTTCGCCGATATCATTAACTCCAATATCAGCGCATTACTCGATAAAGCAGAAGACCCTGAAAAAATGGTTCGTCTGATTATTCAAGAGATGGAAGATACACTGGTAGAAGTTCGTTCAACGTCAGCAAAAGTGTTAGCTGAAAAGAAAGAATTAATCCGTCGTATCAACCGTGTTGAAGAACAAGTTCAGGATTGGCAAGACAAAGCTGAACTGGCCCTTTCAAAGGACCGCGAAGATTTAGCCAAGGCAGCTTTAGTTGAAAAACAAAAAGCCGCGGGTTTAGTGGATACCTTAAACCAAGAGTTGGCCGTGATCGACGAGCACATTGTGCGCTTAAAGGATGAAGTTAGCCTGCTGCAAGAAAAGTTGCTGGATGCTAAGGCGCGCCAAAAGACCATTATTTTGCGTAAACAAACCGCCTCATCACGTTTAGAAGTGAAGAAGCAGTTAGACTCAAGCAAAATCGACAACGCTATGCTGAAATTTGAGCAATATGAGCGCCGTGTCGAAGGGTTAGAAGCGCAGGTTGAATCTTACGATCTGGGTAATAAAAAGACCTTAGCCGATGAGTTTGCCGCGCTGGAAGCCGAAGATTCAGTGAATGCCGAACTGGAAGCATTGAAGGCTAAAGTGAAAGGCAAAGCCACAACTAAGTCAAAAGAATAACAATTTCAGAGGTGAGTTATGGATATGGACATACTAATGGCACCGATTATCATCTTTATGATAGTGGTGGCGCCAATATGGTTAGTTCTTCATTATCGCAGTAAGCGACAAGTGAGCCAGGGACTCACTGAGGAAGAGTTTTCACAGCTCAATGATTTGATTGCTAAAGCCGATAAGATGGCTGCACGCATCGAAACCTTAGAGGCTATTCTGGATACAGAATCGCCTGAATGGAGGGGCAAACATGAGAGGAACTAGTGGCCGTACTTTGTATCGCATTCCCCAGTCAGGTAAAGTCGCAGGTGTGTGTGCGGGGATAGCCGAATACTTTGCAATTGAAACATGGTTAGTGCGGGTACTTGCGGTTTCTATCTTCCTATTAGGTGGTTCGGGCGTCGTGTTTATCATCTATGTTGCGTTATGGGTGATACTCGACATCAAACCCCAAAATAGCACTGTTAGGGATGACATCGAGGTGAAGAAGAAACCTTGGCAATCGGGAGAGCCTGCTAAACAAGCGCTGAGCGATGTGAGCAGGCAATTTAGAAGCCTAGAGGTGAGACTGCAAAACCTTGAACGCCATGTAACATCTGATAACTTTGATTTAAAAAGACAAATCAATAGCTTGTAATCCCTCTAAAGGGCGGCCATGTCCGCCCTTGTTGCTTAATCTCCCGTCAATTCCAGTGTATAGTTAACCTCATTCAACATTTAGGGACATCCTTATGGGAATGCTTGACGTTTCGCTCCATAAATTAACTCAGAAGAGCCAATCCCTGCTCCATAGAACGGCTGACAGGCATTTACGACTCGCGGTAACAGGGTTATCGGGGGCGGGCAAAACCGCATTTATTACCGGATTAGTCAACCAACTACTCAATAGTGGCGCGGCTTCTCAGGTATCCCATTCCCGCCATGGAAATACCTTGCCCCTATGGCAAGTAAGCCGTGAGCAACGTTTGCTCGGGGTGAAGCGGGCAATGCAGCCGGATCTTGAAATTGCCAGCTTCGATTATCAGGGCGCAATGTTAGCGCTTACTTCGACGCCTCCGACTTGGCCAGCATCGACCCGTACGATTTCGGAGCTGCGCTTAGCCATCAAATATCAGCCGCAGAAGGGGCTGCTAGCCAAGTTTGCCGATACCGCAACGCTGTATTTAGATATTGTCGATTATCCCGGCGAGTGGCTATTAGATTTACCTATGCTGCGTCAAAGCTTTATCGAGTGGTGCAGCGCGCAGCAACAACGTGTCGCAGTGTT
The DNA here is from genome assembly GCF_025449215.1 of Shewanella seohaensis. Classification (NCBI taxonomy): domain Bacteria; kingdom Pseudomonadati; phylum Pseudomonadota; class Gammaproteobacteria; order Alteromonadales; family Shewanellaceae; genus Shewanella; species Shewanella seohaensis. The sequence goes on from NZ_CP104900.1 coordinate 2,264,278, forward strand.
AAAAAGCTCGCCCTTATATGCTGAGTTTCAAACTTCGTTAAGTGCGCTCAATTTAACCGAGGCGGCCGATGAGCTGCAGCTTAAACACATTGCCGATCAGTATCAGCAACTCTTGCACGATTTAGTGCATGTGCAGGGTTATTATCAGGCGCAACCCGGACGAATGTTATTACCAGGGGAATGGGAAGGCGCGCCGCTGCTGGCGTTTTTTCCGCTGTTATCGGTGACCGACAATCAATGGAGCGAGTTTAAACAAAGCGATAAACACAGTGCCTTTCATGTCCTAGAAAAACGCTACCAAGAATACGTGGCCAAGGTAGTTAAACCTTTCTATAAACAGCATTTTGCGGGGTTTGATCGCCAGTTAGTGCTGGTAGATTGCTTCAGTGCCTTAAACCGTGGCAAAACCCAGTTTGAGGATATGGGCGCCGCGTTAAATGCCATTATGGAGAGTTTCCAATACGGTCAATCCAGTTACTTACGCCGATTGTTTGCGCCGCGGATAGACAGATTATTATTTGCCGCCAGTAAGGTTGACCATGTGACGCGGGACCAACAAAGTCATGTGTTATCTCTGCTCACCGATATGCTCAAACACAGCCAACATTTTGCCAGTTTCGATGGTTGTAAAGTCGAGACTATGGCCATTAGTGCCATTAAGGCGACGCGTCATGGCATGGTAACCACTCAAGAAGGCGATGTGGAAGTCGTGCAGGGGATTGGATTGAACGGCCAAGCCCTGACGCTTTTTCCCGGCGAAGTGCCCACTCGCTTACCCGAGCCCAACTTTTGGCGCGACCAAGGGTTTCATTTTATGGGATTTGCTCCGCCGAATAACAGCAATGTGGACCCATCTTCGGTGCATTTTGACCATATCCGTCTCGATCACCTTCTGCAGTATCTCGTGGGGGATAAATTGGAATGAGTTTAGATTCGTTACCACCTTCAAGTGAGTCAGAGACAAACGGGCTCGATAAGCCAATGTCTGAAAATACACTTGGAAGCCAACCGCTCAAAAAACAACAAGTATTTGATTCTGATAAGGTCAAACTTCAGTCAACATCTGATGAGCTTAAGAGTGCCCAAGCTTTTGCACCACAGACACCCTTAAAAGCGGTGGATGAGGTTGTCGATGATGCCTTAGCGGCCCATCCGCAAGCACTGGATGTGTCATCCATTCAGCCAAAACTGCATCAATCTCGCCGTTGGTCTTGGCTGGCGCGCTTTTCCGTTTTTGGGTTATTGCTACTGGTTTTAGTACAAACGGGATTAGGTTTGCGGGACGCTTGGTTGGCAAGCCCTTGGTTATTTAGCTTTTATGGCGCCGTACTCGGTTTAGTCGGCAGTTGGGCGATGGTTGGAGCCTTGGGCGAATACCGTAAATTAAAACGCCTCAAGCAGGTTGCCGATACGCAAGAGTCTGGCGCAAGGCTTGCGCTCAGTATGCAAATGGGCGAGGCCGATGGTTTTATCAATAACATAGTGCGCCATTATCCCGATAGTCAGGGGCTACAGCGGCTGCGTCAGTCGCTCAAAGATGAACATAACGATGCTGAAAAAGTGCTGTTATTTGAGGACTTAGTGCTTACTGAGCGGGATGAACTGGCGAAAAAATCGTCCGTCGATACGCGGCCGAGTCAGCCGTGTTGCTTGCCGCGAGTCCGCTGGCGGCATTGGATATGGCCATTATTCTTTGGCGTAACCAACGCATGCTGCGGGATGTCGCCGCCTGTTATGGAATAGAGTTAGGCTATTGGAGCCGGATTAAACTCATTCGCAGCATCATCATTAACATCATCTATGCCGGTACCAGCGAGCTAGTTACCGATTTGGGGACCCAACTGCTGTCGGTTGAGATGACGGGGAAATTATCCGCACGGCTCGCCCAAGGCTTAGGTGGCGGGCTGCTCACGGCGCGCTTAGGATATCAAGCCATGGCGTTGTGTCGACCAATTCAGTTTAGGGAGGAGCAGCGCCCCAAATTATCGAAAGTTCATCAAGAGTTGTTGATTGAGCTTAAACAGTTTGCCGGTAAGTTATTGACTAAAGACGGGCGCGATGCGCTTAAGAGCCAATTAGAGGCTGCTGAGCTTAAAACAGGCTCAACACCCAAAGAGAAATAACCTAGCCGAGTGCGCAACACCGCGACTGCACTTTAGGCTAAATGCTAATGCGCTAATGACCCTGTCATTAGCGCATTTTTTATCGCAGATTTTCTGCCCCAAACCTCTGAATGTAACAACTTAGTTACAGCGCCTCTGATGCTATTTTCACCATGGCACTGGTTTCACCCGCTCGGCGGGGTATGTTAGTGCTTATTCGATAGGGCTAATGTTTCATTAACTTATCAATAGGACTTATCAAGACGCTAAGCATGGCCTCATTAAAACGAACAATGACACAACAAGCGAATGAGGCTTTGCAACAACAAGGAGTGAGCAATGCAAGATGAATCAAGTAAGCAGTGGAAAGCCGCAACCCAAGCCATTCATGCCGGGCATGAGCGCGAAGCCTTTGGTACTTTGGTGACGCCACTTTATCAAACGGCGACCTTTGTCTTTGAGTCGGCGCAGCAAGGTGGTGAGCGATTCGCTGGCAACGAACCCGGTTATATTTATACTCGCCTAGGTAACCCGACAGTTGCCGAGCTGGAACGTAAAATGGCGATTTTAGAAGGGGCAGAAGCGGCGGCAGCAACGGCTTCTGGCATGGGGGCCGTATCGGCGGCGCTGTTGGCTAACCTCCAGATGGGCGATCATTTAGTGGCTTCCAATGCGGTTTATGGCTGCACCTTTGCCCTTATGACCAGCCAATTTGCCCGCTTCGGTATCGAAGTCACCTTAGTCGATTTTACCGATTTAGCGGCCATTGAGCGGGCCATCAAACCCAACACTCGGGTGATTTTTTGCGAAACTCCGGTTAATCCTCATCTACAGGTGTTTGATCTCAAAGGTATCGCCGATATTGCGAAACGGCATCAGCTTGTCAGCATTGTCGATAATACTTTTATGACGCCGCTGCTGCAGCAACCCTTAGCATTCGGCATCGATTTAGTGGTACACAGTGCGACTAAGTATTTGAATGGGCATGGCGATGTGATTGCCGGCGTCGTGTGTGGCAGTGAAGAACAGCTGCACAGAGTGAAATATGAAATTCTAAAAGATATCGGTGCCGTCATGTCTCCCCACGATGCTTGGCTGATTTTGCGCGGGCTGAAAACCTTAGATGTACGTTTGCAGCGCCATTGTGACAGTGCCCAGCGTGTTGCCGAGTTTTTGGAGCAACATCCTGCGGTGACTCGGGTGTATTATCCCGGGCTTAAATCCCATTCAGGGCATCGATTTATCGGTGGACAGATGGCGCGGGCTGGTGGCGTGATTGCCTTTGAGTTAGCCGCCTCTCTTGAACAAGCCATGGCTTTTGTGGGTTACCTTAAGCTGTTTTCAATCGCCGTGAGTCTGGGGGATGCGGAATCCCTTATTCAGCACCCTGCTTCCATGACCCATTCGCCCTACACGCCAGAGGCGCGCCAGGCCGCGGGGATAAGTGATAATTTACTGCGGATCTCAATCGGTTTAGAGGATTGTGACGATATCATCGAGGATTTAAACCAAGCCTTGACCATGCTGGCATAAGGCTCTACGAGGTTTAGTAAAAGGATGCCCTTATGGCATCCTTTTTGTTTTATAGCACGACGTATTGTGTGCCACATCACCAACAATACTACCGGCAAAGATTGGGGTTATGTTAGCGATTCGCAATATTTGTATTGAGCCGTTTGGAAATTCATAAAAGCTTCGTCTATGTTTGATTGACGGCCACGGAAGTAGGACGAAAGGCCGAATTTCAAGGAGAGAGGAAGCATTATGAAAGTAACACACCGTTTACCCGCAATGATGAGCGCCATTGTCTTTTCAGCCCTGTTTGCACTACCTGCGATGGCGGCCGATCCCGTTAAAGAAGCCAGTAAAGTACAAACTCAAGCTAAGACCGATGCTAAAAGTATGGCAATGGATGCTAAGCAAGCCATGCCTGATTCGGCTCAGGTGAATATCAATACCGCCTCGTCTGAGCAGTTACAAATGCTCAAGGGCATTGGGGCGGCCAAGGCGCAGGCCATCATAGACTATCGAACGCAGAATGGTAAATTTAAGGCCATTGATGAGTTGGCCAATGTCTCAGGCATTGGTGCTAAGCTGATTGAGCAAAATCGCCATATGATTAAGCTCTAGGGATAAGGCGCATCCTGACTCTTGGTGCTGGAGCCCTTATAAGAAAAAGCCTGCATTAGCAGGCTTTTATCATTTTTACTTGGCTAGTTTGCCTATAGATTGTCCAGTTAAACCGGATATTTGCCAAACGGACGGATTAGCACTTGATCCCATAGGAGCCATGGGGGATAATCCGCGTCGTTCAGTGATCATCCACCAAGTGATACACTCGAAGTTATGGTGACCCTAGGGTCCCCCCGCAATGATAACTTGTGAACTCGGCCAGGCCCGGAAGGGAGCAACCGCAGCAAGCGACTCGTGTGCCGGGGTGTCGGCTCTAGGGGAACCTCCAATTATCACCATCATTTTCCAATCTTCTTTATCTTTAACTCAGCTATTAGCAATAACTGCTCTACTTAGCATTTAGCAACACAGCTAAATTTACTCGAAAAAGCCTATCGAAAATCGATGTAGCTATGCCAATTTCGCATGACTTAGCTGTCGGCTTCTTCCTGCTGCATTCTTTTTGTAGATTCTGTTTAAGAAAGGCGCGTGATTTCTCTAATGCGGCTTGGATTTCTCGTTTGAGCTCTTGCAACTCGTTGTAATCTTCGAAGAAATAGGTGTCAACTAGGTGACGAATATAGCGCACGGGCAGTTGATTGAGGGTCACACAGCAGAGATCGGCTAAATAATCCTCCGGCAATTCATCCATCAGGCCTTCATCGGATAACATTTCCATTAAGAGAACTTCGTAATAGTTACGGATTTCGAGTTGCATCGCTGTGCTCCATGGTGATTTTTATTGAGTTTGCTACCACAAATGGTTGGCTGCAATAAAAAGTTGGCTATGTCTTTGGCTTAATTGTAGTTCGTCTCGGCTGTAGCCGCCGCCAATTACCGCCGCAACAGGAATATTTGCTGCTTTTGCCATAGATAACACGGTTAAATCACGTTGATACAATCCCTGCTTGCTGATCTTTAGGTGCCCTAAGTCATCATCTTGATGAATATCGACACCAGCGTCATACAGGATGAGATCTGGTTGATGGAGTCGAATCAACAACTCAAGAGTCTGTTCGATGGTTTCCTGATAAGCGCGGTCATCTGCACCTTTCGTCAGTTCAATATCATAGTGTGACTGCTGTTTACGGCTGGGGAAATTCTCTTTGCAGTGGATGGAGCAACTGATAATGCCTTGATGCCTGTGGCTGAGGGTAGCGGTGCCATCACCTTGATGCACGTCACAGTCAAAAATCAGTACCTTATGTAATTGCTGCTCGGCCATTAGTTTACGGGCGGCGATAATCAAGTCGTTGAAAATACAGTAGCCGCTGCCAAAGTCATAGTGTGCATGGTGATAACCGCCCGTTAAGTGAAGGGCGATACCCGTTTGCAAGGCTAAATGCGCGGTCAAACTCGTCCCCGATACCGAGTGCAAAGTGCGCTCGACTAAGGCTTCACTCCATGGAAAGCCGATGCGTCTTAAGGCCGTACTGGCTAAGCTGCCTTGGATAAATTGTTCGACATAATCTTGCTGATGCACCTGCATTACATCTTCTGCCGTCATCGGCGAGGGAGTATGGAATTGAGCCGGTACAGCCAGTTGATTATCGAGCAGATACTGATAAAGGCGTGCGTATTTGGTCGTGGGAAAGCGGTGGTGGGAGGGTAACGCCAGCTTGGAGTAGCTGGCGTGATAAACCAATGGGATCATCTTGATTAGAGCTGTGAAATAGCCCAGCTCATAAACTCTTTACGTGTTTTCTCATCGGCTTGTAACCACCAGTATTGCAACATCTGTTGTGGGTTCGCGCCCGCCGCTTTAGAAGTATCAACCGGAGCGGTTAATGAGGTGGCGTTCACAGCTGCCTGGGCCGAAGTAGGGGCTGGCGTGGCAACAACCGCCGCGGTGCCTGCTGCGCCCGTTGCAGCGGCGGCAGTACCTGACACATCTACCGCTTGGTTACCGCTAAAGAGACGAGAGACAAAGCTCTCTTCTTCAATGTCGGTGTTTGTCACTTTGTAATTCACCTGACCTTTGTCAGAGCGGGTTAATACGACCTGAGGATTTTGAGCGAAGGTTTTAGGCTTTTTAACGACCTTGCCCTCAGCGGCTTGCAAATAATATTGATGATCGCCGTCCACTTCTAAGGTCACGATAAAAGGGGATGACTTAACGAAGGTTTGGCTGTCACTGAAATCGTCTTCAACCATTTCATGGTAACGGATCGCGATTTTGTGAGTGCCGGGCGCCAACTCTAAGCTGCTTTTATGGTTGAATACGCTGGACTCGACTTTTTTGCCGTCGAGGGCAAGGTATTCGAAGGACATAGGGATATTCAGATCTGCGGCAAAGGCTGAGGCAGAGCCGAGTAGCACTAGCAGGCTGCTGATTGGCAAAAGTGATTTCATTGTTGCTCCTTAACGATTATGACTCTGATGCGGACGTTCGAATGCTTGAATGCGATCTTCGATATAACTGATGGCTTGCCTGCATTTACCCAAACGACGATGCATCAAAAGGATGTCATTTTGCAAACGGATTTTGTCAGCACTATGACAGTTTTCAAGTTTTGATTCCATTTCTGCAATTTTTTGTTCAAATTTCTTAGCCCAATTCAGATGCTTATTCAATTCGGCATAGATTTCGTGGCTATTTTGTAACACATTGCTGGCAATCCAAGCAAACCCACTGGCTTGGTGCGATTGGGTCTGTTGTTGGGCAAAACGCGCACGTTTACTGGCACGTTGTTGATTTTTAGACTTTATATCGATTGAGGTCGTCAGTAGCGCCCGTTTAACCGCGGTAAAACGGTCTTGAATACGTTCACAGCTTAAGGCGATGGTTTGCGGCGCGAGTTTTAGAGCGATTTGCTTTTCTAACTGACCGATACTATTACGAATTTGTTCAATGCAAGGCATCAGCTGGGCGCCATTTTGAATAAACAGCGACTGATTAAAGCGCTCAATATCCTGCAGAAGTTTACGCTGGCTCGGCGCAAGATGACTGTCGTGTTGCAGTACTTCTTGCTCAAGCGTTGTGAGCTGATTTTTCAACGTGCTGATTAGCTGCGAAGTGTTCAAAACCATGCGCTCCACGCCAGATTAGCGGCAATTGATAGGACAATTAATATAAACAAAGGTCGAATAAAAGGCATACCAAATTTTATCGCGCAGCGGGCGCCGATAAAGGAGCCGAGCATCATACATAGCCCCATCCATAGGCCGATTTGCCAATGGACTTGCCCAAGAAAGCCAAAGATCGCTAGCGCCGTCAAGTTACTGGTAAAGGTCATGGCTCTGGCAAGCGCGCAGCTATGCAACAGCGGTAATTTGTACAAAGCGCCTGAACTTACAGTCCAAAAAGCGCCAATGCCAGGGCCGGCAAAACCATCATAACCACCCAGCAGGAGCCCTTGCAGACTTTGTTTGAGTTTAGATTGAGCTTTTGTTGGTGCCTGACAATCGGTATCCGAGATGGCATTTGGGCTCAGCAAGCTGTATATCGCGATGCCAATAATGAGCAGTGGTAAGGCTTTTTCAAGCCACTGTGCATTTAACAAGTACACCAACACACTGCCGAGTACTGCACCAATAAAGGTGGCGATAAACGCCATATACCAAAAACTGGGTTTGAGCAGATGTTGGCGATAATAGGTCCAAGCCGCCATGGAGGAGCCAAAACTGGCGGCAAATTTATTGGTACCCAAGGCGGTGTGGGGCGGGATCCCGAGGGTGAGCAGGGCAGGAATGGAGAGCAGGCCTCCACCACCGACTACGGCATCGATAAAACCTGCAATTAAGCCAATGACAGCCAACAGGGCCCAGTTACTGGGTTCGAGTAACAACTCCAAATCTTAATCCTACTCAATGACTCGTCTAAAGGGGGCAGAGCGTCTAGCAAGGATTTGCCGTAACGTTTGGTCACTAATCGTCTATCAAGGATAGTGACTCGGCCATAATCCTGCTCTTTACGCAGTAATCTACCACAACTTTGGATAAGCTTTCGCGATGCATCTGGAATGGTGAGTTGCAGAAACGGATTTCCGCCCTTTATTTTCACATACTCGGCATGGGCTTGCTCAACGGGTGACGTCGGCACCGCAAAGGGCAGCTTAGTGACGATGAGGTTGGTGAGGTAATCTCCGGGTAAGTCGAGACCTTCAGAAAAACTGCCTGTGCCGAACAAAATACTCGGCTCACCTTTGTCACACTTGGCTTTGTGGGTCTCAAGCAATTGCTGGCGCGGGGCATTACCTTGAATAAGGATTTCCTGCGTGAGTTTGCCCTCGAGCAATTCGGCCACTTTCTCCATTTGCCAGTAAGATGCAAACAACACTAAAGTGGCCATTTCGCCTTCAATCAGCTCCAAAATCTGTTCGGCAAGCTCTGCGGTATAGGCATCGTCCGTCGGCTCGGTTTTCATCTTAGGTAAGTAGAGCGTGGCGTTATTCGGATAATCGAAGGGGGATTGCAGGGCGAGATAACGACTGCCGTCCTTTACCGATAATCCCACTTGATGGGCGAAATGGTCGAAGTTATTCAGCGCCCTCAGGGTTGCGCTGCACAGTACGACGCCAGCCGCCTTTTGCCACAGCATAGATTCGAGCATAAAACCGACTTCAATCGGCGAGGCGCTAAACAAGTAATCGACCTGTTTGCCCGTGAGCAATTCAATCCAGCGGGCGAGGGGCGCGCCTTTAGTGGAATCTTCCTTTGCCATCATTTTCCAGAGCTTTTGCAGGTTTTCGAGTCGCTGCAACATAAAGCCCATTTCGGCCTGTAGCGCTTCCGCTTGGTGCTTAGGAATGTCGCCATCTTTGATCGCCTCGGCCAGCAATAACTGCATCTTGTTAAATTGCTTGAGGGCAAGATTGGAGGTGGCCGCGAGATTCTCGGCGGGGATTTTCAGTGCATCGGGCAATTTGCCGTGTTCGAACCGATAGCGGCTCTCAGGATTAGCAAACTGCTTGGTCTGGGTATCACAGAAGTGGGCGACTTGATTGAGCTGAGCGATTAAGTCTCCGATATGATCCTGCATCGCCTGCGCTGGGGCGATGATATTGTTGCTCTTTATCTGATTTTGTAATTTGGCGCTGGTCTTACCGACTTTTTCTAGCCAGTCGGCGGCGCCTCTAAGCGTTGCCTGTGCGCTAGAAAAGTCCCGTGCGACAATTGGTAAGTGGTGAGCTTCGTCAATGACGTAAAAAACGTCTTCGGGATCGGGCAAAATCACCCCGCCGCCCAGCTCTAAGTCGGCGAACAGCAAACTATGGTTGGCGATCAGTACATCCCAAGTATCCACATCCTCGCGGGCCTTGTGAAACGGGCAATTACGATGGCTGGCGAGTTGCCGATGACAACTGTGTTTATCGCAGGCGATTTGTTGCCAGAGATGGTCCGGTATCGGTGTCGATAGCGTATCGATTTCACCGTTCCAGCGGCCTTCATTAAAGTCGCTGAGCAGCTCCTGCAACATGGCAATTTGGCTGTTATCTGGCTTTGTTTGCCACATGGCCATTTGGGTACTGTTATCATCGCCGATCAGCATGGCAAGCTTGGACAAACAGACATAACGCTGGCGCCCTTTGACCAGACCAAAGCGAAAGTTTAGCCCTGATTGTTCGAGAAAAAACGGTAAGTCTTTGTGCAGCAACTGCTCCTGCAGCGCCACGGTTGCCGTAGCAATACAGACCTTTTTCTTACTCGCAAGTGCAAGCGGAATCGTGCCCAAAATATAAGACAATGATTTACCAATCCCCGTACCCGCTTCGACTACTATGATGCGTCTATCTTTGTCATAGTCGCCAGCAAGAGTCTTAGAGATTTCTGCTACCATAAAATTTTGCTCGCGGCGTGGCCTAAAATTAGGCAAAGCGGCGGCAATCTCTTTATAGATAGCGCGGATCTGGTTTTTTACGTTGTCAGGTAACATGCGGCACTACTTTATCGAATTAATGCTGTACATAATAACAGTGATTGCATAGCCTAAGAAACTTTTCTGCCATTTTATGGCAATTTTATTCTGTGTCCCGAGAATCAATAAGCAGCGAGAGCCTTAGAGTGAAACCGCAGTTGAATCCCCCGAGAGTCTGACGCCTGAAACGGCTGCGCCTGTGAGTGTACAGGGACGCGTCCTCACGCGCCATGCTATTACGCGCGGTGCAACGCTTGTGCTGCAGTATTATCTCGCCACCGTTTCAGGCCCTGTGCTGGTGGAGTTACCTGGCTCTGAGTACATTTGTTTTTGTCATCAAAGCGATATGGCTGCATTGCAGTTACAAACACCGGGGCAGGCACTGCGCTGTGTACCGCTTGCACTTAAAAGCTTTAAAAGACAATCCGTGGCGGCGATTTATGCCAAGTCGAGCAGTGTGTTTCGTCATTTACAGCGGATAGCGACGGATGCTGGCATTCCCTTATTTGAGGCGGATATCCGTCCAGAGCAGCGTTTTTTAATCGAACGTTTTGTGGCGCTCGATGTGGCATTTTTAGGGCATTTTGTCAGCAACGCTGGCATAGATGAACAATTGCCCATTTTTAGCGCTATACGCGCGAAAGCTGTTGCACCGCAGCCGGAAATAAAATTGCGTTCAATTTCCCTCGATTTTGAATGCAGTTTTGAAGGATTACTCTATTCCGTGGCTCTTTATGGACACGATGCGCAATCTCAGCCCTATGAAAAAGTCATTATGGTGGGGGAGCCGCAGCCTGATGCTGCAATCTACATCGAATGGGTGAGCGATGAGGCGGCGCTTATCCATCGTCTCATCGCTTGGTTTACTGAGTTTGATCCCGATGTGATCATTGGTTGGTCTGTGGTGACCTTTGATTTGGCCTTGTTATATCGGCGTGCGTTGCTGCACCGGATCCCGCTGCGTATCGGCCGCGGTGGCGCGCTTCTCGAGTGGAAGGTGGAGAATAAATTTCGGCCTGAAACCTTAAGTTTGCCTGGGCGAGTGGTGCTCGATGGTATCGATTGGTTAAAGGCGGCCTTTTATCAATTCGAGCGCTTCTCTTTGGAGTTTGTCGCCCAAACGCTACTCGGTGAAGGCAAAGCGATTCATGATGTAGAAAATCGAGCGCAAGAGATTGATGCGCTATTTGCCGAAAATAAACAAGGGCTTGCACATTATAATCTGACCGATAGTCGCTTAGTGTGGGATATTTTTGAACATACTCAATTGTGGGATTTTGCCCTCGCTCGCGCCGAATTAACGGGGTTAGAACTGGGGCGTGTAGGTGCCTCGGTCGCCGCATTCAACCATTTGTATCTACCGCATTTACATAGGGCAGGCTTCGTCGCGCCCGCACAGCCTGCTAGCCAAGGGATAGAAAGCCCTGGTGGTTATGTAATGGATTCTGTCCCGGGTTTTTATCAACATATTTTAGTGTTTGACTTTAAAAGCCTTTACCCATCGATTATCCGGACTTTTTTAATTGATCCTAAGGGCTTGATTGAAGGCTTGGATGATGAGGAGGGATCGGCATTAGATGAGTCTGAAACCGTTGCCGGTTTTTTGGGCGCGCGGTTTAACCGACATCAACCGATCCTGCCAAAACTTATCCAAAATCTCTCAGAACAACGCGAAAAAGCCAAGCGGGAGGCGAATGCGCCTTTATCGCAAGCGATTAAAATCATTATGAATTCGCTCTATGGGGTTTTAGGCTCCCAAGGCTGCGTGTTCCATGATGCGAAACTGGCAAGCTCCATCACCATGCGCGGTCATCAAATCATGAAGCAAACTCGCGCGTGGATTGAGGACATGGGCTACCAAGTCATTTATGGAGATACCGACTCCACCTTCGTTTATTTAGGCCCAGAGCCAGATCTCAGTGATATTAATGCCTTAGGTAAGCAGATTGCCGCGCGAATGAATCAGCAATGGCAAAGTAAAATTGCGCAGGAGTTTCAGCTAGAAAGTTTTCTCGAACTACAGTTTGAGCGCCACTACGAGCAGTTTTTTATGCCGACTCTGCGGGGCTCGGAGGAGGGCAGTAAGAAGCGTTATGTCGGTGCTTGGCGCAATCGAAATGGCGCGCTGGAAATCACTTTTAAGGGGATGGAGCAGGTTCGCAGTGATTGGAGCCCCTTGGCGCGTAAGGTGCAGGCTGAACTCTATGAGCGCATGTTTAACCAAAGGGATATTAGTGGCTATTTAACGGATGTGATTGCTGAGCTGCTGGCAGGTAAACGCGATGATGAGCTGGTATTTAGCAAACGCATGCGCCGTAATTTAGATGAATACACGGCCAAATCTTCTCCCCATGTGAAAGTCGCGCGCCAGCTTTGTGAATTAACAGGAAAGGCATCCTTTGGCAAGCGAGGGGCACAGATTGATTATGTGATTACTGTAAACGGTCCTGAACCGGTTTCGCATAGATCGTCTACAATTGATTATCAATACTACATAGATAAGCAAATTGGCCCTATTGCAGAGCCTGTCTTTTCAATAATGAAATTAAATTACACGAACATTGCCTCTAAACAGTTGCTGTTAATTTAGTGTTGCCATTGTGTGTTTTGTGTTTTATTTGCGGGTCTTTGTAGTGTTTTAACCTGTTTTATAGAGGTTAAACACGCTGTTTTTGTGATGTTTCTCTACATAATCTTTAGGTTTCGCTTGGAGAGTGGAATGAAAATTTGCTACTCTCACCGGGAAATTGTAAGGAAATATAACAACGGAATGACGTTGATAAAACATAAACGAAAAGGTTAAGCACCAAATGAACAAAACGTTAGTAGCAACTGCGCTAGCAGCACTCTTTCTCGCGCCAACAGTATCAGCAATCGAAATCTACAAAGACGATAAAAATGCGGTAGAAATCGGTGGCTTTATTGATGTGCGCGTAATCAATACCCAAGGTGAAACTGAAGTTGTTAATGGTGCTTCTCGAATTAATTTTGGTTTCAGCCGTGAGTTAACCAATGGTTGGAACGCATTTGCCAAGTTGGAATGGGGCGTGAACCCTGTTGGCAGCAGCGACATTGTCTATAACAACCGTTTCGAATCGGTGCAGGACGAGTTCTTCTACAACCGTCTAGGCTACGCAGGCATCAGCCACGATGAATACGGCACTATCACTATTGGTAAACAATGGGGTGCTTGGTATGACGTGGTATACAACACAAACTACGGTTTTGTGTGGGATGGTAACTCTGCAGGTGTTTACACCTTCAACAAAGACGACGGCGCGGTAAACGGCGTTGGTCGGGGTGATAAAGTTGTTCAATACCGTAACAGTTTTGGTGATGTGAGCTTCGCGGTTCAGGCGCAATTAAAAAACAGCAGTTTCTATACCTGTGATATCGAAAACATTACTGAGAGTGCCTGTGAAGCGGAATGGAACGCTGGTAAGAAAGAAGCGCAGCAAGTTACCTACGATTACACCTATGGTGCGTCTTTGACTTACAAAGCCACCGATAAACTCAGCTTAATGGCAGGCATGAACCGTGGTGAGTTTGATGTGGCCTATGGTACAGGTGAACAAAAAACCGCTGTTGATTTAATCTACGGTGTGGGCGCGACCTGGGGCGACTTCGACAAGAATGGCTTATATGCTGCCGCCAACGTTCACAAAGAAGAGAACCATGATACCGACAACATCGGCCGTTTGATTAAAGATGCCTACGGTGTTGAAACCTTAGTTTCTTACAAGTTTGATAACGGTTTACGTCCATTTGTTTCTTATAACATTCTGGATGCCGGTAAAGACTATGTTATTCAACCAAACTTTAACGCCGATCCGAACGATGTGTTCAAACGTCAGTTTGTAGTTGTTGGTTTACACTTTGTTTGGGATCCAAACACGGTTCTGTATGTTGAAGCACGTAAAGACTACAGCGACTTCACCAGCGCCGACAAAGCACAAGAAGCAAGAATGTCATTATCAGAAGATGACGGCATCGCCATTGGTATCCGCTATACGCTTTAAGCTTCAGCTGTATATCTAAAAAATAGATAACGAAAAGTTAACAAAAACGCCAGTCAGCAATGACTGGCGTTTTTTGTTTTAATTATTCAAGTTTATCTCAGACTGTGAGTTCTCCAATAGCTTATGCATTCCACAAGAGTGTAGTTAAGGTAAATCTTAATTGTTTAATTATTGAGCTTAATGTTTTTTGTTGGTTTGTTTTGTGTTGATTTAATGTTAACCGTATGGTTCTATTGAGTCCGCTGAGTACTCCGTAATTGTTCGAAGTGCTCCTGTATGAAGCTGCTCATAAGACCAGCACATAAATAATAAGAAACAATATGTATCGGGAGATAGACAATGCATAAGAATAACTTACTGGCCAAATCAGTGCGCTTAGCACTAATTGGTGGGATGACTGCTACGGTATTAAATGCACCTTTCACTTTTGCCGCAGAGGAAGATGGAGCAAAAGTTGAACGTATTGCAGTAACTGGCTCGCGTATTAAACGTGCCGATATGGAAACTGCTAGCCCTGTGAGCGTAATTGATGCCTCGGCAATCATTTCATCTGGCGCAATTTCAGTGGATGAAGTTTTACAAAAAATGACATCAGCGGGTGGTGCAATGACCAACGCTGGTATCAATAACGGTTCGGGCGGTAATACTCGTATTAACTTAAGGGGTTTAGGTACTAACCGTACTTTAGTGCTTGTTAACGGTCGCCGTATGATTGCATCAGGTACGGGAGCAGCTTCAAGTGTGGACCTTAACACTATTCCTGTTTCGATGATTCAACGCGTTGAAGTCCTTAAAGATGGGGCTTCCGCTATCTATGGTACTGATGCTATCGCTGGCGTGGTAAACGTTATTCTTAAGAGAGACTTTGAGGGCTTTGAAGTCAACGTTCAAACAGGGATCTCTGCAGAAGGTGATGCGGACGAAACAACGATCGATATGACATTGGGAAATACCTTTGATAAAGGTAACCTTGTTTTCGGTGCTCAATATACCAAGCGTGGTGAAGCTAGCCAAGCTGACCGCGGATTCTCTGATTGTCCTGTAACTGAAACTAAACCGGATGCAAATGGAAAGATTAGCCTGTATTGCGGTGGTAGTGGTTATTCTCAAGGCGGTCATATTTGGGGCGATACGGCCAGTTTAAGTGGCCTTGGCGGTACTTACCATGAATATGTCACTGCAAATGATGCTTATAATTACGCAAAAGACAGTTATTTATTCACACCAATGGATCGCCTAAATTTAACTGTTGCTGGTACTTATGAGCTGACTGAAAACACTCGCTTCTTTACCGAAGCTATGTACTCCAAGCGTTGGTCTAACCAACAAATGGCACCTCAGCCAATTTGGAATAATGATGCTTGGGTTTACGACCCTATTTCAGCCGGTGGCTGGATGACCGATGACTTACTACCTTGGATTAAACCTGGTGAAGAGTTAGCTTATGGTCGCAGAATGGTAGAATCTGGTACCCGTGACTTTAATCAAGTTGTTGATACTGTTCGTATCGTTGTTGGTGTTGAAGGTGAGTTCGAAAACGGCTGGAGCTGGGATGCATCATACAACAAGGGTCGCAACGATTCTGTCGATACTCTAGCAAACTTACATAACTTAGGCTCAATAAACGCTGCTGTTTTGGAAGGTAAATTTGATCCATTCCTCCAATCTTCATGGCAGGGTGAGAGCATTGCTCCATATATCTACACTGAAGTTAACAGTGGTGGTAGTGAGTTGGATATCGTTGCAGCAACTTTGTCGGGCGATATTGTTGAATTGCCTGCAGGTATGATGGGATTTGCTGCTGGTTATGAAAATCGTAAAGAGGCTGCAAAGTTCACTCCTGACTCTTTGACGGCACAAGGACTCGCGAATGATCCTCGTGTAGAACCAACAAGTGGAGATTTCAGCGTAAATGAAGTTTATGCGGAATTAGCCATTCCATTACTGAGTAACATTCCTTTAGTGCAGCAATTAGATCTTAGTGCCGCAATGCGTTACTTTGATTACAGCACATTTGGTGATGATACCACATGGAAGCTGGGCTTAACTTGGCGTGTATACGATGACTTAATGTTACGTGGTGGTTTATCTACTGCATTCCGAGCACCAACTGTCGATGAATTATATGGCGGTAAGTCTCCGTCATTTGAACAAATTGTTCATCCTGCAACTGAGCAAGACCAAGCTGAAGTAACTGTGGGCGGTAACCCATTACTCACACCAGAAGAAGCTGATATTACTACAGTAGGTTTAGTTTACTCTCCAAGCTTCGTAGAAGGGCTGTCGATGACAGTTGACTACTACGATATTGAGATTTCAAACACTATTACTTCCGTTGATAACAACTACATTGCGAACCAATGTTTGGATGCAACGGGCAATCTTATCAATACAGGCACAGCACTGTGCCAATCTTCAAATATCCAAATCGATAACAGTGGTCGTATCAAGTTCGATAACGGATTACAGAACATTGGTGCTACCAACACTTCTGGTTACGATATCAACGTTGCCTACGCATTTGATGCTTTAGGACTTGATTGGAAAGTGGGTTGGGATACTTCAATTCTAACTAATTACGAAGAGTTCGATCCTGATGGTGTAGCTGTAGATTACCGTGGCTATATTACGGGTGGTGCTGGAGCATATGCGAAACTTAAGAGTAATATCAATCTCACCGCGACAGCCGATGACTGGAGCTTCACTTACGAAGCTCGTTATATTGATGGCATGGACTCATTCGCGTGTATTGGTAAAGAGTCTAAGTGTTATGCTCCATCAGTAGGTAGTGTTGTTTACCATGACCTATCAGGTTCATATGATTTAACGAATAATATTCGTTTATCAGGTGGTATTAACAACCTCTTTGATAAAGAACCTCCTTACTATACTGGTAACAATGATTCGAATACTGACCCTTACACTTATGATGTGTTAGGCCGTTACTTCTTTGTTCGTGCAAGTATGAAGTTCTAAGCGTTAGCCTGACGAAGACCCCAAGTTTACTTGGGGTCTTATTATTCATGATGTTGCAACAATTAGTACCATAATCCAGTTAGATGTCTTATTTTAGGTTGTTTTTTATACAGGCTTTTTATTCCATATCTTTCCGCAAAGGTATTACTTAGACTGTATGTGTAGATATTTTTACTTGCGTAACCTTATGATTTTTTTTTGCGTTTAAAGTCTTGCCTCTTCACTTCCTCCCCTTGCTTTGAAATTTACTTAACTCAGTCTGGTTAATCAGAATTCTATTGTCCAAAGTGTTTCATTGTTGGTCTTGTTTGTTAATAAAGATGGCAAAATGATTTATTTGTGTTGATAAAGTGCTTTCGTTGTGATTTTATTGTGCATCATTCGATGTTGTATTTACCGACATCATCGATGTATTACACACTACCCGCGTCAAAAAGCAGAGGTAGAAAAATAAGAACACATCTGTGTCAAGGGAGATAGACAATGTATACGAATAGTAAAATAGCTAATTCAATACGTATCGCACTGGTCAGTGGTGCTGCTTTAACTGTACTAGCCGCACCAACAACATTTGCTGCTGATGAAGACGGCGCTAAAGTTGAACGTATTGAAGTAACAGGGTCTCGTATCAAACGGACAGATATGGAAACAACAGTGCCCATTACTGTCTTATCAAGAGAGGATATTGCGCAAACGGGTGCGATTAACGTAGCGGATATCTTAAACTCATCGCCTGTAACTATCGCGGGTTCTGACCAATCAAACAGTGCATTCTCAACCTCTACTGTAGGTTTGAACACAACGTCTTTACGTAATCTTGGTGACTCAAGAACGTTGGTTCTTGTAAATGGTCGTCGATTTGTATCTGGTGTTGATCCTTCAAGTGGTTATGCTGTCGACTTGAACGCAATTCCAACATCAATGATTGAACGAATTGAAATCTTGAAGAGCGCATCTTCAGCTGTATACGGTTCAGATGCTGTTGCAGGTGTTGTGAACATTATTACTCGTAAGGATTTTGAAGGCGTTGAATTAAACGCTCAAACAGGTATTTCTGGAGAAAGTGATCGTAAAACCAAAACGATCAGTTTAACGTCTGGTAAGACTTGGTCTGGTGGTAACGCTTGGATTTCGTTAGGTTATGACGACGACGAAGGTATTAAAGCTACCGATCGTGATTTTTCCAAGCAAGACTTAGCTGTATTTTTGGATGACGATGGTAACGAATATGCAGGACCATTAAACTCATCATATCCTCCACAAGGGCGTATTGGTAAGTACAATGGTGATGGTACACCTTATTCTGGCGCAACAGGAAGCTTTAACCGTGCATCATACCGTCAGTTGGTCACTCCGTTAGAGCGTAAGTATGCTGCCGCAGGCTTGAATATGGAGCTTGCTGACAACGTATCTATGTTCACTGAAGTGAACTGGAATACGACTAAAACAAAAGATTCAACGATTGAGCCAACTCCTTTGGATGTTGTTAACGATGTGTGGTTGAAGAATCGCAATGGTAAAGGAGGAATGGATATCAATTCTCCTTTAATTCCTGATGCACTTCGTAATGCTCTGATTGCCGATGGCATTACAAACTTAAATCAAACCTCATTTGTTCGTCGTCTCGTTGAATTTGGTCCACGTTCAACTGACTTAGAGCGTGATACTGTTCGTATCGCAACTGGTATCGACTGGGCTATCAATGATACGTGGGCATCACAAACGTACCTAACTTGGGGTCGTACAGACCAGCTGCAGGATAACGGTGGCCAAGTGAATAAAGAGCGTGCTGCTCTGGCATTAGATGTCATTAAAGATGCCAATGGCAACTTGGTTTGTGCTAATGAGTTAGCTCGCCTACAAGGTTGTGTTCCATTAGACTTATTTGGTGCCGGCACTGTTTCTGATGAAGCGGTAAAATATGTCGAGTCTCCAGCTAAAGCGACTGGTCAAGCAGAACAGTTTGTATTGGGTAGCAACATAACAGGTGCTTTACCTGTTGCCCTCCCTGGCGGTGACATCGGTGTAGCAATGGGAGTTGAATATCGCGAGGAGCGCGGTGTTTATAGCCCTGGTGACTTAGCTCAAACTGGTGCTTCAAGTACTAACCAGTCGGATCCAACTGATGGTAAGTTATACTCAAAAGACGTTTATGTTGAGGCCATTTTACCTGTATTGGAAGATTTAGAATTCGATCTGGCGGCTCGTTTTGCTGATCACTCTGTAACAGGTGGTGATTGGACATGGAACGCTGGTTTAGAGTATACGCCATTTGACTCATTCAAAGTGAGAGCTTCTGCGGCAACAGCAATTCGTACTCCTAACATCTCTGATTTGTATGGTGGCCGAGGCGAGACATTCTCAACCGTAGCAGATCCTTGTGACGGTATTGATGCAGCTACTACAGGAAACGCAGCAGCTAACTGCCGTTCTATTCAGTCTATTAGTGATAGGATTGCTGCAGATGGTGCATTTAACTTGACTCAAGCAGAACGCCAAGGCACTGGTGGTACCCAAGGTGGTAATCCAGACGTTAAAGCTGAAACAGCTGATACATGGAGTGCTGGTATCATTTGGCAAATCGTTGACGATCTAGCATTTACTCTAGATTATTATGATATTTCTGTGAAAGATGCTATTTCGACTACAAGCCGTACAACCGTGCTAAACCGTTGTTTTGACGTTGACCCTAGCAACTTCTCTCAAAACTGTAATGGGGCAGCAATACGTGACCAAAATGGTGCATTGATTGAAGTTCACTCTGGTACTTCGAACGAAAACAACATTGATACATCAGGTATTGATGCTGAGTTTAACTATACAACAGATATTGGCCCAGGTAGTTTCAAAGCGCAATTAGTTTGGAACTATACAAATGAGTACGTAGTAACAGGTATTCTTTCTGGCGAATCAATTGATTATGTTGGTGAAGTTCTTTACCCAGAGCACAGAGCTAACTTGAACTTATCATATGCACTGAATGAGATGAGTTTTGCATGGCGCATGCGTTACTGGGATTCAGTTGTTGACTCTATTGATGGAAGTAACGGCAACTTTACTGATGGTGCGGCTCTGACTACGTTCAATAAGATTGATGCGGTTCTTTATCATGATCTGAACGCAAGCTACACATTCTCTAATGGATGGGAGGCTATGGTTGGTGTTCGAAACCTATTTGATAAGCAACCTCCGTTGTTACCACAGGGTTCTAACTCTGGTGCAACAGGTATCAATACTGCTTCTGAAGCATATGATGTAACTGGACGTTATTTCTATGCAGGTTTAACTGCTAAGTTTTAATTAGATCCTAAGTAAAAACCGGAGCAATAGCTCCGGTTTTTTTATATCTGAAGTTATTAGGATATTTTGCGTATCCTTAAATCTGAGTTTACCTCAAGGTTCCAAGTTTGTTTTGACAGTCATAGGGGCGGTTGTCTCTGTTTTTTAAAGTATTTGACTACTTTTAGGGACTCTCTATAAAAAACAGTAAATTTACAGTTGCTCTAATTTCGCTGGGTTAATCTATGAAACAGATAGCAGTTTGATGTAATTAACTCTAGATAATTGTAATCATGGTTATTTTCTCATATTAGAACTGATGCTCAGAAGCTACTTTAAGGTTCTTAAATTCAGATGCCTGCCCCATTAGTTGCTTTTTTGTTTAAAAAAACACCTTTCGTAAAAAAATTCATAACTAAGACTTCTTTACACTAGTTTTTACGTGTCCCGAATGTTGACACAGGTCAACATTTTGTGAAATGATGCCTGCGGGTCTATGCCTGTAAAGGCATAGGAAAGGGAAGAAAAAACTAAGAATCACAAGAGAAAGATAGACTTACGGTAAGCATTTACTAAAGTAGATCTTACTTAAAGTGATGTTGCTGTTAAGTTAACTTTTTTATTCACTTCAAATTGGTTGGGAACTATGTCCAAGGTAAGCAATAGAACTAAAATCGCTACTGCACTTGTTGGCGTGCTGGCATTAGCGAGCAGCAACTTAGTAGTTGCAGATCCTCTTACCGACGTGCAAAAAGCGGATAGTATGATCCATGCTGATGCTGCTGCGTCGCAAAAGAATGTTGATAAGTATTTCGATCAAGCACAAGACATGCTTTTTGAGTATGGTTCTGTGGCTGATGAGCGTGAGTCACTGAAGTCCTATAACGATTACGTTGCCAGCTTAGTTGCTGACCAACAAAAAACGATGGACGCGATTCAAACTGACATTAACGGCGTAGATAAACTGCGTCAGGGCGTTGTGCCTTTAATGTTTAAAATGGTTGAGTCTTTAGAACAGTTCGTTCAATTAGATCTGCCATTTAACTCTGAAGTTCGCGCTAACCGCGTTAAAGAGTTAAAAACACTGTTAAACACTGCTGAAGTGACTTTAGCAGAAAAATACCGTTTGATTCTGGATGCGTACAGCATCGAGCGTGAATACGGTAGTGCTGTTGCAGTTAACCAAGGTAAATTGACCTTAGACGGTAAAGAAGTGTTAGTAGACTTCTTTAACTTAGGTCGCGTAGCTCTTTATGCTCAGAGCTTAGATCAAAAGACTGGCTGGATGTACAACCCAGAATCTAAGGGTTGGGATAAGTTAGATGACAGCTATTTGCGTGAACTGACAAAAGGTATCCGCATTGCCCGTAAACAAGGCGCTCTAGATCTATTCGCGTTACCAATCCCAGCTGCGGAGGCTGCACAATAATGAAAAAGTTAATTACTACAGCTGTATTAGCTGCAAGTCTATCTTTAACAGCTGGTATGGTGAGCGCTGCTGACGCGCCAAAGAGCATCGATCAATTATTGCAGCAAGTTAAAGTTGATCGCGCTGCTGAAGGCAAAGTTAACAGCAAACGTGAACAAGAGTTCCAAGCTGAGCGTGGCGATAAAGCGGCTCTGTTAAAGCGTGAAAAAGATGCTTTAGCGGCTGAGAAGCAACGCGGTAAAGACTTAAACCAAGCTTTCTTAGATAACGAGCGTAAAATTGCTCAGTTAGAAGAAGACCTGAAAATTGCTCAAGGTGACTTGGGTGAAATGTTCGGTGTGGTTAAAGGTGAAGCCGGTGATTTCGCTGGTAAGTTAGCGAGCTCAAACGTAAGTGCTCAATACCCAAATCGCGATAAATTCATTGCTGATTTAGGTGCTCGTAAGCAATTACCAAAAATCGAAGAGTTAGAGCAATTCTGGCAAGAACAATTATTCGAAATGGCACAATCTGGTAAGGTTGTTAAATTCGAAGGTTCTGTAACGGGTATCGACGGTAGCGTTAAAAACACCACGATTCACCGTATCGGTACTTACAACTTAACTGCTGATGGTAAGTATGTTGTTTACAATCCAGAATTAGGTTTAATTCAAGAGTTATCACAACAGCCAGAAGGCTACCAAGTTAGTGCAGTAGGTAAGTGGGAACAAACCACTTCAGGTACTGCGCCATTCTACATCGACCCAGCTCGTGGCGTGCTGTTAAACATCTTCACTAACAAAGCAAGCTTTGAAGATCGTTTAGAAGCGGGTGGTACTATCGGTTACATCATTATCGCTCTGTTAGCATTAGGTCTGTTGATCTCTATCGAACGTTTAGTGACTATGACTATCATTGGCGCTCGTGTTAACAGCCAACGTAAGAACATTGATAAGCCAGGTAACAACGCATTAGGTCGTATCCTGAAAGTGTATCAAGAAAACAAAGATGTTGACGTTGAAACATTAGAACTGAAACTTGACGAAGCGATTCTAAAAGAAACGCCAGCGTTAGAGTCTCGTATCTCAATCATCAAGGTTCTGGCTGCTATCGCTCCTATGATGGGTCTGTTAGGTACGGTAACCGGTATGATTGCAACCTTCCAAAGCATCCAATTGTTCGGTACTGGTGATCCTAAGCTAATGGCTGGTGGTATCTCTATGGCACTGATGACAACCGTACAAGGTCTGGTTGCTGCACTTCCACTAATGCTAATGCACGCAGTTGTTGTTGCACGTAGTAAGTCAGTTGTTCAAGTACTTGAAGAGCAAAGTGCGGGTATCGTCGCAGCGCACGCTGAGAAGAGGGCTGACTAATGATGCTATACCTGATGGACATCTGGGATTCCGTCAGGGGCTTCATGGCCTCCGGAGGCGACGTCCTCTGGTTAGTAGCGTTTGTGCTGTTCTTAATGTGGGTATTGATGCTTGAGCGTTACTGGTATCTTAATTGGATATCACCAAAGCAACATAAAGCAATCATAGCTGCATGGGATGCAAGAGAGGAAACCACCTCTTGGCATGCACACCGTATCCGTGAAGCTTGGGTATCCCAAGCGAAACAAGATATGAATGCTCGTATGCTGGTCATTAAAACCTTAGTAGCCATCTGTCCAATGATCGGTCTACTAGGTACCGTAACCGGTATGATTTCAGTATTCGATGTGATGGCAGTTCATGGTACGAGTAACGCTCGTATGATGGCAGCTGGTATTTCAATGGCGACAATGCCCACAATGGCAGGAATGGTCGCAGCACTATCGGGTGTATTCTTTAGCACACGCCTTGATGCAAAAATGAAAATCAGTTTAGAAAAGCTCAAAGATAGCTTGCCACACCACTAGAGAGAGTATTGAACATGGCACGTAAAAAGCATTCAAGTATAGAAGAAGAAGCGCAAATTGATATGACGCCGATGCTCGACATCGTGTTTATCATGTTGATCTTCTTTATCGTAACGACGTCGTTCATTAAGCCATCTGGTTTGGACTACAACAAGCCAGAAGCTTCTCAAGCGACAACTAAGCCTTCGGCAAACATCTTTATTGGTGTCAGCAAGACAGGCGTGATTAAGATGGAAAACCGTCAGGTTGACATCGAGCGTGTGACAGCAAACGTTGAGCGTATGCTGGCTGAAGCACCAGAAGCGGCTGTACTGATCCAGGCCGACAAAGATACGCAACACGGCTTAGTTGTTAAAGTTCTAGACCAAGTCAAAGCGGCTGGTATAGATAAGATTTCGGTATCTGCGGGGAACGATTAATATGCTAAGAGCACTAGTATCAATCATTATTGGTGCTGCTGTGACTTTTGGTCTGTTCGCTTTTATGGCGTTCTTGGTCGGTGGTGGGGCGCAACGCGCTGAAACATCGGCCGAGACCCCTGTAATTGAAATCACCATGGATAGACAGGATGCAAAAGCACAGAATAAGCCAAGGGTAGTGCCTAAGCCGCCACCACCACCAGAGCAACCACAAAAGCCTGATACTACGCCACCAGACACTTCATCAAATATTGATACGTCTATGGCGTTCAATATGGGTGGTGTTGAAGCTGGTGGTCACAGTGCCGGTGGTTTCAAATTGGGTAACATGATGACACGTGACGGTGATGCAACACCTATCGTCCGTATCGAACCACAATATCCAATTGCAGCGGCGCGTGACGGTAAAGAAGGTTGGGTGCAGTTACGCTTTACGATTAACGAATTAGGTGGTGTAGATGACGTTGAAGTTATCCAAGCCGAACCTAAACGTTTATTCGACAAAGAAGCAATTCGTGCACTGAAGAAGTGGAAGTACAAGCCAAAGATTGTTGACGGCAAGCCACTAAAACAACCAGGCATGACAGTACAACTAGACTTCACTTTAGATAAAGGAGGCAAATAACAATGCGTAATGCTAATAAAATCGCAGTTGCGTTATTACTGTCTCTTTGTGGTGGCGCCTTATCTGTTTCTTCAGCCGTTGCGGCTGAGAAATGTGAAATCGATAAGCGCCAATCTAAAGCGGTAGGTGAAAGTGCTGCGAAGAAGGTTCAGAAATCCTTTGAAGCTTACACCAATGGCCAGCTTGATGAAGCGATTGCCGTATTGTTGGAAGCCAACCCAAAGAACGATTTCGATAAAGCGTATGTTGCGCGTATGCTCGGTAACTTCTATGCAGAAAAAGGCAAGATGGATACTGCGATCAAGTACCTAAAACAAGCCGTTGAGGCGGATATTTTAGGTGGAACAGATCACGCGGCGACACTGCGCCTCTATGCCGACTTATTGCTACAAGAGAAGAAGTTTAAGGAAGCGATTCCTTACTATTACAAGTGGATGGACTTCACTTGTAAGGCTGACTCTCAAATGTATCGTCGTATCGGTATTGCTTACACAGAACTGAAACAGTGGGACAAAGTGATTGAAGTGGCTGATAAAGGTCTTTCACTCGCCGAAGCTCCTGATAAAGGTCTGTATCAGATGAAACTGACGTCTTACTTCAACCAGAAGAAGTATAAAAAAGCCGTTGGTGTGTTAGAAGTCATGGTGCCGTTATTCCCGGATGATGGCAGATTATGGGTTCAGTTAGCACAGTTTTATCTGATGGTAGAAGACTATGATAAGTCGCTAGCGACTTATGATTTGGCTTACCGTAATGGTTTCTTGGATACTGGAGCAAACATCACTCGTTTAGCTCAGCTGATGGCACAGAAAGGTGCGCCATATCAAGCAGCTAAAGTATTCCAAAAGAACATGAAGTCGGGCCTCATCACTGAAGATGCTAAATCTTACGAGATTTTGGCTGGTTTCTACCAAAACGCGAAAGAGTTCAAAGAAGCTGCTGAGTTTTATGGAAAAGCGGCTGCTATCAATAACGATGGCAAGCTGTACCTGAAACAAGGCCGTTTACTGAGCTTGAATGAGAAATACTCTGAAGCGATTCCAGTGCTTGAGAAAGCCATCTCTTTAGGTATCGAACATCCAGGTGAAGCAAACTTCGAATTGGCGTTAGCCCATTTAAGTTTGAAACAGTACAAGTCAGCTTATAACCGCGCTGTATTAGCCGCGAAGGATAAGAAGACTGAGAAGAGTGCAAACAGCTATATCGCTTATATCAAAGAAAAAGCGCGTATGCACAACGTTGAACTGTAATTCACTGTATTCGCAATGCAGATCTAAAAAGCCCCGTAAGGGGCTTTTTCTTTATTGCAGCTTGATAAGCACTTGGGATTGTTGCTGATTCCGTTCAAGCTCAAGTGATAGCTTTGAGACATTATTAAATAAGGATTCGATACGCTTTTCTTGGGTAGGTAAGCACAGGCAAGCGGCAAGTTTATAATCGATTTTCAGTTTGTGATTTTTACCAAATTCTTGATTAAATTCTTGAATATGTTGTTCGATACGCTTTAACACCACCTCAGTACCTTCCTCATCAATATTGAAAAGTCCTAACGCAAAATGATTGTGATCTAACCTTGCAATCAAATCTGTCGCCCGTAGCAGTGCTTCTTGTACCTGTTTAGTAAAGAATTCGAGTAAATGGGGTTGTTTGACGGTTTCATGAATGTGAGGGCACAGATACAATAACGCCAAGCTTTGCTGCTCACGTATGTGCCTGTGCCACTCTCGGTTGAATACTTCCATGAAATAGGTTTGGTTATAGACCCCTGTTTCAGGATCCCTAAAACCTGAGTTACGAAATGAGTAGATCATAGATGAATCCCGTAAGCAGACTTTGAACTAAGTATAGGAAGAGTTTGGCTATCACGGACCCAAAAGGAGAAATATAAAAGATGAAATTAAGTTTATTGGCGGGAACGATAGCGTTAGTGTTTGCTTTGCAAGGTTGCTCAAAGCCGGAAACAACGGCAGCGGTACAAGAAGGCTCAACTCAAGCCGCTCCGGCGCAAACTGAAACTCAAACCGCTGAGTCTAAATACGTCGCCTTAGTCGATGCCTATTTTAAAGATTACTTAAAGTTAGAGCCGATTTACGCCACTTTTGTGGGTGTTAATGACTACAACGCGCAGTTCGGCGGCGACTTAACCGAGGAATATCTTAAGGCGCGTCATGATCTGAATACCCGTTATTTAGCGCAAGTGAGGGCGATTGACCTTGAGCAATTGCCTGCCGATTTACAACTCAGTTACGCGCTGTTTGTTTATGACCGCGAAATGGCCCTAGTGGACGAAACCTTCCCATCACGCTTTATGCCGATCAGCCAGTTCTACAGTACTGTGATCACTATGGTGCAATTGGGTAGTGGTGAGAGTGCACAGCCTTTTAATACAGTGCAGGATTATCGCAACTGGGAGCAGCGTGTTAACGGCTTTATTGATTGGATCCAATTGGCCGAGAATCGTATGAATGAAGGTATTGCGAGTAAGGTGGTGTTACCGCGCGTGTTAGTTGAGCGGATTATTCCACAGCTTGATGCCATGCTTACCACGGATGCCAGCCAAAGCATTTTCTATTCACCGATTAATCACTTCCCAGACGGGTTTTCGGATCAAGATAAAGCGGAGCTAACAGCAAGTTATCAAGCGATGATTAATGAGCGTTTAGTGCCTGCATTAACGGGACTGCGTGATTACTTCAAGCAGACTTACTTACCTAAGTCCCGCGCGACGGACGGTTGGTCTGGTCTACCAAACGGTAAAGCTTGGTATCAGCATTTAGCCAATTCTCATACCACCACAACCATGCCAGTGGATGAAATTCACCAAATTGGTCTCA
Source organism: Shewanella seohaensis (assembly GCF_025449215.1). NCBI lineage: Bacteria > Pseudomonadati > Pseudomonadota > Gammaproteobacteria > Alteromonadales > Shewanellaceae > Shewanella > Shewanella seohaensis. The sequence continues at coordinate 2,291,872 of NZ_CP104900.1, forward strand.
ATGAGGTCGCACGCATTCTTTCTGAGATGGACAAAGTCCGTGAGCAAGTGGGTTTTAAAGGTGACTTAAAAGCCTTTTTTGCCTCTTTATCGTCTGAGCCACAATACTTCTATGGCGATCGCCAAGGCTTAATCGATGGTTATATGGTGTTGAAAGATAAGATTAACCAAGTATTGCCACAGTATTTTAATGTAATGCCAAAGGCCGACTATGTGGTTAAACCGGTTGAAAGCTTTAGAGAGCAATCGGCTGCGGGCGCGTCCTATGAATCACCAGCTGTGGATGGGAGCCGTCCAGGGGTGTTTTATATCAACACCTATAACCTAAAAGCACAGCCGAAATGGGGTATGACGACGTTGTCATTACATGAGGCCGCGCCTGGCCACCATTTCCAAATCGCCATTAAGCAAGAGCTAACAGGCGTTCCTGAGTTCCAACGTTTCAGTGGCTATACCGCCTTCGAAGAGGGCTGGGCGTTGTATGCTGAATACTTAGGCATCGAAATGGGGCTCTTTAGCGACCCTTATCAATACTTTGGTAAGCTTTCAGACGAAATGCTGCGTGCGATGCGTTTGGTGGTAGATACGGGATTACATGCCAAAGGTTGGAGCCGCGAACAAGCGATTCAATATATGAAGGATAATTCGCCCATGGCCGAGTCGGATATTATTGCCGAGGTTGAACGTTACATGGCGATTCCGGGTCAAGCACTCTCCTACAAAGTGGGCCAGCTAAAAATCCTAGCCCTACGTGAGCGTGCTGAAAAAGCCCTGGGTGATAAGTTTGACCTTAAGGCTTTCCATGATCAGATCCTCACCTCTGGCTCGTTACCTATGGCGGTGATGGAGCAGAAAATTGATCGCTGGATAGCGGCGACTAAGGCTTAACACTGAGTCAATTCTGCTGCGCCGTTATCGATAACAAAATTAATGACGGCGCGGTTTAAGACTTTTTAATTAAACAGAATGTTTTTATACTCAACATTCACATCCCGTTTAGATGTCATAAAAACGGGAACCATATGATATTTGGGGCAAATGTCTCAGGATTATTCAGGGAGTTTTATCATGGTTCAGGCTACAGCAAGACATTTGTTAGTGAGCAGCGAAGAGCAGTGCCAAGCACTTAAACAACAGATCCTCGACGGTGCCGATTTTGCGCAAATCGCCCGCGCCCATTCTTCATGTCCATCGGGTGCACAAGGTGGTGAATTAGGTTCATTCGGCCCAGGCATGATGGTGCGTGAGTTTGATGAAGTGGTATTTAGTGCGCCATTAAACGTGGTTCAAGGTCCTGTTAAAACCCAGTTTGGATATCACTTACTCGAAGTCACTAGCCGCGGTTAATCGTCTTCTTGCCGAGACAATGGCAGCGTTTGGCTGCCATTTTTTTAGTTCGTCCATCCATTGGGGAGCCGCTATGCTTGAACTCTATACCGATAGACTAAGACTTCGCAGTTTACAAGAGCAGGATTTGCCACATTTCTTGGCATTACATCAAGATCCTAACATCAATCGCTATGTGCGCATTCCCGAAGCTCCCGAAGTGATCCGGCAAAAGTTTGAGCAGCGCTCAGTCACCTGGGACTATGCCTCTGGCGATTGGCTTACGCTGACGATCGAAACTCTGGATACCGGTGAGTTTATCGGGTTAACCGGCTTTCATTGCCAAAGTGTGGAGGAGCAACGTGCCGAGGTCGGATATTTACTGGCGCACGCAGGGCAAGGTAAAGGCTATGCCACTGAGAGTTTACAGGCGGTTGTCGATTGGGCTTGTTTAAGTCTGTCAGTCCATAAATTGGTTGGGTACTGCGCTAAAGATAATATCGGCTCAGCTCGGGTGATGGAGAAATGTGGCTTTCAACTGGAGGGCATATTTCGGCAGCATTTTAAGATAGGCGATGAGTGGCTAGATGAATCCGCCTATGGGCTGCTCGCCGATGAAAGGCAAAGATAAGTTAAATTATCTGCATCCCATGGGACATGCTGCTATAATGCCGCAGGTTTATTTTTTGAGGCGTGTTTAAGTGGCGCAAATTAATCAGTTAGCTTTGTATCCTGGCGAAGATTTTATTGAATTGTACAAAGTGTTAAAGGTACAAGGCATGTCTAATGCCGGCGGCGAAGCCAAGCATGTTATTGATGAAGGTTTAGTTACCGTCAATGGCGAAGTGGAAACTCGCAAACGTAAAAAAGTCGTTGCGGGTGACATAGTTAGCTTTAATGGTGAATCGGTTCAAATCATTGCGGCTGAATAAGCCTGAAACTGTGGAGTAGGATATGCAATTTCCAGACGACGATAATGGCAAAATGCTGGCTGCGATGGCCGAAGCCGGAATTGACCTCACTAAAGCCCTCGATGTTGATTTCTTTTTAGTTTTCGATGATCAGCGCGATGCTGAAACTGCACTCGAAGAGTTAGCTAACTCCGATTTAGAAGGCGAAGTTGAGCTGAACCTTAACGATGAGCTCGGTAAGTGGGAAATCATCGTATGCATCAACATGGTGCCAGACTACGATGACTTGGTTGAGCAAGAGACCATTCTCAATGATTTTGCGGCCGAGTTTGGCGGCATGACTGATGGATGGGGCGTAATGCAACATCAAGAAGGTGATGATGAGTTTATGGATGACGACCATGTTCACGATGAACATTGCCATCACTAAGCCTATCGCCGGATAAGCGTAAAAAAACCACCGCTCAGGTGGTTTTTTGCTATCTAGGCTTTGTCGATATCTGACGATTGCCGATAGGGGGCAAATAACTCGAGCATCCAATCGATAAAGGCTTGCACCTTTAGCGGTAAGCTAGGGGATTTGGGCGTGAGTAAGTAATAAGCGTATGGGCTGGTAAAAGGTGCTTGAAACGGGATCACTAAGCTGCCATTGGCCAATTGATCTTCGATAAAAAAACGTGGGATCAGTGCTGCGCCCATGCCACTGGCTGCGGCTTGACTCAACATATAAAAATGCTCGACGCCAAAGGTTTGTGCCTGCGTGAGTACCAGTCCCACTTTATCCGCCCAATATTCCCAAAGCTCTGGCCGTGTGGTGTGTTTCAGCAGCGTAACCTGATTGATGTCTTCGATGCTTTTGAGTTTAGGCGCGAGTGACGGCGCGCACACTAAGCACAAGTCTTCATCCATCAGTTTGATGTAGTTAACCCCTTTGGGGAGTTGAGTGCTGCTGCGGATGGCGATGTCGTAACGGCCTTGGCTGAAATCGACGGCAAAGTCACCAATCGAAAGATCCACATACAAATGCGGATGCCGAGATTTAAATTGCTCCATCCGGGGGATTAACCAGTTGATGGTTAAACTGGGTAACACATTGATCGCTAAAGTTTGTGGCCGCGAGCCTTGACTACGTAAATCGGCGGTGGCACTGGATAAGGTTTGAAGAGCCGCTTGCACATGGGGCAAGTAGCGCTTGGCTTCGTCCGTGAGTGCGACTTTTTTATGCAGGCGCACAAAGAGAGCAAAACCTAAGAATTCTTCTAATACACGGATTTGTTTACTGATGGCGCCGTGGGTGACATGCAGTTCTTTACTCGCAAGTGTCATGCTTTGCAAGCGGGCGGCAGACTCGAAAGCCCGTAATGCATTGAGGGGCGGCAAGGAAGTAAACATAGGCGTATCCGAATCGAGTAAATGAGAAGGGTATTTAGTGTGAGCTTTGCTCACGCTAGCGCGACAATAACTCCTTTGCGTTTATAAGGCAAACGCAGTCTAATGCGAAGCCTTAGCTCCTATTACTCAATTATAACAATCATGGAATTTGAACTGACTCTACAAATTGCGGCATTACTCTTTGGCGTGGCTATGGTGGCGGGGTTTATCGACTCTATCGCCGGCGGCGGGGATTGCTGACTATCCCTGCGTTAATGTGGGCGGGTTTACCGCCGGCGGTAGCGCTCGGGACCAACAAATTACAGGCCTGCGGTGGCAGTTTTTTTGCGAGCTTGTACTTTGTGCGTAAGGGATTAGTTGATTTGAAGGCCGTTAAACTGTCCCTTATCTGTGCTTTTGCGGGCGCTGCCTTAGGCACTATTTTGGTACAGTTAGTCGATGCCAAAGTACTGGAGTTAGTCTTACCCTTTTTAATCCTCGCGATTGGTTGTTATTTCTTGTTTTCGAAAAAGATTTCGGAAGATGACCGCCATCAAGTGTTAACGCCTACCGCCTTTGCCTTTACCGCCGCGCTCGGTGTGGGTTTGTATGATGGCTTTTTTGGTCCTGGCACAGGGAGTTTCTTCGCGCTGGCCTTTGTGACCTTGGCCGGTTTTGGTCTGGCAAAGGCGACGGCACACGCCAAGGTGTTAAACTTCTCGACCAATATCGCTTCGCTTATCTTCTTTACCTTAGGTGGCAAAGTGATTTGGGTGCTTGGTTTAGTGATGCTTGCCGGGCAGGCAATCGGCGCCACCTTAGGTTCGCGCTTAGTCGTGACCAAGGGCACTAAGATCATTAAGCCTTTAGTGGTGACTATGTCCTTGGCCATGAGCGTGAAGCTGTTAGCCAGCCAATATCACCTGTTTTGATATAGCCTCTATTATATTTAACTCTCCCTAGTAAGGCCGATTGTCTATTTGTGCTGCATAGTCCATGAGCACAGTTTTCGGCCTTAATGCTGCAAATCTCTTCACTCCCTTGGTATTCGCTATACTCCGCGGTCATGTTTAGGATAACCTAGCATTTTTAAAGCGTTTTTAGGGGCATTTGGCTGTGTTATTGCCTAGCGGCACCTGAGACTTCACACGTTAAATGGTATGCGCCCACGCGATAGAATCGGCTTAGTATCCATTAAGGTTTAGCAACGATGAGATTTATCCATACCTCGGACTGGCACATTGGTCGCCAGTTACATAATCAATCACTCTTAGAAGACCAAGCCTATGTGCTTGATCAAATCGTGACATTGGCTGAGCAGCACACTGTCGATGCGGTGATTATTGCCGGGGATATTTACGATAGGTCGATTCCTCCGGCCAGCGCCGTGGCTTTGCTCGATGAGGTGCTTAATCGCCTCATCACCGAGTTAGGATTACAAGTGCTGATGATTGCCGGTAACCACGACGGGCACGAACGTTTAGGCTTTGCGGCTAAACAAATGGCGGCAAGTGGCTTACACATTATTGGGCCGCTTCAGGCTGATTTAACGCCGATCCGCTTAAGCAGCCCAAGTGGCGATGCTTACTTTTATCCGCTGCCTTACGCCGAACCAGCAACCGTGCGCCAAGTATTTGAGGCGGATGCTAAGGGGCTCAGCGTATCCAGCCATGAAGAGGCGATGTCGCTACTGCTAGAGCAAGTCCGCAGCCACGATAGCCAAGGGTTACCTAAAGTCGTTGTTAGTCATTGCTTTTTAGATGGTGGCAGTGAGTCCGAGTCCGAGCGGCCATTGAGTATTGGCGGCGCCGATAAAATTTCCCCACGGCTTTTTAGTGAGTTTGACTATGTCGCCCTCGGCCACTTACACGGTCCGCAATATAAAGGCCGTGAACATGTACGTTATTCTGGCTCGATTTTGAAATACTCCTTTAGCGAACAGCATCAACATAAGTCTGTCACCTTAGTCGACATCGCCGCGCACACTCCGGCGCAGATCCAACTCTTGCCATTAACCGCGCTGCGCGATGTGCGGATTATCGAAGGAGAATTGGCGCATTTATTAGATCTTGGGAAGACCGATGCCAAGCGTGAGGATTACCTGATGGTCAGACTCCTTGATAAACACGCCATTTTAGATGCCATGGGCAAATTGCGCAGTGTCTATCCCAATGTGCTGCATCTAGAACGTACTGGATTAATGGCGGGCGAACAGGCCGTCGCACTCAATCGCGACCATATCAAAAAAGGCGAAATGGCCATGTTCCGTGATTTTTTTAGTCAGGTTTCTGGCGAGGAGTTGAGTGATGCGCAGCAAGCGGTCATGGATGAGATTTTAACTAAGCTTCACGGGGATGAAGGCGATAGCGGTGGATCTACTCGCGTTGCAGCAAAAGGGGAGCAATCCGCATGAAGCCACTCTCGCTGTCAATGTCGGCCTTTGGCCCTTTCGCCTCGACTCAAACTATTGATTTTACCGAACTGGGGAATAACCCTTTATTCCTGATCAACGGGCCAACAGGCGCGGGCAAAACCACGCTGCTCGACGGAATTTGTTTTGCGCTTTACGGCAAAACCACGGGTAACGAACGCGAAGGTAGCCAGATGCGCTGCGATATGGCCGATGATAGCGTACTGACTGAGGTAACCTTTCATTTTCAATTAGGTAGTACGGGTTATCGTATTCGCCGCGTCCCCGAGCAGGAAAGATTAAAGAAAAGCGGTGATGGCTCAACGGTACAAAAGAGTGAGGCACAGCTGTATAAGATTGCCCAAGATGGCAGTGAAACCCTTATCGTCGCCAGTAAAGTGTCAGACGCCACGGCCGAAATTGAGGCATTAACCGGCTTAGATGTGGAGCAGTTCCGCCAAGTGATGGTGCTGCCGCAGGGGAAGTTTCGCGAATTGCTGATGGCCGACTCTAAGGCGCGTGAGCAGATTTTTAGCCAATTATTCCAAACCCATATCTATAAGCGCATCGAAGATACTCTAAAGGCTAAGGCGGCGGATATTCGCGCCTTAGTGAAAGAGCAGCGCGCTCGCCGTGACGGTATTTTGCAAACGGCAGCACTCACATCCGATGTTGAGCTTGTTGCTGAGTTTAGTCGCATTGAACCCGAATTCGCGGCGGCGACGGCAGCAAAGGAGCAAAGTGTTGCGGCGCATTTAGCGGTATTAAAACAGCGTGATAGTGCGCAGCAACTCTTTGCTGAATTTACTCGCTTACAGGAATTGCAGGCTGAGGCGCTTAGCCTTAATGAACAGCAAGCGCATATTGCAACCCAAACGACACGGCTTGAGGTGGCCAAGCAAGCGCTGCGGGTAAAACCCTTATTAGATAATGCCTTGTCGCGGGAGCAAGAAGCGAGTGTTGCAGCATTCCAGCGCGATAGTGCGCAGTCGACGCTCGATGCCGCCAAGCTCGCCCTCGCTCATGCTGAAACTGCGGCGCAGGAAATTATTCCCCTCGAACATAAGCTGCGCGACCTTGAGCAACAACACAGTCATCTCAGTGCGTTAGTGCCGCAGCTGGCAGAGTTTACCAGTCTTGAACAAGCTTTAGCGCAGGCAAAAGAGATACTGCAACACACTAAGTTGCAGGGACAGGAGAGTAAAAATGCGCTTGCAGCTTTAGTTGAGCAGCGCAGCCATTGTGAGAATCAACTGCCAGCCTTGCAACAACAAAGTGAGCAGCAACTTGCCACTGCGCAGGCGTTACAGCAGCACCGTCATATGCTCGAGCAGTTCAAGCAGTGGCAGCAGATCTGTGCCAAAGTTGCGCACACTCAAGGGATTCTTGAGCAGGTCGGCTCACAAGGAAAAGCACTAAATACCCAATATCAAACTGCCTCAACGGCTTACAAGTCTTTGCAACTGAAGTGGTTTCAAGGTCAGGCTGCTATTTTAGCTAGAGAGTTAAAACCCCATGAGCCATGCCCGGTTTGTGGCAGTTCGGCCCATCCGCATCCCGCGGTGAGTCATGAGGATTTACCAACGGATCTACAATTGCAGGCGGCGCAGGATGCCGAGGCCTTGGCGCTCGATAATCTCAATAAAGCGCGGGCAGAATATCGTGGGCTGCAAAAGCAATTAGAAACACAGCAACAGCAGGCGAATGAGCTGGCAACAGCTCTTGGCGATAAGGTTGAGTTGTCGCTCGAATCCCATAGCCAAACCTTAGAAAGACTCATGCAGCAAGCAAAGCAAGCGGATTCTGCGGCGCAGGCGCTGCAGCAGTTACAGCAACAGATCAAAACCTTGCAGCAGCAAGAGTCGACTTTGACGCAGCAACTGGAACTTGAGCGTGAGCGTTACCGTGAGCAAGAAGGCAAAGTCGAGCGGCTATCGGGTCAATTTGCGGAAAAAGCGCTGAGGATCCCAGAAGAATACCGAACACTGGAGGTATTGAATCAAGCGATTGCGAATAACCAGCAACAACTCGAACAGATAAAACGTCAGATTGATGCATTGAGAACCGCGCAGCAGCAGGCAACGCAGCAGAGTGTGGCGGCGCAAACGACATTATCGGCGGCAATAGAGCGTTGTCATGCTACGGCAGATCTGCAGGCGCAAGCACAGCAGACACTACTGACGGCGCTCGATAACGCAGGCTTTATTGATAGGGATGCATTGCGCGAAGCCTTGTTAACCGATGAGCAAATGCAGGTGCTGGCTGAGGGCATAGAAACCTATCACAGACAGTGCGCCTTAAATCAGTCGCAACTGACTCAGCTTACAACCAAGTTGAGCGAGTCGACATCACCCGATCTTGACGCCTTAGAGGCCTTGCTCACAGAGCGACTCGCGCAGCTTAAAGCGGCGGAAGAGGTATGGAGTCAACTCAATACTCGGCTCACCCTGCTTAACAATACCCAAACTCAGCTGGCAGTGGTCGATCAAAAGGCCAAATCCCTCGAGGATGAATATGCTGTGGTTGGCACCTTGGCCGATGTTGCCAACGGTAATACGGGCAACAAAATTTCCCTGCAACGCTTTGTGCTCAGTGTACTGCTCGACGATGTGTTGCTTGCGGCAACGCAGAGGCTGCATTTAATGAGCAAAGGTCGCTACCGATTATTGCGTAAAGAGGACAGGGCGAAGGGCAATAAGGCCTCAGGGCTAGAGCTTGAAGTCGAGGATGCCTACACCTCTAAAGTGCGTCCCGTGGCGACTTTAAGTGGTGGTGAGAGTTTTATGGCAGCTTTGTCGATGGCCTTGGGCTTATCGGATGTGGTTCAAGCTTACGCGGGCGGAATAAAACTCGATACCTTATTTATTGACGAAGGCTTTGGCAGCCTAGATCAGGACTCCCTCGAACTTGCCATTCGCACGCTGATGGATTTGCAGTCGGCGGGGAGGATGATTGGGGTGATTTCCCATGTATCCGAAATGAAAGAACAGATAGGCACTCGAATTGATATCTTGAAAACCTCCCATGGGAGTGAAATCAAGGTGATTTTGCCTTAGTCTAACTTAAGCGGAGAAATATTGGCTTAACACATTGTTTTTATTGAAATGACAAACGAGATTTTGCGCTATTTAACATCTATATACAGAACACACAATCGGTTTAAAGTGCTAACTGACGCATGTTTTTAGTAAATAGTGCTATAAAAGTGCAAAATAGCGTTTGTCATAATCGGTTTTTTGGGATAAGTTGACAAAATTCGGGCTTCCCCCTGAGGGACTGGTTCAAAAATATAACGCAATAACGATAACAAAAGGTGAAAGCGTTGCAGACAGGTAAACCCAATTTGGCTAATTTTCCGCAAATTCGTTTGCAGAATTTATCTTCAGCCCATAAAAATATTCTCCTAGTTGGTGGTTTATTAATCGGTGCGGCGATGTTAATGCCGAATGCCAACCATGTGGTTCCTACTGCTCAACGTATTCCAGTCGCGCTCGATCTCGAGACGATTTTGCCACAGGTTTCAGAGCCTGTTGAAACAGCTCCAATTGTCGATAATACCCCTCATTTTGAACGTGTCATTGCTTCCGGCGATACCTTAAGTGCTTTATTTTCTAAAGCCGGTGTTGATCAGCAAACCATGTATAAAGTGTTAGAAGCCGACTTAAACATTCTGGCGCTCGATACCTTATTACCCGGTAACCGTATTCAATTTTGGCTGGATAATGAAGGCCAACTGCAGAAGTTAGAGCTGTATTTTAACGCCGCACGCCAAGTGGTATTTACCCGTTATGAAGATGGCAGCTTTAACGTTGAAGAAATTAACGTTGAAGGTGTGTGGCAAAACCGTATTCTCACTGGTGATATTAAAGGCTCATTCTACGTTTCGGCGCAAAAAATGGGTTTAGCAGCGGCGGATATTCAGCGGATTGAAGATTTACTCAAAGAGAAAGTGAATTTTGCACGGGATTTACGTGCAGGTGATAAATTTTCTGTTTTGGTAAATGATCAATATGTTGAGGGCGAAGCAACGGGAAGCAGTCAAATATTAGGCGTGAGCATTAAAACGGGTCGCTCCGAAATTAGTGCATTCCAACATACCGATGGCAGTTATTACGATGCTAAAGGCCAAAGCTTAGTGCGTGCCTTCCAACGCATTCCATTAGCCAAACAACCACGCATGAGTTCTCGTTTTAACCCGACGCGTAAACATCCTATTACTGGCCGTATTTCACCCCATAACGGTACCGACTTTTCAGTGCCTATTGGTACTAAAGTTATTGCCCCTGGCGATGGTGTCGTAAGCTTAGTCACCGATCACCAATTCGCGGGTAAGTATATTGTGATTGAACACGGTGGTAAGTACCGTACACGTTATTTACACCTTTCTAAGGCATTAGTACGTAAAGGTCAACGCGTCACACGTGGCCAAGTGATTGCTTTATCAGGCAATACAGGACGTTCTACCGGTCCACATTTGCACTATGAATTCCATGTTAATGGCAAGCCAGTGGATCCTATGAGAGCCGATATCCCGATGGCAAGCCAATTAGCGAATCAAGAATTACGTACCTTCACCAATATCGTGAAGAGCCGCCAAGCGTTAATGAATTTAGGTTAATCTATTCATTTACCCGCGCGAACCGAATATAAAAACGCCGATGAATTTGATGTCATCGGCGTTTTTATTTGCGCGGTGTTTAGCGATAACGGCTGGAAAATGGGGTATTCATCAAAATACAAGTTTAATGAGATTGATGCTTGGCCGAATAAGCAATGAGTGTTACTGCTTTAATAAGCGTTGAATAGAGTGAAACTGGCACTACATAAAGGGTACAAGCAGATATCGCCTTATAGATGGGCCGAGTGCCGATATAAGCAAGTCACTTGGCGCTATATTAGCTTTGATTAAGTTACGCAGAATAACCGTCAATTCAAATGAATTAACTGGCCTGACGTTTCTGCATTACCTTTAAAGCACATTTACACAGACGACCTTTTAAAGCTGGGCAGCCTCCGCAGGGGGATTTTTTATAAGGACGAAGTGCAAAACTGCGTTCAGTGGCTAATGGACGGATACGCTTAATAACGGCGGATGATAAAAATTTTGCATCATTCGCGGCACTAAAATGGGCTTTAGCTAATTTAAGTTGTTTCTTGCGGGCGGTCTTATCGAGGGTTTGGATTTGCTGTTTCGCCACATATTCGGACAATAATTGGCTTAAGTGTTTACGCTGCTGTTTTTTATGTTGAGCGCGAGTCGCATGCATTATTGGGGTATTTGCCGAATAAAGGTTTTGCAATTCAACAGGGCTATTAGATTTTGCCTGCTGCTTTTGCAGTTTCTTGGCCTGTTTGTTACACCACTTTTCTAGCTTTTTACCAATCTTTTGCTTTTTCATACGACTTTTTACACGGCTTGAGTGCGGTAACGGATAAGACAGTTTCATTCTAAATGAAAATTATTATCAGTCAACTGCGCGTGATAAATCGACGAGTAAAATGCGAGCTTACTCGAAAAAGTTTGTTTAGTTTGAGTAGGGTGATTGGTTAGCGTCGATACAGGTTAGCAGTAAACGCAGATCGAATTCGAATTGATGGTAATCGGGCTCCATATAAGTACATAACTTATAGAAAGCTTTATTATGATCTTTCTCTTTTAAATGGGCGAGTTCGTGTACCACCACCATTCTAAGCAAGGGTTCGGGGACGCGCTTTAAACGTGAAGAGATACGGATTTCGTTCTTTGCCTTGATTTTATTCCCTTGCACTCTAGAGACGTAAGAATGTAAGCCAAGTGCATGATGACTCATACTAATTTTGTCATCGAAGATCACTTTTGACAGGGGAGAGGATTGGCGTAAAAACTGATTTTTTATCCCTTGGGTATAGTCATAGAGAGCTTTGTCGCTGCGGATCTCATGGATCGTGGGATGACGACGCAGCAGAACATCCGCAAGCTTTCCACCTTCGAGTAGTTGCTGAACTTGGCGTTGGATATCTGGACTATAACCGCTTAAATATTTTAAGGTTTGCATTGCTTCTAGCTGTGGAGAAACGAGCTTAGCGCTACAGTTGCGCTAAGCTCACAGGCCTTAAGCTTTACCGAAAATACGGCGATTTTGCTGAGCGTAGGCCGCTTCAAAGGCGGGTTGTTGGACGCGTTTAAGATCTAAGCTGTCAAAATCAACTTGCGGAGGATTACGCTTGTTTTGTTCCTTGATAGCAACAGGTGACAACAAGGTCACCGGCAGCTCGCCAAGTTGAATTGCGGCTTCGAGTTTAAAGCTGGTGGCAGAGCCAGCCAGTTTGCCCTTTTGCTCGCGCTCGATAACGACGATTTCATCGACCTTATAATCTTCCATTAACTTATGGAAAGCGAAGTGAAATTCACGGATAGTTTCCGCTGAGGCGGATTGAGCGACGCTAAAAGACACTTTACGGCAGCTTGGTACGTTGAAGGTCTCACCTTCGTAGCTCAGCAGACTGATAATGGCTTCGCCGCCTTTTAATTCAACACCACAAATTCGCATGTTACACCTTTAAATATCAACATTTCTTACATATGGCAGGAGCATATTCCCACCCGTAATGTCGAGAGTCTGCATTATGGACTCTCGCGAGTAAATCATTAACGCTCGTCGTCATGATCCTGCAGCAATGGCGCCGCAGGTTTTTTCCGCATGGGCGCATCACCCACATCAACCCCAGTGATAAAGCGTTTGTCACGGGAGGCGGCGGTTTTAACCGTTTTTGACTTGGTTTTCGCTTTGGCTTTTGTACCAGCCTTAGTGACCGCTTTAGTTGCGGCAGTTTTTGGCTTGTCTTTTAAGCCACTAAATTTAGCTTCGAGGCCCTGAATCACACTGGTCTCAAAGGTCTTTCTGAGGAAGAGTTGTACTTTCTTAAAGTTATCCCAATCCTTAGGGCCAACGAGGGAGATTGCATCACCTTTGGCGCCCGCGCGGCCGGTACGACCGATACGGTGAACATATTCTTCGGCAAATTTTGGCATGTCGAAGTTAATGACGAGGGAGACATTGAGTAAGTCTAAGCCACGGGATGCTACATCTGTGGTCACCAGAATCTGCTGCTGACCACGGGCAAATTGATCCATGATTTGATTACGGGCCGCCTGCTTCAGCTCGCCACTTAGGGCGGCTGTGGCAAAACCTTGCGCCGAGAGTTTGCTCGCTAAGCGCTCGGTGTCGGCGCGGGTGGCGGTAAAAATAATCACTTGCTTGTGGGTTTCGTCACTGAGCAAACGCGTGAGCAGGGCTTCTTTGTGATCTAAGTGATCACACAGATAAATCCGTTGGGTAATGTCTTGATGCTCAGTGTGGGCAGCGCCAATCGCCACATGCGACGGATTTTTAAGTAATGCCGCGGCAATCTCATTGATTTCACTGTGATCTAAGGTGGCCGAAAACATTAAGGTTTGACGACGCTTATGATCGGCAGCAGCGTTGATGGCTTTTAATTGCGGCGCAAAGCCTAGATCCAGCATACGGTCTGCTTCATCGAGGACAAGCAGTTCTAATCCATTGAGGAAGAGGTTTTTTTGCTCTAAATGATCGGCGATGCGTCCCGGCGTTGCCACGATAAAATGCGGCTCTTTTGCCAGTGCTTTTGCTTGATCGTTAAAGTTCTCACCACCCAAAACGCTAATGGCTTTGTATTGAGTGTTGGCAACCAGCAAACGTAGCTGGCTATACACTTGGTGGGCCAATTCGCGGGTTGGTAATAAAATCAGTACTCTAGGATCGCGCTTGGTCAAGGCGCGGGTGGAGATAACCCTTTGCATTGCTGGCAACAAAAATGCCAAGGTCTTACCCGACCCAGTCTTTGATGATGCCATTAAATCTTTACCTGCCAATGCGATAGGCAGTGCTTGTTCCTGGATGGCGGTTGGGGTTGCAATCCCCATATGCTTTAAGCTTTGTAACAGACGCTGGTCCAGAGAAAAATCAGTAAACTGCAAAGGTATATCCCCTAAATCTGAGTGAGGGCAGATTATAGCCTTAAATCACTATGCTCAGCTATCTTGATTGGTCATTATCTTACTGAATCCGCTAAATAGCCGCTGTTATGGCTGGCGATTTAACAAAGACGTGAGTAGTAATCCCCCAACATGCGTATAACGGGCTAGGCAGCTCCTTGGAGGAGTCGCATTCGATGGACCTTGGATTCATTTCCACTGCTGCCTTTTAACGCGCTAAGTGGAATAAATCCATAAATGATTGACAGTACTTAGGGCGGAATTTAGCTTATTCAAATCATTGAGTTGTTAAGGGAAACATATTATGGGCAAGGGGACAAAACCCACCATTGGAATCGCGCTTGGAAGCGGAGCCGCCAAAGGTTGGGCTCACATCGGTGTACTCAATGGCCTGGCCGCCATGGGAGTCAAACCCGATAAAGTGGCTGGATGTTCAATCGGCGCGCTTGTCGGGGCGGCCTATGCCCATAATCATTTGACTGAGCTTGAGGAATGGGTGCGAAGTTTCTCAAGTTGGGATGTCCTCGGGCTGATGGATATTCGTTGGCGCAAGGGCGGTTTGATTGGCGGTGAGAAAGTCTTCGATGTGCTGCAATCACGTATTGGGGATATCAACATTGAAGATTTAGATCGCCCCTTTGCAGCCATTGCGACGGACTTGTATTCGGGGCAAGAAATCTGGTTTCGTCATGGTGATTTACGCCAGGCCGTGCGCGCATCTTGCTCTATGCCAGGGATATTAGCCCCCGTGCGTCAAGGGGAGCGTTGGTTAGTCGATGGCGCCGTGGTGAACCCTGTGCCCGTGTCGGTGAGCCGTGCTATGGGCGTCGATATTGTGATTGCCGTGGATTTGCACGGGTTTCATTCAGGGCGGCTGCAGGTATTGCCCGTCAATATGACCAGCCATAAGGCGCCGAAGGAAGAAACCGAAATGCCCGCGCGCCAAGAAACCGGCTTTATGGATTTATTTGCTAGGGGGCGGGAGTATGTCAGCAGCTTAACCGACAAGTTTTCCCTCGGGACTAAATCCAATCCCGGTATGATTGCGGTGATGTCACAGTCGATGGGGATTTTAGAGCAGCGCCATAAGCGGGCACGGTTGATGGGAGATCCTCCCGATGTCCTCGTAGTGCCAGAAGTGGCCAATATCGGCACTATGGAATTTCACCGTGCCGATGAAGCGATTGCGGCGGGGGAGGCGGCTGTCGCGAAAGTGGCGCACTTGATTGAAGCCGCGATTTGGAAAGGCTAAGTTGTGAGGATACTTAGTCTTCGTATAATAATTTAGGCAAGTGACTGTTTGATTGGCTTATTTTTTGCTTTAACCCCATCACACAGTGTTAGATGCCGAATTATTGACGATGAATCCTCTTTTAAATGCCTTAAATCTGAACCGTAGCAGTGTTGCTGATGCCTATGGCCTGAACAGCAAGAAGACGGACACGAGTAAGACTGACACAAGTAAGACTGAGTCCAGTACGGATGCTAAGTCATCCACCAAGGATACGCCTAAGACTGAAGCGAAACCGAGTGATGAGATTGCCTTGTCACCCCGTGCACTTAGGGCGCAAAAAATTCAAGCCATGTCGAAGGATTTTTTGCCGATGGCCAGTTTAGTGTGTCTGATATTCCGGCCCTAGTGTCTCGGCTGCAAAAGGACGGCATTTTGTCCGATGCACAGGTTGAGCGACTGTCACAAAACGGCATTAATTTGCCGAGTCAAAAGCCGAGCAAGCAATCCCTGCAGGACTTTATCGACGATGAGCTAAAGTCCTTAGCGGAAAAGTCACCAAACAGTCCTATGATCAACACCTTAGTTGATGCTAAAAACGTATTGTCGAATATGGATGATGCGCAATCCCCAGTGCTGGCACAAAAAGCCACCAAGGTATTTGGCCAGTTAACCGATTATCTAAATAGCAATCCAACACTGAGCGACAGCCAAAAACAGTTATGGCAGGGGCTTAAGTCGACTATGCAAGTGGCTTCCTCCATGGGGATGCAGCAATCGGCATCGGGGCAACTGAGTAGTTATCTTGCCTTAGCCAAGCGCTAACCCTGTTTGGGTGTAAACCTTAGCTAAGGGCAAACGCCGAGCTACGGACTGCTTTTATTCCAAGGACTTTGGCTTTCGGGCCAAGGTCCTTTGTCGTGATTAGCGGGCATTTTTAGCGTCCGCTATCCTGCTTTATGGCCAAGGTCAAGGCTTAAAACTGAGATCATTGGGTTTGGCTACAGTTCTACTTTGTTCTTTTTATCCATCCGATAAATCATGATCTGGATCATGGAATTTTAGGTGTTAATGCCGCTTAATTGCCTAGATATTGTGTTTATTGATTATCTAAACACTATATGTAGTGTTAATTTTAATCGGAATGGAGAGGAACTGAACAATGCCAGTCGTGATCAAGCGGGATGGTTGCCGCACACCTTTTGATGAAACAAGGATAAGAGATGCAGTGATAGCGGCTGCAAACTCGGTTGGGATAGAGGATGCAGACTATGCCGCGACGGTTGCCGCTTGTGTGAGGGAGCGAGTGGCCAATCTGGCAGAAGTCGAGATCCACCATTTACAGGATGCGGTTGAAAACCTACTGATGGAAGGACCTTACAAGTCTCTGGCGCGGGTGTATATCGAGTATCGCCATGACAGAGACATTTGCCGCGATGCGACCAGTAAACTCAATCTCGAAATCCGTGGTTTAGTCGAGCAGAGCAATGCGGCGCTGTTAAATGAAAACGCCAATAAAGACTCTAAAGTAATCCCAACCCAGCGGGATTTACTCGCGGGTATCGTCGCGAAACATTACGCCAAGAGCCATATTCTGCCTAAGGATGTAGTGGCCGCCCATGAACTTGGCGAAATCCATTATCACGATCTCGATTATTCGCCGTTTTTCCCGATGTTTAACTGCATGTTGATTGATTTGGCGGGTATGTTGACCCACGGTTTTAAGATGGGCAACGCCGAAATTGAGACCCCAAAATCCATCTCCACCGCTACAGCGGTCACGGCGCAGATCATTGCCCAAGTGGCCAGTCATATTTATGGCGGCACCACGATTAATCGTATTGATGAAGTGCTCGCGCCTTTTGTGGCGAAGAGCTACGACAAACACTATCAAGTGGCGCTCAACTGGCAGATTAAAGATGCCAAGGCCTATGCGACGGCGCTCACCGAAAAAGAATGTCATGACGCTTTCCAATCCCTTGAATATGAAGTGAATACCTTACATACCGCCAATGGGCAAACCCCTTTGTGACCTTTGGTTTTGGTCTGGGTACTTCGTGGGAATCGCGTTTAATTCAGCAATCTATGTTGAAAGTCCGTATGACGGGCCTAGGTAAAAATCGTAAGACTGCCGTGTTCCCTAAACTGGTGTTTGCGATTCGTGATGGCATTAATCACAAGGCCGGTGATTGCAACTACGATGTCAAACAAATGGCCCTAAAATGCGCCAGCATGCGCATGTATCCGGATATTTTGAACTACGAGCAAGTGGAAAAGGTCACGGGGTCATTTAAAACCCCAATGGGCTGTCGCAGCTTTTTAGGCTCCTATAAAGAAAATGGCGAGCTGGTTCATGAAGGGCGCAATAATCTTGGGGTGGTGAGCTTAAACTTGCCCCGAGTTGCCCTCGAGGCCAATGGTGATGAGGCTGAATTTTATCGCATTTTAGATGAGCGTTTACTGCTTGCCCGCCGCGCATTAGACACCCGCATCGAACGTTTAAACGGCGTTAAAGCCAGAGTTGCACCGATTTTGTATATGGAAGGCGCCTGTGGTGTGCGCCTGCGCGCCGATGATGATATCGCCCAAATTTTTAAAAATGGTCGGGCATCGATTTCATTAGGCTATATCGGTTTGCATGAAACCATCAATGCGCTCTATGGCACTGAAACCCATGTCTTTGATGATGCCAAACTTCGTGAAAAAGCGGTGGCGATTGTCGCGCATCTTAAAGCGGCTACCGATGCATGGAAGGCCGAAACCGGTTATGGGTTTAGCCTTTATAGCACCCCGAGTGAGAGCCTCTGCAGCCGTTTCTGTAAACTCGATGCGCGCCAATTTGGCGTGGTTGCAGGGGTAACCGATAAGGGCTATTACACCAATAGCTTCCACTTGGATGTTGAAAAGCGGGTGAATCCCTACGATAAAATTGATTTTGAGCAGCCATATCCTGCGATCGCCAATGGCGGATTTATCTGCTACGGCGAATATCCGAATATGCAGCACAACATCGAAGCACTCGAAAATGTGTGGGATTACAGTTATAGCCGCGTGCCTTACTACGGTACTAACACACCGATTGATGAATGCTACGACTGCGGTTTTACTGGCGAGTTTAGTTGTACTAGCAAAGGCTTTACTTGCCCTAAATGCGGTAACCATGAGCCAAGCCGAGTGTCAGTCACCCGCCGAGTGTGTGGTTACTTAGGTAGTCCAGATGCCAGACCATTCAACCATGGCAAGCAAGAAGAAGTGAAACGCAGGATCAAACACTTGTAACATTTTTGCCTTGTTTGTTTTGTTACACTGGCACAGTCGCACTGGTGGCGACTGTGCTTTAATGTTTAGCCCCTAATCATATTGGGCTTTAGCGCGGACGCAGTAATGAACTATCACCAATATTATCCCGTTGACGTGGTGAACGGTCCCGGCACCCGGGTAACGCTATTTGTGTCAGGCTGTGAGCACCAATGCCGAGGTTGCTATAATCAAAGTACTTGGGATGTGCGCTCAGGCCATTTATTTGATAAGACGATGGAAGATATGCTTATCGCCGATCTACAGGATGAGCGCATTGTGCGCCGCGGCTTGTCACTCTCTGGCGGCGATCCGCTCTTGCCCGCCAACCTTGAGGGGATCCTCGCGTTAGTGAAGCGGGTGAAAACCGAATGTCCGGGTAAAGATATTTGGCTGTGGACGGGTTATACCTGGGATGCGCTAACGGATATGCAGCGGGCGGTACTGGAATATGTGGACGTGCTGGTGGATGGTAAATTCGAGCAGAGCCTTGCCGATCCGAGTTTGCCATATCGCGGCAGCAGCAATCAGGTGATCCGTTTCTTATAAAAGCGGTAACGAGGATCGCTAACTTGCTGTTATAATCCCACACCTTGACACAGTGACCCAGACATTCAGGCCCTAAATGGTGCACATATCGACTGGGATTCACTTAAGTAATTTAAGGTAACATGATGAATTTAAAGCAAGAACTGCAGCAGCTTAACGATAAGTTAGATAAGTTTCGTCGTAAACTGGCGGCAGCAGAGCAACGTGGCGATGCCGTTATTGTGGCGCAATTTAAACGCGATATTGCGGCGGTCACTAAGCAAATCAATAGTGTAAAAACGCAGCAGTCGCGTCTTTTACAAAAGCAAGGCACAGATATTCAACACTTGCCATTCCACCGCGCCCTCACCAAAGCTGAGCAAGCCGACATGGGTCAACTGAAAAAGTCAGTCAAAGGCCTAGTGGTTGTGCATCCTATGACTGCATTAGGACGCGAAATGGGCTTAACCGAAGTAACAGGTTTTGCGCCAGCAAAGTTTTAAGTTTTATTGGCAAGTTATTCATTGAGTTGCAAAATAAGGTACATGCCTATTTTGCAGCGCCTTGAATGGTTGTTCGACAGATTGAGTTATACCCGTGATAGCGCCGCAGGCTTAGATTTATAGTTGATTAAATTACTAAAGTATTTCGTGATCACGGAAAACGCTTTAGAATAGGCGCTCAGTAGGCGAAGAGCCCAATCATCGTTTTGTTTATGGATGTTCCTTCCGTCTCATGGAATGAGAGTAGTCGTTAAGGTTAAGTCATGTCGATAAAATATGTCGCGACGTCAAAATTACCCACTCCCTGGGGCGTTTTTGCCATGCACGGTTTTGAAGATACCGAAACTGGTAAAGAGCATGTTGCCCTCACGTTTGGCACCCTAAGTAGCGATGCCCCTGTTTTAGGCCGTATTCACTCTGAATGTCTTACGGGCGATGCCTTGTTCAGCTTACGCTGTGATTGTGGCTTCCAGCTGCAAACGGCGATGCAAAACATTGCCGAAACTGGCAGTGGATTTATCTTATATTTGCGCCAAGAAGGCCGTGGTATTGGTCTGCTGAATAAGATCCGTGCCTATGAATTGCAGGATAAAGGCGCCAATACGGTTGAGGCGAACGAGCAATTAGGTTTCCCAGCGGACATGCGTAAGTACGATATGATCCAACCTATGCTTGAACAAATTGGCGTGAAGCATGTACGCTTAATGACCAATAACCCTCGCAAAGTCAAAGCGATGAAAGAAATCGGCATCGAAGTGGTTGAGCGTGTTCCCCTGCAAGTCGGTAAAAACCGCTACAATGAAGCTTACTTAAAGACCAAATCCACCGAACTTGGCCATATGATGTCTGAGTATCATTTTACGGATGAAGAGTAATCTTTAACCCAAGCGATAACCGATTAGGCTTAGCAAATCAGGATCTGTTTGCATAAATTGAAGACCATCTTTAGCCGGTTACTCGTTAAATGCTTTTCCTGTTCGGCGCTATCAATGGGGTGTGTCTTCCCACTGTTGGCGTCGACCGCTCCCATTGTAAGCCACACCCCACTGCAGACCGCACAGCAATCTCAGTCGCTTGCTCAAATGAACCCCGAATCGCCGATTGATGGTCAAAATAATCCTAACTCTGTTTATGCCTTTGGCAGTTATCTAGGTACGGGTGTGTATCGTGCCGCCGATCAAAATGCCACAGTGGTGAGTATTCCCTTAAGCTTTGATTTCTTAAAGGATGAGAGCAGCCAAACCTGGCTGCGTTTACCCTTATCCTTCGGTTTTTTTGACTACTTAGCCAAAGATATTACCGATGGTGAATTGCCTTCCTCGGTCGGCACTATGACGATGACGCCAGGCATAGAGCATCATTGGCAGGCAACGGTAAACACGCGGATGGAAGCCTATCTGGATGTGGGATTTGGGACGAATTTCGATACTGATGCGAACGTGGCAATTTTAGCTTCGGGCGTGAGTAGCTTGTATGATTTCAGCCTTGCGGGCGAAGACAGCGTCTGGGTGTCGAGACTCAGGTTTGCAGGTTACAGTGAGCGGGTCGGGAAATTAACCGACCAATTTGCAGTGCTGCAAACTGGGGTGGATATTGGTCTTTCACCGCGCTGGCAATGGTTGAATATTCAGATGCAGCCGAGAGTCTTTGCGGTCGGTTATTGGTATTTCAACGAGCTGGATTTTAGTCAAGATGCTGAAAATGAAACCATAGTCTCCGGCAGCTATGAGATTGGTGCTACGCTAGCATTTTCTAAGCCCTTGGGCGGTGAGCTCCTCGGCATAGATAGAATCGGGATCAGTTATCGCACCGGCGATGGATTAAATATCTGGCGACTATTATTTAGTTTTCCGATTTAATTTACTATCCAAATCAAGTGTTAGACGCGACATCGATTGGTCGTTATTTGTGGTTCATCACGTAATTAACCAGCTGATTTTTTGGCTTCACGCACTTTTTGCTCCATCAAGGTAGTGATTTGACCGCTAAGTTGCATAATTTGATCCTGTAATAGCTTGCGCTGTTGAGCCGCAGCTTCAGAATTATCGCCCTTCAGTTTAGTGAGTTTTTCTTGCAAGTCTTTGATTTGCTCTTTGATACGTTTAATTTGCTCATCAATAATCGATGTGGGTTTCTCTTCCGTTTCCTTACTTTGTGACTGTTGCAGTTTGTCGGCGAACGCGCTCCTTAAGGTCGCACTAAGATCGTTGGCAAGTGCTTGCCTACCCGCATTTGAAATATTCACGCTGGATTGTGTGTCTGACTCAGGCTCAACGTTTGCCGTCGTATTAGTTGGGGAGGCGGGTGGGATTGAAACATAGGCCGTAGATAAGGACTTTAAGGCGCCGCTGCTTGCCGCAGTATTTAATCCATTAATGTTCACGATAGATTCCTTTAATACTTCAAGGTGGTCGCTCAGCTATGTTCAATAGAGTAACAGATGTGAGTGCCAAGTGTGCTTTAGCGAGTTATCGGCAGCTGGATAAAAAACTCAAGCTGATTTTCCTCCTTATTTTGCAAAGGGCGCGATATGTGGGATTGAAAACAGGGCAAACTGACAGTGAGTTATCGCTTAAGGGGACGCCCAGTCGGATTGACCTGCTAAATCAGAGGATTTGGTAATACGGTATATCTAAGGTAACGTAACTAAATTAAGCGTAGCTAAGTTAAACGTAGCTAAGTTAAACGTAGCTAAGTTAAACGTAGCTAAGTTAAACGAAGCTAAGTTAATTGTACGACAATAATTTTACCCTACTAGGATGCGAGTCAATGGATCATAAAAAACGCGCCGCACTATTCAATACAGCCATTTTTAAGGCGGTTTCTCTCTTATCCCTCAGTGTCTTGGGTGGCATTTCAGCTCCGGCGATGGCCAAGAATATCTTAGATAAACTGACGGTTGCCGAAGGTTTTAACGTAAGTTTATTCGCTGATGATGTTGAAAATGCGCGCGAAATTGCCGTATCCGACAAAGGCATTGTCTATGCTGGCTCGATGAAGGCAGGGAATGTTTATGCCCTAATCGACCGCAACCAAGACGGCGTTGCCGATGAGAAAATTCTGGTAGCCTCAGGACTTAAGCTACCTTCGGGCGTGGTCATCAAAGATGGCGATTTGTATGTCTCTGAAGTCGAGCGCATGATTCGATTCAAGGATATAGACAACAACTTAAACTCACCCAAATTTGAGGTGGTCTTCGATGGGTTTCCAAGTGAAACCCACCATGGCTGGAAAGTGTTAGGTGTTTCACCGACAGGTGAGTTAATCATTCCAGTGGGCGTGCCTTGTAATGTGTGCGCGGAGAATGAACGCTATGGGCGTATTTTCTCGCTGAATCTTGAGACCAAAAAATTAACCACTATCGCCCAAGGCGTTCGTAATTCCGTTGGATTTGATTTTCAGCCCGGCACTCAAACTCTTTGGTTTAGCGATAATGGCCGCGACATGATGGGCGATGATATTCCTCCCTGCGAAATCAATAAAGTCAGTTACTTGGGTGAACATTTTGGCTTTCCTTATGTACATGCAGGTACGATTCTTGACCCTGAGTTTGGCAATGGTAAAGATCCTGCAAAATACACTGCTCCAGCGCTTTCCTTAGGCGCGCATGTGGCGCCGCTGGGTATTCATTTTTATCTTGGTAAACAGTTCCCTAGCGATTATCAACAGCAGTTGTTTGTGGCCGAGCATGGTTCGTGGAATCGCACTAAGAAAGCGGGTTATAAAGTGGCTGTGGCGACGATAGAGCAAGGCAAGGTGGTCAAATACACTCCATTTTTAACAGGCTTTATGCAGGATGAACAAACCTTTGGTCGCCCTGTGGCGTTTGCTGAATTGGCCGACGGTAGTCTACTGGTGTCAGATGATTATGCGGGAGCGATTTACCGTGTGACTTATCCGCAGACAAAGTAGCCTAAAGGTAAAGTCTTAAACGCTAACCCAGCTGATAAACCGCTTAAAAAATGATGCGCGGAATAATCGAGTGAATTATCCCGCGCATTGTTGTCTGTTTCTGTGAATACGCTTTGAATGTGCTCGCGAAATTAGTCGCGCTTGCCCCAGATATGGCTATTGATCTGGCTATCCGTTGTCGATGCCGCTGCATTCGCCTTAGCAGGTTTCTGCGCTGGTTTTGCAGGCTTTTTGGCCGGTGCGTTGGATGATTTTGCGGCTGGCAGTGGCAGTTTATTAGTTTTTAAATACAAATATTCCACCTTTTCCCGCGCCCAGTCGGTTTTTCTTAAAAAGCGCAGGCTCGATTTGATACTCGGGTCTTCGGTAAAACAACGGATTTTGATACGAGCGCCGAGTTCTTCCCAGCCATAGTGTTCCA
Organism: Shewanella seohaensis; assembly: GCF_025449215.1. Lineage (NCBI taxonomy): Bacteria > Pseudomonadati > Pseudomonadota > Gammaproteobacteria > Alteromonadales > Shewanellaceae > Shewanella > Shewanella seohaensis. Next base: position 2,315,777 of record NZ_CP104900.1, read on the forward strand.
CCAGTTGGGTGACTATGGCTTCGAGTGTGATGCCGTGTAATGGGTTATTTGATTGAGTCATCTTGAATAAACAGCCGTGAACAATGGCGGGATTATACCAGTATTATGGGCTGAGGCTTAAGACGATGGATAAAAAAACGGGCACTATCAGTGCCCGTCCCATTTGAATTGCGTTATTTCTACAAGGTTTGCTAGAAATTAGGCTTCATCGGGTAATTCGCTATCGCTATCGATTTCGCCTTTACCTTTGGTTTTCACAATCAGTAAGCCTGTGATAACTAAGGTTGAAATGGTTCCAGCAATGGTCGACAGGGTCATAGGTAAGCCCGCGCCTAAGGTTGCCGAGTTCAGCAGGAAGGTAATAACCACAGTAGTCATAAACATCGCTGGAATAGTGGTGATCCAGTGCAGTTTATTGTGACGCAGTAGGTAAGCAGAGGCTGTCCAGAGCATCAACACAGCAGTCGCTTGGTTAGCCACACCGAAATAGCGCCAGATCACGCCGAAGTCAACTTGAGTCAGCAAACCACCAATCACAAATAATGGGATGGCTAGGGCTAAACGTTTTGGTAACGCAACCTGTGGCATTTTAAAGAACTCAGCCAAGATCAAACGGGCAGAGCGGAAAGCGGTGTCGCCTGAAGTAATTGGCAGAATAATTACCCCAAGGATTGCCATAAAGCCACCTACAGCACCTAATAGACCAGTAGAGGCTTCGTATACTACGTTTGCAGGGTTGCCTGCCATGCCAGTGCTTAACCCTTCAACACCGTGGAAGTAAGACAGTGCAATCGCACACCAGAGTAGGGCGATGATACCTTCACCGATCATGGCGCCAAAGAACACGAAACGGCCGTTCTTTTCGTTTTCAACGCAACGTGCCATCAGAGGCGATTGTGTCGCGTGGAAGCCTGAAATTGCACCACAAGCAATGGTGATAAACAGTGCAGGCCACAGTGGCATGTCTTTAGGGTTTAAGTTTTGGAAGAAGTCACCCGCTTGCACATTGGGCAGCAGAGTATGTTCGCTCGATAATATGATCGCAAAGGCTAAACCAAAGGACATAAAGAACAGCAGCGCGCCAAAGAAGGGATACAGACGGCCGATAATTTTATCGACAGGTACCACAGTGGCAATTAGGTAGTAAACGAAGATAATTGCAACGAAAATGCTGACATCCCAACCAGTCAGCTTGCCTAACAGACCCGCTGGAGCAGAGATAAACACCACACCCACAAGCAACAGCAGGATGATGGCAAACACGTTCATAAAGTGTTTGGCGCTCTTACCTAAGTATTTACCCGCAAGGTTTGGCACAGATTGACCACCGTTACGGACGGATAGCATGCCCGAAAAGTAATCGTGCACCGCACCGGCAAAAATACAACCGATCACAATCCACAGCATGGCTGCTGGACCGTAAAGCGCACCTAGAATTGGGCCGAAGATTGGACCCACACCCGCGATATTTAATAATTGGATTAAGTACACTTTGCCTTTCGACATAGGCACATAGTCTACGCCGTCGGTTTGGCTAAAAGCAGGTGTTTGACGTTTTTCGTTGATACCAAATACCTTTTCAACAAAGGTACCGTAGATAAAGTAACCGCCGATCAATAGACCGACGCAGAGTAGGAACCACATCATTTTAGTTATCTCCCCATTTTGAGTTGTGCAGAGTGTAAACAAGTTGTTTACACAAAACAGGGCTAACTGGGTGAGAGGTCGATAATGCTGACTCAGCGGTAATAGAATGGGGCGAGCGGTTGCATACGTATGTCATTCATAAGTATTAACCGCTCTAAGTGGTTCTGATACGAGTATGAGTGGTTGGCTATGGGGTTACTGAAAACCAAACAATTGCTTAAGGCTTTTGAGATAGCGGCGGGATACGGGCACTTTGTCGCCAAGCAGAGTGGTGACTTCGGCGCCAGTATCGAGCAGTTCTATCTCGGCAATGGCTTTGGGCGAAATCAGATATTGGCGATGACAACGCACCAGCGGCGTTTTTTCCTCTAACACTTTCAGCGTGAGCTGGGTGTGGACCTTGCCTTTGGTGCAGGCGACATGGATACCGCTTAAATCGCTAAAGACATATTCGACATCTTGAATGGGGATGACTTTTAACTTACTGCCGCTGTAACAGGGCAAATGCTCCAGAGTCGATGGCGCGATCAGATTCACGGCTTGTGGCGTAAGATCCTTACGTACTCGTTTTAAGGTTTGGCTGAGACGTTCGGCATCAATAGGCTTGAGTAGATAATCAAAGGCGTGATTATCAAAGGCTTTTACTGCAAACTCATCGAAGGCGGTCACGAAGACGATTTTAGGCAAAGTGTCGGGATCGAGCATGGCAATCAACTCCATGCCGGAAATCCGCGGCATTTGGATGTCGAGGAAAATCAATTGAGGTTTTTCTTTGGCAATGGTTTGCAGCGCTTCAATCGCATTGGAGCATTGGCCAATAATGTCAATATCGGCTTCTTGACTGAGCAGATCGGCCAGTTCTTCACGGGCAAACAATTCATCGTCGACAATTAAACAAGTGATCACGTGCTAGTTTCCGTCTGTTCTATGGGTAAGCGGATGGTGACTTTGGTGTACTCATCCGGCTCGCATTCCACCTGAATGCCATACTGCTCGCCAAACAGGTTTTGGATCCTTTTATGGACTAAATTCATGCCTAGCCCTTCAGAACCAATAATGGGTTGGTAAAGCCCCGCATTATCAGTGACTTCTAAGACCAATACCTGTTCTTCCATCCGGCCTGTCACCTTGATTTGCCCTTGCTCAATCATATGGGAGGTGCCGTGTTTGACGGCATTCTCAATAATGGGCTGCAGGGTAAAGGCAGGCACTTTACAGTGATAGAGTGACTCAGGGATAGCGATATTGACCTGTAATTTATCAATAAATCTCGCTTTCTCAATGGTGAGATAGGAGGCGATGTGATCGAGCTCATCCCCGAGTGTCACTAAACCCGTGGTACGTTTTAAATTGATCCGCAAAAACTGCGACAACTGCTGTAACAGTTGCTTCGACATATCGGGATCGCGCTTGATAATCGCGCTGATGGTATTGAGTGCATTAAATAAAAAATGGGGATTCACTTGAGCTTGCAGCAATTTGAGCTCGGCTTGGGTCAGCAGATTTTGTTGCTGTTCAAAGCGGCCATAGAGGATCTGGTTCGACAATAGCCGCGCAATCCCTTCCCCTAAGGTGCGGTTAATGTTCAAGAACAGTTTATTTTTAGGCTCATATAACTTGATGGTGCCAATGACTTCGGTGTCGCTGCGAAGTGGGATCACCAGGCTAGAGCCGAGTTTACACTGGCTTGAAATCGAGCAGGAATAGGGCATCTCTACGCCATCGGCGAACATCACCTTGTTTTGGTTAATGGCCTCAAGGGTTATTTTTGAGGAAATCGGTGTGCCGGGGATATGATGGTCGGCGCCTATGCCGATAAAAGCCAAGAGTTTTTCGCGGTCGGTAATGGCTACAGCACCGACATTGGTCTCTTGGATCACAATTTGCGCGACCTTACCGCTGCTCTCTTCGTTAAACCCCTTGGAGAGCAAGCCCACGCTGCGCTCGGCAATCTTGAGCGCCTTAGTCGAGAAGCTAGAGGATAGTTTATCGAACATGGTTTTTTGGTCACGGATCATACTCATAAACAGCGCCGCACCGATGGAGTTAACCAAAAGCATCGGCGGCGCAATCTGCCGAACTAATTCCCAGGCATCATCAAATGGACGGGCGATCAGTAGAATAATGCTCATCTGCATCATTTCTGCGTAAAAGGTGACTAGGCAAACTAACAATGGATTGTAGATAAGCTCGCTCTTGCCCGCGCGGCGCAGGTAAAAACTGATCATGCCCGCCGACAGACCTTCGAGGGTCGTGGAGATGGCGCAGGCTAAATCGGTAAAACCACCCATGCTGTAGCGGTGCAAACCACCCGTGATACCGACGAAAAATCCCGTGACAGGACCGCCGAGTAAGCCACCTAATACTGCGCCCATCGCGCGAGTATTGGCAATGGCACCCGAGGTTTGCTCGCCAAAATAGGTTGCCATGATGCAAAAGCTTGAAAAAATGAGGTAAATAAATACCTTGTGCGGTAGGCGTGGCGCGGTTTCGGCGAACAGTTTAAAGAGTGGTGTTTTACTGACCAAATACACTATCACTAAGTAGAGTGACATCTGTTGAGTCAGGAGCAAGATCAAGGACATAGTGGCTCACTTTATCGTCAATGCAATCGGCACAGGCATAGAAATAGGCAGTATGTGCGCAAGATCAGGGTTAAAATTCAACAGTTCGGATATAAAGCTTAATCTTTTTTACATCTTTTGGAGAGACTATGTCCGATTCTGTTCACGGTCATGACGTTATGGCGCTGATGGTAGCGCAAGAAAAACCGCTTTTAAAGCTTGAGTTTATCGCCTTGATGGCACAAACCTTTGGTGACAATGCGCGTTATCATACCTGCAGCGCCGATAATCTAAAGGCAGAAGAGCTAATCAGTTTATTGATCCGCAAGGGGAAAATGCTGGAGTCTGCGCAAGGGCTCACACTGGTCGCGGGGCGGCAGTGTAATCATTCACACCACTAAGATGATTGAAGTACTCTTGTTAATTGAAGCCTTGCTAATCTAAGCCTTGCTAATCGAAGCCTAGCCTAATTGTTGTCTGGCTTCATATGAGCCTCGGCGAACTGACCTTAGTCTATATAGCGCCAGTCCAGTTTAGCGCCATTGGCCGCATTAGGTTGCGGCCAATGAAATCTCCCGAAAGCGCAATTTTATAGAAGGAGAAGGTTGCATCGTGGCAGTTGCTATTGTGGAATAATTTAATCGGTTATGGATAAATGATTAATATCAATGGATAAAGAGCAGGGTTAGCCTTCATCTTTCTTACCTTTATTGACTACTTTAAGCTGTTCATCGGCGGTCTTTCGGCTGAATTCATCAATCAAAATACGCAGCAGACGCGATTTGGCGATCTTGGTTTCTTTTGCTAGGCCATCGAGCTGGGAAATACTGGTTTCGGTTAAGGTAAAAGTCGCGTGACGGTAAATCTTGGCGGACTTTTTATCTAATCCCTTTGGCTCGGCAGTGGGGATACTAAGAAGACTCGCCTTACCAAGAGCATAGTTATTGGCATCTTCAATAAAATCATCAACAGAAACCGACTTGATGACTTGTTTGGGTTTCTTACGTTTAAGATCAGTTAAGCTCATAACTATTTTCTGGAGGTAAGGTGAACAGCTCATCCACAATTGCGCGGATTTCGTCGGCCGCTTTTCCATCGGGCTCAATTTCCATCACGGACGATCCTTTTTCCTCACTGTCATCGTAAATATTGCGGCAGAACGTGACCGAGTTGAGCACGCGTAGGCCAAAGGATTGGACAACTTCTTTCGCCTCAAGGATCCGTTTGACCTGTGTGGGTAGTGCGGGACATTGGGTGAGGACTATGGTGGCCACCATTTTGGGGTTAACCATCTTACAGGTGCTGAGCATGTCTTCCATATGGGGCAAGGTTTTTAGATCGCGACGCTTAGGCCTTAAGGGGATCACCACGTAAGTGGCTACCGACATCGCGGCACGCATAGCAAGGTTATCTTGGCCACCACAGTCGACAATCACATAGTCGAAACGCTCATTGAGACTGAGCAAATCGTTACGAATTTTGCCGTAGAGTTGAATACAGTTAATGGCAGGGAGGCTAGGGTCGTTGTTTCGGGCTTGATCCAATCGGATGTGGTACGTTGTGGGTCACAGTCGACCATCAGCACATTGGCGTCAAATTTCTGTTTTATATAAACCGCCAGATTTTGCGCGAGGCAACTCTTGCCACTGCCACCTTTTTCACCACCCACCAGCAATATCATAGCTATGTCCCCTGTACGAATAGTTCAACTAATTCAGTGTAGAACAGCTCAATCGACCCTGCGTAGCTGGATTGAAATTAAAGCAATTGCATGGCGACATGATAACTTTGATCATGACGTTTAGAGCAGCGGCAGACCTGACCTTTAACACTATTCTCATGATCTGTGTCTGGATTAAAGGTCACGCTAACTAAATCACCCAATGTGAAGGGTTTTTTGTAATCAAACAGTATGCCTCGGCGGGCTAAATCGATGCACACACCTTGGTCGGTATGCTCTATACCGTCATTATCAGTCCAATGTAAAACTACACGCTCGGCTTCCATATCCACGCGAAGCGACCCACGTTTTTCTTCAAATCCTGTTGGATGGTCACCCATAACTCAATTGCCCCGTAAATAATTGATCTCAGTAAAACTAGCATAATTGCTTTTTGGCAGAATACCAATGTGAAAGCGAGGTCTTTGACGGGGATTTTACTGGCAGGAACAACGCGCCATTGCGTTTGGCTGGCAATGGCGCGCGGGAGAGTTAATTATCGTATTCTTGATTTTTAGGGTAAGGCATTTTTAATTGGCCCCAACGGATAACGATAACCGTAGCCGCTAAGATCAACGTAGAGAGTGAAATGGCGGCAATTCGCCAGTCATCCATGCTCTTCATATCTAAAATTAAATACCGCGCTAGAGCGACAATCGCAATGTACAGCGGCATACGCACGGGTAATTTGCCCGATTCGGCGTAGTTGGCCACCATGGCGAGCACTTCTAGGTAAATAAACAATAACAGCAGATCGGCAAGCGCTACGGCGCCGACATTAAAGACATGGACAATTTCTTGGCCGATGGCGACAACGGTCGCAATCGCAATGATGATTAATACTAGATGCTCAACGGCTTTTAAGCCCTTAGCACCGTATTGACGATAAAATGGCATAGGTACTCCCTACTGAATATTTTTATAAATAGTAACAGTAAAAATACCTTAGGTAGGGAAAAGAGGCGTGATTCTCTGTGACTCAATTCACAAGATAACAAATGCTCGTTGAGCCACAGAATCAAGCGTCACGATTTTAGACGCCGCTTTAGCCTGGGCGTCCATCGGCTCTTACGCGACAAAGCATGGGCCCATAGCAGTAACAGAAACAACCAAAGGCTATCATCCACAGCGCAACGGCGGCGAGCATGAGTTCGATAAACCAGGCACTTAACAAGCCCGCAAGGACGCGCAGCACTGTGGCGAAGAGGATCAAGGCAAAAGCCAACGTCATGGGTCGTGGCGGTGTTAGCGTGCGGCCAGTATGTCCGAGTGAGACCCGTGACATCATAGCGAGGATCATTCCGCCTAATCCCCCAACAGTAATAGCATGCATGCCAACGGAAAGTGGCAATCCCGCTGCAATCATCCCTAAGCCGATGGGGATGCATAAGTAACTTAAATGCAGCGACCATAATAGTGGCACGGGCCAACTCGCGCGCCATCCCCAACGTGACCAGCGAAATAACAGGACTACGCCTGCTACGCCCGCCAGAAGGCGAGTTAATAGGGTTTCAGTGAAAAAGAGGCTCAGCACGAGAGCAAAGAGGCTCGCAAAACTGACAAACTCAATGGCTGGGATCGGGGCATGCTTTTGCCATTGGGTTGCGCGCTCAGTGAAAATGGGATCACCCGTCCACCGAGCAGCGCGACGATCACGGCGACCAATATCACTGCGGCATAGAGTCCGTTATTCATCCAATTCAATTGATTCGTCATTAAGCCGTAATAACTCACGCCGTTGAAGAGGGTGAGTAAACTCAGAATGGGAATAAACACAAAGTTGCGCCACTGGCGAACCTCAATCACCGAAATGGCTAACAAGATCGCCGTTAAGGGTAAAAACAGCAGATCGATGATCATAATCGCAACAAACGGAATGTTGAAGGGCAATATGAACAGCAACCGAGGCAGTAGCCAGACTAAAAATAGCCCAGCTAAAGGCAAGCCTTTAACGCCGGGGCGGCCCGTCCAGTTTTGAACGGCCGTCAGTAAAAAGCCTGCAACCACTGCGCAGACAAAGCCAAAAATCATCTCATGGCCATGCCACCAGAGTGAATTGAGTGTGCTTGGCAGTAACGACTTGCCTGAGAGCAAGCCGCCCCATATGCCCAAACTTAAGAGACTAAACAGGCTGGCAAACAGGAAAAAGGGTCTAAAACCTAAGCGAAACAAAGCTACTTTGGGTTGTAAGTGTGCGGGTTCATCAATATTCAGCATACAGAGCAGTGGTGAAGGTGAACATGGGAATATTTTAAGCTGCAAATAAAATGAATGTATATATCTCCTTTTGAGTAACAGTCAGTTTACTGCGGTGAAAGCTGTTTATTTTGCTGTTAGATGCAACAGATTGGCTCTTAGATGCGAGACGAGATAGCAGGCTGCTTTACGATTCAAGTTTAGCAAGCGGCAAGTGTTACAAGATTTGGGAGGAGAAAGCACGAGGAGTTAACTGGTTCTATATCTTGGGGATGAGTCGGAGAAACTCGATACTACAGATTAAGCTAATGTATCTAAGCTGAATTAATAACAAGGCATCTAAGCGCTAGTCAAAGTGCTTAGATGCTATTGGATGCGCTTAGATACAATCCGGGTGAGCTATGGGATAGTGCGGCAAAAATTCGACAAATTATTTTGTCTTACGCTTTTGCCATTTAAACATGATGGAATATTTCCACAGATTACTGATCGTCAGGTATCCCACGGCGGAAAATATTACCCCTAACACTAAGCAACCAAGCAAAAATGCGGGGCCAATGGTGGCTAGTGAGGATTCAATCCATTGCCAGCTGGCTTCAAAGGCAAACTCCTGCGGCGCATGGCCCAGAATTTTTGCGCCCAATAAATAAGCGCCATAAAACATCACGGGCATGGTGAGCGGATTGGTGATCCACACTAATGCAACAGAGACAGGAATATTGACATTAAACAGGATAGCGAAAGCGGCTGCGACGACCATTTGAAACGGCATTGGGATCCAAGCGACAAACAAACCTATGGCAAAGGCCCCCGGGGCTGAGCGGCGATTAAGCGCCCACAGATTGGGGTTATGTAATAAGCGACCGAAAATGCGTAGGTGTTTGTGCTCACGCAGGGTTTCAGGCTTAGGCATATATTTTTTGATTAATTTTTTTGGCATAGGCTGAAATTGCTGTCTTAACTTAATTCACTATGAATGGATTCATTTTTGGCTTTAGTGCCACCTTATTATCAGCGATGTTGTGGCCCTCGCTGCTGCCAATCAATTGCTTACCCTACCTTTGCCTTGGGGCACTCATCTTATTCAAAAAAGCGCCTAGTTTGTCTGGCGTGCTTTTCGCGATGTGTTGGCTCACGGGGTTTTGCTTAGTCTTATCTCGGCAGGATCTTCCTTTATCGCAACAGCCAATTCAAGTGAGGGCCGAAATCATATCACTAGTTAGTCAAAACAGCGACTGGGTTAGCTTCGATATTATTGTCGATAAACCAAATTTAATCTTTTGGCCAAGGGCTAAGTTGCGACTCACTTGGCAATCTCCCGAAGCGGTGCAAGTGGGGCAAGTTTGGTCATTTACGCTGATGCCTAAAAGTATCTCAAGCGTGTTAAATCAAGGCGGTTACAACGAACAAAAGCAATTGATTAGTCAGCATATTGTTGGCAAGGGACGAGTCATTCATGCCCAACTGCTCACGACTCATTTTTCATTAAGGAATCACCTGATTAGCCAATTATCCCCTAAGTTGTCGACATTCGCGCAGGGGGATATTTTGCTGGCGCTGATTTTGGGCGATAAGCAACTCATACCCGCCAGTAAGTGGCAGGCATTAAGGCAAACGGGAACCGGGCATTTAGTGGCGATATCTGGGCTGCATTTATCTGTGGTCACCGCCTGGGTGTATGTGTGTACGCTGTTTCTATTGAGCCGCTTCGCGGCGCATCCCAGTCGGCGCAATCTAGTGATTGCACTATTGCTCGCTGGAGGCTGTGCCTTATTTTATAGCTATTTAGCGGGATTTGCCGTTTCGACCCAACGTGCGTTAGTGATGATCCTATTGATCATGCTTCTGAGTTTATTAAGACGCTACTCAAGTGCGTGGGATCGTTTACTGTTTGCACTTTTTATTGTGCTTTTGCTCGATCCGCTTGCCTGTTTGAGTGCCGGTTTTTGGCTATCGTTTTGCGCCTTGGCGATTATTTTGTATACCTTGGAAAGCGTGCCGCGTATTCAGCCCGTTGAAGGTAACGCGAGCTTTATCACTAAAGCGAGAGGGAGACTAGCGCAGTTTTGGTCGATTCAATGGCGTTTAAGTCTGGTATTAGGGCTGGTGCAGGCGGTGTTTTTCGGCGGCCTTAGTGTACACAGTCTGTGGATGAATATGCTGGTGGTGCCGTGGTTTAGCTTAATCGTTATCCCCTTGTCTATGCTGGCGTTTATCCTCTGGTGGTTGGGTACACTTTTTGGTCAAGCATGGTTTGGGGTGTTCCATCTGGCTGATTTAACACTGTTACCCTATGGCTGGTTGCTCGAACTCAGCGGTGATTTACCCGCCCATTGGCATCCGGTTTCTGAGACCTTGCTCGGGGCCAGTTTGTGTGTACTGCTGGCCTTGATACTGTGGCGTTACCTTCCGCATCATAGTCGATATGGGCTATGGCATTTACCCCTAGTCTTGCTGTTTATTCCGTTCATATTAGTGATTTTTCCACGGGTGACTGAGTCATCTTCACCTCAGTGGACGCTGCATCTTCTCGATGTCGGACAGGGCTTAGCCGTGGTGATTGAACAGGATAAACGGGCACTTATTTATGATACGGGCGCCGCCTTTGGTGAGGATTTTAGCTATAGCGAACGGGTGATTATTCCGTTTCTTAACAGCAAAGGTTTAGCTCAGGTGGATTATATTGTTGTGAGTCATGGCGATAACGATCATGCCGGCGGTGCCGAGGTGTTGGCCAGAGCCTATCCAAGGGCAAACTGGATAACCGATATGGCTCATTTAGCTGGCATGCCCTGTTTGCCGCAGCAAATTCAGTGGCAGCAATTAACGTTTAACTTTATTTCCACGCAGACAGCGCTGGGTGGGAATAACGCCTCTTGCGTGCTGCGCATTGAGGATAGCGCGCACAGTGTGTTACTCAGTGGTGATATTGAGAAGGAAACCGAAGCGGTATTGATTGAGCAAGCACTCAAAGGCGCCGAGCTTAAAAGCCAAGTGCTTATTGCACCGCACCATGGCAGCCGCACCTCATCAACCCCCGCCTTTATCGATGCGGTCGCCCCTGAGTTAGTGTTGTTTCCGGCAGGTCTCAATAATCGTTATGGTTTCCCAAAGCCCGATGTGGTTGCGCGTTATCAGGCGCGGGGGATTGCTTATTTAACGACGGGGCGAGAAGGGCAGATCAGCGTTTCTTTTGGTGCTGAACGATTGGAGGTGAAGACCTATCGGCGTGATTTTGCGCCATTTTGGTATAACCGCTTGTTTAGATTTGGTGACTTGATTAATCCAGAGTAGAATGGCCACTTTGCCATAATTTAGTGTTTTCAATGACAGCATCTCCTAAAGACGAAATGTGGACAGTTTTCAAGCGACTACTGAGCTACCTCAAACCGATGAAGGGCATGTTTTTGCTTTCAGTTGCCGGCCTGATTGTATATGGGCTTGTCGACGCGGCCTTTATTTCTTTTATCGGTCCTTTTATCGATAAAGGCTTTTCCAGTGCTCCGGCGATCAGTAACGGTATCGCACTCCCCACTAGCCAAGGCTTTCATGCCGATAACCAAGTGTTATTAATGGCACCGATAGTGGTTATTTTGATGTTCTCCCTGCGCGGTTTTGCGAACTTTGTCTCCACCTACGGCATTTCTTACATGAGTGCGCGTTTGATCATGGATATGCGTCAGCAGGTGTTTGAGCACTATCTGAGCTTGCCCGTGAGCTACATGGACAAAGAAAACACCGGGAACTTGATTTCAAAAGTGACCTTCGATACCGAGCAAATTGCCCGAGCATCGGGAAGTGCCTTGATTTCCATCGTGCGTGATGGGGTGACGGTTATCGGTATGCTTGCGCTGATGTTTTATAACTCTTGGAAGCTTTCCCTGTGCATTTTAGTGATTGGCCCGATTATGGGGCTAGTGATCACTATTGTCAGTCGCCGCTTCCGTAAGGTATCGAAACAAATCCAAACGGCGATGGGCGATGTCAGTGCCGCGACCGAGCAGATGATCAAAGGCCATAAAAACGTCTTGGCCTTCGGTGGACAAGAAACCGAAACGGCGCGTTTCGCCAAAATTAATGACAGAAACCGTCATCAAAACATGAAACTCGCCGTGGCGCAGGCGATTAGCCAGCCGCTTATCATGGTAATTGGCTCCTTTGCCTTGGCCTTTGTGCTGTATGCTGCGAGCCTTGACAGCATGAAAGCCGATTTGACCGCAGGTACCTTCGCGACCATCCTCGGCGCTATGATGGCAATGCTACAACCGATCAAAAACCTCACCCGAGTAAATGCCGAATTTCAGCGCGGTATCGCGGCCTGTACCACGGTCTTTGAATTGTTAGACACTTTGCCTGAATCCGATACCGGGACTTATACCGTCAAGCGTGCTAAGGGCAACTTACGATTTGACCATGTTTCTTTCAGCTACGATGGGCAGGAGCGCCGCGCCTTAGATAAAATCGACTTCGAGGTCACCCAAGGGCAAACCTTGGCCTTAGTCGGACGTTCTGGCTCGGGTAAATCCACTATCGCCAGTCTGGTAACGCGTTTTTATACTGGCTTGGAATCTGGTGACATTCTGCTCGATGATGTGAGCATCTATGATTACTCATTGAAATCATTGCGTAATCAAGTGGCACTAGTGTCGCAGCAAGTGACACTATTTAACGATACCATTGCCAATAACATCGCCTATGCCTATCCCGGTGAAGCGACCCGCGAGCAGATTATTCAGGCGGCGACCTTGGCCCATGCGATGGAATTTATCGAGCAATTGCCCGAAGGTTTAGACACCCAAGTGGGTGAAAACGGCGTGTTATTATCGGGCGGCCAGAGACAACGTATCGCGATTGCCCGCGCTATGTTGCGTGATGCGCCAGTGCTGATCCTCGATGAAGCCACCTCGGCACTCGATACCGAATCTGAAAAGGCGATTCAACAGGGACTCGATAATCTACGTCAAAACCGTACCTCGGTTGTGATTGCCCACCGTTTATCGACCATTGAAAGTGCCGATCAAATTTTAGTGGTCGATCAAGGCCGTATCGTCGAGCGCGGTACCCACAAATCCCTGCTGGAACTTGGCGGCATGTATGCCAAGTTATACCAAATGCAGTTTGGTAGCTAAATGCAGGCGCTGGTGAATAAAATTTGGTACGAGGATCACCCATTGCGGTGGCTCTTACTGCCGTTTTCAGTGCTATTTGCCTTGATAACTGCCATTCGACGCAGCCTGTTTCGCTTGGGACTCAAATCCCAAACCCCATTCCCCGTGCCCGTTATTGTGGTGGGGAACATTACCGTTGGTGGCAGCGGTAAAACCCCTACAGTTATCTATTTGATTGAATTGCTACGGCAACAGGGGTTTAACCCTGGCGTTATCAGCCGGGGTTATGGCGCGGATATCCAAGGAGTCAAAGTTGTTACTGCGGCGGACAGCGCGGCGGCTGTGGGCGATGAGCCCGCCATGATAGTGGCACGCACCGGCGTGCCTATGGTGGTGGGTGCAAAACGTGTCGATACCGCCAAGGCGTTGCTGGCACAGTTTGCCGTGGATGTGATTATCTGTGACGATGGCTTGCAGCATTACGCCCTCGGCCGTGACATTGAGCTGGTGGTGATTGATGGAAAACGCGGTTTAGGGAATCGTCATTTGCTTCCCGCAGGGCCGCTACGGGAAGGTGCTTGGCGACTAAATCAAGTGGATTTTGTGGTGGTCAACGGTGGGCCCGCGCAGGCGAATCAATATGAGATGCAGCTCAGTCCTAGCGCTGTGCTGCCGGTAAATCCCAAGGCTGAGGCCGTGTTTGACCCGACGCAACCCGTGGTGGCGATGGCGGGCATTGGTCATCCGGCGCGTTTTTTTGAGACGTTAACGCAGCAAGGTATTCAACTCGCGTTATCCCATGGTTTTGATGATCACCAAGCCTACGATAAACACGTGTTATGCGAGCTTGCGGCATCTCGCCCGCTGATGATGACAGAAAAAGATGCGGTTAAATGTCGCGATTTTGCACAAGAAAACTGGTGGTATTTGGCTGTGGATGCCAAGCTATCGCCACAATTTGATCAACAGCTGCTGAGCCGTGTGCGCTCTGTGGCTGCAGCTAAACAAGGAAAATCCTATGGCGTTTGATAAAAAACTGTTAGACATAGTCGCTTGCCCAGTGTGTAAGGGAAAATTGGAATACGATAAAACAACGCAGCAGTTGATTTGTAAGGCAGACAAATTAGCCTATCCAATCACGGATGGGATCCCTGTGTTACTCGAAAACCGTGCCGTTCCTTTAAACGAAGCGGTTTAATCTGCTGGGCCATTGTGAATCATCGGTAGGCCATTTGGGGCTTAAGATGCATTCAGTCTATAAATGGCAAGCTTAAGAGGGCGATAATCTCGCCCTCTTAATGTTTTAAAAACGCACGAATTTTTGTTTGTCTTCCTCGGTGGCGCCTTCTTTACATTCTCCGCGAATTTCGCCACGTCCCGATTCAATATTTCGACTCAACTCGAAATAACCCTCGCGGCAATATCCTGTCATTTCTAAGGTTTTATCTAATCCCAGCTCGACTTGTTTGCCCCAAATCTCGAGTGAGTCGGCCTGCTCTTTGCGGCTACGACGTTGCTCTCTAGGATCTTGGGCGACTTGGCGCATGCGTTCTTCGTGGGGGAAGGGGCGCTCAGCATTATCCTTTTTCGATTTGTCTTCGGCTAAACCGGCTTGATAGGTAAAGAGTTTCAGGCCATCGGCGCGGATATCTGTGGTGAGCTTATCTTTAAACTTACCCGCAAATTCAGCGGGATCTATCGGGGCGCTGCTACAGGCGAGTAGGGTAAAGCAGCTCAGCAGTGTCAGACTTAACGATCTTAATGGCATATGAGGGATTACTCTCAGGTGATTCACTTATCGAAGAATACCTTAATATGCCGCGAAATATCATGCAATTATGGGTTTTATTCGCGATATACTCACTCTCGTATATCGCTTATCTTTACCGCTTTAGCACGCCGAATGGCGCTGTACCGAGGGAGCCTTACTCATGTTGGACTTTTGGGCGAATCGTTTTGCACAAATCGAATGGGATATCAGCCCATTGCAGTGCCTGAGTTTGTTGCTGCTGGGACTGTGGATTTATGCCATCTGGCCCAAGGAAGAGTTACAACAGGTACTGAAGGACAAAGGCCTACAATGGCGACTGTTACTGACCTTGATTGCGGTGAATACCCTATGGTTGCTCAATGCCAGTATTCAAGTGGGATTGCATTTACACTTTTTAGGCATAGTCACTTGCCTACTGATGTTTGGTTGGCGTTTAGCCACGGTTGCCTTGCTGCTACCGAGCGCTTTTTTCAGTGTCTTTGTGTTAAAGCAGCCTGCCGAGTTTGGTGCCTTTAGCCTGTTTGCGATTGCGATTCCGCTGTTCTGCGCCTTTATTCTCTACAGCCGTAGTTATCATTTGTTTCCTAAGCATATTTTTGTTTTTATTTTTGTCGGCGCTTTTATTAATGCTGGCTTGTCGACGGTTTTTCATCAATTCAGTTGGGCATTCTGGCTGTGGTGGTCAATGGATTATGACTGGGGCGTGTTGATTGATAACTATCTGATGTTAATCCCGCTATTAGCGTTCCCCGAAGCGCTGCTCAATGGCATGGCGGTGACGCTTTTGGTGGTATACCAACCCCAGTGGTTGTTTGACTATTCCGATCGCGAATATCTTTGGCGTAAATAAACGTGGTGCCTGTAAAGCAAGAGGAAAATAAAAAGCGCGCCATAAGGCGCGCATTTCACTTAGGCAAAGCGTTGATCTAAGTAATTAATAATTTCTTTCGATTCATACAGCCATTGCACTTGACCATTTTCTTCGATGCGTAAACAAGGAACCTGTTGTTTACCACCCTTTGCGATGAGCTCATCTTTGTGCGGGGATTGTTTTGCATCAACCGTTTGAATATTCAGTCCTTGACGACGCATGGCGCGGCGCACTTTTACGCAGAAAGGGCAGGCATTGTACTGATATAAGGCCAGTGCTTGGGTCTGGGCGTCAATCCGTTGTTGTTCTGCCTGTGGGCGCTTGCGCTTCTTTGGAGTGAACACAAAGTTCAGTAACAAAATGATCCGACCTAAAATCCAGCGAATAATAAACATAATTACCTCGAATAAAGTGTGTTAGCGCGCCGCAGTATGGGTGGTGCAAAAGGACATTTCGTTGTCGAAAAGACTTGGCGAAATGTGATTCCGCTCGCACAAAGCCGCAGAGTGTAACCTAAGGGATGCGTGAGGCCAAGCAATTGAGAGTGAGGCTGTTTGTCGACTTGCGGTATAAAAACGCCCAGTGGGCACTGGGCGTTTTATTATTCATGTTTTGATATTGGTGAGTATTAGTTCGCGTCGATGCTCATATTCACCTGCGCCGCATCTTGGTTCAAGGTCACGCGGCTCTCGAGTAGGAAAATCCGCTCTGGCGCGATCCCTTTACTGTCGACAAGATAGGCCTTCACCGACTTCGCCCTCTCTTGGGCTAAATCACCAAGCATACCTTGGCTGACGTTTTGCGCTTTTTCTGTGAGGTTATACAGGGCGATGTGCCAACGGGTGGTGAGTTCCTCTTTGCTGAGTGGTGCATCTTTGGTCTCGGCAATAATAGTGTCTTTCACATCATCCGGATTGGTTTTGACTTCCTGCTCGTACAGTTTGACCAGAGCATCGGCCAGTGGACCTTCGGTTGGGAATTGGCTCGGACTGAGATCCGCGGGTAATTCTGTCAGTGGCAGATTGGCTAGTGTGGCCAGCTTACGCTTCATCATACGCTCGGCAATCGCTTGGCTATCCTTGACGGCATCCACGCTACCCTCGAGGCTCAACTTGAGCATTGGGCGATCGTCTAAGCCTTTAGCGAGTTTATCTAAGCTTTCCTGCTCATGTGGACTGAGTACAAATTGCCCTGGATTGAAGGGGATTTTATCCAAGGTTTCATCGGAGCCCACCAGACCCGCAAGGAAAGAGAAGGGCGCAGTTACGGCCTTAGTGATCACATTGGTGATGGCCGTCATGATAATACCGCCGACACTAAAGCTGGGTGAGTCTAAGTCGCCGGAGACTTCCATACCAAGGTCAATCACGCCGTGGCGGTCCTGCAACAGGGCAATCGCTAATGTCACCGGTAAACTGGTGGCTAAGTCACTGTTGCTGCGTTTACCCAGTTTGAGCTGATCAATCACTAGGTGGTTGCTGCCCTTGAGTTGGTTTTGCTCCAGTTTGTAGTTAAGTGCTAAGGATAATTGCCCTTTATCGATGTAATAGCCTGCATAGGTGCCTGAATAAGGATTCACTGAGGTTAGCTCGACACTCTTAAACACTAGGTCTAAGTCAAGATAAGGCTTATCCAGCAGTGGGTTAATATCCCCTTTTAGGGTCACTGGCGCATAACGGTCAATTTTACCCTTAATATCGACCGATGCCTTAGTGCCGGGTTTAGAGGATAAGTGACTGATATTGCCTTCAAGCTGCTCAATGCCTGAGGCAAAGTTAGGCGTGAGGGAGTTATCGGCGAAAAACGCCGAGCCTTGGTTAAAGCTGATTTTCTGAATATCTAAGCTTAACTCGGGCTGCTTCGCCGTTGCATCGGGGCTGCTCTGCGGCTTAGCCACTGTCTTTGCCGTTGACGCAGTAGTCTTAGCTGCGTCGGTCGCAGGCGTTTCAACTATCAGATTACTGATATTGGTCGTGCGATCCTTAGCGATAACCACTTTAGCGTAGGGCTGATCAAAGCTTAAATGATCGATATTAATTTTATTCAGCTGTTGGTCAAAATCGAGCTGATTAATATGCATTTTTTGCCATTTAACCAAGGGCGCTTTGCGAATGTTGTCGAGGATACTCAGCTCATCCAGCTCAACACTGCCTTGATAAATCGCCTTACCTTTGCCATCGGCGTTTAGCTTACCCTCACTGCTGAATAGGCCGCTGCTGAGCTGCATATTCACATAGGGCGCAAGGTAGGGTTGGAATTGGGCTAAGGCGAGCTGCTCGACTTTCAGGTTTGCACTAATGGCTTCGCCTGGCACATCGACCTGCCCTTGGGAGAGGAAGCGCCCTTTGTCATTCAGACCAAAGGAAAGTTCGTAGTCGATGGGTGCCTTTAAATCACTCACAATGGCTTGTGTTGCAAAATTAAGGGGATAAACACGCCATTGCTGTGGGGTTTGGGTGAGTTTATGTTCCTCAAGGTGAATATCGTAGTTTTCGATACTCAGCCCGCCCAGAGTCACTAACCAAGCATCTTGCTGTTCAGTGGCGCTCTTTTCCGAGATCGTTTGGGAAGGCGATGCGGCTGACGTGTTCGTTTCTGCTGGCGCTTCTGCTGTTTGCGATTCAGCAGGCGAGTTCGGCGTTGCGGTATCTGGGCTGGCAGCCATAGATTTTGGCATTAACAGCTGCGCTAAATCGATGCCTTGTTCGTCCAGCTTGGCTTTAAGGCTTAAACCTTCACTGTGGATTTGCTTAATGTCGACGAGCTGCTTGGCAAGGTTGAGGTTAATTCCATCAATCGCCAGCAAGGGTAAGGCGATAACGGACTGGTCACCGTTGAGTAAATCAACTTTCTCTACAATCACTTGGCCGCGATCGGCCGTGAGTTGTACGTTTCCATCCGCTGGCAACTCAACTTGGTAATGACTGTTGATACTGAGTTCACCCGCTGCCAGTTTTACCTTGAATCGCTCAGCAACAAATGGCCAGAAGGGGGCGAGTTGCAGTTTTGCGAGCTGTACATCCCCGACAAGTTTAAAGGGGAAAAGCTGGAATTGTCCGGCAAGGCTGACTTCACCCGCATGGGCATCCTGTAGCTGGGCGACAAATTGGTTGTGCAGGATGCTCGGAGGATTTGATGCCGTGTTGGCCTGAGCCGTAGGCGCAGCCGTTGCAGGCTTATTCTGAGATTGAGTCGGTTGACTATTTGCAGGACTAGTGGGTTTGGCCGTCATCAAATACTCAGTATCTAACTGACTGAGTTTGAAATTGATATTGGGATAATCAACCAAAGCATGGGTGATGTTATCCTCAAATTTGACCTTACCCGCCGTTAAGCTGAATTCACCTAATATTACTCGCAGTGGGCGGGTATTTTCAGTGGTGGTTTCTGGCTCATTCGGGGTTTTCGCCTGATTAAGCCGAGTCAGGATGTCGTCAAAATTGAACTGAGTTGTCCCTTGAGATTGAAAACGGCTGACATTGGCGAAGGGACCTTGCAGCTGGATATGGTCAATCACCAAGGCTTGATTAAACACGGATTGCCAGAAGTTCACTTCAAATTGAAGTTGAGATAATCCCGCAAAGGCTTGATTGTCTTTCTCTTTAACTTCGAACTGTTCGATATTGACTCTATAGGTAAAAGGATTAATTCGCAGATCCTGTAATGTCACAGGACGGCCCAAGACTTCGGTAAGCTTCTCTGGGGCGAAAGACACTACGGCCTTGGGAAGTACCAGTCCAAGGATAATCAGGTAACTTAAGTAGGTTATCGCTAAATAGGCGAGAATTCGTTGGTATCGTGGGCGGCTAAAGAACGCGAGTTTTAACCGTGATAGCTGAGTCAACATAGTGAGATTAAGGCTCCAATACGCACGCTGGCGCGAAATCTATCAATTAATGCGGCTATTCTAGCGAATAATGCTTAAGTGTGCATGGTTTGTTTTGATTTTTCCCAATAAAATCTGAGCATTACCTTGCGATAACCCATTTATGTGATAAGCGATATTAAGTGATAACCCGAGATTCACAGGGGCAACATTTTTGTGCCGCTCAACTTTGGCTGACAAGTTTCGCCCCATATCAATAATCAGAAGACGTTCGAACCCAATACTCTGTTATACCGAGAGATAACTTATCGCCGCGATAATGGCACCCTGTGGATCTTTTATCCAACAAAAACGACCTACTTTGGGAATATCCTCTGGGCCAAAGAGAATGTCACCACCAAGCTTTTTGGCATTAATTGCCACTATATCGACATCGGCGACTGTGACATAACCGGTCCAATGGCAAGGCAATGCGGGGATAAGATTATCTGTGATCCCACCGATGCCTACACCTTGGTTTTCAATGAGATGATACTGACCATGGGGCATTTTGACCGTTCTAAACTGCCAACCAAACACTTCGCCATAAAAGCGCATGGCTTCTTCGGAATCGTGGGTACTGAGTTCATGCCAACCTAAGGCACCAGCGGTATTAAATGCAGAGTCCATAAGCGCATCCCTTATGTTTTGAGTAATTGAGCAAACGGGTGAAGTAATAGCCACCTTGAGTGTAGACGATGCTTTTCAATAATTCCTAAGCGCCTTGAGAAATGTGCAATTATTTTTGTCTAATAATCATTAAACTAAGTTAATGTTAATTAATGAAATAACCTCATTCGCTTCGCTCATCATTATCTAAGTAACGCCGGTTCGGTACCGCTTGAGTTAGCTGGTTTTTCGCGATGTTTTATTGGCCTTTGGCTACGCTTCGCAACTCTTTTCAGCATTAGACCTGCATCCCCTTCGCTTGCTAAACTAGCGCCATTTGCAATCGCATCGATAGCTTAAGAGGGGAGTAAGATTGAATAAGAGTTTAGTGACAAATGTGTTAGCGGCCATTTGTGTGATTTTGGGATACACATTGAGCTTACCCATTCTGTTTAATGTGGGTTTGTTTGCCCTATCTGGCGCCATAACTAACTGGCTTGCGGTGTATATGCTGTTTGAGAAGGTCCCAGGTTTATATGGTTCTGGCGTGGTGCCATCGCGTTTTGAAGAGTTCAAAGCGGGGATTGCACATCTTATGATGAAGCAGTTCTTCACCACAGAGAATATTGACCGTTTTCTGTCGGAAAAAGAGGGTATTAGCCAAATCGATTTGGCGCCAGTGATTGATAAAGTCGACTTAGCACCTTCTTTCGATGCCTTAGTTAACACTGTGGCACAATCTTCCTTCGGTGGCATGTTATCCATGTTTGGCGGCACAGAGGCGTTAATGCCGTTAAAGGAACCCTTTATCGAGAAAATGAAAGCCTCTTTGGTGGAAATGTCCGAGAGTGAACAGTTCCGCAACTTATTGAAACAAGAGATTGAACAGCCGAGTGTGATGGCCGATCTGCAAACGAAGATCGCCAATATCGTTGAACAACGCCTGAATGAATTAACGCCGCAAATGGTTAAACAAATCGTGCAGGAGATGATCCAGACACATTTAGGTTGGTTGGTCGTGTGGGGCGGGGTATTTGGTGGCGCCATCGGACTTGTCGCCGCCTTAGTACAAGGTTAATCTGGCAATAGCCAGCATACTAAAGGGAGCATTGGCTCCCTTTTTTAGTTTGATTAATCATGAGCAGGGAACGTTATGGACCATCACAGTATTAATTATTTAGAAATCCCCACCACAGATATTGGCGGCTCCAAGGCCTTTTTTAATACGGTATTTGGTTGGCGCTTTGAAGATTACGGCCCGCAGTACAGCTGTTTTATTGATGCGGGGATCACGGGAGGGTTTTATCAAGCAGAGGTGAATTTTAACCTCGAAAAGGTTGCCCGCTCATCGTGTTGTACAGCAAGGACTTAGAACAGACTCAAGCGGCGGTGAAGGCGGCGGGCGGTGTAATCAGTACGGCGATTTTCAGCTTTCCCGGTGGACGGCGTTTCCACTTTATCGAGCCTGCGGGCAACGAATATGCGGTCTGGTCAGAGTAATCACCTCGAACATCCCTGCGTACGAAATTGCTGCCTCGATCAGCAGGATATCTGCATGGGCTGCTTTAGGCATTTGGATGAGATCTTAGCGTGGCGCACCATGACACAGGCGCAGCGCGATGATTGTTACTTGAGAATGGCTGAGCGAAAGGCGTTGTTCGAGGCCAAACGAAGCGCAAATCCTTAAGTTGTAGGCGGTAAATTAAGGGTATCTTATTGTAACAGCTAGAAAAACGGCGCCCAGCAAATACACGTGTATAAAGCTAAAGCGCCGCTAGACTCGCGTTAGACAGGGTCGACCACAATGTGCTCAAGTTCGATGGCCGCAACGGCATGTAAAGCATCCATGGTTGCGCCCACTAAACTGATTTTCCCCTGTGATGATTCGACCAACACCGCACGGCGGATCTCGCCAAAATCACGGTTATGTCGAGTCAGATTCGATAAGGCCATCTGCATTGGCAGCATAGAAGGGTTAAACGCCGCGTTTTCAGCGTAGCGACCACAATAGGTTGCACCATCTGCCGTTTCTAATACGACGGCCGCGTAACTTTGGGTATAAGGTGCATAGCTTAACCCCGCATGATCTAACGCCTCAATCACCATAGGATCGCTGCTATCGAGGGCAAATTCGGTTTCATGCTTGACCAGCAAGGGCGACTGTACATTTAAGTCCTTTGGCCCAAATGCGTAGGGTAAGTAATAGGACAGTAAATGGCTGTCTTGCGATGGCAGATGGATCTTAATTTGGCCACCCTCGACGAGTTCGTTCATAAACTGACGGCAATGACCACAGGGGCTGGCATTGACTATCATGTCGACAATTTGGCTCTCACCACTTAACCATGCGTGGCTGATGGCGCTTTGCTCCGCATGCACTGAGTGAAACAGGGCCTCGCCGGGCAGTTCTAGGTTGGCGCCCATATAGATGTCGCCACTTTTGCCTTTGGCAATCGCTCCCACATAAAACTCGCTGATCGGCGGTTTTGCTAAGGCGGCGGCAATAGGCAGCAGTGCCAGTAACACTTCGGCTTCGGTCATTTTGCTGCTTTGGACTAACTCTGCCAGTTGCTGTGCATCAATATGTCCCGCAAAGTTTTGATGTAATAGGGGAATTAATGCGTCAGCCAATGGTGTTGGCAGCTGGGTTATGCTTCTGATAAATCTATCTTGCATTTCCCGACTCCTTGTTTGTTAAGTTCATGGAAGAACATTCTAGTAATTTTGTTACGGTATAAATGCGAGTTAGTTCGCGTTTACACCTCAATTTAACGCCAGATAGGTTACATCTGAAAGTAGTTATCACTGTCTGGCGTTAAATAACTGTCTTATTTGATAGAACTCTCTGCTTAGCAATTCACTATCGGTGTTGTAGCGTTCGCGTCGCTTTAGAGCCCGCGTAAATAGTGACACAGGGCCGCGAGTAACTTCTGTTTATGTTCGTCACCTTCGGTATCTTGCAGCAGATTTTCAAGCTTCAGTAAATAATCCTGATCGCTCAAACGTTGCTGGCAGAAGGTGCGCCAACGCTGGGCTTCTTGATCATTTAGCAGCTCTGGGTAGTTACGTGCCCGATAGCGAAACAGCATCTCGGGGATACGTCCATCGTCAAACTGCAGATCCAGCGCCGCTAGATTTTGTGGCAAGGTATGGCGAATGATCTCCATCTTGGCTTTATCGGCGGGGCTGAAAAAACCACCGGAATACAGCATCAAATCGGGATCTGTGGTTGTCACTTCGCCTTCATGCTCAAAGAGTTGCGCGAGTTTTTCCCGCAATTCAGGGTGAGCCTTTAAACGCTTGTATTGCTCTCTGGCAAAGGCTTTATCGATATTGAGTCTTTCAGCCTGGGCATCATCCAAAATCTTGGCCGAGGTAATAAAAGGACATTTGTTAAGGTGAACTTGTTTGACTGGGATAGGTAACTCATCCGCGGCAAGTTCGGCTCTTGGTGTATACATGCGAGTTTTTATTTGCTCGACATCCAGCTCAAACAGCGGGCTTAAATCCATCGCTAAGTTAACGCAAATAATGGCGTTTTTGTTGCTTGGATGGTGTGCTACTGGGGCAATCAGCGTCGTACAACCCTGCAGCGCACTGATTTTGGAACTCACATGGGCAAGCGGTTGCATATTCAATACATCTATTTGTGCACTCACGGCCTGTTTACGGCGCAGCTCAAAATAGTATTGATATAACTTGGGTTGCTTTTCTTTAATTAGTTTGGCCATGGCGATGGTGGCGTACACATCGGACATGGCATCGTGGGCTTTTTCATGGCTTAAACCATTGGCTTGCGTCAAGTGCTCTAACTTAAAACTGGGTGAGCCATCTTCTTTTAATGGCCAATGGATCCCGTCTGGCCTAAACGCATAGCAAGCTCTGACTAAGTCGATGATATCCCAACGTGTATTGCCATTTTGCCATTCGCGAGCATAGGGATCGATAAAGTTACGGTAGAATCCATAACGGGTGACTTCATCGTCAAAGCGTAAGGAGTTATAGCCTGCGACACAGGTATTCGGTTGGCTAAAGAGTGCATGAATGCGCCCCATAAACTCGGTTTCAGGCAACCCCTTTAAGTTGGCTAATTGTGGTGTGATCCCTGTGATTAAAATGGCTTCGGGCGAGGGGAGATAATCCGTTGATTGTTTACAGTAAAAAGTCTCGGGTTCACTGATGATATTGAGATCTAAGTCTGTACGGATCCCGGCAAATTGGGTCGGTCTATCCTTAGCGGGATTGGCTCCGAAGGTTTCATAATCGTGCCAAAAAATACTTGGCTGAGATGCTGTATACATAATTTCAATCAAATGACGGTTTTGTCGAATGATAGCATCTTAACACTTAAACTCACCGCAATATTCATTAGCAAAAACCGAGATTGAGAAATTATATTGAAAAGATAAGCGCTTAAGAGGTGATCTTTACCTCGGTTGGCAGTTACAATTCCCCTTCGAACAGGGAATGAGTCTTATGCATCATCAATATCTTAATGAACCTATGGTACTCGACGTCGGGCAGAGCTCGACGCTGACCTTAACCTTGCCCGGCAATATCAGCGATTTTATTGTGCTTGAGGCGATGGGGGCACCATTGCTTGAGTTGATTGTGGTGTCTGAAACACCGCAGCCACAGATTGCTGTCCGTTTTCAACCCATCTTAGGACTTAAACTCAATGCCGCGATAGTGGAAGCGACAAGTTTTGCCGCATCGACGTCAAGATCTTTAGGGCAAGGAGTTCGGCTTTACCATCGTCTAGGCACTGCACCTAAATTTTGCGCGCAGGAACTGCGGGCAGGCATTGCCATTAAGATCGATGCACAGGCTGGGATCAGTGTGTCACTGCAAACAGCATCTAAATTTGAGCTCGTCGCACTCGAGTCAGATGGCCGAGGTTTGCATGAGCCCAAAGTGTTGATGATGGCAAAAGCGATATTAGCGCGGGAATATGACTATAATGCTACCGCTGAATCCTTGGCCGTATGCTTGACTGAAATAGAACAAGTGCGGCTCGAGCTACAAGCGTTTTTGCGCGGAGACTTGGGGCATTGTCATACGGGGTTAGCCGAAGAAGCGGTGCGACTTGACCCCTTGCTGCAACAAAAGCGTCAATGGTTATTTCGCACTTATACTCATATGTTCGAACGACCTAACTTCAGCCGTGCGGCCAATGACGGTGTGAATATCGATAAAGCCTTAAGGAAGCTCGAGTGTTTTGAGCTGCTCGCCTCCCCAGAATTACTGCAAATGGTGGAGCGACTCATGGAAGATGAGGCATAAGCCAGACATTCCAATCATTTATAGAGTTAACCAATGCAATATATATGTCCTTTGTGTGCCTTACCGCTCACCTTGACTGAACGAACTTGGGGATGCCCGCAGGCACACAAGTTCGACATGGCCAAAGAAGGCTATGTGAATCTGCTTCCCGTACAGAAGAAAAATTCCAAAGATCCCGGTGACAATCAACAGATGATGTTGGCTCGCAGGGAGTTTTTAAATGCGGGTTACTATCAAAGTTTAAGTGACAGAGTGAATGCGTTGGCACTTGAGTATGCCAACGAGGCGCAGCAGATCCTCGATATCGGTTGTGGTGAGGGGTATTACAGCCATCGTTTATACAATGCGCTTGTTGCCGAGCATCCGTGCCAGTTACAGGGCGTGGACATCTCCAAATCGGCGATAAAATATGCGGCTAAACGGTACCCGAATCTCAGCTTTTGTGTGGCGAGCGCCTACGAAATGCCGATCCCATCAAAGAGTATCGATTTAGCGATTCGTATTTATGCGCCATCGAAGCTGGAAGAGTTACAGCGGGTCATGGCGCCAAATGGCATTTTGATCACAGTATCGCCAGGACCTTTACATCATTTTGCGCTAAAACAGCAAATTTATGCCGAACCGAGATTGCATCCAACGTCCGATGCCAAGATTGAGGGGTTCGAATGTTTACACCAAGAGCGGCTTAGGTCACAACTTGAGCTAAATAACAGCCAAGATATTAGCCATTTTCTGGAAATGACGCCCTACGCTTGGAAGTTTACGGCCGAGCAAAAGCACCTATTTGCACAGAGCGGATTAAGCTGCGAATTAGACTTTCAGATTGAAGTACATCGCATTTCAGTCTAGAGGTTGATTTTAAGCTATTGAAATAAATTATTTAAAATGCTTAACTGTCGATGCTTACGCCGTAAGAACATGCTGTTCTGCGAGCCGGTAGCAAAACCTGAGATTGGCTTGGTTTAAATAAATTTTTCAAAGTGTCGCAGTATGTTGACTTATCTTTAGAATGGTTTATAGTTTTACTAGCTTGAAGGTTGGGCTTATATTTATGTGTTCAATACGACCAGTTCGTCCTGTTAACATAAGTAATACCGGCATTTTCCAGCTCTACTGCCGTTTAAGGCTTTATTTTATTTAGTTACAGGATTTATATCATGTCTCAAGTTACTGGCGTTGTTAAGTGGTTCAACTCTGACAAAGGTTTTGGTTTTATCGAGCAAGAGTCTGGCCCAGACGTTTTCGTACACTTCCGTGCGATCAACTCTGACGGTTTCAAAACTCTAGACGAAGGTCAGAAAGTGTCTTTCACTGTGACTCAAGGTCAAAAAGGTCCACAAGCTGAGAACGTAACCGTAATCGGTTAATTTTCAGTGCTGTTAGCCTAGCGCTGATAGCAATGGATTTAAGAGCTGTGGTTTATACCATGGCTCTTTTTATTTGTGCCGCGTTTAAGTTTTCTGCGTTATTGCTTTACGTCCCCGCGTGTTGATTCGATAGTTTTCTTGCTCACAGCTCACAGCTCACAGCTCACAGCTCACAGCTCACAGCTCACAGCTCACAGCTCACAGCTCATAACTCGTTTTCTCAATTGTTTGCTCCTATTGAACAAACCTAAGTTTGGGTGTGATGTTAAGTCATCAGGTGTTTATACACATCAAGTCTTGTTTTCAATATAAAAATAAACCCACGATCTTTTGTGAAGTTATCCTTCAGACCGTGGGTTATGCAGCTTTATTAGGTGCTTTTTAAGAATCTAGCTTATCGTCCGCGACTTTATAGTGGGGATCGTCTAGCAAATTCACTTCAACCAGATCGCCCGCTTTGTGAAGTAAGGCCTTGCAGTCGGCACTTAAATGCACCAAATGCAGCTTTTTCCCCAGTGTGACATAACGTTCAGCAAGCGTATCTATGGCTTCTAGCGCCGAGTGATCGGCTACACGTGAATGTTTAAAGTCGATGATAACATCTTGGGGATCCTGCGAGGCATCGAAGAGTTCGAGGAAGCTGGCCACTGAGCCAAAAAAGAGTGGGCCGTTCAGCTCATAGACTTTCCAGCCAAGGCTATTTGAGGTTACTTTTACGCTGATGTGCTTGGCATGTTGCCATGCAAACACAAGCGCTGACACCACGACACCGACAAAGACGGCAAAGGCGAGATCGGTAAAGACGGTCACAGTGGTCACGAGCACAATGACAAAGGCATCATGTTTCGGCACTTTGCCCATAAACTTAAAGCTTGCCCATTCGAATGTGCCTAGCACCACGATAAACATCACGCCAACCAGAGCGGCAAGCGGAATGATCTCGATAAAAGAGGCGCCAAACAGGATAAAGGTCAGTAAACCTATAGCCGCGGTAATTCCGGATAATCTGCCACGTCCACCCGAGTTAATGTTAATCATCGATTGACCAATCATAGCGCAGCCGCCCATGGCTCCAAAAAAGCCGCTGGTGATGTTGCCCACGCCTTGGCCTATACATTCTTTATTGCTACGTCCGCGGGTATTGGTCATCTCATCGATAACCGTTAAGGTTAACAGGGATTCGATTAATCCGACGGCGGCTAAAATAAAGGAATAGGGCAGGATAATATAGAGTGTCTCAAGGTTAAACGGCACCTGTGGGATCGTAAAGCTTGGGAGTGAACCTGCGATGGTCGCTTGTTCATCGCCACTCATGGTTTTAAGAAAATCCAACACATTTCGGGTGTCTAAGTCAAAACCGACCACAATGGCAGTCACGCTTAAAATCGCAACTAACGATGAGGGGACCGCTGTAGTCAGTTTGGGAAGAAAGTAAATAATTGCCATGGTCAGTGCGACTAACCCTAACATCAGCACCAAAGGCTCTTGCGGTAGCCAGACTAATTCCCCAGCGGCATTTTTGACTTTAAATTGCCCGAGCTGAGCCAAGAAAATCACAATGGCGAGGCCGTTCACAAAACCTATCATCACAGGATAGGGGACAATCCGAATAAACTTACCCAGTTTAAATATC
The DNA here is from genome assembly GCF_025449215.1 of Shewanella seohaensis. Classification (NCBI taxonomy): domain Bacteria; kingdom Pseudomonadati; phylum Pseudomonadota; class Gammaproteobacteria; order Alteromonadales; family Shewanellaceae; genus Shewanella; species Shewanella seohaensis. Next base: position 2,344,411 of record NZ_CP104900.1, read on the forward strand.
CCTGCGCTGATTTGGATTAACCCCGCCAGCACCACAGCAGCAAACAAGTATTGCACACCATGTTCAACCACGAGGGACACCATCACCACGGCCATTGCACCCGTCGCGCCAGAAATCATGCCTGGGCGTCCGCCAATTAATGCGGTAACTAATCCCATAATAAAGGCTGCATAGAGTCCGACCATAGGTTCGACGTTGGCGACGAAGGCGAAGGCTACGGCCTCAGGGATCAGCGCTAAGGCGACCGTCAGTCCCGAGAGAATATCGGCTTTGTGACTAGATGTTTTGTGGCGAAAGAGATCGAACATGAAACCTCTGTTAATTATTTGTGTTGGCAAAATAGCCGCGAATACTAACAAAAAAGCCGATTCAGCTAAACCTTAAATATGGCTTAATTTGCTGAAAATAAAAAAGCCATGCGAGTGCATGGCTTTTTTCACAACAGCTTGAGGATTATGGACGAGCCATATCCGATTCGGCGCTGTTGCTGTGTTTCAGTTTAGGCGCAGCGGCTTCGGCGGAGGCGACATTGTCATACTCGCGGCCTTTCGGCACTTCAACCTGAGCTCTAACTTCTACCGTTGGCTTGGTCATTTCAGATGACACCATTGAACCAAAACGGCTCGCCGCTTTGGGCTTGCTCACCACGGTTTCAGCTGCAGGAGCTGCGACAGCTTGAGCCACAACGGGTTTCGCCTGAGGTTTAACGATAGGTGCAGGTTTTGCCATTGGAGCCGAGGCCACAGACTTCACGGCATCTTTCACTTCGGCTTTTTCCACTTCGGGCGCGACAGCTTCAACTGCGACAGTTTCTGTTTTCGCTTGAGCAACTGGAGTTTCAGCTGGGGTCACAATGGCTTCTGTAACCGTTTCTACCGCTTTAGCTGGCTCAACAGCAACGTCTTCAGCCTTAACGCTCGTCTCTGGCTTGTTATTTACCGCAGTGTCAGCAGGCGCTTCTGTTACTGCAACTTCAGCTTTAAGCTTGGCCACTTGCTCGGTAGCTACTGACTCAACAACTTCAGTCTCAACAGCTTTATTGGTTTCAGCAACCACACTGACATCTGCCGTTTCTACTACAGCTGCAGGAGAAGTGACAGTCGGTTCAGCGGCAACTTCAGTTGCTTTTGCTTCTGTGGTCTCAGCTGCTTCTGCAGTTTGAGCGGTTGGCGCAGGGTAGTCTTGAGCATCACCGAGTGCATCGTTTGGTACGAATTGCGCAGGTGCAGAGACGCCTTGCTCATCTTCATCACGGCGACGACGTTGACCGGCCGCTCTTAAATGACGTGGGCTACGGCGACTACGACGTTGTCCATCGCGAGATTCGCGTTTCGCTTTATCATCCGCATCGGCACTGACTTCTGCGTTATCAGCATCGGTCTCGGCTTCGGTTTTCACTTCGATTACGTCAGCTGGGGCCTCAGCATGGTTTTCAACCACTGGCTTTTCAGCGCTAACTTCAGCGTTTGCTTCCATTTGGCTCACTGCGTCAGTCGCTTCTGCTGACTCATTGGCAACAGCGGCTTCTTTGCGTGGCTGGCGACGTGAGCGCGGTGCTTTCGTCTCAGCTTGTGGCTCAGTTGCAACGTCAGTATTGGTTGCATTAACGGCAGCCACTTCGGCTAATACCACTTCTTCTTGAATTGGCGCTTCGGTCGTTTCATTGGCGTTATCGATGCGTACTTTACGACGCATGTTACGGCGCTGACGACGCTCACGGGCCACTTCTTGCTTTGGTGTGTCGTCTTGAGACTCGGCTACCACTTCTTTTGGTGCTTGATTACGGCTCTTAGGCTCTGGCTTAGTACGCTTTGCATTCTCGTCTTTTTCACGAGCTGGACGCTCTTGAGCCTGAGGTGCATCAGCTGACTTCTTGGCATTGCGAGTGCGTGGCTCGCGGGTGCCTTCTTTCGCTTTGTCAGTATCTTGGTTATTGCGAGTGCGGCGAGTGTCATTACGACGATTACGACGGTTCGCATTGGCCGTTTGGCTGTCAGACTTTTTGGTTTCTGTGGTCTTTTCTGCCGCAGGCTTATCGCTTGAGCTGAAGAAGGCGCCAATGGCACTGAACAGTTTGCTGAAGAAACCTGGCTCAGCTGCTTCCACTTTGTTGGCAACAGGTGCAGCGGCTTGTTCGACTTTCTGCGGTGCGGTGAAGCCTTTTAGGGCTGGTGCTGGCGCCGCAGTGCGTTCCAGTTTACGGGGTTCGTATAACTTGGCTTCTGGCTGTTCGATGCGCTTGTAGCTGGATTCATCGATTTCATCGTCAGTGCGGTGACGAATAACGCGATAATCAGGAGTCATCATATGTGGATCTGGGATCACATAGACTTCTACATCATGGCGTTGCTCAGTGATACGAATCGCTTTGCGTTTTTCGTTCAGCAGGAAGGCCGCCACATCGACAGGCACGATGGCTTCGATTTGTGAGGTGTTTTCCTTGATGGCTTCTTCTTCCATCAAACGCAGAATCGACAGCGCTAAAGATTCGGTACTACGAATCGTGCCTTGGCCATGACAGCGAGGGCAGATATGTGCAGCTGATTCTTCTAAGGATGGACGCAGACGTTGACGCGACATTTCCATCAGACCGAAGCGAGAAATGCGGCCTAATTGTACGCGGGCACGGTCGTGATGTACGGCATCACGCAGGCGGTTTTCTACTTCACGTTGATGGCGCACTGGCGTCATATCGATAAAGTCGATCACGACCAGACCACCTAAGTCACGCAGACGTAATTGACGGGCAATCTCATCGGCGGCTTCAAGGTTGGTATTTAATGCGGTTTCTTCAATATCGCCGCCCTTAGTTGCACGGGCAGAGTTGATATCGATTGAGGTTAATGCTTCAGTTGGGTCGATAACAATCGAACCCCCCGATGGCAGGCGCACTTCACGTTGGAACGCCGACTCGATTTGCGACTCGATTTGGAAGTGAGTGAACAATGGCACTTCGGCTTCGTAGAGTTTTACGCGTTCGACGAAATCAGGGCGCACCAGTGCGATATGTTGTTTGGCTTCTTCAAAAATGCGAGGGTGGTCGATGAGGATCTCGCCCACATCACGGCGCAGATAATCACGAATTGCACGTACAATCACGTTACTTTCTTGATGAATTAAGAAAGGAGCGGCTTTGCTTTGTGCGGCTTCGGTAATGGCAGCCCAGTGGTGTTGTAGAACTTTTAAGTCCCACTTCAGTTCAGTCGATTCTTTGCCAACACCCGCAGTACGCACGATAAGTCCCATACCCGCTGGTACTTCTAAATCGGCCATGGCTTCTTTTAATTCGGTGCGCTCATCACCTTCGATACGGCGTGATATACCGCCAGCACGAGGGTTGTTAGGCATCAGGACTAGGTATGAACCTGCCAGGCTGATGAAGGTGGTAAGGGCCGCGCCCTTGTTGCCACGCTCTTCTTTATCAATCTGAACAATGACTTCTTGTCCTTCACTGACCACTTCTTTGATGTTTGGGCGACCTTGGAAAGAATAACCTTTAGGGAAGTATTCTCTGGCGATTTCTTTTAGTGGTAAAAAGCCGTGGCGCTCTGCACCATAGTCAACGAAAGCTGCTTCTAAAGAGGGTTCTACGCGGGTAATTTTACCTTTGTAAATATTGGCTTTTTTCTGCTCGTGACCTGGACTTTCGATGTCTAGATCGTACAGTTGTTGCCCATCAACTAGGGCAACGCGCAACTCTTCAGATTGAGTCGCATTAATTAACATCCGTTTCATGATGACGTCATTCTTCTTAAAATAAGGTCATCAAACAATCGCGTTTCGCTGCATTACGGGCCTAGCAGTAGGTCAACGAAGCCTCACGGCTGGTGGCTAGGCAAGGTGCGCATTACTGTTAGACGCAATCGCTGCGTGTCGCATCCTATTTATGGCTTATTTTTTAATGATTACAAAAACAAGGAATTCGTTGTAAAACGTCAACCAACCCCATAAATTCTTTAATTTCGTTCCGGTAATGCCCAAGTCGAATCGGTTTGTCTGACGACAAGTTAAAATATATTTCGAAATCGGTGAGAAAAACTTTAGATAAACCTAGTCAAAGTAAGGTTAGATTCTCGATTTAATCGTAAAAAACGCATTTGTGGTATTTTTACTCAGTATACGATTTGCAAATCAATGAGTTGCTATCAAGAAAATCTTTTTTAATCTATAAAGCTTTTCACTTGGGACTGGGACCTTGTGAACACTTTATTCACGGCTTATCCCTAATCGCTGGTGAAATATAGCAATAATCAAAAAATTCAGCAATGGAAAGGCACAATTCTTCTTAAGTGTTGTACAATGGCCGCCGTTTTAAGCAGATGGCACATCATGAATACAGAATCTCCACAGCTACAGGTGCAGTTGATCACGATTGACGAAGACCACCTCGACCAACGAATCGACAATTTTTTAATCACAGTGCTAAAGGGCGTCCCTAAGAGCATGATTTACCGTATCGTCCGCAAGGGTGAAGTACGGGTGAATAAAAAACGCATTAAGCCTGAGTACAAATTGCAAATAGGTGATGTGGTCCGTGTGCCGCCGGTCAGAATGGCTGAGCAGGATAATCGCACCGCGCCTTCTGCAAACTTGAGCAGAGTCTCGCAGCTTGAAGACCGTATTTTGCATGAAGACAATCATCTGATTGTATTGAATAAACCTGCTGGCATTGCGGTACATGGTGGCAGTGGTGTCGATTATGGTGTGATTGAGGCGCTACGCTCCTTACGTCCGCAACAAAAGTTTTTAGAGCTGGTTCATCGTCTCGATAAAGACACCTCGGGTGTGTTGTTGGTGGCCAAAAAACGCAGTGCCCTTAAACATATGCACGATCAGTTGCGTTATAAAAAGATGCAGAAGGATTACTTGGCCTTAGTCAAAGGTGAGTGGTCGGCGCAGGATAAAGTGGTTAAACAGCCGCTATTAAAATTAACGCTTAAGTCGGGCGAGCGTATCGTTCGAGTCAATGCCGAAGGCAAACCCTCGGAAACGCGCTTTAAAATTGTACAACGTTATCAAGGTTGTACTCTGGTGCAGGCGAGCCCTGTGACTGGACGTACTCATCAGATTCGTGTGCATTGCCAATATATGGGGCATCCTATCGCCTGTGATGAGAAATACAGCGAGCAGGCGTTTGATGACAGTATGCGTGCACTCGGTCTGACCCGGCTGTTTTTACATGCGGCAGAATTAATGTTTATTCATCCTGAAAACGATGAGGTGATGCGAGTCTCTGCGCCGCTCGATGATAATTTGCAGCAACTGCTAGGCAAGTTAAAGCGTGCTTAGTGGCTTAGTGGCTTAGTGGCTTAGTGGCTTAGTGGCTTAGTGTTTGTGTCTGCGCCTATTACCTACGGATAACCTGAGAGCATGAAAGTGTCAGTGAGTCATTCAAGCCAACGAAAATATGATTTAGTGATTTTTGATTGGGATGGCACGTTAATGGATTCCATCGGTAAAATCATTGTTTGTATTGAGAATATGGCTAGGGCGCTGGCGCTACCAGTGCCTGCTGAGGCGGATATTCGCAATGTGATTGGCTTGTCGATGACGCAGGCGTTACAGGTGTTATTTCCCGAAGGTTTGACTTCAGTGCCGCCGCGTAACGGATCTGCAAGCAGCGCAGCACAAGCGGGGGCGACTCAAGCGCTTGTTGGCACTGATGATTGCTATATTAAGATGCGCGCTGAGTTTAAGACGCAGTATTTGCACCTTGATACCACGCCGACGCCGATTTTTAACCAAGCCCCCAACTACTCGAATCATTATCAACAGCAGGATATCAACTTGCTGTCGCAACGGGTAAGGCGAGAGCAGGCTTAGTGCGCGTGTGGGAGCAATCCGGCTTAGGTCACTACTTTATTGCTTCGCGCTGCGCCGATGAGGCGCAGAGTAAACCTCACCCAGAAATGATCTTAAGTTTGCTGCAGGAGTTAGGTGTTCCGCCTGAACGCGCCTTGATGGTCGGAGACTCTTTGTTGGATTTAACCATGGCGGCGAATGCGGGTATCGACGGTGTGGGTGTCACTTACGGCGCTCATAGAGAAGAAATGCTCAAGCAAGCTAATCCCATCGCCTTAATTGATTCCCCTGAAAAACTCTTGCTGCATTTATAGTGATTGACTCATCAGCGCCGATTAATGAAGAATGCTGAGCTGAATCGCTAATAACCTAAGTGCTTGTTGAGTTATCTAGGCAAGCGATTATGGATAACAGTGCCATCTCGCTTGCCCATCTCGAACCGCACTTACGTCAGCCACCTTAATAACCACTTCACACTAGTCGGCTAAGACATCGATTCCATGATTGAGCAGCATTTCAGTTAACAGTATTAAGGGCAGCCCAATCAGGGTGTTAGGATCTCGGCCCTCTAAGCGAGTAAACAAAGCAATCCCTAAACCTTCACTCTTAAAGCTACCCGCACAATAAAAAGGTTGCTCTTTATCGACATAAGCGGCGATTTGCGCGGCCGTCAGCTGACGAAAATGCACGGTGAAAGGTTCGACCTGAGCCGTCACTTCTCCAGTCTTAGCATGGTAGAGCGCAAGACCCGTATAAAAGGTAATAGCTTTGCCCGAGGCTTGGCTGAGTTGCTTAATCGCATTGTCTCGATTTAATGGCTTACCAATAATCTTGCCGTCAATCACAGCGACCTGATCTGAGCCTATAATTAATCCATGTGGAAAATGGCTTGCACCTGCCTTGGCCTTAGCTTTTGCGAGTCGTAAGACTAAGTCTTGGGCGGACTCATTTGCCATGGGGCTTTCATCGATATCCGGATTGCAAGTCTCAAAGGCTAAGCCTAACTTTTGCAATAGTGCTTGTCGGTAAACAGAGGTAGAAGCGAGGATTAACTGGGGCGTCATCGGTAAAAATCCATAAGAAAACCTGACTTATTGTCGCTAATCGTCACGCTTGAATGCAAGCGAGTGGTGGCAGATCGCATGACTTTAGGGCGGTAATCGGGGATTCTTACGATGAGTGCGGCTATTTTAGACGGCTTACGCTTGTGCGCCGCCCCGTGCTTGGGTAAAATTTCGCTTCCGTTAATTTCAATGTTGGGGCTAGAGAATCACTTAAGTCGCAAACTGGGACTTAAGTTAGAAATTTTTCTTTGACTCTAGCGTTTTCAAACTATAATATGCGCGCCTTATGCAAACAGTAAAGATACCGGTTTCAATTGATCCTATACGCGCCGCCTCGAGCCGTTCTACCTATGAGGGGATAGTGCCAGGGCAGCAATTGAAAAGATTAAATGAGTTATGTGCCGGCGACTGTTCCGATGTGGCAGTGTCGCTTGAATGTGGTGTGGATATACAGGGGATAGTCTACCTGAAAGGGAAGGCTGTGACGGAGCTCACTCTGAATTGTCAACGTTGCATGACGCTATTTACCACTGAGGTTACGGTCGACTTTTGTTTCGGTCCTTGCGGGTCTGAGGCAGAAATCGATGAGCTCCCGGATGCGTATGACCCTATTGAGTGCAATGAGATAGGTGAAATTCGTCTGCATCAATTGATTGAAGATGAATTGATAGTAGCTATGCCTATCATCCCGATGCATGAAGAAACTGATTGCAACATCGGGTCAATGGACATAGTGGTAGGCGAGATTGAACCCGCTCAAGAGGAGCGTCCAAATCCGTTTGCAGTGTTAGAAAAACTGAAGAGCAAGTAATCTAGGAGACAGGTCAAATGGCTGTACAACAGAATAAAAAATCTCGTTCAAAGCGCGGTATGCGCCGTTCACACGATGCATTGAGCACTGCTCAACTGTCTGTGGATGCAACGAGTGGTGAAATCCATATGCGTCACAACGTGACTGCAGACGGTTTCTACCGCGGTCAAAAGGTTATCAACAAGTAATCTGTTGATAGCTAATGACTAATCTGACGCTTGCGTTAGATGCGATGGGGGGCGATCATGGCCCCCACGTCACAGTGCCTGCAACCTTGCAGGCACTAAAATCTCACTCTTCTCTTAAAATTATTTTAGTCGGCGATAAGACTGAAATTGATGTCTATCTGCGTCAAGCAGAACAACTGTTACTCTCACGTATTGAAGTCATTCACACCGATGAAGTGGTGAGCATGTCCGATAGACCCGTGCACGCTTTGCGTACCCGCAAGAATAGTTCGATGCGCTTGTCGATTGAGCTGGTGCGTGACGGACGAGCGGCGGCGTGTGTGAGTGCGGGCAATACTGGTGCCTTAATGGCCATGGCCAAGGTGTTATTAAAAACCTTGCCCGGCGTAGACAGACCCGCGTTGGTCAGTTGCTTACCCTCGGTCACGCAAAAGCCAGTTTATTTATTGGACTTAGGTGCCAATATCTCCTGCGATTCAGAAACGCTTTTCCAATTTGCCGTGATGGGCTCTGTGCTGTGTGAGGCGGTGGATAAAAAATCCCGCCCTAAAGTTGCACTCCTTAATGTGGGCACAGAAGAAATCAAAGGCAACGATCAGGTTCAACAAGCGGCGCAAATACTGCAAAACACCGATCAGATTAATTACACCGGCTTTATCGAAGGTGATGAAATCTATTCTGGGAATGTTGATGTGATCGTTTGTGATGGTTTTGTGGGTAACATCACGCTCAAAACCTCTGAAGGCATTGCCAAGTTATTGGTCCATCAGTTAAAACGTGGCCTAACCCAAGGTTTCTTCGTGCGTTTTTTGGCAAAACTCATCGCCCCACGCATTCAGGCGGTCCTCAGCCAGATGAACCCCGACCACTATAACGGAGCAAGTCTGATAGGATTGCGCGGCATTGTAGTAAAAAGTCATGGAAGTGCGGATGAACCTGCCTATTTACAAGCAATTAGTTTGGCAGTGACCGAAGCACAACGTCGACTCCCTAAGATGATAAAAGAACGTTTGGAGTCGATCCTTTTAGACATAAATAACTGATTCCTCCTTATGTATACAAAAATTCTCGGAACTGGTAGTTATTTGCCAGCGCAAGTCCGTAGCAATCAAGATCTGGAAAAGATGGTGGATACCAATGACCAGTGGATTGTTGAACGTACCGGTATTTCAGAGCGTCGCATCGCGGCGCAAGACGAAACTGTCTCAACTATGGGCTATCAGGCGGCATTAAAGGCGCTCGAGATGGCCGGCATAGAAGCATCAGAGTTAGATATGATCATTTGTGGCACCACCAGTGCGGCAAATGCGTTCCCTGCGGCGGCCTGTGAAATCCAAGCCATGCTCGGCGTACATACCATTCCAGCCTTTGATATTGCGGCGGCTTGTTCAGGTTTTGTGTATGCCTTATCCGTGGCGGACCAATTCGTTAAAAATGGTACCGCGAAAAAAGTATTAGTGATTGGTGCTGACGTATTATCCCGTCTGTGTGAGCCAGAAGACCGTACTACTATCATTCTGTTTGGGGATGGTGCAGGTGCTGCGGTTATCGGCGCTTCCGATGAGCCAGGGATTATTTCAACCCATATTTATGCCGATGGTCGTCAAGGTGACTTACTCAAGTGTGCCTTCCCACCTCGTCAGGGGAGACCTCTGAAGCGGTTGGCTTTATGACCATGAAAGGTAATGACGTCTTTAAAGTGGCGGTGACTCAGTTATCCCATGTCGTTACTGAAACATTGCGCCTGAATAATATCGATAAGTCGGAAATCGACTGGTTGGTTCCCCATCAGGCTAACTTCCGCATTATTAATGCCACGGCGAAAAAGCTAGATATGAGCTTAGATAAAGTGGTGTTAACCCTTGCTAAACACGGTAATACCTCGGCGGCGTCGGTACCGATTGCCTTAGACGAAGCTGTGCGTGATGGCCGGATCCAACGTGGCCAGCTATTGCTACTTGAAGCCTTTGGTGCCGGTTTTGCGTGGGGCAGTGCGCTCGTCCGTTTTTAACCGTATCTGGATACGACTAAATTCCTAATTATCGTTATCTTGGTTTGCTGTCCAAGATAACGGTTTAGTGTTCAATAAATTAAGTTCGCCATAGGTAATTTGATATGGAAAATGTTGCTTTTGTATTCCCAGGCCAAGGTTCACAGGCTCTAGGCATGTTAGCCGAGCTGGCTGGTGCACAGCCGATTGTGGGACAAACCTTTGCCGAAGCGAGTGAGTTGTTAGGGTATGATCTGTGGGCATTAGTGCAAGACGGCCCCGTTGAAACCTTAAATGAAACCGATAAAACCCAACCTGCTTTATTAGCGGCAAGTGTGGCCATTTGGCGCGCTTACGTTGCTTCAGGTAAAGCTATGCCTGCGATGTTAGCGGGTCACAGTCTAGGTGAATATTCTGCATTAGTTTGTGCTGGTGTCATCGACTTTAAAGATGCGATCAAACTGGTTGAGCTACGTGGTCAACTGATGCAGCAAGCCGTGCCAGCGGGTACTGGTGCTATGTACGCGATTATCGGTCTTGATAATGACGGTATTGCTAATGCGTGTATTGAAGCTGCCCAAGGCGAAGTGGTGAGCCCAGTTAACTTCAACAGCCCAGGTCAAGTGGTTATCGCCGGTCAAAAAGAAGCGGTTGAACGTGCTGCTGCGGCCTGCAAAGCGGCGGGCGCCAAAATGGCGGTTGCCCTGCCTGTCAGCGTGCCATCACACTGCGCATTAATGAAACCTGCTGCTGATAAACTAGCCCTTGCTTTAAACGATGTGCAGTTTAATGCGCCAAACATCACTGTTATCAATAACGTAGATGTGGCATCACCCACTGAGGTTGCCGACATTAAAGATGCGCTGGTTCGTCAACTGCATTGCCCAGTGCGCTGGAGCGAAACCGTTGAATTAATGGCCGAAAAAGGTATTACACAGTTAGTTGAGTGTGGTCCTGGTAAAGTATTGACAGGTCTTGCGAAACGCATTAATAAATCTCTTTCTGCCCAAGCAGTTAATGACGTTGCATCCCTTGCCGCGTTAACTGAATAAGGAGTTTGTATGAGTATCAATCTGAGTTTAGCGGGCAAAGTTGCCTTAGTGACAGGCGCGAGCCGTGGTATCGGCCGTGCGATTGCTGAAACCTTAGTCGAAGCCGGTGCGATTGTGGTAGGAACTGCCACAAGTGAGAAGGGCGCCGCAGCAATTCAAGAATATCTGGGTGACAAAGGTTTTGGTTTAGTGCTTAATGTTACCGATAGTCAATCCGTCACCGATTTATTCGATTCGATCAAAGAAAAAGCGGGTGAAGTTGATATTCTAGTCAACAATGCGGGTATCACCCGTGATAACTTGCTGATGCGAATGAAAGATGATGAATGGAACGATATCATCGATACCAACCTGACATCATTGTTCAGACTATCAAAACCTGTGATGCGTACCATGATGAAAAAGCGCTTCGGCCGGATCATCAATATAGGTTCAGTGGTAGGCACTATGGGCAATGCAGGTCAAGTTAACTACTCGGCAGCAAAAGCTGGTTTGATTGGATTTACAAAATCTCTTGCAAGAGAGGTTGCATCTCGTCAAATAACAGTGAATGCTATTGCTCCTGGGTTTATCCAGACAGATATGACGGATGAGCTGACGGAAGAGCAGCAAAAAGGTATTATGTCACAAGTTCCAATGGAAAGATTAGGGCAGCCGCAAGAGATTGCAAATGCTGTACTGTTTTTGGCATCGGATTCAGCGGCTTACATTACAGGGGAAACTCTGCATGTAAACGGCGGCATGTACATGGTTTAAGGGCGGATGGCAGGGATACTGTCGCAACTGAGTAGTGATCTGTATCAATTGGTCGCTAAATTTCGTGGTTAGACCACGAAAACTAAGCTTGCATTGTGTGCCAAATCTAATAAACTACTCGCAATCTTACGCAAGTGCGTAATTTGAATAGGAAAGAAAACTAATGAGCAACATCGAAGAACGTGTAAAGAAAATCATTATCGAGCAACTGGGCGTTAAAGAAGAAGACGTAAAACCAGCAGCATCTTTCGTTGACGACCTAGGTGCAGATTCTCTGGACACCGTTGAGTTGGTAATGGCTCTAGAAGAAGAGTTTGACACTGAGATCCCTGATGAAGAAGCTGAAAAGATCACTACTGTTCAAGCAGCGATCGATTACGTTTCTAAGAATCAGTAATACTGAATTCTAGAGAACAGGCGGCAATTATGCCGCCTGTTTTTGTTTTAGCCCCGCCTCATTCTGCAATAGTGCCATTCAATCGTCTCTGGAACCTGTGCTGCATTTGTCCATGAGATGCTCGCCGCAGATTGGCGAAGACTCTTTATGATAGAAACACCATTATCTGTCATAACCTTATCTATTTAGCATTAAAAGGTGACTGCCGTGTCTAAACGTCGTGTAGTGGTAACCGGTTTAGGGTTAGTAACTCCCGTGGGTAATACTGTCGATACTACTTGGAAGGCGCTGCTTTCGGGTAAGAGTGGTATCGCACCAATAACCAAATTTGATGCCAGCGAATTCACCACTCGTTTTAGCGGTTCAGTCAAAGATTTTGATGTTGAGCAGTACCTACCTAAGAAAGAGGCCCGTAAGATGGATCTCTTTATTCAATACGGTATGGCGGCTGGCATCCAAGCTATCCAAGACTCGGGTCTGGATATGAGCAAAGAAAACCCAGGCCGCGTCGGTACCGCTATCGGTGCGGGCATGGGCGGTATGTGGCTGATTGAACAAAACCACAGCGCGCTATTAAGCGGTGGCCCTCGTAAAATTTCGCCTTTCTTCGTGCCAAGCACCATTATCAACATGATTGCCGGCCATTTATCGATTATGTACGGTATGACAGGTCCTAACTTTGCCGTCACGACCGCTTGTACTACTGGTGTGCACAACATCGGTTTTGCGGCGCGCACTATCGCCTATGGCGATGCTGACGTGATGGTTGCCGGTGGCGCTGAAGATGTGACTTGTCCATTAGGCGTTGGTGGTTTTGGCGCGGCCAAAGCCCTATCAACCCGTAATGATGACCCAACGGCGGCTAGCCGTCCGTGGGACAAAGACCGTGATGGTTTCGTCATCGGTGATGGCGCGGGTGTGATGGTGATGGAAGAATACGAACATGCTAAAGCGCGCGGTGCGACCATTTATGGCGAACTCGTTGGCTTTGGTATGAGCGGTGATGCGTTCCACATGACATCGCCTCCAAGCGATGGTGCGGGCGCTGCGGCGGCTATGGTTAATGCGGTGAATGATGCCAAGCTGCCATTTGAAAAAATTGGTTATATCAATGCGCACGGTACTTCAACACCTGCGGGCGATAAAGCCGAAGCGGCAGCGGTGAAATCTGTATTTGGCGACCACGCTTATAATCTGCTAGTTAGTTCGACTAAGTCTATGACGGGTCACTTGCTGGGCGCTGCGGGTGCGGTTGAAGCGATTTTCACTTTGCTTGCGCTGCGCGATCAAGCCGTACCGCCGACCATCAACCTCGATAATCCAGACGAAGGTTGTGATTTAGACTTCGTGGCACACACTGCCCGCGATGTGAAGTTAGATTACGCCCTGTGTAACTCCTTCGGTTTCGGTGGCACTAACGGTTCATTGCTGTTTAAGAAAGTCTAAATAGCGATAAGCTCGATAAAAAATGCGCCTATGGGCGCATTTTTTATGCTCGAATTGTGCCGAATATCACTTTCTAACATGCTGATATCCTAAGGGTTAACCTTTGTTCATCCTACTTGTTTAATCTTACTTGGCGCCGATAATGACAGGCATACTCCGTCTAAAAGGAAGCTTGTCATGCTAAACCCTCTGGTGATCCCGCTTGTGCCTATCGTTGGGGCGGTAACTGCTAATTTAACCGAATTAATTCGTGGTGAATCTAAAGCTTGGCATCCTAATATGGATATCGGCATGAAGACCTTCACCTTTGCGATTGCAGCATATGTGCTGGTGTGGTTCGCCTTATTGGTGACTGCCATCAGCGTCGGTGGTAACAACCATTTATCGTCTGGATTTGAAGTGATTGGGCTGTTTCTATTTGGACTAGGGCTTTATACCTTTGGTAAAGGGACTCGCTTTGTTAGCCGCCAATTACAGCTGTGGTTGTATCGCTTAGCGTTGCCGGGATTATTACTCTCCTGTGGGCTGATAAGCTACTTTGGCTAAATCGGTTATCTTCGCCAAGACAATCGCAATTATCTTTACGCTATTGACCATTTCTATCGTAAACTCAACTTATTGCAAAATCATTGAGCCACAGAGGCTGAATAAGTTGAGGTTATATGGCTGGTATCGATAGACAAATTACCCTGAGATTTTTGTCTGAGCCTGCGGATGTGAATTTTGGTGGTAAGGTTCACGGTGGCGCTGTGATGAAATGGATTGACCTTGCGGCCTATGCCTGCGCTGCGGGTTGGAGTGGTAAATATTGCATTACCGCCTATGCGGGGGATCCGCTTTGTTCAACCGATCCTCGTGGGCAATATTGTCGAAGTCAGCGCTAAGGTGATTTATACCGGCAAGACCTCGATGCATATCGGTATTGATGTGCGGGCAGGGGATCCTAAGGTCTCTGAGCGCCATCTCACGACTCATTGTATCGTTATCATGGTTGCCGTGGATGAAAACGGACAACCGACACCCGTGCCTGAATGGGTGCCACAGACTGAGCATGATATTCATCTGCGTGATTCTGCGCTGCGCTTAATGGAAATGCGCAAGAAAATTGGCGCCGAAATGGAAGCCCACGTGCAAAAGTGATTTTGGCTCGTGATAAAAAGCAAAGGCGCCAGTGTGCGCCTTTGTTGTTTCTGTCGAACACTGCGTTTGCTGCCGAGGGCATTTTTACTCTGACGCTTGCCTAAGCGAGTGCTACACTGCGCGCCAGCGTTTTTTGCTACGGATTGACCCTTTAAGTTGAAACACTTGCTCGCATTTTTTTAGTTTAGGTCGGGTCTTTCTCGGAGTAACATAAGCGCGCGTTCTGCGTGTCGTTAGTCCATTGTTATCAACTCAGTGTTGTCAATTGGGCGATGTTAATGAACGCAGTACAAATGTGTGGTGTAAAACGTTTCACCTTGTTTATCAATCAAAGGAATTCCTCATGGCAAAAGTCGCATTTATTGGTTTAGGCGTAATGGGTTACCCCATGGCAAGACACTTACTCAACAAGGGCCATGAGGTTACTGTGTATAACCGCACTTTTGCCAAGGCACAAACCTGGGTCGAGAACTACGGTGGTCGTTGCTGCCCAACGCCTAAAGAAGCGGCTATTGGCCAAGATATTGTTTTTACCTGCGTAGGCAACGATAACGACTTGCGTGAAGTGGTATTAGGCAATGATGGCGTGATCCATGGTATGGCGCCAGGCACAGTATTAGTTGACCATACGACGGCATCTGCCGATGTGGCCCGTGAATTACATAAAGTGCTGGCCGAAAAAGGCGTCGATTTTCTCGATGCGCCAGTATCGGGTGGCCAAGCTGGCGCCGAAAATGGCGTACTGACCGTGATGGTCGGTGGCGATCAAGCCGTATTCGAGCGTGTTAAGCCCCTTATCGAAGCGTTTGCGCGCTGCGCAGAGCGTTTAGGTGAGGTTGGTGCAGGCCAGCTCACTAAGATGGTCAACCAAATTTGTATCGCAGGTGTGGTTCAAGGCCTTGCCGAAGCACTGCAATTTGCCCGTAAGGCTGGTCTTGACGGTGAAAAAGTGGTTGAGGTGATCAGTAAAGGCGCGGCGCAAAGCTGGCAGATGGAAAATCGCTACAAAACCATGTGGGGCCAAAGCTATGATTTTGGTTTTGCCGTCGATTGGATGCGTAAGGATTTGGGCATTGCCCTAGAAGAAGCTCGCCGCAATGGTTCGCACTTACCCTTAACCGCGCTTGTGGATCAGTTTTATTCTGAAGTTCAAGCCATGGGCGGTAATCGTTGGGACACCTCAAGCTTGTTAGCGCGTTTTGAGAAAAACACTAAGTAGGTTGTTGCCTAATAGATGACCATCATAAATTTGATGGCATCAAAAAGCCCAGTCATGCACTGGGCTTTTGCATTGATGGGGGATAAAGACCGATTAGTCTACCCAGCGAATATGGGTGACTAAACTGTGACTCTCGCCGGGAGCCAGCGTTAATTTATCTTCAAGCACATTGGCGGCTTCAAGACACACCATGGTCAGATAATCATCGTCATTAAAGCGGGCAAGGCGAGTCGATTTTTCAATCCAAGGGTTCCACAGCACGGCCGAGTGGCTATTTTCGCGGCTCACTTCAATCACGCCTTGGGGCGTATGTAAGTGTTGAACTGGACCTAGCTTGGTATAAACGCGGTCGGTTTCGCGGTCAAATAGCACATCATCTGTCGTTTGCGGATAAGGCCCTTCGGCAAACTCAATATATTGAGCGCCACTAAAACCAGTGGCTTTAAGCTGGTGAATATCTTCAATCGGAAAATAGCTGTGTAGTGCTTGGGTAAGCGTTACGGGCACATCGCCAAGGTTAGTGTTAACTAAGCTGATACTTAGGGTTTCACCTAAGGTAAAGAGTACGTTGACTTGGGTATGGTGCGGCCAAAAGACCTTGTCTTCTTCGCTGATCGTTAAACTGAAACGCAAATCCACCAGTTGATTCCGCATCTCAACCGACTCGAGTGTCCAAATACGGGTGCGGGCAAACCCATGTTGTGGAAAATTAGCTTGATTGCTCATGCCAAACCAAGGCCAGCAGACGGGTACACCGCCACGGATCCCATTACCGGGTTGATAGTCATCCGCCGAAGACACCCATAACAAGGGCGGCTTACCTACGGGTTGAAAATGGTCGATTTGCGCGCCCTGTAAAAAAATCCTTGCTTGGCATAACGCAGTGTTTACTTCGACATAATCGAGTCCGTTTGCGTGTTTTTTGGTGGTAACAGAACCCATAGTAACAATATCCTCAACCTGATGACGTATCAGCAATACAGACACTTAGCTTACAAACTTTTGCACTTGAGCATAAGCCTTTGTTGCGATCAATTTACGGTTTCGCTGTTCGATTGTGTAAACAAAAGTCACTGCACAGAGTCTCAGATGCTTCCTTTTTCAACAGATTTAGCTAAAGTGGTCAGAGCACTTAGTCCATTGCCATAAAACAAGAAAGGGAAGCGATTATGCCAGTCTATCAAGCACCACTGCGTGACTATCAATTTATCCTCGATGAAATGTTGCATATTTATCAGCAAGATGCTCTTAAAGGCTTCGATGAAATCGACCCTGATCTGGTCGATGCCATCCTGCAAGGTATGGCGGATTTTAGTACTGAGGTGATGTTGCCGTTAAATAGCGTGGGGGATGTGCAGGGCTGCAAACTCGTGGATGGCAAAGTGGTTACCCCAGAAGGTTTTGCCGACGCCTATCAGCAGTTTGTCGACAATGGCTGGCCGACACTGACTTGCGATCCCGCCTATGGTGGTCAAGGACTGCCCGAAGTGGTCGGGATTTTTGCGACCGAGATGCAAACCTCGACCAACATGGCCTTTGCCATGTATCCCGGCCTTACCCATGGCGCCTATTCGGCCATTCATGCCCACGGCAGTGAGGCACTTAAACAGAAATATTTAGCCAAATTAGTGAGTGGTGAATGGACTGGCACCATGAACCTCACCGAATCCCATGCCGGAACCGATTTAGCGCTATTGCGCACTAAGGCCGTTCCCGCGGCGGACGGCTACTTTGCCATCACTGGGGAGAAAATTTTTATTTCCTCGGGCGACCATCAATTTACCGATAACATAGTGCATCTGGTACTCGCCCGCTTACCCGACGCGCCCGAAGGTGTGAAGGGGATTTCACTGTTTGCCGTGCCCAAAGTGTTAGTGAATAGTGATGGCAGTTTAGGTGAGGCGAACAGCCTCTATGCTAGCGGTCTTGAGCACAAAATGGGGATCCACGGCAACTCAACCTGCGTGATGGTATTTGAGGGGGCACTCGGTGAGTTAGTCGGCGAACCCCACCAAGGGCTGCGCGCTATGTTTACCATGATGAACCAAGCACGCTTAGGTGTTGGGATGCAGGGGTTAGGCGTGTCCGAAATCGCCTATCAAAATGCCTTAGCCTATGCCAAGGACAGATTGCAGAGCCGCGCCATTAGTGGGGCTAAGGCGCCCGAAAAAGCCGCCGATCCGATTTTGGTTCACGGTGATGTGCGCCGAATGTTGTTATCGCAAAAAGCCTTTAACGAAGGTGCCCGTGCACTCGTTGGCCAGCAGGCTCTGTGGCTCGATGAGGCTGAGCGCCATAGCGATCCTGCCAAGGCGAAAGTGGCTGCCCAGTTAGCGGCCTTATTTACCCCAGTGGTGAAAGGCTTTATCACTAATCGTGGCTTTAATGCCTGTGTGGATGCCCAGCAAGTGTTTGGCGGTCATGGCTATATCCACGAGTGGGGAATGGAGCAGTTTGTGCGTGATAGCCGCATCGCTTTGATTTATGAAGGCACGAATGGCATTCAGGCGCTCGATTTAGTTGGGCGTAAGCTGCTGAGCGATCGCGGCGCTGCCATGCAGCAATGGTCAGCGCTAGTGACTGAGTTTATTCAATCACAGGGCAAAGATCCGCAAATGCAGCCCTATGTGAGCGGGCTAATGGATTGCGCCACCGATTTACAAAAGGCGAGTGGTTATTTAGCGACCCATGCGGCGAGCAATCCCGACATTATCGGCGCGGCATCGATGGCGTATTTGGAGTTATTTGGCATTACCGCCCTCGCGTGGATGTGGGCGCGTATGGCTAAGATTGCCCTGACTGCGCTCGAAAATGGCACGCAAGAGACCGACTTTTACCAGGCTAAACTGAAAACGGCGGACTTTTATATGGCGTATTGGGCCGTGCAAAGCCGCAGCCTGCGTAAACAGTTGGAGCAGGCGAGTGAGATGTTAACAACGCTCGATGACGCTATTTTTTAAGTCTTTACATTCAAAGCGTTATAGCTAATAAAAACAGTAAAAAGCCAGCAGAGTGATGCTGGCTTTTTGATGCTGGCGTTGGCCTAGATAAGAATTGCGCTCTTGCATTTGAGTGACTCGCCCATCTTTACAATTGTTACAAAACCCCGCCGATGTAAATTTAAATGAGAATTATTGTCATCTATGATTCAAACTTTATAATGACGCCAACTTAAGATGACAGGAGTAGACCACTGGTCTACTCGAGGTTGGGGGACTTTGTGAAATCTCGTTTTGCCTATTCAATACTAACGCTTGCCCTGATGCCGCATTTGGGTTTTGCGGTAGAGCCTAACGCTCAAGAGAGCAAACCCGAGCAAGAAAATGCTTCAGCGGCACAATCCGCTACCCAAGCAAGCACTCAAGCTTTAGCGCAAACCAATGTGCAGACTGACACTAAAGCGCCCGAGCATATTGTGGTGCGTGGTCGCGCCATGCAAATGTACGTCGATAAAGAGACGGAAATCGGTACAAAAACGGCGGTTAATGTGATGGAGCTGCCGCAGTCGGTACAAGTGCTGACCGAGCAACTGATTGACGACCAAGCCGCTCGCAATATTACCGACTTATACCGCTCCATTGCTGGGGTGAGTGAATTTAGCTATTCCGGTGTGACCTTTCGTGGCTTTCGCGATGATGCCAACGTGTTTTACGATGGCGTGCGTGGCGATCCGTATTCGGGCTTTTCGGTGCCACAACTGTTCAACGTGCAGCGGGTTGAAGTGCTAAAAGGCCCCGCATCGGCACTCTATGGCGGCGGTGAACCCGGCGGCATGATCAACTATGTCACTAAAAAGCCGACATTTGTGGAGCGTAAAGAGCTCACCCTAAGCACGGGCAGTTACGACATGATGGGCGGCTCGCTGGATTTCACTGGCGGCTTAACTGAGGATTTAGCCTATCGTTTAGGGGGCTATTATCAGCAGGAAAATAGCTTTCGTAACAATGCCGATAGCATGAATGCCGAAGTGGCGGGTGGCTTACTGTATGAAATCAGTGAAGATACCAAGCTCACCACCACATTCGATCTGATCAAACAGGATTTGGGCGGTAATCGACTCCGTGGTGTACCCGTGGATGATGCGGGTAATTTTTTGGTTGACCCATCCTACAATGCCAACGAGAAGAGCGACTTCCAAAAGATGGATGCTTTGGTGCTGCAAGCGATTCTCGATCATCAATTTACGGATGATTTTTCGGTGAAAACGCAGCTCCGTTATCTCACGAATGACTCCGAACAGCAGTACCACGAGTCCCGAGGTTGGGTCGATGTCAACGGTGACGGCAAAGCTAACAGCGCGGATGGCACGATCAAACGTGAATATCGGGTGCAAGCCCGTGCTAATGATGAAATCAGTTTAACCAATGATTTCGTCTATCGCTTCGATGCCTTAGGTTTTGAGCATGAGTTCCTGTTCGGCGGCGATTATCACTATGTTGAAACCGAGTACCATTACAAACTGGCGACGGATAAAACCGGCGTCGGTAACCTGAATATTTATGAGCTTAACTACGGTGAGACTGACCCTAGCACTTATCAGTTAAAAGACATGGATACTGACGGTACCCGTGCCAACCGCTTTGGCCTGTATCTGCAAGAGCATCTGCATTTTAACGAACAGTGGTCATTGATTGCAGGCCTGCGTTTTAGTCAGTTTGAAGATTACAACAAGAAGACCGGATTCTCCTTTAGCGATAATGCCATTACCCCAAGGGCGGGCCTGAATTATCGTCCACTCGAGTCTATGTCTTTTTACTTGAACTATTCAGAGAGCTTTAGTCCCGCTTCATTGAGCGATCAGGAGCAGGAAGGGGGCGATGGCTATCTTGATCCAGAAACCGGTAATCAAATTGAGCTTGGGATGAAAAACGAGTGGTTGGATGGCCAGTTTATGACCACGCTTGCGCTCTATCGTATTGAAAAACAAAACGTGGCTCAGGCGAACCCACTCGATACTGGCAAGGATGATGGTATCCCTGACTTAGTGAATTTAGGCGAAGTGCGCAGTCAAGGCGTCGAATGGACGCTGGTGGGGGACTTAACCGATAACCTGACCATGACCGCCAACTATGCCTATAACGATACCGAAGTGATCAAAGGCGTGACCAACGACAGCCTGACCAACACCTTCGGCGACGGTAAACGTTTTGCCAATGCGCCGCGCCATCAAGCGGGGTTATGGACGCGCTATGATATTCAAGCGATTGATTCGGCCATCGCCTTTGGGATGGACTATGTGGGCGAGCAATTTAGCCTCAATGGTCAAACGGTAAAACCCCATACTGTGTTTGATATGAGCTGGACGACCCAGTGGGACCAAACCCAAGTGCGCGTAAATCTGAAGAATATTTTCGATAAGGAATATGCTGTCAGTGGATTTAGTGAGCGCAATGGCCATTTCCCTGGCGAGCCTCGCAATGTCACGCTTGAACTGAGCCATAAGTTCTAGTGGGATAGGCCCTTGTAGATAACGAGCTAACTCGGGTTAGCTCGTTATCTTTACTCGATATTTATTTGATAACTCGCTCATCTCTTTCTCATGTTTTCTCATGCGAATGTGCTGCCAAGGATTTGTTTTATCCTGTGCGGCTGGCATGGTTAATCATTCTCTCTCACTAGCACCCTTAATCATCCCGTGATTGGCGAGTCGCCCACGCCAGATGATAACGCCTGCATCATGTATATCATTCGCAGCTTATTTTAATTTCCGATTACCACGATTGATTCTATCCGTTTTTTGCTATCGCAATCTTTGTTTAGACTGAGCTTATCTATTCTCCATTGCGTCTTTGTTGCGATAAGGTCTGTTATGCCGCCGATTAGCCATTTATCTTCTGCCTCTCAATCTGTTGCTGCGCCGAAAGTGGCGTTAATTGCAGAAGGTGGCGGCCAGCGTGGCATTTTTACCGCAGGCGTACTCGATGCTTGGCTTGAGGCGGAGTTTGACCCCTTCGACTTATTGATTGGCACCTCTGCAGGCTCGCAAAACTTGACTAGCTTTTTAGCCAGACAAAAGGGTTACGCCAAAAAACTAATCCGGGGGCTAACCCGCCATAAACGTTTCTATCAACTAGGGCGCGGTCTGATTGGTGCTAATGTTATCGATCTCGACTGGTATTTCGAGCAGACTCAGTGTGGCAGCTTTAAGCTGGATTTAGCCGCGGCGAGTCAATCCCTCAATGGGCGAGAACTCCTTATCACCACCACGCGAGTTAGCGATCGCCAAGGGTATTTCTTGAGTCCAACCAGTCATGAGCACTGGCGTGAGTTACTTAAAGCCTCTAGCGCATTGCCTTTTTTATATAAACAGGGAGTGAAGTTAACGCCTTGGCTAGGGATTGAATCTGCTAATCATAGCGATGCGACACTCGAACCCGAGCAAGACTTTTACCTCGATGGCGGTTTAGCGGCGCCACTGCCCGTGCGTGAGGCGTATAAACGGGGTGCTCGCAAAATTGTGGTAGTGAGGACGGTCAATGCAGACTTTCAAGCTCAATCGGCTTGGGTACATAAGCTTAAATCGTGGATCTGTGTTTCTGGTTTTTGCCCTAAGACCATTGATTACTTAGTGCAACATGAAGAGGCCTATCAAGCCGAGTTAGATTTTATTGCTAATCCTCCCGATGATGTGGAAATTGTACAGATTTTTGCGAAGGCACCATTACAGAGCAAGTTGTTAGGTAGCACAGATGCGGATTTACTGATTGATTACCAGCAAGGGATAAAGGCAGGGAAGGCGTATCTTGCAACGTCCTCTTGGCAAATTTCAAGGTTAAAGATGTGACGCCCGTTTCACCACTGGCGATATCGGCCTAGGTCATGGAGTCACTGCCCAGAGCACTTAAGGCGATATTGCTTGGCCGTCTTTGCGTTTGCCTAGCGTGGCAGAGCTAGCTCCCATTCTTAAAGAAATGAGTTAAAGATAAAAGCCACCCAAGGGTGGCTTTTATCTTGATGACATGCGTTGGCGATTAATAGCTGGCGGCATGCACTGAGCGTACGGCACGGCCCGATGGGTCGATAATGCCACGTAAGCTTTCGTCCCATGCCAGTGCTTCTGGAGTAGAGCAGGCGACTGACTTGCCACCGGGCACAGTTTCGGCCGCGCTAGCTAAGGGATAATGCTCTTCAAAGAAACAACGGTAGAAATAGGCTTCCTTGGTTTCTGGCGTGTTGTACGGGAAGCGGAACTTCGCGTTGGCCAGTTGCAAGTCGTCTACTTGCTCAGCGGCATGGGCCTTCAAACCATCGATCCATGAGTAACCCACGCCATCGCTGAATTGCTCCTTTTGACGCCAGGCGACTTCTTTTGGCAATTTATGCTCAAAGGCTTGGCGCAGAATGTGTTTCTCAATCCGGCCATCCTTAGACATTTTTGCCTCAGGGTTGATACGCATTGCCACATCCATAAATTCCTTATCGAGGAAAGGTACTCGGGCTTCGAGTCCCCACGCCGCCATGGCTTTGTTGGCACGCAGACAATCGAACAGATGCAGTTTATCCAGTTTACGCACGAGTTCCTCGTGGAAGGCCTGCGCGTTTGGCGCCTTATGGAAATACAAGTAACCGCCAAAGAGTTCATCGGCACCTTCACCCGATAACACCATTTTGATCCCCATCGCCTTGATTTTACGGGCCATCAGGTACATAGGTGTCGCGGCACGAATGGTGGTCACATCATAGGTTTCTAAGTGGTAGATGACTTCCTTAATCGCATCTAAACCCTCTTGGAAGGTAAAGTTGATCTCATGGTGAATGGTACCAATCGCATCGGCAACCTTTTTAGCGGCGGCTAAATCGGGTGCGCCCTTTAAACCCACGGCAAAGGAGTGTAGCTGTGGCCACCAAGCGCCACTTTGATCGTCATCTTCGATACGGCGTTTGGCAAAGGTTTGGGTAATCGCCGAGATCACCGAGGAATCTAAACCGCCAGACAATAACACGCCGTAGGGCACGTCGGACATCAATTGGCGCTTAACTGCGGCTTCGAGGGCATCACGTAATTCTTCCTGACTGGCGCCGTTATCTTTCACCGCATCAAAGCTCTGCCAATCGCGAGTGTAGTATTGCACTGGCTCATCTGTGGTTGAGTACAGATATTGCCCTGGCTGGAATTCGGCCACGGTTTTACAGACGGGCATCAGCGCCTTCATTTCGGAGGCAACGTAGAAGTTACCCGCCGCATCACGCCCTGTGTAGAGCGGGATGATGCCCATATGATCGCGGCCAATAAGGTAGGCGTCTTTGGCTTTATCGTAGAGTACGAAGGCGAAAATACCGTTTAATTTATCAAGAAATTCAGTGCCGTATTCTTGGTATAGCGCCAAGATCACTTCGCAGTCAGAATTGGTTTGATAGCTGTATTTATCGCCGAGTTGGGCTTTGAGCTCTTTATGGTTGTAGATCTCACCGTTGACCGCGAGGATAAGGCTGCCGTCTTCAGTAAGCAGTGGCTGCGCACCGTGTTCAATATCGACAATCGCCAAGCGTTCATGGGCCAAAATCGCTTTATCGCTGGCGTAAATGCCTGACCAATCTGGGCCGCGATGGCGCATCAGTTTGGACATTTCCAGTGCTACTTGGCGCAGCTCTTTCGCATCGGATTGAATATCTAAAATTGAAAAAATCGAACACATAATGCAACTCCTAAACCGCTGTATTTCATTTGAGGATGTCTCAATTGAGTATCAATGTGCCAGCGATTCGGGATTTTGCCAAATATTATTTTTGATGATTCGTTCGTTTTTAGGTGTTTTAAGTGAGTTTGTCGTGTCTTTAAATTGCTTTTGATTGATGTTTATTTAAATAATTTGGTATTTTTGTGAATAAAGCGTTTTTACTTATTGGTTGCAAAGCGGGATATTGGTAAATACGTAATGTTGACTCAAGAAAATCCGTTTTTGGAAAAATCATCATAAATGTGAGCAAGATAGTGATCCAAGCGCAAATGTTGCTGATTTAATAACCAGCTTGTCGGCGGTCATTGCGCGTGTTGTGACATTCAAGGTCAAACTGTGAGCCTAAAGTGGGGCGGCTCATAAAATAATAAGGCACCTCTCAAGGTGCCTTATGGGATTTTTCAGCGATGAATCGTTTTCAAGTGCTTACTTTGCGGCCGTGGCAAGTTCCGTTTTGGCAGGACGCAGGCTGTTAAACTCGGTGCCTTGATAATAGCCAGGCCAATCTTGGCTGTTGCCTAAGCTGCGAGTCACTTGATAGTAAACTTCGAGATCTTGAATCGCACCGCTCAGATCCCAGTCTTCATGGTATTCGTCGCAGACATTGTGGTAGCAGCCTTTCATGGTCGCTTGCATTTGAGTCTTATAGCTTGCTGTTGCGGCATCTACGGGTTCGCTGCCGCCACCGGCAAAGACCGCTGGCACGCCAAGTTTGGCAAAGCTGAAGTGATCAGAGCGGAAGAAACCACCCGATGCAGGATTCTTTTCACCCAAAGCAATACGGTTTTGCTGTTTGGCGGCATCGACTAAGTAGTTTTCAAGCTCGGACTTACCTTTACCGACGATAGTGAAGTCCTTGGTTTTTCCATAGATATTGGTGCTATCTAAGTTGAGCACTGCCACTGTTTTATCAATGGGATAGATAGGGTTGGCAGCGTAATAGCGTGAGCCGAGTAAACCTTGCTCTTCACCCGTTGTCGCGATAAAGGTCACCGAGCGAGCTAAGCCGTGGCCCTGTTTGGCGTTATCGGCCAGTTGTCTGGCGATTTCTAAAATGCCCGCAATGCCCGATGCGTTGTCCATGGCACCGTTGTAAATTTTATCGCCTTCTTTACTGTCATCTTTGCCAATGTGGTCCCAGTGGCCCGTAAACAGGATTTGCTCATCGACTTGCTGAGTGCCGGGAAGGGTGGCGACAACGTTATAGCTGTTGGCGTATTCGGCTTTGTTTTTAAAGGCGATGTTGGCCGTTTGCTCAAGGGGTAAGTTAATCGGACTATCGGCGGCGCGCGCCATCAGCGTTGGTAGGGATAAACCCGCTTTTTCAAATAATTGTGTAGCAGCATCTAAGGTTAACCAGCCTTCGACTTGCACGCGACTGTCTTGCTCGGCTTTGCTGAGGACTAAATCTTGTTGCGCGCCAGTCCAGCTGTTTTCAACCACGGACCAAGGATAAGACGCAGGCTCAGTATCGTGAATGATCAATGCCCCGAGCGCGCCTTGGCGGCTCGCTTCTTCAAATTTGTAGCTCCAGCGACCATAGTAGGTCATGGCTTTACCGTTAAACTTACCAGAGTCAGGGCGGGCAAAACCGGGATCATTCACAAGGATCACCGCAATTTTCCCTTTCATATCCACATCTTGGTAATCGTTCCAGCCATATTCGGGCGCATTTACACCGTAGCCAACAAACACTAAGGGTGCGTTTTCGATATTGACGCCGCCATTATCGTGGCGACTATTTAAGACGATATCTTTGCGAAAGGTTAACGGCAATCCTGCCAAGCTGATTTGCTGCGCCTCGTCGGCGGTATAACTCACCATAGGTACAGGTTGTAAAAAGCTGCCTTGATAGGCGCCTTTGAGTCCCATTTCGGCAAAGGCGTTAGACAGATAGTCTAAGGTGAGCTTTTCACCGTGGGTGGTGGGGGCGCGGCCTTCAAACTCATCGGAGGAAAGGTTTTTAATATCGTCTCTAAAGCGTGCTTCATTCATTTGCACGGGTTTCAGGGCTGCACTGCTGTTGGCATCGGGCTGGGCCGAATTAGGGCTGCAGGCGCTGAGCATGGCTAGCGCGCAGACAGGATACAAACGTCGCATAGGTTAATCCTACTGTTGTTTTTAGGGCGTATTTCACGCATATATCAAAGGGGTATGTCGCGCCTTATCATGAAGCAAGCGCTTATGGGGGACAAGGGAGAGCCAGGGGGAAAAATGTTACTTAATGTTGCTTTACCGTATCGAGTCTGTTGTGGTTCTCAGCACGCTAAGGTGCTGAGAATCGGGCGATTTAAGGATTAAACTACATCAATATCGCCGGCACAGGCGAATACATGATTGGGGCGGAAAGGCTCTTTATCGATATCTTCAAGCTTACTCACGCCGCTGGTGACCAGAATGGTCTCAAGCCCCGCTTGAAACCCCGCCAGAATATCGGTGCGCATATTGTCGCCAATGATCACGGTATTTTCGGAATGACCGTCGATATGGTTGAGCGCCGAGCGGATAATCCACGAGCTGGGCTTGCCCACATAAAAGGGCTTTTTGCCAGTAATCCGCTCTATCGGAGAACACAGTGCGCCGCAGGCCGGACTGTAAGCGGGGCCGTGGGTGTCGGGATTGGTGGCAATAAAACGGGCGCCGCGGGCGACAAATCCGGCGGCCTTATGGATCATATCCCAGTTATAGGAGCGGGTTTCACCGACAATCACGAAGTCGGGATTGATGTCAGTAATGGTAAAGCCTGCCTTGTAGAGCTCATGGGTGAGCGCGCCTTCACCAATCACAAATGCTTTACTGCCTTCCTGATGCTTTAAAAAGTCGGCGGTGGCCATGGCAGAGGTGTAAAAACATTCTTCTGGTACGTCTATCCCGGCGGCGCTGAGGCGATTTTGCAGATCTTTGCCCGTTTGTACCGGGTAATTGGTCAGAATAACGAGGGGATTGCCTTGGTCGAGAACGCGGTGGATAAATTTATCACTGCCGGGGATCAGCTTATTGTCGTGCAGGAGTACACCATCGATATCGCAGATAATATTTTTCATCTAATAGTCTCTTGTATGCCGAACAAAATCACTTTTCGTTAGCTTATCTAATGCCACATTAGGCGAGAAAACAATGATTTTGTATGACAAGACGAAAAAAGAGACCCTTAGGGTCTCTTTTTTTCGTGAGGCAGTGTTTAATCGGGGGCGTAGCCGTTAGGTCCGATTAACGTGCCATCGAGATAGGCTTGGCCGTCCTGCATCTTGAGGCGTTGATGGCTGAACCATTTCACCACTAAAGGATAAATCGCATGCTCTTGCTCATGGACACGAGCGGCGAGCATCTCAGCGGTATCATCTTCATAAACAGGGACTTTTGCCTGTAAAATCACTGGACCTGCATCCAGCTCTGGGGTGACAAAATGCACACTGGCGCCATGTTCAGTGTCTTTCGCATCGATGGCGCGCTGGTGGGTGTTTAATCCGGTATATTTAGGCAGCAATGAAGGGTGGATATTGATCATGCGTCCTAAGTAACGATTCACAAAATCGTTGGTCAGAATACGCATAAATCCGGCCAACACGATTAAATCGGGTTGGTACTTTTCAATCGTTGCCATTAACCGTGCATCGTAATCAGAGCGAGATTCACCTGAATGAGCAATCACGCAGCTGGTATCAATTTCACTATGATGGGCGCGAATTAAACCGTAGGCATCGGGTTTATTACTGATCACTCCGACAACTTCGGCCTGCAGATTATCGTCACAACCGTCGATAACGGCTTGCAGGTTACTGCCATTTCCGGAAATTAATACAACTACACGACAGCTTTGGGGCATTACAGGATCTCCACTTGCTCTTCATTGCCTTCGCGAGCAGCGATAGCACCGATTAGCCAAGCTTGTTCGCCTTCGGCGGCGAGCAGTGCCAGTGCGGCATCAACTTTATCGGCTGGCAGCGCAACGATCATGCCGACACCACAGTTAAAGGTGCGGTACATTTCATATTCTGCAATGTTACCGTTTTCCATTAACCAATTGAAAACAGCAGGCCATTGCCATGAATCACCTTGGATAACGGCTTTGCAGTTTTCAGGCAGTACGCGTGGGATGTTTTCCCAGAATCCGCCACCAGTGATGTGAGCCATTGCGTGAACGTCCGATGCTTCGATCAGCTTGAGCAATGATTTAACGTAAATTTTGGTTGGTTCTAACAGATGTTGGATCAATGGCTTGCCATTGAGGTCCTGTTGAGGATCCGCTTGGCTGACTTCTAATACTTTACGAACTAATGAATAGCCATTTGAATGAGGACCGCTTGAGGCTAAGGCGATCAGCGCATCACCCGCAGCCACTTTACTCCCGTCAATGATGTCGGCCTTTTCAACCACGCCAACACAGAAGCCTGCTAAGTCGTAGTCTTCGCCTTCATACATGCCTGGCATTTCGGCGGTTTCACCACCGATTAACGCACAACCTGACTGGAAACAGCCTTCGCCGATGCCGTTAACGACAGAGGTGGCTGTTTCCACATCTAGCTTGCCTGTGGCGTAGTAATCGAGGAAAAACAACGGCTCAGCGCCTTGAACGATCAAATCGTTCACACACATGGCCACTAAGTCGATACCGACTGTGTCGTGTTTTTTGTAATCGATAGCTAAACGCAATTTAGTACCAACACCGTCGGTGCCTGACACTAAAACAGGTTGCTTGTATTTAGTGGGTAATTCACACAATGCGCCAAAACCACCTAGGTTGCCCATAACTTCTGGACGACGGGTACGTTTAACAGCAGATTTAATGTTACTTACCAGGGCATTGCCTGCGTCGATATCAACACCTGCATCTTTATAGCTTAGTGGGGTAGGAGTGCTCACGGAGGATCCTCTCGGGTACATCGTTATTGGATTTTTATGCGGCGCTATTCTATCAGCTTGTGCTAGGGGTCGAAAGCCATGATTTGGATTTATCGACTTGTCGGGAGTATTTTTAGCTTCACAGAGTGATATTTCACATTTTCTATCCTGCAATTGGTCATAAAATAGCGTCTTAATGGGTGTATCTTAAGCGATAGGCAATAATTCTTGGGATATTGCTCACGATTAGCTCGAATGGCAAAACTTTATGTTTTACCCAATAAACAAATCATCTAAAATCTGAAAAATTTGCCTAAGATATTTCGCGAACAACAGTAGGAGAGAAAAATGAAAGTTGTCGAGGTTAAACACCCGTTAGTGCGTCACAAAATCGGCCTGATGCGTGAAGGTGACATTAGCACTAAACGTTTCCGTGAGCTAGCCGCCGAAGTGGGCAGCTTGTTAACCTATGAAGCTACCGCAGATTTCGAAACCGAAACTGTTACGATTGAAGGCTGGAATGGTCCAGTGGATGTGGATCAGATCAAGGGCAAGAAAGTGACTGTTGTGCCTATCCTGCGTGCAGGTTTAGGCATGATGGATGGCGTACTTGAGCATATTCCAAGTGCGCGTATTTCGGTTGTGGGTATTTACCGCGACGAAGAAACCTTAGAGCCTGTGCCATATTTTGAGAAGCTGGCCAGCGACATGAACGAGCGTATCGCGCTGATCGTTGACCCTATGCTGGCAACCGGCGGCTCTATGATTGCGACTATCGACCTGCTGAAAAAACGCGGTTGTACGTCGATTAAAGCCCTAGTGTTAGTCGCTGCGCCTGAAGGGATTAAAGCCCTTGAAGCGGCTCACCCTGATGTAGAGCTGTATACTGCGGCTATCGACAGATGCTTAAACGAGAAGGGCTACATTCTGCCTGGTTTAGGCGATGCGGGTGATAAGATTTTTGGTACCAAATAATTTGTTGATTTAGTTTTTACCATTAAAAAAGGGAGCATTAGCTCCCTTTTTTAATGCGCTTTTTCCTAATGACTCTTGAGTTGTGATATTTCTGCGTGTTAATGAATTGTTGAGTTGGAGCGGTGGCAGTGCTATTTTTCTGCGTTTAATGATATGCCTAGCATTAATCATTGTTTTTGGTTGAGGCTAAGACGAATGTGCACGGAGAATGCATTTAATGGATTTTGTTCCAAATTATGATAATTACACCTTGGATGAACTGATTGATGTCCAAAGAAATATCAATCGGGACAAATATCCTGATAGAGCGGCAGTAGTTGATGCACTTATCTCGCTAAAACTTCAGGATCCTGAGATTAAATCGATCATGGATAAACAAGCGGAATCAGAAAAGTACGCTACGTTTGGTCTTCGATTTTGGTCCTCTATAATCGATAGCGTAATCATCAGTATTTGTTCTGTGATTATTGTATCTGCGATTACGCACGTAGCGCCCGTATTCCAAGTCGCATTAAATTATTTCGATACTTGGAAATTTGCATTGTATTCCGTGCTGCTCCACACCCTTTATGGTCAAACATTTGGGAAAATGATCTTTGATATCAAGGTAGTTGACTATAAAACTGAAGGATCCATTAGTCTTAATCAAGCGCTATTAAGGGATAGTGTTCCCATCATCATGTTAATTTTACTTGTGTTTTTCAGTGTATTTTTCCCGCTTGAGACTACAGAGGATTTGTCGAGTTGGAAGCTTTATACCATCATAGGTTTAAGTATTTCTTTTCTTATCTGGCATCTGCTCGAAATCATTACCATGTTATTTGATGAGAAAAACAGAGCCATTCATGACTATTTAGCCGGGACGGTCGTTATTCGTAGCTGACTTGTGTGCCTAGCAAATAAAAAAGCGTGGAATTATCCACGCTTTTTTATTTTAGCGCCTATGAGTCTAGGCCCTAGAGCACCATGGCGGCAATCCATCCAAAGACCAGCAGGGGAATATTGTAATGAATAAAGGTTGGGATCACGCTGTCGCGAATATGGTCGTGCTGACCATCGGCATTTAAACCCGATGTGGGGCCTAATGTTGAGTCAGACGCAGGTGAGCCCGCATCGCCCAATGCCGCAGCGGTACCCACGAGTGCGATAGTCGCAGGCACCGAAAAACCGAAGCTTAAGGCTAAGGGGACGTAAATCGTCGCGATAATCGGAATGGTCGAGAAAGACGAGCCAATGCCCATAGTGATCAAAAGGCCGACCAGTAACATCAAAAAGGCGGCGAGGGCTTTATTGTCGCCAATCAATGAACTTAATGACGAGACAAGCGTGCCGACTTCGCCGGTTTCTTTGACTACCGCAGCAAAGCCTGCGGCGGAGATCATGATAAAGCCTATATTGGCCATCATGCGCACGCCTTGAGTGAAAATATCTTGATCGGCAACGTGCTTTAGCGCGCCTGAAAAACTGAAGATCATAAAGCCGACTAAGGCGCCGAAGATCATCGAATCGGTTTCTAGTTGCACAAACAGGGTCGCCAGAATCGCAAATGCGGCGATAGCGATATTGCGTTTATTGAGGGTCTCTTCAGACTCTGCGGTCAGGACCTTAGCTTCATCGTAAACCCTAGGTTTGCGATAGCTGAAAAATACCGCGATCAGCAAGCCGACCACCATCCCAGCAGCGGGGATCAGCATGGCGGGGGAATTTGATCGCGTACGGCGACCAATCCATTGCCCGTCAGATTAGAGAGCAAAATATCATTCAAGAAAATCCCGCCAAAGCCCACGGGTAAAATCATGTAGGTGGTCACAAGGCCAAAGGTCAGCACGCAGGCGACCAGACGGCGGTCGATATTCAGCTTAGTCATCACATGCAGCAGCGGCGGCACGAGTATCGGAATAAAGGCGATATGGATCGGCAGGATATTTTGCGATGCCATCGACATCAGGAGCAGGGATAACAACAATAACCAGCGCACCCAGTTGGTGTTGGTGGCATTGGGGTCTTTGCCAAGGCTTTTAATGATGGAGTTGGAGATCAGTGTCGTTAAGCCTGAATGGGATAGTGCTACGGCAAACGCACCGAGTAAGGCGTAGCTGAGGGCGATTTGTGCACCGCCACCTAATCCCGTATTGAAGGCATCAATCGTTTGATGCAGATCCATTCCCCCTACTAAACCGGCAACGAGGGCACTGATGGTGAGGGCAATAACCACGTTCACCCTCGCCAAACTGAGGGCTAACATTAAACACACAGCAATAACGACTGCATTCATAGACAATATCTTAATTCTGTAAACCAAAGGGACTATTTTTGACTGCAAAGGCCGTGTCTGTCCAGTTTACGGCGGCTTAATCTGAAAAATATCTGAAAATGTGAATTGGGTGGGTTTTTACTGTTAGACGAATGTGTTCTCGTACGCTTACCACGCGTCCAGATTGCTCTATCCTTAAGCAGTAGTGTCAAAATGCCCTTGAAAAATGTGATATTGGTCTTAAATAGGTTGTAAGGCAAAACGCACGACTTATAATGCCTAAAGATTTGATTGGTAAGCTCCCTCAAATACACTCGCGCAAATCGGTGCTAGCGTGTTTAAGGGATGTTTTACTTTAATAGTTAGTTCAACTCATAGATGGAGATATAAAATGAGCGTATTAGTAGGCCGTCCGGCTCCTGATTTCACTGCTGCAGCAGTATTAGGTAATGGCGAAATCGTAGATAGCTTTAACTTAACTGCGGCGATTAAAGGAAAGCCAGCTGTAGTATTTTTCTACCCACTTGATTTCACTTTCGTATGCCCATCTGAGTTGATTGCTTTCGATCACCGCATGGAAGAGTTCAAGAAGCGTGGCGTAGAAGTTATCGGTGTTTCAATCGACTCTCAGTTCACTCACAACGCATGGCGTAACACTCCTGTAGACAAGGGTGGTATCGGTCAAGTGCAATACACGCTAGTTGCTGACGTGAAGCATGAGATCTGTAAAGCCTATGACGTTGAGCATCCAGAAGCCGGTGTGGCTTTCCGTGGTTCTTTCCTTATCGACAAAGAAGGTATGGTTCGTCACCAAGTGGTTAACGATCTACCACTAGGTCGTAACGTTGACGAAATGCTACGTATGATCGACGCTCTGCAGTTCCACGAAGAGCATGGTGATGTTTGCCCAGCTGGTTGGGAAAAAGGTGACAAGGGTATGGACGCAAGCACTGAAGGTGTTGCGGCTTACTTAGCAGAAAACGCAAGCTCTCTGTAATTTGCTGATTTTCTTGTAATAAAAAAGCTGCCTCAGGGCAGCTTTTTTATTGGGCGTGTGACAGCGGTTATAAGCATTAACGCTTATTCCTCACCATCTGTATCCTCTGACTCACCAGCGGTTAAGAGTGGCCAACCGCCTAAGTGCTTCCAGCGGTTGACTATATAGCAAAACAGCTCCGCGGTACGCTCGGTATCGTAAAGTGCTGAATGAGCTTCCTTATTATCGAAGGGGATCCCCGCCATGATGCAGGCTTTGGCCAGCACGGTATGGCCGATAGCTAGACCTGCGAGTGTTGCAGTATCAAAGGTAGCAAAAGGGTGGAAGGGTGAGCGTTTTAAGTCACAGCGCTCAATCGCTTTACTCACAAAACCATGATCGAAGGCGGCATTGTGCGCCACGATAATACTGCGGTGACAATCGGAGGCCTTCTGCGCTTTTTTACTGCTTTAAAAATCTCTAAAAAGGCTTCTTTTTCGCTTACTGCGCCGCGCAATGGATTGGTGGGATCAATACCATTAAAGGCCAGTGCCTCGGGTTCTAAGTTGGCGCCTTCAAAGGGCTCAATATTGAAATGCAGGGTTTTATCAATGCCGAGCAAGCCTTCATCATCCATTTTTAGCAGCGTGACGGCTATTTCCAGCAACGCATCGGTTTGAGAGTTGAAGCCCGCGGTTTCGACATCTATCACTACCGGAAAGTAGCCTCGAAATCGGTGTTTCAATTTGTTTGCGTCGCTAATATCGCTCATTAAAGTACCCAAGAAAAATGATAGGGCGCTATTATGCTAAATGAACTAGGATGTGTCATGTTTGATTGGTGGTTTTATGAGCTAAAGGAACTAAAAAGTTTGCCGATAAAACTTCGTAACCGAATAAACACGAGTAAGGGCTATGTGGCGAAAACTGATATTAGTATCAATTTTATGCGTTCCAGCAACTGCAATGGCAGAGTTGCGCCACTATGTGGCCTCTTTGGGTGAATCCCAATGGCGAGTCAGTCAAAACAGCCCCATCGTGTGCCGTCTTGAGCATGATATTCCGTCCTACGGTAAGGCGATTTTCACCAGCGAAGCGGGTAAACAGTTAAATCTTAACTTTACCTTGGACATGTGGGTGAAACCGGACCAAGTCACACAGGCGACCTTGATGAGCCGTGCTCCCCAATGGCGTCCTGGCGTGGTGTCGAAAGAAATCACTTCATTACGTTACCAAAAGTACTTTAATGGTGAAGTGCCAAAACGTGCCGCTTGGTCGATGTTGAGTGAGTTGAGCCGTGGCATGGAACCAACGTTTTATTATGCCGATTGGTATAACCAGTCCAATAAAATTGCTGTAGGGCTGTCGGCGGCGAACTTTGGCCGTAAATATGCTGAGTTTAAGTCATGCCTATCACATTTATTGCCCTATAGCTTCGAAGATATTGCCTTTACCGTACTTAATTACGAAGAAGGTGGAACCGACTTAACGCGGTTTTCGCAGCAGCAACTTTCGCGTATCCAGGAATATTTGTCCTACGATCCGGATGTGGAGTTGGTGTTAGTCGATGCCTATACCGACAGTTACGGTGGCCGCTCCGTTAACCAAAAAGTCTCGGACAAGCGAGCTGAATCGGTAAAAGATTTCTTTGTCGCCAGTGGGATCCCACTGGATAGGATTGTCACCGTCGGCCATGGTGAGCGCCGTCATGTGGCGTCGAATGACGATATTGAGGAGCGAGCACTCAATCGCCGCGTGGTTATTCGGATCAGTAAGCCGCTAATGTGAGTTATTGTCTCTAAGTTAATGCCCATAGCTTATCGCTTACAGGATAGCGTTAGGGCTCGATGAAATAAGCCACAAACAACAATACCAAGTCTTCGGACTTGGTATTGTCATGTCTGAAGCGTGCATCTCGCGAATGCATGCGTGTTATTCCAATCTCAATCATTCAAGCTATACCAATCGTATTAAATATCTGTTCATTCAGCGGGAGTTAAACGGGCTTTAGACAAGGCGAAGGCTTGAAGGCATAGTGGCGCTCTGTCGAAAGCCTTAAACGCAGTATAAAGCCCGTTCAACCCCGCCCTTCGGAGCCTCACAGGCATCTCACTCCCGTGTTACATTGACTTAAAAGGGAATAACCATTTCTTCGTCAATGCGCCTTGGATTGAAATGCCTGTGAGGCTCTGAACTGATTAGATATTTAGTGTGATTGGTATTAAAAGTGCGGCAATGCTAAGAGTGACGCTAAGGCATGAGGTCATTGCTGCGTTTTTAGGGAAGAGGAATAAGATTTTTATGTAACAAAAGACGACTGAAAATCGCAAGATTTTCGCGGTGTGTTTGAATCGAGATAAAAAAAGCCCGCTTAAACTAAGCGGGCCGCAAAAAATGCATTTGCAATCAACAAATTGAAGGAAGGAAGTCAAGCATAAGAACCAGGGATGAACTGACGTCTTAAAAAGACACCAGTTTAAAAGTTCTTTGTTTTCCATATCCGCTAGCGGATATCTCCTGAAAACAAGCACATTCTAGTGTGTCCCAAGGGCTCAAGCAAACGAGAAAAATTGCCCTGACACATTAGCAAAACTAATGATTAATTAAGTGATCTGGCTCACTTAAGTCACTATTTAGCTTGATTAACAGCTTGTCAGTCAGAATTAATGCATAAAAATACACTTCAATAAACTCATCATTGCTACCACTTTGTTAAATCTTGCCTCTTCGCTAGAAAAGCTCATCTTTTGTTGCGGCATTGCCATGAAAAATTTTGCTTGTATAGTACTTGCTGCAAAAGAGCGTTAAGCCGGACATCACCAAAAGGACGATAAAAGATGGCATTAAGATTTCGCCTTGCCCAGCAAGGTTTATTAGTGGCCACATTGGGCATGGCGTTGGCCGCCTGCCAGAGTGGCAATACGCCAGAAGAGGCCGCACAGCAGGTCAGCGCAAACAAATTGGTTTACCCAGAAACCCGAAAAGACAACTTAGTCGAAACTATTCACGGTGTTGCAGTGGCGGACCCTTACCGTCACCTTGAAGAAAACACGCCAGAAACTGAAAGCTGGGTAAAAGAACAACAGGCCTTTGGTCAAGCTTACTTGGCGAAGATCCCCAACAAACAAGCCGTTGTTGACCGTATCACAGAGCTGTGGAACTACGAGAAAATCTCTGCTCCCTTCGAGAATGGCGATAACCAGTTTTATTACCGTAACGATGGTTTACAAGCGCAATCGGTGCTGTATGTAAAAGGCAAAGATGGCGTTGAGAAACCTGTACTGGATCCAAATGGTTTTTCAGCCGATGGAACTGTGGCACTTTCTGGCGTTTCCGTCAGTAATGACGGCAAGATTTTAGCTTACGGTGTGTCTAAGTC
Source organism: Shewanella seohaensis (assembly GCF_025449215.1). NCBI lineage: Bacteria > Pseudomonadati > Pseudomonadota > Gammaproteobacteria > Alteromonadales > Shewanellaceae > Shewanella > Shewanella seohaensis. Next base: position 2,381,379 of record NZ_CP104900.1, read on the forward strand.
AGGCTCTGACTGGCAGCAGTGGCAGTTTATCGATATTGCCACGGGTAAAAAGCTGAAAGATGAACTCAACTGGATTAAATTCTCCAGCGCAGTGTGGGATAAGGAAAACCAAGGTGTTTTCTATGCCCGTTACGATGCGCCAGCGGGCGGTGATTTACTGGCCGATGTCAATTTTAATCAAAAAGTGTATTACCACAAATTAGGCACAGATCAGCGCCAAGATTTATTGATTTACGAACGCCCACAAAATAAAGATTGGGGTTTTGGCATCGATGTGTCTGAGCAGGGCGAATATTTACTGTTGTCAATTTCGCAAGGCACAGACAAACGTAATCGTTTCTTCTATAAATCACTGTTTGAACCTAAAGCGCAGGTGGTTGAATTAATCCTTAACCTCGAAGCGGAATATGAGTTTTTAGGGAATGATGGCGCCGTATTTTATTTCAAGACCGATTTAGATGCGCCAAACGGTAAAGTGATTGCCATCGATACCCGTAATAGTGATAAATCCCAGTGGCAAACCATTATTCCAGAATCGAAAGATCCTATTAATAAAGTGGCCATTATTAATGACCATTTAGTCGTGAGTTATTTGCACGATGTATTGGGACAGTTATCGATTTTCAGCATGGGCGGACAAAAGCGTCAGGATGTCACTTTACCTGGTAAAGGTAATGTCGCCGGGCCTTTCGGTAAGGCGAGCAAAGACTATTTCTACTATGTCTTTAACAGCTATATTCAACCCGAAACCACCTATAAGTTCGATTTTAAAACGGCAGAGTCCACAGTGGTCGCTAAGCCGAAGGTGTCGTTCAATCCCGATGACTATGTGTCTGAGCAAGTGTTCTACACAAGTAAGGACGGTACTCGCGTCCCTATGATGGTGTCCTACAAGAAAGGGCTGGTGAAGAATGGTCAAAGCCCAACGCTTTTGTATGCCTATGGCGGCTTTGCGATTTCAATGACACCGCGTTTTAGTCCTGCCAACATCGCTTGGTTAGATATGGGCGGTATTTACGCCGTACCAAGCCTACGTGGCGGTGCGGATTACGGTGAAAGCTGGCATCAAGCAGGGATGTTCGATAAAAAGCAAAATGTGTTTGATGACTATTTTGCGGCGGCCGAATACCTAATCAACCAAAAATACACCAACAGCACTAAGTTAGGTGCTTATGGTCGCAGTAACGGTGGTTTGTTGATGGGCGCTGCGGTTACTCAACGTCCGGAACTGTTCGCCGCAGTGTTACCGGCCGTGGGGGTGCTAGATATGCTGCGTTTCCACAAGTTCACTATTGGTTGGGCTTGGACCAGTGAATACGGCAGTGCTGACAACGCCGAGCAATTCCCTGCGTTATTGGCTTACTCGCCATACCACAACGTTAAAGCGCAGGCCTATCCTGCAACTATGGTGATGACGGCTGACCATGATGATCGCGTGGTTCCGCTACACAGCTTTAAGTTTGCCGCCATGATGCAAGAGAAGCAGCAGGGCGATAAACCCGTCATTATGCGCATTGAGTCCAATGCCGGGCACGGTGCGGGCAAACCGACGGCAATGAAGATTGACGAGTTTGCCGACATTTACAGCTTCCTGTGGCAAAGCTTCGGGCTGACATTGCCGCAAACCCTCGCAAAATAGCGAACTATGTTAATGAAATGGGGTCGTTTGACCCCATTGTTATTTACAAATCCCTCAATTGCGCTGAAACCCGCGCTATCCCTATCTATATCTTCGTCGGGTCATTCACAAGTCTTGTTTCCCTAGGTATAGTAAGCGTCAATTTTTCAACCAAAATTTGCTGATTTCAAATGACGTTTAATTGGCCCATTTCAGTCTATTACGAAGACACCGACGCAGGCGGCGTTGTCTATCATTCGAACTATCTCAATTTTTTTGAGCGGGCGCGAACCGAGTGGTTAAGAGCCTTAGGCGTAAGCCAGACTGCACTGTTAGCCGATGATACGGCGTTTGTGGTTAAGCGGGCGGAATTAGATTTTAAAAAAGCCGCGCGTTTTGAACAGAACCTTATTGTAGAAACTAAGGTCATAGAGTTGAAAAAGGCCTCGTTGGTATTTCATCAACGTTTGGTTGATCATCAGGGAGACTGTTATTGTGAAGGTACAGTGCTAGTGGCCTGTGTTGCCTTATCACGAATGCGTCCCCGAGCTATTCCCTTAAATATTGTGCAGGAGTTTGACAGTGCAAGCTGATATGTCGATTGTTGGGTTATTTTTACAAGCCAGTTTATTAGTGAAATTTGTGATGTTCACTTTACTTTGCTTGTCTGTAATGTCTTGGACGGTGATTTTACAACGCCGTAGCTTATTGACATCTGCAAAAAGTAAATCGGCAAAATTTGAAGATAAATTTTGGTCAGGCGTTGATTTAAATCGTCTGTATAAAGAATTATCGGCTCGTCCAGATAATACTGGCTTAGAGTCATTATTTGTGACGGGTTTTAAAGAATATTCACGTCTAAATAAATTAAATAACAAAGTGCCCGATGCAGTGATGGATGGGACTTCACGTGCCATGCGCGTCACCTTATCCCGTGAATTAGAAAAGTTAGAAGCCAACTTACCTTTATTGGCAACTATTGGTTCGACTAGCCCTTATATCGGTTTGTTTGGTACGGTATGGGGTATTATGAATTCATTTATCGCTATCGGCTCAATGGAAAACGCGACGCTTGCCATGGTGGCGCCAGGTATTGCAGAAGCACTGATCGCAACCGCAATGGGTCTGTTTGCGGCCATTCCAGCAGTTATCGCTTATAACCGTTTTGCGACTCAAGTTGAAAAGCTGGAAATCGGTTACGCTAACTTTATGGAAGAGTTTTCTAGCATCCTGCATCGCCAAGCATACAGTGAGAAGGAAGGCGTATAATGCAAGTCGGTTATCAGCGTAAACGTCGTCGCCCCGTTGCCGAAATCAACGTGGTGCCTTATATCGACGTCATGCTCGTGCTGCTGATTATTTTCATGGTAACAGCGCCGATTGTGACCCAAGGGGTGAAAGTGGAGCTGCCTCAAGGGGCGGCCGAAGTTCTGCCAGCGGACAGTAAGCCGCCAGTGGTCGCGTCTATCGATGCCGACGGGGCTTATTTCCTCAATCAGGGCGGTTCTAATAACGAAGAGATGGAATTGGATGAGTTAGCCACCGCCGTCGCGGCGATCATGGTGACAGAGCCTGAACGCCCAGTGGTGGTGAAAGCCGATAGAAATATTCCTTACGATAACGTGATCCAATTGATGGTGACCCTGCAGCAGGCAGGCGTTCCCTCAGTCGGTTTGATGACGGATTCACCCAAGGAGAAATAGGTGGCGGATAATTCAAATGTTGCATTACCTCTGTCAATTTCAGCAGGTATTCATATTGGCGTGATAATTATTCTGGCCATTGGCATAGATTTCACCCATAAACCTGAACCTGTGCAACAAGTTAGCGCCCCTGCAGTAAAAGCTGTTATGGTTGATCAGCAAAAAGTGGCTAATCAAGTTGAAAAGCTTAAGCAGGAAAAGCGCGATGCTGAGCGCCGCGAACGTGAGCGCCAAGCCGAACTTGAACGCAAAGCACAGGAAGCAAAGCAAGCCCGTGAGCGTGAACAAGCACAGTTGAAGAAACTGGCGGAAGAACGTAAGCAGCAAGAAATTGAGACCCAAAAGGCCAATGATGCCGCGAAAGCCGCGCAGGTGAAGCAGCAACAGGAAAAGGAAAAAGCGCAGAAAGCTGAAGCCGACCGCAAGCAGAAGGAGCAAGAACGTAAACTTGCTGAAGATGCAGCTCAAAAAGCGGCGGAAAAACGCAAAGTAGAAGAGGCCGCAGCCGCGAAAGCCGAGGCAGACCGTAAGCAGAAGGAAGCCGAAGCCAAGGCGAAAGCAGAGGCAGACGCTAAGGCCAAAGCGGAGGCAAAAGCCAAGGCCGATGCTGAAGCGAAAGCAAAAGCCGAAGCTAAGGCAAAAGCGGATGCAGAAGCTAAAGCGCGCGCCCAGCAAGAGCAGGAAATGGCCGATGCGTTAGCCGCCGAACAGGCTGCATTATCGCAAACCATGAATAAGCAAATGCAGACGGAAGTGGGTAAATACACCGCGATGATTAAATCGACGATTCAACGCAACCTGGTGGTTGACGAGTCGATGCGTGGTAAAACCTGTACTGTTTCTGTGCGTTTAGCCAATGATGGTTTTGTGATCAGTAGTCAGACACAGGGTGGCGATCCTAACGTGTGTCGTGCAGCAAAAGCGGCGATTTTAAAAGCGGGCAAGTTACCAGTGTCTCCGGACCCTGCGGTTTATAACTTGATGAAAGAAATTAACTTAATCGTTGAACCAACGTTTAATTAAAGGAGTCCCATGAAAATTTTGGCAAAATGGTTAGCATTGGCGGTTCTGCTTTGCACTATGCCGGCAAAAGCGGCGCTGGATATTGTGATCACTGAGGGTGTGGATGCGGCGCGTCCAATCGCAGTGATGCCATTCCAATGGCAAGGAGCGGGTGCGCCACCTCAGGCGATCGCCGATGTGGTGATGTCTGATTTAATACGTAGCGGTACCTTCAAACCATTAGATGAATTAGGGTTACCACAACGTGGTATCGGTGCTTTAGCCCAGTTTGACGCGAGTGCGTGGGCCAATGTGGGTGCTGAAGCCGTTGTTGTGGGTTCGGTAAAACCCTATGGCACAGATCAGTTTTTGGTGAGCTTTGACCTTATCGATTTGGTTAAGGCGCAAAACCAAGCGCTAAAAGGGCCTACCAGTGCGACAGAATTTTTGATGGATAGTCGCCAAACGGTGATTTCTGCGGCGCAGTTCCGTCAATATGGCCACCGTATCAGCGATATCGTCTATGAGAAACTGACAGGTATTCGTGGTGCTTTCTTAACCCGTATTTCCTACGTGGTGGTTAACCATACCCAGAAAGCGGCTTATTCACTGATGATCGCCGACTATGACGGTTACAACGAGCAGATGTTACTGCGCTCTCCAGAGCCGCTGATGTCTCCTTCTTGGTCACCCGATGGCCGTCGTTTAGCTTATGTGAGCTTTGAAAACAAAAAGGCTGAGATTTTTGTTCAGGATCTTTACACCCAAGTACGTACTAAGGTGAGTAGCTTCCCTGGCATTAACGGTGCACCGACATTCTCGCCCGATGGTAAATCCTTAGCAGTGACCCTCTCAAAGGATGGTCAACCTGAGATTTACGTTATCGATATCGCCACTAAAGCAGCAAAACGTATTACCAACCACTATTCCATCGATACTGAGCCATCTTGGTATCCCGATGGCAAGTCATTGTTGTTTACCTCCGAGCGCGGTGGTAGACCACAGTTATATCGTGTAGATTTAAATTCAGGCAAAGTGACCCGTGAAACCTTTGAAGGTGAATGGAATTTAGGTGGTTCAATTACCCCTGATGGTCGCAGCATGATTTTTGTGAATCGCACAAACGGTAAATTTAATATTGCACGTATGGATTTAAGTACGCGCTTTATGCAGGTGCTGACATCGACACGTTTGGACGAATCTCCAAGTGTGGCCCCTAATGGTACTATGGTGATTTATGGCACTACGTATCAAGGCAAGCAAGTTTTAGCAGCTGTTTCTACGGACGGACGCTTTAAAGCGAGATTACCGGTAGGTCAGGGCGAGGTGAAATCACCTTCTTGGTCTCCGTTTCTCTAATGTATTAGCTAGATTTATTCACATTTAATTTTATAAGGAACAGATAATGGATCTGAACAAGTTGTTAAAAGCTATGTTGGTAGCACTTCCAATTATGGCTATTAGTGCGTGTAGCTCAACTTCTGAATCAGAAACTGATGCAATGGGCTCTACAAACGGTTCTGGTAGCGAACTGAATGGTGGTGGCGTTCAAACTGGCGGTATTGGTGGAATGTTGTCACCTGAAGAGCAACAACGTCAGCAACTCGAGCAGTTGAGAAAAGAACACATCATTTACTTCGACTTCGACCGCAGTGAAGTTCAAACTGAATATGCCGCTGTACTCGAAGCACACGGTACTTATTTAGTTGAGCACCCAAGCGTACGCGTATTGATTGAAGGTCATGCCGACGAGCGTGGCACACCAGAATACAACATCGCACTGGGTGAGCGTCGTGCTAAAGCTGTTGCTAAATACTTACAAGGCATGGGTGTACAACCTAGCCAAATGAGCATCGTAAGCTATGGCGAAGAGAAGCCACTTGACTTCACTCGTACCGATGAAGGTTTTGCTAAAAACCGTCGTGCAGTTTTAGTTTACTAAGATTGAATTACGGAGAGTAACTAGATGAAACGTGCCGTCTTAATTACGGCAATGTTCTTCGGAGCAGGAGCTGCAGTGGCAGCTCCTGCTCCTGTTGAAGATATTGCTGGTGGTTCAGGTGATGACAGACTTGCTCGTTTAGAGCGCATTGTAAAATCGAGACAACAAAGCGAAATTGATATGCAGCGCCGTCTGGATACTTTGCAGCAAGAAGTTCTCGACTTACGTGGTTTGACCGAACAACAGAATTATCAAATAGAGCAGATGCAACAACGTCAGCGTCAGCTTTACGATGAAATTGCCAATTTATCCTCCAAAGCCGCTGCCGCGCCAGCAGCTTCTACTCCTGCAACGCCCGCTGCTGCCGCAGCAAGTGCCAATGCCGCCGCCAGTAGCTTAAGTGAAACGGCCAGCTACGAAGGTGCGGTGAACTTAGTGCTGAAAGAGCGCAAGTATGACGATGCTATCCCAGCGTTTCGCGCCTTCATTAAACAGTATCCGGATTCAGTTTATGCTGCCAATGCCAACTATTGGTTAGGACAGTTACTGTTTAACAAGAGTGAATTTGCTGAAGCCAAACAAGCCTTCAATACCGTCGTGACCCGTTTTAGTGATTCCAACAAACGTGGTGACAGTCTAGTGAAGCTTGGCATGATCGCAGAGAAAACCGGTGATAAAGCCGGTGCGACTCAATACTACCAACAAGTAGTAAAAGACTACGCCAACAGCGCTGCAGCACGCATTGCTCAACAACAATTGGCTGCAATTAAAGCATAATTAACTAAAAAACATACTCTTAGTCTGTTTTTCATGCAAACAAAAAAAAATGGGGAATTTACGCTTGCATGAGAAGATGAAAAAGGTATTATAGGCGCCCTCGGAACGGCGAGGTCGTTCGGGGCGCAAAATACCAGTAAATGGGTCGTTAGCTCAGTCGGTAGAGCAGTTGGCTTTTAACCAATTGGTCGAAGGTTCGAATCCTTCACGACCCACCACTTACTCTAGTAAATAGAATAAGTTAGCGGTATTTAAAGTGTTGTAAATAAGATGGGTCGTTAGCTCAGTCGGTAGAGCAGTTGGCTTTTAACCAATTGGTCGAAGGTTCGAATCCTTCACGACCCACCACTTTTCTGGAAGTGTAAAACTCAGAGTCCAATAGATGGGTCGTTAGCTCAGTCGGTAGAGCAGTTGGCTTTTAACCAATTGGTCGAAGGTTCGAATCCTTCACGACCCACCACTTTTCTGGAAGTGTAAAATTCAGAGTCCTTAGATGGGTCGTTAGCTCAGTCGGTAGAGCAGTTGGCTTTTAACCAATTGGTCGAAGGTTCGAATCCTTCACGACCCACCACTTTTCTGAAAGTGTAAAACTCAGAGTTAAATAGATGAGTCGTTAGCTCAGTCGCTTATTTTATAAAGCTAGGGCAGTTGGCTTTTAACCAATCAGTCGAATGGTTTCAATCCTTAACGATTCACCACTTTACTGAAAGTGTATAAATCAGTGCAAAACATATGGGTCGTTAGCTCAGTCGGTAGAGCAGTTGGCTTTTAACCAATTGGTCGAAGGTTCGAATCCTTCACGACCCACCACTTTACTGAAAGTGAATAAATCAGTGCCCAAATAGATGGGTCGTTAGCTCAGTCGCTTTTTTTATAAAGCTAGGGCAGTTGGCTTTTAACCAATCAGTCGAATGGTTTAAATCCTTAACGATTCGCCACTTTTCTGAAAGTGTAAAATTCAGAGTCCTTAGATGGGTCGTTAGCTCAGTCGGTAGAGCAGTTGGCTTTTAACCAATTGGTCGAAGGTTCGAATCCTTCACGACCCACCACTTTTCTGGAAGTGTAAAATTCAGAGTCCTTAAATGGGTCGTTAGCTCAGTCGGTAGAGCAGTTGGCTTTTAACCAATTGGTCGAAGGTTCGAATCCTTCACGACCCACCACTCTTAAATTCCCTAGTAAACTCTTCCTCAGCTTGTAATCACAAAGCATTTTCGCTTTATTTTTAGCATTTTCTACTTTTGTCTCATAGACTTATTGCCAATGTTGCTCGCTTGTTAAATTGTCCATATTGGCTGCGGACAAATAATAACAACTGGGGAAACATAAAATGAAACAAGCAAAACTTAGCTTGCTTTACTCTGCAACCTTATTGGCATTTATGGGCTCTGCCAATGCGGCTTCTTTAAAAAATACTGACGTTGAATTTGGTGGCTATATCAAGGCTGACGTAATGTTCAGCGATTATGGCAATGGGGCGCCTGATTCAGGGGATTTATCCCGTCAGTTTTATGTACCAGGTACCATCTACGGCAAAGAAGGCAATGGTAACCAAGTGGTGGATTTCCAAGCCCGTGAGACGCGATTCAATTTTAAGGCGGCAACGGATCTTGATGGTCATAGCCTATCGGGCTTTATTGAGCTGGATTTTATGACCCACACAGATGGCAATGAACGGGTGTCTAACAGCTATTCACCACGTATCCGCCATGCCTATGTGTCCTATGATAATTGGACCGTAGGTCAAACCTGGACCACATTCCAAAACCCTGCTGCCTTGCCTGAAAACCTCGACTTTGTGGGTGCCGCAGATGGTACACCCTTTGTGCGCCAATCGTTACTGCGTTATACCCATGGTAATTTCCAATTTGCGATAGAAAACCCTGAAACAACGGTAACACCGAACCAAGGTGGTGCACGCATCACCAGTGGTAATGGTGTCGTGCCTGATGTAGTGGCTAGATATAATCTCAAGACGGATGGCGGCGCTTCATTCTCGTTTGCAGGTATTGCTCGGCAACTCAATTTAGAGACCAAAATTGGTGCGACTCAAATCGATAGTTCGAGCTTCGGTTACGGCGCCAGTGTGGCGGGGATTATTCCCATTGGGAAAGATGATCTGCGCTTTACCGCAAGCTATGGCGACGGTTTAGGGCGTTATATGGCACTTAATTACATTAATGCGGGCGTGTTAGATGCGAGCGGTGATATTGAATCCATTCGTACCTTCGGCGGCTTTGTGTCTTACCGTCATTGGTGGAACGAACAGTGGCGCACCAGTGTGACATTCTCTGGCATGCAAGCAGATAATGATGTGGCCTTAACGGGCACAGGGGTGAATAAGGATGCTTATTCTGGCTATATCAACCTGTTGTATTCCCTAGCAAACCACTGACCTTTGGGGTGGAATATATGTACGCCCAGAATAGTAAAGAGAATGGTGATGATGGTGATTTAAGCCGGATCATCTTCTCGGCGAAGTATGTGCTCTAAGGTTTTATAGAGATAAATAAAAAGGAGACCTCAGGTCTCCTTTTACATCACATTAGGATTAACCTAACAGATTGTTATCGCGAACATATTGTTCGAAATCGGTGCAACCACCTACGTGTTTTTCATCAACGAAAATCTGTGGCACAGTTTCGACTGGCTTGCCGACAGTCTTCTCGAGATCCGCTTTAGAAATCCCTTCGGCGTGGATATCCACGTATCTAAATTTAAAGTCATCACGTTTTTCAACGAGTTGCTCTGACAGTTGTACTGCTCGCACGCAATAAGGACAGCCAGGACGGCCAAAAATAACAACGTACATAATAGCTCCTTAGGATTACTTTAAGCGTTTTATACCATAGCGCTAACCGAATTGATAATGTCAGATGTGTTTATTTTCAGTTTGATAGCGCCCTTGGTAATCGAAATAGCTTTCGAGCAGATCCCAGCCTTTTTTATGCTTTTTCAGCAGTAACAGATCTGGCATCCGAAAGGCGGCACTATCGGCAATCAGCTCAGACACTTTTTTGTATTGCTTAGGTTTTAGGCCCGGCGTGCGACTATGGGGGAAATAAATAGCGCATACAAGGCACGCCATTGGGCGGGCGTTTGCAGTTTAAAGCGTCGATTAAACTCGTTTCCTTCTATGTCCAGATATTGCACCTTAAGATCGCCAGCATCATCCATTAACGTCATATGCTGGCAGCGGTACAGATGATGGTGTTGCTTATTCAATACTTGCTTAAGGCGTTTATCGGGGTCGATTAAGGTCGACTGGCAATGCTGGCAAATACGCGCTGCTATGTCGTTCTCTTGTCCGCAATCGGGACAGGATTTAGATCTAAATCGAAAGTCACATTGCTGCTTTTGTCCATGATGCTCGACTATGCCCTGACAGCGACGGCCAAAGTGTTCGATAATATCGCCATCATCGTCGGTTAATCCCCAAAAGATATTGGCAAACTGGCAGACAGGGCAGTGCACTTGTACCGGAACCGACTTGCTATTGGGCTTAGCTTGGCCGACTTCAGGAAAATACAAATCATAGCCATTGGCTGCGTAATCAATTACTAAACAATCTTTTTTACCTTCACAGATCCTAAGACCGCGGCCAATCATTTGCTGAAACAAACTCACCGATGCGGTGGGGCGTAAAATCGCAATCAAATCCACATGGGGCGCATCGAATCCGGTGGTCAATACCGCGACGTTGACAAGGAACTTAAGCTCCCTCGCTTTAAAGCGCTCGATAAGTTCATCACGTTCATTATCTGGCGTTTGCGCCGTGACGATTGCCGTTTGTTCGCCGTGCTCCTTGTTAAGCTGGCTGACAATTTCTTCAGCATGGCGTACTGTTGCCGCAAAAATAATGATCCCCTGGCGATGGTGACTCAGTTCAATCAGTTGCTTCACAATCGCCGTTGTCGCTCGTCCAGCGTGATTCAGCAGCGCATTGACTTGGGCCTCGAGATATTCGCCATTGTCATTGGGCTTGATTTGGCTGAAGTCATATTGGGCGCTTAAACCATCAAATAAAGTGGGCGCGGTTAAATAGCCTTGTTTAATCAGCGGACGGATGGGGAGCTCGAAAATACACTGCTCGAAGATCCCAAGTTCAGGCGAGCCGACTTTGCCGTGGTAGTGGCGTTTGTAAATCCAACCAGTCCCTAGCCGATAGGGAGTGGCCGTCAGGCCTAATAATTTGAGCTTGGGGTTACGCTCTTGTAAATGACTTAAGAGTTGCTTATATTGGCTGGTTTTTTCGAGGCTGACTCTGTGGCACTCATCGATAATCACTAACGAGAAGAGCTCATCGAATTGAGTTAAGGCGCGCGCGGCGGATTGGATACTGGCCACGACGGTTTTGCCGTCAGTCGATTTTTGATTTAACCCAGCGGAGTAAATGCTGGCCTCAGTCGTCAGTAATCCGACCTTTTGCGCGTTTTGGGCAACCAGTTCCTTCACATGGGTTAAAACCAGCACTCGTCCTCTGGCGATGCGGGCCAGCTCGGCAATAACGATACTTTTTCCGGCACCCGTTGGCAGGACTAACACGGCGGAATCGGTGCTTTTTTAAAATGCGCGATGGCGGCATCGACGGCTTGTTGCTGATAATCCCTGAGGGTAACGCTTGGGCTGGAATTAACTGACACGCTGCTAGATATTCTTGGTCGACTGAGTTTGGCGCCAAGCTTAACACAGAACCAAAAAATGCCCCTTGGTTGGAGGGGCAACTAAGAGAAAGGGGCAATCAGGCACTTTCTCAACAGGGTTTGCTTCATTTAAAGGAACCAGTACTCGACGGAGTCAGGTTCAAACGTACAGGAGCTAAAGCAGCGCTTAACCGTGATAAATCACGATTAAGCGCGGGATAACGATTACTCGTTACGATTCAAGCGAGTTTCAATCAAGGTCTCAATCACGGCTGGATCGGCCAGTGTTGATGCATCACCTAAGTTGGTCACTTCGTTCGCGGCAATCTTACGCAGGAAGCGGCGCATGATTTTGCCAGAACGGGTCTTAGGTAATCCTGTTGCCCACTGGATAAGATCCGGTGTGGCTAGGGCACCAATTTCTTTGCGAACCCATTGGCGCAGCTCTTGGCGAAGTTCTTCGCTTTCTTCTGTGCCGCGGGTTAAGGTCACATAGGCGTAAATACCTTGGCCTTTAATATCATGGGGATAGCCCACAACTGCGGCTTCAGCGACCAGTTCGTGTGATACCAGTGCACTTTCTACTTCAGCGGTACCTAATCTGTGGCCGGAGACGTTAATCACATCGTCCACACGGCCGGTGATCCAGTAGTAACCGTCTTCATCGCGGCGCGCGCCGTCACCGGTAAAGTACATGCCACGGAAGGTTTTGAAGTAGGTCAGTACGAAGCGTTCATGGTCGCCATATACGGTACGCATTTGACCTGGCCATGAGTCGAGCAGCACTAAGTTACCTTCGGTTGCGCCTTCTAAAATGTTACCCATGTTGTCCACTAGCGCCGGTTGTACCCCAAAGAAAGGGCGAGTTGCCGAGCCGGGTTTGGTATCGGTTGCGCCGGGTAATGGGGTAATTAAGATGCCGCCGGTTTCGGTTTGCCACCAGGTATCGACAATCGGGCAATGTTCATGGCCGATGACCTCGTGGTACCAGCGCCAAGCTTCAGGGTTGATAGGTTCACCCACTGAGCCCATGATGCGCAGCGAGCTGCCATCGTACTTGTCAAAATGCTGTTTACCTTCGGCCATCAGTGCACGGATAAGTGTCGGCGCGGTATAGAGAATATTCACCTTGTGACGGTCAATCATCTCGCCTAAACGCGCTGGGCTTGGGTAATTAGGGATCCCTTCGTGGATAAGCACGGTCGCACCGTTCGCCAGTGGGCCGTACACCATGTAGGAATGCCCCGTGATCCAACCCACGTCGGCGGTACACCAGTAAATCTCACCGGGTTTGTAGTCGAACACATACTCGTGGGTCATAGAGGCATACACCATATAACCGCCGGTGGTGTGTAATACGCCCTTGGGATTACCGGTTGAACCTGAGGTATAAAGTAAGAAGAGCGGATCTTCGGCGCCCATTTCTTCAATGGCGCAGTGCTCGGATGCGGTTTCAACCAGTGAGTGCCACCACACATCGCGGCCTTCTACCCAATCAACCTTGCCGCCAGTACGTTTAAGTACAATCACCTTCTCAACGCTGGTGACATCGGGATGCTTGAGCGCATCGTCGATGTTGCGCTTGAGTGGGATCGCGCGGCCACCACGCATACCTTCGTCGGCGGTGATAACCACTTTAGATTTACCGTCGATGACCCGTGAAGCGATAGAATCGGGTGAGAAACCACCAAAGACCACCGAGTGCACGGCACCGATGCGGGCACAGGCCAGCATAGCCACTGCCGCTTCTGGCACCATTGGCATATAAATGGTCACAATATCGCCACGACGCACGCCTTGGCTGCGTAGGGCGTTGGCAAACTTACACACTTGAGTGTGCAGCTCACCGTAGGTGATTTTACGTTGTTCGCTGGCGTTATCGCCTTCCCAAATGATGGCAACGCGGTCGCTGTGCTCTGCTAGATGGCGATCTAAGCAGTTGGCTGAGGCGTTTAGGGTGCCGTCGTAGAACCAGTTAATCGATAAGTTATGATCGTCAAAAGTGGTTTTTTTGATTTTAGTATATGGCTTTATCCAATCGATCCGTTTGCCGTGCTCTCTCCAGAAACCCTCTGGATTGACAATCGACTCTTGGTACATTTTTTTATATTGATCGTTATTTACAAGTGCATTGGCAGCGATATTGCCGGAGACTTTGTAGAGAGACTGCGAGCTCATAGGGCTTCCCTTTCTAAAAATTGCGTAGTCTGAGTATGGTATGCAAGGGGCTGGCAACTCCATTAGACCTTGGTCTAGTTTTAAAATTTCCTTTATATTTAGGCTGTTGCACTCGAAAATCTGGCTAGATTTCAGCCATTATTTATCGCACAATAATGGAAAAAAGAGCAAAAATATGAATCTAACCTTAGTCGTCGCCGTTATTGCTATTTGTTATGTCTCACTTTTATTCCTTTTAGCCTGGGGCGCGGAGCGTTGGTTTAGCGGCGTGACCAAGAAGCTGCAGGTCGGCATTTATGGCTTAAGTCTGGCGGTTTATTGTTCTTCCTGGAGCTTTTTAGGCACAGTAGGGCAGTCGGCTAATGATTTTTGGTCCTTCATCCCGATTTTTATCGGTCCTATTATTATTTTCACCCTAGGTTTTGGCATGCTGCGCAAGATGGTCCTCGTGTCCAAGGCGCAAAATATTACCTCGGTCGCCGACTTTATCGCCGCCCGTTACGGTAAGTCACAAACCTTAGCGGCCATTGTTACCCTCATCGCGCTATTTGGCATCATGCCTTACATTGCCCTGCAACTTAAGGCGATGGTGTTTAGCCTTAACTTGTTTCAGCCAGCAGACGATCCTTTAAACGGCATTACTATTCCTTTACTTATCACAGCGTTGCTTGCGATTTTTGCCATTCTATTTGGAACGCGTAAGCTCGACGCCACCGAGCATAACCCCGGCATGATGCTGGCGATTGCCTTTGAATCGTTAGTCAAACTGGCGGCGTTTTTGTTGGTGGGGATTGTGATTAGCTTTGGGGTGTTCGACGGTTTTGGTGATATCTGGCAGCAGGCGAGCGAAAAAGCATTAATTAATTACCCAAATCCGCGAATCGAAGCCTTAATGCCTGAGCTGCTCGTCGGCATGGCGGCGTTTTTATGTATGCCGCGGCAATTCCACGTGATGGTGGTGGAGTGTGCCGATGAGTCGGTGTTGTCTAAGGGGCGCTGGTTATTCCCGCTGTATTTGGCCTTATTTGGCTTATTCGTTGGGCCACTGGCTTTGGCGGGTAAAGTGATCCTCGGTGATAGCGTTGCCGCCGATACTTATGTGATCAATTTACCGCTTGCCTTAGATCATCCACTGCTCGCTGTGATCGCACTGTTAGGCACTTTATCTGCGGCAACCGGCATGGTGATTGTGGCGGTAGTGACGATAAGCGTGATGGTGAGTAACGAGTGGCTGGTGCCAGTCATGCTGCGCACGGGCAATATCCGTGAGAAAAATTTCAGCCAGTTTTCGCAGATGCTGTTAAATGCGCGCCGCCTTGCCATCGTCATTATCCTTGGCTTGGGTTATGGCAGTTATCTGGCGCTTGCCGACAGTGACTCGCTATCGCACCTTGGGATGTTATCCTTCGGGGCGTTTGCCCAATTAGCGCCAGCGCTCGTGGGGGACTCTATTGGAAACACGGTAATCGTGCCGGGGTGTTTTTAGGCTTGAGTGTGGGTTTTGGCCTGTGGTTTTACATCATGCTAAGCGGCATGAACGATGGCCAAAATGTGGCGACCTTATTGTCGAGTAATATCGATCTGTTAGATGCCATTACCCCCAATGTGCGCGATGCCCTCACAGCCTTGTTCGCCAATATTGCCTGCTATATCTTAGGCTCGATTTGGTTTAGGGCAGGGGTTGCTGAGCGTATTCAGGCTAGCGCTTTTGTCAGCCCGGGTAAGCTTAAAAATAATGCCAATAAGAAAAATGGCCCCATCTCTCAGCAGGATCTGCTGATCTTAGCCAGCCGCTTTGTTAGCCCTACCCGCGCCTATGAAAGCTTTAGCCGATTCTCCACCGAGGCGGTTAAGAGTGATAGCTGGCACAAGGCTGCGACACCTGAGCTTATCGCCCACACCGAACGTTTACTCGCCGGTGTGCTTGGCGCTTCCAGTGCCTCCTTGGTGATGGACTCGGTGTTACAGGGGCGCGACTTGGCCCTAGATGAAGTCTTTAGCCTAGTGGATGAAGCCTCATCCAAAATCATGCTCAGCCAAGATATGCTGCGCGGGGCTATCGAGCATGCCTATGAAGGGATGAGCGTTATCGACAGCGATCTCAACTTGGTGGCATGGAACTACAAATACGTCGAGCTGTATCAATATCCGGAAGGATTTTTACAACAAGGCATGCCGATTGGCGAAGTGATTCGTTTTAACGCGGCGCGGGGATATTGCGGCGTGGGGGATATTGAGTCGCAGGTCGAAAAACGCGTGCAGCATATGCGCAATGGCACGCCGCACACCTCAGAGCGGCAACGTAAAGACGGCAAAGTGATTAAAATTCAAGGTAATCCTATGCCTGATGGCGGCTTTGTGATGACCTTTACCGACATTACTCAGTATCGTGAGCAAGAGCGGGCTTTGCTTGAGGCCAATGAAACCCTCGAATCGCGCGTCAAAGAGCGTACCTACGAGTTAGCCATGCTAAACAGTGAGTTACTTGAGGCCAAGGCGCAGGAAGAAATGGCGAACGCTTCTAAGAGTCGTTTCTTAGCGGCGGTAGGGCACGACTTAATGCAACCACTGAATGCGGCGAGATTGTTTACCGCATCTTTGTCCCAGTATCCTAATTTGGATCGTGAGGCGCGCACCACCTTATCCCATGTGAATAGCTCGCTCAAAACCGCTGGCGAGTTACTCACCGACTTATTGGATATTTCTAAGCTCGATTCCGGCATGGTGGACGTCAATCGCCGCGATTTTGCCATATCCGAGCTGCTTAATGGTCTGTCGGTCGAATTTGAGGCGATGGCGGCGGACAATCAAATTCGCTTTAAGATGATCCCCTGTAGCGCTACAGTTAACTCCGATCCTTCGCTACTGCGGCGCGTGTTGCAAAACTTCTTAACCAATGCTTACCGCTATGCCCGCGGTGGACGGGTGCTGTTTGGCTGTCGCCATCGCGGCAGTGAATTAGAGATCCAAGTATTGGACACGGGCTGCGGGATTGATGAGCACGAAACCCAGTGAAATTTTCAAAGAGTTTAAGCGCTTAAATAACCCTCGTAGTAAAAGTGTCAGCGGCCTCGGCCTAGGGCTGGCGATTGCCGATAGGATCAGCCGGGTGCTGAATCACGGGATCCAAGTGTCGTCGCAATTGGGACGAGGTTCAGTGTTTTCTATCTGCGTGCCCCTAGGGGAAACCGTGCGTCAGCCGCAGGTGAAGGCATTGCCATCTCTATTGCAACCTTTGTCAGGGATTAAAGTCCTGTGTATCGACAACGAAGAAGCCATTTTAGCGGGGCTTGAGAGTCTACTCAGCCGCTGGCAGTGCGAGGTGATATGCGCCAAAGACTTGTCCGATGCGCGCATAAAATTAGGCCTGAAAGGGGTGGCGCCAGACATAGTGTTAGCGGATTTCCACTTGGACGATGGCCAAAACGGCGTCGATGCGATGGACGGGATCCGCGCGCTCTATGGCAAAGAGTTACCGGGGATTTTAATCACCGCCAATACTCGTAAAGAGTTGGTGGAGGATGTGCAGCGCCGGGGTTATCACTATATGGCGAAAATGATTAAACCGGCGGCGCTGCGGGCCTTGATCTCAAGCCTTGTCAAAAGGCTTAATGACCAATGTGTTGCCACATTTAACCGTGACTGATGGTGATGCTTTCATTCGCAAGCGCCTCGGTTTGAACGGCCTGTGGCGGCGTAATCGTCGCTGCCACTTGCTTCATCGCCCGAGTCAGTTGTGTCAGCTGCTCGGGGCTTATCACATAAGGCGGCATAATATAAATCAGGTTGGCAAAGGGGCGAACCCATACGCCTAAGTCAACAAATTGCTGCTGCAGCGCCGCGGTATTGACCGCTTGGTGCATTTCGAGCACACCGACCGCGCCGAGCATGCGCACCTCTTTCACGCTGGGAATATCGATGGCATCGGCAAGCTCGCGCTGCATTTGCTGCTCGATGGCGGCAACCTGCGCTGGCCACTCCTGTTGATTGATCAGATCTAAACTTGCGCAGGCGGCGGCGCAGGCGAGGGGATTGCCCATAAATGTCGGACCATGCATAAAGACACCTGCGGGCGATTGGCTAATGCCTTGGGCGACGTTATCCGTGCATAAGGTGGCGGCAAGGCTGATATACCCCCGTTAAGGCTTTGCCTAGGCAGAGAATGTCGGGCGTGATATCGGCATGTTCATAGGCAAATAACTTACCGGTTCGGCCAAAACCCGTGGCGATTTCATCGAGGATAAGCAGCACATTATATTCATCACACAGGGCACGCAGGCCGCGTAAATATTCGCTGCTGTAGAATCGCATTCCCCCTGCGCCCTGCATAATCGGCTCGATAATCACGGCGGCAATCTCTTGATGTTGCTCGCGTAAAATACGCTGCATTGGCGCTAAATCATCTTGGCCTAATGGCTCGCCGAAGGGCGTTTGCGGCGCGTCGACAAAACACTGTTTCGTTACAGCCTCGCCAAACATGGTATGCATGCCCCCTTCGGGATCGCAGACACTCATGGCGGCAAAGGTATCGCCATGGTATCCCTTTTTCACCGTGAGAATGCGCTGTTTTTGGGCCTTTTGCGCTAAAGGCAAATCTTGCCCCTGCCAATATTGCAGCGCCATTTTGATGGCAACTTCAACGGCAATTGAGCCCGAGTCGCACAGAAAGACTTTAGTAAGGGGCTCGCAGGTCATCGCCAGCAGTTTTTTACAGAGTGTAATGGCGGGCTTGTGGGTAATGCCGCCAAACATGACATGGCTG